>NZ_JBWBQN010000001.1:0-1657500 GCF_056279025.1 Pseudomonas sp. TE3910
GATCAGCGGTTGCTCACGGTAATCGGCCAGGCTGGCCACGGCATCCTTGATGGCACACCAGACGGCGATACCGAGCATGAACGGCGGCTCGCCTACGGCCTTGGAGTGGAACACCGTGTCCTCCGGGTTCTTGCGGTTCTCGACCAGGCGCACCCGCAGGTCGATCGGCATGTCGGCCACGGCCGGAATCTTGTAGCTGGCCGGGCCGCTGGTCATCAGTTTGCCCTTGGCGTTCCACACCAGCTCTTCGGTGGTCAGCCAGCCCATGCCCTGGACGAAACCGCCTTCCACCTGACCGATGTCGATGGCCGGGTTCAGTGACGCGCCGACGTCATGCAGGATGTCGGTGCGCAGTACCTTGTACTCGCCGGTCAGGGTGTCGACGATCACCTCGGCGCAGGCCGCGCCAAAGGCGTAGTAGTAAAAGGGGCGGCCACGGGCCTGGCTGCGGTCGTAGTAGATTTTCGGGGTCTTGTAGAAGCCGGTGCTCGACAGTGAAACCTGAGCGAAGTAGGCCTGCTGCACCAAGGTGTCAAAGGACAGGATCTCATCGCGCACACGCACATGGCCATTGTGAAACACGACGTCTTCCGCGCTGACCTTGTACTGCCGCGCGGCAAATTCGACCAGGCGTTGCTTCAGGGTTTCAGCCGCGTTCTGCGCAGCCTTGCCGTTCAGGTCGGCGCCGCTGGACGCCGCAGTCGGCGAAGTGTTGGGCACCTTGTCGGTGTTGGTCGCGGTGATCTGGATACGCGAGATATCGACCTGGAATACTTCGGCCACCACTTGGGCAACCTTGGTGTTGAGGCCCTGGCCCATCTCGGTGCCGCCGTGGTTCAGGTGGATGCTGCCGTCGGTATAGAGGTGTATCAGCGCACCGGCCTGGTTAAGGAAGCTGGCGGTAAAGGAAATACCGAATTTTACCGGTGTCAGGGCCAGGCCTTTCTTCAGTATCGGGCTGTTGGCGTTGTAGCGGCGAATCGACTCGCGGCGCTCGGCGTAGTCGCTGCTGGCTTCCAGCTCTGCGGTGATTTCTTCGAGCATGTTGTGCTCGACGGTCTGGTGGTAATGGGTGACGTTGCGCTCGGTCTTGCCGTAATAGTTGGCCTTGCGCACCGCCAGCGGGTCGAGCACCAGATGGCGGGCAATACGGTCCATCACTTCCTCGATGGCGACCATCCCCTGTGGGCCGCCGAAGCCCCGGTAGGCGGTGTTTGAGGCGGTGTTAGTCTTGCAGCGGTGGCCGTTGACCGTGGCGTCGCCCAGGTAATAGGCGTTGTCGGCGTGGAACATGGCGCGGTCGACGATGGACGCCGACAGGTCGGGCGAGCAGCCGCAGTTACCGGCCAGTTCGAAATTGATGCCCTGCAGGCGTCCGCGGTCATCGAAACCGACATCGTATTCGACGTAGAAGGGGTGACGCTTGCCGGTCATGACCATGTCTTCCATGCGAGGCAGGCGCATCTTGGTCGGCTGGCCGGTCAGGTGCGCGATCACCGCGCAAAGGCAGGCCGGGCTCGCCGCCTGGGTTTCCTTGCCGCCAAAGCCACCGCCCATCCGGCGCATGTCGACCACCACCTTGTTCATCGGTACATCGAGCACTTCGGCGACCAGTTTCTGCACCTCGGTGGGGTTCTGGGTCGAGCAGTAGACGATCATGCCGCCGTCTTCGGTGGGCATCACCGAAGAGATCTGGGTTTCCAGGTAGAAATGCTCCTGGCCGCCGATATGCAGGGTGCCCTGCAAGCGATGGGGTGCATCGCGCAATGCGCTGGCCGAGTCCCCGCGCCGGTGGGTGTGGCTGTCGAGGACAAAGTGCTTTTTGCGCAGCGCGTCGACCACATCGAGCACCGGCTCCAGGTCTTCGTAGGTGATGATCGCTGCCAGCGCGGCGCGGCGCGCGGTGTCGAGGTCGCGTGCGGCCACAGCCACCACCGGCTGGCCGACGAACTGCACGGTGTCGATGGCCAGCAAGGGGTCGCCCGGCAGCAGCGGGCCGATGTCTTTCAAGCCCGGTATGTCTTCGTGAGTAATGGCAATGCGCACGCCCTCGAAGGCGTAGCAGGGCGCGGTGTCGATACTGACAATGCGCGCATGGGCACGGTCGGACAACCGGGCATACACGTGCAACTGATTCGGGAACTCCAGGCGGTCATCGATATACACCGCTTCGCCGGACACATGCTTGTCGGCGCTGTCGTGCTTGACGCTGCGGCCTACACCGCTGGTCATGTCCTGGCTGAACAGGTCGGCCAGCTCTGCCTGGCTCTTGGCGACGTGAGGATGGTTAGACATAAGCGGTCACCCGAGTCTCGATGTGCGGTGTTTGCAGTTCGATGAAGTATTTGCGCAGCAGGTTCTGCGCACTGAGCAAGCGGTACTCCTTGCTCGCGCGAAAATCCGACAGCGGTGTGAAGTCTTCGCTCAAGGCCTGGCAGGCCTGTTCAATCAGTGCCTGGCTCCAGGGCTTGCCTGTCAGCAGCGTTTCACAGGCCTGGGCGCGTTTCGGGATGGCCGCCATGCCGCCGAAGGCGATGCGTGCCTCGTGGATGACGCCGCCTTCGATGCGCAGGTTGATTGCCGCGCAGACCGCCGAGATATCGTCGTCCAGGCGTTTGGACAGCTTGTAGGCGCGGAACGCCCAGCCGGGTGAAGCCTTCGGCACGATGATCTTCTCGATGAACTCGCTCTCCTGGCGGGCGGTGATGCGGTAATCGATGAAGTAGTCTTCCAGGGCCAGGGTGCGCTGGCTGTCGCCTTTGCGCAGGACGATCTGGGCGCCCAGGGCGATCAGCAGGGGTGGGGCGTCGCCAATCGGTGATGCGTTGCCAATATTGCCGCCCAAGGTGCCCTGGTTACGGATTTGCAGCGAGGCGAAGCGGTGCAGCAGCTCGCCAAAGTCGGGGTACTCGGCGCTCAGTGCGTCATAGCAGTCGGTCAATGGCGTGGCGGCACCAATCTCGATATGCGCGTCGACGTGCTCGATGCGCTTCATCTCGGCGACGTTACCGACGTAGATCATCACTGGCAGGGTCTTGTGGAACTGCGTCACCTCAAGTGCCAGGTCGGTACCACCGGCCAGCAGGCGCGCTTCCGGGTGCGAGCCATAGAGCTCGGCCAGGTCGGCCACGGTCAGTGGAACCAGGCAGCGTTTATCGCCGCTGTTGAGCTCGCCGGTTTCTTTGGGCGCAATCGCCTTGAGCCGGGCGATGGTTTGCGCCTCGGCGGCATCGAACGGGTCGGCTGGCGGCTGGCAGCAGGCCTGTTCGGCGGCTGCCAGAATCGGCCGGTAACCGGTGCAGCGGCAGAGGTTGCCTGCCAGCGCCTCCTGGGCCTTGTGCAGGTCCGGGGCGTCGCTGTTCTTCTGCAGGGCGAACAGCGACATCACCACGCCGGGCGTGCAGAAGCCGCATTGTGAGCCGTGGCAGTCGACCATTGCCTGTTGAACGCTGTGCAACTGCCCTTGGTGTTTGAGCCCTTCAACACTGATCAGTTGTTTGCCATGCAGCGCCGACACAAAGGTCAGGCACGCATTCAGGCTGCGATAGCGCAGGCGTTCGAGGCCGTCCTGATCCGTATGGCGCTCAGCGACCACGACAGTGCAAGCGCCGCAGTCGCCGCTGGCGCAGCCTTCCTTGGTGCCGGGTTTGCCCAGGTGTTCACGCAGGTATTCAAGCACTGTCAGATTGGGGTCCAGGGCGTGCTCACTGCGCAGCTCCTGATTAAAGAGAAACTGGATCACGGAAGGCCTCACAAGCGAATTATTGTTGTTGAGCGGGGTTGTGCTGACTCTAAGCAGGCCTGACTTTTCGGTCAACATCTTTCTGACTTGCGGGTCAGGAAAATGATCGAAATGGCGCTTGGTACGCTCTACACCTGACTTTTTAAGCATAGAACGGGCCGAGAGGCCCTGCGCGAGTGGGGGGCAAGTGCGCTACAATCCCGCCCTTGTGCACCGTTCAAAGAGTTTGAAGGAAAACCATGACGTTCAAGGCGCCGGACAGCCTCTCCGAGCAAATTGCCCATTACCTGGCCGAACGGATCATTCGCGGCGAGCTCAAACCCGCCGAGCGTATCCAGGAGCTGAAGGTCACCCAGGCGCTGAATGTCAGCCGCGGCTCCGTGCGTGAGGCGCTGCTGATTCTCGAACGCCGGCATCTGGTCACGATCCTGCCGCGTCGCGGCGCGCACGTTACCGAGCTAAACGAGCACAATGTACGCAGCCTCTGCACGCTGATGAGCGAGCTGTACATCCTGTTGGGCAATGCCGTTGCCACGCACCTGCGCAGCGACACCGAGCTTGCTCCGTTTCTGGTCATTCAGCAGCGTTTGCGCGCTGCCTGCGAGCGCAAGGACATCAAGGCATTCGTTGAAGACAGCTTCGCGGTAATGCGCGCGGCCTATCCGTTTGCCAACAACCCTTACCTGCAGGAAACCGTCGAAAACCTGCAGCCGGCCATGAGTCGCACGTATTACCTGGCGCTGGATCAGCGCAAGGCCGAAATGGATGACTTCCTGGTGCTGTTCGCGCAATTGCTCGAGGCCGTGGTCGCACGTGACCTGCCGCGCATCCGCAGTGTGCTGGTCGAGTATTGTCAGCGCAGTTGCGACCTTGTGCTGACGGCGCTGGTACCTGCCTGAGCATGCGCCTCAAGTGCATTCGCCTGGCCGGGTTCAAGTCCTTCGTCGACCCGACCACCGTCAACTTCCCCAGTAACATGGCGGCCGTTGTCGGGCCCAATGGCTGTGGCAAGTCCAACATCATCGACGCGGTGCGTTGGGTGATGGGCGAAAGCTCGGCCAAGAACCTGCGCGGCGAGTCGATGACCGATGTCATCTTCAATGGTTCGACCAGCCGCAAGCCGGTCAGCCAGGCGAGTATCGAACTGGTCTTCGACAACAGCGACAACACCTTGGTCGGCGAGTACGCCGCCTATGCGGAGATCTCCATTCGCCGCAAGGTCACCCGAGACGCCCAGAACACCTATTTCCTCAATGGCACCAAATGCCGGCGCCGTGACATTACCGATATCTTTCTCGGCACCGGCCTGGGGCCACGCAGCTACTCGATCATCGAGCAGGGCATGATTTCCAAGCTGATCGAAGCCAAGCCCGAAGAGCTGCGCAACTTCATCGAAGAAGCCGCCGGTATCTCCAAGTACAAGGAGCGCCGCCGCGAAACCGAGAACCGCATTCGCCGCACCCATGAAAACCTCGAGCGCCTGACCGACCTGCGCGAAGAGCTGGAGCGCCAGCTTGAACGCTTGCACCGCCAGGCCCAGGCTGCCGAGAAGTACAAGGAATACAAGGCCGAGGAACGCCAGCTCAAGGCGCAGCTGGCGGCACTGCGCTGGCGTGCACTGAACGATCAGGTGGGCCAGCGTGAAGCGATCATCGGCGATCAGGAAGTGGCCTTCGAGGCATTGGTTGCGGAACAGCGCAATGCCGATGCCAGCATCGAGCGCCTGCGTGACGGTCACCATGAGCTGTCTGAACGGTTCAATCTGGTTCAGGGGCGGTTCTATTCGGTGGGCGGTGATATCGCCCGGGTCGAGCAAAGCATCCAGCATGGCCAGCAGCGCTTGCGCCAATTGCAGGATGACCTCAAGGAGGCCGAGCGTTCGCGTCAGGAAACCGAGTCGCACCTGGGGCATGACCGCACGTTGCTGGCAACCCTGGCTGAAGAGCTGGAAATGCTCGAGCCCGAGCAGGAAATGACCCTGGCGGCTGCCGAAGAGTCTGCCGCGACGCTGGAAGAAGCCGAAGGCACCATGCATGGCTGGCAGGAACAATGGGATAGCTTCAATACCCGTTCGGCCGAGCCGCGCCGTCAGGCCGAAGTGCAGCAGTCGCGCATTCAGCAACTGGAGCACAGCCTGGAGCGTCTGGCCGAGCGTCAGCGCAAACTGGGCGAGGAGCGTGACCAGCTCAGTGCCGACCCTGAAGACGCGGCGATACTGGAGCTGGGCGAGCAATTGGCCAGCAGTGAACTGCTCCTTGAAGACCTGCAACTGGAAGAGCAGCAGGCCGTCGAGCGGCTTGAGGCGCTGCGCGAGCAGTTGCAGCAGGTTGGCAGCGCTCAGCAGCAAACCCAGGGCGAGTTGCAGCGCCTGGGTGGTCGTCTGGCCTCGCTGGAAGCCTTGCAGCAGGCCGCGCTGGACCCTGGCAGCGGCACCGCTCGCTGGTTGCAGGCGCAGGGCCTGGCGCAGCGTCCGCGACTGGCCGAGGGCTTGCGCGTCGAGCCGGGCTGGGAACTGGCGGTCGAGACCGTGCTGGGCGCTGACCTGCAGGCCGTGCTGGTCGATGCGTTCACCGGTCTGGACCTGGCCAGCTTCGATCAAGGCGCATTGCGCCTGCTCGATGTACGCGGCACTGCGACGAGCCTGCCGGGCAGTTTGCTCGACAAGGTTCAAGGCCGTGTCGACCTGGCCCCGTGGCTGGGGCAGGTACGCCCGGTGGAAGATCTCGATGCGGCGTTGGCGCTGCGTGGCCAACTGGCCGAAGGGCAGAGCCTGGTCAGCCGTGACGGTTATTGGGTCGGGCGGCACTTCTTGCGGGTGTCGCGTGCCAGTGATGCCGAAGGCGGGGTGCTCGCCCGAGGGCAGGAGCTTGAGCAACTGCGCCTTGAGCACGAAGCCTTGCAGGCCGAACTGGAGCTTCTGGACGAGCAACTGCTCACGCTGCGCGAGCAACAGCGCAGCCTGGAGGACGGTCGCGAGCAGATCCGTCGCCGGGCACAGGACGAAGCGCGCCAGCAGGGCGAGCTCAAGGCGCAGTTGTCGGCGGGCAAGGCGCGTGCCGAGCAGCTGGCGCTGCGCCGTCGCCGTCTTGACGAGGAATTGAGCGAGGTGCTTGAGCAGCGTGCCATCGAGCACGAAAGCCTCGGTGAATCGCGCTTGCAACTGCAGGAAGCGCTTGACCTTATGGCCCAGGACACCGAGCAGCGTGAGCTGTTGCTGGCCCAGCGCGACAACCTGCGCGAGCGGCTTGACCGGGTGCGTCAGGAGGCGCGGCAGCACAAGGACCACGCCCACCAGTTGGCGGTGCGTTTGGGCTCGCTGCGTGCCCAGCACGACTCCACGCGTCAGGCGCTGGAGCGCCTCGAGTTGCAGTCCGAGCGGCTGACGGAAAAGCGTGAGCAGTTGACGCTGAACCTGGAAGAGGGCGAGGCGCCGCTGGAAGAGCTGCGGCTCAAGCTCGAAGAGTTGCTGGAAAAACGCATGAGCGTCGATGACGAAATGCGTCAGGCGCGCCTGCACATGGACGAAGCCGACCGCGAGTTGCGCGAGGCCGAGAAACGTCGCAGCCAGGCGGAGCAGCAGTCCCAGTTGCTGCGCGGCCAGCTTGAGCAGCACCGTATGGAATGGCAAGGGCTGAGTGTTCAGCGCAAGGCCTTGCAGGAACAACTGCACACCGATGGCTATGACCTGCACGGCGTGCTCGAAACCCTGACCGAGCAGGCCAGCGAGCAGGAAGCGGCGCTTGAACTGGAGCGTATCGACGGGCGTATCCAGCGCCTGGGCGCTATCAACCTGGCGGCCATTGATGAGTACCAGCAGCAGTCCGAGCGCAAGCGCTACCTGGACGCGCAGAACGACGACCTGGTCGAGGCGCTGGAGACGCTGGAAAACGTCATTCGCAAGATCGACAAGGAAACCCGTAATCGCTTCAAGGATACCTTTGATCAGATAAATGCCGGTTTACAGGCACTTTTCCCAAAAGTTTTCGGTGGCGGCAGCGCTTACCTGGAACTGACGGGCGAAGATTTACTCGATACAGGGGTGACGATCATGGCGCGCCCGCCTGGGAAGAAAAACAGCACCATCCACCTGTTGTCCGGTGGGGAGAAGGCGTTGACTGCCCTGGCGTTGGTGTTCGCGATCTTCAAGTTGAACCCGGCACCGTTCTGTATGCTCGACGAAGTCGATGCACCACTGGACGATGCCAACGTGGGGCGTTATGCCCGGCTGGTAAAAGAAATGAGCCAGACCGTGCAATTCATCTATATCACCCACAACAAGATCGCCATGGAAATGGCCGATCAATTGATGGGGGTGACCATGCACGAGCCCGGTTGCTCGCGCCTGGTGGCGGTTGATGTGGAGGAGGCGATGGCAATGGTCGACGCCTGATCGGGTGTCATAAGGCGTGAACCTGCGCTTAATGGACCTGTCAGTTGCGACAGACGGTGTAAAGTTATCTTTGGTCGTGCTAGCTTAATGGCAATTTTTATTACGCGTGGGCAAAACGCCTGTCAGAACATAGAGTTGGCGCCACGTTTTAAAGGGCTTTAAGCCCTTTATTTATCAGCATTTTTTACAGAGGCACGGGATTACATGGAAATCGGTCTGCGCGAGTGGCTGATCGTCATCGGCATTATTGTCATCGCCGGTATTCTTTTTGACGGCTGGCGTCGTATGCGTGGTGGCAAGGGTAAGCTGAAATTCCGTCTGGATCGCAGTTTCTCCAACCTGCCTGACGAGGAGAGCAGCCCTGATGTGCTGGGGCCTTCCCGTGTGCTGGACAATCACAAGGAGCCGGAGCTGGATGAGCAGGACCTGCCATCCATGAGTGCGCCGCTGCGTGAGCGTGAACGTGAGAGCAAGCCGAAGTCTTCCAAGCGCAACAAGCGTAACAGCGAGCCGCAACAGGGCGACCTGAACCTGGCCGCTGAGCCGCGTGAGCCGGACCTGTTCGCCGATGCGTCCGATGACTTCCCGGACGAAACGCGCACCAAGAGCACCGGCTTTGGCGCTGCCAATGCAGGCAAAGAGTTGCCACCGGTAGAAGAAGTGCTGGTGATCAGCGTGATTTCCCGTGACGAGGGCGGCTTCAAGGGCCCGGCGCTGCTGCAGAACATTCTTGAAAGCGGTTTGCGTTTTGGCGAAATGGACATTTTCCACCGTCACGAAAGCATGGCCGGTAACGGCGAAGTGCTGTTCTCCATGGCCAACGCAGTCAAGCCAGGTGTATTTGACCTAGACGACATCGACCACTTCAGCACGCGTGCAGTGAGCTTCTTCCTGGGCCTGCCGGGCCCGCGTCATCCGAAGCAGGCATTCGACGTGATGGTGGCGGCTGCACGCAAACTGGCCCACGAGCTCAACGGTGAGCTCAAAGATGACCAGCGTAGCGTCATGACCGCGCAGACCATCGAGCACTACCGCCAGCGCATCGTCGAGTTCGAGCGTCGGGCGCTGACCCAGAAGCGTTGATCCCAAGCACCCTAAACACTCAAAGAGCAGCCACGGCTGCTCAGGTTGCTGACAGCCCCCCTGTGTGATCTTCGTGGGAGCAGGCGTGCCTGCGAAGCGATCGATGGGGTGCCCGTGAATTCGCGGCGCCTGCATCGCAGACAAGCCTGCTCCTACCGTGAGAAAACCGCTGAAAAGCGGGGGTGTGTCAGCAGCCTGGGCAGCCAGGGTTGCTCTTTTGCATGGCAAGAGAACACGAACATGACCGTCGAAACCCGAATCCTCGCACTGCGTGCCGAACTCCAGCAGCACAACCGGCGCTACTACGAGCAGGATGCCCCGAGCATTCCGGATGTCGAGTATGACCGCCTGTTCCGCGAACTGCAGGCCCTGGAAGCAGAACACCCCGAACTGGTGACAGCCGACTCGCCCACCCAGCGTGTTGGTGGCGCAGCGCTGTCGGCCTTCAGCCAGGTGCGCCATGAAGTGCCCATGCTGAGCCTGGGTAACGCTTTCGATGAAAGCGACCTGCGTGACTTTGATCGACGGGTGGTCGAAGGGCTGGAGCTGCCAGCGGGCGACCTGTTCGGGGACGGCGCGGCCGTGGAGTACAGCTGCGAGCCGAAGCTCGATGGCCTGGCGGTCAGCCTGCTCTATCGCGATGGCCTGCTGGTGCAAGGCGCAACCCGTGGCGATGGCACCACCGGCGAAGACATCAGTGTCAACGTGCGTACCGTGCGCAACATTCCGCTCAAGCTAGAGGGGGCAGGGTGGCCGGCCGTTTTGGAGGTGCGCGGTGAAGTGTTCATGTCCAAGGCGGGCTTCGATCGGTTGAACGCCAGCCAGATCGAAAACGGCGGCAAAACCTTCGCCAACCCGCGTAACGCCGCCGCAGGCAGCCTGCGTCAGCTCGACTCGAAAGTCACCGCGAGCCGGCCGCTGGAGTTCTGCTGCTATGGCCTGGGGCAGGTCTCGGCAGACATTGCCGACACCCATGTCGGCATTTTGCAGCAACTCAAGGCCTGGGGCTTGCCGATCAGCCACGAACTGAAACTGGCCGTGGGTGTAGCGCAATGCCTGGACTACTACCGCGACATCGGCCGTCGCCGCAATGACCTGCCCTATGAAATCGACGGCGTGGTGTTCAAGGTCAACAGCCTTGCCTATCAGCGCGAGTTGGGTTTTCGCGCGCGTGAGCCGCGTTGGGCGATTGCCCACAAGTTTCCGGCCATGGAAGAGCTGACCGAAGTACTCGACGTGGAATTTCAGGTGGGCCGTACCGGCGCGGTGACGCCAGTGGCGCGCCTGAAGCCGGTGAAGGTCGCCGGGGTCACGGTAGCCAACGCGACCTTGCACAACATGGACGAAGTCGACCGGCTGGGCTTGCGGATCGGTGACACGGTGATCATCCGCCGTGCTGGCGACGTGATTCCTCAGGTCATGCAGGTGGTGCTGGAACGGCGCCCGGAAGATGCACGCCCGGTTCATATTCCGCACACCTGCCCGGTGTGTGGTTCGCACGTCGAGCGTACCCAGTTGGTCAAGCGCAGCAAGGGCAAGGAGACGGTCAGCGAGGGCGCCGTCTACCGCTGTGTCGGGCGCCTGGCGTGTGCCGCGCAGGTCAAGCAGGCGATCATCCATTACGTCTCGCGCCGAGCCATGGACATCGACGGGCTGGGTGAGAAAAGCGTCGAGCAACTGGTCGACGAAGGCCTGATCCGTTCGCCTGCCGATCTCTACAGCCTGACCTTCGAGCAGATCGTCGACCTGGAAGGCTTTGCCGAGTTGTCCAGCAAGAACCTGCTGGCGGCCATCGAGCAGAGCAAACAGCCAGCGTTGGCGCGGTTCATTTATGCCTTGGGTATTCCTGATGTCGGCGAAGAAACCGCCAAGGTGCTGGCGCGCTCCCTGGGTTCGCTGGCGCGGGTGAGGGTGGCGTTGCCTCAAGTGCTGACCTACCTGCCGGATATCGGCCTGGAAGTGGCCCATGAGATCCACAGTTTCTTTGGCGACGCCCACAACCAGGCGGTCATCAACCAATTGCTCGGCGCCGGCATCGCCTTGCAGGATGAAGGCGAGGTGCATGCCGAGTTCGCTGCCAGCACCACCCTGGCAGGCCTCATCGAAAAACTGAACATCCCGGGCATTGCCGCGACCGGCGCCAGGAACCTGGCCGAAAAAGCCGGCAGCCTCGAGCAGGTGATCGCGCTGAGCCGCGACTGGCTCGAACTGAGCGTCATGAAAGGCCTTAACGAAAAGGCCAAGCAGGGCTTGTGTGAATTTTTCGCCGTACCGGACAACGTAGCCCAGGCGCTTGCCATCGAGGCGCAATTGTCTGAGTTCGGCATGCACTGGGCCAGTGAGAAAAAAGTCGCCGAAGGCTTGCCGCTGGCCGGCCAGACCTGGGTGCTCACCGGTACCCTGGAGCGCATGAGTCGCGACGTGGCGAAGGTCAAGCTGGAAGGGCTGGGTGCCAAGGTTGCCGGCTCGGTCTCGGCCAAGACCCACTGCGTGGTCGCCGGCCCCGGCGCGGGTTCCAAGCTGGCCAAGGCCAATGAACTGGGCCTTCAGGTGATGGATGAGGACGCCTTTGTCGTCTTCCTCGCCAGCCACGGCATCGAGGCATGAAGCCAAGTCCTTGAGAAACGTTGGTTTTTTCTTGAGGCAGAGGTTGTAACTTGGCGCAAGACCGGTACAATGGCGCGGCTCGTCGCTTGATGAGCCGCGTAGTGGTGGCCCCATCGGTCCCCCCGCAACGATTACCCGTCAACCTGGTCAGGCCCGGAAGGGAGCAGCCATAGCGGGAACATCGTGTGCCGGGGTGTGGCTGGTGGGGCCGCCTCCATTACGTAAGTCCTTGAATTCTCAAGGATTTCTCGCTCAAAAAATCTCGAAGTGTGACAGCGTTTAGGTACACCTAAGTGGTGCACTGTGCTGGCAATCTTACCTTGATCATTTTCATCTCGCCATTACGGCCGATTGATCTGCGTTGTCGTTGTTGAGTATCCGGGGCTGGGCGGGGGCTAAGGTTTATCGCGGTCGTGCCCACGCTAGCATCATCCAGCCCACCCCTCTGGGTGTATTCGAGTCATCCGTAGCCAATATCCAAGTGAAATTTGTTGTTGGCAACGTGCCATCTGGATACGCTTTGGCCATCACTTAAGGCCGTCCAAAGGGATTTGAAATGCGTACCAGTCGCTTCGCGATCACTCTGATGATCTGTCTTGCAGTCCCCGGATTATCCATCGCAGCTACGAAGAAGAACGCCAATAAGCAGGTGCTGCCAGACTGCGACAAAGTTCTAGTTGATGGAAGTGGCCTATCTACAGAAGAAAATGAGTTCCTTTTCTCAGTCCAGAAAACATTGATGACTGCCGAGTCCCTCGGGTTTGCTCTTGGTAACGACACTGTTTTAGGAGACTTCTATGCCCAACGGAAGGGTAAGGAGTTCAACGCTGATTTGATGAAGCTCAAAGAACTATCCCGCAAGCAATCCATGGGGTGGCTGATGGGGCATGACTTCGATGAGGCTAACACCGCATTGAGAGCTGCGCTTAAAGAGCGAAAACTCTCAACGGACGCCTACAACGTAGGTGTATGTCGTGTAGGCGCCATGGCAAGCTCTTCGACCAATGCCTACAACATGTATGTCACAACTTACCTGAAGGGGCTTGAGGAGAAGCGGGTTGGCATGCAGGCGCAAGTTGGATATTTCGACGTGACTGTAAATGATTGCACTCTCAGTAAGTCCATTGATACTGGCAATCGCTTCACTGCTGTAAAGCCAGATGCTGATGCGCGTTATCTCACGGTGAACGCCACTTTTAAGAATACTGACAACGAGGGCCGACTCCCATTTGAGGGAAGTCTGTTTATCAGGAAGGACGGCAAGGATTATAAATTTGACACTACGGAATCGGTAATGAGTGAAGGGTACGGCATCCGATTGAGGTCTCTGAATCCCTTCATCAAGCTCACAACGAAGATTGTCTACAAAGTTCCCAATGAATTGAGTGGTGACGTTTATTGGAGGCCGGGTAGAAATGCAGAGGACAAGAAGCTTTGGTGCACTCGGTTACCTGCCGTATGATACTTGCCCTATGGTCAGACGGTGAGCACAATCTGCTATTAACGTAATGGAGAAAATTATAATGAAAGCACAGTTGGTTGCACTGGTTGGGCCTGTAGCTACAGTACCAATGATGAGCCATATGCAGTGGTAAGAATGTTCAGGTATTTCTGAGGGGGCGAGTTATGGCACATTTAGGGAAAAGCTGGGCAGGCAGGGCATTTGGTACAAATACTGGAAATCTTGCTATCTCCTTTACTAGGGATGAGGACGAGCTTGAAGGGATCATTAGATTTCAAGATGAACAGTATGGCGTCGTCGTGTACAATGTGACAGGCACGTTCAAAGACGGTATTCATTTAACAGGAAAGACAGCGACTGTTGTTGAGAACGTGATGTTCGGCGACTTGACGGTTGAGGGTGTTCTTACTACGGAGGGAAGTTTGAAAGGTGAGTGGTCGACTACCCTCGGGTCTGGCGGGCCATTTATCGCACATCCTCATGGTGGGTCTAAAACCCTAAATGCTTCGACCTCGGACGTAAAAATCGAGCAGTTCTATACACGCACCCATACTCTAGGTGCGTTGAATTTAGATAGAGAGGCTGTACTTTCACTGATCGAATTGGTGAAGAAAGATTTCAATTCAGGTGGGCGGCTGATTATCACATACCGCAATGGTGGGTCAGAGGTCACTAAGTATGGTGCTGATTTTGAAGCTGCAATTGATGGTCTTGATGAACTGAATTATCTGAAATTGTTCATACAGGAACCGGATGAGTTCGGCGTGAACAAGATGGTCATTGTTGAACTTGTTGAACATGGTATAAGCAAAATTGTTGTTCAAGGTGTGCGTGAAATTTGGGTTGAGGGGAAAGCAAGGGTTTTGCTGGATGAACTCAATAAGAGAAGGAGGAATTTAGTAACGAACTTCAAAAAGCATGGCGTTAGCCTGACTCAGCTAGCATTCTTCGCTATGTTGGTTGTGATAGTGGATATTCAGTCATTCTGGAAAAGGGCAGGCTTCGTAGTGGTGTTTGTAATTACTATAAGGATTATCGAGTGGTTGCATATGTCATACATTCCCAATGCCACGATTAGAATGAGCAGGGGTAAGCAATCTCTCAACTCTAAGTACGGTGTATCAATAGTTTCATGGTTGGCGACGATTTTGGGGGCTCTAATAAATAGCTATCTTGCCTATCTGTTGATTCCTAAGTGATGCAGGAAAGAGTGTTTTCACACGAAACTCCGCTAGCCTCGCCGCCGAAAAGTAGCCCCTTACAAACACAGTTTTATTGGAAGTAGATAACGGTGTTGGCCATTTGGTTTAGAGTAGGCTACGATGCCTCCCGTCCTGCCAGCGGAGAAACTCATGGGCACCGTTAGTAATTTCATCACTACAATCAAGAACAGCGAGCAAGCACTAGAACTCTTCAAAGATGGTGGAGAGGTAGCCATTGATGCTGTCTTGGAAGACAAGTTTTGTATAGATGGAGTGTTCAAAGAGATTCCAATACTCAGCATTGCAATTAGCCTATACAAGGCGGGTAACAAAGTCTCTGCACATTTCTTTGCAAAGAATATGCTTGCTTTCCTTACAGAAATCAACAAGGTTTCTCCCCGCAAGCGTATTGAGTTCCTAAACAAGAATTGTGCCGATCAGGAAGGGGTCGAAAATGTAGGTGAAGTAGCTTTGATGATCTTAGATAAACTGGATCACCCCAAGCTTGCGACAATGCTTGGGCGCGCCTTTGCACTCATGACTCTTGGCACGATAAGTAAGCAATCTTTCGACATTTATGCTCACATCATCAAGAGCTTGAACCCATACCTACAGCAACAGATAAAGCAATGTTATCAAATTAAAGGCATGATTGCGGTTGATGCACCAGCTGCAAGCATACTGGCAAATTATGGATTGCTGAAGGTTGGCTATAAATCAACCTACAGTGGTGATACGGCCGATATGGATATCTCTGTAAGGCCAACAGAATTTGGCGAGACGTTCTATAACCAAATTATTGTAGGGGGCATCATATACTGATTTCCCAGCCCCCGCGCCGCGATGACCATGCACCTTAAGCTTGTTCTTGATTTCAGGCTGGAGAAAGTAATACAGACGGGGTGTATGGCGTTTGGAAAAATAGAATTAAGCGTGCATCTCTTAACGATGTGCAATCGGCCAAGCCAGAAGTTGTCGTAAATATTAAATAACTCTGAGTCCTTTGAGAGCCGCTTATAACAACGCTATCTGCGGCAAGCCTCAAGCCATCTCACGCTTGATCCTGTACACCGTAGCAACGCCACAGCCAGCCACCTTGGCGATATCATCAGCAGACATAGTTGGGTGCTTTGCTAGAGTTTCCTTCACCTTAGCCCATTTGGCGGTGTCTTTGCCTTTCCCCGCTGGCTTCCAATGTGGTTCTGCAATCCGCTTGTTCTTCAAGCCTTCCATGATACGTTCAACACGTTTTTCTTGGTCGAGACGAGCCATGGTTGCCATGAGTTCGATGAGCATATCGTTGATTACCCGCATCACTTCACCTGCAATGCCGCTTGTTGCCATCTGCCAACTGGTTGGAAGGTCAGCGATTACCAGACGTAGCCCCTTGGCCTTGATTGTGGTCTTGAGGGTCTCCCAATCTGCTTGAGACAGGCGGCTCAACCTGTCTACGGATTCGCACAACAACACGTCTCCAGCTTCAGCAATGTTCAATAGCTTCATCAACTCAGGGCGTTCCAGCTTAGTCCCGCTTATGTTCTCGCTGTAGATACCTGCAATCGTCAAACCGTTATCACCAGCGAATTTCTCTAGGGAAGTCTTTGCACGATTGGCGTCTTGATCCTTGGTAGATGCACGGAGATACAGGTGGGCGTTCATGGCTAGCTATCCGTTAGAGTAACATTCGATAGATCTATGATAATGCGATCAGTTAGCTATCTGGAATAATTATCTGATAGTTTCGGACGGACGGTTATCGCACTACCAGACAACTAGAGTTCTTTGATAGCAATTATTGCCTGAGCTTTAGAATTCCAGCGGTGATGGCGGACGCGTTCGCATCGAGAGCCTGCAATGCGGTGACCGCGTTTTCATGCGTTTCGCTTGAACCACTGGCCTTAGCCCACAGGGTCAACTCTTCGATTGCTGCGGCTAAGGCATGTTGGTTGTGCAACAGCAGAGTGAGTACATCTGCGGTCGCTATGTTGGCTTCTGTGTTGTCTGGCATGGCAGTCGTCCTTGAGTGTTAGGTGTGCGGCCAGATTACCATTTTTGCATTTTTTCAATTCCCGGCGCCGCCTGAGAAAAAGGAAATTGCTTAGCGATGTGGGGAGAAGAAGGGGTTTATTGTGCTAATTCGTACAAAATAAACTTAGCAGGATATTGTTCAATATGGCTTACAGTCAATGAAATCAGGGTGTGTAGCGATATTGGCAAGATTTTCCTTCGCAATACCCAAGGATTAAGATCATAAGTTTTGTATAGGTTTACTTGGGTTAACTGGTTGGTTTTTATCAATCCTATTAAAGTCACGCAATGTATAAACAGCAGGGACATGTATGCTACGCATCAAGGAGGGAAACAACCTGAGCTTCGTTCAGAAGGTTTGCACTGGAAGAGTTACCCAGATAAAAACAAAACAGATAATGCCTACCCTAAGAACTGACGTTCTTGATCCGTACAGAACCATCCTGTCAGGATGATAAAGGGTAGCCTTGTGACGGCAACGTCACGGAGTATAACCACTTTTTTGGGGGGTTGATTTCATCAATTATTATCCCCCATAACATTCCAAGTGTATCAACCTTCAGTCGTACCGACTGGGTAGTGTCATTTCAGTGTGCGAATGTTTCACCTTCTATATCCGAGCGTAATTCAGCCACCGATGTGACCTACCCTAAAGGTCGTTCGCTTCTCTCTCTTATCCGAGCGTAATTAAATTCAAGCCAATTCTTGCAGAATATCCGTGCTGCCATCGTGGTACGAATTGGAAAAGTCCACTTCGAACTGGAGTTGCTGGAGGACAGTCGGATTGCGTTCAAGGTAGAGCTCCATTCCGCCAATGGCGAGTCGTGCACACTGGCAGATTCTTCGTGCTTGCTGGTCGCTCATGGGGCGCAATCCTTCAAGGCGAATCACGCGCTTCACGACCTCAACACTGATCTCATCCAAAAGGCATGCCCGTAGTACGTGGGAAGGCTTTACGTTCAGCTTGTCGTTGCTATCGCCGGCCGCTACATAGCAGGAACCATAAACATAATCGTCCACCCATCCACGTTTCTCGGCGTGGGCCACCTTCAACAAGCTGACGATCTGGTTGGGCTTCACCTTGGGCTTTGGCCCGCGTTTAGCTCGTTGGGCGTCAAGGTCAATCACGCTATCTGGCACACCTTCCACTTCAACTTCGGTAACGTCAGGACGTGGCGCCGGATCAAGCTCAAAGCTTTTGTGTGTCGCTGAGGTCTTACCGACCTGGGGCAGTTCGTAATCGTAGGGGGCGGGGGCTAGGGCGTGGGTGGTGTAGCTTCCCAGCACTTGGCCTGTGGCTGGGTCAACAATAAATCCGTCGATGTTATGTGTACGCATACGTGCGATGTGTTGCATGGGTTGGTTCTCCTGTTCTATTTATCTCTTCATGGGCATTCCTCGCGGTATTGCCGGTTACTGTTACTTGTCTTGTTGAAGGGTGTGCTTTGCCTATTTTCGACAAATACACCCCCGTATATACTGGTTGAAACTCATACAAAAATACCCAGCCCATAGGGTAGGTAGGGTTAGGCTTTTTTACATGAGTTTGGGCCAGTAAGTAGTGGTTCTAGTTACGAACCTGTAGCAGTTCGAAAAAAGCAGGGCTTACGCTTGCTAGCTCTCCGACGTCGACCAAAGTACCGTTGCGGGATCGCAGCCTTGCCCGTTTATCGTACTTGGCCAAGATGGCATCGGACACCCGTACTGCACGATACTTTGTAGTCAGCCTTGGTTTGAGGCTTGAACTAATGATCTTGACTATCAGATTTGATTCTTTATCGATTACAATGTAATTCGGCATTTTTATATTTCTCCTTGTGTTATTTTTGGGTTGGCGTTCACCTCTATTTGGTTATGCCTACATAGATTTTGGCCGAAGTGGTTGGCCAGTGCTGATCACAGTAGTGCTGGTAAGTTAAGTAAGTCTGATGTTCATAAATACCTCCGTTCTACTGAAAAATGGGCGTAAAAATACCGACTCAAGGTCGGCATCGGGCTCGTCATTCTTCTCTCTACGGAGGAGTGCTAACTCAGCTATTCGATGTCGTCGACCTAAATGTTGGTGTTGCTTCGATTGCGTTTATCATGGAGCTTTTCATAATCTGCTGTGACCGTCGGTAATGGTCAGCCAAAATTTAGACGTTAAAAAACCTCCTGCGATTTCTGTGCTTTTTATTTGCACTGAGGTCGCGTAGAGGCTTCTTAGTTGTATGTCTGCTTACTGGGCAGACAGAAATAGTCTCATAACGTAGGGTCGCCTGTCAAGACTTAGTTGCTTCTGGGTTTTTTGTGTGTTAAGTGGGGTGTAGGTGTGAAAGAGCATCTGCCATCGCTTTTATGGGCGTTCGGCTTCCATAAACGCCAAATGTAACGGCAGAATCTTCATGCCCAACTATTCGTTTGATCAAGGAGTCTTGAACTCCTGCCTCTCGCAGATCATCGATCATCGTGTGACGGAAGCTGTGGAATGTTTTCTTCGGATCATTTACCCCCCTTTTAGTCCTGTACCGACTGAACCATTTTGATGGGGCGTGGCCGAGCTTTCCTCGCACCGAATCAAGCTCAGGGAACAAGCGTTCTGAGCCCTGATCGCGTTTACCGTTCATATAGTCAAGGAATCCGAGACGAATCAGTTCAGGATGAATCGGCAGTGTTCGACGACTACTGCTGTTCTTAAGATTTTGGGATTCGTGGCTATCGTCTATGCGCATGCACTCGATGCCTTGCAGGTTGATGAAGTCGCCAGTCCGCAACTGGCAAAGCTCTTCCAATCGGGCTCCAGTAAACCTCCCCAAAAGCGGGAGCCAGTATCGCCAAGGATGCTTACGTGCCTCAGACGTGAGTGCGGTTAAATCGAGAAGGGCAGTCAGGTCGTCTGGATCAAATGAGAGCCGTGCGTCCTTGGCTGATCCCGTCATGACTTTCATGCCCACCAGCGGATTCTCCGCTATGTACCCGTTTGACTTGCACCAGTTCAGGAAGGCCGAGAGCTTGCGTAAGCGATTGTTCACCGTAACCGCCGTGATCGTCTTGTACGTGCAGGCGGACTCGACAACCTGTTTCAGTGTCTTGCCTTTGAACTCAGGGCGTAAGCCAAAGTACTGGGGGCAACGACTGAGCCGTTCCTTTAATAGGCGAGCTTGCTGCACGTCGAAGGCTGCGGCTGGCATGTCACCCATAAGCTCGAACAGGTCGGCAAGGGCGCGCTCGATGTCATCAGTGCTGCCCTGTCGCCATGTACCGCCGCGTTTCCCTTCTTCTGTATATAGCTTGGCGAGGGTGGCGAGGGTAGGTCCGTCGCTTCTCTGCTTTGCTGTGGGTGCTGGAGCCTTCCGAGGTGCAGTCTGGACGGTTGGCTTAGGTGTGGATTCACGCCACTGCACGCACAACGCACGCAGCGTTTCGGGGGGCGTCAGAGGGTGTTCACTCAAGTGTTTACTTACCTGCTGAGCCAATGAGGTGGCAAGGAATAGGGCTGCCTGACGCTCTCGCACCCGTAGGGATATGCGAAGGGTGTGACGCTTGGGGAATAGGTGCTTCGGTAGTCGAAGGTTAAGGTAGTAAACGGATTGGCGACGGACGATGTAGGCCATGAGAGAGCACCAGAGTGGACCAATAAAGTGGACCAGTTGAGTGGAACAATTCTGGTCACACCTCGTCCTTTGAGCGCCCGTGCTGAGTGTCCGCACAGGTGGAAAGCTTGCTACCTCATCAGCCTGAAACCCTTACCCCAAAAGGCCCGCAACGATTACCCAGCATGCTTGCATGCCACCTGGTCAGGCCCGGAAGGGAGCAGCCATAGCGGGAACATCGTGTGCCGGGGTGTGGCTGGTGGGGTCGCCTCCATTTAGAAAGTCACCCCTCCTTATATTTCCTCTCTCAGACAGCGCTTTTGCTGTGTGAGCGGTCGGCTTTTCGACGATTGAGCCGCCTGCTGCCTGTCCTCTTGCACAGCGTAGACGACACCGGATGCAATTTTGCCCCCGCTCCGCTAGCATTAGCCCTCTTCAGCTTCTGGATCGCGACGGTTTTCGATGAGTTATCAGGTTCTTGCACGTAAATGGCGTCCGCGCTCGTTCCGCGAAATGGTCGGCCAGACCCATGTGCTCAAGGCCCTCATCAACGCGCTGGACAACCAGCGCCTGCACCACGCCTACCTGTTTACCGGTACCCGGGGTGTGGGCAAGACCACCATCGCGCGCATTATTGCCAAATGCGTTAACTGCGAAACCGGCATCACCTCGACCCCGTGCGGCACCTGTTCGGTCTGCCGGGAGATCGACGAAGGGCGTTTTGTCGACCTGATCGAGATCGACGCCGCCAGCCGGACCAAGGTCGAGGACACCCGCGAGCTGCTCGACAACGTGCAGTACGCCCCTAGCCGTGGGCGCTTCAAGGTCTACCTGATCGACGAAGTCCACATGCTCTCCAGCCACTCGTTCAACGCCTTGCTCAAGACGCTGGAAGAGCCGCCGCCTTACGTCAAGTTCATCCTCGCCACCACCGATCCGCAGAAACTGCCGGCCACGATCCTGTCGCGCTGCCTGCAGTTCTCGCTGAAAAACATGACCCCGGAACGCGTTGTCGAGCACCTGAGCCATGTGTTGGGTGTCGAGAACGTACCGTTTGAAGATGATGCACTGTGGCTGCTTGGTCGCGCTGCCGACGGTTCGATGCGTGACGCCATGAGCCTGACCGACCAGGCCATCGCCTTTGGTGAAGGCAAGGTGTTGGCCGCCGATGTCCGGGCGATGCTCGGTACCCTTGACCACGGCCAGGTCTACGGAGTGCTCCAGGCACTGCTTGAGGGCGATGCCAGGGCATTGCTCGAGGCGGTTCGGCAATTGGCCGAACAGGGCCCGGACTGGAGCGGTGTGCTCGCTGAAATGCTCAATGTGCTGCACCGCGTGGCCATTGCCCAGGCCTTGCCCGAGGCGGTCGATAACGGCCAGGGTGACCGCGAACGCGTGCTGGCACTGGCGCAGGCACTGCCTGCCGAAGATGTGCAGTTTTACTACCAGATGGGCCTGATTGGCCGCCGTGACCTGCCGCTGGCACCCGACCCGCGCAGTGGTTTCGAGATGGTGCTGTTGCGGATGCTGGCCTTCCGTCCGGCCGATACCCCGGACGCACCCAGGCCAACGCTAAAGCCAGTGGGGATCAGCCAGGCCACAGCTGATTCCACGGTAGCAGTGGCTGCGGCCACCGCTATGCCGCCGGTACAGGCGCCCGTGGCCGTGGCCGAGTCACCAGCCCCTGTGCCGGTCTTGCCGGCTGAGCCTGAACCGGTTGCAGAACCCGCTCCCGTTGTGTCGGTACCGGCTGAGGCCGAGATCGATCTGCCGTGGAACGACCCGCCCATGGTGCAGCCTGCTTTAGAGCCAGAGCCAGAGCCAGTCGCTGAAGCGGACGTGGTCGAGGCGGCACAGCCTGTTGTTTCAGTGGCCGCGCCGGTGCAGGAAGCGCCGCCACCGCACGATGATGCCAGCTACAGCCCGGCGGGCATGGAGCGTGACGACGAGCCGCCGCTGGACGAGGATTACTACGAACCTGAGCTGGACCCGATGGGCTACAGCTACCTGGACGAACTGGCCAGCGAAATGGTGCCCGCCGTTGCCGAGCCTGAACCGGTAGTCTTGCCGGCCGCCCAGCCGGCCACCGGGCTTGCGCTGCAATGGTTGGAAATGTTCCCTGCGTTGCCGGTTTCCGGCATGACCGGCAATATCGCCGCCAACTGCACCCTGATGGCCGCCGAGGGCGACAATTGGCTGCTGCATCTGGACCCAGGGCAGGGCGCGTTGTTCAACGCCACCCAGCAACGTCGCCTTAACGACGCGCTGAACCAGCACCTGGGGCGCAGCATCAACCTGGTCATTGAACTGATCCAGCCCCAGCAGGAAACCCCGGCCCAGGCCGCTGCGCGTCGCCGTGCCGAGCGCCAGCGTGATGCTGAAGCGTCAATTCATGCTGATCCGTTCATCCAGCAGATGATCCAGCAGTTCGGTGCCGTGGTGCGTGAGGATACTATTGAACCTGTGGACGCTTTGGTTGGCCAAAGCGAGTAACTGAATGACACTGGCGGCCTGGAGCGTGCTCCTGGCCGTATTCCGTAATGTGATACTTGAGGTGATCCCCATGATGAAAGGTGGCATGGCCGGCCTGATGAAGCAGGCACAGCAGATGCAGGAAAAAATGGCCAAGATGCAGGAAGAACTGGCCAATGCTGAAGTGACCGGTCAATCCGGTGCAGGCCTGGTCAGCGTGGTGATGACCGGGCGTCACGACGTCAAGCGCATCAGCATCGACGACAGCCTGATGCAGGAAGACAAGGAAGTCCTCGAAGACCTGATCGCCGCCGCCGTCAACGACGCGGTACGCAAGGTCGAGCAGAACAGCCAGGACAAAATGGGCAGCATGACCGCCGGCATGCAACTGCCACCGGGCTTCAAAATGCCGTTCTAAGGCGTCAGTCTTAAAAAATGCCAGGCCAATGCCTGGCATTTTTTTTGTTCGAACATTAGAGATTACTTGTAGGCAAATGATGCGAAATTGAAAATCCTGAGGAAAATTCCTACGTCCTTCGAGCTCTGCGCCTACATAAGCGGGGCAGAAGGATGTCGATAATGTGCGCATTGGTTGGCAGCGACTGCGATCTGAATGATAGCGCTGCAGGCCATGAACAGGGGGCGCCGGTTGGCGTTTCTGTTAAGCCTTACTAACCGCTTGAATTCGCACATTATCAAAGGTGCATATCATGAAATACTGGATCATCCCGTTCGCCATGCTCGCTGCCGGTAGCGTTTTTGCCAGTAACACCGTTCGCAAGCAAGTTGAAGTCATTGCCCATATTCCTGCCGCTGCGTTTTATGTTGTGGCTGAAAACGGCTGGGATACTCGGGTGCAAGAGTTGAGCTACAACGTGGTAACCGAAACGCTGAGGCCCGTCGTTCAGCGCCTGATTGCCAAGAGCACCACCGGGGCCATTGAGGCCCGACTTGAAGGCCCGGCCCAGATGAATAGTGGCGCCGATGCAATCAACCTTAATGTCAGCATCAATGGGGTTGCTCTGGACAATACCGCCAAGATTGTGGTGCCTGAGAGTCAAAGGGGCAACCAGGTGTTCATTCCGATCGAAATCTCTGCCCAGGCGGGCCCTTATGCGCCGGGTAGTTACTCGGGCATGGTCAACATGACCTTTGAAACACCGCTTGTTTCGCGCTGATTGCTTAGCATATAGCGCTTCTGCCAAACCCGGGGTTCGCACTTGATGCAGTGCGAACCCCAGGTTTTTTCGTTTAGGTCTACGGCACCCCACCGAAGCCATCGCAGGCAAGCCAGCTCCAACACGGCTCGCGCCAGCCTGTAGGAGCGGGTCTTGCCCGCGATGCAGGCACCGCGAACTCGCTGGCACCCCACCGAAATCATCGCAGGCAAGCCAGCTCCAACAGCGCCCGCGCCAGCCTGTAGGAGCGGGTCTTGCCCGCGATGCAGGCACCGCGAACTCGCTGGCACCCCACCGAAATCATCGCAGGCAAGCCAGCTCCAACAGAGCCCGCGCCAGCTGTAGGAGCGGGTCTTGCCCGCGATGCAAACGCCGCGCACTCACTGAAACCCCACCGAAGCCATCGCAGGCAAGCCAGCTCCAACAGGCCCCGCGCCAGCTGTAGGAGCGGGTCTTGCCCGCGATGCAAACGCCGCGCACTCACTGGCACCCCACCGAAGCCATCGCAGGCAAACCAGCTCCAACAGAAAGTGCAACCTGTAGGAGCCGGGCTTGCCCGCGATGCAAACGCCGCGCACTTACTGAAACCCCACCGAAGCCATCGCAGGCAAGCCAGCTCCAACAGGCCCCGCGCCAGCTGTAGGAGCGGGTCTTGCCCGCGATGCAAACGCCGCGCACTCACTGACACCCCGCCGACGCTATCGCAGGCAAGCCAGCTCCAACAGGCCCCGCGCCAGCTGTAGGAGCGGGTCTTGCCCGCGATGCAAACGCCGCGCACTCACTGAAACCCTACCGAAGCCATCGCAGGCAAGCCAGCTCCAACAGAGCCCGCGCTAGCCTGTAGGAGCCGGGCTTGCCCGCGATACAAACTCCGCGGACTCACTGACACCCCACCGACGCCATCGCAGGCAAGCCTTGCTCCTACAGAGTGACCGTGTTGCCAACAAATGTGGTAGGCGCTGCGTGCGTGCTGATACCCCACTGATCCTATCGTAGGCAAGGCCTACTCCTACAACGGTGCAGTCACGGGTTATGCGCTTATCGCGGGCTTTAGTAAGAATATTCCTATATTTTTTGAACTTGGTACCTACATCTTGCGTGTAAAGCAATCGCCATACTGTGCGCATTGGTTAGCAGTGATGAATGTCTGACAGATAGCGCTGTAAGCCATAGACAGGAACTTGCTTATGTAAGGCTGTCGATTACATCAAACACATCGTTTCTCGAAATTCCCTGTGGAGTTCAAATGAAAAAGTTTATGGTTGTTCCTTTCGTCATGCTCGCTGCTGGTAGCGCCTTTGCTGTTCAGACGGAAAGCAAGGCAGTTGATGTCACTGCTTATATTCCAACCAGTGCATTCTATGTTCAGGCTGAGGCAGGTTGGGATACTGCCCCTCAAGCATTGGCTTACGATCCGGTTCCGGGAGCTTTGATACCCTTCCAAAAACGTTATGTTGCCAAGAGCACCGAGGGCGCCATTAGCGCCAAGCTTGACAGTTTGCCGCAAATCAACAGCGGCGCAAACGCCATTCTCCTTGATGTTAAGTTGAACGGCATCGCACTGACTACTACCAGCACGGAAGTTATCCCGGCTCCTGTTGCCGCGACAGAGTCGTTCATGATGTTCAATGTTGCTGCTCAGGCCGGTCCATATCAGCCTGGTAACTACAGCGGCACTGTCAACATGACGTTTGAAACTCCGGCGCCAATTACTGTGCCGTAACATTTTTGGAATAACCGCTACACCGTCTCTAGTTTGAATGCCTGGGGGTATTGTGTTCCCCCTCGTGCCCCCAGGCTGCTATTACGCTTTTCCCGTTTAAACCTCCCCATCTTTAATTGTTCGCGCTTGTTTTTGCGCGAGTCGGGGACTTATTGCCCGAGAGATGATCATGACAACTTTTCCGTACGCCAAAAGTTTGTTAGGGAAGCTCCGAACAAGTTGCTCATCAGCCGGAAATGGACGGCCTGGGGATGCCGAAAAACCCGATTTTCAGCCGCTCATTATTGGATAACCAAGGCAAAGCCTTGGTTATCTGCCCTCATGGGCGCACCTCTCCCACAGCAGGCAATAATTGCCTGCGCACCATCTACAGATTCGACAGGGCAAACAGCGTGGTCAGTTGCGCCGTGTTCTTGGCCAACCCACGAAAGCGGGTTTTCACATAACCGAATTGGCGCTTGATCACACGGAATGGATGTTCGACTTTCGCTCGCGCCTGCGCTTTGACCTTCTCGATCTTGCGTCTGGCTTTGTAGAGCACGCTGCGTTTGTTCAAGTGCTTGTAGGTACTACGACGAGCCGCAATCTGCCAGATTACCGGCCGTCCTTCGTGCTCCGGCCGCTTCTCCACGCCGGTATAACCCGCATCGGCACAGATGACATTTTCATCGCCATGCAACAGGTGAGCGACCTCCGTTACATCAGCCACATTCGCCGCTGTGCCGTGGACGTGGTGCACCAGGCCCGACTCGGCATCGGCACCGATATGCGCCTTCATGCCGAAGAAGTACTGGTTACCCTTCTTCGTCTGATGCATCTCGGGATCGCGCTGCCCTCCTTGTTCTTGGTCGAACTGGGCGCGTGGACAATGGTGCCCTGGCGCAACGACAGGCCCTTGTCTCGTAGGTAATTGTTGATGGTTTCCAGAATCCCCGAAGCTAGTTCGTGTTTCTCCAGCAGGTGCCGGAAATTCATGATTGTCGTATCTTCGGGGATCGGAGCGCTGAGCGTCAGGCGAGCAAACTGGCGCATCGAAGTGATCTCGTACAGCGCCTCTTCCATGGCTGGGTCGCTCAGCGAGAACCAGTTCTGTAGCAGGTGAATGCGCAGCATGGTATCCAGTGGGTACGGCTTGCGACCACCGCCGGCCTTTGGGTAATGCGGCTCGATCAATGCCACCAAACCGCTCCACGGCACCACCTGCTCCATCTCGGCCAGGAAACGCTCGCGACGGGTTTGCTTGCGCTTACCGGCGTACTCGAAATCGGAAAAGCTCATCTGACTCATGGGATGGAGGGGGCTTGTAGAGGGCAATTGGACGGAGGGCTATTTCAGCACAGGTCAGGTGGCCTGTGCTGACTTGATCGGAGAATCCTTAATGCTTTGTAGTATTTTTCTGTAGTGACCTGGATGCTCTTTGTCACGCTGCACCATCCCTTGTGCAGCATGTGCGGTCATGGCGAGGTGTGCAGAACCCCAGCTGTAAACCGGGTTGCAGCCTGCGGTCAGGCTCGGTATGGTTCGCCCGTCGCTGACTCGTCAGCGAAAGTCACGGTCAATCCCGTGGCCGGGCGTAGGAACCCGTTGGATAACTTGGCGCACATCGCGTCTCCATAGCGATTGCACGCATCTTTTTTGAGCGTGTGGTTCGCGTTATGGCGGCTGTGTGTGGGCAGGCTTCGGCCTGGCCGGGTTCCAAGTTTCCCGGTATTCCTACCCCATGCACAGCTGCCACCCAATCCCGTAGGAAGGATCGTGGCAGCTCCAGAGCAAACTTGGAGCCCATCATGCAGATATTCAGCCTATCCCACACCCTCATGCCCAACGCTTTCCCGCCTGCCAGGCAAGGCGGTGCCCAATGACGCCCGAGGAGCGGCAGAGGTTCCTTGTTAGCACGGGTTCAGGTGCGTTGTTTCATGGCACTGGCGATGCGGCGAAGCAGGGCAAGTTGTTTGCTGTTGTGCCCGGTATTGCCATGCCTGATGCGCTGGAGAGTGTGTCTGAATTGCTCGGTACGATGCAGGGCGTGTTGTATGACGCGGCGATGGGGGACGTGCCGCTGCAGGGCAATGCTGCCTGGCTGCTTCGGCATACCTTGAGCAGCGCCAAGGCGGTTGTCGATGCGTTGATCGAGGGTTGCGACGAGGCTTTTTAAGCCAAAGACAGTGCATGTTGCCAACGATGCAGGCGCTGCGAACGCACTGACACTCCACCGAAGCCATCGCAGGCAAGCCAGCTCCAACAGAGCCCACGCAAGCTGTAGGAGCCGGGCTTGCCCGCGATGCAGGCGCCGCGAACTCAATGACACCCCACCGAAGCCATCGCAGGCAAGCCAGCTCCAACAGAGCCCGCGCCAGCCTGTAGGAGCCGGGCTTGCCCGCGATGCAGGCGCCGCGAACTCAATGACACCCCACCGAAGCCATCGCAGGCAAGCCAGCTCCAACAGAGCCCGCGCCAGCCTGTAGGAGCCGGGCTTGCCCGCGATGCAAGCGCCGCGTACTCACTGACACCCCACCGACGCCATCGCAGGCAAGCCAGCTCCAACAGAGCCTGCACCAGCTGTAGGAGCCGGGCTTGCCCGCGATGCAAACGCCGCGCACTCACTGAAACCCCACCGACGCCATCGCAGGCAAGCCAGCTCCAACACGGCTCGCGCCAGCTGTGGGAGCCGGGCTTGCCCGCGATGCAAACGCCGCGCACTCACTGACACCCCGCCGACGCCATCGCAGGCAAGCCAGCTCCAACAGAGCCCGCGCAACCTGTAGGAGCCGGGCTTGCCCGCGATGCAGACGCCGCGCACTCACTGACACCCCGCCGACGCCATCGCAGGCAAGCCAGCTCCAACAAAAACCGCGCTTGCCCCCGATGCAGGCACCACGGACTCACTGAAACCCCACCGAAGCCATCGCAGGCAAGCCTTGCTCCTACAGAATGACCGTGTTGCCAACAAGTGTGGCAGGCGCTGCGTGCGTGCTGATACCCCACTGATCCTATCGTAGGCAAGGCCTGCTCCTACAAAGGTGTAGTCACGGCTTATGCGCTTATCGCGGGCTTTAGTAAGAATATTCCTACATTTTCTGAGCTTAGTACCTACATCTTGCGTGTAAAGCAATCGCCATACTGTGCGCATTGGTTAGCAGTGATGAATGTCTGACAGAAAGCGCTGTAAGCCATAGACAGAAACTTGCTTATGTAAGGCTGTCGATTGCATCAAACACATCGTTTCTCGAAATTCCCTGTGGAGTTCAAATGAAAAAGTTTATGGTTGTTCCTTTCGCCATGCTCGCTGCTGGTAGCGCCTTTGCTGTTCAGACGGAAAGCAAGGCAGTTGATGTCACTGCTTATATTCCAACCAGTGCATTCTATGTTCAGGCTGAGGCAGGTTGGGATACTGCCCCTCAAGCACTTGCTTACGATCCGGTTCCGGGAACTTTGATGCCCGTCCAGAAACGTTATGTTGCCAAGAGCACCGAGGGCGCCATTAGCGCCAAGCTTGACAGCTTGCCGCAAATCAACAGCGGCGCAAACGCCATTCGCCTTGATGTTAAGTTGAACGGCATCGCACTGACTACTACCAGCACGGAAGTTATCCCGGCTCCTGTTGCCGCTACAGAGTCGTTCATGATGTTCAATGTTGCTGCTCAGGCCGGTCCATATCAGCCAGGTGACTACAGTGGCACTATCAACATGACGTTTGAAACTCCAGATCCTTGATGTTCTAGTTGTAATCGCTACACCGTCTCTAGTTTGAATGCCTGGGGGTATTGTGTTCCCCCTCGTGCCCCCAGGCTGCTATTGCGCTTTTCCCGTTTAAACCTCCCCATCTTTAATCGTTCGCGCTTGTTTTTGCGCGAGCCGGGGACTTATTGCCCGAGAGATGATCATGACAACTTTTCCGTACGCCAAAAGTTTGTTAGCGCTTGCACTGGCCGGTGCGTTGAGCATTGGGCTGGGTACAGCTCAGGCCAACCAGCAGCCCTCGAGCGCAATCTCGCTGCTGACCCAGGCCCAGGGCCTGCCGGCGGAGTTTCGTGATCATTTCTTTGATGTACCCCTGGCCGTACGGGTCGACCTCGACGGCCGCTTCATGGCAGAAGCCATGCTGGTGCTCAGCCGTGACGAGAAGGTTCAACTGCTTGAGTACACCGATACCCACGAGTCGGAGGTTTCGGCGCAGGTGTTGCAGCAGTGGTTGGCCACGTTGAACGAACCGCAGCCGTTGGGCGATTGCACCAAAAAATGCGCCAATGGCCTCTTGGCCCTGCATTACAGCCTGGCCAACTCGCAGCTGTCGATTCTGACCCAGGCCGCCGAGCGTGATGCCAGCCTGGCGCGTTTTCATGCCTTGCCCGAGCAGGGCAGCCACGGCGTGCTGCTGCGCAACCAGTTGAACCTTTCCGGCGGTGAGCGCGACGTGCATGGCACCTACACCCTGGAAGGTGTAGGCAGTGTAGGGCAGTGGACCACCACGGCCCGTGGCCAGGTGGACCGCAGTTCGGGTACCGGCGGCCAGATGCAACGCTACCGGGTCAGTGACCTGCACGCCGACCGCCTGGTCGATGACCGCTTCTACCGTTTGGGCTACTTTGCCCCGAGCGCTCAAGGGCTTACCCGTCAGCCGAACACCCTGGGCAGTCGCCCGGAGGGCATCGTAGGGTTCATGTTCGGCTCGAACGACAGCCTGGTGATCAATGACGGCCAGGCCAGCACCACCCCGATCTACGTCACGCCCAACCGCCCGGCGACGGTCGAGGTGTACCGTGATGGCTCGTTGATTTACACCCAGGCCGTGCAACCAGGCCTGCAAACCCTCGACACGCGCAGCCTGCCGGGGGGTATCTATGAAGTGGAAGTGCGCCTGATTGAAGATGGCGAGATCACCTCGCGTAGCGAAGAGTTCGTGTACAAGCCACGCAACTGGTCGAACCCCGATCAGCGCTGGCGCTACAACGCCTACCTGGGGCAAAGCCAGGACCTGTTGAGCAATTGGCAGGATGACCGGGCGAAAAGCCTGGGCGCCGGGGTGATGGCCAACTACCTGCTGCACCCACGTGCCGTGCTGGGGCTTTCTACCGAGCGAGTCAACGACGCCATGCAGTACGGCACCTCGCTGGATTGGGACATCAAAGACAACGTCAAGCTGTACGGTAACCTGCATCACACCGAAAACCAGGGCAATGGCTACGACCTGCAAAGCATCTATGCCCACAAAGGCGGCAGCGTGGTCCTCAGCCACAGCCGTTCCTGGATAGAGACCACCACCGGTAACTCGGTAGACCGCCTGAACAGCCGTGCCAAGCGTGAAGTGCGTGAAACGCAACAGAATTCGCTCAGCCTGCAGCAGCGCCTGGACGACAAGAACAGCGCCAACCTGCGGGTTAACCACAGCACTGGTGCCAACTCGGGTGTGGGTGTCGACTTGTCCTGGGTGCGCCGTGGCATGGTCATGGGTTCGGATGCGACCTGGCGTTTCTCGGTGTTCGACCGCCCCGGCAGTGCCAGCAGCGGTGGGGCGCGTAACCGCGGCGTCGATGTCAGCCTGACCATGAGCCTGGGCAGCGATGGCAGCCGTGCCTATGGCAGCCTTGGCAGCCGCACTGGCCGTGACGGCAGCCGCGAGCACAACGCCTCGCTCAGCTATCAGCAGCAACTCGACCACGGCGTGCTGCGCAGCGTGACCGGTACCCTCAACGCCGACAGCTTCGGCGTGGGCGTTGGTTCCAGTGCAGAGCTGCAAGGCCGTGCCATGTCCGGTTCTGCCCACCTGCAAACCTCATCGTTCAACAACGAACTGAGTGGCGGCCTGAACCTGCAAAGCACCGTGGGCATTGGTGGCGGCTCAGTGGCCATGACCGGCGACACCGGCCTGATGCAGTCGGCCATGGTGGTGGATGTCGAGTCCGACTTCACCGACCTGGAAATGCAGGCCTACGACCAACAGGGCTTGGCCAGCACCCTTAAACCGGGGCGCAACCTGGTCCCGGTGTCGGCGTACAAGTCCGGCAACCTGCAGTTCGACTTCAACGGCGATGCGGCGCCTGCGGCGGTAATCCAGCCGGCCTCGGCCAGCTACCACCTGAACAAGGGCGGTGTGGCATACCAGAAAGTGCGGATCATGCGCACCGTGACCGTGATCGGCCGGTTGCTCGACAAGAGCGGCGAGCCGCTGCGTGGCGCGATGGTAATCAACCATGCCAGCCGCAGTGTCAGTGAGGCCGATGGGTTCTTCTCGGTGGAAATGAGCGAGTCCACGCCTACGCTGGAAGTGCGGCACAAAGGTGGCCAGCAGTGCTTCCTGCGCCTGGACAAAGACCGCTACGAGCGTGAGCACGATGTGTTGCTGGTCGGCGACCAGACCTGCACGCCCGAGCGGCTGGCAGCGGCAGAACCGGCCAAGGCGCCAAGCGCCAAGCGTGGCTAACCTTGACGACAACGACGATGGAGAGGTCGGTATGAAACCGATGAAAACAATGCGCCTGGCGGCGCTTTCGCTGGCGCTGCTGGGTGGCGCCGAGGTTGCGGCGGCATCCGAGGTGACGATTACGGCGGAGTACCGGCCTTCTACGACGAATACGCGGTTTAAGAATACGACGCCGATTAGTGGGTTTTGTAGTCGTTGGCCGTCTTATGCTCCATGTCAGGGGGAGGATGGAAAATCCATTGATTTAGGTATTAATTACACTAAAGAAACGGTGACGTGGGCCCCAAATGAGAGAGACAAATTTTATGTGCTGCTTCCGAGAAGTCGGCTTGTCGACGTTTCTGTGGCTGGTGGGCCTCCTGTTCAATTGAATTTTTCGTTCACGTCGTCCAGTGTGTATTTAGTAAAAAGAAGTGGCCTCGGATTACCCTCGAATTATGGGGCGTATGTCTTTGGGGGGTGTGGAGTATTGGAGCCGGCTCTTAGTAATGGTACTTGGGCTGTTAATCTGTGGCGTATTAATAATCCTGATGCTCCCACTGGTTGTCACGCGGGTTCTGATCGGGACGCTGAGGGGCTTAGGGCTGTTGCGGATATTTCAGAGTTTTCTGTTGGTTACAGCATGATCGCCCCTAACCCACTTTCATTGCCAGCAGGTATCTATACGGGTGAGGTAAATTACACTGTTGGCGAGAATGGTGAAATTGCTCTCGGTAATAACGTCACAAACCTCAATACCAATAGCCTGAAAATCAAATTCGAACTCGATGTACGACACGCCTTCGAACTGCAGTTCCCGGCCAACTCCGACAAGGTCATTCTCGAGCCGCCCGGTGGCTGGATGCGCTGGCTGAATGGCGGGCCTGCGCCCGAGAAGTTGGTGCGCGACCTGCCGTTCCGGATTACCAAAACCGGGCCGATGTCTGTTTTCATGGAGTGTGAGTACCCAGTCGGCCTCTTATGTGGTGTTCGAAACCCCCGCAATAACCATACTGCCGCGTTGGATATAAAGATGTCGCTGCCCGGGGGCCTTCAGCTCCATAACGGGCAGGCGGTAGAGCGCCACCCGATCCCGACCGGGCGCACGATGCCGCTGCGTGTCGAGACGGTGACGCCGGTGTTCAACCAGCCCGGGGCGCTACATTTTGCGACGGCCCCTGGTGAAGCGGCAGCGATGGTGGCAAACCCGGGAGACACCTACCGGGGGAATGTCACGGTGGTGTTCGATGCCTTGCTCTAGCACCTGGGGTGCGAGGTGAGGCGGCTCAAGAGGAGCGTAATGGTAATGATCAAACGTCAGTTGTGGGCAGCGCTGCTGCTTGGCCAGGCCTGTGTGGCGCAGGCCATGCCCGAGCTTTACGTCGGCACGTTGTATGACTACCTGGGCGCAGAGCGCAGCACGATGCAAAAGCGCTTGAACAACATCGGCAGCTCAACGGCCTTTGTCAGCGTGTCGGTGGCCGAGATGCATTTCGATCACGACGATAAGGTCAAGGAAACCCCGCTGGATGGCCAGGACAGCGGGCAACGGGCGCTGGTGGCAACGCCTTCGCGGTTGATCATTCCGGCCCAGGGTATGCAGAACGTACGCCTGCTGTTTCGCGGTGACCGGACGGTGGAGCGCTACTTTCGTCTGCGCTTCAAGCCGGTGTTGCCCAAAGGCGAGGATGAGTTTGCCCTGAGCAAGGAAGAGGCGGCCCAGTACCAGAAAACCCTTGCAGCGGACGTCAGTGTGCTCAAGGGCTTTGGCACGGTACTGCTGGTGGCACCGCGTAACGTCCGCTATGCCACGGTGCTGGATGACCAGCCGCGTATGTTCCGGGTGCGTAACAACGGTACGGCGTCGGTGGTGTTGGAGTCGTTCAAGGACTGTGACAGCAAGGGCGAGCAGTGTACTGCCCCGTATACCTACCATGTGCGGCCCGGGAAGGTGCGTGAGTTCACCAAGCAGGCCGGGCGCACGTACCAGTTCGAGCTGCGCGAAGGCGAGGCCCTTAAACCCTACGCGCTTAAAGGCTGAGTGTGTGTTGTTGGCCGGTTATGCAGTGGCCTTGGGCAGGTAACCCCAGGTGCGTTGGCATTGTCGGGCCTGTATCTGAGAATTTTTTAGCGAGCCTAATATGAAAAAGTACTTGGCTATCCCGTTAGCATTGCTCGTCGCGGGCAGTGCAATGGCAGTGGATATTCGGAAACAGGTTGAGGTCATTGTTCAGGTTCCGTCGCAGGAGTTTTATGTCCAAGCTGAAGGCGGTTGGGACCAGCGCAGCCAGGCGCTGAGCTATAACGTGATGCAGCAGCGCCTGCGGCCGTTGACCAAGCGCTATATCGCCAAGAGCGTTTCGGGGGGCATCCAGGCCAGGCTGGTCCAGCAGCCGGTGATTACCAGTGGTTCGGATTCAATTCCACTCACTGTGAAGGTGAACGGCAGAGAGCTGAACCTGATCGCTCAAGAGGTGCTTTCGGCCGCCGACAGCAGCGTGCAGGCGTACATGCCGGTGCAGATCTCTGCCGCTGACGGGCCCTATGCGCCCGGGCATTATCAGGGGTTTGTCAATCTGATCTTTGAAACACCCTTGTGAGTGATGTGGCGCCGGGCGCTGAGCTTGGGATGTGTGGTTTGGCAGTGTCTTTGGTAGTGCCCTTGGTAGGAATAGTCCTACACCTCTAGCGGAATAGCCCGGTATGTCCGCGGCTGTTTGTTTGGAAGAATCTGCCTCGCCGGTTAGGGATCATTGCATGCCGGTTAGTTGGTTGTTTCCAAATACCATTAACAAGGGTTTATGCCATGAAAAAACTACTGATCATTGCCGCTGCGCTGTTGTTGCAACCCTGGGCTGCCCAAGCGATGCCACGCCTGAACATCGGCGCCCTGAACGATTATCTCGATGCCTCCAAGACCACTCAGGTCAAGCGTATCTACAATGGCGGCACTTCCACGGCGTTCGTCAAGGTCAGCGTCTGGGAGCTGGTGCGTGGGCCGGACGGCAAGTTCCGTGAAGTGTCCCTCGATGGCCAGGACAGTGCCAGCCGCTCACTGGTGGTAAGCCCCGCTCGGTTGATTATCCCGGCCTCTGGCATGCAGTCGGTGCGTTTGCTGTACCGGGGTGAGCGCGACCGCGAGCGCTACTACCGCCTGCGCTTCAACCCCGTGGTGCCTGAGGTTGGTGATGGCTTTGAGGTGAATGCCGACGGTGCCAAGGACTACAAGGACAGCCTGGAAGCCGGTGTTCAGGTCATGGCGGGTTTCGGTTCGCTGTTCTACGTACGCCCAACGAACACCCAGTTCAAGGTCGATATAGATGAGCGCCAGGGCAAGCTGGTGGTGCGTAACAATGGTAATGCAACCGTGGAACTGGACCGTTTCCGTGCCTGTGAAAGCAAGGGCAAGAACTGCGCCTCGGCTGTTGTGCACCGTTTGCTGCCAGGGGCTGTGCTTGAGTTCGATAAAACCGGCGGGCGCAGCTATGCCTTCGACCTGATCGAAGGCGAGAAAAAGACCGAAATCGAACGCTAAGTAACCCTTGGGCAGGGTGGCGGGGGGCGTTGCCGTGGATTTGACGCCACCCCGGCAGCCGGGTATAAACCGCGTTTAGTCGCGTTCAGGCCTTTTCCCATGAGCTTCAGCCCACTCATCCGACAGTTGATCGACGCCTTGCGTACCTTGCCGGGTGTCGGCCAGAAAACGGCGCAGCGTATGGCGCTGCACTTGCTGGAGCGTGACCGCAGTGGCGGTGCGCGCCTGGCGTTGGCACTAAGCCAGGCCATGGATGGGGTTGGGCATTGCCGCCAATGCCGAACCCTGACCGAGCAAGAGCTCTGCCCACAATGTGCCGACCCGCGTCGTGACGACAGCCTGCTGTGTGTGGTTGAAGGGCCGATGGACGTGTATGCGGTGGAGCAGACCGGTTATCGGGGGCGTTACTTTGTGCTCAAGGGCCATTTGTCGCCGCTCGACGGTTTGGGCCCTGAGGCTATCGGCATCCCGCAGTTGATGGCCCGCATTGCCGAGCAGAGCAGCGTGCGTGAAGTGATCCTGGCCACCAACCCGACGGTGGAAGGGGAGGCGACTGCGCATTACATCGCCCAGTTGCTGGCTGACAAAGGCGTCGTCGCATCGCGCATTGCCCATGGCGTGCCGCTGGGTGGTGAGCTGGAACTGGTCGACGGCGGTACCTTGGCGCATTCGTTCGCCGGACGTAAACCAATCTCGCTTTAGTCGCTGTACGAAAAGCATCGCACTCACTGGTACCCCACCGACGCCATCGCAGGCAAGCCAGCTCCAACAGGGCCCGCGCAACCTGTAGGAGCCGGGCTTGCCCGCGATACGGACGCCGCGCACTCACTGGTACCTCACCGACGCCATCGCAGGCAAGCCTGCTCCAACAGAGCCCGCGCCAGCTGTGGGATTGGGTCTTGCCCGCGATACAGACGCCGCGAACTCGCTGGCACCCCACCGAGGCCATCGCAGGTAAGCCAGCTCCAACAGGGTCTGCGCCAGCTGTAGGAGCCGGGCTTGCCCGCGATGCAGTCACTAGCCATCACAGGCATTCAGTGGTTCAGAGCCAGGCGGCATCCCAGTGAGGGTAGTCGCCAATTTTTTGAACCAGCCCGGCGCGCAGTGGGGTTGGCGATGATATAGCGGGCAATGGCCCGAACATCTTCTTCGTGGCGTAACGCGCGGTCATGGAAGCCTGCTTGCCATAGCCGGCCCGAACGTAGGCAGGCCTTGTTTATTGCGCAGGTGCTTCGCGATTTGAGCTGCCGCATCACACTGCTCAAGGTTGTCTGTCGCAGTTCCATCAGCCAATGGAAGTGATCGGGCATTACCACCCAGGCGAGTGATCGCGCAGTGCTTGCCTGTTGTGCATGGCGGAACTCAGCGACCAACAGTCGTGCGAGCCTCAGGTCTGTGAGGATAGGTGTTCGATGCTCTGTGACGCTGGTCAACAGATACAGCCTGCCAGGTTCGGAAAACCTGCCCCGCCGAAGGCGATGGGCGCTTGGACGGTCCATGTCTATCTCCTTGGAAGTCATGATTCAAAGTAGATGGACGATGGGGTACGGGGGTTATATCAATGGCACTGGATGTGTGCGGATAACGGTATCGCAGGCAGCCTGCTGCCCGGGCTCCTGTGGCAACAGGCTTGCCTGCGACGGTGTCTTGGCTACTGTTCGCTCAGGGAGAAGGTGGTCAGGCAGAACGTCGGAATGCCCGCCGCCTGCAGGCGCTGTGAGCCGCCCAGTTCGGGCAGGTCAATGATCGCTGCGGCTTCAAACACCTGGGCGCCGGTGCGGCGTATCAGGTTGGCCGCGGCCAGCAGCGTGCCACCCGTGGCGATCAGGTCGTCGAAGATCAGTACCGAGTCACCTTCGCACAGGCTGTCGGCATGCACTTCCAGAAAGGCTTCGCCGTATTCGGTCTGGTAGCCTTCGGTCAGCACATCTGCAGGCAGTTTGCCTTGCTTGCGGAACAGTATCAGCGGTTTGTTCAACTGGTGGGCAATGATCGCGCCGATCAGAAAGCCACGCGCATCCATGGCGCCGATATGGCTGAACTCAGCTTCGACGTAGCGTTCGATAAAGGCGTCGGCGACATGGCGCAGGCCTCGGGGCGATTGAAACAGCGGGGTGATGTCGCGAAACACGACGCCGGGCTTGGGGAAGTCCATTACCGGGCGGATCAAGGCCTTGAGGTTGAAAGTGTCGCTGGGCATGGTGCGGGTATCCTGAGGAACAAATGCCCATCAGTATACCCGCTTATACGCGGTGTTCAGCCTTCCAGGGCGCCGCCCGCCAGGGCACACAGCTGGATCGGGTCCACGATGCGCACTTCCTTGCCTTCGGCTTCGATCAGGCCGTTCTGCTGGAAGCGGGTAAACACCCGGGACACGGTTTCCACCGCCAGGCCCAGGTAGTTGCCGATTTCGTTGCGCGACATGCTCAGGCGGAACTGGTTGGCCGAGTAGCCGCGAGCACGGAAGCGCGCCGACAGGTTGACCAGGAAAGTGGCGATACGCTCGTCGGCGGTTTTCTTCGACAGCAGCAGCATCATTTGCTGGTCGTCACGAATTTCCCGGCTCATGACGCGCATCAACTGGCGACGCAATTGCGGCAGTTGTACCGAGAGTTCGTCCAGGCGCTCAAAGGGAATCTCGCACACCGATGTGGTTTCCTGGGCCTGGGCTGATACCGGATAGGCCTCGGTGTCCATGCCGGAAAGCCCGACCAGCTCACTGGGGAGGTGGAAGCCGGTGATCTGTTCTTCGCCGCTGTCGCTCAGGCTGAAGGTCTTCAGTGCGCCTGAGCGTACGGCATAGACCGAGCCGAAGTTTTCGCCCTGTCGAAACAGAAACTCGCCTTTCTTCAACGGACGCCCGCGTTTGACGATGTCGTCCAGTGCGTCCATGTCTTCCATGTTGAGTGACAGGGGGAGACACAGGGGCGCCAGGCTGCAATCCTTGCAATGGGCTTGGTTGTGAGCGCGTTGTTTAACTGGCTCAGACATTTCATCAGTCCTTGTGGTAAAGCACACATAAGCCATAAGGGTAACTCAGCAAATTCCCTGAAGCCAGCGCGCTATACAGGCTGTTGATCGGTGTCTGTGGCCACTCATCGTCAAATGACCCGCGAGAAACGCTGGCGGTTGTGCAGGTCCAGGTAGGCGTCGAAGACCATGCACACCGAGCGCACCAGCAAGCGGCCCGCTGGCAGTACCGTGATGCCTTGGGCGTCGAGGCTGATCAGGCCGTCCTTGGCCATGCCTTCCAGTGCCGGCCATTGGTCCTTGAAGTAGCCGCGAAAGTCGAGGGTGAATGCTTGTTCGATGGTCTCGAACTTCAGCTCGAAATGGCAGATCAACTGCTGGATCACGGCGCGGCGCACGCGGTCGTCCTGGTTGCAGATCAGCCCGCGGCTGGTGGCCAGTTGTGACAGGGTCAGGCTGTTCTGGTATTCGTTCAGGTCGCTGCTGTTCTGGCAGTACAGGTCGCCGATCTGGCTGATCGCCGAAACACCCAGGCCAATCAGGTCGCAGTGCCCGTGGGTGGTGTAACCCTGGAAGTTGCGCTGCAAGGTCGATTCTTCCTGGGCGATGGCCAGTTCGTCGTCCGGCAGGGCGAAGTGGTCCATGCCAATGTAGCGGTAGCCCGCAGCGGTGAGCTGTTCGATGGTGTTGTGCAGCATCTCGAGTTTGGCCGCAGGGGCGGGGAGGTCGTTGGCGTCGATCCGCCGTTGCGGCATGAAGCGCTCGGGCAGGTGTGCGTAGTTGAACACCGAGAGCCGGTCTGGTTGCAGTTTGATCACTTCCTCGACCGTGCGGGCAAAACCTTCCGGGGTCTGCTTGGGCAGGCCGTAGATCAGGTCGAGGTTGACTGAACGGAACTGCAGGGTACGTGCGGCCTCCATGATCGCACGGGTTTGCTCCAGGCTTTGCAGGCGGTTGATGGCCCGCTGTACTTGCGGGTCGAGGTCTTGTACGCCAAGGCTGACGCGGTTGAAGCCCAGTTCGCGCAGCAGGCCCATGGTCGACCAGTCGGCTTCGCGCGGGTCGATTTCGATGCCGTAGTCGCCGGAGTCGTCGTCGAGCAAGTTGAAGTGCTTGCGCAGGTGAGCCATGAGCTGGCGCAGTTCTTCGTGGCTGAGGAAGGTGGGAGTACCGCCCCCCAGGTGCAACTGCTCGACCTGTTGGTTAGGGTCGAGGTGGCAGGCAATCAGCTGGATTTCCTGCTCCAGGCGCTGCAGGTAGGGCTGGGCGCGACCACGGTCTTTGGTGATGACTTTGTTGCAGGCGCAGTAGTAGCAAATATTGGCGCAGAAGGGCACATGCACATACAGCGACAGCGGGCGCACCGCTCGACGGCTGTCACGCAGGGCGTGCAGCAGGTCGAAGGCGCCCACCTGGCTGTGCAGTTGCACGGCAGTTGGATAGGAGGTGTAGCGTGGGCCTGCCAGATCGTAACGGCGAATCAGGTCAGAGTCCCAACGAAGTACGTCGAGCATGGAGGCAGTCCCTAGAGATGCGGCAATGTTTGAAGTCTAGGGAGCGATTCGCAACAGGGTGTTGATTTGCATCAACGCCGCTTCAGTGGCCCATCAGCCAATGCTGGTGCGGGCCGGGCAGGGTCCAGAGGCCGAAGAGGATCACCAGCAGGCCGCCCGCGATGCGCACGCCCCGTTTACGCAGTACTGCGCGGGTGCGTTCGGCGGCAAGGCCGGTGGCTAGCAGGACCGGCCAGGTGCCGAGGCCGAAGGCGAGCATCAGCAGGGCGCTGTCGAGGGCATTGCCCTGGCTGGCGGCCCACAGCAGGGTGCTGTAGACCAGGCCGCACGGCAACCAGCCCCAAAGCGCGCCGAGCAGCAGGGCGCGTGGCGCGCTGGACACCGGCAGCAGGCGGTTGGCAATCGGCTGGATATGCCGCCACAGGCCTCGGCCAAGGCCTTCGATACGGGTGAGGCCGCTCCACCACCCTGCCAGGTACAAGCCCATGGCAATCAGCAGCAGTGCCGCCACGACGCGCATGCCGGTGGCGAGCGGGCTATTGCCCAGTGCCCAGCCTGCCAGGCCGAGCAGCAGGCCGGCGGTGGCATAACTGAGGATGCGGCCCAGGTTGTAGGCCAGCAGCAGGCGCAGGCGGCGGCTGCGTTGCTCCTGCGGGATCGCCAGGGTCAGGGCGCCCATCAGGCCGCCGCACATGCCCAGGCAATGGCCGCCGCCGAGCAAACCCAGAATCAGCGCCGAACTCAGCAGGGGCAGCAGGTCAGCCACGGGGTGGGGCGCCTTCGTCGTCGGGGCTGGCGGTTTTTTGAGTCGCTTGCGTGGTGTCTACCGCCGCCTGGTGTTTTGGGTCCTGGTCGTCGAACAGGATGCTGTGGGCTGGGCCTTCGAGGTCGTCATACTGGCCGCTGTCGACCGCCCAGAAAAAAATGTACACGGCGATGGCAACGATCAGCAGCGCAGCAGGAATCATGACATAGAGCGCGGGCATGGAAATCTCCTGGTCAGGCCGTCGCGGGGCGAGAGGTGGCAGGCGCGGCCTGGGCCGAATCACCGGCGACGCGGGTCAGGCGCAGTGCGTTGAGCACCACGATCAATGAGCTGATCGACATGCCGACCGCCGCCCAGACCGGTGTGATCCAGCCCAGTGCCGCGAACGGCAGCATCAGGCCATTGTACAGGCTTGCCCAGAGCAGGTTCTCGATAATAATGCGGCGGGTGCGCCGGGCCAGGGCGAAGGCATGCACCAGTGCGTCCAGCCGATTGGACAGCAACACCGCATCGGCGCTGGTCTTGGCCAGGTCGGTGGCGGAGCCCATGGCAATGCTGATGTCGGCGGCTGCCAGCACCGGCACGTCGTTGACGCCGTCGCCGAGCATCAGCACTTTGTGCCCTTCGTTTTGCAATGCCTTGAGCTTCTCCAGTTTGTCGTCCGGGCGCAGGCCGCCGATGGCCAGGTCGATGTTCAGTTCTGCCGCGACGCTGGCGACCATGGGGGAGCTGTCCCCGGAGAGCAGCAGGGTTTTCCAGCCGCGGGCCTTGCACGCCGCCACCAGGTCGCTGGCGTCATGGCGCAGGCGGTCGTCCAGGCCAAACCAGGCCAGCGGGCCCTGGGTGTCGCCGAGCAGCAGCCATTGCCCGGCCTCATTGGGCATCGACGGCACGGTACTGTCGCTGAGGGCACAAACAAAGGCGGGCTGACCGATGCGCAGCCGCTGCCCGTCAACCTGGCCCTCAAGGCCGAGGCCGGGTGAGGCCTGGACTTCGTCAGCGACGTGTTGGACGCGACCGAAGGCGCGGGCAATCGGGTGCTCGGAGCGGTTTTCGAGGGCGGCCGCCAGTTTCAGGCAGTGATCGGCGTCGGCGTTGCCGAGTGGGCGAATGCTGCGCAGGGTCAGGCGGCCTTCGGTCAGGGTGCCGGTCTTGTCGAAGATCACGGTGTCGATCTGGTTCAGGCCTTCCAGCACATGGCCGCGGGTGAGCAGCAGGCCCAGCTTGTGCAGGGTGCCGGTGGCGGCGGTGAGTGCCGTGGGGGTGGCCAGCGACAGGGCGCACGGGCAGGTGGCAACCAGCATGGCCAGCACGATCCAGAAGGCCCGGTCGGCATCCAGTTGCCACCAGAGCAGGCCGATTGCAACCGAAGCGATCAGGGTGAACAGCAGGAACCACTGTGAGGCGCGGTCGGCGATCACCGCCAGCCGGGGCTTTTCCGACTGCGCCCGCTCCAGCAGGCGGACAATGGCAGACAGCCGGGTGTCATGGCCCAGTGCCTGTACCTCGACGGTGAGCACGCTTTCCACGTTCAGGGTACCGGCGGTCACGGCATCGCCGGGTTGGCGCGGTTGTGGCAGGTACTCGCCGGTGAGCAGCGATTCATCGACGCTGGACTGGCCGTCAAGGATGCGCCCATCGGCGGGCAGCACGGCGCCCGGGTGGACCAGCACGCGGTCACCCACGTGCAGTTCGCTGAGCAGGATGCGTTCACTGCTGCCCTGTGCGTCCAGGCGCAGGCAGGAAGCCGGGAGCAGGTTGACCAGTTGCGCGGTAGCCGCTGCGGTTCGTTCGCGGGCCCGCCGCTCCAGGTAGCGGCCGGCCAGCAGGAACAGGGCGAACATGCCGACCGCGTCGAAGTACAGCTCGCCACTGCCGGTGATGGCCGTCCAGATACCGGCGCCGTAGGCCAGGCCAATGGCCAGTGACACCGAGACGTCCATGGTCAGGTGGCGTGTACGTAGATCACGGGCGGCGCCGCGGAAGAACGGCGCACAGCTGTAGAAGACAATCGGGGTGGTCAGGAACATCGCCACCCAACGCAGGATGGTGTGCAGTTCCGGGCTGAGGTCAATGTTGAACTCCGGCCAGGTGGCCATGGTTGCCATCATCGCCTGGAACCACAGCAGCCCGGCAACGCCCAGTTGGCGCAGGGCTGTACGGTTTTCATTGGCCAGTTGCTCGGCGGCGCGGTCGGCCTGGTAGGGGTGCGCGGCGTAGCCGATCTGGCGCAGTTCGGCGAGCATTTTTGACAGCGGGAGTTGGCTGTCGCTCCAGTGCACTTGCAGGCGGTGATTCGACAGGTTCAGCCGGGCTTCGGCCACGCCGGGCAGGTTGCGCAGGTGCTTTTCGATCAGCCAGCCACAGGCGGCGCAACTGATGCCCTCGATCAGCAGGGTGGTCTCGGCCTGTTCGCCGGTGTGGCGCACGAATGGTTTCTGGACGTCGGGACGGTCGTACAGGGCCAGTTCATCGACCAGTTGCAGGGGCAGTGCATCAGGGTTGGCGCTGGCTTCGCTGCGGTGCTGGTAGTAGCTTTCCAGGTTGCCGGCGACGATGGCTTCGGCGACTGCCTGGCAGCCCGGGCAGCAGAACTGGCGCGGTTCACCCAGTACCACAGCGGTGAAGTGGCTGCCGCCAGGGACGGGCAGGGCGCAGTGGTAGCAGGGGGTGGGGCTGGTCATGGTGTCTATCGCAGGCAGTTCAGGACGGGCACAGGCGACCCCCGCAGGGGCCGAGCGTGCCAGCGATGATGGCGAAACTCATTGTTCCAGGTGTTCGGCGCCCTGAAGGGCTTCATCGCCCAGTACCAGGGTTTTGTCGTGGCCGACCTGCTCTTCCTCGAACAGGCGCCAGACGTGCTCGTCCTGGCTGCCCAGCAATTCCACGAAACGCCGACCTTCTACCTTGTCATTGAGCTGGCCAAGGTAGCGGCCGGGTTCACTTTCACTGCGTACCAGCTCAATCTTGCGGTCTTTCTCGGGCTGCGTTGGCGAGATCAGGTTCAGCTCCAGGCGTTGCGGCTGGCTGTCGCCCTGCAGGCGCAGGTCGACTTCGCCGGTGAGCTCGTCCAGGTGCACGCTGGCCTTGAGCTTGAGCGTCTGCGCCAGCAACTCGCGGTCGAGTGAGCGGTTGATGCCTTTGCCGGCCTCGTAGTAGTTGTCGTTGACCAGGTTGTCCGGGTTGTTTACCGCGATGCCAACCATGGTCAGGCTGAGGGTCACCGATGTGGCCAGAATGCCAATGATGATCCAGGGCCAGAGGTGCTTGTACCAGGGGCTTGCGGCAGTTGCTGAACGCATTGGCAGACTCTCTTATCGAATTTGCGGGCCGATGAATCGGCTCTTGGCTTCAACCTGGACGTTGCTGTCATCGGCGTCGCGCAGGATGAAGGTGACTTCGTTGGTGGTCGAGGGCAGTTGTTCCGGTGCCATCGACAGTTGCACGGGCAGGCTGACGATATCGCCGGCAGCGACGCTGACTTCACGCACGGCTTCAAGCTTGAGGCCTGGCAGGCCGACGGCATCGAGCACGTACACGTGGTCGCGCTGGTCCTTGTTCATGACTTTCAGGCTGTAGACGTTTTCGATCCGGCCCTGGGCGTTTTCACGGTACAGGACGCGGTCTTTGCTGACATCGAAGCCAACCAGCGAACGCATGACGAAGGCGCTGGTCAGCAGGCCGATCATGGTCAACAGCACAATGGCGTAGCCGATCAGGCGTGGGCGCACCATGTGGGTTTTCTGCCCCGACAGGTTGTGCTCGGTGGTGTAGCTGATCAGCCCGCGTGGGTAGTTCATCTTGTCCATGATGGTGTCGCAGGCGTCGATACAGGCGGCACAGCCGATGCACTCGATCTGCAGGCCGTCACGGATATCAATGCCGGTCGGGCACACTTGAACGCACATGGTGCAGTCGATGCAGTCACCCAGGCCTTTGGCCTTGTAGTCGATATCCTTTTTACGCGGGCCACGGGCTTCGCCCCGGCGCGGGTCGTAGGAGACGATCAGGGTGTCCTTGTCGAACATGACGCTCTGGAAGCGGGCGTACGGGCACATGTAGATGCACACCTGCTCGCGCAGCCAGCCGGCGTTGCCGTAGGTGGCCAGGGTGAAGAAACCCACCCAGAAGTAGGCCCAGCCATCGGCCTGGCCGGTGAAGAACTCTACCGCCAGATCGCGGATCGGCGAGAAGTAGCCGACGAAGGTCATCCCGGTGACAAAACCGATCAGCAGCCACAGGCTGTGTTTGGCCAGTTTGCGCAGGAATTTGTTGCCGCTCATCGGGGCCTTGTCGAGTTTCATGCGCTGGTTGCGGTCGCCTTCGGTGACCTTTTCGCACCACATGAAGACCCAGGTCCAGACACTTTGCGGGCAGGTGTAGCCACACCACACCCGGCCGGCGAAGACGGTGATGAAGAACAGGCCGAAGGCCGCCACGATCAACAGGCCAGAAAGCAGGATGAAATCCTGCGGCCAGATGGTCGCGCCAAAGATGTAGAACTTGCGCTCGGGCAGGTTCCACCAGACGGCCTGGTGGTTGCCCCAGTTCAGCCAGACGGTGCCGAAATAGAGCACGAACAGGACTGCGCCGCCAACCATCCGCAGGTTGCGGAACAGGCCGGTGAAAGCGCGGGTATAGATTTTGTCACGAGAGGCATAGAGGTCGACGCTGTTGTCGGCTTTCTTGGCAGGCGGTGTGACGTCGTGTACCGGAATCTGGTTGCTCATCATTGAGTCCCACGGCAGTGGAAAAGTGCCACGACCCGTACATGCAGGCCGCAGTCAAAAGCTTGATGCTCTAGGGCGCATGATACGCCTGTACTGGCATTACGGGGGAGGGGTGCGACTTTTGGCCGCGTTGGGTAAAGCTTTGCGATAGTGTAATGGCATGTGTCAATTGACGCAGGTCACGAAGCCGGTGATCGCGGAATCCGTCACGGCCTAATGGGTGTAAAAAAGCCCCGTCAGCGCAGGCTGGCGGGGCTTCTTTCAGCCGATCGAATTACTTCGCGTCGGTCGCCTTGTCGGCTTGGTGCGACAGGCTGTAGACGTAGGCTGCCAGCAGGTGAACCTTGTCGTTACCCTGCAGGTCCTGCTGGGCAGGCATCTGGCCCTGACGGCCATAACGGATGGTCTGCTGCAGTTGAGCAAAGCTCGAACCGTAGATGAACGCCTGTGGGTGAGTCAGGTTCGGTGCGCCCATGGCCGGGGTACCTTTGCCTTCAGGCCCGTGGCACGCCACGCAGTTGGCAGCGAAGAGCTTCTGGCCGTTGGCCGGATCGGCTTTCGCGCCTTCTGGCAGGGTACGGCCATCGAGGTTGGTCAGGACAAAGGCCGCCACGTCGGCTACGCCTTGCTCGCCAATCACTTCAGCCCAGGCAGGCATCACACCATGACGACCGGCCATGATGGTGGTCTTGATGGTTTCCGGCTCGCCGCCCCAGCGCCAGTCGTTGTCGGTCAGGTTCGGGAAACCGTAGGAGCCCTTCGCGTCGGAACCGTGGCACACCGAGCAGTTGGAGGCGAACAGGCGGCCACCCATTTTCAGTGCTTGCGGATCCTTGGCGACTTCCTCAATCGGCATGGCAGCAAATTTGGCGAAGATAGGCCCAAACTTGGCATCCGAGCGCGCCATTTCCTTTTCCCACTCGTGAACGCCGGTCCAGCCAGGCTGGCCGTTGGCGAACTCGGTTTTCTTGTCGTTATCCAGGTACTGATAACCTGGCAACATGCCTTTCCAGTTGCCCAGGCCTGGGTAAAGCACCAGGTAGCCCAGGGCAAAGATGATGGTGCCGACGAACAGCATGAACCACCATTTCGGCAGTGGGTTGTCGTACTCCTCGATACCATCGAAGGAGTGGCCCACGGTTTCATCGGTGGCTTCGCTGCGCTGGCCCTTGCGGGTGGACAGCAGCAGCCAGGTCAGGGCGAAGATGGTGCCCAGACTCAAAACGGTGACGTACAGACTCCAGAAGGTAGTCATTCGTTGTTACTCCTAGAAGCTCTCGCTTGCGCTTGCTCGACGTGCTTGATGGCCTCGGGATCATCCGCGAAAGGCAGCAAGGTCGCTTCGTCGAACTCAGACTTGCGTCGAGAACTGAATACCCACAACGCCAGGCCAATGAAGGCCACCATCACCACGACGGTGCCCAGGCCACGAATCATCCCGATATCCATCAAGGTCACCGTTTGCTTTTGATGATGGTGCCCAGCCCTTGCAGGTAGGCAACCAGGGCGTCCATTTCAGTCTTGCCCTTGACCGCGTCGCGGGCACCGGCGATGTCTTCGTCGGTGTACGGCACGCCCAGGGTGCGCAGGACTTCCATCTTCTTGGCGGTTTCCTTGCCGTCGAGCTTGTTCTCTACCAGCCATGGGTAGGAAGGCATCTTCGACTCAGGCACGACGTTGCGCGGGTTGTACAGGTGCGCACGGTGCCAGTCGTCGGAGTAGCGACCGCCAACACGGGCCAGGTCCGGGCCGGTACGCTTGGAACCCCACAGGAACGGGTGATCCCAGACGCTTTCACCGGCAACCGAGTAGTGGCCGTAGCGCTCGGTTTCAGCACGGAACGGGCGGATCATCTGCGAGTGGCAGCCGACACAGCCGTTGGCGATGTATACATCACGGCCTTCCAGTTCCAGCGCGGTGCGCGGCTTCATGCCTTCGACCGGCTTGTTGGTGACGTCCTGGAAGAACAGCGGGACGATCTGGGTCAGGCCGCCGATACTGACGGCGATGACCATGAAGAAGGCCAGCAGGCCGATATTCTTCTCGACTACTTCGTGCTTCATCAGTGAGCTCCAACTACGATCTGAGCGGCGGCTTCAGCTTCTGCCGGCTTCGAGGCGCGTACGGTACGGTAGACGTTGTACGCCATCAGCAGCATGCCGGAGGCGAAGAACGCACCGCCCAGTGCACGGACGATGAAGCCCGGGTGGCTGGCTTGCAGCGCTTCGACGAAGGAGTAGGTGAGGGTGCCGTCATCGTTGATTGCACGCCACATCAGGCCCTGGGTGATACCGTTGACCCACATCGAGGCGATGTACAGCACGGTACCGATAGTGGCCAGCCAGAAGTGGGCGTTGATCAGGCCGATGCTGTGCATCTGCTCGCGACCGTAGACCTTCGGAATCAGGTGGTACAGGGCGCCGATGGAGATCATCGCTACCCAGCCCAGAGCGCCGGCGTGTACGTGGCCGATGGTCCAGTCGGTGTAGTGCGACAGCGAGTTGACGGTCTTGATGGCCATCATCGGGCCTTCGAAGGTCGACATGCCGTAGAACGCCAGCGATACCACCAGGAAGCGCAGGATCGGGTCGGTGCGCAGCTTATGCCAAGCGCCCGACAGGGTCATCATGCCGTTGATCATGCCGCCCCAGCTTGGTGCCAGCAGGATGATCGACATGGCCATGCCCAGCGATTGGGCCCAGTCTGGCAGGGCGGTGTAGTGCAGGTGGTGCGGGCCGGCCCAGATGTACAGGGTGATCAGCGCCCAGAAGTGCACGATCGACAGGCGATAGGAGTAGATCGGACGCTCGGCCTGCTTGGGTACGAAGTAGTACATCATGCCCAGGAAGCCGGTGGTCAGGAAGAAGCCCACGGCGTTGTGGCCGTACCACCACTGGATCATTGCATCGGTGGCGCCGGAGTAAGCCGAGTAGGACTTGAACAGGCTGACCGGCAACGACATGTGGTTGACGATGTGCAGCATCGCGGTGACCACGATGAAGGCGCCGTAGAACCAGTTACCGACATAGATGTGCTTGGTCTTGCGCTTGACGATGGTGCCAAAGAACACAATACCGTAGGTCACCCAGACAATGGCCAGCAGAATGGCGATCGGCCACTCCAGCTCTGCGTATTCCTTGGTCGTGGTGTAGCCCATCGGCAAGGTGATGAGTGCACCGACGATCACGGCTTGCCAACCCCAGAAGGTGAAGGCCGCAAGGCTGTCAGAGATCAGTCGCGTCTGGCAGGTACGCTGCACGACGTAATAGGAGGTGGCAAACAGCGCACATCCACCAAAGGCGAAAATCACCAGGTTGGTGTGCAGCGGGCGAAGGCGTCCAAAGGTCGTCCAGGGCAGGTCCAGGTTCAGCTGGGGCCATACCAATTGCGAGGCAATGAAGACACCAAGCCCCATGCCAAGGATCCCCCAGACCACCGTCATGATGGCGAACTGGCGGACTACCTTATAGTTATAAGCAGTCGGACTGATTGCTGTGCTCATTCTAAGGTTCCACGGTTTGGGTGTTTTTTTAGGGTAAAAATCGGCGCAAGTATGTATAAACCGTGTGGTTATTGCAACGCGATGGCATCCGCGCCGATCCTTGCCAGAGCGTGTGTTGCGGCCCTTTCGAGCTTTTCTGGCGCGAAAATTGTACACAGTTAATTTACTTTTATGTGTACGATTTTTCGGTTTTTATTACCGGACAATCGCGCGGATGCACCGTTTGTCGAAACGGCTGTCGGGTCGAGGATGGCTGACATGAGCCGCCCTATCAGCCTTTGCGCCGAATCGTTGGCGGTGAGTGCCCCAGAAAAGTGCAGCAGGACCGCTCATTCCACCCACTGTGGCAACAAGCTTAGTTCCAATTGATGGCGGTGCAAGGCGAGGGTGTGCCTGGCTGCGACACTTGGTCGCAAGGCGGGGTGAAGGAGGGGGGATAAGCCGCCGCACCCCTGAAGGTGCGGCGTTTTTAGTCAAGCCTCAGTTACAAAATCATTTCACTTGGCAGAGGCCTGTTCGTTCCCCTTGGACAGGCTGTAGACGTAGGCGGCCAGCAGGTGAACCTTGTCGTTACCCTGGATTTCCTGCTGGGCAGGCATCTGGCCCTGGCGGCCGTAACGGATGGTCTGCTGCAGTTGGGCAAAGCTCGAACCGTAGATGAACGCCTGTGGGTGAGTCAGGTTCGGTGCGCCCATGGCTGGGGTACCTTTGCCTTCAGGCCCGTGGCAGGCCACGCAGTTGGTTGCGAAGAGCTTCTGGCCATTGGCCGGATCGGCTTTCGTGCCTTCTGGCAGGGTGCGGCCATCGAGGTTGGTCAGGACAAAGGCTGCCACGTCGGCTACACCTTGTTCGCCAATCACTTCAGCCCAGGCCGGCATGATGCCGTGACGGCCATTGAGGATCGAGGCCTTGATGGTCTCCGGCTCGCCACCCCAGCGCCAGTCATTGTCGGTCAGGTTAGGGAAGCCATAGGCGCCCTTGGCGTCGGAACCGTGGCACACCGAGCAGTTGGAGGCGAACAGGCGGCCACCCATTTTCAGGGCTTGTGGGTCCTTGGCCACTTCCTCCACTGGCATGGCGGCGAATTTGGCGAAGATCGGTCCGAACTTGGCGTCTGCCTTGTCCATCTCTTTCTGCCATTCGTTAACGCCGGTCCAGCCGTCCTTGTAGCCAGGCAGCATGCCTTTCCAGTTACCCAGGCCAGGGTAGAGGATCAGGTAGCCGACCGAGAACATCAGGGTGCCAACGAACAGCCAGAACCACCACTTGGGCAGCGGGTTGTCGTATTCCTCGATGCCGTCGAAGCTGTGGCCCATGGTCTGGTCGGTGGAACCTTTGCTTTCGCCTTTGCGTGTGGCCAGTAGCAGCCAGGTCAGGCCAACCAGGCTACCGATTGTCAGTACGCAGATATACGTACTCCAGAAGGTGGTCATTGCCGGGTACTCCTCAAGGCGGGTTCATTGGCGGTAGGGGGCAGGCGATCATCGGCGAACGGCAGCAGGCGTGCCTCGGCAAAGTCACGGTCGCGGCGGGCGTTGAACACCCAGAAGGCCAGGCCGATGAAGGCGATCATCACCAGCAGTGTGCCCAGGCCGCGTAGCTGGCCGATATCCAGTGTGAAGTCCATGGGGCTTACCTCTTGTTCTTGATCGCGGTGCCGAGCACCTGCAGGTAGGCGACCAGCGCATCCATTTCGGTCTTGCCCTTGACTGCGTCGCGGGCACCGGCGATGTCGGCATCGCTGTACGGCACGCCAAGGGTGCGCATGGTGCGCAGCTTGGCTTCGGTGTGCGTGCTGTCGACCTGGTTGGCCACCAGCCATGGGTAGGCGGGCATCTTCGACTCAGGCACGACGTTGCGCGGGTTGTACAGGTGCGCACGGTGCCAGTCGTCGGAGTAGCGAGCGCCGACACGGGCCAGATCCGGGCCGGTACGCTTGGAACCCCACAGGAACGGGTGGTCCCAGACGCTCTCACCGGCAACCGAGTAGTGGCCGTAGCGCTCGGTTTCAGCACGGAACGGGCGGATCATCTGCGAGTGGCAGCCGACGCAGCCTTCGCGGATGTAGATGTCACGGCCTTCCAGTTGCAGTGCGGTGTAGGGCTTCATGCCCTCGACCGGCTTGTTGGTGACGTCCTGGAAAAACAGCGGGACGATCTGGGTCAGGCCACCGATGCTCACGGCGACCACCATCAGCAGCACCAGCAGGAAGACGTTCTTCTCAATAGTTTCGTGTTTCATTTCGCTTTCCTCAGGCCAGCTGGGTGGCGGCGTCGGCTTCGGTTTTGGCCGGAGCGGCGACGGTCACGGTGCGCCAGGTGTTCCAGGCCATCAGCAACATGCCAGTCAGGAAGATGGCACCGCCGACGAAGCGCACGATGAAGCCAGGGTGGCTGGCGACCAGGGTCTCGACGAAGGAGTAGGTCAGGGTGCCGTCGGCGTTGACCGCGCGCCACATCAGGCCTTGGGCGATACCGTTGACCCACATCGAGGCGATGTAGAGCACGGTGCCGATGGTGGCCAGCCAGAAGTGGGCGTTGATCAGGCCGATGCTGTGCATCTGCTCACGACCGAAGACTTTCGGGATCATGTGGTACAGCGCGCCGATGGAGATCATCGCGACCCAGCCCAGGGCGCCCGCATGTACGTGGCCGATGGTCCAGTCGGTGTAGTGGGACAGCGCGTTGACGGTCTTGATGGCCATCATCGGGCCTTCGAAGGTCGACATGCCGTAGAACGCCAGCGATACCACCAGGAAGCGCAGGATCGGGTCGCTGCGCAGCTTATGCCAGGCGCCCGAGAGGGTCATCATGCCGTTGATCATGCCACCCCAGCTTGGCGCCAGCAGGATCAGCGACATGACCATGCCCAGCGACTGAGCCCAGTCGGGCAGGGCGGTATAGTGCAGGTGGTGCGGGCCGGCCCAGATGTACAGGGTGATCAGTGCCCAGAAGTGCACGATCGACAGGCGATAGGAGTACACCGGACGTTCGGCTTGCTTGGGCACAAAGTAGTACATCATGCCGAGGAAGCCTGCGGTCAGGAAGAAGCCTACGGCGTTATGGCCGTACCACCACTGAACCATGGCGTCAGTGGCGCCACTGTACAGTGAGTAGGACTTGGTCAGGCTGACCGGCACTTCCAGGTTGTTGACGATGTGCAGGATGGCCACGGTAATGATGAATGCACCGAAGAACCAGTTGCCCACGTAGATGTGCTTGGTGGTGCGTTTCATCAGCGTGCCGAAGAACACCACGGCGTAAGCGACCCAGACGATGGTGATCAGCAGGTCGATTGGCCATTCCAGCTCAGCGTATTCCTTGGAGCTGGTGAAGCCCAGCGGCAGGGATACGGCAGCCAGGACGATGACCAGTTGCCAGGCCCAGAAGGTGAACGCGGCCAGACGCGGCGAAAACAGCGTGGTCTGGCAGGTGCGTTGCACCGAGTAGTAGGAACTGGCGAACAATGCACAACCACCGAAGGCGAAGATCACCGCGTTGGTGTGCAGCGGGCGCAGGCGCCCGAAGCTGGTCCAGGGGAGGTCGAAGTTGAGTGAAGGCCAGACGAGTTGCGCGGCAAGAAAAACGCCGAGTCCCATCCCGACTATCCCCCACACCACCGTCATAATGGCGAATTGGCGGACCACCTTGTAGTTGTAGGCGGTACTGCTGGTTGTGTTCATGTATGGGTTCCCATCCACGGTTATAGGCAGACTTATTAGCGAGGCAAGCATGAGTAATGGGCAATTGGCCGGTATTGACGGGGATCAATGGGCGCAACGGGTGGCGGCACGTGGCTGGCGCTGGAATGCCCCGCAGAATCAGGGGGATAAACCCTGTCGCGACGTGTTGATTCTGGCCCATGGTGCAGGCGCCCCCATGGACAGCGCGTTCATGGAAGACATGGCGCAAAGGCTTGCGGGGCAAGGGTTGGCGGTGTTGCGCTTTGAGTTTCCCTACATGGCTCAGCGACGGCTGGATGGCGGCAAAAGGCCGCCGAATCCGCAGGCGGTACTGCTCGAATACTGGCGCGAGGTGTACTGTCAAGTGCGACCATCGGTCGCTGGGGTATTGGCAATCGGTGGCAAGTCCATGGGCGGGCGCATGGCGAGCTTGTTGGCCGATGAACTGGGCGCCGATGCACTGGTTTGCCTGGGGTATCCGTTCTATGCGACGGGCAAGCCGGAAAAACCTCGGGTAGCGCATCTGGCAGTACTGAAGACGCCGACCCTGATCATTCAGGGCGAACGTGACGCGCTGGGCAATCGCCAAACAGTGGAGGGGTATGCGTTGTCGTCAGCCATCGAGCTGTGCTGGCTGCACGCCGCTGACCATGACTTGAAGCCACTCAAGGCGTCGGGGTTCAGTCATGCCGATCATTTACAGACGGCGGCAGACCGGGTTGTGCGCTTCATTGATGAAGTGAGTGCCGGGGTCAGGGCAACCCCGGCGACGATTGCTTAACCGCGGTACTCGCAAAGGTAGGCGGTGTCGACAGCGACTTTCAGTTGGAACTTGCTGTTGGCCGGTACATTGAACTGGCTGCCAGCGCTGAAGGTTTCCCAGTTGTCGCTGTCTGGCAGCTTGACGGTCAGGGCCCCGGAGACCACATGCATGATCTCGCGCTGGCTGGTACCGAACTCGTATTCGCCCGGAGCCATCACGCCAATCGTGGCCGGACCTTCGGCGGTGCCGAATGCGATGGATTTGACCGTGCCATCAAAGTACTCGTTGACTTTAAACATGGGCGACTCCTGAAAAAGGGGGAAAAAAGGTTGGCCAGTATGCCCAAGCGCCCGGTTGCCGTCATCCGCTTTCAAATGCCGCTGGCAGGCAGGGTCAACGGTAGCAGGCGCGCCGTGTTGCGGGCATCTTCCAGGGCGCGGTGCTGCTGCCCGCAAAACTGCAGGCCGGCCAGTTGCAGCGCGCCATTCAGGCCGAGCGGACGTTGCAGGTGTCGGGCCTTGGCGAAGTGCTGTTTCAGGTTGATATGGGGAATGTTGGCCAGCAGGCTGTCGACCTCATGCTGTTGCCATTCCTGCAGCAACTGCTTGCGGTCGTAGTCTCCCCAACTGACCCAACCCTCAAGGTGCGGCTGATGGTGGCTGAGCCAGCGCTCGAATTGCGCCCAGACCTCCATGAACGAGGCTGCTGTATCGACATTGGTCTGGCTGATATGGGTCAGCTCGCGGCAGAACGTGGTCAGCTGGGGGCGACGCCGTGGCCGTATAAACCGCTGGAAGTGGTCCACCTCGCGGCCGTCGCGGTTGACCAGGCTGGCACCGATTTCAATGATTTCCATTTCCGCGACTGGCCAGCCACCGTCGTCAGTGGTGGCTTCCAGGTCGATTACCAGCCAATGCCCCATCATCCGCTTCCCATCCAATATGCTGGCTAGAGCGTAGCCAATGCGCGGCGTTTAGGATATCCCCTGTTTTGGCAGCGGTGGCGCCCTTGCTGGCCTACTCTTTGGTTGTGCAAACGTGGTAAAACGCCTAGCTTAAAGGGCGTCCACGTCCCGTCCGTCGAGAGTGTGTAGCCTTGAAGTCCGTGCCATTGCCGCCGCTGTTGTCCGCTCTGCTACTGTTTGCCATGGCGTGGCTCGCTCCGTCGGCAAGTGCATTCGAGGATGTTGAGGTCCGGGTGGGCGCCGCGCATTTCCCTCCTTACACGGTACGCCCCGAGCAAGGCGCTGATACAGGCTTGTTGCCGCAACTGATCGATGCCCTCAACCAACTGCAGCAGCAGTACCGCTTCGTTCTGGTGCCCACGTCGATCCCGCGACGCTTTCGCGACTTCCAGCACGGTCGCATCGATATGGCGATCTTCGAGAACCCTGAATGGGGCTGGCAACAGATTCCTCATGCCAGCGTCGACATGGGGCTTGAGGATGCCGAGGTGTTCGTTACCCATCGCCTGCCTGGCCGTGATCAAGCGTATTTCGCCGACCTTCAGGGTAAGCGACTGGCACTGTTCAGTGGCTATCACTACGCCTTTGCCAAGTTCAACTCAAACCCACGCGACCTGGCTGAGCTTTACAACGCCACGCTGACCTATTCCCACGACAGCAACCTGTTGATGGTTCAGCGCGACCGGGCGGATATTGCCTTGGTTACCCGTTCGTACCTGTCGGATTACCTGGCGCGTAATCCTGGCAGCGCTGAACAGCTGTTGGCTTCCGAACGAGTGGATCAGGTTTACCATCACTTCGCCTTGTTGCGCCCCGGTGCACCGATCAGCGGCGAAGCGTTCCAGGCGCTGCTGCAGCAACTACGCGACAATGGAAAGCTGGCGGGTATTTTCAAGCCGTATCAAATCCACGTCGCGAAGTCGCGTTGACGCCGTTGCAGGCCTAGCCTGCCAACACACCTGTACAGCACTCAATCGGTGCGGAAGCGCCCCACCAAGGTGTTCAGCTCGCTTGAGATCTGGGTCAGCGAGCGCGTGGTGGTCCTGGACACACTGGATACTTCACTGATACGACTGGCATCGCTGTGAATATCGGCGATATGGCGGTTGATGTCTTCGGCCACGGCATGTTGTTCTTCGGCGGCGGTGGCAATCTGGGTATTCATATCCTTGATCGTAGTCACGGCCTCATGCACACCGGCAAATGCTGCCTCCACCTGAGCCGTAAATTCGACCGATTCGTTTGACTGCACCAGGCTGTGATGCATTTCCATCGCCACGCTCTGGCTACTGCTGACCAGTTTGCCGAGCAAGCCGTTGATCTGTTCGGTTGAATCGGAGGTGCGCTTGGCCAATGCACGCACTTCGTCGGCCACTACCGCAAAACCACGTCCCTGATCGCCTGCGCGTGCGGCCTCGATGGCGGCATTGAGCGCCAACAGGTTGGTCTGCTCAGCGATACCGCGGATGGTGTCGAGAATCGCGGTGATACCCTGGGTATTGTGCTCCAGTTGGCTGATCGACTCCGCGGCCTGACGAATACGGTCCCCCAGGCTGCCAACCTGGCTGACCATGAGCCCGATAACCTGCTGGCCTTTGTGCGCCTGGTCCTGGCCGTGCTGTGCGGCTTCGGCGGCGCGATTGCAGTTGATCGCCACTTCATTGGCGGTGGCGACCATTTCATGGAACGCAGTAGAGACCATGTCCACCGCCGTCGACTGACGTTGTGCCGTATCGTCGAGCTGGCTGGCCTGGACACCGATAGCCGCAGCGCTTTGTTCGACCTGCACGCTGGACGCGCGAATATCCTTGATCAAGTTCTGGATACTGTCGACAAAGCCATTGAAGCCCTTGGCCATTTGTGCGGTTTCATCGTTGCCCTTGATCTGTAAACGGCGCGTCAGGTCGGCCTCGCCGCTGGCAATATCGCGCAAGCCCGCTGAGGTTGTGTTGATCGGTGCAATCAGCACGTGGGACAGTGCTACGCCGCACAGCCCGAAGATCATCACCAGGACAGCGCCCAGCAATGTGATCACCCACACCAGGTGCCAGCCGCCAGCGTTGATTTCGCTGCTATCGATCAGGGCAATGTAGGTCCAGCCCAAGGTTTGCGACTTGTACACGCTGGCGTTGTAGTCTTTGCCATCCAGTTGCACGGTGTAGAAACCTGCTGGTTGGTTGGCAAGAAAGGCATACCCGTCACCCAGGCTTGCCAGGGCTTTGAAATTGTTGGTGGGGTGCATTGGGTCGGCCAGCACGTTGCCGTCACTCTCCACTAACAACAGATAGCCGTTGTTACCAAAACGGATCTTTCCGGCCACTTCGGTCAACTTGTTCAGCGAAACGTCCAGCGACACGACACCCGTTCCGCCATCGGCATCGATAAAGGTCTGTGCCGTGGAAACAATAACGGCGTTATCCTCGGCAAACGTATAAGCCTGCGTGCGAACAGGCTTGCCATTGCCCGTAAGGGCGGCCTTGAACCAAGGCCGTTCACGTGGGTCGTAGTGGGCGCGGATATCTGACTCTGGCCATTGCAGATAATGCCCCTGGCTCGTGGCCGCATAGACGTAGGCGTAACTGGGGTGCGATTTGCCCATCTGTGCGAACAGCTCATAGATCGCAGCGCCCACCCCGCTATCAGGGGCGTGCATCTTCGTCACGTGTGATGTTTCGATATAACGCTGAAGGGTATTGTCGGCGGACTTCAATACCTGCGTCTGACTCAATAGCGTGACGTTTTCTGCGACACTTTCAAGGAAGAAAGAAAAGGCATTATCCACTTCATGAATTTGTTTAATGCTGCTCTGGTTGAACTGTTCGCGTTCCCTGTTCATCGCCTGGTTGGCGACAAACAACGTAATCATCAATACGGGAATCAACGTGACGCCAATAAAGGCGGCTATGAGTTTGAAGCGAATCGTCATACAACCCTCTACTTTTTATTATTTGTGTTGTCCGGGTGAATTAGCTGTTTCAGAAAAACGTGGTGGCCCATTGAAAGAGCAACCTGGGGATGCCGTCCTTGAAGTACGCAAAAATCGCCAATCGAGCGGTGTACGTCAGCAGTTTGGCACGCCTGAGCCCAATAAAATCGGCAAGGGCGGATCTGATCAATTTCAGGTCGGACACGTACAAAAACGGCGTGTGGGTATCTGCTGCAATGCTTCTCGGGAATCCGTCAATGCTGGGTCGTATGGGGGCATTCAATTCAATGTTTATGTTGCTGCGGCGGGGCTGAGAGGAAGGGGGCGTTGACGGTATTCCTCCTCTGTTCGCGTACCCAAACAGAAAAAAAGCAAGAGGCGAGGCCAGAAGGACAGAAGCAACTTTCCATCACCGAGGAGAGACAATAATGAAAAAAAGCATCGACCTTTCACGCCGTACATTCATCAAAACTAGCAGTATCCTGGCGGGCACCGCCGCGCTTTCCAGCTTCCTCCCGATGAGAAGTTTCGCGGCAGCGGAAAAAGAGCTGGTTATCCTGGCATGGGCCGGGCACGCAGAACCGGATATCGTTGCCGATTTTGAGCGCCAGTATGGGGTCAAGGTCCGGGCCAAGTACTATACCGGCGGGGATAACATGCTCGGGTTGATATCACAGTCCCCGCCCGGCACCTTCGACCTGATCCTGTCTGATGCCGAGTACGTGCAGCAACTCAATGCCGCTGAATACATTGAGCGGCTCGATCCCGCCGACTACCCCTTCGATGATTTCTACCCCGAATTCCAGCACTTCCCCGGGCACTGGAAAGGCGATGAACTGTACTCGGTCTTGATCCGCTTCGGCTTTCTCGGCATCGCCTACAACACCTTGCTTGTTCCTGAAGCCAAGGTGCGCAGCTACAGCGTGTTCTGGGACGACAGCCTCAAGGGCAAGGTCGGGCACTTCGATTGGCACTTGCCCAACCTGGGGCAGATCAGTTTGGCCAATGCTAATGCGCGGCCCTACGACATCGATCCTGCGCACTGGCAAAGCGTCAAGCAGAAGATGATGACCCTGCGCCCGCAGATCGGCGGGTTCTTCGATTATGGCGGAACCTTCTCGTCGCTCAAGAACGGTCAGATCCATGCGATGTGCGGCATCGGCGACTGGATCACGGGTGTGTTGCAGCGCTCCGGCGCGCCGCTGAAAACCGTGGTGCCGGAGGAGGGTGGGTTGCAATGGACGGAGTCCTACTGCATTGCCAAGAATGCTCACAGCCCGGAGCTGGCGAAGAAGTTCATCCAATACATCACCTCGCCGGAAGGCCAGGTCAAGTCGGCGAAAATGGCCGCCTATCCCGCACTCATCCCCAACAAGCGGGGGTGGGAGCTGCTGAACAAGACCGATCCCGCCGAAGCCAAGCGTCAAGGCATGGTGCTCGGTCAGCACAACGTCATGGATGACATCCGAGCGGGTCGCATCAAGTACCGCGAGCTTCCGGTCCAGCAGAGCCTGGAGGACTGGAACGACTTCTGGTCCGAATACAAGGGTGCTTGACGAAGCGTGCGGAGGTGGTCGCAATGATGTCAAACAAGTTAAAGATTTCGCCGCCTGTGGTAACCAACGGCAGCACGGTGCAGCCGCGTGGCGGCAGAAGGGGCTTGCGCTTGCCCGGGTACGGCCTCAGCTTCTCGATGCCGATTCTGATCTGGCAGTCGGTCTTCTTCGTATTCCCGCTGGCGTTTCTGGTAGCGATCAGTTTTTGGGTCGTACGCAACTTCCGGATGGTGCCGACGTTCGAGTGGCTGAACTGGAGCTACATGCTCAGCCGCGGGTTCTTCTGGGACGCCTATGCCCATACCCTGGCGATGGCTGCGGGGGCGGCAGTGCTGATCAGTGTGGTGGCGTTTCCCTGCGCTTACACCATCGCGTTCAAGTTTCGTGAGTCGGTAAAACAGTTGATCGTGCTGTTGCTGATCACACCGTTCTTCACCAGCTACCTGGTGCGCACCTATTCATGGCAGGTGTTCCTCAGCGATAACGGCATCCTCAATGCCGCGCTGGGCCAGTTCGGGCTGGAACCCCTGACAATGCTGAACACTGCGTTTGCAACCTATGTCGGTTACTTCACGCTGTGCCTGCCGCTGGTGGTGTTGCTGCAGTTGTTCAGCCTGATGTACATCGACCGTTCGCTGATAGAGGCCGCGCACAATCTGGGTTGCGGGCGGATACGCACGGTGTTTCTGGTGGTGGTGCCGGCGGCACGAATCGGTATCGTCGTCGCGGCGCTGTTCTGCTTCATCCTGACGTTCGGTGACTTCGTCAGCCCGCTCTATCTGGGCGGTGGCCAGCCGCCGACCTTGAGCACGCTGATCACTGATACCACCAAGTCCGGCCAGCAATGGCCACGTGCGGCGGTGATCGCAACGATGATGATCGTTACGTTGTTGATCACGGCTTTCGCAGCGGTTCGCTTCGCTTATCGGAGGCGTGCATGAACGAGCATCGTCTGATCAACCTGGTGCTGCGCAGTTACGTGGCGCTGGTGTTTGTCTTCATCTTCACGCCGATTGCCGGCAGCGTCGTGTTCTCATTCAACATCGACCGTTTCCCGTCCTTGCCATTGGGTGGTTTCAGTCTGCACTGGTACGAGACCATCGCCGCCGACCCAGCGGTGTGGCAGGCATTCAGGAACAGCCTGATGGTGGGTGTGGTGGTGTCCCTGGTGTCGACCGTGCTGGGCTTCACCGCGGCCTATACCGACTACCGCTATCAGTTCTTCGGCAAGTCGATCTACATGGCGCTGGCGTTGCTGCCGCCAACCATTCCGGTGGTGATCATGGGGTTGGCCATGCTGGCTTTCCTGTCGCGGGTCGGGCTTTCCGGCGAGATCTACGCGGTGATGATCAGTCACGTGGTGATGTGTGCACCGTTCGCGATGGCGGTGATCCGGATGCGCCTTGCGCAGATGGATCCGAACATCGAGGCGGCGGCTTGGAACCTCGGTGCCAATCAATGGAAGGCCATGCGCTTTGTAATCCTGCCGTTCACCGCCCCAAGCATCTTCGCTGCGCTGTTCGTGACCATGGCTGTTTCTTTCGATGAGTTCGCCGTCGCCTGGTTCGTGTCCGGGCTCAACGAAACGGTTCCGGTACGCATCCTGAATACGTTGCAGGGGCAGGTGAGCCCGACCATCAATGCGATCGGCACGATTGTCTTCATCACGACGATGACGTTGGTGATCCTCGCACAACTGCTGCTGATGCGGCGAAACAAGCCTGCAACGGTTTGATGTCACCCTGGTACATAACTGGACCCGAAGGATTTCAGCCATGACTCAACCGCTGGTGGTATTCGATAACGTGGTCAAGAATTTCGGCAGTTACCATGCTGTCGAGCGCATGAACCTTGAAATTTACAAGGGCGAGTTTGTTGCGATCATGGGCTCGAGCGGCTGCGGCAAGACCACGACGCTGCGCATGCTCGCCGGGCTCGACAAGCCGACTGAAGGCGAGATACGTCTCAACGGCGAACGGATCAACGACCTGTATTCCTGGGAGCGGGAGACGCCGCTGGTTTGGCAGAACCTGGCGCTGTTCCCGTTCCTCAATGTGGTCGAGAACGTCGAGTTTGGCCTGCGGATGCGCGGCATGGCGAAGGCCGAGCGACGCAAGAAGGCGCTGCAATGGCTTGAGCGGCTTGGCTTGGAAGAGTTTGCCATGCGTGACATCAGCCTGCTCTCCGGCGGCCAGCGTCAGCGTGTGGCGCTGGCACGCTCGCTGGTCACCGAGCCATCAATCCTGTTGCTCGATGAACCGCTGAGCGCACTCGATGCTCATTTGAGCGTGCGCATGCAGGGCGTGCTGACCGGGCTGCAGAAGGACCTTGGCATTACCTTCGTCTACGTCACGCACAGTCAGTCCGAAGCCTTCGCCATGGCCGACCGTGTGGTGATCATGAGTCGGGGCAGGGTAGAGCAGATAGGCTCGCCGAAGGACGTTTTCCTGGAGCCGCACAACCGCTTCGTCGCCGAGTTCATCGGTGGCAAGAATATTCTCTGCGGCACGGTCACAGGTTTCGACGAGAGGGGGCTGGTTTGTGTCAGCTCGCAGCACGGTGAGTTTCTTGCGCGGCGACCGGAGGGCAAGGCGATCGCTCCTGGCGAGCAGGTCACTGTCTGCCTGAGCGCCGAGCATATCAACCTGACCCTGCACCCCAGCCGGTCCAACCGCCTGGCCTGTACCGTGGTCGGTGAAGAGTTCATTGGCTCGATGGTGAATATCTACCTTGATGCCGGCGATGGGCTTGAACTGCAGGTGCAGAAACCGCATGCCGATTACAACCGACTTGGCCTGCGCAATGGACAAGACATCGTTGCCGAATGGGACGGCGCGTGTGCGTTGATCCTGCGCGGCGATTGAGCATCGGGGCACGCACGGCGTGCATGTTCCCCAACGGGGCAGTGCACAAAACAAGGCTACCGCTGTACCACGGCAGTAACTATAGTGGCGCGCGGTTCGGCGCTTGAAAAACATGAAGATAATAAGACACTTACAGAGGGTGTGTGCATGAACAACAGCGTAGTGATCGGCGAACTCACCTGGCCGGAATATGCGCAGAAGGTGGCCGACGGTTGCCCGATATTCCTGCCCGTCGGCGCATTGGAGCAGCATGGCCATCACATGTGCATGGAGGTCGATGTCCTGTTGCCGACAGCGGTCTGCAAGGCGGTAGCGTTCAATGTCGATGGCCTGGTTTTGCCTGCGCTGGCCTATGGGTACAAGTCTCAGCAAAAATCGGGAGGCGGCAACCATTTTCCCGGAACGACGAGCCTTGATGGCGCCACGCTGACCCATACCGTTCAGGACATCATTCGAGAGCTGGCACGTCATGGTGCGCGCAAGCTGGTGTTGATGAATGGGCATTACGAAAACTCGATGTTCATTGTCGAAGGTATTGACCTTGCCCTTCGCGAACTCCGTTATGGCGGCATCAACGATTTCAAAGTGGTGGTGCTGTCCTACTGGGACTTCATTAACGACCCGGCCGTGATTGAACAGCTTTATCCCGAAGGTTTCCTCGGTTGGGATATCGAACATGGCGGTGTCTTCGAGACGTCGCTGATGCTGGCCCTGCACCCCGACAAGGTCGATCTGAGCCGTGCTGTCGACCATCCCCCGGCCACCTTCCCGCCGTATGACGTCTTTCCCATCATCCCAGAGCGCACGCCGGCATGTGGAACCCTGTCTTCCCCTAAAGGCTCCAGCCGCGAGAAAGGCGAGTTGATCCTGAGTGTCTGTGTCTCCGGTATCAGCGCCGCAGTGCGGGAGGCGTTTGATCTGACAACATAAGAGCACCCGTGAGCGCCGAAACAACAACCTGCAGCTGATTCTTCACCCTCCTAAATAGAATAAAAAGGGTAAATATCATGTCCAACAGCTCCACTCTGGCCCCAGGCCTCAAGCAGCGTCATGTCACCATGCTCTCCATCGCCGGTGCCATTGGTGCCGGCCTGTTCATCGGCTCAGGGCATGCCATCGCGTCTGCCGGCCCCGCGGCGATTCTGGCTTACATTTTTTCCGGCACGCTGGTCGTTCTGGTCATGCGTATGCTGGGCGAAATGGCAGTAGCCTCACCGGATACCGGATCATTCTCCACCTATGCCGAGCGGGCGATGGGACGTAGCGCAGGCTTTACCATCGGCTGGTTGTACTGGTGGTTCTGGGTGTTGGTGATTCCAATCGAAGCCATTGCCGCCGCTGCTATTCTGCACGCCTGGTTCCCTGCGGTGCAGACGTGGGAGTTTGCAATTGCGGTTACCGCGCTGCTGACGGTAACCAACCTGTTCAGCGTGGCGCGTTATGGCGAGTTCGAGTTCTGGTTCGCCATGCTCAAAGTCATTGCGGTATTGGGCTTCATCGCCATTGGTGGGCTGGCCCTGGCAGGCGCATTGCCCGGTAGAGAGGTGAGTGGCGTCATGGAGCTGAGCAAGACGTTTGGTGGCTTCATGCCTAATGGCATGACCGCTGTCATCGGCGCGATGCTTACCACCGTATTCAGTTTCATGGGCACGGAAATCGTCACGATTGCAGCGGCTGAATCCCAGAACCCGGCCAAGCAGATTACCCGCGCGACAAACTCGGTCGTCTGGCGCATGGGTATTTTCTACATTGTCTCGGTCTTCCTCATCATCTCCATTGTTCCCTGGAATGACCCCATGCTTCGGGAGGTGGGTTCTTATCAGCGAGCGCTTGAGCTGATGAACGTTCCGCAGGCGAAGATGATTGTCGATATTGTGGTACTGATAGCGGTGGCCAGCTGCCTCAACTCAGCCATCTATACGGCCTCGCGCATGGTCTACTCCCTGAGCAAGCGTGGAGATGGCCCGCAAGTGCTGCAGAAAACTACATCGTCGGGTGTGCCCTATGTGGCGGTACTGACGAGCACCGCCGTCGGCTTTCTGACGACCGCGCTCAATTACTTCGCGCCCGATGAAGTGTTCTCGTTCCTGCTTGCCAGTTCGGGCGCTGTCGCACTGCTGGTGTACCTCGTGATTGCGGTTTCTCAGCTCAAACTTCGCAAGAAATTGAATGAGTCGGGGCAGCACATTGCATTCAAGATGTGGTTTTACCCATGGCTCAGCTACCTGGTCATTTTCTGTATCTTGAGCATCCTGACCGTTATGTTGATGTTGCCAGAGCATCGTATGGAAGTGATTGCTACCGGTGCGCTCACGCTGTGCATCGTCTGCATGGGCTCAATCTTCAACGCCAGGAAGACTGCTGTGCAAACCATTAAGGTCGCTTCGACGGAAAGCGTTTGACGCCAGACCTCGCTGGCGCCCTCTATCACTGACCTGTATACGGCCTGCTCTCAGAGCAGGCCGGCTTTTTCCTTCCCCCGCCGCCAGTGCTTCTGGCGCGCCTGCTTCCCCTTCGAAACGATATGGACCCACGCCAGGTGGGCGCCGAATGTAAACAATCGAGGGTCGAATTCAGACAATGTCGGCGGTGTTGTAGATCTGATAATCCACCCAAGCGCGCTTAATTCTTGCGCAGAGGTGGCAGGTTTTGATGACAAATACCACTATGGCAATCGACGATAAACAGCACGGTCCGCATGAGCGCGTACTTGAGTCGGTGGGCTTTTTGCTGGTCAACAACTTCTCCCTGATGGCCATGTCTTGCGCCGTTGAGCCGCTGCGCCTGGCCAATCAGTTGTCGGGGCAGGAGCTCTACCGTTGGCACACCTTGACCCTGGATGGTCGCCCGGTATGGGCCAGCAATGGCCTGCAGATATCTCCCAACGCGGCTGCCAGTAATGCACCAGCAATGGACGCACTGTTTGTGTGTGGCGGCAAAGGCATTGAGCGCAGTTGTACCGCTGAACAGGCGTCCTGGCTCAAGTCACAGTCCGAACAGGGGCTGCACTTGGGCGGTGTGTGCTCCGGGAGCTGGGCCTTGGCCGCAGCCGGCCTGCTTGATGGTTACGATTGCAGTGTCGACTGGCCCTACCTGATGGACATGCAGGAGGGTTTCCCAGGGGTCACCCTAAGCGCGCAATTGTTTGTGATTGACCGCGATCGTTACACGGCCTCGGGCGGTACCGCTTCCCTGGACATGATGTTGCGGTTGATTGGCGCGGGGCATGGGGCAGAACTGGTGGCGCAGATCTGTGAGACCCTGGCCTTCGATCACCGGCGCAACGAACAGGGCCATCAGCGCTTGCCACTCAAGCACATGCTGGGGCATGCGCAGCCGAAACTGCAGGAAGTCGTGGCGCTGATGGAGAAGCAACCTGCGCGAACCGCTTAGCCTCGATGAACTGGCCAGCTACCTGAGTGTTTCCAGGCGGCAGTTGGAGCGGTTGTTTCTGAAGTATCTCTACAGTACCCCCATGCGCTATTACCAGAAGTTGAGGTTGATGCGGGCACGGCAGCTGCTCCGGCAGACGGCGCTGCCGGTGATGCAGGTCGCGACTGAGTGCGGCTTCATTTCAACTCAGCATTTCTCCAAGCGCTACCGCGAACATTATGGCGTTCCGCCCAAGGATGAGCGCGTGCATCGTCGTCGCATGAGTTCCCCGCCGCTGCATTGAGGGCATTACTGGCGCGATACCTGTCCGGCCCCGAGATTTCTCGGGGCCGGTTTTTTTTGGCCGTGGTGTCCACGATTCGGATCTAACCAATTTCGGGTCGGGCACGTACAAAAGATGCCCCCGGGTATCTGCTGCAATGCTCCTCACGGACCCGGCCAAAAGCGGTGTACCGAATCGCTAACAATGACAAGGAACACAGACGATGCAAATGCCAAAAACAATCCAGATCCGCAACGGCGATAAAGTCCAATCGACCTTTTCCGAGCAGGAATATGCCGATCGCCAGGCCAAGCTGCGTGCTTATATGGCGGCCCAGGATATCGATGCGGCGGTGTTCACTTCCTACCACAACGTCAACTACTACAGCGATTTCATTTACTGCTCCTTCGGCCGCCCTTACGCGTTGGTCGTGACCCAGGACAAGGTGGTGTCGATCAGCGCCAACATTGACGGTGGTCAGCCATGGCGTCGTACCGTGGGCACCGACAACATCGTCTACACCGACTGGCAGCGTGACAACTTCTTCGTCGCCATCGAACAAGCGCTTCCCAAAGCGGGCCGCATCGGTATCGAGTTCGACCATCTGAACCTGCAGAACCATGCGAAGCTCGCTGCGCGTTATCCGCAGGCGCAATTGGTCGACATCGCCGCACCCTGCATGCGTATGCGCATGATCAAGTCCGCAGAAGAACACGTCATGATTCGTCATGGCGCGCGCATCGCCGACATCGGCGGTGCGGCGGTAGTCGAAGCATTGCGTGACCAGGTACCTGAATACGAAGTGGCATTGCACGCTACTCAGGCGATGGTGCGCGAGATCGCCCGCAGCTTCCCTGAAGGCGAGCTGATGGACACCTGGACCTGGTTTCAGTCGGGCATCAACACCGATGGCGCCCATAACCCAGTGACCAGTCGCAAGGTCAACAAAGGGGATATTCTGAGTCTCAACTGCTTCCCGATGATCGCCGGTTATTACACCGCCCTTGAGCGCACCCTGTTCCTCGATCACTGCTCCGACGAGCACCTGCGCTTGTGGAACGTCAACGTCCAGGTCCATGAAGCGGGCCTGAAGCTGATCAAGCCTGGCATGCGTTGCAGCGACATCGCTCGAGAGCTGAACGAGATCTACCTTCAGCACGACCTGTTGCAGTACCGTACCTTCGGTTACGGGCATTCATTCGGCACCCTCAGCCACTACTACGGCCGCGAGGCGGGCCTGGAGTTGCGCGAGGATATCGATACAGTACTCGAGCCAGGCATGGTGGTGTCGATCGAGCCGATGATCATGCTGCCTGAAGGCATGCCGGGTGCTGGTGGCTATCGCGAACACGACATCCTGATCGTCAACGAGCAGGGTTCGGAGAACATCACCAAGTTCCCTTACGGGCCAGAGAAGAACATCATCAAGAAGTAAACGTGATACGCCGCACAGGGATGTGCGGCTTTTTTTTCCCTGGTCAACGTTGCCAGGGGAGAAGCGAGCCAGCCCTACATTTCGCCGGAAATAACAATAAAAAGGGTACTTGTCATGTCTACCACCTCCACGCTGACGTCAGCCCGGTTTCATTCACGCGAGCAAGATGCTGAACGGCAGGCACTGCGCAAGGCAGCGCGTGCCAGTTTCATGGGTAACTTCGTCGAATGGTTCGATTACGCCGCCTACGGCTATCTGGCCACAGTCATCGCCGCCACCTTTTTCCCGCAAACCGATAAAGCCACGGGTTTGCTTGCAACCTTTGCCGTGTTCGCTTTGTCCTTTATCGTTCGCCCTCTGGGCGGATTGGTATGGGGGCACTTCGGTGACAAGTATGGGCGTCGAAATGCGTTGTCCTATTCCATCCTGATCATGTCCATTTCGACGTTTTGCATCGGTGTCCTGCCCACCTATGGGCACATCGGCTTGTGGGCACCGGCGTTGCTATTGCTTATCCGACTGGTCCAGGGTTTTTCTGCTTCCGGTGAGTACGCCGGTGCTTCGGCATTTCTTGCTGAGTATGCGCCACAAGGCAAGCGAGGGCTGTACACCAGCATCGTGCCGGCGAGTACTGCCGCAGGGTTGCTGTTCGGCGCGGCCTTCGTTGCGGGCCTGCATGGCCTGTTGAGCAGCGAAGACATGCAAAGCTGGGGTTGGCGCGTGCCGTTCTTGTTGGCAGCACCTTTTGGCCTGGTCGGCCGTTACATCCGCATGAGCCTGCAGGACACCCCCAAGTTCCTGGAAATGGAGCAGCGCCTGGAAAACAAGGAATGTGCAACAGCAGCGCCGATCCGCGAATTGCTGACCGTGCATCGTCGCAGCGTCATCATCGGTATCGGCGTCACCTGCCTCAACGCTGTGGCCTTTTACCTGTTGCTCAGTTACATGCCGACCTACCTGTCGACGGAAATGGGGATGAGTGAGAGCGACTCCTTCATTGCCTCGACCGTCTCACTGGCGACCTACATCGGCCTGATTTTCCTCATGGGCAAACTGTCCGACTTCTTCGGTCGCAAGACCATGCTGGTCATGGCGTCGGTGTTGTTCCTGTTACTGACGTTCCCATTGTTCGGCATGCTGGATCATCAGCCATTGGTGGTCATTCTGATGATCCAGATCATCTTCGGCGCCATGCTGGCCATGAACGACGGTACCTTGCCGAGTTTTCTCGCAGAGATTTTCCCGACCCGGGTGCGCTTCAGCGGCTTTGCCTTCAGCTTCAACATCGCCAACGCCTTGTTTGGTGGTACTGCGCCGTTTATCGCCACGTGGTTGATCCAACTGACGGGCAACAAGATGGCGCCTGCCTGGTACTTGTTGGCGGCAGCCTTGGTCGCGCTGGTGGCGATGCTGTCGGTGCGGGAAACAGCGCATGCAGCGCTGCGGGATTGACTGATTCGCCAGGCAGGCCTGCAGCCACACGATTGAACTACAGTCCTGTTGGAGCAGGCTTGCCTGCGATGCAAACACCGCGAAGGTACTGGCACCACAGCGATGCCATCGCGGGCAAGCCCGGCTCCTACAGCTGGCGCGGGCTCTGTTGGAGCAGGCTTGCCTGCGATGCAAGCACCGCGAAGGCACTGGCACCACAGCGATGCCATCGCGGGCAAGCCCGGCTCCTACAGGCGGCTTGGTCTTCGTTGGAGCAGGCTTGCCTGCGATGCAAGCACCGCGAAGGCACTGGCACCACAGCGATACGATCGCGGGCAAGCCCGGCTCCTACAGGCGGCTCGGTCTTCGTTGGAGCAGGCTTGCCTGTGATGCAAGCACTGCGAAGGCACTGGCACCACACCGATGCCATCGCGGGCAAGCCCGGCTCCTACAGGCGGCTCGGTTTTCGTTGGAGCAGGCTTGCCTGCGATGCAAGCACTGCGAAGGATGCCATTGCAGTTCAAGACTGCGTTCCAAAGACGTTACTGCAATGCGCCTTTTTTGCGCTCGCCCATGGGGGACAGGCCAAAGAATCGGCTGTAACACTTGGAGAAGTGCGCAGGCGAGGCGAAACCGCAGGCCAGGGCGATATCGCGTACCTGGGACTCACTGCGCAGCAGCAACTGACGTGCCCTCGACAAGCGCAATTCCAAGTAGTACTGGCTCGGGGTACGTTGCAGGTACTTGTTAAACAAACGCTCCAGTTGCCGCACCGACACATCGTTCAAGGCGGCCAGTTCATCCAGCCCTACTGGCTCCTCAAGATTGGCTTCCATGATGGCCACCACCTGGCTGAGCTTGGGTTGAGACGTGCCCAGCTTGCTGCGCAACGGTACCCGTTGCTGCTCGCGCGCGCCGCGCACCCGGTCACACAACAGCAGCTCGGCAGCCCGCGCGGCGATCTCTGAGCCGTTGGGTTCGCGGGCGACCAGTTGCAGGATCATGTCCATGGCGGCGACGCCGCCTGAACAGGTGTAACGGTCGCGGTCCAGTTCGAACAACTGATTGGAAATGATGATCCCGGGGAAACGATCCTTGAGTGCTTCGATGTCTTCCCAGTGAATGGTGCAACGGTAGCCTTTGAGCAGGTCAGCGCGGGCCAGCAGGTGGCTTCCGGTACAGATCCCTCCCAATGGGATGTGTTGATGGGCCAGCTTGCGCAGCCAATTGAGCAGTGGTCGGCTGCTGTGGTCGGAAACGATAGGGTTGGCGCCTACGACGAAAAGAATGTCGAGGTCGGGTGCGTCTTCGATGGCGTAGTCTGGCAGCACGCGCATGCCGTTACTGGCGGTCACCGGGTCGTGATTGGCAGCAATGATGACGGTCCGGTACAAGATTTGATGCGCGGCCATGTTGGCGATGCGCAGGGTTTCCACGGCCGACGCGAAACCGATGGTAGTGAAGTTCGGCAGCACCAGAAAACCGATGGTCTTGACCGGCTTTTGCGCCTTGGCCAAATGATCCGCAGCGGCTGTGCCCTTCAATGTCTGGGCCATGTTCTTTCCTCTTATGCATCGGTAATGCGTTCTCCGGCATTAGCATCGAGACATCGCAGTACGGGTTATTTTTCTTGTTGTCCCTGCCTGCTTCCAGGCGTTCGGATAGTACACCTTGTGGGGGCGTGGTGCCTGACCCTTGGAGGGATTGCCGGGCATTTGGATGTCGATATCAGACAAACATGACACCTGTCGTTTTTGCACAATCGGCTCAACAAAAAAAACAGCGACGGAAGGTCTCCGTCATGAGGAGAGAGCATGTTCAGTAAAAACGATCAACTCCAGGGTTATGACGATGCACTGCTGGCGGCGATGAATGCCGAAGAGCAGCGTCAGGAAGATCACATCGAACTGATCGCCTCGGAGAACTACACCAGCAAGCGCGTGATGCAGGCCCAGGGCAGCGGCCTGACCAACAAGTACGCCGAAGGCTATCCGGGCAAGCGTTACTACGGCGGTTGTGAGCACGTGGACAAGGTCGAGCAACTGGCGATTGACCGTGCCAAGCAACTGTTCGGTGCCGACTACGCCAACGTTCAGCCGCACTCCGGCAGCCAGGCCAACGCGGCGGTGTTCCTCGCCCTGCTGCAGGCCGGTGACACGGTGCTGGGCATGAGCCTGGCCCACGGCGGCCACCTGACCCACGGCGCCAAGGTCAGCTTCTCCGGCAAGCTCTACAACGCGGTGCAATACGGCATCGACACTGCCACCGGCCTGATCGACTACGACGAAGTCGAGCGCCTGGCGTTGGAGCACAAGCCGAAAATGATCATCGCCGGTTTTTCGGCCTACTCGAAAACCCTCGATTTCCCACGCTTCCGTCAGATCGCTGACAAAGTGGGCGCTTACCTCTTCGTCGACATGGCGCACGTGGCCGGTCTGGTCGCGGCCGGGCTGTACCCGAACCCGCTGCCGTACGCCGACGTGGTCACCACCACCACCCACAAGACCCTGCGCGGCCCACGTGGCGGCCTGATTCTGGCCAAGGCCAACGAAGAACTGGAGAAGAAACTCAACGCTGCGGTGTTCCCCGGCGGCCAGGGCGGGCCCCTGATGCACGTCATCGCGGCCAAGGCCGTGTGCTTCAAGGAAGCCCTGGAACCGAGCTTCAAGGCGTATCAGCAGCAAGTGATCGACAACGCCCAGGCCATGGCTGGCGTGTTCATCGACCGCGGCTACGATGTAGTGTCCGGCGGCACCGATAACCACCTGTTCCTGGTCAGCCTGATCCGTCAGGGCCTGACCGGCAAAGAGGCCGATGCTGCCCTGGGCCGTGCCCATATCACGGTGAACAAGAACGCCGTACCGAATGACCCACAGTCGCCGTTCGTCACGTCCGGCCTGCGCATTGGCACCCCGGCGGTGACCACGCGCGGCTTCAAGGTCAGCCAGTGCACCGCACTGGCCGGCTGGATCTGCGACATTCTCGACAACCTTGGCGATGCCGATGTCGAGGCCGATGTGGCGAAAAACGTGTCGGCACTGTGTGCAGACTTTCCGGTTTACCGCTGAGTGGTTGAGGAGTAACTGACTATGCAACGCTACTCGGGCTTCGGCCTTTTCAAGCACTCGCTGAGCCACCATGAAAACTGGCAGCGCATGTGGCGCACGCCGACCCCGAAAAAGGTCTACGACGTGGTGATCGTCGGCGGCGGCGGGCATGGCCTGGCCACGGCCTACTACCTGGCCAAAGAACACGGCATCACCAACGTTGCGGTGGTCGAGAAGGGCTGGTTGGGCGGTGGCAACACCGCCCGTAACACCACCATCGTGCGTTCCAACTACCTGTGGGACGAGTCGGCGCACCTCTACGAACACGCCATGAAACTCTGGGAAGGCCTGTCGCAAGACATCAACTACAACGTGATGTTCTCCCAGCGCGGCGTCTACAACCTGTGCCACACCCTGCAGGACATGCGCGATTCGGAGCGTCGGGTCAGTGCCAACCGGCTCAACGGTGTGGACGGCGAACTGCTCAACGCCCAGCAAGTGGCCGACGAGATTCCGTACCTGGACTGCTCGAAGAACACCCGCTACCCGATCATCGGTGCCACCGTGCAGCGCCGCGGCGGGGTTGCCCGTCACGACGCCGTGGCCTGGGGCTTTGCCCGCGCCGCCGATGCCTTGGGCGTGGACCTGATTCAGCAAACCGAAGTCACCGGTTTCCGCAAGGAAAATGGCGTGGTCATCGGGGTTGAAACCAGCAAGGGCTTCATTGGCGCCAAGCGGGTCGGTGTGGTCACCGCCGGCAACTCCGGGCACATGGCCAAGCTCGCCGGCTTCCGCCTGCCGCTGGAGTCGCACCCGCTGCAAGCACTGGTGTCCGAGCCGATCAAACCGATCATCGACAGTGTGATCATGTCCAACGCCGTGCACGGCTACATCAGCCAGTCGGACAAGGGCGACCTGGTGATCGGCGCCGGTATCGACGGTTGGGTTGGCTACGGCCAGCGCGGCTCGTACCCGGTGATCGAACACACCCTGCAGGCCATCGTCGAGATGTTCCCGATCCTGTCCCGTGTGCGCATGAACCGGCAGTGGGGCGGCATCGTCGATACCTCGCCGGATGCCTGCCCGATCATTTCCAAGACCCCGGTCAAGAACCTGTTCTTCAACTGCGGTTGGGGCACCGGTGGCTTCAAGGCCACGCCGGGTTCAGGCAACGTCTTTGCCGCCAGCCTGGCCAAGGGTGAAATGCACCCGCTGGCTGCGCCTTTTTCCATCGACCGTTTCTACAACGGCGCCCTGATCGACGAACACGGCGCTGCCGCTGTCGCCCACTAACAGGAGAACCTGACCATGTTGCACATCTTCTGTCCCCACTGTGGCGAGCTGCGCTCCGAAGAGGAATTCCACGCCGCTGGCCAGGCGCACATCCCGCGCCCGCTCGACCCGGATGCCTGCACCGATGAGGAATGGGGCACCTACATGTTCTTCCGCGACAATCCACGCGGCCTGCACCACGAACTGTGGATTCACGCCGCCGGTTGCCGCCAGTACTTCAATGCCACCCGTGACACGGTGACCTACGAAATTCTGGAAACCTATCCAATTGGCGCCAAGCCACAAGTGACCGGCAAAAACACCAGCCCGCAGTTGGCAGTCAGTGGTCAGGGAGAAAAGGTATGAGCCAGGTCAATCGCCTGTCCAACGGCGGTCGTATCGACCGCAGCAAAGTCTTGAACTTCACCTTCAATGGCCAGAGCTATCAGGGCTATGCCGGTGACACCCTGGCGGCCGCGTTGCTGGCCAACGGCGTGGACATCGTCGGGCGCAGCTTCAAGTACTCGCGCCCTCGCGGGATCATCGCCGCCGGTGCCGAAGAGCCGAACGCGATCCTGCAGATCGGTGCCACCGAAGCCACCCAGGTGCCGAACGTGCGCGCTACCCAGCAGGCACTGTATGCCGGCCTAGTGGCCACCAGCACCAATGGCTGGCCGAGCGTGAACAACGACGTGATGGGGATCCTGGGCAAGGTCGGTGGCAAGCTGATGCCCCCGGGCTTCTACTACAAGACCTTCATGTACCCGCAGTCGTTCTGGATGACCTACGAGAAGTACATCCGCAAAGCGGCCGGCCTGGGCCGTTCGCCGCTGGAAAACGACCCGGACACCTACGATTACATGAACCAGCACTGTGACGTGCTGGTGGTTGGCGGCGGCCCGGCTGGCCTGGCAGCGGCCTTGGCGGCTGGCCGCAGCGGCGCCCGGGTGATCCTTGCCGATGAGCAGGAAGAGTTTGGCGGCAGCCTGCTCGACACCCGCGAAAGCCTCGACGGCAAGCCTGCCGCGGAGTGGGTGGCGGCCGCCGTGGCCGAACTCAAGGGCATGCGCGAAGTGACCTTGCTGCCACGGGCCACCGTGAACGGCTACCACGACCACAACTTCCTGACCATCCACGAGCGCCTGACCGACCACCTGGGCGATCGCGCGCCACTGGGGCAGGTGCGTCAGCGTATCCACCGCGTGCGTGCACGGCAGGTGGTGCTGGCCACAGGCGCCCACGAGCGTCCGCTGGTGTATGGCAACAACGACGTGCCGGGCAACATGCTGGCTGGCGCCGTATCGACTTACGTACGCCGTTACGGCGTAGCACCGGGCAAGAAACTGGTGCTTTCGACCAACAACGACCACGCTTACCGCGTTGCGCTGGATTGGCTTGATGCCGGGCTGACCGTCGTGGCCGTGGCCGATGCCCGTCATACACCGCGCGGTGCGTTGGTAGAGGAGGTGAGGGCACGGGGGGTTCGTATCCTGACGTCCAGTGCCGTCATAGAGACGCGAGGCAGCAAACGGGTCACCTCGGCGCGTGTTGCGGCCATTAATGCGAGAGCCTTTAGCGTGACCAGCCCAGGCGAGTGGCTCGAGTGCGACCTGGTGGCCAGCTCGGGCGGCTACAGCCCGGTGGTTCACCTGGCTTCGCACCTGGGTGGCAAGCCGGTCTGGCGTGAAGACATCCTCGGCTTCGTGCCGGGCGATGCCCCGCAGAGACGCGTCTGCGTCGGCGGTGTGAACGGTGTCTACAGCCTCGGCGATACCCTGGCCGATGGTTTTGAAGGCGGTGTACGGGCTGCAACCGAAGCCGGTTTCAAGGCGGTCACCGGGGTACTGCCCAAGGTGCTGGCGCGCCATGAAGAAGCCACTGTGCCGCTGTTCCAGGTGCCGCATGACAAACCCACGGCACGGGCACCGAAGCAGTTCGTCGACCAACAGAACGACGTGACGGCCGCGGCTATCGAGTTGGCCACCCGCGAAGGTTTTGAGTCGGTCGAGCACGTTAAACGCTATACCGCGCTGGGCTTTGGTACCGACCAGGGCAAGCTCGGCAACATCAACGGCCTGGCCATCGCCGCCCGTTCGCTGGGCATTGGTGTGGCGCAAATGGGCACCACCATGTTCCGCCCGAACTACACGCCGATCACCTTCGGTGCAGTGGCGGGCCGGCATTGCGGTCACCTGTTCGAACCGGTGCGCTTCACCGCGCTGCATGCCTGGCACGTGAAAAACGGTGCCGAGTTTGAAGACGTCGGCCAGTGGAAACGGCCGTGGTACTTCCCGCGCAAAGGCGAAGATATCCATGCCGCCGTTGCCCGTGAGTGCAAGGCGGTGCGTGACAGCGTCGGCCTGCTCGACGCCTCGACCCTGGGCAAGATCGATATCCAGGGCCCGGATGCCCGTGAGTTCCTCAACCGCATCTACACCAACGCCTGGACCAAGCTGGACGTGGGCAAGGCCCGTTACGGCCTGATGTGCAAAGAAGACGGCATGGTCTTCGACGACGGTGTCACGGCGTGCCTGGGTGAGAACCACTTTGTCATGACCACCACCACCGGCGGCGCGGCACGCGTACTGCAGTGGCTGGAGATCTATCAGCAAACCGAATGGCCAGACCTGAAGGTGTACTTCACCTCGGTTACCGACCACTGGGCGACCCTGACCCTGTCCGGGCCGAACAGCCGCAAACTGCTGTCGCAGGTCACCGATATCGACCTGGACAAAGACGCCTTCCCGTTCATGAGCTGGAAGGAAGGCAAGGTGGGCGGGGTACCGGCGCGGGTCTTCCGGATCTCCTTTACCGGTGAACTGTCGTACGAAATCAACATCCAGGCCAACTACGCCATGGGCGTGCTGGAGCAGATCGTCGAAGCGGGCAAGCCCTACAACCTGACCCCGTACGGCACCGAAACCATGCACGTACTGCGGGCCGAGAAGGGCTTCATCATTGTCGGCCAGGACACCGACGGCTCGATGACCCCGGACGACCTGAACATGGGTTGGTGTGTCGGGCGGACCAAGCCGTTCTCCTGGATCGGCCGTCGCGGCATGAACCGTGCGGACTGCGTACGGGAAAACCGCAAACAACTGGTCGGCCTCAAGCCGGTCAATCCGACCCAGTGGCTGCCTGAGGGTGCGCAACTGGTGTTCGATCCGAAGCAACCGATCCCGATGGACATGGTCGGCCACGTGACCTCCAGCTACGCCGCCAACTCGCTGGGCTATTCGTTCGCGATGGGTGTGGTCAAGGGTGGCCTCAAGCGCATGGGCGAGCGCGTGTTCTCGCCGCAGGCCGATGGCAGCGTGATCGAAGCGGAGATCTGTTCAGCGGTGTTCTTCGACCCGCAAGGCGAACGGCAGAACGTTTAAGGATTGACGCGCACGTGTGGGTCCGGCGCGGCCGTCCCCACACGGATCGCCCTACAGCATTTGATATTTCAGGCAGGTTTGAAATGAGCGCAATCAACGTTTACCAGCAACACCCAGGCAATGCCGCCAAGGCGCAATCGCCGCTGGCCCACGCCGACTTGCCGAGCCTAGTTGGCAAGGGGCGCAAGAACGCCGGTGTCACCCTGCGCGAGAAGAAGTTGCTGGGCCACCTGACTATTCGTGGCAACGGCCACGACCCGGCCTTCGCCGGTGGTGTGTTCAAGGCCATCGGCCTTGAGTTGCCAGTGGCCCTGACCGTGGTCGCCAACGGCGACATGTCGCTGCAGTGGCTTGGCCCGGATGAGTGGCTGTTGATCGTCCCCGGTGGCCAGGAGTTCGCCGTCGAGCAGAAACTGCGCGACACCCTCAAGGACCAGCACATTCAGGTGGTCAACGTCAGCGGTGGCCAGACCCTGCTGGAACTGAGCGGCCCGAACGTGCGCGAAGTGCTGATGAAGTCCACCAGCTACGACGTGCACCCGAACAATTTCCCGGTCGGCAAAGCGGTCAGTACGGTGTTCGCCAAGTCGCAACTGGTCATCCGTCGCAGCAGCGAAGACACCTGGGAACTGCTGATTCGTCGCAGCTTCTCCGATTACTGGTGGCTGTGGTTGCAGGATGCAGCGAACGAGTTCGGTCTAAACGTTATAGAGTGATGGTTTCGTGGATTAACGTCGCTCCTGCAGGGCATTTCAAAATCCCTGCAGGAGGGCGTTTATCTGAAAAAGCTACACCATCGTAGTACTTCGATCTTGAGAGGCTTATGCGGTTCTACTCTCCAAAAACTGGGCTTGCAGCGCTACGTGGTTTTGATCTATCGGCCGACGCGATCACGATACTGCCAACGGCTGCCGACTATCGACGTTGTCTGCTTGAACATATTGCCTCTGCTCAGCAACGCATCTACATCACCGCCTTGTACCTGCAGCAGGACGAGTCCGGTCAGGAAATCATCGACGCCCTCTATCAAGCCAAGGCGGCCCGTCCAACGCTGGATATCGTTGTGGTGGTCGACTGGTTTCGCGCGCAGCGGGGTTTGCTCGGTGCAGGCAAGCAACCAGGCAACGCGGCCTGGTACCGCGCCGAACGAATGCGTCGCGAGGTGGACGTGCCGGTCTATGGCGTGCCCATCCAAACCCGAGAACTCTTCGGCGTGCTGCATTTGAAAGGCAGCATCATCGATGACTGCGTGATCTACAGCGGTGCCAGCATCAGTAACGTCTACCTGCACAAGTTCGACAAGTACCGCCTGGATCGCTATCACGTACTCCGCAACAAACCGCTGGCCGACTCAGTGCAGACGTTGATTCAAAACGCCTTGCTGGGCTCCAAAGCGACGCATCGACTGGATGTGCCCGCGCCACCCAGATCGCGCACTTTGCATCGGGCCATCAGGGCTTTCCGAAGTCGCCTCAAGCGTGCCGCCTATGATACGTCGGCAGGGAGCAGCGAGCATGGTGGGCTGCGGGTGATTCCGCTGCTGGGTGTTGGCAGGAACAACCCCCTGAACCGAGCCCTGTGCCAGTTGGTGGCCACCAGCCAAAAGCGCCTCACACTCTGTACCCCTTATTTCAACCTTGCGCCGGTGCTGACGCGCGAAATCGAACGTGCGCTCAAGCGTGGTGTCACCATTGACATCATCATCGGCGACAAGACCGCCAATGATTTTTTTGTCCCACCCGAAGAGCCGTTCACGTTGAGCGCTGCGCTGCCTTACTTTTACGAAAGCAAACTGCGTGGTTTCGCCCGCAAGCATCATGAGGCCATTGCCCGTCATCAGTTGAATCTGCAATTGTGGAAAGACGGCAATCACAGTTTTCATTTGAAAGGGGTGTGGGTAGACCAACGCTATACCCTCTTGACCGGCAATAACCTGAACCCCCGTGGGTTCCGGCTGGACCTGGAAAATGCCTTGCTTATCGACGACCCCAAGGCTGAATGGGCCATGCAGCGTGATGAAGAGCTTGCACAGCTCTCACGCCATACCACACGGGTTGATAGCTACTCGGCATTGGACTCCCTCACCGATTATCCGCCGAAGGTGCGTACGTTGTTGCGGCGAGTCAGGTATGCCCGGATTGGACGGTTGTTGTATGGCATGCTTTGAACGTCGGCCCCAACCCATCGGTTCGCACATGTACAGCCACATCGCGTGCCGTTGATGTGGCTGCAGCATGTCCGCCTGGGTTATGGCGCGATCACAATCGGCGTGCCATTCGGTACCCGTGACCAGATCTCCCGCACTTCTTCGTTGGTGACGGCGATGCAGCCGTTGGTCCAGTCCCAGCGTCGATGCCACTCGCCGATCCCGCCCCAGCCATTGAGCAGGCCGTGGATCATGATGTTGCCACCCGGCTCGACATTGGCCGCGGCAGCCCGTTGCTTGTCTTCGGCATTCGGATAGGAAATGTGCAGGCTCAGGTGGGCAATCGATTGCTCGTTGCGCCAGTCGATGGTGTAGCGGCCTTCAGGGGTGCGCTCGTCGCCTTCGGCCTGCTTGTGGCCGACCGGGTTCTTGCCCAGGGAAATGTTGTATTCCTTGAGCACCACGCCGTCTTTGAGCAACTGCATGCGTTTTTGCGCCTTGTAGACCATCAGGGTGTCGGCCTGCTCGCTTGCTGTCGCCATGTCAGGCGCAGTGCCGGAGCCATAGCGCATGGCGTAGCGGGTGTAACCGTAGGCCGCCACCGCGAGCACACTGACAACGACAAGGCTTTTCAACAGCAGGGAACGCATAGGGTAAACACTCCGTGTGAAGCATCCTGAGATGCTGGCTCCATGGGCCACGGGTGTTGCATCGGTACCCTGGCCCTGACCGGTTGATTCCGGCCGGGGCGCATTCTGCCGAGGGTTGGGCCGTGACGCAAACCTGTGGCCGCTGCACGGCCCCCGGCTTGCGACTCAGCGCTTGCCGAAGATCTTGCCGAGCATCTCGGGCGCTGGTGCACCTTGTTGTTGCTGCAGTTGCTGATTGTCGTCGAGGTAGAAAATCGCCGGGGTGGCTGACAGCCCCAGTTCATCCATCAGGGCCATGTTGGCGTCGAGCTTGGCCTGTACCTCGGCCGGGATGCTCGGTAGCCCTTTGAGGGTGCTGGCCTTGCCGGCCTTTTCATGTTGTTGCAGGGCGCTTTGTGGGTCTTTGCTGGCCAGCAGTGCCGCGGATTTAGCCGGGCTGTCTTCGCGGATGATGCCGACCATGATGTGCCGCAACTGCACCTTGCCGGATTCGACCCACGGCCGCGCCTGCTGCCAGAACAGGTTGCAGTAGGGGCAGTTGGGGTCGCTGAACATGTAGACGATACGCGGGGCATCGGCCTTGCCATCGGCGATCCAGCTGGTTTTGTCCAGTTTTGCCCAGATCGCTTTGGCCATTGGTGCGTATACAAGCTTTTCCAGCGGCTCCAGGCTCAGGTCCTTGCCTTGCTCATCGAACAGGCTACCGACCAGCACGTGCTTGCCGTCGGGCGTCAGGTACAGAGCCATACCGCGGTTCTGGTACTCGGCGGCGAAACCCCGCATGCCATTGGGCGCGTCGAATTCACCTTTGATGGTTGCGCCTTTGGCCTCGATCTTCTGAATGGCCATGGGCAGTGTTTCGGCATGCACGGCATACGTCGGCAGCAAGCCGAGCCCCAGGGCCAGGCTGAAGGCGAGTGTGGCAGGCATCTTCATGGTGTGTTCCTTGTTGAAACAGTGGAGGCGGCGTTGGCGCGCTCAAAGGATTCCAGGGCGTGGCTCAGGCTGGCCCTGGACAGTTCGCCCAGGTGGCTACCGTGCAGGCGGCCGTCGGCGGTGTAGAACAACGTGGTGGGCAGCGCCATGGAGCCCACTTGCTGGCCCAACTGACCGCCTGAATCGAACAGTACATGGGACAGGTTCAGGCCAGTGGTTGCCAGAAAGTTACTCACGGTTTGTGGCGACTCCCCTTGGTTGACGAACAGAAACAGTACGTCCTGACGTTCTTGCTGGGCGTGTTGCAACACCGGCATTTCCCGTCGGCAGGGCGGACACCAGGTGGCCCAGAGGTTGATCACCAGCGGTTGCCCACGGTAATCGTTCAGCGCCACCGTACGGCCTTGTGCATCGCGCAGGCTGATGGGCGGTAATTGCGTGTTCTGTTCATACAGGTGGCTGGCGAGGCTTGTCAGTGCCCAGAACAATCCGCCACTCAACAGCCCCCAAGCCAGTGGCGTGCGCAGCCGTGGCTGTCGCCAACCTTGCCAGAGCGCGCCCAGCAGCACCGCGACAATCGCTGGCCAGAGCAGAAAGCCGCCATCGCGAATATCGACGATTTGCAGTGGGTCTTCCTGGTAGATCGACCAGTAGTGAATGACAAATGCCAAGCGTGCTACCAGTACACCCAGCAAAAACAGGTTGAACAGCGTTGACTCGGGGTTGTCGCCGTTGCGTCGTGCTACCCGCCAGCCGACCAGAGTGGCGATGGCCAGTGCGCCGAACAGCAGCAGGTGCTCGAGGCCAACAGCCAGTGGCCCGATATTCACAGTCAGCATCAGCCTTGGCTCCGGGTTTCAGACCAGTGTTGCAGGAAGTTCAGCGCATCGATTTCACCGGTGATGCGCCGTGCCCGGCGTTCGTCGCCCTCGGGGCCGATCCAGATCAGGCTGGGTGGGCCAGGTACCGCATAGCGCTTGAGCAGTTCACGGCTGGGCGGGGCGTCGGCGGTAACGTCCAGGCGCAGCAAGCGTACGCCGTTCAGCGCTGCCAGCACATCGTCGCGTGCGAACACCTGTTTCTCCATGACCTTGCACGACACGCACCAGTCAGCGTAGTAGTCCAGCAGCACCCATTGCCCTTGGGCGGTGGCGGCGTCCAGCTCTCGCTGCAGGCTCGCCGGGTCGCTGACGGTGGTGAAGGCATCGGCGCGGGTTGCCTGGGCTTCAGCGTTGCTGGCACTGGTATAAGGCTCCAGTGGTCGCCAGGGATCGCTGCCACCGGCTGCCGCACCGACCACCATAAGGCTGCCCCACAGCCCGAACAGCAGTGCCAATGCCTGTAGCGGGCGTTGGGCCTGCAAGGTTGTCCAGGCAGCCCAGCCCAGGGCGATCAGCCAGGCACCGGCCAGGCCCAGCCACAGCGTCGGGTCTAGCACGGCCCGCAGGGTGTAGAGCGCCATGGCCAGGAACACAAAGCCGAAGAACCCCTTCACCCGCTCCATCCAGGCGCCCGGTCGCGGCAGGTAGCGGTTACCCAGGGTGACCAGCAACAGCAAGGGCAGGCCCATGCCAAGGCCGAGGGCAAACAGCACCAGGGCGCCTTGCACGGCATTGCCGCTTTGCGCGATGTAGAGCAATGCACCGGCCAGCGGTGCGGTCATGCACGGCCCCATCAACAGGCCCGACAGGGCGCCCAGCAACGCAGCACCATACAGGTTGCCGCCACGGGTGTTATGCCCGGCCCGTTCAAGGCGATCTCGCAGCCAGGCGGGTAGCTGCAACTCGAAGGCGCCAAACATTGGCAAGGCCAGCACCACGAACAGGGCTGCCAGGCTGCCGAGCAGCCAGGGTTGTTGCAGCCACGCCTGCAGGTTGGCACCCAGCAGGGCAGCGATCACACCCAGGCCGGCGTACACCAGGGCCATGCTCAGTACATACACCGCTGCCAATGCCCAGCCACGGCGAGCGCTGGCGCCGTTACCCAGCACCAATCCGGCGAGGATCGGCAGCATGGGCAGGGAGCAGGGGGTAAACGCCAGCAGTACGCCCAAGCCAAGAAAGGCCAGCAGGCTCCAGAACAGCGTGCCATGTTGCAGGTCGCCGGCCAGGGCCTGGTCGCTTGCCTGTTCGCGCCCTCGGTCAACGGCATCGGCAGGGGTGAGGGCCACCGTAGAGGTTTGCGGTGGGTAGCACAGGCCGGCGTCGGCGCAGCCTTGCCAGCCGACGCGCAGTTGGCCACTGGCATGGGCTGGCAAGATCAGTTCAAGTTCACCTCGGTACACCGGGCTTTCACCGAAGAACTCGTCTGTGTGGGTTTGTGCCGCGGGCAGCGCGGGGTGTTGTTCAGTGGGCAAGCCCTCGAATTTCAGGCGCTTTTGATACAGGTAATAACCGTCGGTGATCTGCCAGTGCAGGCGCGTCTGGCCAGAGTCGAGCCGTTCGCTGCTGAACACGAAGGCTTTGTCGACCGCCAGAAAGTCCGGTTGAGCAAACGGCTTGGCGAAAGGTTGGGCCAGGCTCAGGTTGCTGAACAGTACCAACAGGGTCATCAGAAAAACGCGCATATCAGGTCCTTGTCAGCGCTATCACTCATTCAGCTTGCCGCCGGGTGATTAACCCAAAGTTAACCGGCTGCAGAAACGGCCGTCGCCCGATGCGCGACGGTTCGAGGCTGACGCGGCATAATCCTCGGTTAATCCGCCTGCGCTCCAATGGGCCTTTTATGATCGAGACTGACCATGCACGTATTGCTTTGCGAGGATGATGACCTGATCGCCAGCGGTATCGTCGCCGGGCTTGGCGCTCAAGGCCTGACGGTCGACCGCGTAGCCAGCGCGGCTGCGGCCCAGGCCATGCTCCAGGCCGCCAGCTTCGATGTCATGGTCCTCGATCTGGGCCTGCCCGATGAGGATGGGTTGAAACTACTGCGCCGTCTGCGTCAGCAGGGTGAGACCTTGCCGGTGTTGATCCTCACCGCACGGGACGCGGTCAGCGACCGGGTCGATGGCCTGCAGGCCGGCTCCGATGACTACCTGCTCAAACCCTTCGATCTGCGTGAGCTTGCCGCACGCCTGCATACGTTGATGCGGCGGATGGCGGGGCGTGCGGTGAACATCATCGAGCACGGCCCCTTGAGTTACGACCCGAGCAGCCGCGAAGCCCGCCTGGGCGGGCAGCCGGTGGACCTGTCCCGGCGTGAGCAGGCCTTGCTCCATGCCCTGTTGCATAACCGTGGCCGTGTCTTGTCCAGCGAACAACTCAAGGACAGCGTCTACGGGTTCGGCGATGAAGTCGAGAGCAATGCGTTGAACGTGCATATCCACCACCTGCGGCGAAAACTGGGCAGCGGTATTGTCGAAACCGTACGTGGGCTGGGCTATCGCCTGGGGCCCGCCCAACTGCCTGAAGAGGCGGCGCGATGAGCCTGCGTTTACGCCTTAGCCTGATTCTCGGCACGGCATTTGTCGTGATCTGGGCGTTTGCTGCTGCCTGGATGCTGCGCGACCTGCGCCAGCAAATGATGTTTTCCCTCGATCAGCGGCTGGTCGCTTCGGCGCGAATGGTGGCTGGCCTGATCGACCAGCTGCCGCAACCGTTGACCAGCAAGGGCGAGGGCACGCAACTGAGTGCGGACCAGCTGAGTGTCCCCGATGGCATGGCCTGTCAGGTCAGCTCTCTGCGTGGTGAAATCCTGGCGCGCAACCACAGCCACGGCGAGCAACCTTTGGATGACGACCGGGTCGGCTTTCATGATCAGATGATCGACGGCGCCTCCTGGCGCAGCTTTACCTTTGCCCGTGGCGATGTGCGTATTACCACCGCGGACCGTCATCAAGAGCGTGAAGCCTTGAATCGCTCGATCCTGCTGGCCGCTTCGGCGCCGGTGCTGGTGGCCTTGTTCGGTACACTGGGCCTGCTGTGGCTGGGCTTGGGCAGGGGCTTGGCGCCGCTGAACCGCATGCGCGATGCCTTGCGTAAACGCAGCCCCGATTCACTTGAGCCCCTGCAGCTACGGGCCATGCCCAGTGAGCTGCAACCGTTGCTGGAAACCCAGAACCAGCTGTTTCTGCGCATTGGCCAGACCCTCGAACGCGAGCGCAGGCTGACCGACGATGCCGCCCATGAGTTGCGCAGCCCGCTGACAGCGATCAAGACCCACTTGCAGGTCGCGCGGATGACCGATGGTGCGGTCCGTGAGCAAGCGCTGGAGCATGCCGAGCAAGGCGCCGACCGCATGCACCGTACCCTGGAGCAATTACTGCTGCTGGCGCGGGTAGAGGGCAGTCTGTCGTTCGACGATGGCGTGCAATGCAACGCCGAACATGTCGCACGGCAGGCGATTCAGGACATCGGCCAGGAGGGCGCCAGGCGTATTGCGCTGCACCTGGCCCCAGGGGCGGGTGAGTTATACCTGGACATGCCATCGCCCCTGGCGGTCGCGGCATTGCGCAACCTGCTGGAAAATGCGCTGCGCCACACCGTTGGCAGTGCACCGGTGGAATTGCAGGTGCAAGTGGACGGTGAGCGTGTCGGTTTCAGGGTGCGGGACCACGGGCCGGGTATTCCGGCACAGCACCTGGAGCACCTGACCCAGCGCTTCTGGCGCACTGGCCAGAGCGATGGTTGTGGCTTGGGCCTGGCGATTGTTCAGGCGATTGTCCAGCGTTGTGCCGGCTCGCTGGATTTCGACAGTCGCAGTGATGGTTTGCGGGTGTTGTTGCAGATTCCCCGCCGCGTGTAAGCGGTGATAGCATGCGCGCCCCATGACTATCCAAGACTTCCACCAGCGGCTCGCCGCCCTTGGCGCCAAGCCCGTGCATATCGGGCGTATCACCCGTGCCTGGCTGCGCGGCGCGCCGCTCGACACGGGCACCCGTCGCCAGAAAACCGAAGACTTCCTGCCCTTGAGCGTGCGGCAGGCACTGCCACAGCTGAGCGCCGAGCTCGATGGCCTGGCGCGGCTCAGTGCCGAGCACCCCGGTGGCGATGGTTCGGCGCGCCTGCTGGTGGAGCTGGCCGACCGACAGCAGGTGGAAAGCGTATTACTGCCACGCGGTGGTTTGTGCGTGTCCAGCCAGGTGGGCTGCGCGGTGGGTTGCGTATTTTGCATGACCGGTAAAAGCGGCCTGCTGCGGCAATTGAGCACCGCTGAGATCCTGGCGCAGGTGGCACTGGCCCGGCGTTACCGTGCAGTCAAGAAAGTGGTTTTCATGGGCATGGGCGAACCCGCCCATAACCTCGACAACGTGCTGCAGGCTATCGACCTGCTGGGAACTGAAGGCGGCATCGGCCAGCGTAACCTGGTGTTTTCCACCGTGGGCGACCTGCGCGTGTTTGAGCGCCTGCCGCAACAGCAGGTCAAGCCGGCGTTGGCGTTGTCGCTGCACACCACCAATGCGGCGCTGCGCCAGCAGTTACTGCCCCGCGCGCCGCGGATCGACCCAGAAGAACTGGTCGAGTTGGGCGAAGCCTATGCGCGGCAAATCGACTACCCGATTCAGTACCAGTGGACGTTGCTCAAAGGCATCAACGACAGCCAGGAAGAAATGGACGGGATTCTGCGCTTGCTCAAAGGCAAGTACGCGATCATGAACGTGATCCCCTACAACAGCCTGGAAGCCGATGAGTTCCAGCGGCCTGACGCGGACCGCATCGAGCAGATCATGCGCTACCTGCACAGCAATGGCGTGTTGACCAAAGTACGCAACTCGGCGGGGCAGGACATTGACGGTGGTTGCGGCCAGTTGCGGGCACGGGCGGCAGACCTGATGCAGCGCAAGCGTGCGCATGCATCACCGTCGCTGCTGCTTGCTGGTGAGTGAAAGTGAAAATTCGCTGTTTCAAGTAGGACATTTCCCAAGCATACTTTTCCGGCGTTTTTGCCGTTGTGCCTGTCATTGGTGCGAACTAGTCTTGCCGAGTCGTTGCCTATTCAGCGACCGGGTTTAGTCGCCCGTATCTCAATGTCAGGCGCATCGCGTCTCTGTAACCGTTGCGGGTATTTTTGTACCTGCGATGTCGTGTTATGGCGGCTGTGCGTGGGGCACCCTCGGGTGCGCCGGGTGCCTGACTTCCCGGTCTGCTAACCCGCGTACAGCTGCCACCTAACTCGTTTAGCAGCGATTCGTGGCAGCTCCACTGAAAGTCAGGAGTTGCGCCATGATCAAGCTCACGCCCGATCCTCCCGTATTGCGTGTTCGTCAGGACCTTCCTTCAGAGGTCGCCTTGCTGCATGCCTACAAACACCTTGCGTGTGCGGTTGCGGCCACGCGACAAGCCCTTGAACACAGTGGCTCGCGGGCCGAGGTATTGATTCAAGGCGTCTTCCACCAGGTTGAAGTGGCTAAAGAGCTGGTTGAGGTTTCGCTGAAAAATCTCCGGCATTAGCGTAATGCTGTCAGGAGGCTGCACTCTCTGGGCTTGCCTGCGATAGTCTCAACACGGTGCCAGTGAGCACGTGGCGTCTGCATCGTTGGCAAGCCAACGCCCACAGGGGTAGGAGCGGGCTTGCCCGCGATGGAATCGACTCGGTACCGTTGGCAAGCCTGCTTCCCACAAAAAGTGCACAAAATCACTCGATCCTCGAGTGCTTTTTACGGCCCTTTCGATCAATTTCGGAAGCGTCCTACATCCATCCCGTGGCTTGATTTGTTAGCGTCCGTGCCTCGCAGCAGCCACCGGGGGACCAGGGATGTTCTCAGCCGCCAATCACGCGCACTTCAGCCTGACGATCGATGACCTTCAGCACGACCTTCAGGTGCTGTCATTCACCGGCACGGAAGCCATCAGCACACCCTTTGCTTTTGATGTGGCCTTGGTCAGCGAGCGCGCAGACCTTGAGCTTGAAACCTTGCTGCACAAGCAGGCTTTCCTGGCGTTCAACGCGCAGGGCGCCGGCATTCATGGGCAGGTTTACCGCGTTTCGCAGGGCGATGCGGGCAAGCGCCTGACCCGCTACAACCTGAGGCTGGTGCCGCAACTGGCCTACCTCGGGTTGCGCCGCAACCACCGGATTTTCCAGCAGCGCACGCTGGCGCAGATCATCGCCCAGGTGCTTGAGGAACACGGCATCCTCAGCGATGCCTACCAATTGCACCTGGAAAAGACCAGTACCCCACGGGAGTACTGCGTGCAGTACGGCGAGTCCGACCTGCACTTTCTGCAGCGCCTGTGCTTCGAGGAGGGCGTCAGTTATACCTTCCGGCACAGCCGCACCGGGCACACGGTGGTGTTCAGTGACCACCAGACCTTTTTCCCCAAACTCGGCCAGCCCACCCCTTACCAACAGGACAGCGGCCTGGTGGCCGACGAGCCGGTAATCAGCCGTTTCAACCTGCGCGTGGAAGCGCGCACCCGGCGTACGTTCTGGCGCGACTACGACTTCGAGAAATCCAGTTTCGTGCTCGAGGCCGAGCGTCAGGTCGATACGGCCTACCCGGAGCCGAACCCGGAGGATTACACCTACCCCGGTGGTTTTCTGCAGGGCGGGGAGGGCAAGCGACTCAGCCAGCGCGCCCTGGAGCGCCACCGGGCCGAGCACCGGGTTGCCGAGGGCCGAAGCGACCAGCCGAGCCTGGTGACGGGCCATCTGCTGGAGCTGTCCGGCCACCCGTGCCAGGCCTGGAACGACCTGTGGCTGCTGACTGAAATTCAGCACGAAGGCAAGCAACCGCAAGTGCTGGAGGAGAGCATGACTGCCGACTGCACAGCGGCGGATGACGGCTTCTCGCAGGGCTATCGCAACCACTTTAGCGCCACCCCCTGGGACGTGTTCTACCGTCCGCAGCAGGCGTACCACAAGCCCCGTGTACTGGGCAGCCAGACGGCCCGGGTCACCGGCCCGAAAGGCGAAGAGGTCTATTGCGACGCCTATGGCCGGGTCAAGGTGCAGTTCCACTGGGACCGCGAGGGCCAGCACAACGACCAGAGCAGTTGCTGGCTGCGGGTCGCCTCGGGCTGGGCCGGCAATGGCCACGGCAGCGTCAGCATTCCACGGGTGGGCATGGAGGTATTGGTGGTCTTTTTGGAGGGCGACCCGGACCGTCCGCTGGTCAGCGGTTGCCTACCCAATAGCCTCAACCCGGTGCCCCATGCCTTACCGGCGAACAAGACCCGCAGCGTGTTTCGCAGCCGCAGTACACCGGGTGGTGGTGGCTACAACGAACTGCATGTGGAGGACCGCAAAGGTCACGAACTGATCTACCTGCGCGCCCAGCGAGACCTGGAGCAGAAGGTCGAGCGTGACAGCCGGCTGGAGGTGGGCGGTGAGTACGCGGCCCGGGTCGCGGGCAACAGCATCACGGTACTGGAGGCGGAGGAGCACTACACGGTCAAGGCGGATCGCAAGGTGCAGCTCAAGGCCAATGAGTACCTGGAGGTGGGGGCCAGCAGCCACACCCGGGTTGGGCAGACGCTGGCGACAGAGGCAGGGCAGGAGGTGCACCTCAAGGCGGGCGCGAGGATGGTCCTCGACGCAGGGGTAAGCCTCACGCTGAAAGCCGGTGGCCAACACATCGTGATTGGCGCGGGCGGCATCTTCAGCAGCAGCGAGATTCAAGTGGGCGGCGCGCCAGTGACGGGCACGGCGGTGGCTTTGGCACAGGCGGAGCAGGTAGAGGCATTGGTAGCCATGGCACTGGATTCACAGCAGCAGGCGCTGCAGCGAGCGGCGCAAAAAACGGCGGGTGTCTGTGCCATATGCCAGAAACTGGCGGCGCTCAAAGCATGAGCGGCGCTTACCTGTTGCTCGACAGCCTGCAGATTCAGCACCTGCCTACACGCCTCGCACAGCTGGCGCCTGATGCCCCGATGCACCTGTTGTACCTGAACACGGCGTATGCCGACCTGATCGACTGCAGCCCGATACTGATCCCGGTCGTGCCCGACAGTGACCTGGCGCGCACCTTTGCCATGACTTGGCGAGCCAGTGCCGGCCTCTGGCTGGAAACCGACGTGGATGAGTATGAACTGCTCGAACACCTGCGCAGCCTGGTACATGTACAGCTCGATGGCGGGTGCAGCGCGTTCTTTCGCTACGTCGACCCGCGTATCGCTCGCTTGTGGCTAACGGGCCTGACGCCTGCCGCCCGTGATCGGGTAATGGGGCCGATCCGCTGTGTTCAACTGCCTGAGGCCGATGGCAGCGAATTACGGATTACCCAGCACAACCCCGAACAACCGAGTGCCCGTTACGCCAGCACACCCTGGCTTCACCTGAGCAGCGAGCAACTGGCACATATCGTTCAAGCCCAGCGGGAGGGCTTCGATCATCGGCTTGTCGAGCACGGCCTGCGCCATTTCCCCGACTGTTTCGAGGGCCTGGATGAGCCGGCCCGGCGTCAGTGGGCAATGGCCTGCCGCCGCAGTGCCGAGCGCCAGGGGTTCAGCGCGGAAGACGAGGTGATGTGCTGGGTCGCGCTTTACGCCCGGTTTGGCGAGGCATTTCCCGATGGCCCGGAGCACGGTGTGTACCGAAAGCGCCTGAAGGAGCCAGGCCTGCTGCCTGAACAGCGCTTGAGCAACCTGCTGACTGAATTGTCCCAACACCCCCTCCACCATAAGGAGCGCATGGAATGAGCGCCGAAAAGAAAGCCTATGTCTGCCAGCTGGCCAATGCTGAGCGGGACGCCAGGGCTCATCCCCATGTCGACATCAACAGCCCGGTCGAGCTTTGCCAAGCCTCGCAGCCCGAGATCTTTGTCGTTCCGGTGCGCTACGCCCTGGCCGAGGAGTGGGCCAGCCACCCATGCTGCGACCCTGGGGTTGTGCCGCAAAGCCATGCCATGGCGGCGCGCCGCCTGCGTTGCGGTTACCTCTACCTGTGGCACCAAGAAGGCCCGCTCAAGCGCTATGCGGTGGCCGACAACGGCCTGTTGCTGGAGCAGGCGCTCCACGACGCGCCTGGCCGCGTGTCCAGCGGCACCCTTGTCGGCCTGGCGCTGGATAAACACCACGACGCCTGGATGAGCTTCACCGAACACCCCATCGGGCCTGAACAGTGTGCCCGGCTGAGTGAACGCAAGGTGCGCGACCGGCACATGCGCCACCTGGACCTGCGACAAGTGGCCGACACCCTTCAGGCGCCGCATTGCCCGCCCTGGGAACACGCCGACCAGGTGCTCGCCGAGCTACTGCCCGAGAGTTACCTGCGGGCATTGGCCATTGAGCATCAGCGCACGGAGTACGCGCAGCACGCCGAAATCCTCGGCGATCAGATGATCGCGGCCCCCACACCGGCCAGTATCAAGGCCTACACCGATGCCATGTACCACAACCAGGAGCGGGCCAAGGCGGCGGAGCAGTACGCCGAGGTGAGCGCCGACACCCCGCCCACCGGTGAATGGAGCGCCGAGCGCTGGGACGCCTTGCAGGTCAAGGACTGGCTGGCGACCATCCACGCCCAGGCCAAGGCCCTGTACCGCGTGTTCGCCTGCCTGGACGATGAGCTGGGCGTGCTGCGCGACATCAACCATGAGCAGGAGCAGGTGCAAACCCGCCATGAGCAGTGGACCCAGGACAACACCCTGCGCCTGAGTGTGGGGGGCTTTGTTCGCAGCCTGATCACCGAGGATGCCGCGGAAGTGGCGGGCCGGCTGCGTTACGTTTACCACAAGAGCAACGACAGCGGCCCGGGCCGGGAAATCGAGTTCAGCACCGAGCAGGGCGACATCCTGCTCAAGGCTCACCGGCGCCTCGACGAGCTGTTCAAGGAAGAGGCACGGATCAACCAGCAGCGCGGGATGGCCTACAGCCATCGGCAGGCCGATGAAAAGCTCTGGGCGCTGCGCGAGCAGATCGCCGAGGCCACCGCCCCGGTGCGCGCCTTCATTCCGATTGACCTGTACAACGAAGTCGAAACCCTGGTTCGCCAGTACCGCGCCGACAAAGTCACCAACCTGGCCCAAAGAGCGGGCGCCCGGGTCGAGGAATACATCGACCTGCCGGCCCTGAACACCTGGCTCGACCACACCGCACCGGCCCACTACGCGCAGGTCAACGAGCGCCATGCGCTGCTGTATGCCGACCGTGACCTGTATTTAAAGCGTCACCACCGTGCGACCTGGTGGGTCGATTATGACGACAGCGGCACCCGCGCCTGGCTCGACCGCCTGGCCACTGCCTGCCTCAGCGCCCAGTGCCTGCACGACAAAGGCGCCGAGCAATACGCCGACTATGTCCGCAGCCCCGACCCCGGTGTGCTGCGCCAGCTGTTCTTCGCCTGGAGCCCAAGCCTGGAAGCGGCGTTGAACAGTGCCACGCGCCACAGCGAGATCCTCGGCGCCCTGGCCCAGGAAAACCGCGGCAACGCCTATGAAGCCCTGGCCAAGGCCCTGGCGCCGCTGAGCCGGGCGGTCCTGGATGATATCGGTGCGCGGGCCAGTACCCCCCATGGCGAATGGAACACCCTGGTCAAACGCCTCGGCGCGGCCTTGCTGCGGCTCAGGGGCGAGGAAGCCATGGCCCTGAGCCCGACCTGGAACAGCCTGCTGGTGGCGATCAAGCTGGGCACGGGGGCCGGGGCGCGCTGGGGCATGGAAGCTGGCAAACCGGTACTGCGCCTGTTTGGTGACTCGGCCGAGGAACTGTGGCGCTGGGCCCAGTCGACCGGGCGGGCCATTAGCCTGGGGCAACCGGCGGGCATCTTCAACAGCAAGGTGGTGCAAAACAGCGGCGGCTTGATTGCCCTGATGGTGCTCCTGCTCAACAGCTGGAATGCCAATAGCTACCTGAGCCAGGCCAGTGCGCTGGAGGGGATGGACAAGCAGCGGATCAACGACACGATTTCCGCGACTCTGTACGCCGGGGCGGCGTTGACGGCGGTGGTAGATATGCAGATTCGGAAGGGGTTGGGGGTTAAGGAGTTTGTTACGGGTAAAGGGCCGATAGCATTTACGACACCTGTTTTGACACTTTTTGGAGGGGTTATTGGTGGGTTGTCTGCAACTGCAGCACTCAAAGAGTTCAAGTCGCTGCAAATCCAGTTGGAAAATTCCCAAGGTTCTGTAGATCCATGGCTTGATATGCGCCACTCCGTTGTCGGGGCTCAAGTGGCCGCTTTTGGCGCGCAGGCTCTACTGGGTATTACTTACACCGCGCGGGCCATTTTTGGCATCATGACCGTTGATGCCGCAATTGCAGGTTTTTCACTCTGGATGGGGCCGGTCACGATCCTGATCGCCGGGCTGGGCGTGCTGTACCTGATCGCCTGGTTTTTCCAGCAAAAGCCCTTGCAGGCCTTTCTCGCCAACTGCTGCTGGTCCAAACGGCGGGCGCGCGACCTGAGGCCCGTTTCCCCTGAGGCTCAGCAGCAGGAGCTCGCCCAGTTGTACCGCATCCTGTATGCGCCGAAGGTCAGTGTTGAAGTGCTCAACACCACGGTGTATTCCGGCGATGCCAGCGGTATCCGCAATATTTCGGTGATCAAGCAACTGACCCTTGACCTGCCGGGTGCGGAACCCCACAGCACCTACCTGGCGCTGGCCATGATCGGTGACCCAATCGATCGCGATACCTGGCATGAGCAACTGAAGAGAAACCCATACAGCACCGCTAAACCGCCGCGCTTATGGTCCGAGGTAGGCAAATACTGGCTGGAGAAAAGCCAATGCACCTGGATCCCCCACCAGGAGGGGCAAGGCCTGCGTTTGCGGGGAGACTTCTCCATGTCCAGCAGCCTCAGCTTTCCGCCCGCTAGCGTTTCATTGCGCGTGTACTACCGAACGCCACTGACTGCACTGCTCGGCGACGGCGCCTTTGTTGGCGGCGAGCGGGGTGTGGCCTTCACCATCACGCAAGACGATGGGGTCATCACCCTGCGTGACGATCCTACTCCCGGTTTGGACAGTGCCCGGCATTACCTGTTGAGTGACCAGCAGCAATGCTCGCGCTACCTGCAGCCGACGTGGCAAAAATGAGCAGACCCGCAGCCGGTACGACCAGGAAACGCCTGTTCTCGCAACGTGACTACCTCGCGCCCCTGCCGATTCCGACCGGTGAACCGCCGGCGGATGTGCTCAACACCATCTGGCGCAAGAATGGGGTGTTTCTGGATATTGGGAGCTACAGCATTGGGTCCGGAGTGGGAGTGCTGTGGCCTCTCGTGATGATGTTTCTAGCACTTGCTTACTTTTTGAATGATGAAGATATTTTTTGGCTTGGCGTCTGTATCACAGGCATTCCGCTGTTCATCCTGATTCAAAGCCTGTTCCGCCCAGTCCCCTTGCCATTGCGTTTCAATCGCCAGCGTCGCGAAGTCTGCGTCCCTCGCGAAGACGGTGAGTACTGGATTGTGCCGTGGGAGTCGGTCACCGCTGCGGCCGTCCAGCATTCGACCGTTAGCCAAGGGGGGCGGTTGGAGATGGGGCTGTTGATCATCGGTTTTGATAACCCCGCCCCCGATGCACAGGAAGACAACCAGCATTTCAGTCTGGGTTTCAACTGCGGTGGCGGCACCACGGCGATGGCCTTGTGGGAGTGCATACGCAGTTACATGGAGGTCGGACCGCAGGCCGTTCCACGCTGTAACTTCGAGGGGGAAAGCTCAGGTCGCAGTCTGCTTTGCTGGCTACTGTTCTTGCTGGCGGAGATTGCTCGTGCGTTGCTCAAAGGCGATGTGCTGACGGCACTGAAGGAAAGTGCGTTTCTGTTTCTCTTGGGTTCGCCACTGGCATTTTATCTTCAGGAAAAGAAGCTGATACCTCCACCCGACCTGCCTTACCCCGAAATCAGCGAATGGTCAAAACCCTTGCCACCCGAACAGTGGGCCAAGCGCTCACCTGAACTGGAAGCGGCCATTGCTGAGCGTGAGGCGGAGCTGGCGGCAAAGTTGGTGCCTGCCTCGTACCGGGAAAATGATGAGTAGACCCGCAGCCGGTACGACCAAAAAGCGCCTGTTCTCACAACGTGACTACCTGGCCCCCCTGCCGATCCCGACCTGTGAACAGCCGGCGGATGTGCTCAACACCATCTGGCGCAAGAATGAGGTGTTTCTCGATATTGGGAGCTACAGCATAGGGGCGGGGGTGATGGTTTTGTGGCCCATGATAATGCTGTATCTAGGCTTGACGCTTGGGTTTAGAAATATTGCGCCAGACTTCAGTTTAATCATGTTGATTGGTGGAGGCATTATTACGGGTATCCCCGCACTGATCATGATCCACGGCCTGTTCCGTCCAGTTCCCCTGCCATTGCGTTTCAATCGCCAGCGTCGCGAGGTCTGCGTCCCTCGCGAAGACGGTGAGTACTGGATTGTGCCGTGGGAATCGGTGACCGCAGCAGCCGTGCAGCATTCGACCGTCAGCCAAGGGGGCCGAATGGAAATGGGGCTGTTATTCATCGGCTTCGACAACCCCGATCCCGATGCACAGGAAGGCAACCAGCATTTCAGCCTGGGTTTCAACTGTGGCGGCGGTACCACGGCGATGGCCTTGTGGGAGTGCATGCGCAGTTACATGGAGGTTGGGCCGCAGGCGCTACCTGAAGCCAACGACTTTGCAGGTGCCCGCGCAAGGCTTAAAGGGCGAAACGTCTTCTGGGGCGAATGTTGCAATTACATGGATGGCATTCGCGAGTATGCCGTCACTGGGCGCATGCACAAGGCACTATGGCTGGTGTTTGCCCTGTTCGTGTTCGGCGCGCCGTTGGCCTTCATGCTGCAAACCTGGAAGCTCTCACCCCCACCGGACCTGCCGTACCCCGAAATCAGCGAATGGTCAAAACCCTTGCCACCCGAACAGTGGGCCAAGCGCTCACCTGAACTCGAAGCAGCCATTGCTGAGCGTGAGGCGGAGCTGGCGGCGAAGTTGGCATCTGCGTCGAGCCGGGAACGGCATGAGTAGACCTGCAGCCGGTACAACCAAAAAACGCCTGTTCTCACAACGTGACTACTTGGCGCCCCTGCCGATCCCGACGGGTGAACCACCGGCGGATGTGCTCAACACCATCTGGCGCAAGAATGAGGTGTTTCTCGATATTGGGAGCTACAGCATAGGGGCGGGGGTGATGGTGTTGTGGCCCATGATAATGCTGTATCTAGGCTTGACGCTTGGGTTTAGAAATATTGCGCCAGACTTCAGTTTAATCATGCTGATTGGTGGAGGCATTATTACGGGTATCCCCGCACTGATCATGATCCACGGCCTGTTCCGCCCAGTCCCCTTGCCATTGCGTTTCAATCGCCAGCGCCGCGAAGTCTGCGTCCCTCGCGAAGACGGTGAATACTGGATTGTGCCGTGGGAATCGGTGATCGCAGCGGCCGTGCAGCATTCGACCGTCAGCCAAGGAGGGCGAATGGAAATGGGGTTGTTGATCATCGGCTTTGACAACCCCGATCCTGATGCACAGGAAGGTAATCAGCATTTCAGCCTGGGTTTTAACTGTGGCGGCGGTACCACGGCGATGGCCTTGTGGGAGTGCATGCGCAGTTACATGGAAGTCGGGCCGCACGCCGTTGTTGACCGTACCGCTCGGTTTCATCGCCCCAAGGGCATCCTGGCAACATACATTGACGACTGTTTTGAGGCCGCACAGCGCAAGGGCTGGTTCTTGACGCTGCTGTGGGAAGGTTTTTTCGGCCTGTTTATTTTCAACACACTGCTGATTGATGTGTTGGAACGCTGGAAGCTCTCACCCCCACCCGACCTTCCGTACCCCGAAATCAGCGAATGGTCAAAACCCTTGCCACCCGAACAGTGGGCCAAGCGCTCGCCTGAGCTGGAAGCGGCTATCGCTGAGCGTGAAGCGGAGCTGGCGGCATCGGCCTTGTAACAACTTTCGGAAGCGTCCTACATCCCTCCAGAAGGCCATCTGCTAGCGTTCGAACCCTTCGTATTCGAGGCGCTTCGGCAGGCGCGAGCATGCCGTTTACTGCTACTGAAAAAAGGGCAGGGACTGTTTGCAGCCACCCATCACGTGCGATGCGGTCAGGCCTTCAATCGCTTGGGCACGGCTTTCAGGTGTTGACCTTTAGCGGCAGTCGGGGCGCAAAAAATACGGGCGTGAGTGAAGTACGGCCAGAAAAGCCAGGTGAGGGATCAAGTGTTTTTTGCCGGAGGGATTGCTTTGGATGATGGGGTCAAGCACAGCGCAGCTGAGTGGGATGACAACCCATTGCTTCAGCGTTTGCCACGCCTTCGTGCGGCGATGGTGCGGTTGGGGCTTGTGTGTCTGGATCGCGAGTGGCGAGGCCAGGAGGCCGCGTATCGGTTCCGGTGCAGTCGCAACCACGTGTTCAGCAGGGCGCTTCTGGTCATTTCGAGCCCGCGGTCAGGAGGGTGCCGGGTGTGTATGGCACAGGATCGTGATCGGCGCTTGTTTGCCCGGGCCGAATGCGCGGGTGTGACCTGCCTGGAGTCGGCGTGGCTGGGCATTGATGCAATGCACCGCTTTCGTTGCCCGCAGGGGCATGAATGGCGCCGCAAGGGGTCTCACGTGCTGCGCAGTGCCAATTGCCCGACCTGCGGGCACGAGAAACACAGCCAGCGCATGCGCCGCAAGGATGGTCTGCTCAGGTTGCAGCAGGTAGCTGCTTCGCACGGTGGAGTCTGCCTGGCCGAGGTCTACGCGGGTGGGCATCAGGCCTACGCGTTCCGTTGCGCCCAGGGGCATGTGTGGGCGTCGGTGGGTAATGAAGTGTTGAGGCGCACCTGGTGTCCGGAATGTGCCCGGCTGCGCAAGGTGGTCGAGTATCGTCTACGGGATGGCCTGGCGCGGTTGCAGCGCAAGGCGGCAGAGCGGGGCGGCGTTTGCCTGGCCGATCGCTATGAGGGGTCCGCTGCCCGCTACCTCATGCGTTGCGCAAAGGGGCACGAGTGGCGTGCGACGGGTAAGCGGCTTCTTCGCGGAACCTGGTGCACGGTGTGCGTCCATGATGCCAAGCGCTTGAGCATTCGTGATGCTCAGCGGGAGGCGCAGGCGCGTGGCGGGCAATGCCTGTCCACGACGTACGTCAACAACAGTACCAAGCTTCATTGGCTGTGTGATCGCGGGCATAGCTGGCATGCCCCGCTGGCAACCATCAGGGCCAGGCACTGGTGCCCGGAGTGTGCATGCATGTCGAGGATCAGCAGTCGCAAATCCAAGGCTCGATCACGCTATGTCGAGGCGTCGGCGTCCGTTGCCGATGAGTGGCTATTTGCCGCGTCTCAGGAGTAGCGCCCGATCTTCGCTGCTTTCATGCCCAGGCAGTCTTCAGGCCGTAATCGTCTAGCACAGTATCGGTTGTCGCTCGTCCAGTGGGGTGGAGGATGCCTCGACTGGGTATCGGGCGGTGTCGACTTGATTTCCTCGGGTTTCCCGACTTCTATCAATACAGACCCATCATTTGGCGATGTGCTCGCCATAGCCAGCCATTGAACACCGGCGCTGTAATGGTCAAGGAGTTGTCACTCAGTCCTCAACCTTGGTCGTTGATGATGCCAAACAAAGCACTGCGAATCCTGATTGCCGATGAACACCCCACGCAACTTCTGCAATTGGAGAAGATGCTCAATGGCATGGGCTATTACCGGATCGCGCCTGTGCGCACCTTCGAAGAGTTGCAGCACCTGGTGCAGAATGCGTTGCAGCCCTTCAACCTGTTGATCGGCAATATAGACCTGGCAAGCCATGCGGGGGTTGATCTGGAGCGCTTTTGCCGTGTTCATGCGCAGATCCAGCACGCCTTGCTCTATGAATCGCAGCATTTGAAAATTCCCGCTGTGCCCGCCGGGAAGCGCCAGGCGGTGAGCGTGAGGCTGCCGAGGGTGCCAGACAACGAGTCGCTGGAGGCGTTCATGGCGATCATCGACGCCCCGATGGTGATCGCACGTCTGCCGGGTCCTGGAGGCAGTGCCAGCGTGCCCAAGCATACCGGGCGTGGCTCCAGCCTGGGACCGACGGTCTTTTCCCGGCAATCCTGAAACTGTTTTTGCTATCCTCTTGCGCCTGCCCCGCGCGCCAGGATGCGCGTCGACTGTTTCTCGACCACGGACCTGCCATGACTGCCTCCCACCCTGTGAGCCCGCTGCGGCTGTCGCGTAGCGACCACAAGACCCTCAGCCTGGCCGCCCTTGGCGGCGCGCTGGAGATCTACGATTTCATCATTTTCGTGTTCTTCACCCTGACCCTGAGCCAGCTGTTTTTCCCGCCGCAGATGCCAGAGTGGCTACGCCTGCTGCAAAGTTTCGGCATCTTTGTCACCGGTTATCTGGCTCGTCCATTGGGCGGCATTCTGATGGCGCACTTTGCCGACCATCTGGGGCGCAAGAAGGTGTTCAGCCTGAGCATCTTGATGATGGCGCTGCCCTGCCTGCTCATCGGTGTGATGCCTACCTATGCCGAGATTGGCTACTTCGCGCCCCTGCTGCTGTTGGCCTTGCGCATCTTCCAGGGGGCTGCGGTCGGCGGTGAGGTGCCCAGTGCCTGGGTGTTCGTCGCTGAGCATGCGCCACCCGGGCGCCGTGGCTATGCCCTCGGCTTTTTGCAGGCGGGGTTGACCTTTGGCTACCTGCTGGGCGCTCTGACCGCAACGGCGCTGGCGCAGCTGTTCAGCCCCCAGGAAATACTCGATTACGCCTGGCGCCTGCCGTTCCTGCTCGGTGGTGTGTTTGGGGTGATCGGCGTGTGGCTACGTCGTTGGCTGAGTGAAACGCCGGTGTTCCTGGCCCTGCGCGAGCGCCGTGAACAGCCAGTGGCGTTCCCCTTGCGTACGGTATTGCGTGAGCATCGCCAGGCGCTGGTTCCGGCGGTGCTGCTCACCTGCGTGCTGACCTCGGCAGTGGTGGTGCTGGTGGTCATCACCCCAACGGTGATGCAGCAACGGTTTGGCATGACGGCCGGCCATACCTTTGCCCTGAGCAGCATCGGGATTGTCTTTCTGAATATTGGCTGCGTACTGGCTGGCCTTTTGGTTGATCGGATCGGTGCCTGGCGCGCCTTGACGATCTACAGCCTATTACTGCCGCTGGGCATCGCCGGTTTGTATGCCAGCCTGATCGGTGGCTGGAGCTGGCCCGGGTTAGCCTACGCCTTGGCGGGCTTGAGCTGTGGCGTGGTCGGCGTCGTGCCTTCGGTGATGGTCAGCTTGTTCCCGGCTCAGATTCGCGTGTCGGGCATTTCCTTCACCTACAACATCGCCTATGCCCTGTGGGCCAGTGTCACGCCGCTGATGTTGATCGCCTTGATGCCTTGGAGCCCTTGGGTCTGTGCCGGTTTTGCACTGGTCATGGGTACGGTCGGTGCCGCCGCGGCGGTGTATTTTGGCGCCAGAAACGATGGGGTGTTTGCCGACGAGGCGTTGCAGTGTTAAGCGGGCAATGAGCAACAAAAAAGCCCCCTCGACCTGAACGGTGAGGGGGCTTTTTTAGGCGTGCGGCTTACATGTTCGGGTAAGTCGGCCCGCCAGCACCTTCCGGTGCGACCCAGGTAATGTTCTGCGAAGGGTCCTTGATGTCACAGGTCTTGCAGTGTACGCAGTTCTGGGCGTTGATCTGGAAGCGCTTGTTGCCGTCTTCCTGGGTGACCACCTCGTAAACGCCGGCAGGGCAGTAGCGTTGAGCGGGCTCATCGTACAGCGGCAGGTTGGTCTTGATCGGGATGTTCGCGTCCGCCAGTTTCAGGTGGCACGGTTGCTCTTCTTCATGGTTGGTGCTGGAGAGGAACACCGAACTCAGTTTGTCGAAGCTGAGTTTGCCGTCTGGTTTCGGGTAGTCGATCCTGGTCGAGTCGGCGGCCAGCTTGAGGCAGGCGTAGTCCGGTTTGGTGTCGTGCAGGGTGAACGGCAGCTTGCCGCCGAACCAGTTCTGGTCGACATAGTTGAAGGCGGCGCCCAGCAGCGGGCCGAACTTGTGCATGGCCGGGCCGAAGTTGCGGCTGGCGAACAGTTCTTCATAGAGCCAGCTGGCCTTGAACGCATCGACGTAGGAGGTCAGCTCATCGCCGCCTTCCTTGCCTGCCAGCAGTGCTTCGGCCACGGCGTCGGCGGCGAGCATGCCGGACTTCATCGCGGTGTGGCTGCCCTTGATCTTGGCAACGTTCATGGTGCCCAGGTCGCAGCCGATCAGTGCGCCACCCTTGAAGACCATTTTCGGCAGCGAGTTCAGGCCGCCCTTGGCCAGGGCGCGGGCGCCGTAGCTGATGCGCTTGCCGCCTTCGAGGTACTGCTTGAGTACCGGGTGATGTTTCAGGCGCTGGAACTCGTCGAACGGCGACAGGTAGGCGTTGCCATAGGACAGGTCGACGATCAGGCCGACCACCACCTGATTGTTTTCCAGGTGATAGAGGAAGGAGCCGCCGGTGTTTTCGGTCGCCATGATGTCCAGCGGCCAGCCAGCGGTGTGAACTACCAGGCCTTGTTGGTGCTTGGCCGGGTCGATTTCCCAGATTTCCTTCAGGCCGATGCCGTAGTGCTGCACGTCGGCTTCGCTGTCCAGGTTGAAACGCTTGATCAGTTGCTTGCCGATATGGCCACGGCAGCCTTCGGCGAACAGGGTGTATTTGCCGCGCAGTTCCATGCCCGGGGTGTACAGGCCTTCTTTCGGGTTGCCTTCGCGGTCGACGCCCAGGTCGCCGGTGATGATGCCGCGAACCACGCCATTTTCGTCGAACAGCGCTTCCTGGGCGGCAAAGCCCGGGTAGATTTCCACGCCCAGGTTCTCGGCCTGCTGCGCCAGCCAGCGGCACAGGTTGCCCAGCGAGATGATGTAGTTGCCTTCGTTGTGCATGGTTTTCGGCACAAACAGGTCAGGTACCTTGACCGCGCTGTCGGCGTTCTTCAGCACGTAGATGTCGTCGCGCTTGACCGGCGTATTCAGTGGGGCGCCCAGTTCTTTCCAGTCTGGGAACAGCTCGTTCAGTGCGCGCGGTTCGAATACGGCGCCGGAGAGGATGTGTGCGCCGACCTCGGAGCCTTTCTCGACCACGCAGACGCTGATTTCGCTACCGGCTTCGGCGGCCTTCTGCTTCAGTCGGCAGGCGGCGGACAGGCCTGCCGGGCCAGCGCCGACGATGACCACGTCGAATTCCATGTATTCGCGTTCCACAGGTTCTCTCCTACTCAAGGCTCATCGTTTTTTCTTTATTGGCGGGTGCCAGGCGGTCACCGATCAGGCGTAAGGGGCGATGCCTTCGCTGTAGCTCGGGCGATGACGGACTACACCGCTTTCTCTTGGCCGCGCATTATATCTACACCACTTGCGCGGTCCAATACAAACGTTTGTTTGAATTTGCCGCAGGCCAGTAAAATCAAAGAGGCGCGGCTTGAAGCTGGCCGGTTTGCCGTATTGACCGGATTGGGTGTTACGGTCAAGATACGAGCGGTTTTACGCTCGCCGTAGGCTGATCGTAGGATGCAGGAGCACCCCTAAAACCTGGCAAAAAGCAGGGCAGTTAAGCCAAAACCCGCTTTGTAGTGGAGTTTACACGCCACGACACAGAATGACCCACGGGTTTTGCTAATAAAAGGTCAAAAAAGGACTGATCAGTCAGTTCCGTTTAGCCCGCCCGAAATCGTTTTTAGAGGTGCCCTTGTACCCACGCGCAATCGCCGGGCTCGCCCCAGGCGACATTCTTTTCACCGGAGAGTAACGAGGAATCCATGAAGGTTCTTGTAGCTGTCAAACGAGTGGTCGACTATAACGTCAAGGTTCGCGTCAAGGCGGACAACTCCGGCGTCGACCTTGCTAACGTCAAGATGTCCATGAACCCCTTCTGCGAGATCGCTGTGGAAGAGGCCGTACGCCTGAAGGAAAAAGGCGTGGCGACCGAGATCGTCGTCGTTACCATCGGCCCGAGCACTGCTCAGGAGCAACTGCGTACGGCGCTGGCGCTGGGCGCCGACCGTGCCATCCTGGTCGAGTCCGCTGAAGAGCTCAATTCCCTGGCCGTGGCCAAACTGCTCAAGGCGGTTGTCGACAAGGAGCAGCCACAGTTGGTGATCCTTGGCAAACAGGCCATCGACAGTGACAACAACCAGACCGGCCAGATGCTGGCAGCGTTGAGCGGTTTCGCTCAGGGCACCTTCGCTTCCAAGGTTGAAGTTGCCGGTGACAAGGTCAACGTCACCCGTGAAGTCGACGGCGGCCTGCAGACCGTTGCGCTGAACCTGCCAGCCATCGTTACCACCGACCTGCGCCTGAACGAGCCACGCTACGCTTCCTTGCCCAATATCATGAAGGCCAAGAAGAAGCCGCTGGAAACCGTTACCCCGGACGCCCTGGGCGTTTCCACCGCTTCCACCACCAAGACCCTGAAAGTCGAAGCGCCTGCTGCACGCAGCGCGGGTATCAAGGTCAAGTCGGTTGCTGAACTGGTCGAGAAACTGAAGAACGAGGCGAAGGTAATCTAAATGACTATCCTGGTTATCGCTGAACACGAAAACGGTGCCGTTGCCCCGGCCACCCTGAACACTGTTGCCGCTGCTGCGAAAATCGGTGGTGATATTCACGTACTGGTTGCTGGCCAGGGCGTTGGCGCCGTAGCGCAGGCCGCTGCGAACATCGCTGGCGTCAGCAAGGTGCTGGTCGCCGACAACGCTGCCTACGCGCACCAGTTGCCAGAGAACGTTGCGCCGCTGGTTGCCGAGATCGGCAAGGCCTACAGCCACGTGCTGGCACCTGCTACCTCCAACGGCAAGAACATCCTGCCGCGGGTTGCCGCACTGCTGGACGTTGACCAGATCTCCGAAATCATCTCGGTTGAGTCGGCCGACACCTTCAAGCGTCCGATCTACGCAGGCAACGCCATTGCCACCGTGCAGTCGAGCGCTGCGGTCAAGGTCATCACCGTGCGTGCTACCGGCTTTGACGCCGTTGCTGCAGAAGGCGGTTCGGCGGCTGTCGAAGCGGTTGCCGCTGCCCACGACGCGGGCAAGTCGGCGTTTGTCGGTGAAGAACTGGCCAAGTCCGATCGTCCTGAGCTGACCGCTGCCAAGATCGTCGTTTCCGGCGGCCGTGGCATGCAGAACGGCGACAACTTCAAGCACCTGTATGCGCTGGCCGACAAGCTGGGCGCTGCGGTCGGTGCTTCCCGTGCCGCCGTCGACGCCGGTTTCGTGCCAAACGACATGCAGGTCGGCCAGACCGGCAAGATCGTTGCGCCACAGCTGTATATCGCTGTCGGTATCTCCGGTGCCATCCAGCACCTGGCGGGTATGAAAGATTCCAAGGTGATCGTTGCGATCAACAAGGATGAGGAAGCGCCGATCTTCCAAGTGGCCGACTATGGCCTGGTGGCGGATTTGTTCGAAGCCATCCCAGAGCTGGAGAAGCTGGTTTAATCCGGCGGCTTCACTTATAAAGAGCCCGGTTGTTTCGGGCTGGACAGGTTATCCTGCCCAGCCCGCGATAACCGGGCTTTTCATTTTTCGGCGGGTGCAGTCAAGGAGAGGGTGGCATGGGGTGGTTTGGCCGGATGAGTGCAGTCACTGCGCTGAGTGTTGCGTTGATGCCGACATGGGCACTCGCAGTCGGCAAGTGTGAGCGCCTGGTTGCCACCGGTAGTCCGGATGCACCTCCGTACCTGTGGCAAGACCCACAAGATCCACGGCACCTGATCGGTGCCAGTGCCGATCTGCTCAAGCAGGTGGCGGATGAGCTGGGCCTGAAGATCGAGATTTTGAGTGCCGGCAAGCGCAGTCAGGCGCTTGAGGAAGTGCGTAGCGGCCGGATGGATATCCTCGTGGATGCGCCGCTGACGGTCGCCGAGCTCACCTCGATGGACTTTATCCATCCTCCGTTGCTGCAAAATGAATACCTGGTCTGGACGCGCCATGATGCGTCGTTGGCTTATGAAAGCCTGGCAGACCTGGCGCTGCACCCTGGAGCGATTTCGCAGAAGGCGCGCCTGACCCCAACCTTTGAGGCGTTTACCAAGACACACTTGAAGCTGGAGGTTGTGGAAAATCTGACGCAGGCGTTTCAGAAACTCTTGCTGGGTCAGGTGGACTACGTGCTGGCAGGGCGTTATGCCGGCATGGCCATGGCGCAGACGTTGGGCATGGGCAAGGACCTGACGGCGCGTGATGTGCCGGTCGACCGCCCGGGGCTCTATTTGGCTGTATCGCATAACTCTGCGTGTAACGATGCCTGGTTGCGCGGACAGCTGGCAAAAAAACTGACAGAATTGCCGGTTTCTGGTGTAACCCAGGCTGTACTGCAACGCAATGTCGAGCGCTGGAAAGCGCAATTGCAGCAACCGCTCGATGCCCCCAAACCGTAGGAAGATTGTGTGAGAACTCGACCGCTATTCGCGGCCTTGGCCATCATGGCCCTGGCCGGTTGCGCCGCCGACCCGGCACCCCATGAGCAACTTCGTTTGTCCGAGCAGGCGCTGGAGCAGGCCAAGGCCGTTGGCGCCACTGACGAGGTGGCAGAACTCAAGCTTGCCGAAGCCAAGCTGGCGCGGGCGCGGGTCAATATGTCCAACGAGTCCTTTCGTGACGCGCGGGTTCGTGCTGAGCAGGCCGAGCTTGATGCGCGTTTGGCTGAAGCACGCGTGTTGAACGCCAAGAGTGAAGAACAGCTCAAGGTGCTGCAGTCGCGTGTTGATCGTCTACGTAAACAGTTGGGGGAGCAGCAGTGAGTTCGATCAAGCCTTTGGTGGCGCTGCTGGTGTTGGGAGCCGTTGGCCTGCAGGGGTGCGCCAGTCAGCGCAGTGAAGCGTCGCTTGAGCAGGCTGCAGCCAGCTTTCAACAGGTCAAGAATGACTCCAGCGTGCTGCGCAGTGCGCCGCGTGATGTGATTCGTGCCGGTGAGTCGCTGGGGCGCGCAGAGCGTCTGTCGAGTTATTGGGGGAGCGGCGCGGACGTGCGCCATTACGCTTACCTGAGCCAGCGTTACAGTGAAATCGCGCGTGAGCACACGAACCTGGTGCTCAATCAGGAGCGCCAGGCCAAGCTGGAACTGGAGCGCCAGCGTTTGCAACTGGCCTTGCGCGAGGCCAAATTGGCCAGTGTTCAGCAGCAAGGTAAATGGCTGGAGGCGCAGATTGTCAGCCTGGCGACCATGCAGAGCGATCGTGGCTTGGTAATGACGCTGGGGGATGTGCTGTTCGATACCGGGCGCGCCGACCTGAAGAACTCCGCCAATCGTACGGTGCTCAAACTGGTGCAGTTCCTTCAGCTCAACCCCAAGCGTACGGTACGTATCGAGGGTTATACCGACAGCACGGGCACCCCTGAGGACAACCTGAAGCTGTCGCGAGATCGCGCTCAGTCGGTTGCCGACATGCTGATTGATCTGGGTGTGGACGAAAAGCGCATTCAGGTCGAGGGTTATGGCGACCAGTACCCGGTTGAGGCTAATGCCTCGGAGCGCGGCAGGGCGCAGAATCGACGGGTCGAGATCGTGTTTTCCGATGAGCAGGGGCGTCTCGGCGCTGAGCGCTGAAGCTGAGCGCTATGCACAAAGCCCGGTGGCGATTACGTCATCGGGTTTTTTTTCGGCTGTGGTTGATGGGCCAGGGCGCACGTTACAGGTGCTGTCACGCAACTGTATTGTTGACTATTCTGTAATCTGTGCCAGTACACTTCGCAACTGTTACGGTATTCTCTTGCCAGAGAGTTCGCCTAAAAATAACGAGATCGTCCGCGTGCCCGAGAGTTCACCATGACCAACCTGTTGCTCTACCAGCGTATTGCCCAGCAACTGGCCGAGGATATCCGTCGGGGTGTCTATCAGCCGGGTGAGCGGGTGCCGTCGGTGCGCAAGATGAGCGCGCAGCTCAATGTCAGTCATGCGACGGTACTTCAGGCGTATGCCAATCTTGAAGACCAGGGTTTGATCCGGGCGCGTCCGCAGTCAGGTTACTACGTTCACCAGACGCCGGCGCTGACGGCGCCGACACCGGATATCGCCAGGGTCGAGCGGCCGGGGTTGGTTACCCGTAGCAGCATTATTCAGCAGGTTCTGGTAGAGGCACGCCGTGATGGGGTATTTCCGCTTGGTGCGGCAGTACCCCATGTCGATTACCTGCCGGTGAGGGCATTGCACCAGCAGTTGGCCAAGGTTACCCGCTTCCATAGCCCGCGGGCCTTTAGCTACATGTTCAGCCCGGGTTTTGAGCCGCTGCGCAGGCAGATCGCCATTCGCATGCGCGATGCGGGTGTAGTGGTCGATCCCTCCGAAGTCGTTGTCACGCATGGCTGTGTCGATGCCTTGCAGATGAGTCTGCGGGTGTTGACCCGTCCTGGTGATCTGATCGCTGCCGAGTCGCCTACTTACTATGGGTTGCTGCAGTTGGCTGATCTGTTGGGGCTGAAGGTCATCGAGATTCCCAGTGACCCATCTACCGGTATCAGTCTGGAGGCGCTGCAGTTGGCCGCCAACCAGTGGTCGATCAAGGCGCTGGTGCTGACTGCGCGTTTGAGCAATCCATTGGGTGGGACCATTCCTGAGGACCGTCAGAAACAATTGCTGCGGCTATCCTCGGACTTCGATATACAGATCATCGAAGATGACATTTATGGCGAACTGATGTTCGAGCAGGGGCGTACCAAGGCACTCAAGGCGTTTGATCGACTGGGGCGGGTTATCTACTGTTCGAGCTTTTCCAAGACGCTGTCGCCCGGTGTGCGGATTGGCTGGATGATTGCCGGCAAGTACCAGGACGAAATCCAGCGCCTGCAAACCTTCACTACCCATTCAGCTTGCAGCGTGACGCAGATGGGTGTTGCTGCGTATCTGGAAAATGGCGGGTATGATCGGCACTTGCGTTTTATCCGTCATGAGTATCGCAAGAACCTCAGTGCCTATCAGTTGGCCGTGCAGCAGTACTTTCCCGAAGGTACCCAGATGACGCGGCCTACCGGTGGCTTCATCCTCTGGGTCAGCCTGCCGGGGCGGGTCAATACCCAGGAGCTGCATGTGCGGGCGCTTCAGCAGGGCATCAGTATTGCGCCAGGGCTGATTTTCAGTAATACCGAGCAGTTCAACCATTGCATTCGTTTGAACTGCGGGATTCCCTGGAATCGTGAGTCGGAGCGGGCGCTGATGACCCTGGGGATGCTGGCCACTCAGCTTTGCCAGGAGTCGGGTAGCAGTAGTTTCTTCTAGGGATGGGTTTGTCAGTTTTCAGGGAACGCAGAGCATTATCCTTTTTTCGAGTGTCCGTTGTTGCCTATGAAAGCCTTGTGTTGTGCCGGTTTGTTGTTGATGTCGATGGCCGGTTCTCTGGTTCCGATGCATGCCTGGGCGAGGGCGGACGCTGTCGCGGAATCGTCGCATCCGACGGGCACCGCCAAGGTGGCGAGTAAGCCTGTCGCAAAAGAGGCTGTGCCGCATGCCAAGGCGGGCTCTGCGTCCACTCAGAAATCTTCGGGCAAGACCACCAGGCGCAAGCATGCGGATGCCATTGCGGCGCCATTGCCCACGCCTCGATTGGACCTTAGCCTGCCTTTGAGTATGGTTGGCGGGCTGCAGCCGGGCAGTGCAAGCGAAGCTCAGTTGCATCGCCCGCTCTTGCCGGCCATGTTTGGTGAGAAACCCAAGGAAGAAAGCCCGTTTCAGCTCAATGGTCGTCTGCTCAGCAACGAAATGCAGCTGCAACTGCGCAACGACAGCCGTCAGGATGTCGAAGGTGCGGCCATCGAATTCGAGTTCAAACAGTAAGCTCGGGCCTGACTGATTGGTCTGTTTTCGTCCTGTGATATTTCATCCCGCCGGTAATTTCAAACGACCGTTTTAGCGGTTACTATCCCGACGTGTTCATCCATTTTGATTCCGAGGTACTGCCGTCATGAAGTGTCGTGAAGGCTGTGGCGCCTGCTGCATTGCTCCGTCCATCAGTTCGCCGATACCAGGAATGCCCAATGGCAAGCCTGCTGGCGAGCGCTGTATCCATCTGTCTGTCGTCAACCTGTGTGGATTGTTCGGTAAGCCCGAGCGCCCAGCTGTGTGCTCGGCGTTCATGGCGGATGTGGACGTGTGTGGCGGTGATCGCGATGAGGCGATCAGGATCCTGGGGTGGCTGGAGCAGATGACAGCAGCTTGAATACGTAGATCTTCGACAATAAGGAACAAGAGCATGGGATCGTTTAAGCGGATGGCGTTGGTGTGTGCTGTAGGTGCGTTGCTGGCGCCTCTGGCGCAGGCGGAAAGTTGGCAGGTGGCAAAGGATGAGCAGGGCATCAAGGTGTCCCTGAGTGAAGTGGCGGGGTCCAAATACAAGGCTTACCGTGGGGTGACCTTGATCAAGGCCAATGTCGCCAAGCTGCGTGCGTTGCACGAAGATGTGGTCGGGGCCTGCGCCTGGATACATGAATGCAAGGTGCAGAAGTTGCTCAAGCGTGAGGGTAACCAGACCTGGACCTACACCCAGTTCAATACGCCTTGGCCGGTGACGCCGCGTGATTCAATTCTCAAGGTAACCACCGAAGATGCGGCGGATGGCAGTGTTGTGCGCAACCTGGAAGGTTTGCCCAGCTATTTGCCTGAAGAAAAAGGCTTTGTGCGGGTGGCTCAGGTCGAGGGCTTCTGGAAGTTCGAGCCTAAGGGTGACAGCACCGAAGTCACCTATCAGGTGCACACCGAGCCGGGTGGTAGCGTGCCGTCCTGGTTGGCGAACAGTTTTGTCGTAGAGGCGCCGTTCAACACGCTGAAGGCATTGAAAGAGAAAGCCGAGAAGCCCTGACTTCACGGCGAACAAAAAAGGCTGCCCGAGGGCAGCCTTTTTGTGTTCAGCACTGCAGGGCAGGGCTTACTTGCGGTCGGACAGCTTGACGATGTCACGTGCTTCGTAGCCGGTGTACAGCTGGCGCGGACGGCCAATCTTGTACGGGCTGGAGAGCATTTCTTTCCAGTGCGAGATCCAGCCGACGGTACGTGCCAGGGCGAAGATCACGGTGAACATGCTGGTTGGAATGCCGATCGCCTTGAGGATGATCCCCGAGTAGAAGTCGACGTTCGGGTACAGCGAGCGCTCGATGAAGTAAGGATCGGTCAGGGCGATCTCTTCCAGGCGCATGGCCAGTTCCAGCTGCGGATCGTTGGTGATGCCCAGCTCGCGCAGGACTTCATCGCAGGTCTTTTTCATCACGGTGGCGCGCGGGTCGCGGTTTTTGTAAACGCGGTGACCGAAGCCCATCAGTTTGAACGGATCGTTCTTGTCCTTGGCCTTGGCGATGAACTTGTCGATGTTCGAGACATCGCCAATTTCATCGAGCATGGTCAGTACGGCCTCGTTGGCGCCGCCGTGGGCAGGGCCCCACAGTGCAGCGATACCGGCGGCAATACAGGCGAACGGGTTGGCACCCGAGGAGCCTGCCAGGCGCACGGTGGAGGTCGAAGCGTTCTGCTCGTGGTCGGCATGGAGGATGAAGATCCGGTCCATTGCCTTGGCCAGTACCGGGCTGATCGGTTTGATCTCGCACGGGGTGTTGAACATCATGTGCAGGAAGTTTTCCGCATACGACAGGTCGTTGCGGGGGTACATCATGGGTTGGCCCATGGAGTACTTGTAAACCATCGCCGCCAGGGTCGGCATTTTCGCGACCAGGCGTACCGCGGAGATTTCGCGGTGCTGCGGGTTATTGATGTCCAGCGAGTCGTGATAGAACGCCGACAGGGCGCCAACCACGCCGCACATGACCGCCATTGGGTGCGCGTCGCGACGGAAGCCGTTGAAGAACGACTTCAGTTGCTCGTGAACCATGGTGTGGTTTTTCACGGTGCTGACGAACTGGGCCTTCTGCTCGGCGTTCGGCAGTTCGCCGTTCAGCAGCAGGTAGCAGGTTTCCAGGTAGTCGGATTGCTCGGCGAGCTGTTCGATAGGGTAGCCGCGATGCAGCAGGATGCCCTTGTCGCCATCAATATAGGTGATCTTCGACTCGCAGGATGCGGTCGCCATGAAACCGGGGTCGAAAGTGAAGTGACCCGTGGCCCCCAACCCTCTAACGTCGATAACATCGGGACCAACGGTGCCGGTTAAAATGGGCAGCTCGACGGGGGCTGCGCCCTCGATGACCAACTGCGCTTTTTTGTCAGCCATGTGGCCTCCTATTAATGCTTGAAATCATCAGACAGACCCCCCACGCAGGGCCCGCACCACTATAGTGAGATAAATTCGAATGTCAATTTGCCTAAAGCACGGTTGTAAAGGGCTCTGAGCGCTGTTTTTCCTCGAAATTGCTGCCCATTTACGCCTTTTGTCGGGTAAAGGCAATGAGCTATTTGGGCTAGGCCTTTTCGTTGTCATTAGTAGCCTAACTGTCTATACTCGGCACCCGACCGCCAGGGGCTTTGAAGCCTGTGTTGCTGGGGTCGTCACTCCCTGGGTGGTGGGTACCTGACCAGTACACTTACCAACAACTTTGCCCTGCTTGCTAGGGGCTCTTCAGTGTGAAAAAAGCCGTGAAAAGCCAACGACCTGTAAACCTCGACCTAAGGACCATCAAACTCCCTGTCACTGCTTACACGTCCATTCTTCACCGCATCTCCGGTGTCATCCTTTTCCTGGGCCTGGCCATCATGCTTTATGCATTGGGCAAATCCCTGGGTTCCGAGGAAGGCTTCGGTGAGGTGAAAGCGTGTTTGACCAGCCCGCTGGCCAAGCTTGTGATTTGGGGTCTTCTGTCCGCCTTGCTGTATCACTTGGTTGCCGGTGTGCGCCACTTGATCATGGATATGGGCATCGGTGAAACGCTGGAAGGCGGCAAACTGGGCTCGAAAATTGTCATCGCCGTCTCCGTGGTGGTGATTGTTCTGGCAGGAGTGTGGATATGGTAACCAACGTCACGAACCTCTCGCGTTCGGGCCTCTATGACTGGATGGCGCAGCGCGTTTCTGCGGTCGTTCTCGCGGCTTACTTCATTTTTCTGATTGGCTACCTGGTCGCGCACCCGGGAATGGACTACGCCCAGTGGCACGGTCTGTTCTCCAACAATGCGATGCGTATTTTCAGTCTGCTGGCACTGGTGGCTCTGGGCGCTCACGCCTGGGTCGGCATGTGGACCATCGCGACGGACTACCTGACGCCAATGGCGTTCGGCAAGTCGGCGACTGCAATACGTTTCCTGTTCCAGGCTGTATGCGGTGTTGCGATGTTCGCGTACTTCGTCTGGGGTGTGCAGATTCTCTGGGGTATCTGATTCATGGCTAACATTCCTACGATTTCTTTCGACGCCATCATCATTGGTGGTGGCGGTGCCGGCATGCGCGCTGCGCTGCAGCTGGCTCAAGGTGGTCACAAGACTGCTGTAATCACCAAGGTCTTCCCGACCCGTTCGCACACTGTATCGGCTCAGGGTGGTATCACCTGTGCAATCGCTTCGGCTGACCCGAACGACGATTGGCGCTGGCACATGTACGATACCGTCAAGGGTTCCGACTACATCGGTGACCAGGACGCTATCGAATACATGTGTCAGGAAGGCCCGGCTGCGGTCTTCGAACTGGATCACATGGGCCTGCCGTTCTCCCGTACTGAAACCGGTCGTATCTACCAGCGTCCGTTCGGTGGCCAGTCCAAGGACTTCGGTAAAGGTGGTCAGGCTGCACGTACCTGTGCTGCTTCCGACCGTACCGGTCACGCACTGCTGCATACCCTGTATCAGGGCAACCTGAAGGCAGGCACCACCTTCCTGAACGAGTGGTATGCCGTTGATCTGGTCAAGAACCAGGACGGCGCGTTCGTCGGTGTGATCGCGATCTGCATCGAAACCGGTGAAACCGTTTACATCCATGCCAAGGCTACCGTGCTGGCCACTGGTGGTGCGGGTCGTATCTACGCGTCGACCACCAACGCCCTGATCAATACCGGTGACGGCGTTGGTATGGCGCTGCGTGCCGGTGTGCCGGTGCAGGACATCGAAATGTGGCAGTTCCACCCGACCGGTATTGCCGGCGCTGGTGTACTGGTTACCGAAGGTTGCCGTGGTGAAGGTGGTTACCTCATCAACAAGCACGGCGAGCGTTTCATGGAGCGTTATGCGCCGAACGCCAAAGACCTTGCCGGTCGTGACGTTGTGGCCCGTTCCATGGTTAAAGAGATCATCGCCGGCAACGGCTGTGGTCCGAACGGCGACCACGTGATGCTCAAGCTCGACCACCTGGGTGAGGAAGTGCTGCACAGCCGCCTGCCAGGTATCTGTGAGCTGTCCAAGACCTTCGCCCACGTTGACCCAGTGGTTGCGCCGGTGCCGGTCGTTCCAACCTGCCACTACATGATGGGCGGCGTTGCCACCAACATTCATGGCCAGGCCATCACCATGAACGCTGCCGGTGTAGACACCATTATCCCGGGCCTGTTCGCGGTCGGTGAAGTGGCGTGCGTATCGGTTCACGGTGCAAACCGTCTGGGCGGTAACTCGCTGCTCGACCTGGTGGTATTCGGTCGCGCTGCTGGCCTGCACCTGGAAAAAGCCCTGGGCGAGGGTATCGAATACCGTAGCGCCAGCGATACCGACATCGACGTCGCGCTGAACCGTCTGCGCAAGCTCAATGAGCGCAACACCGGTGAAGACGTTGCTACCCTGCGTCGCGAGCTGCAAAGCTGCATGCAGAACTATTTCGGTGTATTCCGTACTGGCGAATACATGCAGAAAGGTATCCAGCAGTTGGCTGATCTGCGTGAGCGTATCGCTAACGTCAAGATCAACGACAAGTCCCAGGCCTTCAACACCGCGCGTATCGAAGCGCTGGAACTGCAGAACCTGCTGGAAGTTGCCGAAGCGACTGCTATCGCTGCTGAAACTCGTAAAGAGTCTCGCGGTGCTCATGCCCGTGAAGACTTCGAAGATCGCGACGACGAAAACTGGCTGTGCCACACCCTGTACTTCCCGGGTGAGAAAAGTGTCAAGAAGCGTGCAGTCAACTTCGCGCCGAAAACCGTGCCTGCTTTCGAGCCTAAAGTCCGGACTTACTAAGGGTGGCCGCCATGTTGCAAGTCGAAGTTTATCGTTACAACCCTGATACCGACTCTGCGCCTAAAACTCAGGTGTTCCAGGTCGATACCGGTGGCAAGGATCTGATGGTGCTGGACGTATTGGCACTGATCAAGGAACAGGACGAAGGTTTCTCGTATCGTCGCTCCTGCCGCGAGGGCGTTTGCGGCTCCGACGGCATGAACATTAACGGCAAGAACGGCCTGGCGTGCATTACGCCGCTGTCGTCGGTGGTCAAGGGCAACAAGCTGGTGATTCGCCCGCTGCCTGGCCTGCCAGTCATTCGTGACCTGGTCGTCGATATGAGCATCTTCTACAAGCAGTACGAGAAGGTGAAGCCTTACCTGCAGAACGACACGCCGGCTCCGGCCATCGAGCGTCTGCAGTCGCCAGAAGAGCGTGAGAAGCTGGACGGTCTGTACGAGTGCATCCTGTGCGCTTGCTGCTCGACTTCCTGCCCTTCGTTCTGGTGGAACCCAGACAAGTTCCTCGGTCCAGCTGCACTGCTGCAAGCCTATCGTTTCCTGGCTGACAGCCGTGACACCAAGACCCAAGAGCGTCTGGCGTCCCTGGATGACCCGTTCAGCGTGTTCCGTTGCCGCGGAATCATGAACTGCGTAAACGTTTGCCCGAAAGGTCTGAACCCGACCAAGGCAATCGGTCACGTACGTAACATGCTGCTGCAAAGCGGCACCTGATTTTAAAATGTTGTACCCGTAGTACGCCGAGGTGCGGGCCATTGCCCGCACCAAGGTGAAACCCGAGCGAAGGCCCAAAAAGCCCTAGCTTTTACCTATGAAGATATGAGACCAGCAGGGGCTTCCGGGCTGGTACCCGGAAAATCTGTAGGATCCTCGGTGGCTTGGTTCGGTCGCTGTACTCGGACTTTTCCAGGCTTTCTGTGGCTCTTGCCGATCTGTCCCCTAACCGAGGGTGACCAAGCATGCAAGAAAGCGTGATGCAGCGCATGTGGGATAGCGCCCACCTTTCAGGTGGTAACGCTGCATATGTGGAAGAGCTCTACGAACTCTACCTGCACGACCCTAACGCTGTGCCAGAAGAGTGGCGCACTTACTTTCAGAAGTTGCCCGCCGAAGGCAGCACTGCTACCGATGTATCGCACTCTACAATCCGCGACCATTTCGTTCTGCTGGCAAAGAACCAGCGCCGCGCTCAACCGGTTTCTGCCGGCAGCGTGAGCAGCGAGCACGAGAAGAAGCAGGTTGAAGTACTGCGACTGATCCAAGCCTACCGTATGCGCGGCCACCAAGCTGCCAAGCTCGACCCTCTGGGGTTGTGGCAGCGCCCTGCGCCTGTAGACTTGTCGATCAATCATTACGGCTTGACCAATGCCGATCTTGATACGACTTTCCGTGCCGGCGACCTGTTTATCGGCAAAGAGGAAGCGAGCCTACGCGAAATCTTCGACGCTTTGCAGCAGACATATTGCCGCACCATTGGCGCCGAGTTCACTCACATCGTCGACTCCGAGCAGCGCAGCTGGTTCCAGCAGCGTCTGGAGAGCGTACGTGGTCGCCCAGCTTTTTCTGCAGACGTTCAGAGCCACCTGCTCGAGCGCGTCACTGCAGCTGAAGGTCTGGAAAAATACCTGGGCACCAAGTACCCAGGCACCAAGCGTTTCGGCCTGGAAGGCGGCGAGAGCCTGATTCCGATGCTGGACGAGCTGATCCAGCGCTCCGGTTCCTATGGCACCAAGGAAGTCGTGATCGGCATGGCCCACCGTGGCCGCTTGAACGTTCTGGTCAACACCTTCGGTAAAAACCCGCGCGACCTGTTCGACGAGTTCGAAGGCAAGAAGAAGGTCGAACTGGGTTCCGGTGACGTGAAGTATCACCAGGGCTTCTCCTCCAACGTAATGACCGCCGGCGGTGAAGTTCACCTGGCCATGGCGTTCAACCCATCCCACCTGGAAATCGTCTCGCCAGTAGTGGAAGGTTCGGTACGCGCCCGTCAGGATCGCCGTAACGACAGCGTTGGTGACAAGGTTCTGCCAATTTCCATCCACGGTGACGCGGCATTCGCCGGTCAGGGCGTGGTCATGGAAACCTTCCAGATGTCGCAGACCCGCGGTTTCAAAACCGGCGGTACTGTTCACATCGTGATCAACAACCAGGTTGGTTTCACCATCAGCAACCCGCTGGACTCGCGTTCCACCGAGTACTGCACCGACGTCGCCAAGATGATTCAGGCGCCGATCCTGCACGTTAACGGTGACGATCCGGAAGCGGTCCTGTTCGTGACTCAGCTGGCTGTCGACTACCGTATGCAGTTCAAGCGTGACGTGGTCATCGACCTGGTCTGCTACCGCCGCCGTGGTCACAACGAAGCTGACGAACCAAACGGCACTCAGCCGTTGATGTACCAGCAGATCGCCAAGCAACGCACGACGCGCGAACTGTATGCCGAGAGCCTGATTCAGGCCGGTCGTCTGGACGTCGAGCGCGTACAGGCCAAGGTTGACGAGTACCGCAATGCGCTGGATAACGGCCTGCATGTGGTCAAGAGCCTGGTCAAAGAGCCGAACAAGGAACTGTTCGTTGACTGGCGTCCGTACCTGGGCCATGCCTGGACTGCGCGTCACGACACTCGCTTTGACTTGAAGACCCTGCAGGAGCTGTCGGCCAAGTTGCTGGACCTGCCGGAAGGCTTTGTGGTTCAGCGTCAGGTTTCGAAGATCTACGAAGACCGTCAGAAGATGCAGGCCGGTGGCTTGCCAATCAACTGGGGCTACGCCGAAACCATGGCCTACGCGACCTTGCTGTTCGAAGGTCACCCGGTGCGTATCACTGGTCAGGACGTTGGTCGCGGCACCTTCTCGCACCGCCATGCGGCGCTGCACAACCAGAAGGACGCCAGCACCTATCTGCCACTGCAGAACCTGTATGCCGGTCAGCCGAAGTTTGACCTGTACGACTCCTTCCTCTCGGAAGAAGCGGTACTGGCCTTCGAATACGGTTACTCGACCACCACGCCTAACGCGCTGGTGATCTGGGAAGCCCAGTTCGGTGACTTCGCCAACGGTGCTCAGGTCGTTGTCGACCAGTTCATCACCAGCGGTGAGCACAAGTGGGGCCGTCTGTGCGGTCTGACCATGCTGCTGCCTCACGGTTATGAAGGGCAGGGGCCTGAGCACTCCTCGGCACGTCTGGAGCGTTACCTGCAGCTGTGCGCCGAGCACAACGTTCAGGTTTGCGTACCGACCACCCCGGCTCAGATCTACCACCTGCTGCGTCGCCAGGTCATTCGTCCGCTGCGTAAGCCGCTGATCGTCCTGACGCCGAAGTCGCTGCTGCGCCACAAACTGGCCATCTCGACGCTGGAAGAACTGGCCGAAGGCTCGTTCCAGACTGTAATCCCGGAAATCGATACCCTCGATCCGAAAAAGGTTACCCGCCTGGTTCTGTGCAGCGGCAAGGTCTACTACGATCTGCTGGAAAAACGTCGTGCCGAAGGTCGTGAAGACATCGCCATCGTGCGTATCGAGCAACTGTATCCGTTCCCTGAGGACGATCTGGTCGAAATCCTCGCGCCTTACACCAACCTGAAGGATGTGGTGTGGTGCCAGGAAGAGCCGATGAACCAGGGCGCTTGGTACAGCAGTCAGCACCACATGCGTCGCATCCTGACCCGTCACAACAAGGACCTGGTCCTTGAGTACGCTGGTCGTGACGCGTCGGCAGCACCTGCCTGTGGTTACGCTTCGATGCACGCCGAGCAGCAGGAAAAACTGCTGCAAGATGCTTTCACTGTTTAATGCCACCGCGCACAAGAAACCGAATTTAAGGAACAATTGATAATGGCTATCGAGATCAAAGCCCCTACTTTCCCGGAATCGGTTGCCGATGGCACCGTAGCCACCTGGCACAAGAAACCGGGCGACGCCGTCAAGCGTGACGAGCTGATCGTTGACATCGAGACCGACAAGGTCGTTCTGGAAGTGCTGGCCACTGCCGACGGCGTGCTGGGCGCGATCGTCAAGAACGAAGGCGACACCGTTCTGTCCGATGAAGTACTGGGTTCCATCACTGAAGGTGCTGCCGCCGCTGCTGCTCCGGCCGCTGCTGCCGCGCCTGCCCAGGCCGCTGCTGCTGTCGAAGCCGGTGAAGAAGACCCGATTGCTGCGCCTGCCGCACGCAAGCTGGCCGAAGAAAACGGCATCGACCTGGCCAGCGTTGCTGGTACTGGCAAAGGTGGTCGCGTTACCAAGGAAGACGTTGTTGCTGCCGTCGCTGCCAAGAAAGCCGCTCCGGCCGCTGCTCCAGCTGCCAAGGCTGCTGCCCCAGCCGCTGCCGTACCGGTCATGGCCACTGGTGACCGCACCGAGAAGCGCGTACCGATGACCCGCCTGCGTGCCAAGGTTGCCGAGCGTCTGGTTGAAGCTCAGTCCAACATGGCGATGCTGACCACCTTCAACGAAGTCGACATGACCGAAGTCATGGCACTGCGTTCGAAGTACAAGGACCTGTTCGAGAAGTCCCACAACGGCGTTCGCCTGGGCTTCATGTCGTTCTTCGTCAAGGCTGCTACCGAAGCGCTGAAGCGTTTCCCAGCGGTCAACGCCTCGATCGACGGTAGCGATATCGTTTACCACGGCTACGCCGACATCGGTGTTGCCGTGTCCAGCGACCGTGGTCTGGTGGTACCGGTTCTGCGTAACGCCGAACTGATGAGCCTGGCTGAAATCGAAGGCGGCATCGCCACGTTCGGCAAGAAAGCCCGTGACGGTAAGCTGTCGATCGAAGAAATGACCGGCGGTACCTTCACGATCACCAACGGTGGTACATTCGGTTCGATGATGTCGACCCCGATCGTTAACCCGCCACAGGCGGCGATTCTGGGCATGCACAACATCATTCAGCGCCCAATGGCAATCAACGGTCAGGTCGTGATCCGTCCGATGATGTATCTGGCGCTGTCCTACGATCACCGTTTGATCGACGGTAAAGAAGCCGTGACCTTCCTGGTGACTATCAAGAACCTGCTGGAAGATCCGGCTCGTCTGCTGCTCGATATCTAAAAACAGCTGCACGTTGCAAGGGGCCAGCTTCCTTACGGAAGCGGGCCTTCTTGCAGCCTGAAGCTTGTGGCTTGTAGCTAAAAGGAATCCTTTATGACCCAGAAATTCGACGTAGTAGTTATCGGTGCGGGCCCTGGCGGCTATGTAGCCGCCATCAAGGCCGCACAACTTGGTCTGAAGACTGCCTGTATCGAGAAGTACACCGACGGCGAAGGCAAGCTGGCCCTGGGCGGTACCTGCCTGAACGTTGGCTGCATTCCTTCCAAGGCGCTGCTGGACAGCTCCTGGAAATACCACGAAGCCAAGGATGCCTTCGGCGTTCACGGTATCACCACTGGTGAAGTGAAGATGGACGTTCCTGCGATGGTTGGCCGCAAGGCGAACATCGTCAAGAACCTGACCGGCGGCGTTGCTACCCTGTTCAAGGCCAACGGCGTTACTTCGATCCAGGGCCACGGCAAACTGCTGGCTGGCAAGAAAGTCGAAGTCACCAAGGCTGACGGCACCGTTGAAGTCATCGAAGCCGAGAACGTGATCCTGGCTTCCGGCTCGCGTCCGATCGACATTCCACCGGCTCCGGTTGATCAGAAAGTCATCGTCGACTCCACTGGCGCCCTGGAATTCCAGGCAGTGCCTAAGCGTCTGGGTGTTATCGGTGCTGGCGTTATCGGTCTGGAACTGGGCTCTGTCTGGTCGCGTCTGGGTGCTCAGGTTACCGTTCTGGAAGCGCTGGACACCTTCCTGATGGCTGCCGACACCGCCGTCTCCAAGGAAGCCCTGAAGACCCTGACCAAGCAAGGTCTGGACGTCAAGCTGGGTGCGCGTGTGACTGGCTCCAAGGTCAACGGCGAAGAAGTCGAAGTGACCTACACCGACGCCAACGGCGAACAGAAAATCACCTTCGACAAGCTGATCGTTGCGGTCGGCCGTCGTCCAGTGACCACTGACCTGCTGGCAGCTGACAGCGGCGTGACCATCGACGAGCGTGGTTTCATCTTCGTCGACGACTACTGCGCTACCAGCGTACCGGGCGTCTACGCCATTGGTGACGTGGTTCGCGGCATGATGCTGGCGCACAAGGCGTCGGAAGAGGGCATCATGGTTGTCGAGCGCATCAAGGGTCACAAGGCCCAGATGAACTATGACCTGATCCCTTCGGTTATCTACACCCACCCGGAAATCGCGTGGGTCGGCAAGACCGAACAAGCCTTGAAGGCTGAAGGCGTTGAGGTTAACGTGGGCACCTTCCCGTTCGCGGCCAGTGGTCGTGCGATGGCTGCCAACGATACCGGTGGTTTCGTCAAGGTTATTGCCGACGCCAAGACCGACCGCGTACTGGGTGTACATGTGATTGGCCCAAGCGCCGCCGAACTGGTGCAGCAGGGTGCAATCGCGATGGAATTCGGCACCAGCGCCGAAGACCTGGGCATGATGGTTTTCTCCCATCCGACCCTGTCCGAAGCGCTGCATGAAGCCGCGCTGGCTGTGAATGGCGGTGCCATTCACGTAGCGAACCGTAAAAAGCGTTAAATAATAAGAAACCACGGCGGACGGCCCGTCGTGAGTCTTGCTTGCATGACTCACCGCGGAAAGTTCGCCGGACTCGAGTCTGGTGAGGCAACTTTCCAGGCAAGCAGTCACAGGTGGCGCGGCACCCGAAAGGGCGCAGCGCCGAAGCGCAGTACCTAACGAAGACGGTAAAAAGAATGAATCTTCACGAGTATCAGGGTAAGCAGCTGTTCGCTGAATACGGCCTGCCAGTTTCCAAGGGTTTCGCAGTCGATACCCCTGAAGCTGCAGCAGAAGCTTGCGAAAAGATCGGCGGTACCGAATGGGTTGTAAAAGCCCAGGTTCACGCTGGCGGTCGCGGTAAAGCGGGTGGCGTTAAGCTGGTTCGCAGCAAAGAAGACGCAAAAGCGTTCGCTGCACAATGGTTGGGCAAGCGTCTGGTGACCTACCAGACTGACGCCAACGGTCAACCAGTCACCAAGATCCTGGTCGAATCCTGCACTGACATCGCCAAGGAACTGTACCTGGGCGCTGTAGTCGATCGTTCGAGCCGTCGCATCGTGTTCATGGCGTCCACCGAAGGTGGCGTGGACATCGAGAAAATTGCTCACGATACCCCTGAAAAAATCCTCAAGGCTACTATCGATCCACTGGTTGGCGCTCAGCCATTCCAGGGTCGTGAACTGGCGTTCCAGCTGGGTCTGGAAGGCAAGCAGGTTGCTCAGTTCGCCAAGATTTTCACCGGTCTGGCCAAGCTGTTCAAAGACCATGACCTGGCACTGCTGGAAGTGAACCCGCTGGTGATCAAGGCCGACGGCGATCTGCATTGCCTCGATGCCAAGATCAACATCGACGCCAACGCCATGTACCGTCAGCCTAAGCTGAAGACCTTCCACGACCCGTCGCAAGACGACGCGCGTGAAGCCCATGCTGCCCAGTTCGAACTGAACTACGTGGCACTGGAAGGTAACATCGGCTGCATGGTCAACGGTGCTGGCCTGGCCATGGGTACCATGGACATCGTCAACCTGCACGGCGGCAAGCCAGCCAACTTCCTCGACGTAGGTGGCGGCGCAACCAAAGAGCGCGTAACCGAAGCGTTCAAGATCATCCTGTCCGACAGCAATGTCGCTGCAGTATTGGTCAACATCTTCGGCGGTATCGTTCGTTGCGACATGATTGCCGAAGGCATCATCGGCGCAGTGAAAGAAGTCGGCGTCAAAGTGCCGGTCGTTGTTCGTCTGGAAGGTAACAACGCCGAACTGGGCGCTAAAGTACTGGCAGAAAGCGGTTTGAACATCATCGCGGCAACCAGCCTGACCGACGCTGCTCAACAAGTTGTCAAAGCTGCGGAGGGCAAGTAATGAGCGTCCTGATCAATAAAGATACCAAAGTCATCTGCCAGGGCTTCACTGGCTCGCAGGGTACTTTCCACTCCGAACAAGCCATCGCCTACGGCACCAAGATGGTCGGCGGCGTGACCCCAGGCAAGGGTGGTACTACCCACCTGAACCTGCCGGTGTTCAACACCGTCAAGGAAGCCGTTGCTGCCACTGGCGCCGACGCTTCGGTCATCTACGTTCCAGCGCCTTTCTGCAAGGACTCGATCCTGGAAGCGGCGTTCGGCGGTATCAAGCTGATCGTCTGCATCACCGAAGGCATTCCAACCCTGGACATGCTGGACGCGAAGGTCAAGTGTGACGAGCTGGGTGTTACCCTGATCGGCCCTAACTGCCCAGGCGTTATCACACCGGGCGAGTGCAAGATCGGCATCATGCCAGGTCACATTCACTTGCCAGGCAAAGTCGGTATCGTTTCCCGTTCCGGCACCCTGACCTATGAAGCCGTCAAGCAGACTACTGACGCCGGTTTCGGTCAGTCCACCTGCGTTGGTATCGGTGGTGACCCGATCCCAGGCTCCAACTTCATCGACATCCTGAAACTGTTCCAGGAAGACCCGAAGACCGAAGCGATCGTCATGATCGGTGAGATCGGCGGTTCCGCTGAAGAAGAAGCTGCTGCCTACATCAAGGCTCACGTGACCAAGCCAGTGGTTTCCTACATTGCTGGTGTGACTGCTCCTCCGGGCAAGCGCATGGGCCATGCTGGTGCAATCATCTCCGGCGGTAAAGGCACTGCAGACGAGAAATTCGCTGCCCTGCAAGACGCTGGCGTGAAAACTGTCCGTTCGTTGGCGGACATCGGCAAGGCCCTGGCCGAGCTGACCGGTTGGGCTGTCAAGTAAGCTTCGGCTGACTGACTGCTTCAACCACAAAGGCCACCTTCGGGTGGCCTTTGTGCTTTCTGGGTGATGCGCTAGCGGCGGGGGGTATCAATCCCGGCATTTCCAGACGACCTGCACATTCGCACATCGGACAGGCGCCCCTGCAGCCGTGCGTTTCCGGCGTAAATTCGTTAACCTATGCACTCATTTTGTGCCCGCTCCTCAAAAGGGAACGACACGCTAAACGGGTCTGGCTAATCCGGTCAGACAGCATTTCCCTCACCCAAGGGGAAATCCCTCTCTAAATCCCGATTTCAGTAGTGTGGTATTTCCTTAATGAAAGTGTTGAAAGGCCAGGACATCCTGGCGCTTGGCTTTATGACGTTCGCGTTGTTCGTCGGAGCTGGCAATATTATTTTCCCGCCTATCGTTGGTTTGCAGTCCGGCCCTCATGTCTGGATGGCAGCGCTGGGTTTCCTGGTTACCGCGGTTGGTTTGCCGGTGATCACCGTGGTTGCACTGGCCAAGGTTGGCGGCGGTATGGACGCCCTGAGCAGCCCGATCGGCAAGGTCGCAGGTGGTCTGTTGGCGGCGGTCTGCTACCTGGCTGTTGGCCCGCTGTTCGCGACCCCGCGTACGGCTACCGTATCGTTTGAAGTGGGTATCGCGCCATTGGTGGGTGAAAACCCGGTTGCGCTGTTCCTGTATAGCCTGGTGTATTTCCTGGTCGTGCTGGCTGTGTCGATGTACCCCGGCAAATTGCTGGACACCGTAGGCCGCTTTCTTGCGCCGCTGAAGATTATCGCCCTGGCAGCGCTTGGCATCGCGGCATTCATGCTGCCTGCCGGCACGATTGGCGAGGCTCAACCCGCTTATGTGGCCGCACCGTTTTCCCAGGGCTTCATCAATGGTTACCTGACCATGGATACCCTGGGTGCGTTGGTGTTCGGTATCGTCATCGTCAACGCCATCCGCTCGCGGGGTGTCGAGTCGCCGCAGCTGATTACCCGTTACGCCATTATCGCCGGCCTGATTGCCGGCGTTGGCCTGGCGCTGGTGTATGTCAGCCTGTTCCGTCTTGGCGCAGGCAGCCACGACATCGCCATGGGGGCCACCAACGGCGCCGCCGTACTGCATGCCTATGTGCAGCATACGTTCGGCTCGCTCGGTAGCACGTTCCTGGCCGTTTTGATTGCGCTGGCCTGTCTGGTGACTGCGGTTGGCCTGACGTGCGCATGTGCTGAGTACTTCAGCCAGGTGCTGCCTCTGTCCTATCGTACTCTGGTGGTCATTCTGGCAGTGTTCTCGCTGGTGGTGTCGAACCTGGGGCTGACCAAGTTGATCCTGTTCTCGATTCCGTTGCTGACGGCCATCTACCCGCCGTGCATCGTGCTGGTCGGCCTGAGCTTCTGCAAAGAGCTGTGGCATTCGTCGGCGCGTATTCTGGCACCTGTGATGCTGGTCTCGCTGCTGTTTGGCCTGGTCGATGCCATCAAGGGCACGTCGCTGGCAAGCTGGTTGCCTGAGTCACTGGCGAACCTGCCGCTGAGCGAGCAGGGCCTGGCCTGGTTGGTACCGAGTGTGGCGACCCTGGTCGTGGCGGTGGTCTGCGACCGCCTGCTCGGCAAGCCGCGCGAAGCCCTGGCCTGAGCCGATAGCGTTCGCCCAAGGTTGACGCCGGCCACAAGCCATCGTGCGTCAGCTTAGGCAGATGCCCAACCCCACATCCGATAAAGATGTGGGGTTTTTCGTTTATGGGGTGTGACGTGTCTTTTTTTGTGATAAAGCGTCGAAAGGCCATCGACGCACTTTACTGTGCGCGAAACCTCTCGATCGGGACCGTCCATGAGCTTCATTCAAAGCAATCTGATTAATCTGCTGGCTGTTTGCTGGTTCGTTGTCTGCTGGGGTGGCTACACCCGTTATGCCACCTGGAAAGGCCGTGATACGGCGTGCCTGGCCAGTGTTCTGCACCTGTACCGCGAAGATTGGATGCGCCGCATGTTGTTGCGCGACAACCGGATTGCCGATGCCAGTGTGATCGGTAACCTGGAGCGTAACGCCTCGTTTTTCGCTTCCAGTACGCTGATTATCCTCGCTGGCATCCTGACGGTGCTCGGTGCATCGGACCGGGCGCTGTCGTTGCTGGCTGATTTGCCGTTGGTGCAGCAAGCGTCGCAGAGCATGTCCGAGATCAAGTTGCTGTGCCTGGCAATGGTCTTTATCTATGCCTTCTTTACCTTCAGTTGGTGCATGCGCCAGTACAACTTTGCGGCCGTATTGGTGGGGTCTGCGCCGATGATTGGCGAGCGCCATGTCAGTGAGCAGGAACGTAAAGCGTTTGCCTCGCGTGCGGCACGGGTTGTTTCCCTGGCGGCCAACCAGTTCAACTTCGGGTTGCGCTCTTACTACTTTGGCCTGGCCTTACTCAGTTGGTTCATCAACCCCTGGTTATTCATGGCGACGAGTGCAGGTGTTGTGTTGGTACTTTACCGTCGGGAATTCCATTCCGATGTGCTCGAAGTTATGGTGTTTACCCCGACAGAAGCACCCATGCCTGAGGTCAATAAGGAACCTCTGGTTTGAACCGCTAGTGTGTTGTGCATTGTTATTGATGTTCAGGTCGACGTTACATGGGTTTTGACAGGCACAGGTTTTGAAAGGCATAAAAAAACCCGACAGTGTCGGGTTTTTTTTTGCCGGGCGGCTGCTTAGTTAGCAGGCTTGGCTGGCGTTGCTTCTGGTGCTGGGGCAGCAGGCGCAGCAGCTTCAGCTTGGTCTTTGGCAGCTTCGACGGTTTCTTTAGCAGCATCGACAGTTTCTTTCGCCGCTTCGTTCACTTTATTCTGAGCTTCTTCGACTTTCTGTGCAGCTTGCTCAGCAGCCTTAGGTGCTTCTGGTGCTTTGGTTTCTGCAGCTTTGTCACAAGCAGCCAGACCCAGGGTAGCGGCCAGCATCAGGGCATAAGCAAAAGGTTTACGCATGGGGTGTTTCTCCTGGTGGAATACAGTTACTTGAACCCTTTGAGTTCAAGGCTGAGGAATAAGTTCCGCATACGATACAGATATATAACTGTTGGATCCATATAGACTTTTTTCTAGGCTTGTGCATCGGCGCAGATAACGACGGGACTGAAGAAGATGAGTGAGACACCATTAATGGCGCAGGCTCAGCGCTTTCTTTCTGCACTGCGTCATTGTCAGTTACTGGACATGCGTGTCGAGCGTGCCGATGCTGACGGTATGACACTGGTTCTGCCCTACGCACAGAAAATTGTCGGTAATCCACAGACCGGTGCGATTCATGGCGGCGCCTTGACCACCCTGATGGATACCACCTGCGGCATGGCCACGCTGTGCGTGTTGCCGGTGTTCGAGGTGTGCCCGACCCTTGATCTGCGTATTGACTACATGCATCCCTCGGAAGCGGGGAAGGATATCTACGGCTACGCACAGTGCTATCGCGTCACCCGGGACGTGATCTTCACCCGAGGCATGGCGTACCAGGATGATCCGCAGCGACCGATTGCGCAGGTGGTGGGTACCTTTATGCGCTTGGGTAAAGGCGTCAAGGGCGGGCAGGGGTTCGCCAGCCAACTCAAGGACGGTCTGCTGTGATTCCGCGTGAGGTTCATCAGCAGCTGCGCGCGGCCCATGCCGAGGGCAACTATGCGCAACTTCTGGATCTGATCCCCTATGCCGGGTTGATCGGTATCGAGTGCAGCCGTCAGGGTGAAGACTTGTTGTTTCGTCTGCCTGCCAACCCCGACAACATCGGCAATCCCTTGTTGCCCGCCATTCATGGGGGCGTGATTGCCGGGTTCATGGAGCTTTCTGCCGCCCTCTATCTGCTGATTTTCAGTGAAAGCGCGGCCATACCCAAAATCATCGACTTCTCGGTCGACTACCTCCGGGCCGGCTACTTCCGTGATACCTATGCCCAGTGTCAGCTCTGGCGTCAGGGGCGACGAGTGACCAATGTCGCGATTACCGCCTGGCAGGGCAGTCAGGCCGAACCCATCGCCACTGCTCGCGCGCATTTCAAGATCGAAGAATTATTGCCGCCCTTGAAATAGTGCGCAGTGCCCCCATCTGTTGTTCATCCCGCTGCAACGACCAGGCGAGGGTGCCTATCGCGCTTGCCTGGTCAGTGGCCACTGTCAATAGATTGGAGTTTTGAAGACCATGAGTGTGGAAACTCAAAAAGAAACCCTGGGCTTCCAGACCGAGGTGAAGCAGCTGTTGCACCTCATGATCCATTCGCTGTATTCGAACAAGGAAATTTTCCTTCGCGAATTGATTTCCAACGCCTCCGATGCAGTGGACAAGCTACGTTTCGAAGCCCTGTCCAAGCCTGAGCTGCTTGAAGGCGGCGCCGAGCTGAAAATCCGTGTGAGCTTCGACAAGGAAGCAGGTACCGTTACCCTCGAGGACAACGGTATTGGCATGAGCCGCGAGGATGTGATCACGCACCTGGGCACCATTGCCAAGTCTGGCACCGCCGATTTCATGAAAAACCTCACCGGTGACCAGAAGAAAGATTCGCACCTGATCGGTCAGTTCGGTGTGGGCTTCTACTCCGCATTCATCGTCGCCGACAAGGTTGATGTGTTCAGCCGTCGTGCCGGCCTGTCCGCTGCCGAGGGTGTTCACTGGTCCTCCAAAGGTGAAGGCGAATTCGAAGTCGCCACTGTCGAAAAGGCCGAGCGTGGTACCCGTATCGTCCTGCACCTGAAGAAGGACGAGACCGAGTTCGCCGATGGCTGGCGCCTGCGTAACGTCATCAAGAAGTACTCCGACCATATCGCCTTGCCGATCGAGCTGCCCAAGCAGGTCGAGGTTGCCGAAGGTGAGGAAAAGCCGGCCGAAGCATGGGAAACCGTCAACCGCGCCAGCGCCCTGTGGACCCGTCCGCGTACTGAAATCAAGGACGAGGAGTACCAGGAGTTCTACAAGCACATCGGTCACGACTTTGAAAACCCGCTGGCCTGGAGCCACAACAAGGTCGAGGGCAAGCTTGAGTACAATTCGCTGCTGTACGTACCGGCCCGTGCGCCGTTCGATCTGTACCAGCGTGAAGCGCCGCGTGGCCTGAAGCTCTACGTGCAGCGTGTGTTCATCATGGACCAGGCGGAGTCCTTCCTGCCGTTGTACCTGCGCTTCATCAAGGGCGTGGTCGATTCCAATGACCTGTCGCTGAACGTGTCGCGGGAAATCCTGCAGAAAGACCCGATCATCGACTCGATGAAGTCGGCACTGACCAAGCGCGTTCTGGATATGCTGGAGAAGCTGGCGAAGAACGAGCCTGAGCAGTACAAAGGCTTCTGGAAGAATTTCGGTCAGGTCATGAAAGAAGGCCCGGCTGAAGACTTCGCCAACAAGGAAAAAATCGCCGGTCTCCTGCGTTTCGCTTCCACCCAGGACGACAGTGGCGAGCAAAGCGTTTCCCTGGCCGACTACCTGGCACGCGCCAAGGAAGGTCAGGACAAGATTTACTTCCTCACCGGCGAGTCGTACGCGCAGGTCAAGAACAGCCCGCACCTGGAAGTCTTCCGCAAGAAAGGCATCGAAGTGCTGCTGCTGACCGATCGTATTGACGAGTGGCTGATGAGCTACCTCAGTGATTTCGACGGCAAGCAGTTTGTCGATGTTGCGCGCGGTGACCTGGACCTGGGCAAGCTGGACTCCGAAGAGGACAAGAAGGCTCAGGAAGAAATCGCCAAGGAAAAAGAAGGCCTGGTCGAGCGCCTGAAAGGTGCGCTGGGCGACGCCGTCAGCGAAGTACGGGTTTCCCATCGTTTGACCGACTCGCCAGCCATCCTGGCTATCGGTGAGCAGGACCTGGGCCTGCAGATGCGTCAGATCCTCGAGGCCAGTGGTCAGAAGGTTCCGGACTCCAAGCCGATCTTCGAGTTCAACCCTAGCCATCCGCTGATCGAAAAACTGGACAACGAGCAGAGCGAAGACCGTTTCGCCGACTTCTCGCATATCCTCTTCGATCAGGCTGCACTGGCCGCGGGTGATAGTTTGAAGGACCCAGCGGCGTATGTACGCCGTTTGAACAAGCTGTTGGTTGAGCTGTCGGCTTAATCCGATGTAAGAGAAAACCCGCTTCGGCGGGTTTTTTCATGGGCGCCCTATGCAATTTTGGAGGTCGTGATGAACGCAGTCGTTATCGAATCGCTGGTGTATCAGCTTGATGGCAAACCCTATGAGAGCCGTTTGCTGTACACGCCGGGCAGTGGCGCACAACCGGGGTTGATAATGGCCCCGAACTGGATGGGTGTCGGGGCTGGCGCTGAAGCTATTGCCCGTGCAGTTGCGGCGCGCGGTTATGTGGTGTTGATTGCTGACCTGTACGGGCAGGCGGTACGCCCCGGCAATGCCGAGCAGGCCGGTGCGGCAATGATGCCGCTGAAAAATGACCGGCTCGAACTGCGCAAGCGTATGCAGGCGGCGCTGGCGCAGTTGCTTGAACAGACGCGCGCTGCGCTGCTGCCTGGGCAGTTGGCGGCGTTCGGCTTTTGTTTCGGCGGTTGCTGTGCGTTGGAACTGGCCCGTGATGGCGCTCCACTGAAGGCGGCGATTTCCTTCCATGGCACACTGGACACTCCGCGCCCGGCTGATGCAGCCAACATCAAGGGCGCGGTGCTGGTCTTGCATGGTGCGGATGATCCGTTGGTGCCCAGGGAGCAGTTGCCGGCATTCGAGGCTGAAATGAATGCGGCAAAGGTCGACTGGCAGTTGCTCAGCTACGGTGGAGCGGTGCACTCGTTCACCGATCCGGCAGCGAATACCCCAGGCATGATGATGTATGACGCCAGGACCGCCACGCGGGCGTTCCAGGCCATGCATAACCTGCTCGATGAGGTGTTCCAGGCGTAAGCGCTGGAAACGCGCCAGGCAACAGTCTGAGGCTTGGCGCGCGCTTTACGGCAGTGCAATGCGCTCGTGCTCTCCGGGTACGGTCGGCCAGTCGCCGGCCGCCCAGCGTGCCCGGGCCTGCTCGATCAGCGCCGGGTCGCTGGCAACGAAGTTCCAGTTCATCCGTCTTGGCCCATCCAGCGGTGCGCCGCCAATCAGTACCAGATGACATTCGCCTTCGGCGCACAGCGTCATTTCCTCGCCTTCCGGCAGAACCAGCAGGCTGCAGGGCTCTATCGGTTCGCCATTCAGGCTCGCTTCGCCTTCAAGCAGGTATACCGCACGTTGCTCATGTTCCGTCGGCAGGGGCAGTGTGGTCGCCGCCTGCATGCGCACATCGGCATAGAGGGTGGGCGAGAGCACCGGAACCGGAGATTCCAGGCAAAAGCCTTTGCCGGCGATCAGGCGGATGCTGACCCCCAGGGTGTCATGCGTTGGCAGGCTGGCGGCGGTGTAGTGGCTGTAATGCGCTGGGCCCTGTTCGGCATGTTTCGGTGATGCCAGCCAGACTTGCAGGCCGTGCAGGCGTGAGCCGCTGGCGAGCAGGTCCGCAGGCGTACGCTCGATATGGGCTACGGCGCTGCCTGCCGTCATCCAGCTGACCTCGCCAGGTTTGACCCGTTGCTCTGAGCCAAGGCTGTCCTTGTGCAGGATCTCGCCTTCAAACAGGTAGGTGAGGGTGGACAGGCCGATGTGCGGGTGTTGGCGGATGTTCATGCCGCTGCCAGGGGCGTAGTCGGTCTTGAGCATATGGTCGAAAAACACGAACGGCCCGACGCTGCGGCACCTGGCCGATGGCAGTGGGCGCAAGATGGGCTGGCCTTCGACGTCTTCGGCCTTGGGGCGAATGATAAGGGGAGTGCTCACGGTGTACTCCATGGCTGTCGGATAGCCTAGGCAGCATAGCGTGTCTGCAGGCGTGTCCGTTGGCAGCGTTAAAAACGGATGCAACACGGCTTTTGGGTGCAGCAGAAACAAAAACGCCCCGAACCAGTCGGGGCGTTTTGCGTAAGGTGTTAAGCCTTACTTGCCTTGCCAGCGCTTGAGCACCAGGGTGGCGTTGGTGCCACCAAAGCCGAAGCTGTTGCTCATGACGGTGTCAATCTTGGCGTTTTCGCGGGTTTCGCGCAGGATCGGCATGTCGGCCACTTCTGGGTCCAGCTCCTCGATGTTGGCGGAACCGGCCATGAAATTGCCTTCCATCATCAGCATGCAGTAGATCGCTTCGTGAACGCCTGCGGCGCCCAGGGAGTGACCCGACAGGCTCTTGGTCGAACTGATGGCAGGTGCCTTGTCGCCGAAGACTGCACGAACGCCCTTGATTTCTGCGACGTCGCCGACAGGTGTCGAGGTGCCGTGGGTGTTCAGGTAGTCGATCGGGGTGTCGACAGTGGACAGTGCCTGCTGCATGCAGCGAATGGCGCCTTCACCACTAGGCGCAACCATGTCGTAACCGTCGGAGGTCGCGCCGTAGCCAACGATTTCCGCGTAGATTTTTGCGCCACGGGCCAGAGCGTGTTCCAGCTCTTCGACCACGACCATGCCGCCACCACCGGCGATGACGAAACCGTCACGCTTGGCGTCGTAGGCACGGGAGGCTTTCTCCGGGGTTTCGTTGTACTGGCTGGACAGGGCGCCCATGGCGTCGAACAGGAACGACTGGCTCCAGTGTTCTTCTTCACCACCACCGGCGAAGACGACGTCCTGCTTGCCCATCTGGATCTGCTCCATGGCAGCGCCGATGCAGTGTGCGCTGGTAGCGCAGGCCGACGCGATGGAGTAGTTCAGACCCTTGATCTTGAACGGTGTTGCCAGGCACGCAGAAACGGTGCTGCTCATGGTGCGGGTTACGCGGTACGGGCCAACACGCTTGACGCCTTTTTCGCGCAGGATGTCCAGTGCTTCCATCTGGTTCAGGGTCGAGGCGCCGCCGGAGCCTGCGATCAGGCCGGTGCGCGGGTTCGAGACCTGGTCTTCGGACAGGCCGGAGTCCTTGATCGCGTCCTGCATCGCCAGGTAGGCGTAGGCAGCGGCGTGGCCGACGAAGCGGTAAACCTTGCGGTCGATCAGTTCTTCGAGGTTGAGGTCAATGGAGCCGGAAACCTGGCTGCGCAGCCCCATTTCCTTGTATTCCGGGTTGAAACGAATGCCCGGGCGGCTTGCACGCAGGTTGGCGGAGACGGTCTCTTTGTCATTGCCCAGGCACGAAACGATGCCCAGACCAGTGATAACGACGCGGCGCATGCGAATAACCCTTAGAAATTGTCAGTGGAGGTGAATACGCCGACCCGAAGGCCTTCGGCGGTGTAAATCTCGCGGCCATCGACTGCCACCGAACCATCGGCAATGGCCATGTTCAGCTTGCCCTTCAGGACGCGCTTGATGTGGATGTTGTAGGTAACTTTCTTGGCGGTCGGCAGTACCTGGCCAAAGAACTTGACCTCACCCGAGCCCAGGGCGCGGCCGCGACCTGGCAGGCCTTGCCAGCCCAGGAAGAAGCCAACCAGTTGCCACATGGCGTCAAGGCCCAGGCAGCCAGGCATCACCGGGTCACCTTCAAAGTGGCAGGCGAAGAACCACAGGTCCGGGGTGATATCCAGCTCGGCGACCAATTCACCTTTGCCGTACTTGCCACCCTCTTCGCTGATATGGGTGATGCGATCCACCATCAGCATGTTCGGGGCGGGCAGTTGCGCGTTACCTGGGCCGAACAGCTCACCGCGACTGCAGCGCAGCAGGTCTTCCCGAGTAAAGGCGTTTTGTTTGGTCATGCGAGCTCCTCAATAATCCGGTGCGGCAGGGGCGAATCTTCCCGGCCGACCCAAGGCGTTTGGGCCTGGGGCGGCAGCCTACACATAGACTATTGCGTTGTAGTGAAAGTCACAGCACAGGGACGAAGATGTACACTTGTGCACTGAAATTTTTTTTCAAGACCTCAATCGGCCTTGATTCAGTCTCTAAGACTGCCGCAATTTAGCATTTATCGCCAGTCGCCGCTGCGTCAGCGGGTAACCAACGTTGCAGAATTTGCTGTAAATCTGTGCGTTTGAAGGGTTTGGTCAGGTAATCGTTCATTCCGGCGGCCAGGCAACGTTCGCGATCACCCAGCAGCGCATTGGCGGTCAAGGCAATGATCGGCAAGGCTTTGTCCTTGGGTTGCTGGCGAATTCGACGGGTGGCTTCGTAGCCATCGATCACCGGTAGACGGCAATCCATCAGCACGGCGGCAAAGCGCTGGCGAGCGATCTGGGTCACGGCCTGAGCACCGTCGACGGCTACGCACACTTCATAGCCCAGGCTGCGCAGCATGGCTTCGATGACCGTCTGGTTGACCGGGTTGTCCTCCACCAGCAGGATTCGCCGGCCCTGGCCGTTGTCCTCATCGACCTGCACGCTGGGTGACAGTGTGGGTTGCGGTTTTACCGCGAGGGTCAAGGGAATCTCAAGGGTGAAGGTTGAGCCCTGGCCTTCGCGGCTTTCGGCGCGCAGGTTGCCGCCCATGCGCTCTGCCAGGGTTCGGGCAATCGACAGCCCCAGGCCCGTACCGCCATAACGCCGGGAAATCGAGCTGTCCGCCTGCTGGAAGGCGACGAACATCATTTCCAGGTGTTGGCTGTCGATGCCGATACCGGTGTCGCGTACTGCGCAACTGAACCAGATCAGTTGGCGGTCGAGCACTTGCCAGCGCGGTTCGATTTGCACCGTGCCACGTTCAGTGAACTTCAAGGCATTGCCAATCAGGTTGACCAGTACCTGGCGGATGCGCGTCGGGTCGCCGACCACCTGCAATTGCTCGATGCCGGGTGGCATGCGCAGTTGCAGCTCCAGGTCGCGCTGCTGGGCCGTGTGCAGGAACGCCTGGGTGCAACTGCCAATCAGTTCGGCCAGGTTGAAGGTAATGTGTTCAAGTTCAAGCGTAGTGCTCTCGATCCGCGAGAAATCAAGAATGTCGTTGATGACCTTTAGCAAATGGCCGGTTGACTCCGTGGCCACGGCCGCATAGTCGGCCTGTTCTTCGCTCAGTGGGGTGGTTTCCAGTAACTGCAGCATGCCCAGCACGCCGTTCATCGGTGTGCGCAGCTCATGGCTCATCATTGCCAGGAAGTCTGATTTGGCCTTGTTCGCCTGTTCGGCTTCTTCGCGGGCCTGAACCAGTTGCGCGATGGCCTGTTGCTGTTCGTGGCTGGCCTTGGCCATGGCGCTGGCCAGGTTGTTGATGTGCCGGGAGAGGTTGCCCAGTTCGGTGTCGTCCAGCACCGGCAATGGTGAGGTGAAGTCGCCTTGCTGGATCGCCTTGACGGCCTGGCTCATGTCGCTGATGGGTTTGGCCAGGCTGAGGGCCAGGCGGCGGGCCAGCAGGAAGGTGAAGATCAGGGCGAACAGGGCGAGTATCGCCGCCTTGATCACGATTTCCTGTTGCCGTTGGCTGAAGGCGTCGTTGGACATACCGACGATGACCCGGCCCAGGTAGTCGTCCCCTGGGGCCGAGGCAGGCAGGCTGCTGTTATGCAGGAAGTCGTTGTCCAAGGGGATCTGTTGCAAGCGTATTGGCGCCTGGAACACTTCAACCGGTTGTGTGGGTTTGTCGTTTTCGTCGGGTTGCTCGACATGCACCAGAATATGGTTGGCGCTGTCCTGAACCTCCAGAAAGCGCACGTGGGGGATGCTCAAGGTGGCCCGCATCAGGCTTTCGAGCACGTCCTCGTTACCCGCGATCACGCCGTACTCCGATGCGGGAGCCAACTGGTTGGCGATCAACTGGCCGGTGTGGTTGAGTTCCTGGCGCAAGTCCTGGATCCGCACGAAGGTAAAGAAACCGATCAGCAGCAAGGTCAGCAGCAGGGCGGGGCCAAGGCTGATCATCTGCGTGCGGGTATGAATGTCCCGGCTCAGGCGCAGGTTCATGGGGTGGGCTCTCCTTCGGCGACGACCTTGGTTGCCGCAGCCGGTTCAATCGGCTCAATCCCCAGGGCGCGGGCCACTTGAGGGTTGCCGATGACGCCAAAACGCTCAGGGTAGTGGGTGCGCGGCCATTTGGCCGGTGCCTGGTCGAGCAGGCGGTCCAGCACCCGCAGCCAGTCGTGCTTGTTGCTGAAGGTGCTGGCCAGGCCGCCGGCCTTGACGAACCCGGCCGTGGGGCCGATCAGGGGCATCTGTCGGGCGTAGCTGCTGAGCAGCAGGTTCTTGACGGTACGCGGGTTGTACAGGCCTGGATCGTCCAGGCCGAGCACGACGTCACTGCCCTGCAGCAGCGCTTGCAAAGGGCGATTGTCGCGAGGATCCGGCCAGGCTTGGGCGTTGATGTGCAGGTCCAACTGCTGTGCGCTCTGGTTCAGCTCATCGAGCAGGAAACGGCTTTGCTCGCTATAGAGCACGCCGACCCGTCGAGCATGTGGCAGCAGATAGCGAATCAGGCGCAGTTGGCGTGCAGGCGACGGGTCGCTCCACAGCAGGCTCAGGTAGTGTGGGGGCACACGCCCAAACCGTTGGTTGGCCTGCACTCGGCTGATGCGCATCACCAGTGCCGGTGGCCCGGCGGTTTCACCAAGGCGCCAGTCGAGGGCGGCGGTGTCGAGCAGAATCAGCCGGGTTGTCGGCTTTATGCGTCCCGGCGCAGGCAACTCGGCCACCGGCAGGAAACGTACCTGGTCAGCACTGCGCCGTTGTTCCAGTGAGTGGACAAAGGCGCGCACGCCCGGGCTTTCTGTCGCGGCCGTCAGCAGGATGTCGTGTGCCGCTGCCGTCAGCGGCCACAGCCAGGCCAGCAGCAGTGCGCTCAGAAGCCTGCGCATCAGCGCGCGAGCTCCGCGTCGACAGGGTGATCCTGAGCTGTTACCTGGTTGCCCAGAGGGCGTTTTTCAGGCAGGGGCTGACCGCTTACCGCGAGGGTCGGCAGCATAAGAGCGCATGAAGGAAGAGGGCCAAGTGACACGGCGCGGCCTTATTACGGATATAAATCGGGCATGTTAACCGAGTAGCCGGCATTTTCCAGTTGTCTGAGGGCAACCCCGGCCATGATTCGCATATCTGGCGCTGGCTCTGGCACTATCGCGCCGTATAATGCGGACGTCGCCACATTTTTGGCATTAACGGATTGAATATGACTGAACAGCAACCGGTTGCAGTTCTGGGTGGCGGTAGTTTCGGCACCGCGGTGGCGAATCTGCTGGCCGAAAATGGTGTCCGGGTACGCCAGTGGATGCGCGATCCCGAACAGGCCGAGGCCATGCGTTGCAATCGAGAGAATCCGCGTTACCTCAAGGGCATCAAACTTCACCCGGGGGTAGAGCCGGTTACCGACCTGTTGGCGACCCTGCAGGGGAGCGAGCTGATCTTTGTCGCGCTGCCTTCCAGTGCATTGCGCTCAGTGCTGGCCCCTCATGCCGGGCTGCTTAGCGGCAAGATGCTGGTCAGTCTGACCAAAGGTATCGAGGCCCAGAGCTTCAAGCTCATGAGCCAGATCCTCGAGGAAATAGCCCCGCAGGCGCGTATTGGCGTACTGTCCGGGCCGAACCTTGCGCGCGAAGTAGCCGAGCATGCGCTCACTGCGACGGTGGTTGCCAGCGAAGATGAAGCGCTCTGTCGCAGCGTTCAGGCCGTGCTCCATGGTCGAACCTTTCGTGTCTACGCGAGCAGCGACCGCTTCGGTGTCGAGCTGGGCGGGGCCTTGAAGAACGTCTATGCCATTATTGCCGGCATGGCTGTGGCCCTGGGTATGGGCGAGAACACCAAGAGCATGCTGATCACCCGGGCACTTGCGGAAATGACCCGCTTCGCCGTCAGCCAGGGCGCCAACCCAATGACCTTCCTTGGCCTTGCCGGGGTGGGGGATCTGATCGTCACCTGCTCCTCGCCCAAGAGCCGCAACTATCAGGTGGGGTACGCACTGGGCCAGGGCTTGAGCCTGGAGCAGGCAGTCAGCCAACTGGGCGAAGTGGCCGAGGGCGTCAATACCCTCAAGGTGCTCAAGGTCAAGGCCCAGGAGTTGCAGGTCTACATGCCGCTGGTGGCAGGGCTTCATGCGATCCTGTTCGAGGGGCGTACCCTCAATCAGGTCATCGAGTTGTTGATGCGGGGCGAGCCGAAGACTGATGTCGACTTCATTTCCACCAGCGGTTTCAACTGAACGACAGGAGCAGTAGATGAACGAATCCCCGAAACAGGCCCAGTGCGAATCGATCGGTCTGCGTATCCTTTGGATGCTGGTGTTCCTGATTGTGTGGCAATTGGCCGAGCTGCTGCTGGGTGGCCTGATACTGGTGCAGTTGGTCTATCGACTGATCTACGGTGCGCCAAGTGCCAGCCTGATGAATTTTGGCGACAGCCTCAGCCAGTACCTTGCGCAAATCGGTCGTTTCGGCAGCTTCCACAGTGACCAGAAGCCGTGGCCATTTGCTGACTGGCCAAGCCCGCGTGCGCCGGAAGGTGAAGCACCTCACAGCGTACCTGCAGCTGCGCATCCGGTGCGTGATGAGGAGCCGAAGCTATGAAGCTCTGGGTGCTGCGTCATGGTGAGGCCGAGGCGCGGGCCCATAGCGATGCCGAACGCCGCTTGACCGCGCATGGTCGTGAGCAGGTGTTGCGCAGTGCCGCGCAGTTGCTCGGGCAGCCGCTGCAGGCTGTCCTGGCCAGCCCTTATGTGCGCGCGCAGCAGACAGCCCAGTTGGTCTGTGACGCGTTGTCCTTCGACAAGCCCTTGATCACCGTACCGTGGTTGACCCCAGAGAGCGAAGCCGACCAGGTGATCGCCGAGTTGGACAAGCTGGGCCTGGAGCATGTGCTGTTGGTCAGTCATCAGCCCTTGGTTGGCACGCTGGTGGGGATGCTTGAACAGGGGCATCGACGCGATCCGCAGCCGATGAGCACTGCCTCGCTCGCCGAGCTTGAAGGCGACTGGCCGTTGGCTGGGTTGATGACCTTGCGTAGCCTGAGCCATCCTTGAGCGTCGCTCAACCCAGAATAATAAAGGACTCGCCCATGAGCATCTGGTACACCCAGCCTGATATCGACCAGCTTAATCACCAGCAAAAGAACACCATTGGCGAGGTACTGGACATCCGCTTCGAGTCGTTCAGCGACGATTCGCTGACGGCCAGCATGGTGGTCGATCACCGTACCCGCCAACCGTTCGGTTTGCTTCATGGTGGTGCTTCTGTGGTGCTGGCCGAAACCGTCGGCTCCATGGCCAGCTATTTGTGTATCGATCCGCAGAAATTTTACTGCGTGGGCCTTGAAGTCAACGCCAACCACCTGCGTGGCTTGCGCAGTGGTCGGGTTACGGCAACGGCGCGGCCAGTGCATATCGGGCGCAGCACCCACGTCTGGGACATTCGATTGAGTGCCGAAGAGGGCAAGACCAGTTGCATTTCACGGCTGACGATAGCCGTCATCGCGCTGGGCGAGGCTGCCCCCAGCCGTTGAGAACACGGGTGATTCAGGCTGTTGCGCCGGTATCACCTTCCTATTGACCTGATTGCCGTCTCTGATGGCTTTTCCGGACATTGCCCCGCGCCGAGTCGGCGCGGACAATGACGCCATTACTCCTCTCGGACAGGCGGCCATGTCGCAGCAGATCTTCTTCGCTCATGCCAATGGTTTCCCCTCGGCCACCTACGGCAAGCTATTCGCTGCGCTGGCGCCGGACTATCAGGTCAGCCACCTGCCTCAGCATGCCCACGACCCGCGCTTCCCGGTCAACGATAACTGGCAGAGCCTGGTCGACGAGTTGATCCACCATCTGCAACAACAGCCTGCGCCGGTCTGGGGTGTCGGGCACTCCCTGGGCGGGGTTCTGCACCTGCATGCGGCAATGCGCTGCCCACAGTTCTACCGCGGCGTGGTGATGCTGGACTCACCGGTGCTGACGCGCGCTGATGAGTGGCTGATTCGCACGGCCAAGCGCTTTGGTTTTATTGATCGCCTTACCCCGGCCGGGCGTACGCTGGGCCGACGTGAGGCGTTTCCGGATCGAGAAACCGCACGGGCCTACTTCACAGGCAAGAGCCTGTTTCGCAACTTCGACCCCGACTGCCTCGACGCCTATGTGCAACATGGGCTGCAGGAGGCGGACGACGCGTTGCGCCTGCGCTTCGATCCGGCCACCGAAATCAGCATCTACCGTAGCTTGCCCCATATCAGCCCAGGGCAAGTCCGCCAGGTTTCGATCCCGCTGGCAATGGTGCGGGGCAGTCATAGCCGAGTGATCAAGCGTCATCATGCCTATGCGGTTCGTCGCATGCCGCGCGGCGAGTTTCACAGTGTGCCGGGCGGGCACATGTTTCCACTGGAGCGACCGACCGACACCGCCAGCCTGCTCAAGGGGCTGTTCGACCGCTGGCAGGAGCACAGCGTATGACCGGCCCAATCGAACAGGGGCGTCTGAACCTGGGGCATGTCGAGTTGGCGGCGCAGCTGTTTGGCCCGGCCGATGGACGCCCGGTGATTGCGTTGCATGGCTGGTTGGATAATTCCAACAGCTTTGTACGGCTGGCACCGAAGCTGACTGGGGTGCGTATCGTTGCGCTGGACCTGGCCGGGCACGGTTTGTCCGGGCACCGCCCGCCAGGGGCCAGCTATGCCTTGTGGGACTATGCCTTCGATGTGTTGAAGGTCGCCGAACATTTGGGCTGGGAGCGCTTTTCCCTGATGGGGCACTCCTTGGGGGCGATTGTCTCAGTGGTGCTGGCGGGGGCCGTGCCTGAACGTATCGCTCGTCTGGCCCTGATTGATGGCGTTGTTCCGCCGACCGCAGGGGTTGAAGACACTGCCGAGCGCATGGGCATGGCCCTGCAGGCGCAACTGCGCCACGGCAAGAAGCCCAAACCGGTGTATGCGGCACTGGAGCAGGCCGTTGAGGCGCGCATGAAGGGCGTGGTGGCGGTGAGTCGCGAAGCGGCAGGGCTGCTCGCCCAGCGAGGGTTGGAGGCCGTCCCGGGTGGTTTTACCTGGCGCAGCGACAGTCGCCTGACGTTACCTTCAGCGCTACGCTTGAGCGATGAGCAAGCGCAGAGCTTTGTGCGCCGCATCGCATGCCCTGCACAATTGATCGTGGCCGCCGACGGTATGTTGGTGCGGCACACTGCCTTGCTTGAGCAGCTACCCTTTGAACAGAAACAACTGCCGGGTGGCCACCACCTGCACCTGAACGATGAGGCGGGTGCGTCCCTTGTCGCAGACTGTTTCAATCGCTTCTTTGCCATTCCTTGACTTGTAGCAGGCAACTGTCGAGGCTTGGCGGGTTGAACAGGGAGACAACCATGACCACGTGTGACACTGCCTCACCTCGCGGCGCCCTTCAGGGCGTGGCGTGCCGATGAATATGATGACGAGCCTGAAATCTGCTGTTTCCGCTCTGGCCTTGCTCGTTGCCTGGCCGCTGGTTGCCGCTGAGCTGCCGGTGCCAACGGATGCCAAAGCCGTTGATCAACACGCAGCAACGGAACTGGAACGCGTCTACCCGCTGGGCGCCCTGCGCAAGATCAGCGGCCAATTGCGCATGGAGAACAAGATTGAGGGCCGAGGCCAACTCAGCTCGGTGACCTGGCAGCTGCCCGTCGAGCGGACCGCCAGCGAGGCGTTCACTCAAGCGCGAGAAGCCTTGCAGGCAGAGGGCGGCTATGCGCTGTTCTGGTGTGAGGCGCGTGACTGCGGTGAGAGCAACCTGTGGGCCAATGAGGTGTTCGGCAACGCGCGGCTCTATGGCTCCGACGAGCAGCAAGCCTTTGTGCTCCTGCGCCTGGCTGCGCCAGCACAGGATACCTTGATCGCCTTGTACGGCATCACACGTGGGAACAAGCGGGCCTACCTGCATGCCGAGCAGTTTGTTGCCAATGCGCCCCTGGCGGACGTTTTGCCAACCCCGGCAACGGTGCTACGTGAACTGCGCAGTACCGGCAAGCTGGACTATCCCGACCTTGAGGGGGAGCCGCCAGCAGACTGGGTTGTCCTGCTTGGGCGAAGTTTCAACCTGGACAGCACCCTGCGTGTCACACTGGCTGGCGCCCAGGCTGAAGCCTGGCGCGAACAGTTGATCAAGACCGGTGTGCGCGCGGCGCGGCTGGAAGTTGGTCAGGGCAGCGCAAGCGGCCTGCACGTTGAATTGATTCGCTGATCAGGGAACATCATGCTGAGTAACGACCGCCTGCTGGTACAGATCCTCCTGCTCGGATTGCTTGGGGCTGGCCTGTGGGTCATGGCGCCATTTTTCTCTGCGTTGCTCTGGGGGGCGATCCTGGCGTATGCCAGCTGGCCGTTGATGCGCCTGTTGACGCGGCTGCTGGGGGACCGAGAGACCCTGGCAGCGGCGTTCCTGACCTCGCTGTGGATTTTACTGGTGGCCTTGCCGCTGGTCTGGCTGGGGTTCAACCTGGTGGACCACGTTCGCGATGCTACGGCGTTCATTCGAGACGTACAGGTTGACGGCCTGCCTGATGCGCCGAGCTGGTTGGGCAGTATTCCATTGATCGGCGGACGCCTGGTGGGTGTCTGGGTCGCTGTCGACCAGCAGGGTGTGGCCATGCTGGCCAATCTCAAGCCGTACTTCGGTCAGGTCGGGAACTGGCTGCTGGCGCGCAGTGCCCAGATTGGCAGCGGTATGCTCGAAATTGCCCTGAGCCTGGTGTTCGTGTTCTTTTTCTACCGTGACGGGCCGCGTCTTGCGGCGTTTGTCTTGAGCTTGCTGGGCCGCCTGATCGGTGAGCGTGCCGGCTACTACCTCGACCTGATTGCCGGCACCGTGCAGCGTGTGGTCAATGGTGTGATCGGCACGGCGGCGGCCCAGGCGTTGCTGGCATTGATCGGATTCTTGATTGCAGGCGTACCGGGTGCGCTGGTGTTGGGCATCATTACCTTCATGCTCAGCCTTATCCCCATGGGCCCACCACTGGCCTGGATACCCGCCACCGCGTGGCTGGTCTGGAAGGGGGAATACGGTATGGCGGTGTTCCTGGGCATGTGGGGCACGTTCATCATCAGTGGCGTCGACAACGTGCTCAAACCCTATCTGATCAGCCGTGGCGGTGACCTGCCGCTGGTGATTGTCCTGCTCGGTGTGTTTGGCGGTCTGTTGGCGTTCGGTTTCATCGGCCTGTTCATTGGCCCAACCCTGCTTGCGGTGGCCTACAGCCTGCTGCTGGACTGGGTGCACAGCAAGCCGGACCAGCCGCGCGCCTGACCCGCTGCAGCACCGCCGGTGATCTTTACGCACTCTTTATGCCTTCATCGGGCACTCGCTCTCGTTCCTTTACAGCCTCTCTTCCGACAATGACCGTCAGCGGCACTGTGCTGCGAGACGGAGAGTTGTGATGAGCATTCTGGACGGGGTGTCACTGCTGCTGGCAGTGGCGTTGTGGGTTTATCTGATGGCCGCGCTGTTGCGCGCGGACAGGGGCTAGGAGTGGCCATGCACAGTTACGATTACGCGTTGCTGTTGGCATTTTTCGCCATCGTCTTGTTGCCGGCACCTTGGCTGGGCCGTTTCTATTACAAGGTGATGGAAGGGCAGCGTACCTGGCTGACGCCGATTCTGGGGCCAGTGGAGCGGGGTTGTTATCGCATCGCAGGTGTCGATCCGGGCCGCGAGCAGAGCTGGCAGAAGTACGCGCTGGCCTTGCTGGCGTTCAACCTGGCTGGTTTCCTGATGGTGTTCGGTGTACTGCTGCTGCAAGGTTACCTGCCGCTCAACCCGCAGCATTTGCCGGGACAAGAGTGGTCGTTGGCATTCAACACTGCAGTCAGTTTCATGACCAACACCAACTGGCAGTCCTACAGCGGTGAGGCGTCAGTCAGCTACCTGAGCCAGATGCTTGGCATGACCGTGCAGAACTTTGTCAGTGCCGCGACGGGCCTTGCCGTGCTGGTCGCGCTGTGCCGTGGCATTGCCCGACGCTCGGCGAGCACGGTGGGTAATTTCTGGGTCGACATGACCCGTGCAACCCTCTATGGCTTGCTGCCGCTGTGTCTGGTACTGGCGTTGTTGCTGGTTTGGCAGGGCGTGCCGCAAACCTTCAGCGACTACGTCAAAGCGCTCACCCTGCAAGGCGTCGACCAGCTTATTCCGCTGGGGCCGGCCGCCAGCCAGATCGCAATCAAGCAGCTGGGTACCAACGGCGGCGGCTTCTTCGGGGTCAACTCGGCGCATCCATTCGAGAACCCGAGTGCCTGGAGCAACCTCTTCGAGGTGTCTTCAATCATCCTCATCCCGGTGGCCCTGGTTTTCACCTTTGGCCATTACGTCAAAGACCTGCGCCAGAGCCGGGCGATCATCGCCTGCATGCTGGCGCTGTTCCTGATCGGTGGGTCGACTGCGCTGTGGTCCGAGTACCAGGCCAACCCGGCATTGAGCAACCCTCAGGTCGAACAGACGGCACCGCTTGAAGGCAAGGAAAGCCGCTTCGGCACCACCGGTAGCGTGCTGTGGACGGTCACCACTACAGCGGCGTCCAATGGCTCAGTGAACAACATGCACGACAGCCTCAACCCAATCAGCGGCATGGTGGCGATGGTCAACATGATGGTGGGCGAGGTGATTTTTGGCGGTGTGGGTGCCGGGCTCTACGGCATGCTGCTGAACGTGTTGATCGCTGTGTTTCTGGCGGGCCTGATGATTGGCCGCACACCGGAGTACCTGGGCAAGAAACTGCAGGCGCGTGAAGTGCAATTGCTGGTAGCAACCTTGCTGGTGATGCCACTCGGGGTACTGGTGCTGGGTGCGCTGGCAACCAGCTTGCCTGGCCCTGCAGGCGCGGTGAGCAACCCGGGTGCTCATGGCTTCAGCCAACTGCTGTATGCCTACACCTCGGCCAGTGCCAACAACGGTTCTGCCTTCGCTGGGCTGGGTGCGAATACCACGTTCCACAACGTGATGCTCGGCCTGGGCATGCTGATTGGCCGCTTTGGCTACATTCTCCCGGTACTGGCCCTGGCCGGCAGCCTGGCGCTCAAGAAAACCGCGCCGGTAGGGCAGAACAGCTTTCCGACCCATGGTCCGCTGTTTGTCACCTTGCTGTTGGTCACCATCCTGTTGATCGGTGGCCTGACCTTCCTGCCGGCCCTGGCCTTGGGCCCGGTCGCTGAACACCTGAGCCTGGGCTTCTAAGGAGCGAATCATGAACATGCCGATTCCTGATGTGAATGCGGTGCCGGCCGAACAGGCTCGGACGACTTTTGCTGCGCTGTGGCGGCCAGCCCTGGTGCAGGCGTTCGTCAAACTTGATCCGCGCCAGTTGAAACGTGCGCCGGTGATGCTGGTGGTCGAGCTGACGGCGGTTTTCACCACCGTGCTCTGCCTGTTGCCCGACAGCGCTGTGCCGACCCATGTGGCGCTGCAAATCGCCCTGTGGCTGTGGTTCACCGTGCTTTTCGCCAACTTTGCCGAAGCGTTGGCCGAGGGACGTGGCAAAGCGCGCGCCGACAGCCTCAAGGCGGGTAGCCAGGGCCTCAGTTGCCGGCGTCGTAACGCCGCTGGCAGCTATGAAGTGATACCGGCCACGGCGCTGCGAAAGGGTGATGTGGTCAAGGTGCTGGCCGGTGAGATGATCCCTGGTGACGGCGAGGTGCTTGAAGGTATCGCCGCTGTCAACGAAGCAGCCATTACCGGTGAGTCTGCGCCGGTGATTCGTGAGTCGGGCGGCGACCGCTCGGCAGTTACCGGCAACACCCGGCTGGTCTCTGACTGGTTGTTGATCAAGATCACCAGCAACCCCGGTGAGTCGACCCTGGACCGAATGATTGCCTTGGTCGAAGGTGCCAAACGGCAGAAGACGCCCAACGAGATCGCGCTGGACATCCTGCTGATCGGCTTGACCCTGATCTTCCTGGTGGTCGTGGTGACCCTGCAGCCGTTCGCCTATTTTGCCGGCGGTGCGATTCCGTTGGTGTTCCTGGTGGCGCTGCTGGTGACCCTGATCCCGACCACCATTGGCGGCTTGCTCTCGGCCATCGGTATCGCCGGCATGGATCGCCTGGTGCGGCTGAACGTGATTGCCCGCTCCGGGCGTGCAGTGGAGGCCGCCGGTGATGTGCATGTGTTGATGCTCGACAAGACCGGCACCATCACCTTCGGCAACCGTCGTTGCAGTGCCCTGCATGCCGCGCCAGGGGTGAGCGCTCGTGAACTGGGCGAAGGCGCCTTGCTCGCTTCGTTGGCCGATGACACCGCTGAAGGTAAATCGATCGTCGAATACCTGCGGCAGTTGCACGACTTCAGCGAGCCGCAAGCCAACGCGATGACCGTGGTGCCGTTCAGCGCCGAGACACGCTTGTCGGGGGTTGATTACCAGCAACGCCGTTACCGCAAGGGTGCAGTGGACTCGGTGCTGGCGTTCGTCGGTATGCAGCGTCTGGAGATGCCTGTTGCGCTGTCCAAGGAAGTCGACAAGATCGCCCAGAGCGGCGGCACGCCGCTTCTGGTTTGCATGGACAAGCGTCTGCTCGGCGTCATCCACCTCAAGGATGTGGTGAAGCCAGGTATTCGTGAGCGTTTCGCCGAGCTGCGCCAGTTGGGCATCCGCACGGTGATGGTCACGGGCGATAACCCCCTGACCGCTGCAGCAATCGCTGCTGAAGCCGGGGTGGATGATGTACTGGCTGAAGCCACACCAGAGAAAAAGCTGGCGCGCATTCGTCAGGAGCAGAATGACGGGCGCCTGGTCGCCATGTGTGGCGACGGTGCCAACGACGCACCGGCACTGGCACAGGCAGATGTTGGCATGGCCATGAATGACGGCACCCAGGCCGCGCGCGAAGCCGCCAACATGGTCGACCTGGACAGTGACCCGACCAAGCTGCTGGATGTGGTGCAGGTGGGCAAGGAGCTGCTGGTCACCCGTGGGGCGTTGACCACCTTCTCGATTGCCAACGATGTGGCCAAGTACTTCGCCATTCTTCCGGCCCTGTTTGCTGCCATCTATCCGCAGTTGGGGGTGCTGAACCTGATGCAACTGGCCAGCCCACAGAGCGCAATCCTGTCGGCGATTGTCTTCAACGCCTTGATCATTGTCGTGCTGATTCCGCTGGCTCTGCGAGGGGTGCGGGTGAAGGCTGCCAGTGCCGCTCACTTGTTGCGGCGCAACCTGCTGATTTATGGGCTGGGCGGGCTGATCGTGCCGTTTGCCGGGATCAAGTTGATCGACCTGCTGCTCAATGCGTTGCAACTGGTCTGAACCGAGGAATTGAACATGACTACGCTAGTACGTCCGGCCTTGAGCCTGATGCTGTTGATGACGCTGATCACCGGCGCGGTTTACCCACTGGTGGTCACCGGTGTCGCCCAGGTGGTTTTCCCCGAGCAGGCCAATGGCAGTTTGCTGCGCGACGATCAGGGGCAGGTGCGCGGTTCATTGCAGATTGCCCAGGCGTTCCAGGGTGATGCCTGGTTCCAGTCACGACCTTCGGCGGCGGATTACGCCACCGTGGCCAGTGGCGCCAGCAACCTGGCGCCGAGCAACCCGGCACTGGCTACCCGTGTGAGCGAGGCGGCTGCACGTGTCTTCACGGCACAGCAGGGGCCCGTGCCCCTGGCATTGCTGACCACCTCCGGTAGCGGCCTGGACCCGCACCTGCCACCGGCGGCAGTGGCTTATCAAGTGCCTAAGGTGGCAGCGGCGCGGCAGGTTTCGGTGCAGGCCTTGCAAGGTCTGGTCGAGCAGTTCACCCTGCAGCCGCTGGTTGGCCCGCCGGTGGTCAATATCCTGGCCCTCAATATGGCGCTGGACCGACTGGCACCTGCGTCGAAATAAGGACAAGCCGTAACCATGAGTGATTCCGAACGCGCCGATGCGTTGTTGGCCGAACTGCCGCGTGACGGTCGTGGCCGACTGAAGGTGTTCCTGGGGGCTGCACCCGGGGTGGGTAAGACCTATGCAATGTTGCAAGCCGCACACGCCCAGCTGCGTCATGGGGTCAAGGTGGTGGCGGCGGTGGTCGAAACCCATGGTCGTGCCGAAACTGAAGCGTTGCTTGGCGGGTTGCCCCAGCAGCCGCGTGTGCGCTCGGAATACCGTGGTGTAGTGCTTGAGGAAATGGACCTGGACGGCCTGCTCAAGGCCGCTCCGCAACTGGTGCTGGTGGATGAGCTGGCCCACAGCAATGCGCCGGGCAGCCGTCACGCCAAGCGCTGGCAGGATGTGCAGGAGCTGTTGGCGGCTGGCATCGACGTCTACACCACGGTCAACGTGCAGCATCTGGAAAGCTTGAATGACCACGTGCGTGGCATCACCGGTGTGCAGGTGCGCGAGACGCTGCCGGACTGGGTGCTGCAGGAAGCCTTTGAACTGGTACTGATCGACCTGCCGCCGCGTGAGCTGCTGGAGCGCTTGCGCGAGGGCAAGGTGTATGTGCCGGAGCAGGCCCGCGCGGCCATCGATGCCTTCTTCACCCAGACCAACCTTACCGCGTTGCGCGAGCTGGCCATGCAGACGGCTGCCGCCCAGGTCGATGCCGATCTGGCACACGGTTACCGCAAACTGGGGCAGGATGCGCCGGCGTTGCGTGGGCGGTTGTTGGTCGGTGTCGATGGCGATGCGCAGGCTGAGCGGCTGGTGCGTCATGCCAGTCGCGTTGCGCAGCGTCGGCACCTGCCCTGGAGCCTGGTGCATGTCGACAATGGCCGCTTGCGCGATGAAACAGCCCGTCAGCGTCTGCAGGCTGCTCAGCGGTTGGCCGAGCGCCTGGGGGGCGAGGTGGTGGTGCTGCGCGCCGGCGAGGTGGCCAATGCCTTGATCCAGCATGCGGCCGAGCGCCGGGCCAGCCTGGTGCTAGTCGGGCAGTCGCGTGATCGGCTGCGCCGTCGCCTGTTTGGTGCCGGGGTGGCTGCACGGCTGTTGCGCGAAGCCCATGGCCTGGAAGTCAACGTGCTCAACCGGGATACCCAGCCCGAACCTGTGCGGTTGCCTGTGCGGGGGGAGTGGGTCTGGCGGCATTACCTGTTGGCGCTACTGGCCACGGTGTTGGCGAGCGGCCTGGCCTGGGCGGTCGCCAGTGTATTGGCGTTGCCGAACATCTCGTTGGTGTTTCTTGCCGCCGTGCTGCTGGTGGCAGTACGCAGCAGCCTGGGGCCTGCTCTGGCCTGCGCCGTGCTGTCGTTTCTGAGCTATGACTTCTTGTTCATCCCGCCGACATTCTCCTTCAGCATCCAACGTGAAGAGGATGTCCTGACCTCATTGTTTTTCCTGTTGATGGCGGCCTTGACCGGCAACCTGGCTGCCCGTCAGCGTCGGCAGCTACAGGCGCTGCGTGAGACCCAGGAACAGACCAACCAGTTGCTCGGCCTGTCGCGTAAATTGACGGCAGCGACTGATCGCCAAGCGGTGTTCACTGCTGCCGGTCAGTACCTGGACAGCCCGCACGATTTGCAGGTGTGCCTGCTCGATCGTGATGCCGAAGGCGCCCTGCGGGTGGCCAGCGGAGGTGCATTGCAGTTCAGCGACAATGAACGTGCCGCTGCCGATTGGGCCTGGCAGCACGATCAGGCTGCCGGGCTTGGCAGCGACACCTTGCCCAATGGGCGTTGGTGGTGGTGGCCGTTGTCTGCAGAGGAGGGGCCGTTGGCCTTGCTTGGCGTACGTCCACGTGAGGGGTATACGCTGACGCCGCAGCGACGACGTATGCTCAAGGCCCTGAGCCAGCCACTGGCGCAGGCGCTGGCGCGTGCTCGCTTGGCCGATGAGCTGGAAGCGGCGCGTCTGCACGGTGAGACCGAGCAGCTGCGCAGCGCCTTGCTTGCCTCGGTCTCCCACGACCTGCGTACCCCGCTCACCGCCATGCGAGGCAGCATCGACAGCTTGCTGGCACTGGGCGAGGCCATCCCTCTGGAAGATCGTCGTGAGTTGCTTGAAGGCACCCGCGACGAAGCCGAGCGGCTGGACCGTTACATCCAGAACCTGTTGGACATGACCCGGCTGGGCCACGGCGGGCTGACGCTGGCCCGCGATTGGGTCGCTCCGGCAGACATCGTCGGCAGTGCCTTGAACCGCCTGCGCGTGGTGCTGGCGCCGTTTCAGTTGCGTGCTGAAGTTCCGCCGGACCTGCCCTTGTTGTACGTTCATGCGGCACTGATCGAACAGGCGCTGATCAACGTACTGGAAAACGCCGCACGCTTTTCACCCCCTCACGGGCGACTCGAACTGTGTGTAACGGTCGAGGAAAAGATGCTGTGTTTTGCTGTCAGCGACCAAGGCCCCGGTATTCCACCGAATGAACGTGAACGGATTTTCGACATGTTCTATACCGCCGCCCGGGGGGATCGTGGCGGGCAGGGCACCGGCCTTGGCCTGGCGATCTGCCAGGGCATGATCGGCGCCCACGGTGGGCATATAAGGGTTGCCGAGGGCATTGATGGCCAGGGCACCTGTATCACTCTATGCTTGCCGCTCCCGGCCCAACCTGAACTGGACAGCGACACGCCATGACCCAGACCGCGACCTTGCTGGTCATCGACGACGAACCACAGATTCGTAAATTTCTGCGCATCAGTCTCAGCTCCCAAGGCTACAAGGTAGTGGAGGCTGCGACGGGTAGCGAAGGGCTGAGCCAGGCGGCATTGACCCGCCCGGACCTGGTGGTACTTGACCTCGGGCTCCCGGACATGGATGGGCAGCACGTACTGCGCGAGTTGCGCGAATGGAGCCAGGTGCCGGTGCTGGTGTTGTCGGTACGGGCCAGCGAAGTGCAGAAGGTCGAGGCGCTGGATGCGGGTGCCAATGACTATGTCACCAAACCCTTTGGTATCCAGGAGTTCCTGGCGCGGGTTCGCGCGCTGCTGCGTCAGGTGCCACGGTCGGTAGCCCAGGAATCGGCGCCTTGTTTCGGGCCGTTGACCGTTGACCTCGCGTTTCGTCGGGTGACCCTCGACGGTGTAGAAGTGGCATTGACGCGTAAGGAGTATGCGCTGTTGGCGCAGTTGGCCAGCCATCCGGGGCGGGTGATTACCCAGCAGCAACTGCTCAAGGACATCTGGGGACCAACCCACGTCGATGACAGCCACTACCTGCGGATCGTGGTTGCTCATGTACGGCAGAAGCTGGGTGACGACCCCACCTCGCCGCGGTTTATCGTGACAGAGCCCGGCGTGGGCTATCGATTGATTGGTCCAGACGGGATATGAGCGCCTGGGTTTTGTAGGTGCCAGCCGCGCTTAGCGCCGCTCCCCTTCATAGTTGTCCAGGGTATCGCTGGCGATCTGCCGTCCCAGCGCAATCAGCTCCGGTGCCTTGTAGAACTCGAAGAAGCGGCAGACCCGTTTCGGAACGTTGATCAGTACATCCGGCGGGTAACCGGCGATTTTGTATTGCGCCAACGACGTCTGCATCACCTCGAAGCTCTGGTTGATCAGGTCCAGCAGCGATGCGGGCCCAACGTTATCGATGATGAAGGAGCCGCTGGCGGATTTCGGTGCGCCATCGATTTCTGGAGCGGCTGCCGGTTGCTGCGCTTCAGGGTCGGCGGCTTCGCTGAGCCAAGGGTTGGGGGCTGGTGTGATCGGGCTGATTTCCTGATCCAGTTGCATCAGGTGCTCGGCCTGTTTACGCCGAAATGGCAGGTGCGAACCCAGCGAACTGATCAGGTGGTCAAAGCGCATTTTGAAGGCAGGGGGGCGCTCAATGATCGGTAACTGGTAGTGTTTCTGGTTGGTTGCATTGAGGTTGACCGCTATGATCAGGTCGCAGTGGCTCGACACCACGGGTATGATCGGCAACGGATTGAGGATGCCGCCGTCGACCAGCATGCGGTTGCCTTGCACGACAGGTGTGAACAAACTGGGAATTGCCGCCGAAGCACGCATCGCCTGGTGCAGGCAGCCTTCCTGAAACCAGATTTCCTGCTGGTTGGTCAGGTCAGCAGCGACGGCGGTGTAGGGGATCCGCAATTCTTCGATGTTGATCTCTCCGACGATCTTGCGGATTTGGCCGAACACCTTTTCGCCCCGAATCGCCCCGAGACGGAAGCTCACATCCACCAGACGCAGCACATCCAGGTAGTCCAGGCTTTCAATCCAGTTACGGTATTCATCGAGCTTGCCCGCTGCATAGATGCCGCCAACCACCGCGCCCATGGAGCAGCCGGCAATGCAGGCGATATCGTAACCGCGACGCTCGATTTCCTCGATGACGCCGATATGTGCATAACCTCGAGCACCACCCGACCCTAACACCAGTGCTACACGTTTACTCATGGTTGCTCCTGGGCGGCATTCGACCGTCAATGGTCTAACAATGCACCTAATCGTAGCTGTGCTTCAATCGATAGATGCGCTGCGATAGGCTGAGCGCGGCACTTTTGTACAGCTGTGCCGTCGAAGTCTCCAACTTGATTTCTTTTTGTTGAGGTATTGCTGATGAAAGCTTGGATTACCCTGCCGCTGATTGCCCTGGCCCTGAGCGGTTGTGCCGGTAAAACGGCCTATCGCGACAGTTGTGCCACCCAGCTCGACGCAGCCTGGAAAGAGCTCGACCTGGCCAAGGCCGAAGGCTTTGCCGGCACGGTAAGCTACTCTAAGGCTTTGTCACTGTTGACCGGTGCCAAGACCCAGCAACAGTTCGAGGCATTTGACGGCTGTACCAACAAAGCCGAGAAAGCCCGCTTCTATATCCGTGAATCCCGCGCTGGACGTTGACCCCCTCAGGAGTAGGACATGGCGGCAATGCTTGATCATGTAATCGTCCAGATGCTGAGCCTGCAGGTTCGCTTGATGGCCTGTCAGGCGCGCCTTGAGGCCAATACCGACAGCGAGGCGTTGCATGATTTGCGCATCAGTGTACGGCGTCTGCGTAGCCTGCTAAGACCCCTGCGGGGCTTGCCCGGGGTTGATCAGCTGGAGCATGCCGCTGGCAAACTGGGCGAGCTGACAACCCCGTTGCGCGACCGCGAGGTACTGGCCGCTCAACTGCTGGAGCGTGGTCAGTATGCTGCTGCCCAGCGGCGCCTGGAGAAAGAGGGCGAGGTGTTCGCACAGGTAGCTGTCAGTGCTGAGCTGCAGCGTGTGCAGGCGATCATTGATGCGTTTCCGATGTTTTTACGTGCCGCGCAGCGTCAGAAGCTGATTCGCCGCTTGAGCCAGCGCATCGACAAGCGTTTGCGGGGGCAATGGAAAGACGTGCACAAGGCGCTCAATGACCCTGACCATGATCGTCATCGCTTGCGCTTGTTGATCAAGCGGGTGCGCTATGGTGCCGAGGCCTATCCGCAGCTGGAGTGCCTGAGTGATCGGCTTCAGCGGCAACTCAAGGGCGTACAGGGCGATCTGGGCGACTGGCACGACCTGGTACAGTGGTTGTCACAGGCCGAACAGCAAGGCGACCTGGCGCCCTGCGTCACGCACTGGCAGAACCAGTTACGTGACGCAGAGATCCGCGCCGACCAGAGCCTGGCGAAACTGCTGGCTGACATGGGACGTCGCTAAGCCGATCAATTGCCATGGCCTGAGTCGCTTTGCCTGGCGTCAATGGCGGTGCCCTGGCGTTGCAAGGCAAGCGCGGCGAGGAGGGCGATCACTCCCACGGCCAGCACGCCCAGGTCCACATTGAACAGGCCGGCCAGCACCATCAGCGTGCCAAGGATGAACAGCGGCACGGCAATCAGGTGGAGCGCCAGTTTGGTTGGATGGTGGTGGTAGTGTCGCCATTGCCAGGCGTGCACGTTGGGTAGGCGTTTGCTCATCGCAAGGCTCCTCAGGCAGTTACGTCATACCTGAAGAATAGTTTGGCCCCCGAAGGGGGGCCAATGCGACCTCTCTATTGAGGTTATAGCTTGAGCTGGCCGATGGCTTTGCTCAATTCGCCGGCCAGGGTCGCCAGTTCGCTACTGGTGGTGGCCGAGTCGACGGTCTGCTGCACGGTTTCTTCGGTCACGTCGCGAATACTGACCACCGCGCGGTTCATTTCTTCGGCCACCTGGCTTTGCTGTTCAGCCGCGACAGCAATCTGGGTGTTGCTTTCACGCATCTGTGCCACGGCACTGGTGATTTCGGCCAGGGCTTCACCGGCTTCTTGCGCTTGCTTGACGCAATCGTCGGCCTTGTACGAGCTTTCCTGCATGAAATCCACGGCATCGCGGGTGCCGGCCTGCAAGGCGGCGACCATGGTGGTGATCTCGTCGGTGGAGGTTTGTACGCGCTTGGCCAGATTGCGCACTTCGTCGGCGACCACCGCGAAGCCACGGCCCAGGTCGCCAGCACGTGCGGCCTCAATGGCCGCGTTGAGGGCCAGCAGGTTGGTTTGTTCGGCGATGCTGTGGATCACGCTCACCACACCGTTGATCTTCTGGCTGTCTTCGGCAAGCTGGTGGATCATCTCAGCGGTCTGCTGCACGCCACTGGACAGCCCGGCGATCGAGGTTTGTACCCGGCTGACCACTTCCTGGCCGCTGCCTGCGAGGGTGTCGGCAGTCTGCGACAGGTCGCGTGTGGCGCCGGCATGCTGAGCGATGTGGTACACGGTGGCGGACATCTCGTTGATCGCTGTCGCGGCCTGGTCGGTTTCACTTTGCTGGCCGAGCATGCCGTGGCGTACCTCGCTCATGCTCGTGGCCAGGCGTGCGGCGCCGGAGTCAAGCTGCGCTGCCGTGCGCGCGACGGTGTTGACGACACGGTGGTAGGTGGTCTGCATGGCGTTGAATGCCGAAGCCATCTGCCCGACCTCGTCACCGCAGGCCAGGGGTACCCGGGCCGAAAGATCACCGGTTTTCTCCACGTGGAGCATCACGTCCTTGAGTGTGTTGAGCTGGCTTAGCAGGAACCGGATCAGCAGTTGCGAGGCGCAGAGCATGGCCAGCATCAGGATCAGTACGCACACGGCATAGTTGGCGAAGCGGTCGCTGAACACTTGAATCAGACTCGGGGCCTGGGCCAGCACGGCGACCTGTTGACCGTCGCGGCTGATGACCTGGGCGCCAATCAGTGGGTTGTCACCCAGCACTGGGAAACGGTTCAGCTCGACCCAGCCTTGTGCAGCGCTCAGGGCGGGTAGGGCTCCACCATTGAAGCTCGGGGTTTGCCCGGCACTGATGCTCAGATAACGATGGTCCTGGGGCAAAGGCTGACCGGCGGGCCAGGTGGCCAGCAGGCGAGCCTCCACCTGAGCCTTGTTCTGGGCTTCCTCGGCCCGGGCCTGTTGTTCCAGATGCACGGCATACAGCACCAGAAACAATGTTGTGACGAAGGCGACAGCGTTGACGGCCCAGAATTTGTACTTCAGGGAGATATTGCTAAGCCAGGCACCCATGGTAGGTCTTCTCTGATTGAGCGGAAATATTTTTGGCAAGGTGCCATCATTTTGCCTTCGCTTTTACGGGTAAGTCTTGATATGCGTCAAGCAATCTCTGGCAGGTTGAAGAAGGCCCGGGCGCAGTCGGTGGTATGGGCGGCCAATTGCTCCGGGGTTTCGCCGCGATGACGCGCCACTTCATTGAGCACTTCGGGCAGAAAGGCCGGCTCGTTGCGACCGCTCTTCGGCTTGGGCCGCAGGCTGCGCGGTAGCAGGTACGGGGCATCGCTTTCCAGCATCAGTCGCCCGCGGGGAATGCTGCTCATCAGTGGATGGAGGTGGGTGCCTCGGCGCTCGTCACAGATCCAGCCGGTGATCCCGATATGCAGGTCCAGGTCAAGGTAGCCGAACAGCGCGGTGCGCTCACCGGTGAAGCAATGCACCACGGCGGCAGGCAGGCGATCGCGGAAATCCTTGAGGATCTGCAGCAGACGCTCGCTGGCATCGCGTTCGTGCAGGAACACGGGCATCTGTAGCTCAACTGCCAGGCTCAGGTGTTCCTCCAGGACTTTTTCCTGTTGTGGGCGCGGAGAGAAGTCGCGGTTGAAGTCCAGCCCGCATTCACCCACGGCACGTACCCGTGGTTGCTCCAGCAGTGCGCGCAGTTGCCGTGCACTGTCTGTTGTCCAACTGCTGGCGTCGTGTGGGTGGATACCGGCGGTACTGAACAAGCGCAGGCCCGGTTCATCAAGTTGCTGGCACAGCTCCAGTGCCTGTTCGCTACCTGCCAGGCTGGTACCTGTCACCAGCATCTGACATACACCGGCGGCTTGGGCACGCTCAAGCAATGCCGCCTGCTGGCCGGCAAAGCTCGGGTTGGTCAGGTTGACGCCGATGTCGATGAGTTGCATGGTCCTACCTCGGGGTATTGGCTTTATATGCCTGAAAAATGCTGAAAAATAACAACAAATCAAAGATTTTCAACAATGCCTGATCGTGTTCTGCGCGGATCCCTGTTGGCTTGCCGACGATGCAGCTGTCTTGAACGCCTTGGCACCCCGCCGATGCCACAGCAGGCATGCCTGCTTCATAGGTTTTTTGTTTCTGAGTGTGTTGACAGCCCGCCCGCCGCTTCTCTAGGATGCTGACTTGCGCCGATTTAAACAGCTACTTGCGGGGCGCAGGACACTCCCTGATGGGTGACCGAATACCGCTAAAACGCTGGTTCGGTGACGCCTCCCACCGCAGCCCAGCGGGATCTGCGAGGCGGAGAAATACTCCATGAGTTGCCCACGTACCAGTGTTTGCCTAAGCCCTCTTCCTGCCAGCCAAGCGGCGCGTACGCCACGTATCCTGCTGGGTGGCCAGCATCAACCGACACTCCTGCGTTACCTCGATGGCTGGCCACGCCGCAAAGGCCGCGCTACGGCCTTCCTGATCCAGTTTGCCGCCCACAACGTTGCACTGAGCAGCTTCGCTAATGACCGTTTCGATTTGGCAGTGGTGCAGTCGCCCTCGGCTGAAGAGGCCGCAGAGGTCATCGGCCATTTGACCCGTATTGCTCGCCAAGGCCTGATTACCCGCGCCTGACCCGCCTTTGTCCGCGCCGTGACCTCAAGGTGCGGCGCTGGTGTTCAGGGGTAGTCGATTTCGACGATGTAAACGAGTTGCTCACCTGTGGGTGTCTGCACCCGTACTTCGGCGTCCAGCGCCTTGCCGATCAGGGCTCGGGCCAGCGGTGAGTCGATGCTGATCAGGCCCAGTTTCAGGTCCAGTTCGTCCGGGCCGACGATACGGTATCGTGACTGCTCCCCGTCCTCGTTCTCGATGGTGACCCAGGCGCCGAAATACACTTTGTTCGGGTCGCTGGGGCGCTCACTGACAACCTTCAGGTTCTCCAACCGTTTGGTCAGGAAGCGGACACGGCTGTCAATTTCGCGCAGCATTTTCTTGCCGTAGGTGTACTCCGCGTTTTCCGAACGGTCGCCTTGCGCTGCCGCCTCGCTCACGGACTGGGTGACCTGGGGGCGGCGCACGTGCCACAGTTCATGTAGCTCAGCGCGCATGCGTGCTTCGCCTTCAGGCGTGATCAGAGCGGTGCCGGCAGTGCGCGGTGGGCGATAACGACTCATGGGGCAGGGTGTCTCTTGGTGATTGCCTGGTATAGGTAGCGGTCTGTTGATATGAGCATCGCGAGTCTATCAGCCCTCGCGCAGCACGGTCAGTGGGCTGGCATTCAGCGCACGGCGCGTGCCGTATACCCCGGCGCTACCAATCAGCAAAGCGCCCAGTACCGGTAGTACCAGCAGCCAGGGATGCGGGCTCCATTTCAAGTCAAAGGCATAGTGGTACAGCAGCAGGCTGATCAGTTCAGTGCCGAGTGCGGCAAGCAGGCCGCTGGCAGCACCGAGCAAGCCGAACTCGATACGTCGGGTCTTGGTCAGCAAGCGGCGACCGGCCCCCAGTGCCCGCAGCAGTGCACCTTGGTGAATGCGTTCGTCGAGTGTCGCCTGCAGGCCGGCGAACAGCACTGCCAACCCCGCAGCCAGAACAAACAACAGCACGTACTCCACCGCCAGGGTCACCTGGCCAAGGATGCTGCGCAGTTGATTGAGCAAGGCGTCGACCTGAAGGATGGTCACCGCCGGAAAGGCGCGGGACAGGGCCACGAGTTGCGCGTCATTGCCAGGCGCCAGGTAGAAGCTGGTCAGGTAGGTGGTCGGCAGGTTTTGCAGGGTGCCGGGCTGGAAGATCATGTAGAAGTTGGGCTGGAAGCTGTCCCAGTTGACGGTGCGCAGGCTGCTGACCAGCGCCTCGCGTTCCATGCCGCCAATGCTGAACGTCAGGTGGTCACCGAGCTTGAGCTTAAGGCTGGTGGCCAGATCGGCTTCAACTGAGACACCGGGCAGGGCGTCTGCCGGGGGCGTGGCCTGCCACCACTGACCGGAAACGAGGGCGTTGCCCTGTGGCAGATCGGCTGCCCAGGTCAGGCTCAGGTCACGCTGGATGGCGCGATCGCCGGTAGAGTCCTTGCTGACGATTTGCTGCACCGCTTGGCCGTTGATGTGTGTCAGGCGGCCGGGAATCACCGGGTACAGCGGTGCTGCTTGGGCGGAGAACTCGCTCAGGCGGTGAGCGAAGTCAGCTTTGTCATCCGGCAGGATGTTCAAGGCAAAGTAGTTCGGCGCGTCTTTGGGCAACTGGTTTTGCCAAGTGTCGAGCAGTTCGCCGCGCAGCAGGGCGATCAGCGCCATGGCCAGGAGGATCAGGCCGAAGGCCAGTGACTGGCCCGCCGCGCCCAGCGGATGGCGCAGCAGTTGACCGAGGCCCAGGCGCCAGGCCAGCGGTGCGTTGGCCAGCAGGCGACGCAGGCTGCGCAAGCCAAGCAGCAACAGGCCGCCGAGCAGCAGGGCAGCGATCAGGCCGCCGCCCAGCAGGGCAAAGGTCAGCAACAGGTCCAGGCTCAGCCGCCACATGATCAGGCCCAGGGCGAACAGCGCTGCGCCATACACCAGCCAACTGCTTGGTGGGACGGGCAGCAGGTCGCGGCGCAACACGCGCAACGGCGGAACCCGGCCCAGGGCGGCAAGGGGAGGCAAGGCGAAGCCCGCCAGCGCCACCAGCCCCGTGGCAATGCCGGCCAGTGCCGGGGCAATACCGCCTGGTGGAATCTCGTTGGGCAGCAAGCCTTTGAGCAGCTGGAACAGGCCAAACTGGGCGAGCCAGCCCAGCAATGCGCCGCTGAGGGCCGCAGCGCCGCCAAGTATTGCCAGTTGCAGGCAGAACAATGAGAGCGCCTGGCGCCGCGAAAGGCCCAGGCAGCGCAGCAGGGCGCTGGCATCGAAGCGCCGGCTGGCGAAACGGCTGGCCGACAGGGCCACGGCCACGCCTGCCAGGAGTACGGCCACCAGGCTGGCCATGTTCAGGTAGCGTTCGGCCTTGCCCAGCGCACCGCCGATCTGGCGGTTGCCGTCACGTGAGTTCAGCAGTTGCTGGTGGGCGGCCAGCGCCGGTTTGATAGCCTGCTGATAAGCGCTCAGCGCGGCCGGTACGCCGCGCCACAGGTCGCGGTAGGTGACCCGGCTGCCGGGCTGAACCACGCCGGTAGCGTCAAGGTCGGCCAGGTTGATCAGTACCCTGGGGGTCAGGCTGTAGAAGTTGCCGGCGCGGTCCGGTTCGTAGGTCAGCACCCGGCTCATGCGCAGGCTCTTCATGCCGACGTCAATGCTGTCGCCGATTTTCAGGTTCAGCGCTGCCAGCAGGCGTGACTCAACCCAGGCCTCCCCCGGTGCCGGACCTGTGCCGGGTGTTTCTGCGGCATAGGGCTCTGCCGCGCTGCGCAGTTCGCCGCGTAGCGGGTAGTTGTTGTCCACTGCCTTGACGCTGGAGAGCTGGATACCGCTGTCGGCAGCGATAACACTGGAAAACTCAACGACACGGGCATGTTCGAGACCTTGGTCGATACCGGCGTTGATTTGCGCTGTACTCGCCGGTGCGCTGCCTTGCAGCACCAGGTCGGCCCCCAGGAACTCGGTGGCGCGTAGCAACATGGCACCGTTCAGGCGTGCGCCGAAGTAGCCGATGGCGGTGCTGGCGGTCACCGCAATGACCAGGGCAAAGAACAGCACGCGCAGCTCGCCTGCACGGGCATCACGCAGTAACTGACGGAACGCCAGGCTCAGCAGACGGAAAAACGACAGATGTGCCATCAGGGCTCCAGGGGGGTGACCAGGTGGCCGGCATCCAGGTGGATCAGGCGACGGCAGCGTTTGGCCAGGCGTTCGTCGTGGGTGACCAGTACCAGCGTAGTGCCACGTTCCTTGTTCAGTTCAAACAACAGGTCGCTAATGCGTTCGCCGGTGTGGCTATCGAGGTTGCCTGTCGGTTCATCGGCAAACAGCACGGCAGGGTCTGCGGCAAAGGCCCGGGCGATGGCCACTCGCTGCTGCTCACCCCCGGAAAGCTGGCGTGGCGAATGGCTCAGGCGCTGGCCCAGGCCAACCCGTTCCAGGAGGCTGCGAGCGTGTTCGCGGGCGTCGCGACGGCCGTCGAGCTCCAGGGGCAGCATGACGTTCTCCAGTGCACTCAGGCTGTCCAGCAACTGGAACGACTGGAAAACAAAACCGACATGTTCGGCACGCACCTGGGCGCGTCGGTCTTCGTCCAGGCTGCCAAGATCATGCCCGGCCAGGGTGACAGAGCCGGCGCTGGGCAGGTCAAGGCCGGCAAGCAGGCCGAGCAGGGTCGACTTGCCTGAACCCGAGGCGCCAACGATGGCCAGGCTGTCGCCCTGTTTCAGGTCCAGCGACAGTTCATGCAGGATAGTCAGATCGCCTTCCGCGCTGGGAACCACTTTGCTAAGGTTCTGCGCAATGAGAATGCTGGGGCCCATGGAGAATCCGATGCGAGTGTGGATATTGAGTGCCGGTCTGGCCTTGCTGTGCATGGCACAGCTTGCCACGGCGGGTACCGTGTTGATCGTCGGGGATAGTATCAGCGCGGGTTTCGGCCTGGATACCCGTCAAGGGTGGGTGTCGTTGCTGCAGGCGCGCCTGAAAACCGAGGGATTCGACAGCCAGGTGGTTAACGCGTCAATCAGTGGCGATACCAGTGCAGGGGGCCAGGCGCGCCTGCCAGCGCTGCTTGCAGAGCACAAGCCCGCGCTGGTGGTGCTTGAGTTGGGCGGCAACGATGGCCTGCGCGGGCAGTTGCCGGCGCAATTGCAACAAAACCTTGCTGCGATGATCGACAGCTCCCGCGCTGCGGGCGCCAAGGTGGTTCTGCTGGGCATGCGCTTGCCACCCAATTATGGCGTTCGCTACACCGAAGCGTTTGCCAGGGTTTATGACAATCTGGCCAAGGATAAACAGGTCCCTCTGGTGCCGTTTTTTCTCGAGGGTGTGGGCGGCGTGCCCGAGCTGATGCAGGCCGATGGGCTGCATCCGGCACAGGGAGCACAGCAGCGGCTGCTGGATAATGCCTGGCCGGTGATAAAACCGCTGCTTTGACGCTTTTCTAGTGATCGGCTTTCGGCTAATGTTGCGCCCCCGATTTGGAGCCCTCAATGCCGCGTCCCGCCTGGTCCCTGTATGCCTATCAATTGATCGAGCCCGACGAACAGCTTGATCTGTTCGCCTGCCAGGAGATCCGCGTTCATCTGGTGGCCCGTCAACTTGAGCTGGGGTGTTCGGCAGACCGTACCTTGTGCGGTACGTTGTTGCCTGCTCAGCCGCGGTGGTCCGGGGTAGAGCGTTCGATCTACCGTGACCGGCGTCTGTGTGCGCTATGTCGGGCGATTCTCGATGCCCAGCGGCGTGGCACACGGCCGGTGTGGCCGCAACTCTGACAGCATTTGCCTGTCATATGCGCACGTAACCGTTCACCCCGATGTCTCCCGGTCAGGCGGGGGCGGGTGTACAATCGCTGTCTTGCCCCTATTGAATTAGCGAAGGATTTTCCGGATGTTGTCGCGCTTTCCCGCCGTCACCCGTTGCCTGTCTATTGCCGCCGTGCTGGCGACAGGTTCCGCCACTGCCCTGGAGCTGCCTCTGCCGCCGCCCGGGGAAGACGTCGTTGGCCAGGTCCAGGTTATCAAGGCCAAGTACGAAGACACCTTCGCCGACATCGGCACTGCCAATGACCTGGGTTACCTGGAGATGGTTGCTGCCAACCCCGGTGTCGACCCATGGCTGCCGGGTGTGGGTACCGAGATTGTTCTGCCAACCCGTTACGTCCTGCCGCCAGGTCCGCGTGAGGGTATCGTGATCAACCTGGCTGAGTACCGTATGTACTACTTCCCGAAAGGGCAGAATGTGGTGCATACCTTCCCGCTGGGTATTGGTCGCGAAGGTTGGGGTTCGCCAATTGCACAGACCAAGATCACTGCCAAGACGCCAAACCCGACCTGGACGCCACCGGCTTCGATTCGGGCCGAGCACGCGGCCGATGGTGATCCTCTGCCGAGCATTGTACCGGCCGGGCCGGACAACCCACTGGGGCCGTTCAAGTTCACCCTGGGCGTACCGGGTTACCTGATTCACGGTTCCAACAAGAAGTTCGGGATTGGCATGCGTACCAGTCACGGGTGTTTCCGCATGCTCAACAACAACGTGCTGGCCCTGTCGAAGATGGTGCCGGTTGGCACTCCGGTGCGCATCATCAATGAGCCTTACAAGTTCGGCATGAGTGCGGGCAAGGTTTATCTTGAGGCGCATACGCCGCTGGATGACAAGGGCAACCCCTCGGTGGTCGACAAGCACACTGCGGTCATCAATGCCTTGCTCAAGCGTCAGGATCTGGCCAATAACCTGCGCATGAACTGGGACATGGTGCGCGATGTTGTTGCTGCTGAAGACGGCATGCCAGTGGAGATCGCTGTGCCGGGCGCAGCCACCGCGCCGATGGTTTCCAGCGTGCCGCTCGAGATCCAGTAATACGCCAGGGTGCTGCAAGGGCCTGCCATTGTGCAGGCCTTTTTTTGCGCGTGTATCTCACTGACTCATCAATAGCCTGGAGGAGTCGCCCCGCCGTTTCTATCGTTCACAGCCGATTTTGCATCCTGGCGCTGCCACTGATGGGGCGTCTGCTACCCAAGGCGTTGGTGGAGCAGGTCCTTGAACGTAAAGCTGTAAAACGGCTCTGTGGGCGCGTGCATCCAGCATGTAAAGACGCTCGCTGCTCTTGCGAATCGTCTTAGATGCAGCGAGCCTGAACCCTCCAAAAACCAGATCGAAAAGTAACCCTGTAATCAGCCAACCTCTTACAGACAGCTCCTGCATTCCACACCACCATTCCTTGCGCTTCAAAGGATGAAGCGACAGCACCTGGTGCTGCTAACCGTCAAGGAATGACCTATGGATGATTTGCCGCTGTACGAACAAAACCTGATCAGCTACGACCCGGAAAATGGCCTGCCGATACCGCGTTGGCTTGATCCTTCTGTGAGCAGCGAAGATCTGGCGGCCCGCGAACTGGCTGAGTTGCTCGGGTTTTGCATGAAGCCGGAACTGCTGGATCCTGCCAGGTACATCAATACTGAAATAGAACGAATGATCGAGGCCTCGAGCGCATCGCAGGCGACCAAAGAAAGGCTGAACATTCTCAGCCCCATCAAGGTGACTTTCCGTGAGCGAGCGCCTTCAGGAGGCGGGTTGGTCGGCACCATCGCCCCCTCTCCCTTACACACCCAGGCCTTCGAGTTGAAACAGATCGTCACGGGCCAGCATTACGTCACGCTTAAAGACAAGGTGATGATCAAAGTCATCTGGCCGAAAGACTTTCCATCGGATCTGATCTCCGCTCTGGAGTCTGTAGACCTGCAGTCCGATTACAAGAACCGGGTGATCGAGCATTACACTCACCCGGACATGGAGTACATGTACAAGATGCTCAGTGAGCAGGTGCTGAAACGTCACCTTCAGCATCATGCGGGCCTCCCCACGACGTCAGTCAGCAGCCAAAACCTGATCAAGGCGTATCAAAACAGTCAGATCCAGCCAAAACGTGTTTACTTTCGGGACAAGTACGTCGTCACCCAAGCCGTCTGCCTAGAAGCTCGCGGATCCATGGCCGGCGTTGAGCCTCATGCGGCCCTTCTGGTTTTTTGCGGCGAGCCGGACGATCAGGCGGTCTTCGAGCTTCCCGGCGATGGGCTGAAGAGAAGGGAAGTCATTGAAGCATCAGAGCTAATGGAAAAATACGTGCTCAAACGCCTTTCGATCTACGACGGTCTCAGGTTCAAGAAGTTTGACTTGAAGTATCAGGGCATCGAGAAGCGCAGCAATGATTACCTGCGGGACGCATCCCTGACGTTTCATGACAGCGACGACATTATTTCGCATCTGTACGTCACCAATCTGGAGAGACTGGTCTCTGACATCGATACGCTGGTCTTCACATACACCGAGCGTCTGGTCGATCAAGGGCTTGAACTCTTCGGCGCAGTATTGAACATCGTATCCGGGGGCGTGGCCGCGCCGACAATTGGCGCAGGGCTGGCTGGCCGAATGCTGTTGGCTTCCTTGCTAGGATTGTGTTCAGCGGGTATCGAGGCGACCAGAGGTATGTTGGCAGATCGTCCGGAGGACGCTGACAAGCACTACAAAGCGGCGATGATCGCGGCGATCTTGGAAATCGTGACCGTCATGATCCCCAAGACAGCCTCGATAGGGCTTACCAACACCAGCAAGAACGCGATATCCGGGAACGTCCTCAAGCGCATGAGGTTCGACGGCGTGACACCACCTCTTTATCACGACATCCGGCTCATCAACCGGAACGTAATTCCCTCGGAGTTAGGCGCCATGCACCTGAAGCGACGTCTGCTCGAACGTCTGAGTCAAGGCCCAGCTGCGGCCCAGGACATGATTTATGAATACGCACGGTGCATGAAAAAGACAGTGGAGAATCACAAACTCATCATTTACCGGGGCCAGGTATTTCGTGGCGATATGCGCACCCCCGAGGTCATTTTCAGAGACGGCTTCCAGCTTCGTACGCCAATCTCGGAGATCAAGAAAGACATTCATCAAATCACGGGCGTTCGGGGAGGCTTCGGCGGAGGCCGCAATGCACTGGATCCTGACGGGAAAGGCATCTCTACTTCGGTGTTCTATTACAAGGAACACACGGGGGCTTTTGTCTACGGCGGGAAACGCGGGGGCTATACGTACGTCGTCGACACCATCGACATGGATGGCTACCACCTCTACGCCAATCACCACATGGCCAAATACCCCAACTCACGGCAGATCAACTTGAGCCCAACGGAAATCAACTTCGGAGACAACATTGCCGGTGACATGATTTTGGGCGCCTACGACCAATCAGGCCGATTTATCCCCAACGGCTTCGGCCTGGAGATGTTCGCACGACGCAGAGCCAGCGAAATAGAAAAGCAGCTGATGGAGGCCGCCACCCGAGCAGTGGGTAAAGCTCAATCACATGTTGCCGCCCAAGTCCTGAAAGATGACTCGAAGTCTGATGCGAGAAACCGGGATTGAGAGCTGTCAACGTCGTTCGCATGACGCGGCATCTGGCAGAGGCGGTCATTCAAGCTTGCGAGCGCCTTTTCCGGTAGTCCGTGATGAACCAAAAAAAAGCCGGCCCACAAGTGGGCCGGCTTCATAACAATCCCGAAAGATTATTATTTGCGGCTGGCTTTTTCCAGCATGCGCAGAGCGCGCTCGTTAGCTTCATCAGCAGTCTGTTGAGCTTTTTGAGCTGCAGCCAGAGCGTCGTCAGCTTTACGATAGGCTTCATCAGCACGAGCTTGTGCACGAGCTGCTGCGTCTTCGGTAGCAGTCAGACGAGCTTCGGTTTCTTTGGATACGCTGCTGCAACCGGTAGCCAGAACTGCGGCCAGAGCCAGAGCAGAGAATTTCAGAACGTTGTTCATCGTGTTCCCCTTCAAGGACTTTCTATTAAAGAGCCATCTCTCAACAAAGAGAAACTGGCCGGCGTACATACTACCCATTACTTGTAGTAAGTAAACTGACACAGCGCAAGAACTGGAAAAAAATTACGCTTCTGTCGAAACCGACACAGTCGCTGTATGAAAAGCATTCAGCTTTAGACGGTCCAGGTTGCAGTATCTAGTGTAAGGCGTTGTTTTTTGTTGAACTAAAGGTGACTTTAACGGTCATCCTTCGTCACAGGACTAGAACATCCGGTAACTGTCAGTGCCATTGAAGGGTACGACGTTGGCGTGCTGCTAGTGCGCGATTTTTACGATCAAGCGCCTTGAGCATCTGTACCCAGGGCGCCTACTATTTGTGACGTGCTCAGCTGCCAGAGAACGACCAGGCTCTTCTCCTTGTCCAACTGGGGCACGGGGTGGCGTAGAGGTTCCTTCGCCGGACAAACATCGGTAAGGTAGGGGTCAAATACAAGACCCGCGAGGAGTAGTGATGAGCGAGGCGTTGTCCATCCACCATGACCAGGCTGGTCATCAGTTCGAGACCAATGTGGACGGTCATCGTGCGTACCTGACCTACATGGATCTGGGGAAGCAGACCCTGGATATCTACCGTACATTCGTGCCCAATGCGTTGCGCGGTCGCGGCATTGCGGCTGCACTTACCGAGAAGGCGCTTGAGTACGCCGATACCATGGGCTACACGGTCATTCCATCCTGTTCCTATGTCGAACGCTATATGGAACGGCATCAACGGCAGTCGTCGAAAGCCTGAATACCTGCCAGCAACCGCGGCAAACACAAAAACGCCGGGCATTTGCCCGGCGTTTTTGTGTGCGTGCTACTAGCCCCGTTGACGCTTTGGCAGTACATCCTTGAGCTTGGCGTGCATGCTGCGCAGCGTGTTCGCCGTGGTGTCCCAGTCGATGCAGGCATCGGTGATCGAGACGCCGTACTGCAGTTCGGAAAGGTTTTTCGGAATCGCCTGGCAACCCCAGTTCAGGTGGCTCTCGACCATCAAGCCAATGATCGACTGATTGCCTTCGAGGATCTGGTTGGCCACGTTCTCCATGACCAGTGGCTGCAGTGCCGGGTCCTTGTTGGAGTTGGCATGGCTGCAGTCGACCATGATGTTCGGCTTGATCTTGGCCTTGGTCAGTGCCTGTTCGCAGAGTGCCACGCTGACTGAATCGTAGTTTGGCTTGCCGTTACCGCCGCGCAGTACCACGTGGCCGTAGGCGTTGCCTTTGGTGGTGACGATGGAGACGCCACCTTCCTGGTTGATACCCAGGAAGCGGTGAGGGCTGGAGACCGATTGCAGGGCGTTGATCGCTACGGTCAGGCCACCGTCGGTACCGTTCTTGAAGCCGACGGCCGAGGACAGGCCCGAAGCCATTTCACGGTGGGTTTGCGATTCAGTGGTGCGCGCACCAATGGCCGACCAGCTGATCAGGTCCTGCAGGTATTGTGGCGAAATCGGGTCGAGTGCTTCAGTTGCGGTTGGCAGGCCCATTTCCGCCAGGTCCAGCAGCAGTTGGCGGCCGATGTGCAGGCCGTCCTGGATTTTGAACGAGTCATCCAGGTACGGGTCGTTGATCAGACCTTTCCAGCCCACGGTGGTACGCGGCTTTTCAAAATACACGCGCATGACCAGGTACAGGGTGTCGGACACCTCTGCGGCCAGTACTTTCAAGCGTTCGGCGTACTCGTGGGCGGCCTTGATGTCGTGAATCGAGCAAGGGCCGACGACCACGAACAGGCGGTGGTCCTTGCCGTCGAGGATATTGCGCACCACTTCGCGGCCCGCAGTCACGGTTTTCAGCGCGGTGGCACTGAGAGGTATTTCCTTCTTGAGCTGATCGGGGGTGATCAAGGTCTCGTTGGAGGCAACGTTAAGGTCATCGATCGGTAAATCAGCCATCGTGTTACTCGTCAGGTCACGGATGCCGGCCGCCAGCGATCCCCGTGCGGCGGAGCAGCATGATTTAACGCAGCGGGGGAGCCGAACCTTAGCGCGTTACACCGTGGCTCGACAATGGGCAAGGCCCGCTTTCCTGTGTGGGAACGCGGATAAAGGCCGGTCGAGTGCGACTAAAGTGGCAGCGGGCGTGGTTGCAGCACCCGGTTCGCCTCCAGGCTGGCTTCCGAGAACTCAGTGGCGTGCCGGGCGATCCACTCCTGAGCCAGGAGTTGCAGGTCGATGTCTTGAGCTTCATCGCCGGCATGCTGCTGGCAGTAGTGCTGTATCTGGCAGACCTGTTCGCTCATCCGTGCACCGAACAGCGCTTGCTCATCAACAAAGGCGATGCCGACCCGGTAGCCTTGTGCCTGCTTCTGGCACCAGGCGACGTAACCCGGGTAGCGGGCATCTTCGCCGAGGGAAGGGATGATCATTTCAACGGCCATGCCGCGGCGGTAGGCCCGTGGATGGTTGCAGGCTACGCCGCCCAGGCTGATAGTGTGGAGTCGCTGGCGGAACAGGCTGGGTGACGAGCGCAGGGTCAATTCGACCGGAACGTCATCGGGGTGAGGCAGGAATCCACGCATATCGACTCCGTGTCGATTATTTGACCTTGTTTGGCTGAGTATAGTGAAGGAAAGTGAAGCGGTTGATTTACGTATGAAAGCTGATCAAAAAACAATCAGTCCAGGGGTGGTGATGGAAAGGGCGCAACAACGCATCGGTATTATTGGTACCGGCGCCATCGGTGGTTTTTATGGTGTGATGCTGGCTCGTGCCGGGTTCGACGTGCATTTTCTGTTGCGCAGTGAGTTTGCGGCGGTCAGTGAACAGGGGCTGCAAATCGACAGTGATGTTCACGGGGTGTTACGCCTGCCGTCGGTGCAGGCCTATAGCGATGCTGCTGAAATGCCACCCTGCGACTGGCTGCTGGTCGGTGCCAAGACCACCAGCAACCCGGCCCTGGCACCCTTGATCACTCGGGCGTGCAAAGCGGGTGGCAGCGTCGTGCTGTTGCAGAACGGGTTGGGTGTCGAAGAGGCGTTGCGGCCTCTGTTGCCCAGCAACCTGCACCTGCTCGGAGGCTTGTGTTTTGTCTGCCTCAATCGCACGGCGCCGGGGATGGTTCGGCATCAGGCGTTGGGTGCAGTGAACCTTGGCTATCACAGTGGCCCGGCGCAGGATGTATTGGCACGTCAGGCACGAGTGGAATCAGCTGTGGCGCTGTTTCATGCGGCGGGTATCGAGTCCCGGGGCATGCTCAACCTGGCTCAGGCGCGTTGGCAGAAGTTGGTGTGGAACGTGCCGTACAACGGCCTTTCGGTGTTGCTCAAGGCCAGCACCAGCGCGCTGATGGCGGATGCGTCCAGCCGAGCACTGATTCAGGCGTTGATGTGCGAGGTGGTGGACGGGGCGCGTGCCTGTGGCCATGTCCTGCCAGAGGGGTACGCTGAGGATCTGTTTGCCATCACTGAGAACATGCCGGATTACTGGCCGAGCATGTACCACGACTACGCTCAGGGGCGGCCGCTGGAGTTGGATGCCATCTATGCTGAACCGCTGGCGCAGGCGCGTCAGGCCGGTTGCCAGCTGCCGCGAATCGAAGCGCTGTATCAGGCGCTGGCCTTCATCGATCGGCATAACCATTGATACCCCCAGGAGTGCAGCATGAGTAAAGGTCTGGTCGACAAGCTGGTGGTGGCCATTTCCTCGCGGGCGTTGTTCGACCTGAGTGAAAGCCATCAGGTGTTTCTGGCGCAGGGTGTGGAAGCCTACCGGCAGTACCAGATCGACCATGAGGATGAGCTGCTGGAGCCGGGCGATGCGTTCCCGCTGGTGCAGAAACTGCTGGGTTTGAATGACAGTCTCGGTCAGCAGCGGGTGGAGGTGGTGCTGGTGTCGCGTAACAGTGCCGACACCGGCTTGCGTGTGTTCAGTGCCATCGAACATCACGGCCTGGGCATTTCACGCGCCGCCTTTGTCGGCGGCCGCAGCCCTTATCCGTATCTGGCGGCATTTGGTTGCCACCTGTTCCTGTCGACTGATGCCGAGGACGTGCGCCGTGCGCTGGAGGCCGGTTTTGCCGCCGCGACCATTCTGTCTGGCGGTGCCCGGCGAGCGGCCAGCGATGAACTGCGTATCGCGTTTGATGGCGACGCGGTGTTGTTTTCCGATGAATCGGAGCGCGTCTACCAGCAAGGAGGGCTAGAAGCCTTCCAGGCCAACGAACGCCAGGCGGCTCGCCAGCCGTTGGGTGGCGGCCCGTTCAAGCCGTTCCTGGCCGCGTTGCATGTGCTGCAGAAAGAGTTTCCGCAAGGCGCCTGCCCGATTCGTACGGCACTGGTTACCGCGCGTTCTGCACCCGCCCATGAGCGGGTGATCCGTACCTTGCGCGATTGGGACATCCGTCTGGACGAGTCGCTGTTTCTCGGCGGCCTGGACAAGTCGGCTTTTCTTGAAGCGTTCGCCGCCGACGTGTTCTTCGATGATCAGGCTGGGCATTGCGAGCGCGCCCGAGGTGTGGTCGCGACGGGGCATGTGCCTCATGGTGTCAGCAACGAGCACGCGCCCGGTTGAGCCCGGCGGCGCTCGCCGGACGGGGGCTGCGCATCACCTTGACGCTGCTAAGCTGAAGCGTGCGCTGCCGATTCGGCAGTCGAGGAGGGCAAATGATCCATTCGATGCTGTATGCCACAGACCTCGGTGTGTACGCGCCTTATGTCTTGCAGCATGCGCTGGCGTTGGCGCGAACCTTCAACGCGGAATTGTATGTGATTCATGCGGTTGAGCCGATGGGGCAGTTCGCTGAATCACTGCTGCAGAGCTACCTGGACGAACAGACCCTGGATGAACTGCATAGCCAGGGTGTGAACACGGTGATGGCCAATATCGAACAGCGGGTGCTGGATACGTTTCGTGATGAATTGGGTGGGCATGAGGACCTGGCCCTGATCCGTGCCGTGCGGGTGCGTCAGGGGGATCCTGCTCAGGTCATTCTGGAGCAGGCTCAGCGGCTGAGTGTCGATTTGCTGATTGTTGGCAGCCATTCCCGTGGCGCAGGGGTGTCGATTCCGCTGGGTCGGACCGCGGCGCGTGTGTTGCAGCTTTCGCCAGTGCCGGTGTACATGGTCCCCTTGGCCCAGCATCTGGGCCGGCGCAAGGGGTGAGCGGTAAGTGAGCGAGGCTGTAGGAAAACCGGTGAAATAGTTCTAGATTTATTCTTCAAACCACTAATATAGTTATAACCCGTCGCTGCTGCCGGTGACGCCCAGCTGATTTGAGGGATACCTATGAAGCTTCAACAATTGCGCTACATCTGGGAAGTGGCGCACCACGACCTCAACGTCTCCGCGACAGCACAGAGCCTGTATACCTCCCAACCTGGTATCAGCAAGCAGATCCGTCTGTTGGAAGATGAGCTGGGTGTTGAGGTTTTCGCTCGTAGCGGCAAGCACTTGACGCGCGTCACGCCGGCGGGTGAGCGGATTATTACCACGGCTGGGGAAATTCTGCGCAAGGTCGAGAGCATCAAGCAAATCGCCCAGGAATTCTCCAATGAGAAAAAGGGCACCCTTTCGATCGCAACGACGCACACCCAGGCGCGTTACGCGTTGCCGCCGGTGATCAGTAACTTCATCAAGCAATACCCGGAAGTAGCGCTGCACATGCACCAGGGTTCGCCGATGCAGATTGCCGAGATGGCGGCTGATGGTACCGTCGATTTCGCCATTGCCACCGAGGCCCTGGAGCTGTTCGGCGACCTGGTGATGATGCCGTGCTATCGCTGGAACCGTTGTGTGGTCGTGCCGCAGGGGCATCCGTTGACCAAGCTGCCCAAACTGACGCTGGAAGTGCTGGCGGAATATCCGATCGTGACCTACGTCTTTGGCTTTACCGGCCGCTCAAAGCTCGACGAAGCGTTCAGTCACCGTGGCCTGACCCCGAAAGTGGTCTTTACCGCTGCCGATGCTGACGTGATCAAGACCTATGTTCGCCTTGGCCTGGGTGTTGGTATTGTCGCCAAGATGGCTGTTGATCCCAAGCTCGACAGCGATTTGGTGGTGCTCGATGCCAGCGAGTTGTTCGAGTCCAGTGTGACCAAGATCGGTTTCCGCCGCGGCACGTTCCTGCGTGGGTTCATGTGCGACTTCATCGAGAAGTTCGCCCCGCACCTGACGCGTGAAGTAATGGCCAAGGCCATTCAGTGCCACAACAAGCAGGAACTGGAAGAGCTCTTTGAAGGTGTTGAGCTGCCGGTCCACTGACCACAACGTGGTGCCACAAAAAAACCGGCCATGGGTGCCGGTTTCAGTGCTGAGAAAGCCAGCCGCGCAGAGCATGTGATTTTTGTGTCAGGCTCGCCTGCGGTGGTATCGGCGGGGTGTCAGTAAGCGCGCGGTGCCTGCATCGCGGGCAAGCCCGGCTCCTACAGCGGGCGCGGGCTCTGTTGGAACTGGCTTGCCTGCGATGGCGTCGGCGGGGTGTCCGTGAGTTCGCGGCGTCTGCATCGCGGGCAAGCCCGGCTCCTACAGTTGGCGCGGGGCTCTGTTGGAGCTGGCTTGCCTACGATGGCGTCGGCGGGGTGTCCGTGAGTTCGCGGCGTCTGCATCGCGGGCAAGCCCGGCTCCTACAGGTTACGCGGGCTCTGTTGGAGCTGGCTTGCCTGCGATGGCGTCGGTGCGGTGTCCGTGAGTTCGCGGTGCCTGCATCGCGGGCAAGCCCGGCTCCTACAGTTGGCGCGGGGCTCTGTTGGAGCTGGCTTGCCTGCGATGGCGTCGGTGGCGTATCCGCGAATTCGCGGCGTCTGCATCGCGGGCAAGCCCGGCTCCTACAGCTGGCGCGGGGCTCTGTTGGAGCTGGCTTGCCTGCGATGGCGTCGGTGGGGTATCCGCGAGTTCGCGGCGTCTGCATCGCGGGCAAGCCCGGCTCCTACAGGCTGGCGCAGGCTCTGTTGGAGCTGGCTTGCCTGCGATGGCGTCGGCGTGGTGCCCGTGAGTTCGCGGTGCCTGCATCGCGGGCAAGCCCGGCTCCTACAGCTGGCGCGGGCTCTGTTGGAGCTGGCTTGCCTGCGATGGCCTCGGTGCGGTGTCCGTGAGTTCGCGGCGTCTGCATCGCGGGCAAGCCCGGCTCCTACAGCTGGCGCGGGCTCTGTTGGAGCTGGCTTGCCTACGATGGCGTCGGCGCGGTGTCAGTGAGTTCGCGGCGTCTGCATCGCGGGCAAGCCCGGCTCCTACAGCTGGCGCGGGGCTCTGTTGGAGCTGGCTTGCCTGCGATGGCGTCGGTGAGGTGTCAGTACGTGCGCGGCGTTTGTATCGCGGGCAAGCCTGGCGCCTACAGATTGCGCGGTCTTTGTTGGAGCTGGCTTGCCTGCGATGGCGTTTGCATCGCAGGCAAGCCCACAAGGGGTACCCTTCAGATCAGCCCTTGCTGATCAGGTTGCCTGCATGCAGGCCGCATTCTTTCTGGGTTGACTCTTCCCACCACCAGCGGCCTTCGCGCTCATGCTGGTTCGGCAGCACCGGGCGGGTGCAGGGCTCGCAGCCGATGCTGATAAAACCGCGTTCATGCAGGCTGTTGTAGGGCAGCTCGAGCATGCGGATATAGCCCCAGACTTCTTCGCTGGTCATCTGCGCCAGTGGGTTGAACTTGTACAGCGTGTGCGCTGCTGTGGAGAAGGCACCGTCGATTTCCAGCGCGGCTACCTGGCTGCGGGTGCCCGGGCTTTGATCGCGACGCTGGCCGGTGGCCCAGGCGCTTACCGTGGCCAGTTTGCGGCGCAGTGGTTCGATCTTGCGGATACCGCAGCATTCGCCGTGACCGTCTTTGTAGAAGCTGAACAGGCCCTTTTCCTTGACGAAGGGCTCGAGCTTGCTGTGGTCGGGAGAGAGGATTTCGATCGGCAGCGAGTAGTGCTCGCGGACCTGATCAATGAAACGGTAGGTTTCCGGGTGCAGGCGACCGGTGTCGAGGCTGAATACCTTGACCTGCTTGTTCAGTTTCCAGGCCATGTCCACCAGCACCACGTCTTCGGCGCCGCTGAAGGAGATCCACAGGTCGTCACCGAAGTGCTCGAAGGCAAGTTTGAGGATGTCTTGCGGGGACTTGCTGGCGTAGGTCGCGGCCAGGGCGGCGACGTCGAAGGGTTGGCTCATCAGGCGGCTTCCGGTCTGTGAATGGCGCTTTGCGCTCGTTTAGGCTGATCTTAACAAAAAATGTCTGGCTAGACGGTTTGCATTGAATGACTGGCCGGGCTGTCGTCAGAAGAACGCAGATGTGCTTCAGAGTTGCCCCAAGGTATCGAGCAGTACCTTTACCTTGGTGATCGACTCTTGGTACTCGGCTTGCCAATCCGAATCGGCGACCACTGCGCCGCCGCCCCAGCAGCAGGCCTGGCCGTCCTTGATCAGCAGGCTGCGGATCGCAATGGAACTGTCCATTTCGCCGCGCACGTCGATGTAAATCAATGAGCCGCAGTACAGTGCTCGTCGGCTGGGTTCCAGTTCGTCGATGATCTGCATGGCGCGGATTTTCGGCGCGCCGGTGATCGAGCCGCCGGGGAAGCTGCCGGCGATCAGGTCCAGCGCGTCCTTGTCGGCTGCGAGTTGCCCGGTGACGACGCTGACCATGTGGTGGACGTTGGGATAGCTTTCCAGGCTGAACAGTTCCGGGACTTTAACCGTACCGATTTCACAGCTGCGGCCCAGGTCGTTGCGCAGCAGGTCGACGATCATCAGGTTTTCTGCACGGTCTTTGCTGCTGGCCAGCAATTGGGCGGCATTCTCGGCGTCTTCGACAGTGTCCTGGCTGCGCGGTCGGGTGCCCTTGATCGGGCGTGTTTCTACCTGGCTGGCGTGTACCTGGATGAACCGCTCGGGCGAGAAGCTCAGCAGGGCGCTGCCGTCTGCCAGTGCCTGGAACCCGGAGAACGGCGTAGGGCAGGCGCTGCGCAGGGCGCGATAGGCGTGCCAGGGATCGCCCTGGCACGGTGCTCGGAAGCGCTGGGTGAGGTTGATCTGGTAGCAGTCGCCCGCATGGATGTAGTGCTGCACGCGCTCGAACGCCTGGCGGTACTGCTCGGGGGAAAGATCGCCGCGCATTGGCGCCTTCAGCGTGAAATCGGCCTTGTCGTCGGTGACAGCTGGTGCGTGGAACAAGCGCAGCAGGCGCTGTGCTTCGTCAGGTGCCAGGCTTGGGTGAAACACCAACTGGGTGGTGCTGCGCTGATGGTCGCTGATCAGTGCCCAGGCATACAGCCCCAGGCCGGCATCCGGCAGGTCCAGGTCATCCACTGCCAGCGCTGGCAGTGTTTCAAGGCGTCGCCCGAAGTCATAGCTGAGGTAGCCTATAAGGCCCCCTGCGAAGGGCAGTTGCAGCTCATCGGGCAGGTCTGCAGTACCGAGGCGCTTCAGGCTGTCGCGCAGGCGCTGGAGATAGTCAATGCCGGTTTCGCCATCATGGGGTGACAACTGCTCTACTGGCCAGGCGCTCAGCAGGTCATAACGCCCTCGGCTGGCGTTCGGGCGGGCGCTGTCGAGCAGGATGGCGCCAGGTGCCTGGCGGACACGGGCAAAGTAGTCGGCAGGGTCGGCCTGGTAGGGCAGGGGATGAACGGTGCAGGTGGGCATTCGCATCAAGAGCTGTCAGGGCGGGGAACGGATTGTAGTCCTCCGCAGGCGTTGCTCCTAGAGGTGCGCGCGCAATTGAGGCACCCGATGTCGCCCTGAGGGTAGGTTTGTATCCCCTCAGGGCGTTGCATCAGTTGTTCGGCACGTGGCCAAACAGCTCCTGGGTGAAGCGAACCCGCTCCTCCACGGTTTCCTTCACGCCGTTCTTCGCCAGGGCTTCCAGGTGGGCCTCGATGGCGTGGGTGCGCTGCGTCAGGCCGCAATCGTTGGCGATCTGGATGTTCAGGCCGGGGCGAGCGTTGAGCTCAAGGATCAGCGGGCCCTTGTCCTGGTCCAGCACCATGTCGACACCGATGTAACCCAGGCCGCACAGCTCATAACAACCGGCGGCCAGCTTCATGAAGCCGTCCCAGTTTGGCAGTTGTACGCCGTCTACCGCGTTGGTGGTGTCCGGGTGCTTGCTGATGATGTTGTTCAGCCAGGTGCCGCGCAGGGTGAGCCCGGTGGCGAGGTCGACCCCGACCCCAATGGCGCCCTGGTGCAGGTTGGCTTTGCCGCCAGACTGGCGCGTCGGCAAGCGCAGCATGGCCATGACCGGGTAGCCCATCAGCACGATGATTCGGATGTCCGGTACGCCTTCGTAGCTGATGCTCTTGAAGATCTGGTCGGGGGTGACCCGGTACTCGATCAGTGCCCGGTCGCGGTGCCCGCCCAGGGAGTAGAGGCCGGTCAGGATGCTGGAGATCTGGTGCTCGATTTCCTCGTGGCTGATGATCTTGCCCGAGACGGTCCGGTAGCGGTTCTCGAAACGGTCGGCGATGACCAGAATGCCGTCGCCACCAGCGCCTTGGGCCGGCTTGATCACGAAATCACTGCGCCCGCCGATGATCTCGTCGAGCTTTTCGATCTCTTTCTCGGTGGAGATGATCCCGTACATTTCCGGCACATGAATGCCGGCCTTGATCGCGCGCTCCTTGGTGATGATCTTGTCATCGACGATCGGGTACAGGTGGCGCTTGTTGTACTTGAGGACATAGTCCGCATTGCGCCGGTTGATACCCATGATGCCCCGGGCCTCCAGGGCTTTCCAGGTTTTCCAGAGACCGAACATCAGGCGTCCTTCACAAAGGCTTTGAAACGGACCAGCTCTGTCAGGCGGTAGCCGCGATAACGGCCCATTGCCAGCATGAAGCCCACCAGAATCAGCAGTACCGCCGGGAAGGTGAAGACGAAGTACACCAGTTCCGGCACGCTCATCAGCAAGTGCGCTAGCGAGGCTGCGAACAGGGTGCCGACGGCCACTTTCATCGCATGGCCACCACCACGCTCTTCCCAGGTAATCGACAGGCGTTCGATGGTCATGGTCAGGATCACCATCGGGAACAATGCGACCGACAGGCCGCGCTCCAGGCCCAGCTTGTGGCTGAACAGGCTGATGGCGGCAATCAGTACCACGACGAAGGTCAGCACCACCGACAGGCGTGGCAACATCTGCAGCTTCAGGTGCTCAAGGTAGGAGCGTAGCGACAGGCCCAGCGCGGTAATGATGGTAAACAGGACGATGCCGAAGCCCAGTTGGGTTTCGCGGAAGGCCAGGGCGATCAGTACCGGGGTGAACGTGCCGAGGGTCTGCAGGCCGATCAGGTTGCGCAGGACCAGGATCACCAGTACGCCAATCGGAATCATGACCATGATCATGAATGTCTGTTGGGTCTGCAGGGGCAGGCCGTACAGTGAGTACTCCAGGAAGTCGGCGTCGGTGTTTTCGTCGGTCAGCTTGGCCAGGCGGATGGCGTTCATCTCGCTGTTGTTCAGGCTGAAGCTGACGTTGGCTTTCTTGCCGCCATCGACGGTGATCAGGTTGTCATCGCCCGTCCACCACAGCAGGCGGTCGCTCGGCAGGCCCTGTTCGCCGGTGTCCGGGTTGAAGTACAGCCAGTCGGTGCCGTTGAAGCTGCGCAGCCACAGTTCAGGGGTTTGTGGTTGGTCGGCCAGCAGGCGGATGGTATGGACTTTTTCAATCGGTACGTGGGCAATCGACAGCAGCAGGTCGATGATCTTGGCCTTGTGCAGGCTTGAGGTATCGCCGGCCAGCAGCAGCTTGACGTTGTCATCGTTGACGTTGTTGACGCGCTTGATGGTCTCGCTGACAAAGGTCTCGACGTCTGCCGAATGCTGGCGGATAGGAGCCATCAGCGCTTCGGCGGCGATCTTCTCCGGGCCTTCGACGGGCAGGCTGTCACGGAAGGTGGGACCTTTGGCCTTGGGTTTTTCGGCGCTGTAGCGCTTTGTCAGTACCAGGCGGTAGTAGAGGGTCTGGTTGCCGCTGGCGCGGCGTGCCGACCAGGTCACCTTGCGGTTGCCATCGACGCGGTTGACGCTGACGCCGTAGTTGTTGGAAATGAAGCTCTCGTTGAGGCTGACGTAGTCACTGCTCAGCGGTGGCACGAACATCTGGACCTTGACCGGGTCTTTGGCGCTGGCGACGAACTCGACCTTGGCGTCGATGTTCCACAGGTCGTCCGTCTCGTCTTCGGTGACCGGGATGCCGAGGAAGAAGATCTGGTAGGCCGTGACCAATACGCCCAGCAACACCAGAACGGTGATCAGGACTTTGAGGTGGAGGGTAAGAGAGCGCATCGGTTTTACTCTGCGGTGTGAGCGGCGGTGGCGCAGGCGGGTTTGCCGGCAGCGTATTTAAGGCTTGGGTCGACCAGGGCATCGAAGTGTTTCAGGGCTTCGGAACCGATCAGCAGCGGGTATTGGAACGCGCTGCGGTCAGTGAGGTTCACTTCAATGGTGCGCAAGGCGTTCCCCATGCAGATATTCAGGGCAATGACAGGGCGAGCGGTGTACGCCTTGCCTTCATCCGGGTTGTAGTCGCCAGCCCGTCGCTTGATTTTGCTGACGCGGGCCAGTGGGCGTTCTATCGGATGCGAATGCGCCGCATCGATGGCCAGGTAGAAGCGCACCCAGGATTCGCCATTGCGCTTGAAGCGCTTGATGTCGCGAGCGCTGAGCGAGGCGGTCTTGGCGCCGGTGTCGAGCTTGGCGGCAACCTCAAGGTCGATGTCGGCAAGGCGGGCGTATTCGTTAAGGCCGTAGACCGTCTTGTCATTGGCTTGGCTCAGCGCCGGCAATAAAGAAAGGCTGAGCAACAGTAGAAGGGGCGTGAGTCTCATAAATCCTGGCGCGGTGCTGTGCGATGTTCGGGTCAAGGCGACTGGCAGTACTGCGCAACCTTCCTCGTTCATCTGCCATAAAAAGATGACAGACACACTATCCATGCCCCAAAGGAGGCGGCGGCATTCTATCACGCTGGTGTGCATGTGCCAGCGGCTGGCATAAGACAACATGGAAGACCTCCATGTTCGTTATTAGACGATTGTCGACAATGTTTATTTTGTCTTTGACTGGCGAGCGTTATTTGGCTAGTTTTGGCCCTATTGATTTTGAAGGTGTCGACAATATGCTGGACGCAAGCCAAGCACCCGGCGTTACGCAGGATGACTCGGAAACCCTTTCCGAAAACGTTTTCCGGCGCATTCAGGCGGCCATCGTCAAGGGCGAGATCGCCCCGGGCAGTAAAATTTCCGAGCCTGAGCTGGCGCGCACCTACGGTATCAGCCGTGGGCCATTGCGTGAGGCGATTCACCGCCTGGAGGGCCAGCGCCTGCTGGTGCGAGTTCCCCATGTCGGCGCACGGGTGGTTTCGCTCAGCCATGCCGAGTTGATCGAGCTGTACGAAATTCGCGAATCCCTGGAAGGCATGGCCTGTCGCCTGGCTGCCGAGCGAATGAGCGTAGCCGATATCGACGAACTGCGCCGGGTGCTTGATACCCATGAGCGCGACGCTACCTTCCAGGCCGGGCTGGGTTACTACCAGCAAGAAGGCGATTTCGACTTCCATTACCGAATCATCCAGGGCAGTGGCAACCGCACCCTGGTGCAGATGCTCTGTGGCGAGCTGTATCAACTGGTGCGCATGTACCGCATCCAGTTCTCCGCAACGCCCAACCGGCCACGCCAGGCGTTCGCCGAGCACCACCGTATTCTCGATGCCATCGCCGACCGTGACGGTGAACTGGCCGAGCTCCTGATGCGCCGCCATATCGGCGCCTCCAAACGCAATATCGAGCGTCATTACCTGGACGCCAACAGCCCACGAGGTGAGTCATGAGTCAGAAAAGCAGTCCCGGCCAGCGCTTTCGCGACGCGGTCGCTACCGAGCATCCTCTGCAAGTGGTAGGGGCGATCAACGCCAACCATGCTCTCTTGGCCAAGCGTGCCGGTTTCAAGGCGATCTACCTGTCCGGTGGCGGTGTTGCGGCCGGCTCCCTCGGCCTGCCTGACCTGGGTATTACCGGCCTGGACGACGTGCTGACCGACGTACGCCGTATTACCGATGTGTGCGACCTGCCGCTGTTGGTGGATGTCGACACCGGTTTTGGCTCTTCGGCGTTCAACGTGGCGCGTACCGTCAAGTCGATGATCAAGTTCGGCGCGGCCGCGATTCACATCGAGGATCAGGTGGGTGCCAAGCGCTGTGGTCACCGTCCTAACAAGGAGATCGTCTCTCAGCAGGAGATGGTTGACCGCATCAAGGCCGCTGTTGACGCCCGTACCGATGACAGCTTCGTGATCATGGCGCGTACCGACGCGCTGGCCGTAGAAGGCCTGGAGTCTGCCCTGGACCGCGCAGCGGCCTGCATCGAAGCGGGTGCTGACATGATCTTCCCAGAGGCGATCACTGAGCTTGAGATGTACCGTACCTTCGCTGCCCGGGTGAAAGCGCCGATTCTGGCCAACATCACCGAGTTCGGCGCGACCCCGCTGTACACCACCGAAGAGTTGGCCTCTGCCGATGTTTCGCTGGCGCTGTACCCGCTGTCGGCGTTCCGTGCCATGAACAAGGCCGCTGAAAACGTCTACAACGCACTGCGCCGCGACGGTACCCAGAAGAATGTTGTCGACACCATGCAAACCCGCATGGAGCTGTACGACGCCATCGATTACCACGTGTTCGAGCAGAAGCTCGATGCCCTGTTCGCTCAGAAAAGGAGCTGAATCAAGGCTTGAACCTGTAATCAGCTTACGTTTCCCATAACAAATTCAAGATTGGAGAAAAGCAATGGCCGAAGCAAAAGTACTCAGCGGTGCCGGCCTGCGCGGTCAAGTTGCCGGGCAAACCGCACTGTCTACCGTAGGCCAGGCCGGTGCCGGCCTGACCTACCGCGGTTATGATGTGCGCGAGCTTGCCGAGCACGCTTTGTTCGAAGAAGTTGCCTACCTGCTGCTCTACGGAGAGCTGCCGACCAAGGCGCAACTGGCTGCCTATCAGAGCAAGCTTAAGACCCTGCGTGACCTGCCGCAGGCGTTGAAGGAAGTGCTGGAGCGCATTCCTGCCGCCGCCCACCCAATGGATGTCATGCGTACCGGCTGCTCGGTACTGGGCACCCTGGAGCCTGAGCTGACGTTCGAGCAGCAACGTGAAAAGACCGATCGCCTGCTGGCGGTGTTCCCGGCCATCATGTGCTACTGGTACCGCTTCACTCACGACGGCGTACGCATCAATTGCGTCAGTGACGAAGAGACCCTGGGTGGTCACTTCCTGCACCTGCTGCATGACAAGAAACCGAGCGAACTGCACGTCAAGGTGATGAACGTTTCGCTGATCCTTTATGCAGAGCACGAGTTCAACGCCTCGACGTTCACCGCCCGTGTCTGTGCCTCGACGCTTTCGGACCTGTATTCCTGCATCACTGCAGCCATTGGTTCGCTGCGTGGCCCGCTGCATGGCGGTGCCAACGAAGCGGCCATGGAAATGATCGAGCGCTTCTCTACGCCTGAGGACGCCATCAGCGGCACCTTGGCCATGCTGGAGCGCAAAGACAAGATCATGGGCTTCGGTCATGCGATCTACAAAGAGTCCGATCCGCGTAACGAAGTGATCAAGGGCTGGGCAAAGCAATTGGCCGATGAAATGGGCGATACCGTGCTGTACCCGGTATCCGAAGCCATCGACAAGACCATGTGGGAGCAGAAGCGCCTGTTCCCGAACGCCGACTTCTACCATGCCTCGGCTTACCACTTCATGGGTATTCCGACCAAGCTGTTCACGCCGATCTTCGTGTGTTCGCGCCTTACCGGCTGGGCTGCTCACGTCTTCGAGCAGCGCGGCAACAACCGCATCATTCGTCCAAGCGCCGAGTACACCGGCGTTGAACAGCGTAAGTTCGTGCCAATCGAGCAACGCTGAGAAGGGTGAAGCTGAACAGGATGTGCCTGCAGGCCCCGGCAAGCCCGGCTTCTGCAGGCGCTGTTCAGCGTTACCTACCGCTGACCTTTCCGTGATTGAGTCCCGCGCCATGAACACAGCATTTCGCAAGAACCTGCCCGGCACCCGCCTGGATTACTTTGACGCCCGCGCGGCTGTCGATGCAATTCAGCCCGGCGCCTACGACAAGCTGCCCTACACCTCCCGCGTGCTGGCAGAAAACCTGGTTCGCCGTTGCGACCCGGCCACCCTGAACGCTTCGTTGAGCCAGTTGATCGAGCGCAAGCGCGACCTCGACTTCCCCTGGTTCCCGGCGCGGGTGGTGTGCCATGACATTCTCGGCCAGACCGCACTGGTCGACCTGGCGGGTCTGCGTGACGCCATCGCCGATATGGGCGGTGACCCGGCCAAGGTCAACCCGGTAGTACCGGTACAACTGATCGTCGACCACTCGTTGGCCGTGGAGTGTGGTGGTTTCGATCCGGACGCCTTCGCCAAGAACCGCGCCATCGAAGACCGTCGCAACGAAGACCGTTTTCACTTCATCAACTGGACCAAGCAGGCGTTCAAGAACGTCGATGTGATCCCGCCAGGCAATGGCATCATGCACCAGATCAACCTGGAGCGGATGTCGCCGGTGATCCACAGCACAGACGGGGTGGCCTTCCCGGATACGCTGGTCGGTACTGACAGCCACACCCCGCATGTCGACGCACTGGGCGTAATCGCCATTGGTGTTGGCGGCCTTGAGGCCGAGAACGTGATGCTGGGTCGTGCGTCCTGGATGCGCCTGCCGGATATCATCGGTGTCGAGCTGTCGGGCAAGCCACAGCCAGGCATTACCGCCACCGACGTGGTGCTGGCGCTGACCGAATTCCTGCGTAAGGAAAAGGTCGTGGGTGCCTACCTTGAATTCTATGGCGAGGGCGCGCGTGCGCTGACCCTGGGTGACCGTGCAACCATCTCCAACATGGCCCCGGAGTATGGCGCCACGGCGGCGATGTTCTCCATTGACCAGCAAACCATCGACTACCTGAAACTCACCGGTCGTGAAGACGAACAAGTGAAGCTGGTCGAGACCTATGCGAAGGTCGCGGGCTTGTGGTCCGACAGCCTGGCGCATGCCGAGTACGAGCGTGTGCTGCGTTTTGACCTGTCCAGTGTCGTGCGCAACATGGCCGGCCCATCCAACCCGCACGCTCGCGTGGCAACCAGCGACCTGGCCGCCAAAGGCATTGCCGGTCAGTGGGAAGAAGTCCCTGGCCAGATGCCCGATGGCGCTGTGATTATCGCTGCCATCACCAGTTGCACCAACACCAGCAACCCGCGCAACGTTATTGCTGCCGGCCTGCTGGCGCGTAACGCGAACAAGCTGGGCCTGACCCGTAAGCCGTGGGTGAAGTCCTCGCTGGCGCCAGGTTCCAAAGCGGTAGCCCTGTACCTGGATGAAGCCGGCCTGACGTCCGAGCTGGAACAGATGGGCTTCGGCATCGTGGCGTTCGCCTGCACCACCTGCAACGGCATGTCCGGTGCACTGGACCCTAAAATCCAGCAGGAAATCATTGACCGCGACCTGTACGCCACGGCAGTGCTTTCGGGCAACCGCAACTTCGATGGTCGTATTCACCCGTATGCCAAGCAGGCCTTCCTGGCATCGCCGCCGCTGGTGGTTGCTTACGCCATTGCCGGTACCATCCGTTTCGATATCGAGAAAGATGTGCTGGGCGTGGTCGAAGGTAAGGAAATCCGCCTGAAAGACATCTGGCCGACTGACGAAGAAATCGATGCCGTGGTCAAGGCGTCGGTGAAGCCAGAGCAGTTCCGCAAGGTCTACATTCCGATGTTCGCCATCCACGAAGACACTGGCCCGAAAGTCGAGCCACTGTATGACTGGCGCCCAATGAGCACCTACATTCGTCGTCCGCCATACTGGGAAGGCGCGTTGGCGGGCGAGCGCACCCTCAAGGGCATGCGCCCGCTGGCGGTGCTGCCGGACAACATCACCACGGATCACCTGTCGCCATCCAACGCCATCATGCTGGACAGCGCTGCGGGCGAATACCTGGCCAAGATGGGCTTGCCTGAAGAGGACTTCAACTCTTATGCGACCCACCGTGGCGACCACCTGACCGCCCAGCGTGCGACCTTCGCCAACCCGAAACTGTTCAACGAAATGGTTCAGGAAAACGGCAAGGTCAAGCAAGGTTCGCTGGCGCGGATCGAGCCGGAAGGCAAGGTCACTCGCATGTGGGAAGCCATCGAGACCTACATGGAGCGCAAGCAGCCGCTGATCATCGTCGCCGGTGCCGACTACGGTCAGGGTTCGTCCCGTGACTGGGCGGCCAAGGGCGTACGCCTGGCCGGTGTCGAAGCCATCGTTGCCGAAGGTTTCGAGCGTATTCACCGTACCAACCTGGTGGGCATGGGTGTCTTGCCGCTGGAGTTCAAGCCGGGCGTCAATCGCAAGACCCTGGGTATCGACGGCACTGAAACCTTTGATGTGGTGGGTTCGCGTACCCCGCGTGCCACGCTGACGCTGGTGATCAACCGCAAGAACGGCGAGCGGGTCGAAGTGCCGGTCACTTGCCGTCTCGATACTGGCGAAGAAGTGTCGATCTACGAAGCGGGCGGTGTATTGCAGCGCTTTGCCCAGGACTTCCTCGAGTCGGCTGGCGCCAAGTGATGTAGGCGCCTGCAGGGGTGGCAGTGTTTGCCCCTTCAGGTACACCGCTGATTATGTGGGGGGCGGCCATGCCGTCCCCTGCGACGGGCGAGCAGTATCCAACAGGACAAGATTCCCATGGCTCACGTACCGCAGATCAAGATTCCCGCTACCTACATCCGTGGCGGCACCAGCAAAGGCGTGTTCTTCCGCCTTCAGGATTTACCCGAGAGCGCCCAGATCCCGGGCGCAGAGCGTGACGCGCTGTTGCTTCGCGTGATTGGCAGCCCGGACCCGTATGGCAAGCAGATCGATGGCATGGGTGGAGCAACCTCCAGCACCAGCAAGACGGTCATCCTTTCGCGCAGTATCAAGCCGGATCATGATGTCGATTACCTGTTCGGTCAGGTCTCCATCGACAAGCCATTTGTCGACTGGAGCGGCAACTGTGGCAACCTGTCGGCAGCGGTCGGCTCGTTTGCCATCAGCAGTGGCCTGGTCGATGCCAGCCGCGTGCCGCAGAACGGCATCGCGACCGTGCGCATCTGGCAGGTCAATATCGGCAAGACCATCATCGCCCATGTACCGATCACCGAGGGTGAGGTTCAGGAGACCGGTGACTTTGAGCTCGACGGTGTGACCTTCCCGGCTGCCGAAGTACAGCTTGAGTTCCTCGACCCGGCCGCCGAGGAAGAGGGCGCTGGTGGTTCGATGTTCCCAACCGGCAATCTGGTTGACGACCTCGAGGTGCCGGGTGTCGGCGTGCTCAAGGCGACCCTGATCAACGCCGGTATCCCGACCATTTTCGTTCAGGCCGAAGCCGTAGGCTGCACGGGCACCGAGCTTCAGGACGCAATCAACGGCGACCCGGCAGCATTGGCCAAGTTCGAGACCATTCGTGCTTACGGTGCGCTGCGTATGGGGCTCATCAAGCACCTGGACGAAGCTGCCAAGCGTCAGCACACGCCGAAGGTTGCGTTTGTTGCGGCGCCTGCTGACTACATCGCTTCCAGTGGCAAGCCGGTCGCGGCGAAAGACGTCGACCTGCTGGTTCGTGCGCTGTCCATGGGTAAGCTGCACCACGCCATGATGGGCACAGCGGCGGTTGCCATCGGTACCGCTGCAGCCATTCCGGGTACGCTGGTGAACCTGGCAGCCGGTGGTGGTGCGCGCAGCGCTGTGCGTTTCGGTCACCCTTCGGGTACCTTGCGGGTAGGCGCTGAAGCTGTTCAGGAAAACGGCGAGTGGACAGTGACCAAGGCCATCATGAGTCGCAGTGCGCGTGTATTGATGGAAGGTTGGGTGCGTGTGCCCGGCGACGCCTTCTAAAAGCGTCTAGCGTGCTTTTACTGTCGCCGACAAGGCGTGCTTCCCAGCGGGAGCAAGGCTTGTCGGCGATGCTGTTTTCAGTGCGAGCGTAACTGCGGCGCCCGGCATAACCTCAAATGGGGTTACAGGTATTTGAGAATGCGCCCTTGAAAATGCACAGTGTCCCCTGTTTCCGTGTTCAGGAAGAGCGTTTGTGCAGATCGGGCTGCTGGGGTAAACGAGCTCCAGAAGCCGCCTCTTGGTTCACTCACTGCTGAGACGCGGTAACCGCGCTGATCGCGCAGCACGAACTCGAACGTTGCGGGGTTGTCGTTGTCGCCCTCAAGCTCGACTTTCCAGAAGTCGCAAACCTCGGCCACTTGATAGAACCCCAGATAGCCATTGCGGCTCACGCCGACCTTTGCGCCACTGTAGGCGCCGTCGGGTGCTGCGCTGATGTTGTAATGGATGCGATCTTCAATGTGTTCGATGAAATCGAAACGAAAGGCCACATTGGGTTCGTCCTGCTCACTCTGTATAAGCCAGCCATCCCCCGCAACAGAGTTATCCTTCAGGTACCCAACCGGGTAGAGGTACTCTCCTGTTGTGCTCACCAGTGTGGCAATAAATGATTTTCCGCTGATGTCGGCCATGTCAGGCTTCCTGTGCTGGTTGTGGTGTTAAGCGCGTCCTTGGCGCTGGGCCAACATAAGCCAGTGGAAGAGCCGTATTCAGTCGGAAACACACCCTCAGCGCTTTTATGCGCGGGGTGTCAGTGAGTATGCGGCGCTTGCATCGCGGGCAAGCCCGGCTCCTACAGGGTTGTGTGGCAGGCCTGCCAGCCCTGTGGGGGCTCAGAAAAACAAATGCCCCGACAGGTCGGGGCATTTGTTTTGTAGCTGCTGCAAGCTGCGTTTTCACGCAGCCTGCAATGGCTAAGTCAGCTTAGGCTTGAACGACCGGGATGTTGGCGTTCGCAGCGGCTTCACGGAACTCAGCGATCTGGTCGAAGCTCAGGTAGCGGTAAACGTCGGCAGCCATGCTGTCGATGTTCTTCGCGTACGCCATGTACTCCTCGACGGTCGGCAGTTTGCCCAGGATGGACGCGACTGCAGCCAGTTCGGCGGAGGCCAGGTATACGTTGGCACCATCACCCAGACGGTTCGGGAAGTTACGGGTCGAAGTCGACACAACGGTCGAGTTCGCAGCAACGCGAGCCTGGTTACCCATGCACAGCGAGCAGCCCGGCATTTCCATGCGCGCGCCAGCCTTGCCGTAGATGCCGTAGTAGCCTTCTTCGGTCAGCTGGTGAGCGTCCATCTTGGTTGGCGGCGACAGCCACAGGCGAGTTGGGATCGAACCTTTGACCTTCTCCAGCAGCTTGCCGGCAGCGCGGAAGTGACCGATGTTGGTCATGCACGAACCGATGAACACTTCGTCGATTTTCTCGCCCTGTACGGTCGAGAGCAGACGGGCGTCGTCCGGGTCGTTCGGGGCGCAGAGCACAGGCTCTTTGACGTCGGCCAGATCGATTTCGATGATCTCGGCGTATTCGGCGTCCTTGTCGGCTTCCAGCAGAACTGGGTTGGCCAGCCAGGCTTCCATCGCTTGGGCGCGACGTTCCATGGTGCGTGCATCGCCGTAGCCTTCGCTGATCATCCAGCGCAGCAGGGTGATGTTCGACTTCAGGTACTCGGCGATGGCTTTTTCTGGCAGCTTGATGGTGCAACCTGCAGCGGAACGCTCAGCCGAGGCGTCAGACAGTTCGAACGCTTGCTCGACAGTCAGTTCGTCCAGGCCTTCGATTTCCAGGATGCGGCCGGAGAAGGCGTTGATCTTGCCTTTCTTCTCGACGGTCAGCAGGCCTTTCTGGATGGCGTAGTAAGGGATGGCATGAACCAGGTCACGCAGGGTGATGCCAGGTTGCAGTTTGCCCTTGAAGCGCACCAGGATCGACTCTGGCATGTCCAGCGGCATGACGCCGGTGGCAGCAGCGAAGGCGACCAGGCCGGAACCGGCCGGGAAGGAGATGCCGATCGGGAAGCGGGTGTGCGAGTCGCCGCCGGTGCCGACGGTGTCAGGCAGCAGCATGCGGTTCAGCCAGCTGTGGATGATGCCGTCGCCTGGACGCAGGGACACGCCGCCACGGGTGCGGATGAAATCCGGCAGGGTGTGGTGGGTGGTGACGTCGATTGGCTTCGGATAGGCCGCGGTGTGGCAGAACGACTGCATGACCAGGTCAGCGGAGAAGCCCAGGCACGCCAGGTCTTTCAGCTCGTCACGGGTCATTGGGCCAGTGGTATCCTGGGAGCCCACGGTGGTCATCTTGGGCTCGCAGTAGGTGCCTGGACGAACGCCAGTCACGCCGCAGGCCTTGCCGACCATTTTCTGTGCCAGGGTGTAGCCTTTGCCGGTGTCGACAGGCTGCTCTGGTTTCTGGAACAGGTCGGAAACCGGCAGACCCAGCTCGGTACGAGCCTTGTCAGTCAGGCCACGGCCTACGATCAGAGGGATACGGCCGCCAGCGCGGACTTCGTCGAGCAGCACCGGGGTCTTCAGTTCGAAGGTGGTGATGACTTCGTCGGTGCCGTGCTTGCAGACTTTACCGGCGTGTGGGTACACGTCGATCACGTCGCCCATGTTCAGGTTCGATACGTCGAACTCGATTGGCAGTGCGCCAGCATCTTCCATGGTGTTGTAGAAGATCGGAGCGATTTTCGAGCCGAAGCAGAAACCGCCAGCGCGCTTGTTCGGAACGTACGGAATGTCGTCGCCGAAGAACCACAGAACCGAGTTGGTTGCGGACTTGCGGGACGAGCCGGTGCCAACCACGTCGCCGACGTAGGCAACCGGGAAGCCCTTGGCTTTGACTTCTTCGATTTGCTTGAGCGGGCCGATTGCGCCTTGTTGCTCAGGCACGATGCCGTCACGCGCCATTTTCAGCATGGCCAGGGCGTGCAGCGGGATGTCAGGGCGCGACCAGGCGTCCGGGGCAGGGGACAGGTCGTCGGTGTTGGTTTCGCCAGGTACCTTGAAGACAGTCAGGCTGTACTTCTCGGCGATGGCAGGCTTGCTGGTGAACCACTCACCGGCGGCCCAGGATTCCAGAACGGCCTTGGCGTGAACATTGCCGGCCTTGGCTTTTTCAGCCACGTCGTGGAAGGCATCGAACATCAGCAGGGTGTGCTTGAGCTGTTCGGCAGCAACAGCCGCCAGTTCGGCGTTGTCCAGCAGTTCAACCAGAGTGGCGATGTTGTAGCCACCTTGCATGGTGCCCAGCAGTTCGACGGCGCGTTTCTTGTCGATCAGTGGGGACTTGGCTTCGCCCTTGGCGACGGCAGACAGGAAGCCGGCCTTGACGTAGGCGGCTTCGTCCACTCCTGGTGGAACGCGGTTGGTGATCAGGTCGACGAGGACGGCTTCTTCGCCAGCAGGGGGATTCTTCAGCAGCTCGACCAGGCCTGCGGTTTGTTCGGCGTTAAGCGGCTGGGGCACGATACCCTGGGCGGCACGCTCTTCGATGTGTTTGCGGTAGGCTTCAAGCACAGTTATTACCCTCATCAGTGGTCCCAAATGGGTGTCCGGGACGCTCATCCAGAAATTCCGGTACCCATGCGCAATACGGCTTTTTGGGCCGCGTAGCCAGGGTTACAGGAAATCCTTACAGAAGCTGCTTTCAAAGTTTTACGCCTGTAGAACGGAGGCTGATGAGGGCTGGCGCGGGCATTCGACTGTCGAATCTCCCGCACCAACGCCGTTCTACCGGATGAACTGTGCTCGTGACGCTTTGAAAACAGCTTCTAACGGACATTGGCGCCTTTAAAAGGCCGGATGATTCTACGGTAAAAAGTCGACAAAGGTAAGGCGAGTGCAATGACTTTGCGGGGTGACCACCGTTAGACAAAGGGCTAACATGGCGGCCTGTCCTGTCGCCTTGCTGTTGATCCCCCATGCCCAATCATTCCATCAAGACGCCTTGCGTCGGCCTTTGCTCCACTGTCTACGGCGACCTGGTGTGCCGCGGCTGCAAGCGCTTTCATCATGAAGTGATCCAGTGGAACGGTTACAGCGAAGAGGAAAAACGCGCGGTCTGGATGCGCCTGGAGCAACTGTTGGTCCAGGTGATGACGGCCAAGCTGGAAGTCTTCGATAGTGCGCGCCTGCGCCAGCAACTGGAGCAGCGACAGATTCGCTTCGTGCCGCAGCAGTCGGAGTATTGCTGGGCGTATCAACTGATTGCCCGAGGAGCGCGGGTGATCCGCGATGTGGAAGCCTACGGCATGGTTCTGCTGCCGGAGTTTCGTGAGTGGGAATTGCCGCAGTTGCGCGATGCGATTGATCGCGAATTCTTCCTGCTGTCCGAGGCCCACTACCAGCGCTATATCGCGCCGGGCTTTTTAAAGAACGGGCTGGGCTGATACAGCGGGTCGGAGCCGGCGATGCCGGCTCCGACGGTGGCTAGCCTTTGGCCAGTTCTGCCAGGTGATCGGCAGCTTCTTCGCTTTTGAGCACCAGTACATCGCTTTCCAGTGCGTCGAGTACCACCTCGGCGGTATTGCCGATCAGGGCGCCGGTGATGCCTGTGCGGGCCACCGTGCCGATCACGGTGAGCACGGCGTCCAGTTCTTTCACGTAGTGAGGAATCAGTACATCGGCCGGGCCTTCGGCGACATGCAGGCGTTCGTCGCTGATATCAAACTCCGCCTGGAACGCCTTGCACTCTTCGCGGTAGCGGGCCTCGATGGTTTCCTTGAGCTGATAGATCGGGTCGGCTGCCGAGAGCATGGGCGAGGGGTGGGCGCTGACGACATGCAGTTGGCCTTTGGCCAGGGTGGCGATCTCATAGCTGTGGTCGACGATGCGCTTGTGCAAGCGGCGATGGTGTTCATCATGGTTGCCCACATCCACGGCTGCCAGAATGACGCCGTTGGTCCAGGGCCTTTCGTGCTTGACCATCAGGACGGCGCACGGGCACAGACGCAAAAGCTTCCAGTCCGATGGCGTGAGCAGGGCTTTTTTCAGCGGGTTGTCCGGGCGATGCTCCTTGATCACCAGTTCGCAGCCCTCGGCCTGCTGCACGTCGATGATCGACTCGTGCAGGGTGTCGTGCCAGGTCTGCTCGTAGGTGACGTTGTTGTAGCCATCGTCGTGAAGCTGGCTGCACAGCAGGCTGAGCAGGGCGCTGTGGTCTTGTTTCTTGTCGCACATCAACAGGTGCAAGCGGGCACCTGTAGCGCCGGCGATGAGTTTTGCCCGGGTCAGAGCCCGGCTGTGGGCGTGCGTCGGGTCAAGTACCACCAGGATGCTGCGGACGGCTTGCATGAGCATGAACTCCCTTCTTCAATAGCGACCAATGACTGACTATAGTCGGCGCTCGATGGATCGGGTGTTGATACACATCAAGCATAGCCGGTGGTGATCGTCGCCTGCGTGCGTATAATTGCCGGCTTTGTCGTCGTCCTGTCCGTGAGCACCATGCACCTTATTCCCGAAATCGATGCGTTCCTGGCCTGCCGTACCCCTGATGCCTGGGTGGAGGCTGCGTTGGCCGATCAGGAGACGATGCTGATCGACCACAAGAATTGTGAGTTCAAGGCTGCCAGTACCGCCATGAGCCTGATGGCCAAATACAATACGCACATTGACCTGATCAACATGATGTCGCGCCTGGCCCGCGAAGAATTGGTCCACCATGAGCAGGTGTTACGCCTGATGAAGCGGCGCAAAATCGCCTTGCGGCCGGTCTCGGCAGGTCGCTATGCGTCGGGCTTGCGGGCGGTGGTGCGTAACCATGAACCAGTAAAGCTGGTCGACACCCTGGTGGTCGGTGCCTTTATCGAGGCGCGCAGTTGTGAGCGTTTCGCTGCCGTAGTGCCGCACCTGGACGAGGAACTGGGCAAGTTTTATCACGGCTTGCTCAAGAGTGAGGCTCGGCATTTTCAGGGCTACCTGAAGCTGGCCTATCAGTACGGTGAAGAAGCTGATGTCGACCGGGCGGTAGAGAAGGTTCGGGCGGCCGAAGCGGAGCTGATCACCGCGCCGGACAACGAGTTCCGCTTCCATAGCGGCGTTCCCAGCTGGCAGTAACGGCCCGCACGCGAAAAGGGGCATGGCCCTGGCCTTGTTGGTGATGGTGTCACCGGCATGCCTCTGCCCGAGCAGGGCGTGCCGACGACAGGTGTTCAGCGGAAAGCGAACGGTGCCAGTTGAAAGCCTTGCTCATCCACCTGCAAAGCCCAGCCCTGACGGTCCCAGTCCCCCAGTACGATACGCCGTGCTGGCGTATTGCCCAGCGCCAGTTTGTGAATCGCCGGGCGATGGGTGTGCCCGTGCACCAGGGTGCGCACGCCATGCTGCTGCATGACCCGTGGCACTTCCTCGGGCGTCACATCGACAATGTCGTTGGCCTTCATGCGGGTTTGCGTACGGCTTTCGCTGCGCAGCTTGCGCGCCAGTTTCTGGCGTGTACTCAGCGGCAAATGCCGCAGAACCCACAGGCTGAGCGGGTTGCGCAGGTAGCGGCGCAGCTTCATGTAGGCCAGGTCACGGGTACACAGGCTGTCGCCGTGCATCAGTAACACCGGTTCACCACCCATTTCGACCACGCAGGGATCGTTCAGCAAGGTGCAGCCCGCCGCCTTGCAGAACGCCTGGCCGATCAGGAAGTCGCGGTTGCCATGCATCAGGAAAATCTGCGTGCCACTGTCGCTCAAGGCGCGCAGGGCCTGACAGATGGATGCCTGGTAAGGCGTCATGGCGTCGTCGCCGATCCAGGCTTCGAAAAAATCGCCAAGAATGTACAGCGCCTGGGCCTGTCGGGCGCGGCCCTCAAGCAGATCAAGAAACGCCCGGGTAATGTCCGGGCGTTCTTCTTGCAGGTGCAGATCGGAGATCAGCAGTATCACTCAATGATCTCGGCTTTCTCGATGATCACGTCGTCTTTCGGTACGTCCTGATGGCCAGCCTTGGAGCCGGTAGGGACGGCCTTGATCTTGTCGACGACGTCCTGGCCTTCGATCACTTCACCGAACACGGCGTAGCCCCAGCCTTGCACGTTCTTGCCGCTGTGGTTGAGGAAATCGTTGTTGGCAACGTTGATGAAGAACTGCGCCGAGGCCGAATGCGGCTCCATGGTACGGGCCATGGCGATGGTGTACTTGGCGTTGCTCAGGCCGTTGTCCGCTTCGTTCTGGATGCTTGGACGCTTGTCTTTCTTTTCTTTCATGCCAGGCTCGAAACCGCCGCCCTGGATCATGAAGTTGCCGATGACGCGGTGGAAAATGGTGTTCGAGTAGTGGCCGGCGTTGACGTACTCGATGAAGTTGGCCACGGTGATCGGGGCCTTTTCGGCGTTCAGTTGCAGGACGATGTCGCCGTGGTTGGTGCTCAGTTTGACTTTGGACATGCTGAAATTCGCTCTTTTCAAGGCAATTGAAATAGGTTGCGCAGGATCGCGTAATAACCCTGACGCTCAGTCTACAGGCGGCGATACGCGGTTCGCGGCTGTTTTTTTGCAATGGCGGTCAATATTCGCGCCTGTTTGTCGGTGCTGACCTGTCGGCAGCTTGACTGCTTCGGCTATGATAAGCGCTTTGATTTAGTCGGCCTACCCTGGTCGTGTACCCGTATTCAAGGATCCTATGAGCAAGCCCACTGCTGACACCGCTCCCAACGCCGCTGCCAAAGGCGCTCCCGCTGTCCCTGCGAACTTCTTGCGACCGATCGTGCAGGCTGACCTGGACTCGGGCAAGCACAGCAGCATCGTCACCCGTTTCCCGCCAGAGCCCAATGGTTACCTGCACATCGGCCACGCCAAGTCGATCTGTGTGAACTTTGGCCTGGCCGAGGAGTTCGGTGGTGCCTGTCACCTGCGTTTCGATGACACCAACCCGGCCAAAGAGGACCAGGAGTACATCGATGCGATCCAGAGCGACGTCAAGTGGCTGGGCTTTCAGTGGACCGGTCCGGTGCGTTATGCCTCCGACTACTTCGGCCAGCTCCATGCGTGGGCCGTCGAGCTGATCAAGGCCGGCAAGGCCTATGTCTGCGACCTGACCCCGGAGCAGGCCCGCGAGTACCGTGGCAACCTGACCGAGCCAGGCAAGAACAGCCCGTTCCGTGAGCGTTCGGTCGAGGAAAACCTGGACCTGTTCGCCCGCATGAAGGCTGGCGAGTTCAAGGACGGCGAGCGTGTACTGCGGGCCAAGATCGACATGGCTTCGCCGAACATGAACATGCGCGACCCGATCCTCTATCGTATTCGTCACGCCCATCACCACCAGACCGGTGACACGTGGTGCATCTACCCGAACTATGACTTCACTCACGGCCAGTCCGACGCCATCGAAGGCATTACCCATTCGATCTGCACCCTCGAATTCGAAGGCCACCGCCCGTTGTACGAGTGGTTCCTGGACAACCTGCCGGTGCCGGCCAAGCCGCGCCAGTACGAGTTCAGCCGCCTGAACCTGAACTACACCATTACCAGCAAGCGCAAGCTCAAGCAGTTGGTCGACGAGCAGCACGTCAACGGCTGGGATGACCCGCGCATGTCGACGCTGTCCGGTTTCCGTCGTCGTGGCTACACCCCGGCTTCGATCCGCAACTTCTGCGACATGATCGGTACCAACCGTTCAGACGGTGTCGTCGACATGGCCATGCTCGAATTCAGCATCCGTGATGACCTCGACCGTACCGCGCCACGTGCGATGTGCGTGCTGCGCCCGCTGAAAGTGGTCATTACCAACTACCCGGAAGGCCAGGTCGAGCAGCTCGAACTGCCATGCCATCCGAAGGAAGACATGGGCGTTCGTGTCCTGCCGTTCGCTCGCGAGCTATACATCGACCGCGACGATTTCATGGAAGAGCCGCCAAAAGGTTACAAGCGCCTGGAGCCTGCCGGTGAAGTGCGCCTGCGTGGCAGCTACGTGATTCGTGCCGACGAGGCCATCAAGGACGCCGACGGCAACATCGTCGAGCTGCGTTGCTCGTACGACCCGGACACCCTCGGCAAGAACCCGGAAGGCCGCAAGGTCAAAGGCGTCATCCACTGGGTGCCGGCGGCTGAGAGCGTCGAGTGTGAAGTACGCCTTTACGATCGTCTGTTCCGCTCCGCCAACCCGGAGAAAACCGAGGAGGGCGGCAGCTTCCTGGACAACATCAATCCCGATTCGCTGCAGGTGCTGAGTGGTTGTCGGGCGGAACCTTCTCTGGGCAAGGCCCAGGCTGAAGACCGCTTCCAGTTCGAGCGCGAAGGTTACTTCTGCGTCGACATGAAAGACTCCCAACCGGGCCGCCCGGTGTTCAACCGCACCGTGACCCTGCGCGATTCGTGGGGCAGCTAAGGAATCCTCGTGCTTACCATCTACAACACCCTGACCAAGAGCAAGGAAGTCTTCACCCCGCTGGAAGGCAACAAGGTACGGATGTACGTCTGCGGCATGACCGTGTACGACTTCTGCCACCTGGGCCATGGTCGCAGCATGGTCGCGTTCGATCTGGTCACCCGCTGGCTGCGTTATAGCGGCTACGACCTGACCTACGTGCGCAACATCACCGACATCGACGACAAGATCATCAACCGTGCCAACGAGAACGGCGAGTCGTTCGACGCCTTGACCGCACGCATGATCGACGCGATGCACGAAGACGAGCGCCGGCTGAACATCCTGCCTCCAGATCAGGAACCGCGTGCCACCGATCATATCGCCGGCATGCACGCGATGATCCAGACCCTGATCGACAAGGGCTATGCCTACGCGCCGGGTAATGGTGACGTGTACTACCGGGTCGGCAAGTTTGTCGGCTACGGCAAGCTGTCGCGCAAGAAGATCGAAGACCTGCGTATCGGCGCACGGATCGAGGTTGACGAAGCCAAGCAGGACCCGCTGGACTTCGTCCTCTGGAAAGGCGTCAAGCCGGGTGAGCCAAGCTGGCCGTCGCCATGGGGCCCAGGGCGTCCAGGCTGGCACATCGAGTGCTCGGTGATGTCCACCTGCTGCCTGGGCGAGAGCTTCGACATTCATGGTGGCGGCAACGACCTGGAGTTCCCGCACCACGAGAACGAAATCGCCCAGAGCGAAGCGGCAACCGGCAAGCCATACGCCAAGGCCTGGATGCACTGCGGGATGATTCGCATCAATGGCGAGAAGATGTCCAAGTCCTTGAACAACTTCTTCACCATTCGCGATGTGCTTGAGAAGTATCACCCGGAAGTGGTCCGTTACCTGCTGGTATCGAGCCACTACCGCAGCTCGATCAACTACTCCGAAGACAGCCTGCGTGAGTCCAAGGGTGCGCTGGAGCGCTTCTATCATGCACTGCGTGGCCTGCCGCTGGTTCCGGCGCAAGGTGGCGAAGAGTATGTCGAGCGCTTCAGGGTCGCGATGAACGACGACTTTGGCACGCCTGAGGCCTGCGCGGTGCTGTTCGACCTGGTACGCGAGATCAACCGTGTGCGTGAAGCTGAGCCGCAGATCGCTGCCGGTCTTGCTGCTCGCCTGCGCGAGCTGGCGGGGCTGCTGGGTGTGTTGCAGCTGGATGCCGATGACTTCCTGCGTGCGGGCGCCGAGGGTCGTGTCGATGCCGCCGAGGTTGAAGCACTGATCCAGGCGCGTCTGCAGGCGCGGACCAACAAGGATTGGGCCGAGTCCGACCGTATCCGTGATCAGCTGACCGCCATGGGCGTGGTGCTTGAAGACAGCAAGGGCGGCACTACCTGGCGCCTGGCTGACTGACCGGCTGCGCCCTCGCAGGCAAGCCTGCTCCCACTGTGGGAGCGGGTCTTGCCCGCGATGCGAACGCCGCGCACTCACGGACACCGCTCCGACGCCATCGCAGGCAAGCCAGCTCCAACAGAGCCCGCGCTAGCTGTAGGAGCGGGTCTTGCCCGCGATGCAGGCGCCGCAAACTCATGGGTACCCCACCGATGCCCTCGCCAGTGCTACCGGCGACAATGCAGCACGAGCTTGGCGCCACCCAGCGCGCTTTCTCCTATCTCCAGATCGAACCCATGCAGGTCGACGATCGCTGCAACGATCGACAGGCCCAGGCCAAACCCTGGGTGCCGATGACCTTCCTCGCTGCGATAAAACCGTTTTAACACCGCCTGGCGCTCGTCTTCCGGAATGCCGGGGCCGCTGTCCTGTACCTCGATATGCACGCCCTGTGCATCGCTGTGGGCGCTCAGTGCCACCTGGCCGTGGGCCGGGGTGAACTTGATCGCATTGCTCAGCAGGTTGGCCAGTGCCTCGAACAGCAATTCGCGGTCGCCGTGCAGGCTGGGCAGTTGGTTGGGTATCTGCAGGCTCAGGTTGATGTCGCCGTCTTCAGCCAATGGAAGGTAGAAGTCGTACAGCTCCAGCAGCAGTGCATGCGGGTCCAGTTCGACGAACCCGGCACGGCGTTGACGGTCTTCCAGTTCGCTGATGCGCAGCAGGCCGCGAAAGCGCGCCATCAGCGTGTCGGTTTCCGCGATAGCGTGGTCCAGTTGCTGGGTTTGTGCGGAGTCGTCGCCCGCTTGTTGGCGAATGCGGTACAGCTGGGCGCGCAGGCGAGTGAGGGGGGTACGCAGGTCGTGGGCAATGTTGTCGCATACACCCTTGACCTCGTGCATCAGCCGTTCGATACGGTCGAGCATGGCGTTGACGATGGCCGCCAGCATGTCCAGCTCGTCACGCCGCGGGGACAGTGGCAGGCGGTGTGTCAGGTCGCCGGCGACGATCTGTTCGGCGCTGGCCTGGATCGCCCGGATGCGTTTGAGCGGGCGACGGCGCAGCAGGTACCAGCCGGCGATGCCTGGAATGATCGTCAGTGAAAGCCCCCAGAGCAGGGCATGCAGGATGATCTGGGTGACCACGAACAGCGAGCCATTGTCACGTACCAGAACCAGCCAGCGGCCGTCAGGGACCCTCAAGGCCACGGCATCGCAACTGTCCTTGGGCAAGTGGGGTGCATCTTCATCCAGGCAGCGGCCAAGCTCATGGATTCTGCCATCCAGGCCCAGCTCCGGGGGGATCTTGCGAATCTCGCCGCTGAGTGGATTGAAGGCTGCATCGAACAGGCCGTAGGCATCGAAGCTGCGCTCCTCGAAGGCCTGGCTGGCAATCAGCGCATCATCCAGTTGTTTGCCGCTCATGTGTGCAAACAGGTGCTGGCGTTGTTGCAGCGAGTGCCGGGTGAGTTTGTTCAGGTAGCCGGACACCTCAAAGTACAACACCCCCATGAGGATGCTGCTCCAGGCCACGAAAAGGAAGCTGTACAGCGCCAGCAGGCGACTTGTGGATGAGCTCCAACCCTTAGACGGGTTCGGCAATGGCATAGCCGGAGCCCCGCACAGTGCGAATCAGCGGCACTTGGCCCGGGGCGTCGATTTTCTTGCGCAGGCGACCGATATGCACGTCGATCAGGTTGGTGCCGGGATCAAAGTGGTAGCCCCAGACTTCCTCGAAAATCATCATGCGGGTGATGACCTGGCCGGCATGGCGCATGAGGAACTCCAGCAACTTGTACTCGGTCGGTAACAGGTTGAGTGCCAGTTCGCCGCGTCGGGCTTCGTGGCTGATCAGGTCCAGTTCCAGGTCGGCGACCTGCAGGCGAGTCTGTGTGATGCCGGTGTTGTTTCGGCGCAGCAGCACTTCGACCCTGGCGGCCATCTCATCGGACGCAAATGGTTTGGTCAGGTAGTCGTCGCCGCCGGCGCGCAGGCCACGTACCCGCTCATCGACATCGGAGAGGGCGCTGATCATCAGGATCGGCGTGGTGATCTTCAGGTTGCGCAGCGTGGTGACGATCGTCAGGCCGTCGAGCTCAGGCAGCATGCGGTCCAGCGTGATGAGGTCATAGCTGCCGGCGATGGCCTTGGCCAGGCCTTCACGGCCGTTGTTGGCCCAGTCAACCTCCAGGCCATGGCTGGAAAGTTCGGCGACGATCTCCTGGGCGGTGACAGCGTCGTCTTCGATAGTCAGTACGCGAGGCATGCTTTTACCTGGGCGGCGAGTGGAAGCTCGATTGTGCCAAAGAATAGGCGGTGCTCGGGTTAAAGAAAAATTCATCTAGCCGATTGCCGGTACGGCCGAGCGCTTCAGGCCAGAAAAAGAAACCCCGCCGGGAGGCGGGGTTCGGAATCAGGCGACCTTGACGATCCAGCCTTCCGGCGCTTCGACATCGCCACTCTGGATGCCGGTCAGCTCATTGTAGAGCTTCTGGGTTACCGGGCCGACATCGGTCTCGCTGTAGAACACGTGCAGCTTGCCGTTGTACTCGATGCCACCAATCGGGGTGATCACCGCAGCGGTGCCGCAGGCGCCCGCTTCGGTAAAGCGGTCGAGCTCGTCGATCAGTACGTCGCCTTCGATCACGTTCAGGCCCAGGCGCGATTTCGCCAGTTCGATCAGCGACAGACGGGTGATGCCAGGCAGAACCGAGGCGGACTTCGGTGTGACGAATTCGTTGTTCTTGGTAATACCAAAGAAGTTGGCCGAGCCGACTTCCTCGATTTTCTTGTGGGTCAGTGGGTCAAGGTAGATGCAGTCGGCGAAGTGGGCTTTCTTGGCCTCTGCACCTGGCATCAGGCTGGCGGCGTAGTTACCACCGACCTTGGCGGCACCGGTGCCTTGTGGCGCGGCGCGGTCATAGCTGGAGATCAGGAAGTTGTGCGGCTTCATGCCGCCCTTGAAGTACGAGCCAACCGGGATCGCGAAGATCGAGAAGATGAACTCGGGCGCGGTACGCACGCCGATGTTGTCGCCTACACCAATGACGAACGGGCGCAGGTACAGCGCACCTTTGCCGTAGGGCGGAATGAAGCGCTCGTTGGCCTTGACCACTTGCTTGCAGGCTTCGATGAAGGCTTCGGTCGGTACCTGCGGCATCAGCAGGCGCGCGCAGCTGCGCTGCATGCGCTGGGCGTTCTGGTCAGGGCGGAACAGGTTGATCGAGCCGTCCTTGCAGCGGTAGGCCTTCAGGCCTTCGAAACACTGCTGGCCGTAATGCAGCGCGGTGGAGCCTTCGCTGATGTGCAGGGTGTTGTCTTCGGTCAGGGTGCCCTGGTCCCACTCACCGTTGCGCCAGTGTGACAGGTAGCGCTTGTCGGTCTTGATGTAGTCGAAGCCCAGCTTGTCCCAGTTAATGCTTTCGTTACTCATGGCACCCTCGATCGGTTGGCAAATGCCTGGTTGGTCAGGCGACGCATCTTGCGCAGGCAGCCACGATAATACATCCCGTGCAGATCGGAAACGCCTAGACGTGCATATTGGACGTGCGTAGGTGCCTCTTGCTGCACGGTCTCGGCAATCCGCGCCCGGTGTTCGACTAATGTCGTGGGGCTGACGCGCCGATCATGTCCCAGGCTCGTCAGCCATGCACCTATTGCTCTGACCTGTCTCGGGGCTGTTCCTTGCTCAGCTTGAGCAGGCGTTCTACCCCGATGGGCTCCTCGGCCATCAAGGGGATCACGGCATAGCGTCTGGCGTGCTCACTGGCCACGTGCTCGATTTCCCTGAGCTCATTCTTTGCCCGTCTACGAAGCAGGGGCGATTGGGTTGTGGTGGCCGCGATGCTGTTGTTGATCACCCATGCCCAAGGCTCAATGCCAGCACGCCGCAGGTCGGCTTGCAGGTTGGCCGCTTCAAGTACCGGTGTCGTTTCGGCCAGTGTTACCAGCAATACCTTGGTTTTCTTCGGGTCTTGCAACTGCATCATCGGGGTACTGAAGTGCATGTTGCTGCCTTCCATTTGTCGGGCGATGTCGCGGTGGTAGGCGCCCGTGGCATCCAGCAACAACAGGGTGTGCCCGGTGGGGGCTGTGTCCATGACCACAAACCGCCTGCCGGCCTCCCGAATGACTCTGGAAAACGCCTGGAAGACGGCGATCTCTTCAGTGCAGGGCGAGCGCAGGTCTTCGGCCAAAAGGGCTTTTCCCTGCTCATCCAGGGCTGCGCCTTTGGTGGCCATCACGTGATCGCGATACCGCTGGGTTTCAACCTTCGGATCAATGCGGCTGAGGGTCAGGTTGCTCATTGAGCCGCTCAGGGTGTCGGCCAGATGCGCTGCCGGGTCCGAGGTGGTGAGGTGAACCGGCAAGCCCCGGTGAGCCAGTTCCACGGCCACCGCCGCCGCCAGGGTGGTTTTACCTACGCCACCTTTGCCCATGATCATGACCAGCCCGTGGCCATCCACGGCGATGTCATCGACGAGGTCGCTCAAGCTTGGCGCTTCAATGCGAACGGCGGGGGGCTGAAGGCCTTCAGCGTCACCCTTATCACGCAACAACTGTTTCAGGGCTTCAATGCCGACCAGGTCGAAGGCTTTCAGCGGCAGTTGATCCAGCGGAAGTGGCTTGAGTACGTCAGGCATTTGGGCAAGCGCCAACTGCTCCCGCGCATACACCGCTGCAGCCAGTGGGTCTTTTTCGGCTTCACTGCCGGGCAGCACGCCGTTGACCACCAGGTACTGCTCGCGAAGGCCGAGGGCGGCGAGTTCTTCATGGGTGTGGGCCGCCTCGCGTAGCGCGGCATTTTGTGCCCGAGCGACCAGTACCAGCCGCGTGCGTGCCGGGTCGCAGAGCGCCTCAACCGCCTTGCGGTACTGGTCATGCTGTTTGTCGAGGCCCGCCAGCGGTCCAAGGCAGGAGGCGTCGCCCTTGCCGGTATCAAGAAAGCCACTCCAGGCGCCAGGGAGCTGCAGCAGGCGAATGGTATGCCCGGTGGGCGCGGTGTCAAAGATGATGTGTTCATAGGTGTCGGTTTGTCGGGAGCCGACCAGTAGTGCTGTGAACTCGTCGAAGGCCGCAATTTCCGTGGTGCAGGCGCCAGACAATTGCTCTTCCATGTTCTTCACGACACTGGCCTCAAGCACGCCCCGGGCAGGGCCGACAATGCGGTCTCGATAGGCCTGCGCTGCAGCCTGTGGGTCAATTTCGAGCGCTGACAAATTGGCCACTGAGGGCACCGGGGTGATGTGGTTGCCAATGCTGATGCCAAACACTTGTCCAACGTTAGACGCCGGGTCGGTACTCACTAGCAGTACGCGCTGACCTTGTGCGGTGAGCTGCAATGCCGTGGCGCAGGCAATCGAGGTTTTGCCCACACCGCCTTTGCCAGTGAAAAACAGAAAGCGCGGGGCATTTTCAAGAAACTGCATGAGGTGTTCCCTGTCGACGGTTCGGCAATCGCCAAAACCTGTGTTTGGAAATAAACGTGCGCATCAGTCTAGTGCCTGTCAGGGCAAGGCAATCACAGGGTGCCCAGGTTTCTTGCTGCGGAACCTGCTCCGGGCTTGAATCGGCATGACCTCTTGACAATAAGTTGTACAAAAAACGGCGAAGCGTCGCATTAAGCTGTACAAAACCAATTTTATGTACAACTATTTTGAAGTGCCGCTGTGCATGCAGTACCGAATGCCAGAGAAACCAACATTTCGGCGTTGTCAGAAAAGGTAGAGCCATGCCATGGACAGATCGCTATTTCCCCTGCTGCGTCAGTGTCTGACGCGCGTGGTCGACCGCAGGACCTTGGGCTTGTTGTTCAGCGCCCTGTTGTTGTGCAGCCCCGGTGCTTTCGCCAGTTGGCAGGCGCTGCTGCCCGGTGGTCGTCTGATCGGTAGCGCCGAGTTTCGGCTCTATGGTTTTCGTGTGTACAACGCGAGCCTGTGGGGCGCTTCGGCCCAGGTGGACTATCAGCAACCCTTTGCGCTTGAGCTGACCTATTACCGGTCGATTACCCGTGCCCAACTGGTAGACGTCAGCGTTGATGAAATACGTCGACTACGGGGCGGGTCGGTCGATGAAGCGCAACTCAAGGTGTGGCAGGCACAGATGGCGCGGGCCTTTGTCGATGTCGAACCGGGGCAGCGGATCATCGGGGTGTTCTTGCCCGGTGCCGGTGCGCGGTTCTACGTGGATGATCGTTTGCATTACGAGGTCGCAGACCCTGCGTTTTCGCGGGCGTTCTTTGATATCTGGTTTGACCCGCGTACACGTAACCCTGAGTTACGCCAGCGCTTGCTGGGCGGGCAATGACAATGAGGTTAAGCATGATGTGGAAGTCCTGTCTGCTGGCGTGCTGCTTGCTGTTGAGCAGTTGCGGCAACGTCGAAGTCGATCATTACCGCAACGAGACGCCCGCATTGGACTTGCCGCGGTTCTTCTCGGTGCCCGTTCAGGCCTGGGGCATGTTCCAGAAGCGTTCGGGTGAGGTGGTCAAGCGTTTCCACGTGACCATTGAGGGGCGGATGGAAGGGCGCGTGCTGATCCTCGATGAGCGCTTCGTTTACAGCGATGGCACCCGTCAGCAACGCGTTTGGCGCCTGACACCGAAGGGGCCGGGGCGCTGGAGCGGTACGGCGGGTGACGTGATCGGCGAAGCCGAAGGTCAGGTGGCCGGTAATGCACTGCGTTGGCGTTACACCCTCAACCTGGAGGTGGACGGCGCGTTTTATCCGGTGCAGTTCGATGACTGGATGTACCTGATGGATGACAACACACTGATCAATCGCTCGTTCATGTCCAAGTTTGGCCTGGAGTTGGGGCAGGTGACCCTGTTCTTCCGGCGCGGCGGGGGTGAACCATGAACAGCCTGCCGGAGGGCTATCGGGCATTGGTGATCGGTGCGAGTGGGGCGATCGGTGGTGCTTTCGTTGATACGCTGCGTGAGGATCCCCGGTGTGCCGCCGTGCATGGCCTGGGGCGTGGCACACACCCGGTACTGGATTTGACCGACCCTCAGAGCATCGCCATGGCCGCACAGTTTTATGAAGGCCAGCCACCGTTTGATCTGATCGTCTTGGCTGCCGGTGTTCTGTACGGTGAGGGCTTCATGCCGGAGAAGGCGCTGGAGTCACTGAACCAGGCGCAACTGTTGGCAACGTTTCAGATCAATGCCATTGGCCCTGCACTGGTGTTGCGGCACTTTTTGCCCCTGCTCGGGAGCAACGGTCTGCTGGCGGTACTGTCGGCCAAGGTCGGTAGCATCGCGGACAATCACCTGGGTGGCTGGTACAGCTACCGGGCCTCGAAGGCGGCGTTGAACATGCTCCTTAAAACGGCAGCGATCGAAGCTGCGCGGCGTTGGCCCGGCAAGCGCCTGGTTGCGCTGCATCCTGGCACTGTTGCTTCAGCCTTGTCGCGACCTTTTCGTCCGGAAGCGCGGGCTCCGCGTGACGCCGTGGCGGACATGCTGGCCGTGCTTGACGGAGTCACCGCCGCCGACAGCGGCAGCTTTTTCAGCTACCAGGGCGAACGTTTGCCCTGGTAGTTCCACTGTGGCACCTCTAGACGGGGCTATGCCCCTGGGAGCGTCAAGTATGAACCTTCAGCAACTGTCAGGCTTTGCCGATGCCGGGCGCATTGACGAGCTCAATCTGGTTTCTCTTGAAGGCGGTATCTATGTCTTGCAGGCACTGATGGAGGGAAAGCTGCACCCGTTGCTTGACGAGCAGGGACACAACCTCTGCCTGCGCTCGACGACGCACGCCCGAGAGGTGTTGCAGCATTTACCTGAAATCCCCTGCCTGCTGGTGCAGAAGGTGGTGCATGACGAAATGTGCGGGCTGGGTAACAGTGCTGATGCGCCGCTGAAACTGCCGTTCTCCATACGCTCTACCTGGTAGTTGCAAGGAAACGGCGCGTGGCCCGAAGCGGTGCCCTTGGCACCGCTCATTTCGGGCTTCTAGCCACGCGGTGCAAGGCGGGCAACAACAGCGCCCAGAGTATGGCCAGCAGGGCCAAGGATGGCCAAAGCCCATAGGGTAGGCCGACGTCTGCCAGGCGTGCACCGGCATAGTAAGACAACGGCCCACCCAACGCGCCGACAAGTGCCGCCAGCCAGAGGCGGGATGCCGTCCAGGCCAGGCTCTGGCGCAAGGTGCTGGCGAACAGCAGCCAGAGCATTGCCAGCCAGCCCGGCAGTACCCAGCGCGGCTCACCGAAATCGAACACGCCCAGGTTCAGTAACAGGCTGTCCAGTGCCCAGCCACAGGCAGCGATTTTCAACAGCTGGCGACATTCGCGTACCCGTACCGGAGCCAACGCCACGTGCAAGGCCAGGCATCCCAGTGCCAGCAATAGCCAGGCCGGGTGCCGTGCGCCAAATATGCAGGCTGCCCAGCCGATCTGGAACAGCACTGCATTGCCAATCAGGCGTCGGTTCATCCTCAGGCTTCCAGTGCCTCTAGCAGCGGCGCGGGACGGGCATCAGGTTTGGCCAGGACCAATTGGGCCACGCCGATACCACGTTCCAGGAAGCCACCCTCGCAGTAGCAGAAGTAGAACTCCCACATACGTTGAAAGGTTTCGTCGTAGCCCAACAGCTGCAATGCGTGGCGTCCCCGGCAGAGGTTCTCGTGCCAGTGGCGCAGGGTGCGTGCGTAATGCAGGCCGAAGTCTTCCAGGTGATGGACGTTCAGGTCCGTGTTACGGCTGGCAACGTCCAGCATGCGGCTCAGCGAGGGTAGGGCGCCACCGGGGAAAATGTAGCGCTGGATGAAGTCCACCGAGCGCCTGGCCTGTTCATAGCGCTGGTCACGGATGGTAATGGCTTGCAACAGCATCAGACCATCGTCCTTGAGCAGGCGTGCGCACTGTTGGAAGTAGTTGGGCAGGAAACGGTGGCCCACCGCTTCGATCATTTCGATCGAAACCAGCTTGTCATAGCGTCCTTCAAGGTCACGGTAGTCCTTGCGCAGGACAGTAATGCGCGCTTGCAGGCCTTGCTCGGCAACACGCTTGCAGGTGTAGGCGTACTGCTCTTCGGACAGTGTCGTGGTGGTCACGCGGCAGCCGTAATGAATGGCGGCGTAGAGCGCCATGCTGCCCCAGCCGGTGCCGATTTCCAGCAAATGATCGCTGGCTTGCAGGTCAAGCTTGCGACAGATGCGCTCCAGTTTGTTCAACTGTGCCTGTTCGAGGCTGTCTTCTGAGCTGCGGAACATTGCCGCCGAGTACATCATGGTCGGGTCCAGCAGGTGCTCGAACAGTTCATTGCCCAGGTCGTAGTGTGCGGCAATGTTGCGCTTGGAGCCCCTTCGGGTGTTGCGGTTGAGCCAGTGCAGGCCCTGAACCAGAGGACGCCCGAGGCGCGCCAGGCCGCCTTCCATGGCGTCGAGTACGTCAAGGTTGGCGACGAACAGGCGAACCACGGCGGTCAGGTCAGGGCTGGTCCAGTGACCGTGTACGTAAGCTTCCCCGGCGCCGATCGAACCGTTGGTGGCGATCAGCCCCCACAGTGCATCATCCAGCACCTGAAGCTCGGCCATCAGGCTGGCATGGGGTTCGCCGAATATCAGGCGCTGGCCGTCTACTACGACGGTCAGTTGGCCTTTGCGCAGTTGCGCCAGTTGGCGCAGCACCAGGCGTTTGAGCAAGCCTGTGCTACCGGCGGCGAGGGCTCCGCTTTTGGCTACGGCCAGGTTAGGGCTCTTCATGGTCAACGTCCTCGCTACGGTTACGGGCGACACGTAAATGCCGCTGGGTGTTGTAATGGGAAAAGATCGGCGTGCGCTTGAGCAGCAGGCGCAGGGCTTGCCAATAGATGGCAGTAACGGTTTTCGCCGACATCCAGGGAAAGGCGATCAATTGGCGGTGCAAGGTGCTGCGGGTCAGGGCTATGCGGTTCAGACCAAGACCGGCTTCAAACACCTTCTGCGGCCCATGCCAGTCCTGCATGGTGATGTTCAGGTGTTGCCCTGGCGCGGTGAAGCGCATGCGGTACTCCAGGTCGGGTGGCAAAAATGGCGAGACGTGAAAGGCTTTGGCGACGCTGAACTGCTGCACGCCGTGTTCATTGCACGGCAGCACATAGTGGAAGCGCTCGCGCCAGGGGGTATTGGTGACTTCGCACAGAATCGCCGCGAGCGTGTCATGCTCGTCGAAACAGAAGAAGAAACTCACCGGGTTGAAGGCCAATCCCCAGTTCCGCGCCTGGGTCAACAGGCGTATGGCGCCACCCGGTGCGTAACCCAGGGCCTCCACGAGCAGCAGATTGACCGCATCGGCAAGCGCCATGCCGTTGCGTGTGTAGCGTGGCAAGTAATCCTGTTCGCGGAAGCTGAACGCCGAAAACCGCTCGCGCCCGGCAAACGGGCTTAATGCAAACAATGCATCCTGCTCGGCCAGGTCCAGGTACAACATGCTCATGCGGTAGCGAAAGGCATGCGCGCGCGGGGACAGGCGCCGGTGGCTGACCCAGCCTTCATACAAGGCGCTGTTCATAATCGTTCACCGAAGTGCTGAGCCACCTTCAGTGCACTGACCACGCCATCCTCATGGAAGCCGTTGGCCCAGTAGGCGCCGCAGTAGTAGCTGTGCTGCGGGCCCATCAGTTCAGTGTGACGTGCCTGGGCCGCAAGGGCTTCGAGGCTGTACTGGGGGTGCGCGTAGCGAAAGCGACCGAGCACCTGTGCCGGGTCAATGGCGTCACTCTGGTTGAGGCTTACGCAGAGGGTGCGTGGTGCGTCCAGGCCTTGCAGGATGTTCATGTTGTAGGTCACGGCCGCTGGGCTGTGCTCGGGGCCACCCAGGCGGTAGTTCCAGCTCGCCCAGGCCAGGCGACGGTCGGGGAGCAGGCGCGTGTCGGTATGCAGCACGACATCGTTCTGCGCATAGCGTATGGCGCCGAGTATCTGTTGTTCCTGTTCGGTAGGCGTTTCCAGCAGCGCCAGTGCCTGGTCGCTGTGACAGGCAAACACCACCTTGTCGAAACGCTCGGTGCCGACAGCGCTTGTGATACTGACGCCCTCGGTGTCACGGCGTACACGTTGCACCGGGCAGTTCAGGCGGATGTGCTTGGCGTAGCTGGCTGTCAGTGGCTTGATGTAGGCACTGGAGCCGCCCTGGATAACCCGCCATTGCGGGCGGTTGGTGACTGAGAGCAGGCCATGGTTGCGAAAAAAACGTACGAAGAACGCCAAGGGAAAGCCGAGCATGTCGGCCAGTGACATCGACCAGATCGCCGCCCCCATCGGCACGATGTAGTGTTCGATGAAGCGATTGCCGTAGCCACGCTGTTGCAGGTAGCTGCCGAGGGTCGTGCTGGCGTCGATGTGCTGGCGGTCGAGGTCCAGTGGTGCTTCGCGATTGAAGCGCAGAATGTCCCGCAGCATTCCCCAGAACGCCGGTGAAATCAGGTTGCTGCGTTGAGCGAAGAGGCTGTTGAGGTTATTGCCGTTGTACTCCAGGCCGGTCTTTGGCTCATGTACCGAAAAGCTCATCTCGGTGGGGCGTGAGGTCACGCCCAGATGGTCCATCAGGGCAATGAAATTCGGGTAGGTCCAGTTGTTGAAGACGATGAAGCCGGTGTCGACCGCATAGTTCTGCTCGTTCAATTGAACGTTCACGGTATGGGTATGGCCGCCTACTCGCCCTTCGGCCTCGAATACGGTGATGTCGTGGTTACGCTGCAGCAGGTAGGCTGCCGTCAGGCCGGCAATTCCGCTGCCGACGATTGCAATACGCATGGGGTCAGGACTCCTGGCCAGGCCGTGCAAGCCGCTTGCCCAGTGCCAGTTGCCAGTGTTTTGGCAGGTGGCCGAGCAGCTTCAGGCAGGCGATAAACAGTGCTGGGAACGCCACTTCATAAGGACGGCGCTCCAGTTTTCGGGCGATGTGGCGGGCGGCTTTTTCCGCCGACCAGCGCAACGGCATGGGGAAGTCGTTGCGTCGTGTCAGGGGCGTATCTACAAAACCCGGGCTGACCAGCGTGACCGCGATACCTTGGGCATCCAGGTCGATCCGCAGTGAGTCGATCAGGTAGCGCAGGGCCGCTTTGGAGGCACCGTAGGCACCTGCTCGCGGGAGGGGCAGAAAGGTCACTGAACTGCCTATGGCCACCAGGTGCGGTTCATGGCCGCGTTGCAGCAGGGGCAGCGCGGTCTCGATGGTCAGGCTGGCGGTAAACAGGTTGGCTTGGACCACGCGCATCACCAGCGCGGCCTCGAAGTGCTCGGGCGTGAGGTATTCGCAGGTACCGGCATTGGCGATGACTTGATCCAGCGCGCCCCAGTGTTGAGTGATGCGCTCGCCAATTTGTCTGACCTGATTGCTGTCGAGCAGGTCGCCTGGCACGAGCAGTACCTGCCCGGGGAAGCGTGTCGCGAGTTGTTGCAGTGGGGCCGTGCTGCGCGCGGTCAGTGCGAGCTGATGGCCTTGCTCAAGCAGCACTTCGGCCAAGGCTGCGCCAATCCCGCTGCTGGCGCCGGTAAGCCAGATTCGCTTCATGCCAGCCTCCGCTTGAGCCCGCGGATCACGCTACCCAGCAAGGGCAGGTGTTCATAGAGCAGTGCGCCGGCATCGAAGTAGTCGCGGTGATAGTAGACCTTGTCTGCCCAGCGCAGATGGGAGCATCCGGTAACGCTGACAGGCGCTCCACCACGCAGGCGGGGGTGACGGTAGGTCATGGTCCAGCGCAGGTAGCCCGAACCTTCGGCGACTGCGTCATGGCCGTGGAACTGGAAGCTCAAGTCCTCGACATTGGCATACAGCTCGGAAAAGTAACGCTGCAGGGCGTTCAGCCCATTGATCTGATGCAGCGGGTCGATAAAGCACACGTCAGTGCTGTAGAGGCTTGAAAGGTGCTCCAGGTGGTCGCGATCCAGGGCGGCGAATCGCTCGGCGAACTGCTGCAGGAAGGTCGACATCCATAGGCCTCTAACTTGTACATTTGTAGGAATTTGTACAAGTTAAGGCTAAGGCAATATCTGTACAAGTCAATTTTTTTGTATAGATATTTTTTGTATCAATTTTGGGTCATTGCCAGCCTGTCCTCCAGCGCTCGCTGTCGCGAAGCTCGCGCCAGTCCAGCCATTCGCTACGACCGCTGTAGATGGCTTGCAACTCGATCTTCAGCAATGTGCCTTGTTCGTCATGCAGCAGATCGGTTACCAGAAAGTGTTTCTCTCGATTGAGTGGTGTGCAGGCTGTCCATTTGGACAAGGCCAGCTTTCGTGGATTGAAGCGGTTCATGGGAGCTCCTGCCGGTAACGCGGTGCTGTTCAGGGAGGGCGTCGGCGCAATTGCTGTCGAGTTATATTGTACAAATATATTTTCATGTACAAGCCTATTTTGCGTTGGGTGCTGTGGCGGTGTTGGGGCTCGCAGCTGCTATCTCGGCTTGTTCCAGGTGTTCCGGTACCGAGACGGACCAGCCGAGCTCAAGGCTGATGCGGCGACGCAGGGTATCGGCTGCCTCCGGTTCACCATGCACCACATAGGTGTGTTTGGGTGGGCGCTTGAAGCCACGCAGCCATTGCATGATTTCATCGGCGTCGGCATGTGCCGACAGGCTCTCCAGGGACACCACTTCGGCTCGCACCGGAACATCCTCGCCGTGCAGTCGAATGGAGGGCGCACCGGCGATGATCTGTGCTCCCCGGGTGCCGCCTGCCTGATAGCCGGAAAACAACAGGGTGTTATGCGGGTTGGGCGCCAGGGTCTTGAGGTGGAACAGCACCCGTCCACCGGTGGCCATTCCGCTGGCGGCGATAATCACGGCCGGGCCACGCTGTTGGTCCAGGCGTTTGGATTCTTCAACGGTGCGCACGATGTGGGTGGCGCGAAACATCGACTCGCATTCGCGTGGGGACAGCCGGTGTTCACTGCAAAATCGCTGATACAGCACCGTCGCATCTGTCGCCATGGGGCTGTTCAAATAGATCGGCAGGTCAGGAATCGCGCCGCTCTGTTTAAGGCGCGAGAGGTGATACATCAGCAACTGGGCACGGCCCACGGCAAAGGACGGAACCAGAGTAATGCCATGGCGCAGGGCTGTGCGGGTGATGACGTCAGCCAGTTGCTTTTCGGTGTCTTCGGGTGGGTGCAGGCGATCACCGTAGGTGGATTCAACGAACAGGTAGTCGGCCTCTTCGATGAGCTCCGGGGCGAGCATGATCGGGTCGTTGAAACGGCCCAGGTCACCGGAAAATACCCAGGTGGAACCGTCGGCGATGATCTCCACGGTTGCCGCCCCAAGGATGTGACCGGCAGACCTCAGGTGTATCCGGACGTCGGCGAGGATGTCTTGTGGATGGTGCAGGGCAATGGGGCGAAAGTGCTTGAGGGCGCGCTTGGCGTCGTCCTCGGTGTACAGCGGCAGCGCCGGATGGTGTTTGGAGAAGCCTCGCCGATTGGCGTATTCGGCCTGTTCCTCTTGCAGGCGACCGCTGTCGAGCAACAGGATACTGGCCAGTTCGCAGGTGGCCTCTGTGGCGTAGATGGGCCCGCGGTAACCGTCCCTCACCAGTGCCGGGATGTAGCCGCTGTGGTCCAGGTGAGCATGGGTCAGGACGATGGCGTCCAGGCTGCGCGGTGGTATGGGGAACGGGGCCCAGTTGCGTACGCGCAAATGTTTGTAGCCCTGAAACAGCCCGCAGTCGACCAGTACGCGCTGACCGTTATGTTCCAGTAGGTACTTGCTGCCGGTAACCGTACCGGCGGCGCCGAGAAACGTGACGTGCATGGCATGTCTCCTCAACAACCCTGTCAACAGGCTGATACCACGCGCTGTGGCCAGGCTGGTTGTTCCTGTGTGCCCGCCCGGCAGTGCGTTGTCGGGCCTTGGCATGGGCGCGCGTCACGTACTCCAGTGATGCTCCATCGCCATGAGAGCGGGCATGTCCAGAATTTCCACCTCGCGCCCCGCAAAGCGAACGATCTGCAAATCGCGCAGGCGTGCCATGCACCGGCAGATGGTTTCGAGCCTTAACCCCAGGTATGAGGCAATGTCTTCGCGGGTCATACGCAAAACAAAACCCAGCGCCGAATAGCCACGCATGGCATAGCGTTGGGATAACTGTAGAAGAAAAGCGGCGAAGCGCTCATCGGCGTTCATGTTGCACATCATCAGCAGCCGCTCATTGTCCCGGACGATCTGCCGGCTCATCAGGCGGTTCAGGGTTTGTTGCAGAGCAGGGCAGTTGCGTACCAGTTGCTCAATCTGGTGATAGGGGATCGGGCACACTTCGCTGTCTTCCAGTGCCAATGCGCTGCAGGCATAACGCGAGGTGCTGATGGCATCAAGCCCCATCACTTCACCGGCCATCATGAAGTCGGCGACCATGCCGCGGCCGTGGGCGTCGATCAAGGAAATCTTGAAACAGCCCATGCGGACGGCGTAGAGGTAGGTTAGCGGATCATTGGAATGGTAAAGGGCAGCGCCTTTCTTGATGCGCATGCGCTGTGAGATCAATGAATTGAAGGTGTCGCGCTCGGCATGTGAGCAGCCGCCCGGCAAACAAAAGGCGCGTACTGCGCATTGAGCACAGGAAGCGCCTAGCGAGAACAGCCTGGTGCGTGAAACGGTGGGCGTGGTTTGCAGTTCGGCGTGTTCTAGAGCGACTGCGTTATTGTTAGGTTGCATAGCGTCTTGCTCCATGGGGAAGCGGTGAACTTCTGAAGCAGAGGCCACTGGGCACTAAGGCCTTGCAGTGGAGTCATCGCTGGAAGTCGACGTGCAGTGGGTGAGTGATGCGCTGCCTGGGAGCAGGGCTGGAGGATGTGCCGTGCCAGCGGGTGGGCGGCGCGCAATGTGGCAGTACGTGTGGTGCTTTGATTCGGTCCTCCAGGCGCTGCACGAAACAGGTGGCTTCTGCTTCGGTCCGAAAGGCCACGACCCATGTGTCCAGATGAACCAGCCAGCGGCTGGTTGGTGCGTCCTTTTCGAGTTCGATCAGCATGACGACTCTCCTGTCGACGGATGTCGACGGTTACAAGGCGTGTTTCAAATGTCCTTTTTTCAAGAGCCTGAGTGTAAAAAGGCCTTCGTTGAAGGTGAGGCTGAAGTTGTTCAGCGATACCGAGGCAGGAAGGCGGTGTGAGGAGCGAAACGGCCCGGCGCACAGTGATGCGTCGGCACGCCGCTGAACGGCCCAGCCACTGAGCACCAGGTGTTTGGGGCTCAGGTCCAGGTGCAGGTTTTCAATACTCAAACCCTGCAGGTGGGCGTAAATCGTAAAGTTCGTCCTGCTGTTGGCAGCCGCCAATTCCGGGTTGCAGGGCAGCTCCACTTCGCGGCGCCGCAAGGCCGCCATGTCCGGTAATCGTGGCTTGCTCATCAGGGTTGAAAACATTTCGCATGCTCCCGGTCACTGTAGGGGGAACAGCCTCCATGCCTGAAACTATACGGTTTGGTGCTCTATGCGTTTAGCTACTGCTCAAGGCGTAATGGCGACTTTCATGACCCCGTCACGTTGGTGTGCGAACAGGTCATAAGCGGCTTCGATATCGTCAAGTTTGAAATGATGGGTGACCAGCGGCTTGAGGTCGACGCGACCACTGGCGACAACGTTCATCAGGCGGCGCATCCGTTCCTTGCCGCCAGGGCACAGGGTGGTAACGATACGGTAGTCGCCAAGGCCGGCAGCGAATGCATCGACCGGTATGCGCAAGTCGCTCGAGTACACGCCCAGGCTTGAAAGCACGCCACCGGGGCGCAGAACCCGCAGTGCCGACTCAAAGGTGGCCTGCGTACCCAGTGCCTCGATGGCGACATCGACACCGCGTCCATCGGTGAGCGCCATGATCTGATCCACTACATTGCCGGCCTTGAAGTCGACGGTGTGGGTAACGCCCAGCTGTTTAGCGACCTGCAGCCGTGCAGCAACGGTGTCAACGCCGATGACGGTGGTGGCTCCCATCAGCCGGGCACCGGCCGCCGCGCATAATCCAATCGGGCCCAGGGCGAACACCGCAACGGTATCACCGATTTGCACGCCGCCACGCTCCGCACCGGAAAAGCCGGTGGACATGATGTCGGGGCACATCAGCACCTGCTCATCGGTGAGGGTATCGGGTATCGGGGAGAGGTTGACCATGGCGTCCGGTACCCGCACATACTCGGCCTGGCAACCATCGATGATGTTGCCGAACTTCCAGCCTCCCGTAGCACGGAAGCCATGCCGTGTGCCGGGGCCATCCTGGGATGCGCAGCCGCACAGGCAGGCGTAGCTATGGCCACTGGGCGTGATTGCGCCAGCGATCACCCGCTGTCCTTCGCTGAATCCCAGAACTTGTGAGCCGAGTTTCTCGATGATCCCGACGGGTTCGTGACCAATGGTCAGCCCTTTGGCGACCGGGTATTCACCGCGCAGGATGTGGACATCGGTGCCGCAGATCGTGGTGGTGGTAATGCGCAGCAGTGCATCCAGCGGTCCAATCTCTGGAATTGGCTTTTCATCCAGAACAATACGGCCTTTTTCAACGAAGATTGCCGCTTTCATTTTCGCCATGGCTGTGTCTCCTGAGCGCAGCGCATCGGTTCTGATCACTCTCAACAGGCTGCTCCTGGCGAGGGGCTGAAAGGTTGATCTGGATCAATGAGTATGGCCCTGAAATCGTGGATCCGCGACCGTGTGTCGTTTTGCCGGTAAAAGAAATGCGGACTCTGACCCACATCAAGCCGCAGGGGGCAGGTGGTCGCAGGATAGGGCTTGAATTGCCTTTGGGCAGCACGCTTCCTGCTTGAAGGGCTGCAGGCCAACTTCCGTCTGATGAGAGGTGCGTCATGACCATGCAAAAACATCTTATGTTGGTGTCCTCGCCGTTGATGAAAGCCGGCCCGGCCTTTGACAGAGCCTCTGCCTTGGCAAAGGCACGGGATGAGCCGCTGCACATTGTCGCCTTCGACTATGTGGAGGGGCTCGCAACAGCGGGACTGGTCAATGCTGAGGCACTGCAGCAGATGCGCGAGGGTTATGTGGAGCGACACCATGCCTGGCTTGAGGACCAGGCCCGGCCAATGCGCAAGTTGGGTATCGAGGTCACGACCGAAGTGGTGTGGGCCGAGCAGGTGTTGCCAGAAATTCTGGCGCACCTGCGTGAGGAGCCGATTGACTTGGTGATCAAGGAGGTCGAGCACGAGTCACGCCTCATGCGCGCGATGTTCACTACCCTGGATGTTCATTTGCTACGCGAGTGCAAGGCGCCATTGCACTTCGTGTGCAAAACCCGCAATGCGTTGCCGCGCAGGATTGTGGCTGCTGTTGATCCCTTCCACCCAGACGACCAGTACAAGGGCTTCAATGACCGGATCATCTATGAAGCGCTGAAACTGGCGATGCAGTGCAAGGCTGAAGTGCATCTGGTGTATGCCCATGACCTTTCGTCGATGGGAACGGGAGAATACGGTTTTTCCACTGGTTCGATGCTGTTTTCCTCAAGCCTGGCGCAGAAGGTTTACGATATTCAGGGGGAAAGCTTCAATGAGCTGGCCGAGCGCAATGGTATCCCCCCTGAAAATCGGCACATGATTGTCGGTAACCCGGCAAAGGTCTTGTCCAGCTTTTCCGAAACCCGCGATATCGATGTCATTGTCATGGGGCGTGTGCATCGGCGAGGGGTGAGCAAAGGCTTCGGCAGTACGGTGGAAGATGTCTTGTACCGGATGCCCAGCAGTGTGCTGGTGGTCACCCCTGAGGACTTCGATGGTTAAGGGTCACCCGGTTTGGCGCGCCCCGGTGAGCCGGGGCGTGTGCGGGACGGTTAGCGGCTCAGGTCGAGTTCATGGGTCAGTTCGCTGAACTGGCCGTTGTCATAGCGACTGGTAAACCCCAGCTTTTTCGCCAGCCGATGCATGCCGTAGTTACTGGCCAGATCCAGTGAGATCATCTGCTTGAACCCGTTGCGGCGGGCAGCCTCGATCAGGTGCCCCATCAATAGCGTGCCCAAACCCCGGCGTTGCCAGTCATCGGCAACCGCTACGGCGCATTCGCAGTGTTTCCCCCCTGGTATCGCCGCATAGCGGCTCACACCGACTTCGTGCAACTCGCCGTCGACATGCGCCAGCGCGACGTAGGCGACACGGTCGTGGCCATCCAGGTCCATCAGCTGGTCCAGCAGGGTGAGGTCTTCTCGGTTGAATCCGCCCATGAAGCGAGCGCGACGGGCTTCGGCCGACAAGTGCCTGACAAACTGGAATTCGCGCAGGCGATCACGCTCCTGTAACGAACGAATCAGCACATGGGTGCCGTCATTCAAGGCTTCTATCCAATGCTCTTCGGTTTCACCCTGGCATAGCGCGGACAGGGCTTTGTGCTGGCTTGGATCAGTCGACATAGTGATGCTCCCAGATGGCAAGGAGGGTGGAGGCCTGTTGGAAGGTGTACGACGATCAGCCGCGTTGCGTCTGATTTACATCAAGTCTTCAGTCCTTCGTGCGGTTGGGCGGCAGGCTGTGAGTGGGTGGCGGGGCGCGGTTCAGAAATCGTTCCATGCAGGCCATTTGCTCAGCGTCGGTCACTGCTGAATAGGTGGCAATGTTGAACCACTGGCTGTGTAGCAGGGCGAGGCGGACAACCCCGTTTTTCTCCATAAAGCGTTGGGAGATGCACTGGCATACCGGGCCCACCAGGTAGGCCAGTGCCTGTTCCTGCTCGTTGGCGACCAAGGTGCTGGTTAATTGGGTAACGCAGGTGGCGACAAGTGCTGCGCCAGCGCGCGCTGCCAGATAGGCCGTTGCGGTGTAACCGCCGACGAAAAGCAGCATGATAAGCGTGAGCAGGATCAGCTCGTGAGGTCGTCGACGGCGCACAGGTACGGCCCTCTCCAGCGTTTTGGGTGATGCATCGGCTGGGGTGCTGGACGCTCGCGCGCAAGCCAGGCCGACCAGCCAGCAGCCCGTGGTAAAGATCAGAATCACTACCAGCAGCGCCAGCCACAGCCGGTTGAACACGTCGAACCCGGTGATGATCGCCAGCACGCTGACGAAACCAAGACCACCGACGACAAAGCCGAGCCGTGCCAATGCGTCGATCAATCGGGCTTGTCGTTTGTCGACCTTCATGGCATCGCCCTCGTGCGCCTACCCACCTCAAGGGTAGTTCGCCGTGCAGCCTGTGTTTGGTGCATGACCTGCTGCGCCACAACCACGCACGTCGGGAATTGGCCCACAACCTGCATTGGCCCCTGCATCGATAGCTGATCGATTGGTCAAACACGTTGTGCGCTGTTGTCGTGCATGAGGTGAGGGTTGTTTAACTGTACCTGTGGCCTGCTCGCCCTTTGGGCACGCAGTGCCCAGTGTTCACCGGGGCGGGATGCATGTCTGTTGCTGAACCACTCGACGCCGCTTGCATCCCTGCAGGCTGGAGCGCCGAGCTCATGCTGCGTTTTGTTCGTTGTGACACGAAGACCTGTATTGGTGCGCGGCGTCACTTCGGACCTCTTTTGGTGCAACGTCCGTTCTACCCGGAGGGCGCGCCGTGCCACGTGTATGTGCTGCACCCGCCGGGCGGCGTGGTGGGGGGAGACCGCCTGGCGCTGGATATCCATCTGGAGCCAGGCAGCCATGCGCTGATGACCATGCCCGGAGCCACCAAGTTCTACCGCAGTGCCGGCCCGACTTCGATCCTCAAACAGCATTTTCACCTGGCAGAAGACAGCATCCTGGAGTGGCTACCTCTGGACAGCATCTGCTTTCCTGGCGCCCGTGTGTCGTTGCAGACCCGCTTTAGCCTGGCCCCAGGTGCCCGTCTGCTGGCGTGGGAAACCCTGTGCCTTGGGCGTCCGGTGATGGGCGAGACCTTTAGCCATGGTGCGCTGGACAGCTGCTTGCACATCGACATGCCTGATGACCCTGGCCTGCATGAACGCTTGCGCCTCGAGGGCGGGCGCCTGGGCAAACTCGGCGGCTACCCGCTGCTGGCGACGTTCTGCGCCGCTCCGGCTAACCCGCAGCTGCTGGAACAGGTTCGCGCCCTGATCGACGACCTTGCCGCTCCCGCCGGGGCAACCCTGCTGGGGCAACTGCTGGTGATCCGTCTGCTGGACCACGACAACCAACGCCTGCAATCCACTCTGCAACGGCTGTGGCACACCTTGCGACCGGCTGTTGTCGGCCTGCCGCCGTGCCCGCCACGCATCTGGGCTACCTGAGAAAACACACCATGGAACTGACGCCAAGAGAAAAAGACAAGTTGCTGCTGTTCACCGCGGCGTTGCTCGCCGAGCGGCGCCGCGACCGAGGGCTGAAACTCAACTACCCCGAGGCCGTAGCGCTGATCAGTGCCGCCGTAATGGAGGGGGCACGGGATGGCCGTACGGTCGCTGAGCTGATGAGCATGGGCCGTGAAGTCGTGGGTCGTGAGCAGGTGATGGAAGGGGTCGCAGAAATGATCCACGACGTGCAGGTGGAAGCGACCTTCCCCGATGGGACCAAGCTGGTCACCGTCCATGACCCGATCGTCTGACTGTCGCTGCTGGAGAACGCCATGATCCCCGGAGAAGTACTGGTCGCCGACGGCGACCTTGAACTCAATACAGGCCGCGAAGCGCTGCGTGTCAGCGTCGCGAACCACGGCGACCGGCCGATTCAGGTCGGGTCGCACTACCACTTTTATGAGGTCAACAACGCCTTGGTATTCGACCGTGAAGCCACCCGCGGTTTCCGCCTGGACATCGCCGCCGGTACAGCCGTGCGCTTTGAGCCCGGCCAGTCGCGTACCGTCAACCTGGTGGCATATGCCGGCAAGCGCGAGGTCTACGGTTTTCAGGGGCGGGTGATGGGCAAGCTGGAGACAGGCGCATGAGCCGAATTTCTCGTCAGGCCTACGCCGACATGTTTGGTCCCACCGTCGGCGACCGCGTGCGTCTGGCCGACACCGACCTGTGGGTGGAAGTCGAGAAGGACTTCACGATCTACGGTGAAGAGGTGAAATTTGGCGGTGGCAAGGTGATCCGCGACGGCATGGGCCAGGGCCAGATGCTCGCAGCAGACGCAATGGACCTGGTGTTGACCAATGCGCTGATCATCGACCACTGGGGCATCGTCAAGGCCGACATCGGCGTCAAGCACGGTCGCATCGCGCGCATCGGCAAGGCGGGCAACCCCGACGTGCAGCCGGGGGTAACCGTGCCGGTAGGGCCTGGCACTGAAGTCATCGCGGCCGAGGGCAAGATTGTCACGGCCGGTGGCATCGATTCGCACATTCACTTTATCTGCCCGCAGCAGGTCGAGGAGGCGCTGACCTCTGGCGTCACCACCTTCATTGGAGGCGGCACGGGGCCGGCCACGGGCACTAATGCCACCACCTGCACGCCGGGCCCTTGGTACCTGTCGCGCATGTTGCAGGCCGCTGATACGCTGCCAATCAATATCGGCCTGCTGGGCAAGGGCAACGCCTCGCGGCCCGAAGCCCTGCGCGAGCAGATCGAGGCCGGTGCCGTGGGCCTCAAGCTGCACGAAGACTGGGGCTCGACGCCCGCAGCCATCGATTGCTGCCTGAACGTGGCGGAAGAAACCGACGTGCAGGTGGCGATCCACAGTGACACCCTCAACGAATCCGGTTGCGTCGAGGACACCCTGGCGGCCATCGGTGATCGCACCATCCATACCTTTCATACCGAAGGGGCGGGCGGTGGACATGCACCGGACATCATCCGTGCCGCTGCCTTCGGCAACGTGCTGCCATCCTCGACCAACCCGACTTTGCCGTACACCGTCAACACGGTGGATGAGCACCTCGACATGCTGATGGTCTGCCACCACCTTGACCCGAGCATTCCCGAGGATGTGGCCTTCGCCGAATCGCGGATTCGCCGCGAGACCATCGCTGCCGAAGACATCCTGCACGACATGGGGGCCTTCTCCATGACGTCGTCCGACTCCCAGGCCATGGGTCGCGTCGGTGAAGTGGTGTTGCGTACCTGGCAGGTCGCCCACCAGATGAAACGGCGGCGCGGCCCACTGGCACCGGACACCGCCCGCAACGACAACTTCCGGGTCAAGCGCTACATCGCCAAGTACACCATCAACCCGGCACTCACCCATGGCATCGCCCATGAGGTGGGCTCGGTCGAGGCTGGCAAGCTTGCCGACCTGGTGCTCTGGTCGCCGGCGTTCTTTGGCGTCAAGCCGTCGCTGGTAATCAAGGGCGGGATGATTGCCATGGCGCCGATGGGCGACATCAACGGTTCGATCCCGACCCCGCAACCGGTTCACTACCGGCCGATGTTTGGCGCCCTGGGGGCTGCCCGACATGCCACGCGCATGACCTTTTTGTCCCAGGCGGCGGTAAGCCTTGGCGTGGATCAGGCGCTGGGCCTGCGCAGCCTGATTGGCGTGGTGAGCGGCTGTCGTCGTGTGCGCAAGGGCGACATGGTGCACAACGGCCTGCAGCCAACGATCGAGGTGGACTCACAGACCTACGAAGTACGCGCCGACGGCGAATTGCTGGTGTGTGAACCGGCCAGTGTGCTGCCCATGGCGCAGCGTTACTTCCTGTTTTGAAGGAGCAAGCATGATTGTCTTAACCCACCGGGTAACGGATGCGCCGCGAGTCAGCGGCACCGTCACCCTCGCTCTCGACACCCGCATCAAGAGCCGCGTGCGCATCACCCTGGACGATGGCCGAGAGGCTGGCCTGATGCTGGAACGTGGCCAACTGATTCGCGGTGGCGAGCTGCTGGCAAACGAGCAGGGCACAGAAGTGATTCGGGTGCAGTCGGCTGCCGAGCAGGTGTCAACGGTACGTAGCGACGACCCGTTGCTGTTGGCGCGTGCGGCCTATCACCTGGGCAACCGCCATGTGCCATTGCAGATCGAAGCCGGTTTGCTGCGCTACCAGCACGACCATGTGCTGGACGACATGGTGCGAGGTCTGGGCTTGCAGGTTGCCCAGGAGCAGGCGCCGTTCGAGCCAGAGGCGGGCGCTTACCAGAGCGCACCGCATAGCCATAGCCATAGCCATGCCCACGACCACCCCTTCGTGCGTGTGCCCGGCCACGCCCACCCCTGAATTCGACCTGGAGACACCCCATGAAAAAGACCCTGGCCCTTGTACTGTTGCTGATTGCGCTACCGGCCTTCGCCCATCCGGGGCATGACACCCACCCGCTGCAGGACGGCCTGCTGCATCCGCTGACCGGCCTTGACCACTTGCTGATGTTGCTGGGTACCGGTGTATTGGCCGCATTGACCGGCCGCACCCTTGCACTGCCGTTGCTGACCCTGAGCGCCATGTTGGGTGGCGCCGTACTGGGCCATCTGCTGGGTGGTGTGCCGGGTATGGAAAGCATGATCATTGGCTCGTTGCTGGTTGCGGCTGGTGCACTGCTGTTGCCGGGCCGTCAGCGCTTGCTGGCCCTGGCTATGCCACTGTTTGCCCTGTTCCACGGCTGGGCCCACGGGGTCGAGGCCAGCCCTGGTGCCTTCTGGGTATTCAGTGCCGGTTTCGTGGCCGTCAGCGCCATGCTGTTGTGGGTGGGCTTCGTCGGCGGTTGCCTGCTGCGTCGCCATAGCCGCCTGCAACACCTCTTCGGTGGAGGTTTGCTGGCGGGTGCAGCATTGGTGCTGGCCGGCTGATGAGTACCGATCTCAAGCTGCTGCGCCTGCTGCAGTTGGCCAGCCCCAACCTGCCGGTGGGTGGCTTCACCTACTCGCAAGGCCTGGAGTGGGCGGTGGAGGCGGGCTGGGTACGCGGTGCCGAAGGCTTTCGCGCCTGGCAGCGTGAGCAGCTCGAAGACACCCTCGGCCACCTCGACTGGCCACTGCTGGCGCGCCTGTATCAGGCCTGCTGTGACGATGACGCCTCGGCGTTCGCCCATTGGAGCCGGTTCCTGCTGGCCAACCGCGAAACCGCCGAGCTGCGCCTGGAAGAGCGCCAGCGTGGCATGGCTCTGGCCCGGTTGCTGGATGGCTGGCAACTGTGTCAGGCGCCGGCATGGCGCCCGAGCCTGGAACTGACCCAACTGGGCGGCATGGCCTGGCTGGCCGCGCACTGGGGCATCCCGTTACGTGACCTTGCCCTCGGCCACGGCTTCGCCTGGCTGGAAGGCGCGGTGATGGCGGGGGTCAAGCTGGTGCCCTTCGGTCAACAGGCTGCCCAGAGCCTGCTACGCGACCTGTGCGGCGAGCTGCCTGGCGTGCTGGACACAGCCCTGACACTCCCTGACGCGCAACTCGGGGGTGGCCTGCCGTTGCTGGCCATCGCCTCGGCTCGTCACGAAACCCAATACACCCGATTATTCCGCTCCTGAGGAAACTGCCATGCAAAGCTACAAGCAACCCCTGCGCGTTGGTGTCGGCGGTCCGGTCGGCTCCGGCAAGACCGCATTGCTCGAAGCCCTGTGCAAAGCGATGCGCGACCATTACGAGATTGCCGTGGTAACCAACGACATCTATACCAAGGAAGACCAGCGCATCCTTACCGAAGCGGGCGCCCTGGCGCCCGAGCGTATTGTTGGTGTGGAAACCGGTGGCTGTCCGCATACCGCCATCCGCGAAGATGCTTCGATGAACCTTGCCGCAGTGGAAGAGCTGGCGCGTAAGTTTGGCAACCTGGAAGTGATCTTCGTCGAGAGTGGTGGCGATAACCTCAGTGCCACTTTCAGCCCGGAACTGGCCGACCTTACGGTGTACGTGATCGACGTGGCCGAGGGCGAAAAAATCCCGCGCAAGGGTGGCCCGGGTATCACCAAATCGGACTTTCTGGTGATCAACAAGATCGACCTGGCGCCCTACGTGGGGGCTTCACTGGAAGTGATGGAGCGTGATACCCAGCGCATGCGCCCTGCGCGACCCTGGGCGTTCACCAACCTCAAGACCGGGCATGGGCTGCATACCGTGATCGACTTCATCGTCGAGAAAGGCATGCTGGATGCCGCTCGCGCCTGAGGGCGCGTACTGCCGAGCCTGGTTTCTACCCTGTTGTAGGGGCCGGGTTTGCTGTCGATGTACACATTGAATCATTTGCAATATTTACATGAGAATCATTACCAAATTAAAATCGATGCCATTCACACCCCTTTGAGCATCGCCTTTGAACGCCGTATCCAACCTGTTTTCTCGTTCACCTTCCGCTCCCTTCCTGCTCTGTGCGCTGACCAGCGCCATGCTGTCTGTTCCGGCTGCTGCCGAACCTGCACAGACCACACTGCCTGCGACGCAGATCGCCGCCGAGGCTTCCGACACAGCAGACGGTTACCGTGCCAGCAGTGCCAGTACGGCGAGCAAAAGTGACGTTCCACTCAAGGACGAGGCACAGTCGGTCAACGTGGTGACACCGCAGACCATTGCCGACTACAACGTTCGCTCGCTGGACGATGCCATGAAGTTCGTCAGTGGTGTCAGCCAGGGCAATACCCTGGGCAACACCAAGGACTCGCTGGTCAAGCGCGGGTTTGGCACCAACGACGACGGCTCCATCCTGCGTGACGGGGTACGCTCGGTGGTCTCGCACAACTTCAGCGCCACCACCGAACGTGTCGAAGTCCTCAAGGGGCCGGCCTCGCTGCTGTATGGCGCCATGGAGCCTGGCGGTGTGATCAATGTGATCAGCAAACAACCCCAATACGTGCGCAGCAGCACCCTCAGTGGCTCAGCCTTCAGCGAGGGCGGTGGCAGCTTTGGGGTGGACACCACAGGCCCGCTGGGTGATACCGGCCTGGCCTATCGCCTGGTTGCCGAGCGGCAGAGCGAGGACTACTGGCGTAACTACGGGGTCGACCAGCATACCCTCATTGCGCCATCGCTCAGCTGGACCGGTGAGCGCGCCAGCCTCACGCTGGCCTACGAATACAACGATTACACGAGCCCGTTTGACCGTGGCACCGTGTTTGTCGATGGGCATCCCGCCAGCGTCGACTATGACAAGCGGCTGGATGAGCGTTGGGCAAAAACCGAGGGGATCAGCGAAACTGCCACGGCGCGGTTTGAGTACCAACTGAGCGATGCCTGGAAGACCCGCCTGACCTATGGCTGGAATAACGACCGCTACAGCCTGGCGATTGCCCAACCCTCGGCACTGTCTGCCAGTGGTGTACTGCAGCGCCGGGCCAATGGTGGGCTCTACGATTACGAAACCCGCTATGCCAGCCTGGACTTCATTGGCCAACAGGTATTTCTGGGGCAACAGCACGACCTGCTGGTCGGTGCCGAGCAGGAAGACGCCGACAAGTTCCGCGGCAAGACCTACCGCAATGCCGTGGACAAAGACTTCAATATCTATTTGCCGGTTTACGGTGGCATGGATAAGCCAAGCCTCATCAGCCAGGCCGACAGCAACCTGAGCAATCAGCTGACCTCCACGTCGCTCTACCTGAAAGACAATTGGCACCTGAACGATCAGTGGATTCTGGTCTTGGGTGGCCGTTATCAGCATTACGACCAGTTCAGCGAACAGGGGCTGGGCAGCAAGCGGAAGTTGAACCGTGACAGCAATGGCGCCACCTTCCTGCCGATGCTGGGGGTGGTTTTCAAGGTCAACGACGACCTGTCGCTTTACGGTAACTACAGCCGTTCATTCGTGCCCAATGACGATGTGGACGACAATGGCAATACCTTTGATCCTGAAGAGGGGCGTAGTTACGAAGTCGGTGCCAAGTATGACCTCGCGCCTGGCCTCAACCTGAACCTGGCGCTGTTCGACATCGAGAAGAAAAACGTTGTGACCCCTTCGGCAGTAACCGGTATCAACGAGGCGGCGGGCAAGGTGGGTTCCCGTGGTCTGGAGCTGGATGTAACCGGGCGCATTGCCGAGCGCTGGGACATGATCGGTACCTATGCCTACACCCGAACCGAGATTCTTGACGACCCGAAGAATGAAGGTAATCGTCTGGGTCAGGCGCCTGAACACGTCGCCAGCCTCTACCTGAGCCACCACTTGCAGGTGCCTGCGGGGTGGGGTGACTGGCATGCGGGCGGCGGTGCTCGCTATGTCGGTGACCGCGCCGGAAACAACGAAAACACGTTCTACATGAGCAGCTACACCGTGGCGGATGCGTTCTTGCGCTGGGACGTACCGATGGCGGGGTACAAGACGCGCCTGCAACTGAACGTCGACAACCTCTTTGACAAACACTACTACCCATCGAGCACCGGCAGTGCGTTGCAGGTCAATGTGGGCGAACCCCGTACGGCCAGGCTCAGTGCCAGCGTCACCTTCTAGCGCAATCGCTGTGTGAGTTGGCTTGCCAACGATGCAGACGCCATCGCAGGCAAGCCAGCTCCAACAGAGCCCGCGCAACCTGTAGGAGTCGGGCTTGCCCGCGATACAAACGCCGCTAACTCGCGGATACCCCACCGACGCCATCGCAGGCAAGCCAGCTCCAACAGAGCCCGCGTAACCTGTAGGAGCCGGGCTTGCCCGCGATGCAGACGCCGCGAATTCGCGGACACCCCACCGACGCCATCGCAGGCAAGCCAGCTCCAACAAAGCCCGCGCCAGCTGTGGGCGCGTGGCTTGTGCCCGCGATGCAGACGCCGCGAATTCGCGGACACCCCACCGACGCCATCGCAGGCAAGCCTGCTTCAACAGCGCCCGCGCCAGCCTGTAGGAGCCGGGCTTGCCCGCGATACAGACGCCGCGAACTCACGGATACCCCACCGAGGCCATCGCAGGCAAGCCAGCTCCAACAGAGCCCGCGCCAGCTTTAGGAGCCGGGCTTGACCGCGATGCAAACGCCGCGAACTCACGGATACGCCACCGACGCTATCGCAGGCAAGCCAGCTCCAACAGAGCCCGCGCCAGCCTGTAGGAACCGGGCTTGCCCGCGATGCAGCCACCGCGAACTCACGGATACCCCACCGACGCCATCGCAGGCAAGCCAGCTCCAACAGAGCTCGCGCCAGCCTGTAGGAGCCGGGCTTGCCCGCGATGCAGACGCCGCGAACTCGCGGATACGCCACCGACGCCATCGCAGGCAAGCCAGCTCCAACAGAGCCCACGCCAGCCTGTAGGAGCCGGGCTTGACCGCGATGCAAACGCCGCGAACTCACGGATACCCCACCGAGGCCATCGCAGGCAAGCCAGCTCCAACAGCGCCCGCGCCAGCCTGTAGGAGCCGGGCTTGCCCGCGATACAAACGCCGCGAACTCACGGATACCCCACCGAGGCCATCGCAGGCAAGCCAGCTCCAACAGCGCCCGCGCCAGCCTGTAGGAGCCGGGCTTGCCCGCGATACAAACGCCGCGAACTCACGGATACCCCACCGAGGCCATCGCAGGCAAGCCAGCTCCAACAGAGCCCGCGCAGCCTGTAGGAGCCGGGCTTGCCCGCGATGCAGACGCCGCGAACTCACGGATACCCCACCGAGGCCATCGCAGGCAAGCCAGCTCCAACAGCGCCCGCGCAGCCTGTAGGAGCCGGGCTTGCCCGCGATGCAAACGCCGCGAACTCACGGATACCCCACCGACGCCATCGCAAGCCAGCCTGCTCCAACAGAGCACGCGCAACCTGTAGGAGCCGGGCTTGCCCGCGATGCAGGCGCCGCGAACTCGCGGATACGCCACCGACGCCATCGCAGGCAAGCCAGCTCCAACAGAGCTCGCGCCAGCCTGTAGGAGCCGGGCTTGCCCGCGATGCAGACGCCGCGAACTCGCGGATACGCCACCGACGCCATCGCAGGCAAGCCAGCTCCAACAGAGCCCACGCCAGCCTGTAGGAGCCGGGCTTGCCCGCGATGCAGACGCCGCGAATTCGCGGACACCCCACCGAGGCCATCGCAGGCAAGCCAGCTCCAACAGAGCCCGCGCCAGCTTTAGGAGCCGGGCTTGCCCGCGATGCAGACACCGCGAACGCACTGACACCCCACCGACGCCATCGCAGGCAAGCCAGCTCCAACAAAGCCCGCGCAGCCTGTAGGAGCCTGGCTTGCCCGCGATGCAGACGCCGCGAACTCACGGATACCCCACCGAGGCCATCGCAGGCAAGCCAGCTCCAACAGGCCCCGCGCAAGCTGTAGGAACCGGGCTTGCCCGCGATGCAGACGCCGCGAATTCGCGGACACCCCACCGAGGCCATCGCAGGCAAGCCAGCTCCAACAGAGCCCGCGCCAGCCTGTAGGAGCCAGGCTTGCCCGCGATGCAGACGCCGCGAACTCACGGACACCCCACCGACGCCATCGCAGGCAAGCCAGCTCCAACAGAGCCCGCGCCAGCCTGTAGGAACCGGGCTTGCCCGCGATGCAGGCGCCGCGTATTCAGTGGGCTAGGCACCACAGATCCAGCGCTCGGACGGTTACCTAAACAAGAAAATTCCCCGGTCGAACCTCACCAGTGCCTTCCAGCACCGGTATCTGCGCTTCATCCTTCAGGTTCACTCCCGACAACTGCCGCCGCCAGGCCTCGCGCATCAGGTAACCCAGTTTGTGGGTGGCCATGGCGTAACTCAGCCCCTCCAGCCGCACATTGGAGATGCAATTACGCGATGCGTCGTTCAAACCCACCCGTGGGGCATAGGTGAAATACAGCCCGAGGCTGTCCGGCGAGCTGAGCCCGGGCCGTTCACCAATCAGGATCACTACCATGCGTGCGCCGAGCCGTTCAGCCACTTCATCGGCAACGGCCACGCGGCCTTGTTCGACCAGGCAAATCGGCGCAACGCTCCAGCCTTCATCCTTGGCCAGTGCTCCGATGCGCTGGAGCATCGGTAGGGCATGGCGGTGTACCGCCAGCGCAGACAGCCCGTCAGCCACCACCAGGGCCAGGTCGACCCCTTCCGGTTGAGCCTTGGCGTAGTCGCGCAGTTGCACCACCGACGCTTCGTTCAAGCGCCGGCCCAGGTCGGGGCGTTGCAGGTAGGTGTGCCGGTCTGGCGCTGCGCTGTGCAGGGCCAGGCTCTGCCCGCAGCCTGCTGCCAGACCGGCCAGGTCAAAACGCAGGTGCACCGCGTCACGGGCCTGGGCATGGGCGTACTGGAAGTCGAGTTGTGCGGCCGTGGGCAAGCTGGTGCCTGCTCGGCCCAAGGCAATCCGTGCCGGGGTCAGGTTGCGCAGCTGTTGCCAGGGGTCGGGCTGGGCTGGGCTTTTGGCGTTATCGTCCATCGTTACCTCTACTTCAACTGTGCCAGGGCGTTGCGAAACAGCGGTGGTACGCCGCTGCCCAGGCGTACCTGGCCGTCGCGTTGCTGCAGGATGTCCATGCGGGCTAGCCATTCCTCAAACTCCGGTGCCGGTCGCAGGCCCAGAGCCTTGCGCGCATACAGGGCATCGTGGAATGAGGTGGTCTGGTAGTTGAGCATGACGTCATCGGAACCTGGAATGCCCATGATGAAGTTGATCCCCGCCACACCCAACAAGGTCAGCAGCATGTCCATGTCGTCCTGATCGGCTTCGGCATGGTTGGTGTAGCAGATGTCGCAGCCCATGGGGACGCCGAGCAGCTTGCCGCAGAAATGATCCTCCAGCCCGGCACGGATGATCTGCTTGCCGTTGTACAGGTATTCCGGGCCGATGAAACCGACCACGGTGTTCACCAGGAACGGGTTGAAATGCCGGGCCACGGCATACGCGCGAGCTTCGCAGGTCTGCTGGTCGACACCATGGTGAGCGTTGGCCGAAAGGGCGCTGCCCTGTCCGGTTTCAAAGTACATCAGGTTGTTACCCAGGGTGCCGCGTTTCAGGCTCAGGCCCGCCTCGTAGCCTTCCTGGAGAATGCCAAGGCTGATGCCGAAACTGCTGTTGGCCGCTTGGGTGCCGGCGATGGATTGAAACACCAGGTCCAGTGGCACGCCTCGTTCAATTGCGGCCACAGAGGAGGTGACATGGGTCAGCACGCAGGATTGCGTTGGAATGTCGTAATGCTGGATGACCCCATCGAGCATCTTCAGCAATTCGCTGATGGCACTGAGGCTGTCGGTGGCCGGGTTGATGCCGATCATGGCGTCGCCATTACCGTACAGCAGGCCGTCAAGCAGGCTGGCGGCGATGCCAGCAGGATCATCGGTCGGGTGGTTGGGTTGCAGCCGCGTGGACATTCGCCCACGCAGCCCCACGGTATTGCGAAAACGCGTCACCACGCGGATTTTCTGCGCGACCAGCACCAGGTCCTGAACGCGCATGATCTTTGAAACAGCGGCCGCCATCTCTGGAGTCAAGCCGGGCGCCAGTGCCTTGAGGCTGGCTTCGTCGGCCTCGTCACCCAGCAGCCAGTCACGAAAGCCACCAACCGTCAGGTGGCTGACCGGTGCGAAGGCCGCAGGGTCGTGGCTGTCGATGATCAGGCGTGTGACTTCATCCTCTTCATAGGGGATCAGGGCTTCGCTGAGAAAGCGCTTCAAGGGCACATCGGCCAAGGCCATTTGTGCCGCTGCACGTTCCGCGTCACTGGTGGCAGCGATCTCTGCAAGACAGTCGCCAGAGCGCGCCGGGCTGGCCTTGGCCATCAATTGCTTTAGGCTTTCAAAACGCCAGGTCGTGCCGGCGACTGTATGCACGAAGCTCATGGTGTGTCTCCTTACTCGCTGGCCAGTGCCACGGTGCCTGCGTTCTGGCTACGTACCGCGACGCAGAACAGCATGCCAATCGCCATCAGGCCAATGAAGATCCCGCAGATCAAGGTGTTGAACCAGACCATCGCCACCAGGCAGACCACCGCCAGCAACAGCGCAATGGCCGGTACCACCGGGTAACCCGGGGCACGGAAGGTGCGCTCGAGGTCGGGCTCGCTGCGACGCAGTTTGAACAGGCTGAGCATACTGACAATGTACATCACGATAGCGCCGAACACCGACATGGTGATCATGGCCGCAGTCAGGGTCATGCCCTGCAGGTTGATCAGGCCGTCGCTCAGGATGGCTGCGATACCGACCACGCCGCCGGCCAGAATCGCCCGGTGCGGGGTGTGGAAGCGCGACAGCTTGGCCAGCCCTTTGGGCAGGAAACCGGCGCGGGCAAGGGCGAAGAATTGCCGCGAGTAACCCAGAATGATGCCGTGAAAGCTTGCCACCAGGCCGAACAGGCCGATCCACACCAGCATGTGCATCCAGGTCGAATCGTTGCCCACGACCGACTTCATCGCCATCGGCAACGGGTCGTTGATGTTGGCCAGTGTGCGCCAGTCCCCCACACCACCGGCGAAGATCATGACGCTGATGGCCAGGCTTACCAGGGTCAGGATGCCGGCGATGTAGGCACGCGGAATGGTGCGTTTCGGGTCTTTCGCTTCCTCGGCGGCCATGGCGGCGCCTTCGATGGCCAGGAAGAACCAGATGGCGAAGGGGATCGCGGCGAAGATGCCACTCAGCGCGCCCAGGCTGAAGTTGTCGGCGCCAGCCCAGCCACCCAGGGCAAAGCTGCTGAAGCTGAACGCGGGTGCAACCACGCCCATGAACACCAGCAGTTCCAGCACCGCGAGGATGGTGACCACCAGCTCGAACGTAGCGGCAATGCTCACCCCGACAATGTTGAGGGTCATGAAGACAAAGTAGGCGCCCACCGCGGCTACCTTCGGATCAAGGTTGGGGTACTGCACATTCAGGTAGGCGCCAATCGCCATGGCGATCGCAGGCGGTGCAAAGACAAATTCGATCAGCGTCGCCATCCCGGCGATCATCCCCCCGGTCACACCAAAGGCGCGCAGGCTATAGGCAAAGGGGCCGCCGGCATGAGGGATGGCGGTGGTCAACTCGGTGAAGCTGAAGATGAAGCAGGTGTACATCACTGCGACCAGCAGGGTGGTCACCAGGAAGCCCAGCGTACCGGCGGTGCCCCAGCCATAACTCCAGCCGAAGTATTCGCCGGAGATCACCAGCCCGACCGCGATACCCCAGAGGTGCAGGGTGCCTAATGTTGGTTTTAGTTGTGATACGGCCATGGTATGTCCCCTTGAAGGTGTACCCGAAAAAATGCCTGGCTGGGAGCATAACCACAGGCCTGCGCTCAAGACTTGACCGACCGGCACGGCCATAATTGCATTCGGTCAACTTTCGCCAAAGGCGCACGGATGGCGCGCACGGAACCGATCATGCCCTCACTTGGGGCAGGTCGGAATCACCCTGCTCAGTGTCACCGAGCGGCAACGGGTGCAGGCGCCAAGGCCTACACACTGCCCATTGCACCGAGTATTCGGGTAGCAGTTTGGGGTGTCGGCACACCGGCAACATCCTGTGCTAAAGCGTTTATGCACAAAGGTACGGTATTTGCTTGAAGGGGTGATCGCATTCTTTACACGGTAACAGCAGCCATGTTCCAGTCATCCCTTGCCCAGGCTCCCCTGAATGCCCCTCGTGCGAACAATCGAGGTGTGCTCTCGGCGGCTGCCACTGGTATGGATGCCTTTATCGTCAACCATGGCGGTGACCTGGACCGGGTGTTCGGCCATGCCGGTATCGACCCGGAACAACTCCAGCACCCGACCTTGAGCCTGGCCTTGCCGAACTACTGTCAGGTATTGGAAGAGGCGGCGCAGCAGACCGGGTGCGATAATTTCGGCCTGCGTTACGGCGAGCAGTTCCAACCCCAGGCGCTTGGCCTGCTGGGCTATGTGGGGCTCTGTTCGGCCACCCTGGAAGACGCGCTGATCAACTTTGCGCAGGCCTTTCCCTATCACCAGCACAGTACCTTGATCCGCCTGGTTGATCAGGGCGAGTGCTACAGCTTCGATTACCAGATCCACCACAGCGCTATCCGCCAGCGGCGTCAGGACGCCGAGCTGACCATGGGCATGGCGATGAACCTGGTGCGTCATGTACTTGGGCCGAAATGGGCACCGCGTGAAGTCGCCTTTGAACACGCCCGGCCACAAGACTGGCATGAGCACCGTGAGGTCTTCGACGCACCGGTGTATTTCGAGCGCTCCTGTAACTCCATTTTGATTCCCAAGCGCGAAATCGCCGGCAAGGCCATGCCTGGCCATGACCCGGTATTGCTCACGCTGGTCAAGGATGCGATTCGGCAACTGGGCGAAACCAACGCCGGTCCGGATCTGTTGGAGCAGGCGTGCCAGGCCATCATCACGCTGCTGCCACAGGGTGATCCGAGCCTGGACAGCGTTGCCGATCAACTGCAACTGCCGCACTGGTTGCTGCAGCGTAAATTGCGTGAGCAGGGCCTGAGCTTTACCCAATTGCTGGATCAGATCCGCCAGGACCTGGCCTTGCAGCATCTGGGGCAGCAAAACCTGAACATCTCCGAACTGGCACCACTGCTGGGTTACTCGGAAACCAGCGCATTTTCCCGCGCCTTCCGCCGCTGGTTCGGCGTCAGCCCGCGCCAATGGCGCAGCAAGCACTAGGCCCGCACAACCCTGCACGCGTTACGCTAGCCTGCCTTCAATGCCCACAGCACGTCCAGTACGTGTTGCGTAGGTCGCTCAACGTCGCCGGTACGGTGGGCGATGCCCAGTTGGCGCCACAACAAGGGCTGTAGTGGCCGCATGACCACCCGCGTATCGGGCAATGGCGTGTCGGCTTCATGGGGCAGCAGTGTTGCGCCATAACCGGCCGCGACCAGGCTTTTGATGGCGTCGTTGTAGTTCAGTTGAATGCGTGGTGTCGGCTGGTGGCCGTCGTTGGCGAACCACTCGGACGTCAAGCGTGAAAGCCGTGTGCTGTTGTCATTCAGTATCAAGGGCTGGGTGGCCAGCCAATCGGGGGTGACGACCTCCGGGCACGCCCAGCGCGCAGGCAGGAACGCCATGACCGGGTCGCGTCGCCAGGGTTCGATTCGCACGCCCTTCGTTGCCGTTTGCGGGAGCGCGACCAGGCCAATGTCCAGCGTGCCTTCGACCAGTTTCTTCAGCGTCTCTTGCGAGGTCAGCACGGCGACCTGGACGTCGATCTCCGGGTGCTGCTGGCTCAGGGTTTCCAGCGCCTGCGGCATCAACTGGGCGATGGCTCCGGTCGAGGCACCCAGCCGTACGCGGCCAGCCAGCCCCTGCACCTGACGCTGCACCTCCTCAAGGGCTTGCTCGGCATCGGCCAACAAACGCCATGCACGCTCCACCAGTGTTTCGCCAATCGCCGATGGCTGAACGCGCCCCCGTGTACGCGACAACAGCCGGGCGCCAACCCGCGATTCCAGATCGGCGATATGCAAGCTGATCGTGGGTGGCGCAAGGTTCAGCACCCGAGCGGCTTCGGCAAATGAGCCCAGGTCGGCAATCGCCACCAGCGTGCGCAGGCGGTCCAGGCTGATTTCACGCATGGCGGGTTCCTTGGTCAGAAAAACTGAATGTGATCGTTTGGAAATTCAACTTTTCCTATCTTAAGCCAGCATCGAAGATTAGGCCTGCTGATTTCTGACGTTCGAGAGCACTTCATGACCACTCCTCTTGTATTCATCGATGGCGACCAAGGCACCACCGGCTTGCAGATCCACCAGCGCTTGCGCGGTCGGACCGACCTGCGGTTGCTCACGCTCAGTGCTGAACACCGCAAGGATGCAACTCATCGCGCCGAGGCCATCAATGCCTGTGACATTGCGATCCTGTGCCTGCCCGACGACGCTGCACGTGACGCGGTAGCGAGTATCGAAAACCCCGCGGTACGGGTGATTGATGCCAGTTCGGCGCACCGCACCCACCCGGACTGGACCTATGGCTTCGCGGAAATGAGCCCGGAGCAGGCGCAGCGCATTGCGACGGCGCGGCGTGTCAGCAACCCCGGTTGCTACCCTACGGGGGCGATAGGCTTGTTGCGCCCACTGCGAGAGGCGGGGCTGGTGGGCGCGGACTACCCGATCAGCGTGCATGCCGTATCGGGTTACTCCGGGAGAGGGCGCGCGGGGGTGGAGGCGCATGAGGGGCAGGGCGCGTCGTTCGCACCGGCATTCCAGGTGTATGGGTTGGCGCTGGCGCACAAGCATGTACCGGAAATTCAACAGCACAGCGGCCTGAGTGAGCGGCCGATGTTTGTGCCTGCCTATGGGGCGTTTCGGCAAGGCATTGTGTTGACCATCCCCTTGCAGGTTCGGTTGTTGGCTCCGGGCACGGATGCGCGGCAGTTACACGCGTGCCTGCAGCAGCATTATGCCGGTGCGCAGTACGTGCAGGTCATGTCGATGCATGAGGCCAAGGCACTCACACACCTGGATCCGCAGGCACTCAATGGTACCGATCAATTGCGCTTGATCGTCCTGGAAAACGAACCTGCGGGGCAGGTGCTGTTGGCGGCCGTGTTCGATAACCTGGGCAAGGGCGCGGCGGGCGCTGCCGTGCAAAATCTGGATTTGATGCTGGTAGGCGCAGGCCACCCTTTACCGTCACGCCGGTAAGGGTGGCCTGCTCACGCCGTGGCGACCATGGGCCGCCCTGCCGCAATCAGGCAAGGTCGAATCGGTCAAGGTTCATCACCTTGTTCCAGGCTGCCACGAAATGACGCACGAACAGCGGCTGTGCATCGCGGCTGGCGTAGACCTCGGCAATGGCCCGCAGCTGTGCGTTTGAACCGAACACCAGGTCAACGACAGTGCCTGTCCATTTGAGGGCACCCGTCGACCGATCACGCCCCTCCAGTACACCTTCAGTTGCAGCGGATCTCTGCCAGGTCGTGTTCATGTCGAGGAGGTTCACGAAGACATCATTGGTCAGTGTTTCAGGCCGCTGAGTGAACACGCCGTGTGCAACCTGCCCGACGTTGCAGTTCAGGGCGCGCAGGCCACCGATCAGCACCGTCATCTCGGGTGCGCTGAGCGTCAGTTGGTTCGCCCGGTCCAGCAGCAGCTCGGCTGCCGATTCTTCAAGCCCGCTGCGCAGGTAGTTACGGAAACCGTCGGCGCTGGGCTCCAACACGGCAAAGGACGCCACATCAGTCTGTTCCTGCGATGCGTCGGTACGCCCGGGTGAGAACGGCACGGTCACCTCATGGCCAGCCCGTTTCGCCGCAGCTTCTATGGCTGCGCAGCCGCCCAGCACGATCAGGTCGGCCAGTGAGACGTTCTTGCTACCGGCCTGGGCGTTATTGAAGTCCTGCTGGATCGCCGTCAGTGTGTGTAGCACCTTCGCCAATTCAGCAGGTTGGTTGACCGCCCAGTCTTTCTGCGGCGCCAGGCGAATGCGCGCCCCATTGGCACCACCACGCTTGTCACTACCGCGGAAGGTGGCGGCCGATGCCCATGCCGTCGTAACCAGTTGCGCGATCGAAAGGCCGGATGCCAGAAGCCGGGCTTTCAGGGTTGCAATGTCCTGCTCCCCGATCAGTGGGTGATCCACCGCTGGAACAGGGTCTTGCCAGAGCAGGGGCTCCTGGGGGACGAGCGGGCCCAGGTAGCGAGAAACAGGCCCCATGTCCCGGTGGGTCAGCTTGAACCAGGCTTTGGCGAAAGCCTCGGCCAGCGCCTGAGGGTCTGCGTGGAAGCGTTTTGAAATCGGCGCGTACACCGGGTCCATGATCAGTGCAAGGTCGGTGGTGAACATGATCGGTGCGTGGGTTTTCGTCGGGTCATGTGCGTCCGGTACGGTACCGGCGGCAGAGGCCTCCTTGGGCGTCCACTGGTGGGCACCGGCAGGGCTCTTGGTGAGCGTCCACTCGTAGCCGAACAGGTTCTCGAAGTAGTTGTTGTCCCATTTCACCGGGTTGGTGGTCCAGGCACCTTCCAGCCCACTGGTGATGGTGTTGGCGCCGTTGCCGCTGCCAAAGGTATTTTTCCAGCCCAGGCCTTGTTCTTCGAGCGTCGCAGCTTCCGGCTCGGGGCCTACATACTGGCTTGGATCGGCGGCGCCGTGGGCTTTGCCGAAGGTATGGCCGCCGGCGATCAGGGCGACGGTCTCTTCGTCATTCATGGCCATGCGGGGCGAACGTCTCACGAATGTCCCGTGCTGCCGCGAGCGGGTCCGGGTTGCCATTCGGGCCTTCCGGGTTCACGTAGATCAGGCCCATCTGAACCGCACCGAGCGGGTTTTCGAGCTCGCGATCACCGCTGTAGCGCTCGTCTGCCAACCACTTGCCTTCCGGCCCCCAATAGATGTCGTCTTCGGGCTCCCAGATATCGACACGTCCACCGCCGAAACCGAAAGTCTTCAGGCCCATCGAGTCCAGGGCGACGTTACCCGCGAGCACCATCAGGTCAGCCCAGGAGAGACTGTTGCCGTACTTCTGCTTGATCGGCCAGAGCAACCGCCGTGCCTTGTCGAGGTTGCCGTTGTCCGGCCAGCTATTGAGCGGCGCAAAGCGTTGCGCGCCACCTCCCGCGCCACCGCGCCCGTCAGCGATACGGTAGGTGCCTGCGCTGTGCCAGGCCATGCGGATGAACAGAGGGCCATAGTGGCCGTAATCGGCGGGCCACCACGCCTGCGAGTCTGTCATCAGGGCATGCAGGTCTTTGATCACCGCATCCAGGTCGAGGCTTTTGAACGCCTCGGCATAGTTGAAGGCTTCACCCAGGGGATTGGCCTGGGGGGCGTGCGAGTGGAGGATTTTCAGGTTGAGTTGATCAGGCCACCAGTCGGCATTCGAGGGTGCCCCGGCTGTGGTGTGTTTGCGAGCGCCGCCCGCGAACGGGCAGGTTGCTTCGTTAGACATGATGCTCTCCTGTGATGTCCGGTTATCCGTCAACTCAGCGTGGAACCTGACGGTGGCGCCAGCCAATAGGTTTTCAGTATGGGATTCATAGTAGACAGGGAAGGTGAACAGTCTGGCGCTTTCGGATGTTTAAAATAATCGACTGACGGCGGTGGGAAAGGTGTCTTTTAAGCCACCAAAATCCGCTTTACCCAAAAAAACGTCGCATTTCGTCTTTTTTTATCCAAATCCCAGCGGTAATTGTTTGACATATTTAACGGCTTTGGCAGACTGCAAAGCCGTTGTCATAAGTGGTTACGATTTCCTCGTGCTGGTTACAGATGAGCCGTCGTGCCGCCTGCGATACGCAAACAAAAACAACATAGTCAGTCGCGCTGCCCCTGCACGAGCCATGCTCGTCAGCCCGGTGTCGGACGAGCCAACGGAAAGTACAAATGCTGATTTGGTTTGTTGCGCTTTATCTGCTGCTCACGGTAGGTGTCGGTTTCTACGCGTCCACTCGCGTGAAAAACTCCAGGGACTTCGCTGCCGGTGGTCGCAGCATGTCCTTCCCGCTGGTCGCCGCGATGGTATTCGCCACCTGGTTCGGCTCTGAGGCCGTATTGGGGATACCTGCTACCTTCATCCAGGAAGGTTTCGCCGGCATTGTCGAGGACCCGTTCGGTTCCTTCGGCTGCCTGATGTTGGTCGGCCTGATTTTCGCCCGGCCCCTCTACCGCATGAACCTGCTGACGCTCGGTGACTTCTTCCGCAAGCGCTTTGGCCCGAACGTGGAAATGATCACCAGTATTGTGATCATCCTCTCCTACCTTGGCTGGATTGCCGCACAGTTCACCGCACTGGGCGTGGTGTTCAACGTGCTCTCTGACGGCGCCATCAGCACCACCCAGGGCATGTTGATCGGCGCGGTGATCGTGCTGCTTTACACCTTGTTCGGCGGTATGTGGTCGGTTGCGCTGACAGACTTCATGCAGATGCTGATCATTGTCGCCGGCCTGGTTTATCTGACCTGGCTGATCGGTGACATGGCGGGCGGGCCTGCCGCGGTCATTTCCCATGCGGCCAACGAAGGCAAGTTCAGTTTCATGCACAGCTTCGAGCCGAAGGACTTCGTTGCCTTCATCGGTGCTGCGGTGACCATGATGTTCGGCTCGATTCCGCAGCAGGACGTTTATGCGCGGGTCATGTCGGCCAAGACCGAAAACATCGCAGCGCGCGCATCGATGGCAGGCGCCTGTTTCTACCTGGCCTTCTGCATGCTGCCGATTTTCCTGACCTACGCGGCCTCGATGATTGATCCGGCGATGGTTCAGCAATGGCTGGCTGAAGATGCCCAGATGATCCTGCCGCACCTTATCCTGGAGCGGACCCCATTGTTCGCCCAGATCATGTTCTTCGGTGCGCTGCTTTCGGCGATCATGTCCACGGCCTCTGGCACACTCCTGGCGCCGTCGGTGACCTTTACCGAGAACGTGCTCAAGCGCTTTTTGCCCGACATGAACGACAAGCAGTTCCTGCTGGCCATGCGCCTGACTATCCTGGTGTGCGCCATGGTCACGTGCCTGTTCTCACTGTTCTCCAATGCCAGCATCTACGAGATGGTGGGCAATGCCTACAAAGTGACCCTGGTTGCCGCTGCGGTGCCGTTGTTCGCAGGCCTGTTCTGGAAGCGCGCCACCACTCAGGGGGCTCTGGCCTCGATGGGTTTGGGCATGGCGTCCTGGCTGTGGCTGGAATACACCCACACCGATGCTGACTTCTGGCCACCGCAGCTGGCCGGGCTGCTGTTCAGCTGGCTGGGCATGCTGCTGGGGTCGCTGTTGCCGCAGATCTCGACTGCCCGCGCCCCGGTTCGCGAGCGCGTGGTGGACAACGCCTCAGGTGCTGTCACTGTCGAGTAAGCCTCGCGATAACGAGCCGATTGGCTGACGGTACGAATGAACGGGCAGTGCGCAAGCGCTGCCCGTTTTTTGCGCGCAAACCAGACACGCCTGCCCGTGAGAATTTCAAACACGGCGAAGACTTCTGTGAACACATTTCTGCAGTCGATGTCGCAACGCCGGGCAAATGGGTCATTTCTGCGAGAAGTAGTGAGTAAAACGCACGAAAACAACGGAAAATCAGCGCCAAAATAGTGGCACATTAATTGCTTACGGGGCCTCGTATGGTTCGATAACTATAAGAGGGTCCAATTGCTATGCCCATCACTTGCGTTGCTTTCCAGTCTGTCGAGGTATCCTCGATTGCCTGCCAATGGCGCTTCACACGCCTCATGTCCTCAGCGTATGAAGAGAGCCAATGCTATGTTTTTTAAGTATTCCTTGCGCACGCAAATGCTGACGCTGCTGGGCGTCGGCCTGATGCTGGTGCTGTGTTCAGCATTGGTGTGTTTCAGCCTTTTCGCTAATAGCCTGAATACCTACAACGCGTTGCTGACGCGCTCTGCTCAGGCATCGAAGTATGTCAATGAAGCCAGCCTTGCATTCAAACGCCAATCTCAGGCGTTCAGTAGCGCAGAGCGTGGCCTGGCGGTGTTTGAAGCTGAAGAACGCAAGGTCAGGGAGTGCTTGGCCAACGTGCTGGCGCTGGATATGGATCTGTCGCTAAAGGCCAAGGTCAATGACCTGCTCAGCGCACATCAGGTATTCGGCGATCAGTACCGTGAGCGTCACAACGCCGTTGCGACCACCGGTGTGGACAACGGTACGGATCGACCCGTCAGTGAGCAGATGAACGCCTTGGTGGAGCAGCTCTATCAAGACACCCAGACCCAACTTGGGCAGGTCGATGCCCATGCCGAGCGTATTGGCTGGGTCGGTACCCTGGCGCTGTTGATGGTCAGTGTGCTGACGTGGCTGTTTGGCATGTGGTTGATCAACCGCAACCTGATCACACCACTGCGTGGTCTGATGGCGTCTATCGTCCAGCTCAGCCAAGGTCATTTTGGTCAGCGGATTAACAGTCAACGGGGCGATGAGCTGGGGCGTCTGGCGAAGGCGACCGACGCGCTGCATGACGTGCTCTCGGACACCTTCGCCGGCCTGAAACACGGCACCCGGCAACTGGACACCGCCAGCGACGAACTGAAGACCATTGCCAGCCAATTGGGGCAGGGCGTTGAAAATCAGGGGTTGCGTACCGATCAGGTGGCGACTGCGATGCAAGAAATGGCCTCTGCGGCCCAGGAGGTCGCCAGCCATACCGCACAGGCAGCCCGTGCCGCTGACGATGCCGAGTACGCCACTCAGCAGGGCGAGAAGGCCATGCTCGGCATGGTCAAGAGCATCAATGACATTCGCGATGAAATTACCGGTACGGCCAGCGTTATCCATCGCCTGGAAGCCGACAGTGGGCGCATCGGCGAAGTGCTGGCGGTAATCCACAGTATTGCGGAGCAGACCAACCTGCTTGCGCTCAACGCGGCTATCGAAGCCGCCCGAGCCGGCGAACAAGGCCGAGGTTTTGCCGTCGTGGCCGATGAGGTGCGTAATCTGGCGCAGCGTACTGCGCAGTCAACGGCAGAAATCAATACCATTATTGATGCCGTGCAAAAAGGCGCGGAGCGTGCGGTGCAAGCGATCGAAAGTGGTAAGCGCAGCAGCGAGAATGGCGTCGAGCAAGTGCGGCAGGCCGGCGAAATTCTCAGTGGCGTTACTGGCGCGGTGCAGACCATCCGCGACATGAGTCAGCAGATCGCCACCGCCGCTGAAGAGCAAACGCTGGTCACGGAAGATATTTCGCGCAACCTGTGCGAGCTGGTGGCGATTGCCGCGAGCAATCAGGAAAGCGTGCGTCGTACTGAAGGGGCCAGCAAGAATCTGCACCATGTGTCCAGCACCTTGGCTGAGCTGACCGGGCGACACCACGCCTGATTCGGCAGTGACTCATTTTTTTTACAGTCTGATAGCAATTTGACCTTTCTGAGCTAACTTCAAATAGCGAAACAGTTATTTGTGCTCAGCCGGGGGGTTGGCCTCGCTTCAGGATGGTTAGGCAGTTCGCAGACCCGACGGATGGCTCGTTATGACTGGTCGTTTCAGCTGAACCACATAAGGGGGGGTGTTTGGCACGACGATCACTGGAGGGCTCTAGCAGCGGTGGCGAGTGTGTCCACGCTGTGCCAGCCCACTGTGGATTTTCCAGACGTCACGGCGTGCGCGGATCGCGTGTCGTGGCGGCAGGGGACCCGCAGTGGTCATGCAAGTCGTGTTGAACCGATCTTCTAGCAAACTGCCCTGACCGGACAAGGAAGCAGAGAATGACCAATAATTACGCGCAAGTACTCAAACGAGTGGCGTGGACGTTGATTGTTGCTGGTTTACCCGCTGGGACGACGTTGGCCGCGGGGAAAAACTGCGCAGATCTGGCGGCACTGCCAGCCGTGGTCGAGGTGGGTGAAGGCATGCAGACTGCCATGCGCTCCCCTGAGGCCATTACCCGATTGGCCATAGGCGATCCGAAAATCGCTGATGTGCACCTCAATGGCAATGATGCATACCTGCTTACCGGTATTGCTCCCGGAACCACCAGCCTGATGGTCTGGACGGCATGCTCCAGTGCGCCTCGCCAGAGCATGGTGTTCGTCAAGGGCAAGGCTACGTCCTCCTTGGGTAGTGCAGTCTTTCCTGAAGGCAACGAGGTGCTGACCAGCCAGGTTCAGACCGATATTCGGTTTGTCGAAGTCAGCCGCACCAAGTTGAAAGAGGCCAGTACGTCGATCTTCGGCAAAGGCGGCAGTTTTCTGTTCGGCTCACCGGGCACTGTGCCTGGCGTGACGGTGACGCCCGGGCAGATTGGTAGCCTGGCACCCAACATCCCTCTGGATAACGGCAGTTTCAACATCGGGATCGGTGGCGGCAACGTACTGGGGTTGATCAATGCGCTGGAAGGCAGTGGCTTTGCCTATACCCTGGCCCGCCCCAGCCTGGTGGCGCTGAGTGGGCAGAGCGCGAGCTTCCTGGCCGGTGGTGAAGTGCCCATCCCGGTACCGAGCACTGGCAGCGACAGTATTTCAATCGAGTACAAGGAATTCGGTATTCGTCTGACGCTGACACCAACGGTGGTTGGGCCGGGCCGTATCAACCTGAAGGTGGCACCGGAGGTCAGTGAGCTCGATTTCAACAACGGTGTGTCCATTTCCGGCACGGTTGTACCGGCACTGGTTGTTCGTCGTACGGACACCAGTATTTCCCTGGCGGACGGTGAGAGCTTCGTGGTCAGCGGCTTGATCAGCACGACCAACACCTCTGCTGTGAACAAGTTACCTGGCCTCGGCAACATTCCGATCCTGGGTGCCTTTTTCCGTGACTCTACGATCAAGCGTGAAGAGAAAGAACTGCTGATGATCGTCACCCCGCATCTGGTGCAACCGCTGGCGGTCAATGCCCAGCTTCCTACACTGCCCGGCGAGCAGATGCGTAATTACGATCCGAACTGGTTCCGCATGTACTTCCTGGAAGACGGTGACTTCGACCACCGTAGTGGGTTATCACAATGAGCCAGCCCATTGCAGCCTCTTTGTTGACGAACACATCCCACGACACCGTGCTGGGCGGGGTTGGCCTTACGGCCATCGCCCGCTCGTTGTGCGTTTCCCGGGAGCGAAAAATGAAGGTGATCATTGCAACGTTGGGCCTGGTGATGCTGAGCGGCTGTGCCACGGGCGGTGGCTCCGATTGGTCGTCACTCAGTGCCCCGGAAAGCTGTGCCAAGGTCAGTTCCGATCAGGAGCTGTCGCTGAGCCTGGCCGACGACATGATCCGTGAGGGCAAGCTGCATGCGGGCCTGGCCAACTTGCAGCGGCTGCCGCAGGACCTACCCGCCGTGCGTTTGCGCAAGGCCAAGATCTACCGTGTATTGGGAGAGGCCGAGGCCGAACCGTTGTTTCGCAGTTTACTCAGTACCTGCCTGGCGGCTGAAGGCGAACACGGCCTGGGGCAACTGGCGGTGGCGCGCAATGATAGCGAGAAGGCCTTGGCTCACCTGCAACGGGCGGTACGCATGTCGCCCACTGACGAAAAAATCCGTAACGACCTAGGCGTGATCTACCTTAACCAAGGGCGCCTTAAGCAAGCCCGCTTCGAGTTCATCACGGCCATGGAGTTGAAGCAGTCCGATCAATTGGCGGCCGTTAACCTGGTGACCTTGATGATTTACCAGGGGAACTGGAAGCAGGCCTCGGAGTTGGTCAGCCGTGTCGGCCTGAGCCCGGCACAAGTCACTGAAGCCCAGGCGCGAGCAGAAAAACTCAAGAGTAGGAAGAAGGCCACCGCAGCGCCTGCCGATCAGGTAGCAGCGGTCAATGATCCGGCATAACCGAGTGCCAACTCGCCACCAATGCAGAGGTAGTGATGAAACAGACTATGCTCATCTGCCTGGGAGCCGCGTTGCTCCCCCTTGCAGCCCAGGCCATCGAACCTGGCCCATCTTCCCCACAACAGCAGGTCACCGAAACCTGGCTGCAGTTGCAGCGTAGTAACCAGGTGGCTTCGCCAAACCTGCAAACCGTGAAACCCGCTGAGCGTGAACTGAGCCTGCAGCGCCTGTTGGACAGCTACAAGCACCCCATACCCGAGTTTTACAAAGAGTATGGTCTCTCGTCATCCAAGGGGAAGTAGGCTGCAACGGCGCAGGATGCGCCAGTGTTCGGGGTTGAAAGAGCAGGGTGACAGTGTGCAGGTTGGGTGATTCAGGTGGGTAGACATCACATCATGGCGGCGGCGGGGTAGCGTAAACAGGCTCCCGCCGCCGTTTTGCTTTGTGCGCATGGTGATCAGCGTTTCGCAGCCTCCCTATTGAGTCATTCAAAAGGCTGCGGCATGCAAAAGGCCTCGGCATTGCTGCCGAGGCCTTTTTCTACTCGTTGTTAAAGCTTTCCGAATACCTTGAACACGCCGATGATTGCAGGGCCTATGGCCACCAGGAAAAAACTTGGCCACAAGCACAGGATCAGTGGGAACACCAGTTTTGTCCCGATTTTCGCGGCTTTCTCTTCGGCCAGTTGCGTGCGACGGTCACGAAATTCCTCAGCATAGATGCGCAGGGTGGTACCCACACTGGTACCGAAGCGAATGCTCTGTGCCAGCAGGCTCACTAGCCCGCGAATGTCCTCCAGCCCGGTGCGTTCGGCAAGGTTTTTCAAGGCCTCGGTGCTGGGGATGCCCGCGCGGATTTCGGCGTTGACCAAGGCCAGTTCCATGGCCAGGTCAGGCTGGCTCACCGCCATTTCTTCAGACACCCTCTCGATGGCCTGGGGCAGGGCCAGGCCCGATTCCACGCACACCACCATGAGGTCCAAGGCATCAGGAAAGGCAATCAGCAGACGGTTCATCCGTGACTTCGCCCGCTTGTCGACATAGATGGCCGGCGCCAGCCAACCCACACCCAGCGCCACTAGCAGCAGACCGACACCGAGCATTAGCGACAGCTTCGGAATGAGCGGTAATGCCAGGGTTACAATGCCCATCAATGTCAGTGGCAACAGCAGGCGAAGCGCCCAGTAGGTCTGTACGGCCGACTGAGCGCGATAACCGGCGTGTGTCAGCAGTACCCGTGTCGCCGAGGCTTGCCCTTGCTCACCGGTGTTGAAGCGCTGCCCCACCTGTTCCAGCATCAATTGCAGATTGCTCGGTGGCCGTTGCCCGGCAATTTCTGCACTTTGGCCGCGCTTGATCAGCATCAGTCGGCGTTTGACCGGGTCTTGCAGCCCCAGTACCAGCAAGGTCATGGTCGTTATGGCAAAGACCACACTCAGGCCGATGGCTGCTGCAAACAACAGGCGCGTCAGTTGTTCGTTGCCCACCCAATGATTGATCAGACTCAGTAGATACTCCATGGTCTTACTCCCTAGGTCTATCGGTACTCAAACCTGAATCCGGATGATCTTGCGTATCCAGTAGATCCCGATCAGCATGGCAACAAAGGCGCCGAGGACCAGTTTTCGACCCAGAGGCTCGTTGATCAGCAGGGGCAGATAGGTCGGGCTCGACAGCACGATCGCTGCGGCGAGCACAAAGGGCATCGACACCAGTATCCAACCTGACATACGCCCTTCGGCGGACAGGGTCTTGACCTTGCGTTGAAAGCGAAAGCGCCCGCGAATCAGGCTGCTCAGGCGATCCAGTACTTCGGTCAGGTTGCCACCTGTTTCACGGTGGATCAGCACTGTGGTCACCAGCATCATGACCGTCATGCTGGGTACGCGTTCCAGCAGGCCGAGCATGGCCCGGCGTACATCGTTGCCATAGTTGATGTCGGCGAAGGTCAGGCCGAACTCATGGGCGACCGGCCCTTTGTGCTCATCGGCGACCAGTTGCAGGGTCTCGTTGAACGGATGGCCGGCGCGCAGCGCCCGGCACATGGCATCGAGCGCATCTGGCAGCCCCTCTTCGAAGCGGGCAAAGCGCTTGATGCGGTCATTGGAGATCTTCAGTATCGGTAGCCAGAACACCACCATCGCAGCAGGTACTGCCACCCACCAGGTGCGCGTGATCAACCACAGTACAATGCCGCTTGCCAGTGCCAGCGTCAGCCCAAGCAGCAGTACCCGATAGGCACGGTATTCATGCCCGGCCTGTTCGATCATCTGGGCCAGGGCCTCCATCGCTGGCAGTTGCTCTAACCACGCTTCCAGTGGCGACAGGCGCCGCAAGTATTTTTGCCGTAATACCGACTGCATGTTCGGCAGGTCATTGGCGCGCTCCAGCATGTTCAGGCGACTGCGGATGCGCTTGCGCACCTTGCCCGCTTCGCCAAACACCGGAACGGTCAGGCCCTGGCTGAGGAGGAAGATCGCCGTGAACACCATGCCAAGGAAGGCCAGGACGAACTCGCTGGGGATCTGGTTCATGATTTTTCCTCCATCCATTCCTGCCGGAACAGGCTGAGCGGCAGCTCGATACTCCGCTTGGCCAGCGTTTCACGGAATGCCGGGACCATGCCGGTGGGGCGAAACTCACCCAGTACCTCGCCTTTTTCGCCGATGCCATTGCGTACGAACGAGAAAATCTCGGTCATGGTGATGATGTCGCCCTCCATGCCGTTGATCTCTTGCACGCTGACCAGCCGCCGGGTGCCATCCTCCTGACGCTCCAACTGGATGACCACATCGATGGCCGAGGCGATCTGCTGGCGCAGCGCCTTGATCGGGAAGGTTGCACCGCTCATCGACACCATGTTCTCGATTCGGCCCAAGGCGTCACGTGCGGTGTTGGCGTGAATGGTGGTCAGTGAGCCGTCGTGACCGGTGTTCATCGCCGTCAACATGTCCAGTGCCTCGGCGCCCCGCACCTCGCCAATGACGATGCGGTCCGGGCGCATCCGCAGGCTGTTGCGCACCAGTTCACGCTGATTGACTTCGCCGCGCCCTTCGATGTTCGAAGGGCGGGTTTCCAGCCGTACCACATGAGGCTGTTGTAACTGCAACTCGGCCGAGTCTTCGATGGTGACGATTCGCTCGTTGTGCGGGATGAAGCTGGACAGGACGTTGAGCATGGTGGTCTTGCCGCTGCCGGTACCGCCGGAAATCAGCACGTTCATGCGCCCGCGAACGATAGCCTTGAGCATCAGTGCGATGGCCGCCGTCAGGGTGCCCGTCTGCACCAGGTTTTCGGTATTGAGCAAGTCCACGGCGAAGCGGCGAATCGACATGCTGGGGCCGTCGATCGCCAGGGGAGGGATGATGGCGTTGACCCGCGAGCCGTCTTTCAGGCGTGCGTCCACCAACGGCGAAGATTCATCAATGCGCCGGCCCAGGTTGGACACAATGCGGTCGATGATGTTCAGCAGGTGTTGATCATCGCGAAAACGCACGTCGGTTCTTTGCAGCTTGCCAAACCGCTCGACGTACACCGAGGCGTGGCCGTTCACCAGGATGTCGGACACACTCGGGTCGGCCAGCAGTGGCTCAAGCGGGCCAAGGCCCAGCACCTCGTCGGTGATCTGCTTGATGATCAACTGGCGACCACTGGCGCTGACCGGTGCCGAGTTCTCGTCAAGCAAGCGCTGGCTGATCTCTTTGATCTGCCGACCGGCTTCGGCGGCCTCCAGCGTGTCCAGCAAGGACAGGTCCATGACCTTGAGCAGCTGTTGGTAGGTCTTTTCTTTCCATTCGCTCTCCACCGGGTTGAGCTTGCTCCGGGTCTCGTAGAGGATTTCCGGTGCAATGTTCTCCCAGGCCATCAGTACCTGAGTGCAGTCCTGGCTGTTGGCCGGTGCTGCCGGTTTGTCTGCCGTGGCCTGGTTGTTGGCCTGCTGACGCAAGCGATTACGAAAGTCGCTGAGCATGGCTTACCCTCCAAACAAACGGCCAAAGGTACGTTTAAGCAGGCTCTGTTCGCAGGCCTCGATCCCGATCAGGTTCTGGCTCAGTTCGCGCAGGGCAAGGTTGATGGCTGACCGTGGTGCATGCCGTTCCAGCGGCACCCCGGTGTTCAGGCTTTCGCTGACCACCGCAAAGTCATTTGGGAGCTTGTGCACCTCCGTGCAGCGCAACGCCTCGGTCACATCCTTGAGGGTGACGGGGGACGTCTTGTTGTAGCGGTTGACCACCACCTGCAGTCGACTGCTCGACACGCCCAGGTCGTCGCGCAGGATGCGGGTCAAGCGCGTGCCGTCCTTCAGGTGGCTCAGGCTTTGCTGCAACACAATGTAGATGCGGTCGGCCTGCTCCAGGCTGATGCCGGTGAGGTGGTCGATTTGCCGCGGCAAGTCCACCACCACCCAGTCATAGCTACTGCGGGCCAGGCGCAACAGATTTTCCAGTTGCTCCAGGCGCACGTCCTGCTGCAGGCACAGTTCATCGGTACGCCCGCCCAGCACATGCAAGGTCGGGCTGTAGTGGCTGCAAAAGCCGCGCAAGGCGATGCTGTCCAGGGTATCGGCCTGCTGAAGCACCTCCATCGGGCTGTGTGTCGATTGCACATCCAGGCTGTGGCCGACGCTGCCGAACTGCAGGTCCAGGTCCAGCAGCAGGGTTCTGCCACCCTGGTTACTGAGCTGATGGGCCAGGTTGCAGGCGAGCATGCTGGCCCCTGAACCGCCCTTGGCATTCATGACCGCAATCAGTTTGCCTTCGTTTCCTCGCTCTGCCCGCGCTTCCATCTGCATGCGCCCAAGGGCCGCCTGCAGCTCTTCGGGTTTCACCGGCTCGGGAAGAAAGTCACGGGCGCCGGCCTGCATTGCCAGGCGCATGCCCTCGCGTTCATCCAGGGGGCCGCACACCAACAGCGGCGGGCGCTCCTTGAGTGGATGCAGCAGCAGGGCGGCCAACTCTTCGCGCCACAAATGGCTGACGTGCAGCAGCAACAGGTCCGGCATGTGGTCCAGCCCATACAGCGGGTCGGTATGGCCGTTGCTTACCAAGCGGGTGCTGACTTGCAGGTTGGGCAGGCTCTGGCTGATGGTTTTCATCTGGTTCAAGGCTGTCGCATCGCGGCCACTGATCAGCAGGCGCAGGCCTTGCCGGTCAGTCGCGGTGACGACGGGGGCTTCACGTGTGCTTAACATGGCGTGATCTCCGGTACTACGTTTGCATCGGGTTGCCTGCCGAGGCTCTCGCGCGGCATGGTTGACCTGAACACCGGCAGCACGAAGGCGCCGTTGAATCCAGGAATCAGCAAGTTGAAACTGAAGTTCGTCACCTGCAGTTGCACATAACGGATGGCGAGAAAACCGTTGGCGCTGGTGAGGTCGTCAGGGTTGGCGATCACGGCACCGTCCTTGTCCAGGTAGATCAGGTTCAGGTTGGCACTGGTCAGGTTGCCAATCAGGCTGCTCGCGCCGCTGTTGTCGGCGGCATTGAACATTGCGCGGCGCAGAATGGTCGGGTCTTTGATGTTGCACACCGCGGCCAGGCGCGCCCCCCGGCGCACCGTTTCATTCAGCGCATTGACGGTGAAGTACAACCGGCCTATTTCCAGCACGCCGAACAGCAAGGTGAACAGCACCAAGCCGGTGATGGCGAACTCGACAACATACACGCCGCGCATGCGTTTGCGGTTCATCATAAGGCCCTCATCACAACGGTGGAGGTCAACGTCAGGCCCAGCGGTTTACTGCTGCCATAGAGGGCCGGCAGTGCGCTACCGATCACAGGCACGAAGGTATAGTTAATGCTCACCTGCACGTGCTCGGTACCTGCTGCAGCCACCGTGACATTTCCAGGCGTCAGCCCAGGCACGACCGAGGGGTAACCATTCGGGTTGGCAGGTACGCCGTACACCGCGACGTTTTTGGTTTTGGACAACAGTGCATCGCTCAGCTCGAGTTTGCCCTGATTGGCGTCCCACGCCTGGCTGGCGACAAAGCGCCCGGCGTCACGGCTGGCCTGCATCAGGCTGTTGTACTGGAACAGCATGCGGCCGAACTCGCCGAAGGCCAGCATCAGCAGCGCCAACAACGGCAGGGTAATCACCAGCTCAACCATTGCCAGGCCACGCTGGGCCTTTGAGGCGTTGAATCCACCGCGTCTCATAGAGCCCCCTACGAATCGGTACTGGGTGTCTGTTGGTTATCGATGTAGGTCTTGTACAACTGGATGATCTGCGGGCCGACATCATCAGTCGGCGTGGGGCCTGGCACGCCGTCGCCCTCGCACTGGCTAATGAATTGGCCGAAAATCTGCGACTCGTTGCCCTTTTGGGCTTCCGGCTGCATCACGAAGAAACAGCCAAAACCGAGCACCGGTATCGATGACGCACCGTCGTTCTTGCCCGAGCAGTCACCGATGACGATCTTCAGTACCCGCCGTTCGTGCACGCCATTGGACAGACAGCCACCCCCAGCGCCGGCAATGCAGTTGGCCGAGTCCTGTTTCCAGTCGTTGTAGTCGTACAGGGGGCCACCGGTCGTAGACAGGTTGCCGTTGGCGGCAGTGACCGGTTGATTGTTGTATTCGATCCTCTTCAACGTATCGTTGTAGGTCAGGGACTTGGGGTTGACCGTAACGACCAGGTCAGGTGGATAGTCAGCGGCACTGAGGCCTCCCTTGTACTCGTTGAAACGCGTATTGAGGCCTTGAGCGGACGGCCCGACGGTGTTGCCCGGCTTGGTCGTCACGTTCGATCCGATGCTGTTGCACTGATTGATGCCGCCGGCCAGGCCGTCCCGGACAGTGTTTCCGCCTGAGCCGAAATCAAGCAGTTGAAAGTTCCCTGGGCCGATCGCCGAACTGTTGTTCGCAGCGGTTTTCAATACCTGCAGATCGCCGAAGCTGTACCCCCAGAACATTCCGCCGCTGGGGTTGTTCTGTGTGGGGTTGCCGCACACCATCAGCGGGGTAAGCTCACAGGGGCTGGTTGGGCTTGGCCCGGCAGTGGCGATGGCGGCGACGCTCTTGGTCTTGTCTGCGCCATTGCCCAATGTTTGGAAAGCCCCCCAGAAAAAACCGGTCAACGGGTAGTTTGCCACCGTGACTCGCACGTAGCTGGCATTGGCCGGGCCGGGAAAGGAGAACGGCCCGTAGACACTGGATGCCAGTTCCACCTTGGCGAAGTTCGCGACATTGTTGCCAACCGCCTTGGCCAGCTCCTGGTTGCCTGTCGCGTTGGCATTGCGGCTGAGGGTGTCCAGCGCGGCGGTTTGTGCCAGGCTGGCGGCGCCGGTTGCGCCAAGCACTGTGTTGAGCGTCTTGGCCCCACTCAGCGCTGCCGCATCCACCGCATTTTGCAGGCGTGTCTTGTTCACCAGCATGTGGCTGCCGTCCAGCGCCAGGGCGGCCATCAACAGCACCGCCGCCATGGCAATCACCACCATCACAATGATCGTGCCGCGCTGACGCTGCGCAAACGCAGTGCGAGGCTGTTTGATTCGCGCGTTCATCATCACGCCCTCCCGTCTGGCCGATGTGGAACAGGATCACTTACAGCTTGGCTCTCACTTCATTGACTTCGATGCCACGAATCACGGTGACAGCGCTGCTGTTGCCAGTGCCTTGACGGCGTACCACCGGCCGGACAACCGGGGCTGGAGCCGGTGGCTGGGCCATTGCAACTGGTTGGGTGACGGCCGGGCGTGGCTGATTGTCCAGGGGGTTGCGCAGGGCCAGTTGCAGCTTGCCGGCAGCCATGCCCTTGACCAGCACTTCCGCTTCCTGTGGCGTCATTTCCAGGGTGACGGCACGGACAACCACGGGCTGGGTCTTGTCGGTGCTGGCTGTTTGGTCCACTGCCAACACCCGCAAGTCTTCCAGAATGGTTTTGGACTCGGCATCGCCACTGTTGCCGGTCTGCCGGGTTGCCAGCACGTCTACCCGGTTACCCGGTAGCAAGAACCCGCCGACACCGACTACGTCGTCTACTCGTACCGAGATGGCGCGCTTGTTGGGTTCGATCAGCGATGCCAGGGTGCTGCCGCCGAGGTGCTCGGCCAGGCGCGCAGCCCGCAGGATATCGCCGCGCAGCATGGAGAAGGTGGCGATCTTGCCCACCACTTTGTCAGGGGCGTCGAAGGCATCCTCGGGTACAGCATCCTTTGGCATGCGCACCACGGCCACTTGTTGGGCTTCGACCATTTGGCCGAAGGCAATCTCTGTGGTGGCGACCACCACGCTCTGCTGGTTATCGTCTTCCTTGGCATTGAGTTTCGCGCTCAGCCAGTTGTTGGCCATCCAGGCCGCACCCAAGCCCAGGACCAGGGACAAGGCAATCAGGGGAAACGTACGAGAGCTCATGTTGGTAACTCCTTAGCCAATGAAGTCGAGCTGAACGAAGTAGTTGTGCCAGGCCCACTCCAACTCCGATGTTGATAGCGGCCCGGCATTGCCCAGGTATCGCTGACGGTCGATTGCCATGCTCAGGAGGTCACGGGGATGGCACGGTACCAGCGGCATGTTTTCCGCTTCGTAGAGTTCCTCCAGGGCATAGCGCAGCAGCTTTGGGTCGTGAGGGATACCCAAGCGTTCTGTTTCCTGGATCCAGATGCGTTCGTACTCGCTGGCTTGCGGGTAGCCGAATTGAAGCTTGTAGCCAATTCGGCGCAGAAACGCCTCGTCGGCCAACTCCAGCGGGTTGAGGTTGGTGGAGAACACCAGCACCAGGTCAAAGGGCAATTCGCAGTGCCGCCCGCCACCCAGGTTGAGGAAGTCGCGCTTTTCCTCCATGGGGACAATCCAGCGGTTCAGCAACTCGGCCGGGGCCATGCGCTGGCGGCCCATGTCATCGATGATGAGCATTCCGTTGCTGGCCTTGAGTTGCAATGGCGCCTGGTACTGACGCGAGTCGGGGTCGTAGCGCACATCCAACTGCTCCATCGTCAACTCGCCGCCGGTGATGACCAGGGGGCGCTCACAGCACAGCAGGCGACGGTCGATGCCTTCGTTGAGCAGCAAGGTGTTCTGCTGTTCGTCATCATCCTGCAGGCGACGGTGTACCTGAGGGTCGAAGATTTCGATCACGGCATCGTTGATGGCGATGGCATGGGGTACCCAGATGCATTCGCTGAACAGGCGGATCAGCCGGCTGCTGATGTAGGTCTTACCGGTACCGGCCGGCCCATAGATCATGATGGCGCGCCCGGAGTTCAAGGCCACGCCCAGTTGGTCAAGCATGCTCGGGGCCAGTACGATCGAGCTAAACGAGCGACGCATGTCGTTTGCGCCGATGCGGCCATGGTGAATGGTCTGAACCTTGAGCAGCGAACGGTAAGTACTGACCGGAAAGGGGGCTGCGCCGATATAGCCACTGCGCGCCAGGGCATCACGTGCCGCGCTGCGGCCGCGCTCAGTCAGGCCATAGCGCAAGGCCTGGTTGCCGGCCTGCCCGAGGACTTCGACGCGACCATCCTTGCGCAAGAACATCAGGATCTCTTCCAGTACCGCACCGGTCAGCGCCAGGCGCTCTACCAGCCGCGACATGTCCAGCACGCCGGCGTCGTGCAGGTGCTTGCAGACCAGATCGCCCAGCAGGTTCTCCGGCAACCCGGTTTCAAGCACCGTACGGGGTTGCGGAGCCAACCGCTGGATTGCGCTGCGTTCCTGGGGCGAAATACGGCTGTTGCTGATGGCGTACATAGGGTTCTCCTGAACTACTGGCCCAAAGGTAGCCAGAAGATGCTGGCCAAGGTGCCGAGCAATACGGCGACCGAATACGGGAAAGGCTTGCCTGCCACTTCATCGGATGCTGGCGCAAAATAGGCCCTGGCTCGCAGCATCAGCCAGTAACGGCCGAAGGTTTGCTGCACCTGGCCACGCACGAAGATAATCAATACCGCGCACACGCCCCCGGCAACCAGGCTCAGTGCCGCCACCCAGAGTGCGTTTTGCGGGCTGAGAAAAGAGCCGACCATGGCCATTAGTTTGACGTCGCCGGCCGCCATGCCGCCCAACGCGTAGAGCGGCAGGAAAACGGCGAAGCCGACCAGCAGGCCCAGCACGCCATAACCTGCCCCCATTGCACCCGAGGCATACGCCTGGCTGCCTACCCCCAGGATCAAGCCCAACAACACCAAGAGGTTAGGAATGCGGTGGCGGCGAATATCGCTCGCCACCGCTATCCCGAGCAGCCCAAGCAAGAGTGCGACAGCGACTAACTGCTCTTTGCCCATGACTGCAACCCTCTAACTAGATGTCTGGAAACGTCTGTGCCAGCTGGGTTCATTACCGCTAGCAGGTTGCTTTGCCTTGGACTGCGCAACCCAGGTTGTCGATAGCGGTGTCTACGTTGGTGCCCAGGGTAACGAACGCAGCAACAGCGCCCAGCGTTATCAGCCCACCGGCCACTGCATACTCCACAATGGTCAGGCCATCTTCGTCTTTGATGAACTTCAGTACCGAAGTCTTGATAGATTGCAGGTTCATGGTGTTCACCTCGCTCAAGTGCTTTGTAGTAAGAGCAGCGCGTTTTCACTGCCTGGTTGAACAGTAGTCAGGGGGCGCAGAAAGGGGTTAGGAGATTTTTGCAGACTGTTAGGATTTTATTGCTGTCACAGGGCCATTATTGATGCGTGGCAGACTCGGAAGAAAAACAAGTGGGGCGAAACATGGAGTGGAATCGATATGAGAATGGTTTCTGCTGGCGCTAACGTAAATAGAGCAAACACTTTAAAAGTGTTGTAGCACTCAGGCCAAAAAACAGCCCGTTGCTGGTGGTGTAGGCCAAGGTGGTACGTAATGGTCTAAGCAGGGGTTTTGATATCAGGACTTGATCTGCTCATTGGCGTAACGCTGACGATACTATTCAAGAAGGAAAAAGCATTTCGCCAACGCCTGAAAGCAGCAAAAGGGTGCATGGAGTGTTGTTTTTTGACGTTTTGCTCTTGGTGTGCGCTATTTTCGCCATTTTGTTGACGTCAAGCGTTGCTGGTTCGTTCAGGCAGAGACCCTGACAGGCTATTGGTCAGGGCACAATGACGTGTTGTTTGGGAACAGTTTTAGTTGCGAAGTTCCAATGGGTTACCTGATGGAACAGGTGTCAGGAATACTGTCGGAGGTCCGCATTCATTATCGATGAATCAGGATATTTTGCTGTTGTTGCTACTGCTGGAGTGCTAATAATGGCACCGGGCTACTCAAGGAAGGGAAGGGTTCAAGATGTGCAATGGAGCTGATGTGAAAGTGCTGAGTGCATGGCAACGGATATATGTGAAAGACGAGCGAAATTTTTGTAATAACAATTCTAACGGTATAGAGCGCGATGATGAGTCTTTATCAGAATTGGATCCATCATACTTCTGGCCTGATGGCTAAATGGCTTGGGGCGAAAGAGTGGGTTAGTCCTATGGGCAGGCTAACGCCATGAGTGTCGAGGCGGCGAGAAAGCCGTACCTTTTATGGTTCGATCTCACCCACGATCATTCGACTGAAGCGCTGATGATGCAGTTTCAGCCAGCCTGTGAGTGTCGTCTGGCAGCCGGTAATTCCTTTTCCGAAAAGGACTACGAACCACAGCCGGACATGATCTGCATGCATTACGACCGTCCCGACATGCCAGGGCTCAACCTGCTGTTGGAGATCAAGCGCAAGGCGCCGTCCATACCGATCACCATGTTCACCGTGCAGCACTCTGAAGAGCTCGCGGTCTGGGCCATGCGCTCGCGGGTCTGGGAATACATGGTGCTTGCCCTCTCAAGCACCGAGATCAATCGTTTTCTGCATGCGTTGAGGCAACTGTGCGACGTACGTCGCCAGGCCGGGGCGAGCAACAAGGTATTGCAGATTGAGCACGGCCCATCGCTGCCGGACAGTATCCGGTTGACGGCGGAGCACCAGAAGCACCATGCCTTGCATGACGTGCAGTTGTACATTGACCAGCATTTTCGCGACAGCATCGACCAGAAAGTCCTGGCCAAGCGTTGCGGCATGACCACCTTTCGCTTCAGCCGCGTATTCAAGGAAGTGAATGGCCTGGGTTTCATGGAGTACATCCTTAGCAAGCGCATGGACTGCGCCAAGGAGCTGCTCCACAACAGCCAGATGCCCATTACCAGCATCGGCTACGAGGTTGGCTTCAAAGACCCATCCTACTTCGCCCGCGCCTTCAAGCAGTGCGCAGGATGTACGCCCAGTGAATACCGCCAGGCGTCTCAAAGCGGCCTGAAACCAGCGCCTGTACAAGAGCCGGAAGTGAAACAGGAAGCGTACGACGAACTGTCGGACGTCATCGGTAGCCTGTCGCTGAGTGCTGAGTGCTGAGTAGCGTTATCGCCGGCATTGCCGGCGATAACGCTGATGGTCAGGTCACGACCCGGTAGCACGGCTCATACGCCGCTCCGCCCGGCAGTTTCATCCTGTGTTGCTCGACGAAGGCCTTCAGCAGGCGGTCCAGCGGCTGCATGATTGCCGCGTCACCGTGGATTTCATACGGGCCGTGTTCTTCGATCAGACGAATGCCTTTGTCCTTCACGTTACCCGCGACGATGCCGGAGAAGGCGCGGCGCAGGTTGGCCGCCAGTTCGTGCGGCGGTATGTCACGGCTCAGTTTCAGGTTGGCCATGTTGGCGTGGGTTGGGTCGAACGGGCGTTGGAAGCCTTCGTCGATCTGCAGCAGCCAGTTGAAGTGGAAGGCGTCGTTGCGTTCGCGGCGGAACTGTTTGACGGTCTTCAAGCCTTCGGTCATTTGCCTCGCCACTTGGGCCGGGTCGTCGATGATGATCTGGTAGTGACGCTGTGCCGCTTCACCCAGGGTGGCGCCGACGAACGCATGCAGTTGATGCAGGTAGGCTTCGGCGCTCTTTGGCCCGGTGAGGATGACCGGGAATGGCAGGTCCTGGTTGTCCGGGTGCATGAGGATGCCGAGCAGGTAGAGGAACTCTTCGGCCGTGCCGGCGCCGCCCGGGAAAATGATGATGCCGTGTCCGACGCGGACGAAGGCCTCAAGGCGCTTCTCGATGTCCGGCAGGATCACCAGTTCGTTGACGATCGGGTTGGGGGCTTCCGCAGCGATGATGCCGGGCTCGGTCAGGCCCAGGTAGCGTCCGCTGTTCATGCGCTGCTTGGCATGGGCAATGGTGGCGCCTTTCATCGGGCCTTTCATCACGCCGGGGCCGCAGCCGGTGCAGATGTCCAGTTTGCGCAGGCCCAGCTCGTGGCCGACCTTCTTGGTGTACTGGTATTCCTCGGTGCTGATCGAGTGGCCGCCCCAGCACACGACCATTTTCGGTTCGAGCCCAGGGCGCAGAGTGCGGGCGTTGCGCAGCAGGTGAAAGACGTAGTCGGTGATGCCTTGGGAACTGCTCAAGTCGATGCGCAGGCTGTCCAGCTCGTTTTCGGTGTAGACGATGTCGCGCAGGGCGCTGAAGAGCATTTCGCGGGTGCTGGCAATCATTTCGCCGTCGACGAAGGCGCCGGCGGGTGCGTTGATCAGCTCCAGGCGCACGCCACGGTCCTGCTGGTGGATACGAACTTCGAAATCCTGGAAGGCGTCGAGAATGGTCTTGGCGTTATCGACGTGGGCGCCGGTGTTGAGGATGGCCAGGGTGCACTGGCGGAACAGTTGGTAGATGCTGCCCGAGCCGGCTTCGCTCAATTGCTGAACTTCGCGCTGGGACAGCGTTTCCAGGCTTCCTTTGGGACTTACCGACGCGTTGATTACATTTCTTGGGATCATTGTGTAATTCCTTTAAACGATGCCAACCTGCCTGGGGTGGCCTGTGGCATTCGGAGGGTTGACACCGAACGTCGCCGCACAGGGCAGGTACTTTTCAAGCGCTCGGGCGATAACGCAAACACGGCTCTCTGGTCCTCCGTCAAATGTGCGTTCAGGTTATGGCTGATACCTCGTCGGGCTGTTGCCAGTAACCTGAAAGCACTGTGTGTTCAGGCGGTTACATTACTAATGCCACATTTCGCTGGGGCCTGTCTTTGAAAAAATACGTGAAAGGTGTGTCCTGGTACGCCCGTGCCGGGTACTGCCCTTGACGCTGGGGCAGGAGGCAGGTTGCGTTTGTGCTGTGCAGCCGGGCTGAGGGGGAGGGGCGTCGATTTGAGCATAGGCCGTGGAGTGAGGAACATTGCAGAAATTGCCGTGCCTTTGTTAGTGTATGAAACGTATACGTTGCATATATGGAGCCTCATCGTGGGTATCGTCAAGATTTCAGAACAGATGCATGAAGACCTGCGCCTTGCCAGCAATGCACTGAGCCGCTCGATCAATGCGCAAGCCGAGCACTGGATGCGCATTGGCATGTTGGCCGAGCTGCACCCAGAACTGGATCACAGCGCAATCTGCCGCCTGCTGATTCGTGCCGAACAGGCGGGTGGCCTGCATTTGGGCCAGCTTTCTGCACTGGCCGCTGCTGCATCTGGCGCCCGCGTCAAAACCGCCGTGGAGGCTGGACAATGAGCAAGAAAATTACCCTCAAGACACCTGCCGAGATTGCCATGGCGCGTGTGGCCGGAACACTGGCTGCCGAGGTATTGGCGATGATTGCGCCGCACGTCAAACCGGGCGTGTCGACCAATGAGCTGGACCGCCTGTGCCATGACTACATTGTCAACGTACAGAAGGCCATACCGGCCAACGTCGGTTACCACGGCTTTCCGAAAACCATCTGTGCGTCGGTCAACCATGTGGTCTGCCACGGCATTCCCTCGGACAAGCCGCTGGAAGATGGCGATATCGTCAACATCGACATTGCAGTCATCAAGGACGGTTGGTTCGGTGATACCAGCCGCATGTATTTCGTCGGCAAGCCCCGGCCTGAAGCCGAACGTCTGGTCAGCACCACCTATGACGCAATGTACGCCGGCATTCGCGCCGTGCGCCCGGGCGCTACGCTGGGCGATGTCGGCCATGCCATCCAGCGCGTGGCCGAGCAGGCCGGCTACAGTGTCGTACGCGAGTACTGCGGGCACGGTATCGGCAAGGTCTATCACGACGAACCTCAAGTGCTGCACTACGGAATTCCAGGCCAGGGGCTGACGCTCAAGCCTGGCATGGTGTTTACCATCGAGCCGATGCTCAATGCTGGTAAACGGCATGTGCGCACCCTTGGCGATGGCTGGACGGTCATCACCACCGACCGCTCGTTGTCGGCGCAGTGGGAGCACATGGTTGCGGTGACCGAGAACGGCGTTGAGGTGCTGACGCCCTGGCCGGACGGTGCGCTGAGCTGACCGATCGTGCTCAGCTTCGCCCAGCATTGTGTTTGTCAGTGCGGCTGTTCTGTCTGCGCCCGAGGGTTGCCAAAGCGCTTGCGGTAGGTCGAGGGTGAAACACCCACGACGGTGCGGAACGCCACGCGAAAGCTTTCTACCGAAGCAAAACCACAGGCCTCGCTGATGTTGGCGATGTTCTGGCTCGTGCTCTCCAGCAGATCCCGGGCACGGGAGATGCGTTGCTGTTGTAACCAGGCTTTTGGCGCAAGGCCTGTGGTTTCCCTGAAGCGGCGCAGGAATGTGCGCTCGCTCATGGCTACCCGGCTTGCCATCTGACAGATGCTGATGGGCTCTTGCAGATGTTCCCGTGCCCATTGCAGCACTCGGGTCAATTCGTTGCGTGGCAGTGTGCTCACCGGTGTGGGAATGAACTGGGCTTGGCCGCCCGTACGCTGCGGCGCCATCACCAGGCGTCGGGCGACCGAGTTGGCCACATGGGTGCCGTGATCGCGAGTCACCAGGTGCAGGCAGGCGTCGATGCCTGCGGCACTGCCGGCTGAGGTGATCAGTTGCCCCGCATCTACGTAAAGCACATTCGGATCGACTTCAATCTTCGGAAAGCGTTGCGCCAGTTCATCGGCGAACTGCCAGTGAGTGGTTGCGCGTTTGCCGTCCAGCAAGCCAGTGGCGGCCAGCACGAACACGCCCGAGCAGATCGACAGCAGCCGTGCCCCGCGTCCGTGAGCCTGGCGCAAGGCTTCCAGCAGTGGCGCTGGTGGCAGATCGTGACGGCTGCGCCAGCCTGGAACAATGATGGTCCGCGCACTGTCGAGCAGCTCCAGACCTGCGTCAGCAATGATGCGAATGCCACCCATGGCATGCATGGGGCCGTCATCTACCGCGACAACCTGATGTCGATACCATGGGATGTTCAGTTCCGGACGGGACAGTCCAAAGATCTCCACCGCGATACCGAACTCGAAGGTACACAGCCCTTCATACGCCAGGATGGCGACAATGCCAGGTGGAGAATGCATTTGGCGAAAAGTTTCCGGTTGTTGTCGGTTTCCGCACTGTAGCCGAGTCCGTTGCCTCCCTACAATCCGTGCCCTGGAACATGCTCCGTAGCGTTGATCACCAAGGGTTTCGCGTAACGGAATTGCGTTGCATCAGGTCATCAATTGCGCACGGTATGACGTCTTTTTCCATGCGTCGCTCGTTGGTGCCTGGTCCTTTCATTCAAGGAATCGACATGAAGAGAATTGCCGTGGTTGGCTGTACCGGTGCTGTGGGCATGACGATGCTTGAGTTGCTGCAAAACACCGCTTTTGAGGTGGTGTGCATGGCGTCGTCACGCTCGGTGGGCAAGCCTCTGCAGGTTGGCCAACAGCAGTACCGAATCGAGCCGTTTTCTGTAGCCGCCTGTGCTGCTTGTGACATTGTCTTTCTTTGTGTCTCAGGAGCGTTTGCCCTTGAGCACGGGCCGACGCTGGCGAAGGCGTCCATTGTCATCGACAACTCTTCTGCGTTTCGCTATCACGCTGAGGTCCCCTTGCTGGTGCCGCCAATCAACGGTGGGCGTTATGCCGGGGAGCGTTTGATCGCCAATCCCAATTGCTCCTCGGCCATTGCCCTGATGGTGCTTGGGCCTTTGCACCAGGCTTTTGGCATGGAGAGCGCAATCATTTCGACCTACCAGGCGGCCAGCGGCGCAGGGCAGCCGGCGATGCTCGAGTTGCGCGAGCGGGCGCGTCGCTTCAGTGATTACGGACAAGACAACAGCAGCGAGAACTTTGCCCATAACCTGGCATTCAACGTCATACCGCAGGTCGACGTTTTTGAAGAAAACGGTTACACCCGTGAAGAGATGAAGGTGGTATGGGAGCTGCGCAAGGTGCTCAACGAACCGCAGTTAGCCATCAGCACCACGGCAGTACGAGTACCGACACTGCGCTCGCATGCCGAAAGCCTGAGCCTGAAGTTTCGCCAGCCGATCCGCTCGCTCAGTGATGTGAGGAAAATGCTGGCTGAGGCTTCCGGGGTCGAGGTGGTGGACGACCCTCTGCAGGGGCGTTACCCGATGCCGATGACGTCTACCTACAAGCACGCTGTAGAAGTGGGGCGTATTCGTTACAACCTGATCTATGGCAAATACGGCCTGGACCTGTTTATCAGTGGCGATCAGTTGTTACGTGGCGCCGCGCTGAACGCATTTGAAATCATGCAGCAGGTGATGGATTAGCGCAGCGCGCTACGCGATACCAGTATGCCCGGCAGCATCGGCGCCCAGAAACTCAGGCCGCGAAACAGCAGCGTCGCGGAGAGTGCCACCGGCAGTGCAATGCCCGCCCAATGCAGGGCACTGACCGCGCCGCCTTCAAATACGCCCAGCCCGCCGGGGGTTATGCCGATACTGCGCAACAGGCTGGCCAGCATGAAGGCGGCATACACGCCGCTCCAGTCGGCCACGCCCCCTGCAAGTGATGCGGCTCCCAAAAGCCAGGCACTCCACAGCACACCACGCGAACGCATACTGCGCATGGCCGAGGACGAGCGGCTGTTGTGCGGGTTGTCAGGGCTGCTCATGTGTCACGCTGGCTAGATCAATGGGCGAGCAGGGCGAGGCCTGGCTTTTGCTCGTTGTATGTAGTGGTAGAAAAAGCGTTTGGCCAGTTCGACCATCATCAGATAGACCAGCACCATGGACCCGAGAATGGCGTAGAAGGCAGGAGGCAGCGGTACGAAGCCGAAATAGTGGTTCAAGGGCGAGTAGGGCAGCACCAGTGCCAGTGCGACGACCGTCAGCGAGGTCACGGTGAGTACCGGGTTGGCGCGGCTCTTGAGGGGGTTGCCACGGGTGCGGATGATAAAGATCACCAAGACCTGGGTGCACAGCGACTCAACAAACCAGCCGGTCTGGAACAGCCCTTCATTGGCCTTTAGAACCTGCAGCATGACGTAGAAGGTCAGGAAGTCGAACAGTGAGCTGATCGGCCCGATGATCAGCATGAAGTTGCGGATAAAGGCCAGGTCCAGCACCTGTGGGTGGCGCATGTCCTCGGTGTCGACCTTGTCCAGTGGGATCGGCACCTCGGAAATGTCGTAAAGGATGTTGTTGAGCAGGATCTGTGTCGGCAACATCGGAAGAAACGGCAGAAACAGCGCTGCGCCGGCCATGCTGAACATGTTGCCGAAGTTTGAGCTGGTGCCCATCATGATGTACTTGAGGATATTGCCGAAGGTACGCCGACCTTCCAGTACCCCGGACAGCAGCACATGCAGGTCTGGCTTGAGCAGGATGATGTCAGCGGCTTCCTTGGCAACATCGACCGCCGAGTCCACCGAGATGCCGACATCGGCCGCGTGCAACGATGGCGCGTCGTTGATACCGTCGCCCAGGTAGCCGACGACATGACCCCGGGCGCGCAGTGCCAGCAGCACGCGTTCTTTCTGCCCGGGATTGACCCGGCAGAACAGGTTGGCGGTTTCGACACGGGCACGCAGGGCATGGTCGTCCAGCAGTGCGATTTCCTTGCCAGTCAGCAGGCCGGTCACGGGAATGTTCAACTGCTCGCAGACATGCTGTGTGACCAGGTCGCTGTCGCCGGTCACAATCTTGATCGACACACCCACTCTGGCCAATGCAGACAGCGCTGCACCTGCGCTGGCTTTCGGTGGGTCGATAAAGGCGCAAAAGCCGACCAGTATCAACTGCGCCTCATCGCCTACGACGGCATGGGCATGGGTTTGCTCTACCGTACGCCAGGCGATCCCCAGCACCCGCAGGCCTTCCTGTTCCAACGCGTGATACTGGGTGTGAATCGCTAGCCGGTCGGCCTCGCTCATGGTGCGGGCCTGGGCATCGGGGCCGCTTTCATAGTGGGTGCACAGTCCGATCACGTCGTCCGGTGCGCCTTTGACCAGCAGCCATCGCTCCTGGCCGTTGTCGATCAGTACGGAGACACGTCGACGCTCAAAGTCGAAGGGCACCTCATCAACCTTGCTCCAGGTGCCCGGGTCGAAGTGGCTGGTGGCAAGAATGGCCTCATCGAGCGGGCTTTTCAGCCCGGTTTCAAAGTGGCTGTTGAAATAAGCCAGCATCAACGGGCGGTCGCTAGGCTGGCCCAGTGGGTCGACATGCCGCTCCAGGTGGATGACCGCTTCGGTCAAGGTGCCGGTCTTGTCGGTGCACAGGACGTCCATCGAACCCAGGTCCTGGATCGCCGAGAGGCGTTTGACGATCATGTCCTTGCTCGCCATGCGCAGTGCGCCGCGTGAAAGCGTCACTGACACCACCATGGGTAGCAGCTCAGGGGTCAGGCCGACGGCTAATGCGACCGCGAAAATGAACGATTCCAGAAGGGGTTTGTGCAGCGCGACATTGACCAGCAGCACGAACAACACCATCAGCACCGTCAGGCGCATGATCAGCAAACCGAAGTGGCGTGTGCCCAGCTCAAACGCAGTGGGCGCAGACTGGCGGGAGACGCTGTCGGCAATGGCGCCGATGGCTGTTTGCGCCCCCGTTTTGACCAGCCATACCGTGGCGCTCCCGCTGATGACCGAGGTGCCCATAAATACCGCATTGCTCGCGTCGGCCAGTTCTGTGGCCGACGCTGGTGGCAGCTGCGCGTGCTTTTCAACAGGGTAGGGTTCGCCGGTCAACAAGGCCTGCTTCACGAAAAAGTCGCGGGCCTCGATCACCCGGGCATCTGCGGGAATCAGATCGCCGGCGCTAAGTTCCACGACATCCCCCGGTACAACCTCGGTTACCGCGATCTCCTGTGTCGTGCCATCACGACGCACGCGGGTACGTACCGCAACGGTATGGCGCAATTTCTCGGCGGCGGCATTGGCGCGGTATTCCTGAACAAAGTCCAGCGTCACGCTAAGCATGACGATGCAGCTGATGATGACGAAATTCACCACCTCGCCGCTCAGGGCCGAGATGGCGCTGGCGGCCAGCAGAATGATCACCAGCGGGTTGCTGAAGCGGCTCAGGTACTGACGCAGGATCGACCGCTGCTGTGTGCTGACAAAAGCATTGGGGCCGAATTGCGCCAGGCGGCGTTTTGCTTCGGCAGCTGAAAGCCCTGAGGTGAAGGTCGAACTGGCCTCAGTTGGAATCGGCTCCAGCCACCATGCTGTGCTTGGCGCACTATTCGCCATGTCAGTGCCCTCTGTCATGAACCGGGTCGCCGTCAGTGTAGTTCGCGTGAGCAGGGTGGCGTCCGATCAGGTGTCATAGGCAAAGCCAGCTGCGCATGGCTATGATTGAACGCCATGACAGCCTCTTTTCCGATCCGCCAACCCTGTCCACCCGGTGCCTGCGACTGTGACCGCGAACAGTTGCTGGACAGCCCTGGTGCCGATCAGCGCATCCTGCTCCTGACCCGCCAGGAGGAGAAGCGCCTGCTCGAGCGCCTGGAAAACCTTGAAAGCCTCGCTGACCTTGAGCGAATGAAGCGGCGCATGCATGAACAACTGGGCATCCGTCTGGATATTGCCCCGGGCTTCAATGAAGTGCGTACCATGCGCGGCATCGGTATTCATATCGGTGCGCAAACCGGGTTGTGCCGTAAGACTCGTCAATCGATTCCTGCCGCTATCCGCCGGGCATTGGAGCGTCGACCCGAGATTGCCTATGAGTTGCTCAATGCCCACGACCTTCTGCGTGATGCTTGAGGTGCCCGTGGGTCACTGAATTGGCTCGGCAAGACGTGCAAGCAAAAAGCCATTCCTTTGGATATGCGGTATAAATTGTGCTCGCCGTTTCGGCAGTATCGACAGAGCTGAACATGCTGAGTCATCTGAAATCCCAAGCGCTTGGCCTGTGCAGACCCGCAAATGCGCCAGGTACGTTGCCGGACAAGCGTTTTGACAGTCTTCTACGTATTGCCCGCGGCCATTTTGGGGTTGTCGATGCCTTGTTCCTGCCTGAAGCGGTAAGCGAGTTGTGGGCGGATACGCATGAGGGCAGGGCGCTGTCAGGGCTGCCTGATGTGTTTTCCTTGGGTCGATACTTTTCCGCGCATGATGAGGTGTTGGTCATCCCTGATACCCTTGCAGACGGGCGTTTTCGCAGGCCATTGCACGATACCTGCAACCGGCCGGTGCGTTTTCTGGCCGGCTGCCGGGTCATCACCCCTGCGGCAGAGTCGGTTGGTTTTTTTTGCCTGCTTAATGATGCCCCTCGGGACATGACTGAAGAGGACCAGGCATTTCTGCGCGACCTGGCCCGTTTGGCTGCCGAGATCATCGAACGTGATGGCACACAGGCCCGCCTGGAAGAAGAGGTCAACACCCTGCGTGAAGGCGAGCGCCGCATGACGCTGGCGATCGCCGGTAGCGGAACCGGTATTTGGGATCGTGACATTCAGGCCGGTGAAATCTATTACTCCGCGGGCTGGAAGGCCATTCTGGGCTATACCGATGCCGAGATTTCCAATCGTATTGAAGACAGTTACACGCGTATCCACCCGGATGACGTCGATTACGTAAGGGCTGCCATTCGCGCGCACTTTGACCAACAGACAGCAAACTACGAAGTCGAACACCGTATTCGCTGCAAGGATGGCCGCTACAAATGGATTTCCAGTCGGGGCCGGGTGGTCAGCCGCGACGCGGACGGTACACCGCTACGAATGATCGGAACCACCACTGACATTTCAGCCATCCGTGGCATGTCGGAGCGGTTGCAGCAGACGGTCGACCTGCTCACCAACCTGACCAATGAAGTGCCCGGGCTGGTCTTCCAGTACCAACGCACGCCCGCAGGCGACTCGTCGTTCTCTTATGCCAGTGCCGGTATTCAGGACATGTATGAGCTGACGCCGGAGCAGGTCGCCACCAACGATGCGCCCGTCAATCGGCTCATTCATCCCGATGACCTTCCGGGTTACCGGATGTCGTTTGATGTGTCGGCGGCAAGCCTGACACCGTGGCATTTCGAGTACCGCGTCTGGTTGCCCCGGCAAGGCTTGCGCTGGCGCCAAGGTGATGCCCGGCCTGTTCGGCTGGTGGATGGCAGCACCCTCTGGCACGGATTCATCACCGATATTACCGAGCGTAAGCGGATCGAGGCAGAGCTTCATGAGTTCGCCACCGTGGACTTTCTTACCCAACTGCCCAACCGCCGGCATTTCATGATGCAGATCGAGGCTGAGTTGATGAAGGTGCAACGTGCCCTCGACCGTCACTCAGCCGTGTTGATGTGTGACCTTGATCATTTCAAATTGATCAACGATCAATGGGGGCATGCTGTCGGCGATCAGGCGCTCAGGCATTTTGCAGCCATCGTGCGGGATCAGCTCAGCGAATGGGACCTGGTGGGCCGCGTGGGGGGTGAAGAATTCGCCGTAGTGCTGAGTGGCAAGGACATCGCACAGGCGAGCGCTTTTGCTCAGCTATTGCAGCAGCGTATTACCGAGGTCCCATTGCGGGTTGGCGACCAGCGCATCCCTCTGACCGTCAGCGTGGGGGTTTCGGCCATCATGGCCAGTGACGCCAGTGCTGATGCTGCGCTGTCGCGGAGCGATGAGGCGTTGTACCGGGCGAAGAAAAACGGCCGCAATCGTATCGAGTGCTATTGATCGATGCGCGGGTTGCACAGGTAAACGCCAGCGGCTCAGTCGTACTCGGCTTCTTCATGTTCGCCCAGCAGGCGCCGTTGCCGTGGTGTGGCCGCGTCCACGACTGCAGGGTTGAAGCGCCAGTACAGGTAGGGTGAAAACTTCTGGGCCACCATGCGTCGGCCATAATGCACCTGCAGCAGGTAGCGGGTGCGGTCGAGGGTGCGGTTGTCGCTGCCCGCGTGCCACAGCTCGCTGCGAAACATCAGCACGTCCCCGGCCTCGCACAGCACCGGCTGTGCCGGTTGGCCTTGCCACTCATTTTCACCTGCTGCCGGTGGTCGCCCGGCGCGGTGGCTTCCTGGTATTACTCGTGTGGGGCTGAGGTCGGCATCGATCGTGTCCAGGTAGAGGTGTGCGGTACAGATCTGCATTGGCAACTCGAACGCAGGGTCGGCCAGCAGGCTTTGCGGCAGGGCCATGGCCAGGTAGTCCAGGTGCAGTGCAGCGCCGATGAAGCCAGGATGGCAGCGCCAGGCAGTCTGGCCAATGATGTGACAGTCCTCGCCCAATGCTGCTTCGGCCAGTTCGATAACCCCGCTCAGGTCGAGAAACGGCAACCACAGTGGGTCGCGGTTGAACACGCATTTGTAATGTTCAAGCAGGCCGCTGTAATCCCAGTGTTGGGGCTTGAGATGATCGATTGCAGCACGCAGGGTGGCGATTTGCGCAGCGTTCAGCACGCCGGGCAGCAGTACGAAGCCGTCTCGGTGCAAGGCTGCCAGGCGGCTGGCGGTCTGTGTGGACAAGCGATCGATGGTGGCCATGGCGCGTCCCCATGTAGCGCGGAAAGTACCCCTTCATACTGGCACCCTGCGCGGTGCTGCGCCAGGCGCATCCACACTACACTGAGATGACCGTTGATTCAGAACGATGGGCGCTGTGAGCGTGGCAGGGGGCATCACGGCCTTGTCGGTGTCTGCGCCTGGCTGCGGAACTCTCTGGGGCTGGACTGGACGTGTTTGCGGAAGAACCTGCTGAAATACCCGACATCGGTGAAGCCCAGGCCGTGTGCGATCTGCTTCACGCTCTGACTGGAGTGGGCCAGTTCGCGTTTGGCTTCGAGCACCAACCGAGCATTGATTACGGTCATTGGTGTCATCCCCAGTTGCTCCTGGCACAGTCGACCGAGGGTAGCCGCGGTGACGCCGAGTTCATCGGCGTAATCGTTTAGCGAGCGATGCTGGCGAAAATGCACGTCTACCAGCTCACGAAAGCTGGTCACTTGCTGGCTGCGACGGTTGTTGGCGGTTGCGGGTGAAGGATCGCCTACCGCGCTGAAACGCATGAACTGGATCACCAGGGCCAGCAGCAGCGACATGCTGCAGGCGACATGCTCGCGGGCGCGATTGTGGTACTCCTCGTACAAGGCCAGGCACAGCGGGAGGAGTGGGTCTTGCGCTGGTGACCAGTGCGGGATGGCTATCACCTGTGGTTTGAGCAGTTGCGGTAACAGCGTCGGGCATAGCATGCGGGTGATGCTCTCCAACGGGTGTTGCACGGCCGTTATAACATGCCCCTCGACCGCCCCGGCCCAAGAGAAACCATGCACGATCTGCGTGGGGATGAACAGTATGCAGGGGGCCTGGACGCTGACTTTGACATTGTCCAGCAGGACTTCACCGGCGCCGCTCTGCAGGTAGAGGATCTGCAGCAGACCCTCGTGGCGATGCGCTGAGATTTCCCAGTCGTGGGCGCCGGAGCGCTTGGAAATCGACTCCACATGCAAGGATTCATGCCATGCCGGCTGAGGTGATTCACCGTAGAGGGCGTAGTTGGGGATCTTGTTCATTGTTGTTATGAGTACTCTCGACCGTCAGGTCCTCGGTACTTTTACCCTAACCAACCTTCAGGGCATCAGGCAACTCTGTCTGCCAGGTGCAGCATCAGGCCGGGTGCGGGTGCGCAATTGTCGAAAAAGTCTGGTTGGTTGTGGGTTTTGTCCATTCTGACCAAGCACCTGATGCCCCTATGCTCTGGCTCACGTGAAGGAGCTGCCTGGCTTCCCTTTCGCGTCAGTCGCGGCCCGGTGCCGCGTAACGATGGCGGCTTGCTGCGCCGCCGCGCCTTCGAGACATGCTGGAGAGCGTCATGAATAACAATAATCAAGCGAGCAACTGGTTGGGCCTGGAGTCCGCCGTCTGTGTGATCACCGGCGCTGCCGGCGGCATAGGCGCGGCCATCGCCAGTGCATTGGTGGAACAACAGGCCCAGGTGGTGTTGCTCGATCGCGATGCCGACGGCTGCCAGGCTCTGGCGGCCTCGTTGTCCGAAACGTCTGCCACTGAGGTGGAGGCTCTGAACTGCGATATCGCCGACTCGCAGAGTGTGCAGCGTGCCGCCGACTGGGTCAGCGAGCGCTTTGGGCGTTGTGACGTGCTGATCAACAATGCCAGTGTGCTGCAACCCGGCAGCCTTGCAGACATCAGCCTGGCGAGCTGGAATCGGTTGCTGGAGGTCAACCTCACCGGTTACCTGTTGTGCTCCCAGGCGTTCGGGCGGCTGATGCTGGCCAATCAGGCGGGTAGCCTCGTGCATATCTCCTCGATCGCTGCTCATTTTCCGCAGACCCACAGTGGAGCCTACAGTGCAGCGAAGGCCGGGGTGAGTATGCTTTCACGGCAGCTTGCCGCCGAGTGGGGGCCGCAGGGTATTCGCAGTAATGCGATCTGCCCAGGGCTGATTCACACGCCGCTGTCTGCAGCGTTCTATGCCGATCCCAAGGTCGAGCAGCAGCGTAAGGCGATGACGGCCAATCAGCGTATTGGCCAGCCCAGCGATATTGCCAATGCCGCGCTGTTTCTCGCCAGCCCACGGGCTAACTATGTCAATGCTACCGAGCTGACCGTCGACGGCGGCCTTGAAAGCATGTTGATGGCGTTGATTCCGCGTCCCGGTTACGAATCCCCGGCCACCCGCCGCTAGCCCAGTCGAGCCTGCAACGTTGCGCACCTCAGTGCGCGGCGGGCGCTTGCCTGCGGGACATGAACACGGAGATAACGACAATGACACGAATGAGTTCGACGGCGACACAGACCTGCGATGTGCTGGTGATCGGCGCGGGTGCGGGTGGCCTGGCCACTGCGATTGTCGCCAAGAAACAGGGCCTGGATGTGATCGTAGTGGAGAAGGAGGCCTTCTTCGGCGGCACCACGGCGTTTTCCGGTGGTGTGTTGTGGGTACCTTGTAACCCGCAGGCCAGTGCCAGTGGTATTCAGGATAGCCGCGAAGCTGCGCGGACTTACCTGCGCAATGAAACCGGCGATTATTTTGACGCCGAGGCGGTTGACGCCTTCCTCGACAATGCACCGGCCATGGTGTCGTTTTTCGAGCGTGAGACGGCCGTCAAATTCGTGCCGACGCTGTACCCGGACTATCACCCTGACGTGGCTGGAGGGGTCGATATCGGTCGTTCGATCCTGGCCGCGCCTTTTGATATCCGTCAGCTTGGGGCCGACATGGCCAGATTGCGTCCGCCGCTGAAGACCATCACGTTCATTGGCATGATGTTTAATTCCTCGAACGCCGACCTGAAGCATTTTTTCAATGCCACCAAGTCGCTGACCTCGTTCATCTATGTGGCCAGGCGTCTGGCAACGCACATCAAAGAGCTGCTGTTGTACCGTCGCGGCATCAACGTCACCAGCGGCAACGCCCTGGCGGCGCGTCTGGCCAAGTCCGCGCTGGACTTGGGTATACCCATCCATACACAGACTGCTGCGCGCCAACTGTTGCAGGAGCGGGGGCGGGTGAGTGGCGCGCTGCTTAACAGCGTGCACGGTGAGTGGCGTATTGATGCGCGGTGTGGGGTGGTGCTGGCTGGCGGTGGCTTTTCGCATGACCTGCAGCGCCTCAAGCAGGCCTACCCTCACGTCAAACGTGGCAGCGAGCACTTTTCGCCAGTACCAAGTGGCAACACTGGCGATGGTGCGCGCATGGCCGAAGCGGTCGGTGGCCAGCTTGAGATTCGCTTCAAGGATGCCGCCGCCTGGATGCCCGTGTCCAAGGTACCTATGGGCGATGGCAGGTTCACCGCGTTCCCGCACCTGCTCGATCGCTACAAGCCTGGGGTCATCGGTGTGCTGCGCAACGGTCAGCGCTTTACCAACGAGTCCAATTCCTACCATGACGTCGGTGCCGCGCTCATACGCGCCTGTGCAGGCGAGCATGAAACGGCCATGTGGTTGGTCTGTGATGCTCACGCCATGGCCAAGTATGGCCTCGGTTATGCCAAACCTGCGCCGATGCCACTTGGCTCTCTACTGCGCAATGGCTACCTGCTCAAGGGGGACAGCCTGGCTGAATTGGCCCGCCAGGCGGGTATCGAAGCTGCTGGGCTGGAGCAGACGGTGAGGCAGTACAACCTCGGCGCGGAACAGGGCGAAGACCGCGAGTTCGGCCGCGGCAGCACCTGCTTCAACCGCTACCTGGCGGACCCACAGCATCAGCCGAATCCGTGCGTGGCGCCGATCGGTAAAGGTCCGTACTACGCGGTGAAGGTCATCATGGGTGACCTCGGTACGTTTGACGGGATCAAGACCAGCGTTGTGGGTGAAGTGCTCAACGAGACAGGCGCAGCCATTCCCGGGCTGTATGCCGTCGGCAATGACCGCGCGAGCATCATGGGCGGCAACTACCCGGGCGCAGGCATTACCTTGGGGCCGATCATGACCTTTGGCTACATCACCGCTCAGCACCTGGCGCAGAGCTTCAGGCCGCAGGCGGACAAACCCTCACAACAGGAGGTTGCATGATGAACCACAAAGCCATCGTCGATCACCGCATCTACACCATCAAGCCTCGCGGTATGGCCGAGTTCATCGAGGTATTCGAACGTCTGGCCATGCCTGTTCTGCTCAAACACCTGGGGGCACCTCTGGCGTTCTACAGCAGTTGCATCGGGCCGCTTAATCAAGTGGTGCATCTATGGGGTTATGACAGCCTGGATGACTTCGAGAAACGTAGTGCGGCGCGTGACCGTGACGAGACGTTCGCGGCTTATCTACAGGCATCGGCGCACCTGATCGTGGCTCAGGAGACACGCATCATCAAGCCCGTGCATTTCCAGAGCCTCAACCTGTTGTAACCAGGCCAACAATGCCGTGCGAATCGCTTCAACAATAAAAAAGCGGGTGCCGCAGCATGGCTGTCGAGCACCCCTACAAAAATAGAGGTGAACGTGGTGGATAAAGTTCAAGCAATAGACGTGCGTGAATTGATCAACAACCGGCCCGTCGGGGCTTATCAAAAGTGGGTGGTTTTTCTTGGCTTCCTGATCATCGCCCTGGATGGCTTTGATGTGGCGATCATGGGGTTTATCGCCCCACAATTGAAAATGGACTGGGGCCTCAGTCATCAGGACCTGGGCCCGGTACTGAGTGCCGCGCTGATTGGTCTGGCATTGGGGGCGCTGGTGGCCGGGCCTTTGGCTGATCGCTATGGGCGCAAGATTGTGCTGGTGGTGAGCGTGTTCTTCTTCGGTCTATGGACACTGGCCACGGCCTTTTCCCCTGACCTGACCAGCATGGTGATCCTGCGCTTTCTGACGGGGCTCGGGTTGGGTGCAGCGATGCCCAATGCCTGTACGCTGGTTTCCGAGTTTGCCCCGGATCGCAAGCGCTCGTTCATGATTACCCTGGCGTTCTGCGGCTTCTCCTTTGGCGCTGCCGCAGGGGGCTTTGTCTCTGCCTGGATGATTCCCAACTTCGGCTGGCAAAGCATGCTTGTACTCGGCGGTGTCGCGCCGTTGCTGGTGGCACCGCTGCTGTTCTTCAAGCTGCCAGAATCGGTGACGTTCCTGGTGATCAAGCAGGCACCACAGGCGCACATTCGTCGCATTGTCGACAAACTGGCGCCTGGCGTAGCCAGCGCCAGCTCAACCTTCTGCCTGCCGAAGGCTGCGATCGTGAATGCCAGTGCTCCACAGATCGTACTGTCGGCACAGTACCGCTTCAGTACCCTGATGTTATGGAGCGGTTACTTTCTCGGTCTGTTTCTGGTCTACCTGTTCAGCAGTTGGTTGCCGACGCTGGTCAAGGAGGGTGGCGGTTACAGCGTGGCCGACGCAGCCATCGTTACGGCGATGTTCCAGATCGGCGGCCCCGTGGGTTCCCTTGTGCTGGGTTGGGCGATGGACCGCTGGAGCAAATACGGGGTGTTGATCTTCAACTATCTGGCCGGCGGCCTGGTGATTTTCGCCATCGGTCAGACCATGCAGCACTTTGCGTTGATGTGCGCCGCAGCGTGGATGGCGGGGTTCTGCTTCAACGGCGGCAGTGTTGGCCAGAACGCCCTGGCCGCGTCGATCTACCCGACTGAAGCGCGCGCAACCGGCGCCAGCTGGATGAGTGGTGTGGGTCGCTTTGGTGCCATCCTCAGTGCCTTTGCCGGGGCGCAGATGCTTAGCCTGGGCTGGTCGTTCGCGCAGGTGTTCAGCGTACTGGCGATTCCGGCGTTGCTGACGGCCTTGACTACCTATGCTCAGGGGCGGCGCGCAGCGGCTCTGGCCCGGCCCGGGGCTGTGCGACTGTCGCCCCTCTGAAACGATGCTGTCACTGGCTGTTCAGCCACTGGTGCAGGCACCTTGGAGACGCTTAGACTTGTGGTTTACTGCGCAGCCATCGGCTGCGCACTCACAGGGAGGTGAATATGGCGTTTCCACACGATGAGCGCGCTGCGCTGCTGGATGTAAAGGGGGTTGGCCCCACCGTGGTCGACCGGTTGGAGCAGTTGGGTTTTAACTCGCTGGCTCAGCTGAGCGAGGCCAACGCGCTGGATATCGTTACCCAGGCGGCGGCATTGGTGGGTTCCAGTTGCTGGAAGAACAGCCCGCAGGCGCGAGCGGCGATCGCAGCGGCGATAGCCCGGGCGAAGGCAGTGCAGGGCTGAGCGGTTTGCGCTGCTTGCGGGCAGGCATTGACGACGCAACGCACCTGCGCGAGGCTTGCGGTCATATTGGACAGAGGGTTCACACGATGTTGATCGACGCCACCCAGGCCACGCTGCTGGTCATCGATGTTCAGGAAAAACTCATTGGCGCGGTGACTGACCCGGCGGGCACCGTGGCCCGTACCCGCTGGTTGCTGGCTGCCACCGGTGAACTTGGCTTGCCGGTGGTGTTCTCCGAGCAGTACCCCAAAGGCCTGGGCTCGACGCTGGCGGCACTCAAGGAGGCGGCACGCAATGCCGAGGTGGTCGAGAAACTGCATTTTTCCTGCGTGGCCGCCAACTGCCTGCCGGCCAGCCTGCTCGCCCGTGATCAGGTCATTGTCTGCGGTATGGAGACCCATATCTGCGTACTGCAAACCGTCCTGCACCTGTGCGAGGCGGGTAAGCAGGTGTTTGTCGTCGAGGATGCCTGCGACTGCCGTAGCCCACTGAGCCAGGCTGCCGGTGTGCAGCGTATGCGTGATGCCGGGGCGCAGATCGTCACCCGTGAAATGGTGCTGTTCGAGTTGCTGGGCAGCGCCGGTCACGAGCAGTTCCGGCACATCAGTAAAACCTACCTGGTGGGCGAGCAGCCCTGAAACCGAGGCCCTTGCGTTGCAGGTGTCGCCTATAGCACCTGCCATTCTCGAGTAGGGAACGCCATGTTGTTTGTTGTCATGCTGGGGGGCAAGCACCCCGGCGCCAAGATCGAAGTCCACGATGTGGTTTTCGCTGTTGCCCCAAGCCTGGAGGCGGCTTATCCGCAATTGCGCGAGCAGTGGTTCGGCAGCCCCAAGGGCTTGCATATCGACTCCTGGCTTGAGGTTGATGGGGCTGAGGGGTATGTGTTGCGCTGGTCCGACCTGCAGCCAGCTGCGGGTGATCCACGCTTGTACTTCATCAACCTTGGGGGGTATGAGCCGGGCAGTTTTGGCGAGGCTCATCGCTACCTGCTGGTGGTCGCGTGCAGTCCGGCGGAGGCCAGGCTCAAAGGCAAATTGCAGATGGACCGAGACTGGCTCAAGCCGCATACCGATGCCGTGCTGGATGTCGATGACTGTATTGCGATTGATCAGGTGGGGGGACGCTACGTGCAGTTGGTCGCGGGCGAACATGCACCCATTGCGCAGTTCAGCGATTACATCATTCTCTCCTGACGTGCCTGTGAGGTATGGCTGTGGCCTATTGATCTGAATTAGAGTGCGCGTTTTTCCACCCTCGATTTCTACAGGATGTTCCGATGAACACGCGTGCCCTCGTTCCCTTTTGCTCGACCCTGGCGTTGAGCAGCGTTGCGCTGTTGGCCCAGGCACAGGCCCAGGCAACGGTGGCTCAGGTCTTCAATGGCGAGATGCTGGGCAGCAGCCTGGGCTATTTTGAATCGGTTGCAGGTGTTGCCCAGGCTTCGGATGGCGATACCCACAGCTACCGCGTGCAAGGGTGCGAGGTTACCGCAACGGCAGCGGGCGGGAAGGTCAGTGCATTGCGCCTGGCGTTGTCGCCTACCTGCAAGGCTGACTTGAGCAGCTTTATCGGTACTTTTGCTCCGCCGGGCAATGAACCGTTGACGTTCGGTGCGCTTAACCGCTCTACAGGTGGCCCGATGGCGTTTTATGCAGACTGCCTGGACCTGTGTGGTAACGCCTATGATCCGTCGGTCTATGCCCTTTGGGAGGGGCCACATGCGGTCAACTTCACGCAAGTGATGCTGGAAGTGGTATTGGCGGGTGATCAGGCGGTCAACGCGGCCTACAACTGGCGTGACGCGATCAGCAAGGCCAAGGGGGACGACTTCGTGGTCGATACCCGCTTCAACTGCGAGCGTACGTTCGACCCGGCGGCGATGCATCATTTCCAGGGTGTGGAGGTGACGGCCGTGACCATTGGTAGTGGGCTGAGCACGCCCGGCTGCTGAAACCACGGCGGTATCCTTGCGGGTGGTCCATGACTTCACTTCGATTGCTGTTGTGCCTTGCTGTGTTGCTCGTGCTGGCCGGTTGCGCCTCACCGCGCACCACCCAGCCTGCCAGCCCTGCCGAGTTGCGGGCTCAGATCGCTCGCCTGTTGCCGGCCAACCTCGCCGATCGCCAGGGTTGGGCGAAGGATATTCAAGTTGCCTTTACCCACCAGGGCATTGCCGCAACCCGCGACAACCTGTGTGCTGCGCTGGCGGTCACTGAACAGGAGTCCACCTTCCAGGCCGACCCCAGCGTGCCAGGTCTGGGGCGCATCGCCCGTGAAGAAATCGACCGTCGTGCCGCCAGGCTGCATGTCCCGCAGTTTCTGGTCAATGCGGCGCTCAATACCCGTTCACCGGGTGGCAAGAGCTACAGCGAGCGCCTGGAAACGGTGCGCAGCGAGCGGCAGTTGAGTGCAATCTTCGATGACCTGATCAGCACCGTGCCCATGGGGCGCACACTGCTTGGCGGTCTCAATCCGGTGCGCACCGGCGGGCCGATGCAGGTGAGCATCGCCTTTGCCGAACGCCATGCCAAGGGTTACCCCTACACGTACACCGGCACGATCCGACAGGAAGTGTTCAGTCGCCGTGGTGGGCTGTATTTCGGGATTGCTCATTTGCTCGCTTATCCGGCGAACTATGATCGGCAACTGTACCGTTTCGCTGATTTCAATGCCGGTTGGTACGCCAGCCGTAATGCGGCGTTTCAGCATGCCGTCAGCCGGGCATCAGGTGTCAGTCTGGCGCTCGATGGCGACCTGATCGCCCCGGGTGCGATTCTGCCGGGAGCGACAGAGCGGGCCGTGAGGCAGTTGGGTGATGCGCTGGGCATGCGCAACCCAGCGATCCGCAGTCAGTTGGAGGAAGGCGACAGCCTGGCATTTGAAAGTACTCGTCTTTATCGACGCGTGTATGCCCTTGCCGAGCAGCACGAGGGCAAGCCACTACCCCGTGCGCTGCTCCCGGGGATTGTGCTGGAAAGCCCGAAGATTACCCGCACGCTGACCACCGCCTGGTTTGCCAACCGGGTCGAAGCGCGTTACCAGCGTTGCATGCAGCGTGGTTAGGGGGACCACCGCCAGTGTTGGTACGGGCAAAGCCAGGCGGGCTAAAGGTTTGACCAGTGCGGTCGATAGGCTGACTAACGTAAATACCATCAGGACGATAAGCACATGGTCGGAATCAATACGCTGGCGGCCGGCATCAGCATCAACGGCAGCCCAAGTGCAACCAATGTCAATGGCGTCAGTATCAATGGCGCGGCGCCTGCCGAGGCGACAGCTACAAGCGGCGTCAAGGCCGACCTTTCCCAGGTGCGGGAGAATGGCGAGGCCAAGGCCAGTGGTGCCAGCACAAGCGACAGTGAGCCAGCACACATCAAGCAGTTGCGTGAGCAGATAGAGCGGCTACAAAAGCAGTTGGCCGAACAGCAGAAGCAATTGCAGAAAGCGATGGCCAGTAAGCAGGAGGAGACAGCCAAGGCGGCTGCGGTGATGGCCGCCCAAAGCGCCGTTTCAAGCACCATGGCCGCTATTCAGGTCGCGACCAGTGCCTTGCTCGAAGCCCTGACCACCAGCGGAGGCAGCAGTTCGGGTTCGCTGGTCAGTACCAGCGCCTGATACTGGCCTTGGGGCCTGCCATGTACAACACCAGGCAGGCCCTGTAACCCTTCAGTCGGCGACTGGCCGGTTCTGGGTCCGCTCTGACTTGTAGCGCATCGCCACGGCTGGCGCTGCGCTTGCCTTGCCGGTTTCCATCCACTGGCGCAGGCGGCTGGCGTCGGCAAAGTGGGTGTATTTGCCAAAGGCGTCGAGAATGACCATGGCCACTTGCCGGTCAGCCATGCGCGTCAGCAGCACCAGGCAATGCCCCGCCTCATTGGTGAAGCCGGTCTTGGTCAGCTTGATGTCCCAATCACTCTTGTTGACCAAGTGGTCGGTGTTACGAAAGCCCAAGGTGTAGTTGGGTTTGCGGAACGCCACGGTCTTCTCGCGTGTGGTGCTCAACTCGCTCAGCATCGGGTAGTTGCGCGCGGCCAGCAGCAGCTTGCTCAGGTCGCGTGCGGTCGACACGTTGTACATCGACAACCCGGTCGGTTCGACATACCGCGTGTGGGTCATGCCCAGTGCGCGGGCTTTGCTGTTCATGGCCTTGATGAACGCATCGTAGCCGCCGGGGTAGTGGTGCGCCAAGGTTGCCGCCGCGCGGTTTTCCGAGGACATCAGGGTAATGAGCAGCATCTCTCGACGGTTCAGCTCACTGCCGAGTTTGACCCTGGAAAAGACGCCCTTCATTTCCTTGGTCTGCGCAATCGTGACGGGGATCACCTCGTCCATGCGCTGCTTGGCGTCGAGGACTACCATCGCGGTCATCAACTTGGTGACCGATGCGATCGGGCGCACGACGTCGGCCTTGTTGGCGTACAGCACCTGGTTGGTCTGCACGTCGATCAACAGAGCACTGCCGGATGCCAGGCGCAGCTTGGAAGGGTCACGTTGAACTTGCGCGGGTGGTTGGGCAACAGCATTCGACGAGACTGCGGCGGTACCTGTGAGCAATAGCAGCAGACTTAAAATCGAAAGAGAGGTTTTCACGTTGGCGCTCACTAAATGTTGGTATGTCGTTGGCTGTGCAAAGGTTTTCGGTAAAAAACCGTTACATTTTAGGAGTATGGCTCAGGGGCTGTCGATTGCCCCGGAATCATTAGGCCAAAAATGAAACAAATTTAACCTTGTACCATGCGTGTACCTATCAGCCGCGTCTCCAGCTTCCCGACTTCCGACCAACCTGCTGATGAGCTGAGTCAGCGTGCGTAGGTAGAGCGTAGTACGGAGGCAGGCGATCTGAAGGGTTTGGCGACATGAGGCACGTTGCCTGTTCACGCTTGGCATACTGTGCCTTCAGCGCATTTCAGGAGATCCGCATGACCCCCAGTAAAGACACCGTCTTGTGCATGTCTCTGGCAGGCCGTCCTGGCACCTTTGGCGTACGTTTTCACAACCACCTGTATCAGCAGTTGGGGCTGGATTATTACTACAAGGCCATGACCACCACCGATCTGCCCGCAGCCATCGGCGGGATCCGTGCCCTGGGCATTCGCGGTTGCGGTGTGTCGATGCCCTACAAGGAGGCCTGTATTGCCTTGATCGACGAGCTGGACCCATCGGCTGCGGCCATTGACTCAGTCAACACCCTGGTCAATACGGCTGGGCACTTGAAAGGCTACAACACCGACTATCTGGCAGTACGCCAACTGCTGGCGCGCCATCGTCTGGACCCGGACATGAGCTTTGCCTTGCGTGGCAGTGGGGGCATGGCCAAAGCTGTGGCCTGTGCGTTGCGTGATGCCGGCTTCGCCAATGGCACCCTGGTCGCGCGCAACGAAGCAGCGGGGCGGCGACTGGCGCAGGTGTGCGGGTATGGCTGGCAAGCCGAGCTTGGTAACCTGCGTGCACAGTTGCTGGTCAATGTGACGCCGATTGGCATGGCCGGTGGCGATGAGGCGGATCAGTTGGCGTTCGCGCCCGAGGCGATAGCGGCTGCACAGTGGGTGTTCGATGTGGTGGCGATGCCGGAGCAGACACCGTTGATCGTGCAGGCACAGGCGCTGGGCAAGCCGGTGATCACTGGTCTGGACGTGATTGCGCTGCAAGCACTGGAACAGTTCGTGCTGTACACCGGGGTAAGGCCAACGGACGAGCAGGTCGCCGCGGCAGTGGCGTACGCACGAATGCCATCGCCAGTGTTGGCGGCGCCTGCAGCGTTGTAGGCGTATTGTCGGGAGCCTGCCGTTGTCGGCCCGGCCACCCAGGCCGTGTGTGTTACTCCAGCTGCGCCAGGCGCTCTTCCAGCGCGGCGATACGGGCTTCCAGCGCTTCGATACGTTCCAGCGACACCGCGCTGGCGGTCGAGCGTTCCGGCCCTTGCTGCCGTGCTGCGAGGATGGCTTCGATGTCTTCCGGATCGCCGAATGCATGGGTGTACCGGTCTTCCCGCTGGCCGGCCTGGCGCGGCAGGTGCAGCGCAAAACCGCGTGCAATCAGGCGTTCAAGTTGATGCACGACCTGCTCGGCATCGTCAAAGTCGTGCATGCGGTTGCTGCGGGTCAGCAGCTCGTTGACGGTCTGCGGGCCGCGCAGAAACATCAGGCCAAGCAACGTCACTTGTGCCGGAACCAGCTCCAGGGCCTTGTCGATACGGTGTTCCCAGCGGTCGGCGCGGCTGCCCATCTGCAGGCGGGTCATGCCTTGGCTTTCCAGGGCGCGCAGGCTCTGGCCGACTTGGCCTTGACTCAGGTTCATCACCGGCTCACGGCTGGTTTTCTGGTTGCAGGCCAGCACCAGGGCGTTGAGGGTCAGTGGGTAGGTTTCGGGGTTGGTGGCCTGTTTCTCGATCAGCGAGCCGAGAATACGGACTTCGGTGCTGGTGAAGCGGGCAGGGGAAGCGGTTTCGTGTTCGGCGGACATGGCCCTGTCTCTATTCGAGGAAAGGCTCTAGCCTAGGTGCGGTTGACGGTAAAACACAAGCAGCCGGTGCCCGGGCACCGGCTGCAGGGGCATGGTCAGGCGCGAGCGGCTTGACGCTCTTTGGCCTGGCAGGCTGCGGCGGTGAAGAGTACGTCGGTGGAGGAGTTCAGCGCAGTTTCTGCCGAATCCTGCAGTACCCCGATGATGAAACCAACTGCCACCACTTGCATGGCGATTTCGCTGGGGATGCCGAACAGGCTGCAGGCCAGCGGGATCAGCAGCAGCGAGCCTCCAGCCACGCCGGAGGCGCCGCAGGCGCACACCGCCGCCACCACGCTGAGCAGTACGGCGGTCGGCAGGTCTACGGTGATGCCCAAGGTATTTACCGCTGCCAGGGTCAGGACGGTAATGGTGATGGCGGCACCGGCCATGTTGATGGTTGCACCCAGAGGGATCGATACCGAGTAGGTGTCTTCATGCAGGCCCAGCTTGTTGCTCAACGCCAGGTTGACCGGGATGTTGGCGGCCGAGCTACGGGTGAAGAAGGCGGTGATGCCGCTTTCACGCAGGCACATGAACACCAGTGGGAACGGGTTGCGACGGATTTTCCAGAACACGATCAGCGGGTTGACCACCAGCGCGACAAACAGCATGCAGCCGATCAGGACGGTCAGCAGGTGCAGGTAGCCGACCAGGGCATCAAGGCCGGACTCTGCCAGGGTCGAGGCGACCAGGCCAAAGATACCCAGCGGCGCAAAACGAATGACGACTCGTACGATCACGGTCACGCCGTTGGACAGGTCTTCCAGCACGGTTCGGGTCGTCTGGCCGGCATGGCGGATGGCAATGCCAAGGCCGATGGCCCAGGCCAGGATACCGATGAAGTTGGCGTTCATCAGGGCTTTGACTGGGTTGTCTACGGCGCTCAGCACCAGGCTCTGCAGGACTTCACCAATGCCGCCCGGAGCACTCAGCGAGGCCTCGGAGGTGTTCAGTGCCAGGTGGGAAGGGAAGGCCATGCTGGCAACTACCGCAACCACCGCAGCCGCAAAGGTGCCCAGCAGGTACAGCACCAGAATCGGGCGGATATGGGTTTCCTGACCATGGCGATGGTTGGCGATAGAAGCCATGACCAGAATGAACACCAGGATGGGGGCGACAGCCTTCAGCGCGGAGACGAAGACCTTGCCAATAAAGGACAGGTTTGCTGCGGTTTCGGGTGAGATCAACGCGAGGGCGATACCAGCAATCAGGCCAACCAGGATCTGTAGCACCAGGCTGGTTCTATTCAACAGGTTTAGAACGGGGGTCATGGCAGGTGTTTCTCTGTCTTGTTCAAGGGTTTCGGCAGTGCCGAAACGTGGCGCATCGACGGCGTCTGGATGGCAGGGCCGCGAAAAAGGGCGCGACTTTAGCACAGTGTGCAGGCGAGGGTCGCTGCACGGTGTCGGAGCGTGGTGCGGGCGTGTAGTATGCCCGCCCTTTTGGCGCGGCTGCGGCCGCGTGCTTTCTGCGTTGGAGTGTGGATGTTATTGCCTATCCTGTTGCTGGCTGCGGCCGGCTTCACTGTATTGACCACGGAATTCATTATCGTCGGGCTGCTGCCGGGTATTGCGCGTGACCTGCAGGTCAGTGTTTCCCAGGCGGGGCTGCTGGTGACCTTGTTCGCATTCACCGTGGCCTGTTGCGGGCCGTTTCTCACCGCGTGGTGCGCGCGCTTCGATCGAAAACGACTGTTTATCGGAATTTTGCTGGTGTTTGCGGCCTCCAATGCGCTGGCGGCGGTGGCTTCGAACATTTATGTAATGGGCCTGGCTCGGTTGATCCCGGCGCTCGGGTTGCCGGTGTTCTGGGCATTGGCCAGTGAAACGGCGGTGGACATCGTCGGCCCGGCTTACGCTGGACGCGCCATTGCCAAGATCAGCTTTGGTGTGGTGTGTGCGACGGTGTTTGGCATCCCGGTCGGCACCTTGATTGGCGACGCCCTGGGATGGCGGGCGGCTTTTGCGGTGCTGGCCGTGCTGGCGCTGGCCAAGGCGTTGTTGTTGTACGGCTACCTGCCACGCACCCCGCGTCAGACGCCGGCCTCGTCACTGCTCGGGCAATTTGGCATCTTGCGCAGCCGTTTGTTGCAGGGGCATGTGCTGTTGTCGGTGCTGGTGTTCAGCGGCATGTTCACGGCGTATACCTACCTGGCCGATATGCTTGAGCGCTTGGCCGGCTTCGATGGCAGCAGGGTGGGTTGGTACCTGATGGGGGTTTGGTGCGGTCGGTTTGGTTGGCAACAGTCTGGGCGGTCGTGCCGTGGACCGTCATCCTCTGCTGGCGTCCAGTGGCTTCTGCGCCGTGATGGTCATAGGCTTGGTGGCGGTGGTGCCGAGCATGCAGTCCACGGTGGGCCTGATGTTGGCGTTGGCCATTTGGGGGGCGACCCAGGCCGCGCTGTTTCTGGTTTCCCACGTGCGCCTGATCAAGGCCGCCCCCAAGGCGCCGGCGTTTGCGGCTTCTCTCAATATTGCCGGGGCCAATCTTGGCATCGGCCTGGGGGCGATCATTGGCGGTTGGGTCATTGATACCCTGGGCTTGGCCCGCCTGGGGTTGTCTGCCGCTGTGTTGATCACGTCGTCGGTGATCCTGGGGCTGTGGTTGATGAGCGCGCGGTTCCGGCCAGAGGCCAGTTGAACAGCTCGCGTCGGGCGCCTTCGGTGATGGCAAGTATGCCGGGGTGTTTGACCTTGCGTTCCACCGAGATGGCATAGAACGACTCGATCACGGCATCCGTCTGGCCGATCAGCTCGACGCCGTACTGTCGACAGACCTCGTCGGCGATGACGCTGGGGGCGATGAATATTCCGCTGCCTGACTGCCCGAAGGCTTGCATCAAGGCGCTGTCATCGAAGTCACCGATGATCCGTGGTTGCACATTCTGTTCGGCAAACCAGCGCAGCAAGCGGCTGCGTACGACGGTTTCCTGCCCGGGTATCAGCAGTGGCGCATGTTGTAGCCCTTGAGGAAAGTTGGCCCCGTAGCGCGCGGCCAACGTGGCGGTGGCAAAGAAGCTGATGCCGCATTCTCCCAGCTTCTGGCTGTAGCCTTTGATGTCCAGGTGGCTGGGCATTGGGCTGTCGGAGATGACCAGGTCCAGGCGCTGAATCGCCAGGTCGGCAAGCAGGCGCTCCAGCTTGTCTTCGCGGCAACTGATGCGCAGTGGGTCGCTCATTTCCATGGTGGGGGCAATCAGCCGGTAAACGATGGACTTTGGCACCACATCCGCGACGCCAACCCGAAACAGGATCTGCTTTTCTTCTGGCTGTGTACGCAGCAGGGCCTCAAGTTCGCCGCCGATCTGAAACATGGGCTCGGCATAGCTCAGGGCCTGGCGACCGGTTTCGGTCAGTTCCAGTTGACGGCCTACGCGGCGAAACAGTTCTACCCCATAGGTTTGTTCCAGCAGGCTGATCTGTCCGCTGATGGTTTGCGGGGTCAGGTTCAGTTGCTCGCAGGCGCGCACAATGCTGCCGGTTTTGGCCACGACCCAGAAGTAGTGCAGCTGCCTGTAGTTGAGCATGAGGGTTCTCACTTCGTAAAAACCGAAGTATAACCCTTAAAAAAACGAATTTTCCTGATGTATCTCGGTCTTTAGAATGCATTGCTATCTAAAGCGCCGGCTTCAGGGCTGGCCGTTACAAGAGGAAAAAAACATGCTTCACTTCAAATCGATTGGTACGCCGTTGGTGCTGGTGCTGGCGTTGTTTGCCATCAGCGGCTGTGAACAGGCAGAAAAGTCCGCCCAGCAGGTGCTCAATCAGGCCGCACAGTCGGCCAAGGAAGCCATCGACAAGACCAATGAAGCGGCTCAACAAGCCTTGAGCGAAGCCACAGGTTCGCAGGCAGAGAAGAAGCCTTCTGACACCGAGCGCGATGACAGCACTCAAGACATCTGATTCAACCAATCCCCCCGTTCAGGACTGATTCATGGAATACCTGTTAGAACTTGCTGCAAGCCCTACCGCCTGGGTCGCCCTGGCCACCTTGGTGGCCATGGAGATTGTCCTGGGTATCGATAACCTGATCTTCATTTCCATCCTGACCAACAAACTGCCTGAACAGTACCGCTCCAAGGCGCGGCGCGTGGGTATCAGCATGGCGCTGGTGATGCGTCTGGCGCTGCTCAGTACCGTTGCCTGGATCGTCCAGTTGACTGAACCGGTGGTTGACGTGTTTGGCCAGAGTTTCTCCTGGAAAGACATGATTCTGATCGCGGGTGGCCTGTTCCTGTTGTGGAAAGCAACCACTGAAATTCACCACAGTGTTGATCCCGTGGCACAGGAAGACGCCAAGGCCTCGTCGACCATTACCCTTGGCTTTGCTGCTGCCATTGGCCAGATCCTGTTGCTGGATATCGTCTTCTCGATCGACAGCATCATTACCGCTGTGGGCATGACCGAGCACTTGCCGATCATGATCATCGCCGTTATCAGTGCCGTGGTGGTGATGATGGTGGCCGCTGATCCACTGGCGCGCTTCATCAACGACAACCCGACCGTCGTGATGCTGGCCCTGGGCTTCCTGATCATGATCGGTATGACCCTGATCGCTGAAGGCTTCGGTGTCCACGTGCCAAAAGGTTACGTTTACGCGGCCATGGCGTTCTCGACGGCGATCGAAGTGCTTAACATTCTGTCGCGACGTGCTCGCATGAAGCGTGAAGAAATCTCGGCCTGATTACTGATTCAGGCGTGACGGCCGGCGCCGGGGTAACCCGGGCCGGCCGTTGTCGTTTCTGTGGGGCTGAGTCAGTGTGCGTGGGCGTGTCGGCGCTGGCGATGAGGCACGCCTGCCGTCATATCCCGGGGTTGCAGGTGAGGGTGATGGTGGCGACGCGTGATGCGCAGTACCCCCCAGAGCATTGCGGCCGCGACGCTCAGCCAAGCGCCGATCAACATGAAAATCGCCAGTGTCAGGCTCATGTGTGCCTCCTTTTAAGCCGAGCAGGCTCTTGCGCCTGCCTCATGCAACAGTCTAGCTGTTGTTACATGGCAAGCCATTGACCTATGGTCTAGCACCTTGGTCTGCTTTGTTCTAAGCCGTACGCGGGCTATACCGCGAAGCGCTGCCGGCCTATGATCGCAGCCGAGGCCGGGCGCTGCCTGCCGGGCACCAGAACAAGCGAGAGTCCATGCCTGTATTTCCCATCGCATCCCGTCGTCTGTTTGCGGCTGTGGCCGTAACCCTGAGCCTGGCCGGTTGTGCCAGCCCATTCTCGTCTCAGCTCAATGGCATGGCGCAGCGGGTTGAGTTGAGCGGTGTGCCATATTTCCGTGGCAATGCGAACCAGAGTGCCTCAATGGCCTTGGCGGCGATATTGTCTCAACAGGGTGTGAGGATCACGCCAGGTTTGCTTGATGGCCCCCTGCATTTGCCGCAAGACGTCGACAAGCTGCCGGAGTCAATGCCGGCTGTAGCGCGTGAGTACGGGATGATGGTTTACCCACTGGACCGTCAGTTGCCAGCGCTGCTAACGCAGGTTGCTGCAGGTAATCCGGTATTGCTGCGTTACAGTGAGGGGACAGCGCTGTGGGGCGAGCCGCGGTATGCCTTGCTGGTCGGTTACGACCGCTACAAGGAACGCGTGTTGCTGCGCTCGGGCAATAATCGGCGCTTGCTGATGGGCTTCGACAGCTTCAATGCTGCCTGGCAGAAGGAGGGGGCCTGGGCTGTGCTGGTACAGCAACCTGGGCAGTTGCCGGCGCAGGTAGACCGGCAGCGCTGGCTCAAGGCAGCCAATGATCTGGCCCAGGCAGGCCAGGAACAGGCTGCCCGCCAAGCCGTCAAGGCCATTGGCCCGTGACGGCTTGAGCGGTAGGCGTTAAACGCCGAGGCGGTCGCGCAGGCTGTAGTACCAGGCACCGATGGCGCTGAACGGTACACGCAGCAATTGCCCGCCTGGGAACGGATAGTGCGGCAGCTCGGCAAACGCATCAAAGCGTTCTGCCTGGCCGCGCAGCGCTTCGGCCAGCACCTTGCCTGCCAGATGGGTGTAGGTCACACCGTGACCACTGCAGCCCTGCGAATAGTAGATGTTGTCGCCAAGACGGCCGACCTGAGGCAGGCGCGACAGGGTCAGCAGGAAGTTGCCGGTCCAGGCGTAGTCGATCTTCACGTCCTTGAGCTGCGGGAAAGCCTTGAGCATTTTCGGGCGAATGATCGCTTCGATATTGGCCGGGTCGCGTGCGCCATACACCACGCCACCGCCGAAGATCAGGCGCTTGTCAGAGGTCAGGCGGTAGTAGTCGAGCAGGTAGTTGCAGTCTTCAACGCAGTAGTCCTGTGGCAGCAGCGAATGTGCCAGGTCGGCATCCAGCGGCTCGGTGGTGATCACCTGGGTGCCGCATGGCATCGATTTGGCGGCCAGCTCCGGCACCAGGTTACCCAGGTACGCATTGCCGGCGACAATCACGAACTTGGTGCGGACTTTACCCTGAGGGGTGTGTACCACGGGGTTGGCGCCGCGTTCGATGCGCACGGCAGGCGACTGTTCATAGATCTTGCCGCCGAGGGATTCAACCGCGGCAGCTTCGCCCAGCGCCAGGTTCAGTGGATGGATGTGCCCGCCGCTCATGTCGAGCATGCCGCCGATGTAGCTGTCGCAACCGACGACTTCACGGATGCGGCGCTGGTCCATCAGTTCCAGCTGATTATGGCCAAAACGTTCCCACAGGCGTTTCTGTGATTCCAGGTGGCCCATTTGCTTGGAGGTCAGGGCGGCGAACACGCCACCGTCTTTCAGATCGCACTGAATGTTGTATTTGGCGACGCGCTCACGAATGATCCGGCCGCCTTCAAACGCCATCTGCCCTAGCAGTTGTGCCTGTTTGGGGCCGACAGTGCGTTCAATGACGTCGATGTCGCGGCTGTAGCTGTTGACGATTTGCCCGCCGTTGCGGCCAGAGGCACCGTAGCCGACTTTGGCAGCTTCCAGGACGGCAACCTTGAAACCGTTTTCAAGCAGGAACAGTGCGCTGGACAGACCGGTGTAGCCGGCGCCGATCACGCAGACATCGACATCAATTTCTTCCTGCAAAGCTGGGCGCTGCGGAACAGGATTGGCCGATGCGGCGTAGTAGGACTGAGGGTAGGGGGTGTGCGCCATGGGGGTGGACCTCTGTTTTATATTTTTTACGTATGAGCTGATCCTATCAACAATAATTAACACCCGCTAGCGGGGTGTTTAAAATTCTGAAAACGACCAACCCACAAATATTTTTAATATTCAGTGAGTTAGCGCGAAAAAAAGAGTTGACACCATTCGTCAATTCCGTAGAATGCCGCCTCACAGCAGGCACATAGCTCAGTTGGTTAGAGCACCACCTTGACATGGTGGGGGTCGTTGGTTCGAGTCCAATTGTGCCTACCAAATCAGACCGCTCCTGTTGGCGGCAGCAAAAAAGGCGATCCGAAAGGGTCGCCTTTTTTGTTTGGGGCGATTTTTTGCGTGTTCAGGGCATGCAGCAAAAGTTTGATTTATTTGCATATTTCTATTTACGGGTTGTAAAAACCTGAGTAGAATTCGCCCCACAGCAGGCACATAGCTCAGTTGGTTAGAGCACCACCTTGACATGGTGGGGGTCGTTGGTTCGAGTCCAATTGTGCCTACCAAATTAAATCCACTTTAGTGTGGTAGCAAAAAGGGCGATCCGAAAGGTTCGCCCTTTTTGTTTGTCCGGGGAAAAAGATTTGAAAGCCGTGCGGTGTGGGTAGGGCTATTTCAGTTCGGCCGTTGTCACCGTGTGCTTGAAGTGATGTCGCCACAGGTTTATTCCCAGTGCCCCTGAGCGATCAAGGGATGAGCCTCGGGTCAGGTCGGTAATCAATGTCGGTTGCAGCCCCGCATCGAATAGCACAAAGCCCGCCGCCAGCACGCAGGTGTCCGTCTGGATGCCGCATACCAGGACACGGTCCGGTTTCAATTGCTTGAGGTGGTTGAGGGTCTCGCTGGAGAGGCAATAACCGTACTTGGCGAACACCCTGTCGGCCGCGATCAGGCAGCGCTCGTTTTTGGCAGGATGCCAGCCAAGTTGGCGTTGGAACGGGGTGTGGTGCTCGTCGTGACGCTCTACTGTGGCGACTGACGGCATGCGCCCGAGGAGTGTGTTGATGCCTTCGACCAGCCACTGGGGTGGGTTGAAGGAAGGTTGTACGTCAATGATCAACAGTACCTGGTGCATAGCCGTCCTCTCGAGGGGAATGCGGGTCGATTGTAACTGCCGTTGCCTTGCAGGTGCTAAAATCCGCCGCTGGCATTCAGGAGATAGGCGCGTGCGCAAAGTGGCGGTGGTAATGGCGATGCTGGCGTTGGCTGGCTGTGAGAATGATGTAGAGCGCGCTCACAACAAGGTCGCCGAGCATTTGCAAAACCCGAAAACGGCCAAGTTCGCCAATGTTCGTATTAATGAACAGGGCGATATTTGCGGTCAGGTTCGCGGCAAGGATGCGTCGGGCGTGGTGGAGGCCTATCGCAGCTACGTGGCGATCAAGCAGGGTGCCGAGTACGAAGTGATCATCGATCAGGACGGTAACAACCTGCGCCTGCGCGAGATCTGCGGCGGCGCCGACCTGCAGCGCAAGGCTGAAGCGCTGGCCGACCAGCCGGCTGCTCAGGGCTGGGATGTCGAAATCATTCAGGGGGCGAACATGGGCGCGCTGACGGATATGACCGCGCGGCTGATCGAGCGTGGCATCCCGTCGTCGGTGGTTTACCGCGAGGGTAAGCCGGTGGTGCTGCTGGGCCCCTACGCCGACAAGGCGGCAGCGCTGGCGCAGAAAGCCGATGTCATGGCGCGCCTGGGGATCGACTCGGTGGTGATCCAGCACGACGCACCGCGATAGTCGCGTCGCGCCGGTTGCGGGTGAATGCCGGGCAGCGCCTGCGGGCAAGCGCTGCCCGGCGCGTCAACCGCAGGCCTTCATGTTGACCGGCCCGACAAACTCGTTGCCGTGGCCCATGACGCACGCCACCCGCTGGTTGCGCTGAAGCTCCCAGGCTTGAGGTGGGTAGGTCTTGTTCCAGGCTTCGTACAACTGGCGATCCTGTTTTGACAGGCGCAGGTTGTATTGCTTGCTCATATAGAAGTAGGTGCGTGCGATCATTCCGCGGATGGATGGGCGCGGCATCACCTTCTTTGCCTTGAAGTCGATCTGGGTCAGGCAGGAACCGTATTGTCCGTGTTGCTCGGGCAGCCAGCCAAAGCTGAAGTTGCTGCGGTCACCGTTGACCTCGCCGATGCTCGGTACCAGGTTGTGCAGATCGGCTTCTGCGCGCTGATAGACCTGATCATTGCGCGAGCAGTTCTTGCGCCCGCCGTCCTGCCAGCACTGGCGCTGATGGCCGATCTGCCAGGCCGGCACAATATGTTCCCATTCTATTCGCGCGGCGCGGTTGGCGTTCTTGCGTGGCACATAGCCGCAGGCTTCGAGGTCGACACGGTTGCCGTTGTACTTGCAGCCACAATAGAACTCGGTCGATTGCGGGGCGTACAGTTTCCAGGCGACTTTCTTGGCTTCGCTGAAGGTGCGCGGGGCGTCGGCGTGGGCGGCGAAACTGAGCAGCAGGCAGGATACTGCAAAAATCTTGAATCTCATGCGTGCTCAGTCTTCCTTCGGTACAACCCAGAAAATCTGAACGCCGCCATCATCGCGATGCGCGAGGGTGACGTTATCGTTCTCGGCAATTTCTTCGAGCAGGGTTTCCCAGTCGTCGGGAGATTCATGTTCCAGGCGAAAGATCAGTGCTGACCGTGCTTTCTGTGCAGTCGGCGAATTGATGATTTTCTGGATGCGCAGGCCGAGTTGCTCGTAACTGCTGGCGGGGGTCGATGCAGAGGAAGTGGTTGCCACGGAGCGTTCCTTGTTTTGCTGTATGTGCATACAGTATTTTACTGTAGGCCATTTCGCAACACCTTGTGGGTGTAGGAGCGCTTCAGACAGTGCATGCAGCGATTTGCTGCATGCCTTTGAAACTATTTTTACGCGGTGATGCCCGCCGTAGAGCGGCGGGCGGCCGGCAGGCGGGGATCAGTACTCCCAGAAGATCCGCTGCAGCTCTTTGCTGTCCTGGGTCTTGGTCAAGGCAACCATTGCCAGAATGCGGGCTTTTTGTGGGTTCAGGTCATGAGCGACAACCCAGTCGTTCTTATCGTCCGGTTGCTCGGCGTTACGCAGCACGAACCCGCCGGCATTGACGTGGGACGAACGAATGATCTGTACGCCATTCTTGCGCAACTCCTGCAAGGCAGGGACTACGCGGGAGGAGACAGAGCCGTTACCCGTGCCGGCGTGGATCAGTGCCTTGGCGCCGTTCTGTGCCAGTGCTTTGTAAGCAGTGTCCGTCACGTTGCCGTAGCCGTAGGCGATATCCACTTGGGGCAGGCTGCTGATCTGCTTGATGTCGAATTCCGAATCTTGAGTGTGGCGCTTGGCCGGAAGGCGGAACCAGTAGGATTTGCCTTCAACCACCATGCCCATCGGACCCCAGGCGCTCTTGAAGGCCTCGGTCTTGATGTTGACCGACTTGCTCACGTCGCGGCCAGACTGAATTTCGTCGTTCATGGTGACCAGCACGCCTTTGCCGCGGGACTGCTTGTCGCTGGCCACTGCCACGGCATTATAGAGGTTGAGCATGCCGTCAGCGGACATGGCCGTGCCTGGGCGCATCGAGCCGACTACCACGATAGGCTTGTCGGTCTTCTCGACCAGGTTCAGGAAGTAGGCGGTTTCTTCGAGGGTGTCGGTGCCGTGGGTGATGACGATGCCATCGACATCCTTGCTGTCGGCCAGCTCGGCGACGCGTTTGCCCAGTTGCAGCAGGTTTTCATTGGTGATGCTTTCCGATGCGATCTGCATGACCTGCTCGCCACGGACGTTGGCCAGGTTGGCCAGCTCCGGTACGCCTGCGATCAGCTTGTCGACGCCCACTTTAGCGGCCTGATACGTCGCACTGTTGGCAGCGCCGGCGCCTGCACCGGCGATGGTCCCGCCTGTGGCCAGGATGACCACATTGGCCAGTTTCTGTTGATTCTCGACGTCCTTGGCATTGGCGCCTGCAGGCAGGAGCAGCAGCAGGGCCAAGGCACTCGGTACAAAGGAGTGGAACGCAGCTTTCATTTTTGTTCTCGCTTATTGATTGAAGTGCGGTGTTGCCAGGCAAAGAACAGCAGAAAGCGTACCAGTTCAGTTGTCTTGATTTAACGTATTGTTTTTATTGGAGATTATGGGTGCCTTAAGCGTATCTTCTGGTGTTTTAGGGATCGGCTTCCCGAATTTATCTGTATTTGGCTGTTCGGTTTTCCGATCTGTTTAAAGGATAATTCCCCTGCTTGGCCTCGCCGTCAGGTGATGGCGGGGGTATTTGACAAAGGTGGCGGGCATTTCCATAGTGAAGTAATGCAAACGTTTGCTACTTGATAACAATAATGTACTGGAGTGATTTCATGACGTTGCCCTTCACCGGACGCCTGCTCGGGGCTGTTGTGTTGAGCGCTCTCAGCGCTTTTGTTCCCGTTGCCCACGCGGTCGAACAGGCTGCTGTGAAGCCCAGGGTTGCCTTGGTCATGAAGTCCTTGGCCAACGAGTTCTTCCTGACGATGGAAGACGGTGCCAAGGCCTACCAGAAAAGCCACGCAGGTGAGTTCGACCTGGTGTCCAACGGTATCAAGGATGAGTCCGATACCAGTAACCAGATCCGTATTGTCGAGCAAATGATCGTTTCCCAGGTTGATGCGCTGGTGATTGCACCTGCCGATTCCAAGGCGCTGGTGCCGGTGATCAAAAAGGCCATTGATGCTGGGATCACGGTGGTCAACATCGACAACCGCCTTGACCCGGGCGTGCTCAAAAGCAAGCACCTGAGCGTGCCATTCGTAGGGCCAGACAACCGCAAGGGCGCTCGTCTGGTGGGTGACTACCTCGCTGCAAGGCTTACGGCCGGTGATCAGGTTGGCATCATCGAGGGCATATCCACGACCACCAATGCGCAGCAGCGTACGGCGGGCTTCAAGGACGCGATGGACGCGGCGCAGATGAAGATTGTCTCGGTGCAATCGGGCAGTTGGGAGATCGACAAGGGGCGCGCCGTAGCGTCGGCCATGCTCAACGAATACCCCGATCTCAAGGCCTTGCTGGCTGGCAACGACAGCATGGCGCTGGGTGCAGTCTCGGCGGTGCGGGCGGCGGGCAGGACGGGTACGGTGCAGGTGGTGGGTTACGACAACATCTCGGCAATCAAACCGATGCTCAGCGATGGTCGGGTGTTGGCCAGTGCTGATCAGTTCGCTGCCAGGCAGGCTGTGTTCGGTATTGAGGTGGCGCTGAAGATGCTCAAGGGGGAGTTGCCGCAGGTGGATGCTGACAATGTCATCCAGACGCCGGTTGAGTTGGTCAAGGCGCCGTAGCCTTCATTTCCAGTGAGTACCCTGTATGCCTGCGACTGAGGATATCGTGCTGTCAGTCAGCGCTGTGGGCAAAGCCTATGCGCAGCCTGTACTAAGCAATATTGACCTGGCCCTGCGCCGCGGCGAGGTCTTGGCCCTGGCGGGGGAGAATGGTGCCGGTAAAAGCACCCTGTCCAGGATCATTGCAGGCCTGGAACCGCCCACGGCCGGCCAGATGCAGTTCAACGGCAAGCCTTACCTGCCTGGCAGTCGCGCGGCAGCCGAGCGGTTGGGCGTGCGTATGGTCATGCAGGAACTGAACCTGTTGCCGACACTCTCGGTGGCTGAAAACCTGTTTCTCGGCAACCTGCCCAGTCGCGCCGGTTGGATCGACCGCAAGCGTTTGCGCGTACTGGCCCGGGCGGCTATGGCACAGGTCGGTCTTGAAGCGGTCGACCCGGATACGCGGGTGAGTGAGCTGGGCATCGGTCATCAGCAAATGGTCGAAATTGCTCGCAGCCTGATCGGTGACTGTCATGTGCTGATTCTGGATGAGCCGACCGCGATGCTGACGGCGCGCGAAGTGACATTGTTGTTTGCTCAGATCGAGCGCTTGCAGCGCCAGGGGGTGGCGATTGTCTATATTTCCCATCGACTGGAAGAGCTCAGGCATCTTGCTCAGCGAGTCGCGGTGCTGCGTGACGGTCAGTTGGTGTGCGTTGAGCTGATGCAGCGTTACAGCAGCGAGCAATTAGTCAGTCTGATGGTGGGGCGTGCGTTGGCTGAGGCGATTGATCTTGGCGAGCGTCGTATGGGCGAGCCGATGCTCACGGTCGAAGGCTTGGGGCGGGGAGATGCGGTCTCTGGCGTGTCCTTCGAGGTGCGCAGTGGCGAGCTTTTCGGGCTCTACGGATTAGTCGGTGCTGGGCGTACTGAGCTGCTGCGTTTAATTTTCGGCGCCGACTCGGCCGACCAGGGGTGTGTCGCTTTAGGTAACCCGCCCAGGCCGGTACACCTTGCTTCACCGGCTGAGGCTGTGCGCGAGGGTATTGCGCTGATCAGCGAAGACCGCAAGGGCGAGGGGTTGCTGCTGTCTCAATCCATTACGGCGAACATTGCCTTGGGCAACCTGTCGGCGGTATCTCGAGCGGGTGTTGTCGACCGTGATGCGGAGCAGGCCTTGGCGCGACGGCAGATCGAAGCGATGCAAATACGTTGTACGGGTGCGGATCAGGTTGTGAGTGAGCTCTCTGGCGGGAATCAGCAGAAGGTTGTGATGGCGCGTTGGCTGGCGCGCGACTGCTCGGTGTTGCTGTTTGACGAGCCGACCCGTGGCATTGATGTGGGGGCCAAGTTCGATATTTATGGTTTGCTCGCCGAGCTCGCTCGTCAGGGGCGGGCGTTGGTCGTGGTTTCCAGCGATCTGCGCGAGTTGATGTTGATCTGTGACCGTATCGGTGTGCTCTCCAGAGGGCGCTTGGTCGACACCTTTGAGCGTGACACATGGCGTCAGGATCAGCTGCTGGCGGCGGCCTTCGCCGGTTATCAGGGGAGCGCTGCATGAGTACCTCACCGGTTCAAGCCTCTGCTGCTGTTGCAGGCACGCGCGGCGGGCGTTATCAGGGTGTGGGTGCTTACCTGGGCCTGGCGGGTGCGCTGCTGATATTGATCGTGCTTTTTTCGCTGTTGAGCAGCCACTTTCTTTCCTACGCTACCTTCAGCATCCTGGCTAATCAAATTCCCGACCTGATGGTGCTGGCGGTCGGGATGACCTTTGTATTGATTGTCGGCGGCATCGATTTGTCGGTTGGTTCGGTGCTGGCGCTCGCGGGTTCCATCGTCAGTGTCGCCATCCTCGGCTGGGGCTGGAGTGCGCTGCCAGCGGCGTTGCTCGGCATGGCCTGTGCGGCACTGGTCGGGACCGTTACCGGCTCGATTGCTGTCGCTTGGCGAATTCCCTCCTTTATCGTTTCGCTGGGTGTATTGGAGGTTGCGCGTGGCGTGGCCTACCAGATGACCGATTCGCGCACGGCCTATATCGGTGATGCCTTTGCCTGGCTGTCCGAGCCCTTGGTATTCGGTATTTCGCCCGCCTTCGTGATTGCCTTGCTGGTGATCGTGGTTGCTCAGTGGGTGCTTGTGCGCACGGTGTTCGGTCGCTACCTGATCGGCATTGGCACAAATGAAGAGGCTGTGCGCCTGGCGGGCATCAATCCGCGCCCTTACAAGGTGCTGGTGTTCTCGTTGATGGGGCTGCTTGCCGGGTTGGCCGCACTGTTTCAGATTTCCCGGCTGGAAGCGGCCGACCCCAATGCGGGCTCTGGGCTGGAGCTGCAGGTAATCGCCGCTGTGGTGATCGGCGGTACCAGCCTCATGGGTGGGCGCGGCTCAGTCATCAGCACCTTTTTCGGCGTTCTGATCATTTCCGTGCTGGCTGCAGGGCTGGCACAGATTGGCGTCTCGGAGCCAAGCAAACGCATTATTACTGGCGCGGTGATTGTTATCGCTGTGATCCTCGACACCTATCGCAGCCAGCGTACACGCAGGCGGAACTAAAAATGGCAACGATTAAAGATGTAGCGGCCTTGGCGGGGATTTCCTACACCACGGTGTCCCATGTATTGAACAAGACCCGGCCGGTCAGTGAGCAGGTTCGACTGAAAGTCGAGGCCGCGATTGCTGAGCTCGACTATGTGCCCAGCGCAGTGGCGCGCTCGCTCAAGGCGCGCAGCACCGCCACGATTGGCTTGCTGGTGCCCAACAGTGTCAACCCTTACTTCGCCGAGCTGGCCCGGGGTATTGAGGATGCCTGTGAGCGCAACGGCTACTGCGTCATCCTGTGCAACTCCGATGACAACCCGAAGAAGCAGCGCAGTTACCTGCGGGTGTTGCTGGAAAAGCGAATCGACGGTTTGATTGTCGCGTCGGTAGGGGAGGATGGCGACCTGTTGGAAAGCTTGCAGACGGTGCGCGCGCCGATGGTGATTGTCGACCGTGCCCTTGATGGGGTGGAGGCCGACCTGGTGCGTATCGACCATGAGCAAGGGGCATACATGGCTACGCGTCACCTGCTTGAATTGGGGCATCGAGACATTGCCTGTATCAATGGGCCTGCCAGTACCAGTGTTGCGCGGATGCGCCTGGCGGGTTTCACGCGTGCGCTGGCTGAAGCGGGCATTACAGTGGTTGAGGGCAGGGTGCTTGACAGTGACTTTTCCGGCCTTGGTGGGTATGGCGCTGCGGCAAAGCTGTTGGGGCAGAACCGGCCAAGCGCAATTTTTGCAGCCAATGACATGATCGGTATCGGTGTGTTGCGAGCGGCTGCCGAGCGCAATATCTGTGTGCCCAGTGAACTGTCGGTGATCGGTTTCGATGATATCCAGCTGAGCCAGTACGTTTATCCCGCGTTGACCACGGTCGGCCAGTCGATCCGTGAGTTGGGCGAAATCGCGGTTGAGCGGTTGCTGCACCGTATTGCTGAGCCGGCCGGTAGCGCTGTTGAGCAGCGCATTGTGACGCCGAGTATCGTGCTGCGTGAGTCGACGGCACCGCGTCCGGACACGTTTACTGATTAGCGCAGAGGGCGCGGAGCCATGCAGGCGAGCATCGTGGTGGTTGGCAGCCTCAATATGGACCTGGTCGTGCGAGCTGAGCGCTTGCCCAAGGCGGGTGAAACCCTGGCGGGTGAGTCTTTCACCACTGTGCCCGGTGGCAAGGGCGCGAATCAGGCGGTGGCCGCTGCGCGGCTTGGTGCGCACGTTGCGATGATTGGTTGTGTGGGGGATGACGCCTACGGCGTGCAGCTGCGTCAGTCGCTGGCCGCTGAAGGTATTGATTGTCAGGCCGTCAGTATCAGTGCCGACACCTCCAGTGGTGTCGCGCTGATTGTGGTAGGCGCGGCAAGCCAGAACGCTATCGTGGTTGTTGCGGGTAGTAATGGGCAACTGCTGCCTGAGTCGGTACAGCGTTTCGATACGTTGCTACAGGCCGCCGAACTGATCATTTGTCAGCTGGAGGTGCCCGCCCTGACGGTACTGCATACATTGGAGCGTGGTCATGCATTGGGCAAGGTGGTGATTCTCAATCCTGCTCCGGTGGCAGGGCCACTGCCATCGAATTGGCTGGCGTTGGCCGATTACCTGATTCCCAACGAAAGCGAGGCGGCGGCGCTGACGGGGCTGCCAGTGACGTCCCGCGAGACTGCCGAGGGCGCTGCGCTGAAACTGCTGGCGCTGGGTGCGGGCAAGGTGATCATTACCCTGGGTGGCGAAGGTGCTGTGTTCGCCGATGTTCAGGGCGTTGAGCATTTTCCTGCGCCGAACGTGCAGCCTGTCGACACCACGGCGGCAGGAGATACCTTTGTGGGTGGTTTCGCTGCGGCCCTGCTGGCTGGGCGCGGTGAGCGTGAGGCGATAGCCTTCGGTCAGCGTGCTGCTGCGTTATCGGTAACGCGAGCGGGTGCGCAGCCCTCCATTCCGCGTCTTGGTGAGCTGGAGTCGGTATGAGCGATGATGTCAGGTCCTGAGTGTGTCGCCATGCTCGGGCGCGTAACGTCCGAGTATCTGCTCGATGAAGGCGCGAGCGGCATCGCTGCCCAGTTCCTTGACGAGCAGATCGATGGCAATAAGGGTTAACTCTTCGGGGGTGCCCGGGCTGTAGGCGCTTTGACCGTCGGGCCATTTGACCTTTATGTCGGCGTCTATGTAGTGGCTTGCCATGGAAGTCTCGAAACGCGTGTGCAGGTGATGAGGATTCGAATGCCGCACCCTGGCGTTCGAAGGGGAGGTTCGATTGCCCTCCGCCAGTGCTGGCAGTAAATCATGCGCCTGATTCGATCGCACTGCGACTTAGGAATAAGAACCGCTACGTGGCAAACTATTGGTGTTTTGATTCCCAGGTGATCCCGTGCAGATTGATCTGAACAACCCCGAGCAATTTACCCTTGAAGCCGTTCGCGAGCTGCTCGCGTCCGGGGATGGCCGTATTCACAATCAGTTGCGGGTGAATCGGGCAGGGCAGGCCTGGCTGTCGCCAGTGGTGGGTGGTCGTGAGCTCGAGGGGTTGGCCTTTCGTCTGGAAACCTGGGCTGCCGGTTCCGGCTGTGTAGGGGCGCAGGCTGCCGTTGATGAGCGTTGGGTGCGGCAGGTGTTCAAGGTGCTGCAGGACAACTGGCCGACGCCTTCATCCGACTACATCGATCTTTATTAAGCGTGCAAAATCCGGTCACGATTGCAAGTTTCCCGTCGAGGGTGGCTCAGGCAGACTGTGCATGCTTTGAAACAAAAAGTGATGAAAGCTGCCTGCTCGGGCAGATTCTGGTTTTAAAAGGAGAGTTCATGTTCCGCATTCGTGCATCTTTGGCCGGTATGTTGGCGGCTGTCGTTCTGGCAGGTTGCAGTGCCACCGGTTCTTCAACGAAGGCGCCTGAAGTGTCCGCGCCAGTGAACAGCGATGGCCGTTGCCAGGCCAGTGCCGCTGAATTCGCCGTCGGCAAGCAGGCGTCCGCTCAACTGCTGGAGCAGGCGCGCAAGGCCAGTGGTTCGCAGTTGGCACGTGTGCTCTCGCCGCACGACATCATGACCCTGGAGTACCGTTCCGAGCGGTTGAATCTCAATACCGATGAACGCGGCGTCGTTATCCGCGTCAACTGCGGCTGACACGCTCGAATTTCAGGCACAAAAAAACCCGTCACCAGGACGGGTTTTTTAATTCGTACTGATTACTCAGGGCGAACTTGTGCAGCCTGCATGCCCTTCTGGCCTTTCTCGGCAACGAAGGAAACGGTCTGGCCTTCTTTCAGGCTCTTGAAGCCGTCAGATTCGATGGCCTTGAAATGAACGAACAGGTCGTCGCCGCCACCTTGAGGAGTGATGAAGCCGAAGCCTTTCTCATCGTTGAACCACTTTACGGTGCCGGTTTGGCGATTGGACATGGGTGTATCTCCAGGAAACATGATTTTCAATAGTGCGGTGTTGCCGAGGCCAACAGGGTGCACGGGGGTATCATAGTCTAAATATGCGTCCGTGGCGGCTTTTACCTTTGCATAATGCTGATCTGAGGCAAGTTTATTGTCGGATTCTCTGTTTTGAGCCTATTTTTTGGGGGCGCAGGCGGCTCTGACCGCATCCTGGGCTCGCTTCACGAGGGCTGCATCCACACCGGTTCTGCTGTCCAGTTGCTCGATTTCCTGGGTGGTGAAGTTTTTCTCGATGGCGTTTGCACCGCAATCACAGTGTTTTTTGGCCGTGGTCATGGTCATGCCGGGTTGCGCGGCGGCGGCGGTAATGCACTGATCCAGGTAATCGCCTTTCTTGCCGGCAGGCCAGGCGCCCCGCCTGGACGCTCAGGGGCAACAGCAACACGCCTGCGGTGGCCATGGCCAGTAGGGACTGAATTCGCATGCCGGACACTCCTATTCGATCGGGTCATTCAAGAGTAGGACGCTTCTTTAGACTCTGAGAGGAAAAATCCGCTCTGGTTCACCACTTCCGAAAAAAACAGAATTATTTCTGCGTGTTGTGGCGTGTGAGCCGCGATCCGTAAAACGCTTTGTGTTAGCATCGGCGGCTTATAGATTTTTACCTCCAGTCACTCTGGTTCGTTCCCTGGCAGGCCGTTGGCTTCTGTCACTGTGAGACAGGCTTTCTTTTTGAAAGACAGGGGCGGATCGCGTACTGGCTCATCCCAACCCACGTGACCTTTGGTAGGGGTCACCACTAGGAGAGGAGGCGCCATGCCCATTATTACTCTTCCCGATGGCAGTCAACGCTCGTTCGACCAGGCGGTTACCGTCGCCCAGGTCGCAGCATCCATTGGTGCAGGTCTGGCCAAAGCCACCGTCGCCGGCAAGGTCGACGGCAAGCTGGTCGATGCGTGCGATCTGATCGAGAACGACGCCCGCCTGCAGATCATTACCCCCAAGGACGAAGAGGGGCTGGAGATCATCCGTCACTCGTGCGCTCACCTGGTCGGTCACGCCGTCAAGCAGCTGTACCCGACCGCCAAGATGGTGATCGGTCCGGTCATTGACGAAGGCTTCTATTACGATATCGCCTATGAACGTCCGTTCACCCCTGATGACATGGCTGCAATTGAGCAGCGCATGCAGCAGTTGATCGACACCGACTACGACGTCATCAAGAAGGTTACCCCGCGCGCCGAGGTCATCGAGGTGTTCAAGGCGCGTGGCGAAGACTACAAGCTGCGCCTGGTCGAAGACATGCCGAACGAGCAGGCCATGGGCCTGTACTACCACGAAGAATACGTTGACATGTGTCGCGGCCCGCACGTGCCGAACACCCGTTTCCTCAAGTCGTTCAAGCTGACCAAGCTGTCCGGTGCCTACTGGCGCGGCGATGCCAAGAACGAGCAGCTGCAGCGTGTCTACGGCACTGCCTGGGCAGACAAGAAGCAGCTGGCTGCGTATATCCAGCGCATCGAAGAAGCTGAAAAGCGCGACCATCGCAAGCTTGGCAAACGCCTGGGCCTGTTCCATACCCAGGAAGAAGCCCCGGGCATGGTGTTCTGGCACCCGAATGGCTGGACCCTGTACCAGGTGCTTGAGCAGTACATGCGCAAGGTGCAGCGTGACAACGGCTATCTGGAGATCAAGACCCCGCAAGTGGTCGATCGTACCCTGTGGGAGAAATCCGGGCACTGGGCCAACTACGCCGAAAACATGTTTACCACCGAGTCGGAAAGCCGCGATTACGCGATCAAGCCGATGAACTGCCCATGCCACGTGCAGGTGTTCAATCAAGGCCTGAAGAGCTACCGTGAGCTGCCGCTGCGTCTGGCCGAGTTCGGTGCTTGCCACCGTAACGAGCCGTCTCGGTGCGCTGCATGGCATCATGCGTGTGCGCGCCTTCACCCAGGACGACGCCCACATCTTCTGCACCGAAGAGCAGATGCAGGCCGAAGCTGCTGCGTTCATCAAGCTGACCCTGGACGTGTACGCCGATTTCGGCTTCAAGGACATCGAGCTCAAGCTCTCCACGCGTCCTGAAAAGCGTGTTGGCTCCGATGAATTGTGGGATCGCGCCGAAGGCGCACTGGCCTCTGCATTGGACAGCGCTGGCCTGGCCTACGACCTGCAGCCAGGGGAAGGTGCCTTCTACGGGCCGAAGATCGAGTTCTCGCTGAAAGACTGTCTCGGTCGTGTCTGGCAGTGTGGTACCCTGCAGCTCGACTTCAACTTGCCGATCCGTCTTGGCGCTGAGTACGTGTCCGAAGATAACGGTCGCAAGCATCCTGTCATGCTGCACCGTGCCATTCTCGGCTCCTTCGAGCGTTTCGTCGGCATTCTGATCGAGCACTATGAGGGTGCATTCCCTGCCTGGCTGGCGCCAATGCAGGCGGTGGTCATGAATATCACCGACAAACAGGCAGAATTTGCGCTGGATGTTGAAAAAACCCTCAATGAAAGCGGATTCCGTGCCAAGTCCGACTTGAGAAATGAGAAGATCGGCTTTAAAATCCGCGAGCATACGTTGCTCAAGGTTCCCTACCTTTTGGTTATTGGGGACCGGGAAGTCGAAACACAAACCGTCGCTGTGCGTACACGTGAAGGTGCTGACCTGGGCTCGATGCCTGTCGCGCAATTCGCTGAATTCCTCGCACAAGCGGTTTCCCGGCGTGGTCGCCAAGAATCGGAGTAATCATTATTAAGCGTGATATGAGACAAGATAAACGAACTGCACCGAAGGCCCCGATCAACGAGAATATCTCGGCACGCGAGGTTCGGTTAATTGGCGCTGACGGCGAGCAGATTGGCATCGTCTCGATTGATGAAGCGCTTCGTATCGCTGAAGAAGCGAAGCTGGATCTGGTAGAAATTTCTGCCGACGCAGTCCCGCCTGTCTGCCGAGTCATGGACTACGGCAAGAGCCTTTTCGAGAAGAAAAAGCAGCAGGCTGCAGCGAAGAAAAACCAGAAGATCATCCAGATTAAAGAAATTAAGTTTCGTCCAGGGACGGAGGAAGGGGATTACCAGGTAAAACTACGCAACCTGGTACGTTTCCTTACTGATGGGGACAAGACCAAAATCTCTCTGAGATTCCGTGGTCGTGAGATGGCTCACCAGGAGCTGGGTATGGAACTGTTGAAGCGGATCGAAGCTGATCTCGCGGAATACGGAACCGTCGAACAGCATCCTAAGATGGAAGGACGCCAACTTTTGATGGTCATCGCCCCCAAGAAAAAGAAATAACCACCAGGGCACGGCAGGCCTTGCGGTTATGTTTATCCACTGAATGCGGAGTATCCGAACATGCCAAAAATGAAAACCAAAAGCGGTGCCGCGAAGCGTTTCCTGAAAACCGCTTCCGGCTTCAAGCACAAGCACGCTTTTAAGAGCCACATCCTGACCAAAATGTCGACCAAGCGTAAGCGTCAACTGCGTGGTAGCAGCCTGCTGCACCCGTCTGACGTTGCAAAAGTCGAGCGCATGCTGCGCGTACGTTAATTTCGGTCAAAGATAGAGGAAGTTACTCATGGCTCGTGTAAAGCGTGGCGTCATCGCTCGTAAGCGTCACAAGAAAATCCTGAAACTGGCTAAAGGCTACTACGGCGCTCGCTCGCGCGTATTCCGTGTTGCCAAGCAAGCGGTCATCAAGGCAGGCCAATACGCCTACCGCGACCGTCGTCAGAAGAAGCGTCAGTTCCGCGCTCTGTGGATCGCTCGTATCAACGCTGGTGCTCGTAACAACGGTCTGTCTTACAGCCGTTTGATCGCTGGTCTGAAAAAAGCGTCCATCGAGATCGACCGTAAGGTTCTGGCTGATCTGGCAGTGAACGAAAAAGCGGCGTTTGCTGCGATTGTCGAGAAGGCTAAAGCCGTTCTGGCTTAAGTACCCACGACAATCATTCGCCGTCGACATTAGCGGCGAATGTTAAACGTCATAAATAGGGGAAGAGCCTGTAAGCTCTTCCCCTATTTCGTATCTGGAGTCTGTACATGGAAAACCTGGATGCGCTGGTCTCCCAAGCCCTGGATGCTGTGGAGCGCGCTGAAGACATCAATGCCCTGGAGCAGATCCGGGTTCAATTCCTTGGCAAGAAGGGCGAGCTGACTCAGGTGATGAAGACCCTGGGCAACCTGCCAGCCGAAGAGCGCCCGAAAGTCGGCGCGCTGATCAACGACGCCAAGGAACGTGTTACCGAGGTGCTCAATGCCTGCAAGGCCGCCTTCGAAGAGGCTGAGCTCAGTGCTCGTCTGGCTGCCGAATGCATTGACGTGACCCTGCCGGGCCGTGGCCAGACTTCCGGTGGTTTGCACCCGATCACCCGTACCTTGGAGCGGATCGAGCAGTTCTTCACCCATATCGGTTACGGCATCGCCGAAGGCCCAGAGGTCGAAGACGACTACCACAACTTTGAAGCGCTCAACATTCCTGGCCACCACCCGGCGCGGGCAATGCATGACACCTTCTATTTCAATGCGAACATGCTGCTGCGTACCCACACCTCGCCGGTGCAGGTGCGGACCATGGAGTCCACTCAGCCACCTATCCGCATTGTCTGCCCTGGTCGCGTCTACCGTTGCGACTCGGACCTGACCCACTCGCCGATGTTCCACCAGGTCGAAGGCCTGCTGGTTGATCGCGGGATCAATTTCGCCGATCTCAAAGGCACCATCGAAGAATTCCTGCGCGTGTTCTTCGAGAAAGAGCTGGCGGTACGTTTCCGTCCGTCGTTCTTCCCCTTCACCGAGCCGTCGGCTGAAGTCGATATTCAGTGTGTGATGTGCAGCGGCAAAGGCTGCCGTGTCTGCAAGCAGACCGGCTGGCTGGAAGTCATGGGCTGCGGCATGGTCCACCCGAACGTCCTGCGCATGTCTGGCATCGACCCTGAAGAGTACCAGGGCTTCGCCTTCGGCATGGGTGCCGAGCGCTTGGCCATGCTCCGTTACGGCGTCAACGATTTGCGTCTGTTCTTCGACAACGATTTGCGGTTCCTTGCGCAATTTCGCTAGGTCGCGCACCCGTAACGAATCTTTCAGGAGAGCAGAATGAAATTCAGTGAAAAGTGGCTGCGCGGTTGGGTCAACCCGCAGGTATCCCGTGACGAGCTGGTTGCTCGTCTGTCCATGGCTGGCCTTGAGGTCGACAGCGTCACCCCGGCAGCCGGCCAGTTCAGTGGCATCGTCGTAGGCGAGGTGCTGAGCACCGAACAACACCCGGATGCCGATAAGCTGCGTGTCTGCCAAGTCAGCAACGGTAGCGAGACCTTCCAGGTCGTGTGTGGCGCACCCAACGTTCGCCCAGGCCTGAAAATTCCGTTTGCCATGATCGGTGCCGAACTGCCGGGCGACTTCGAGATCAAGAAAGCCAAGCTGCGTGGCGTTGAGTCCAACGGCATGCTGTGCTCGGCTGCCGAGCTGCAGATCAGTGAAGAAAACGACGGTCTGCTGGAGCTGGCTGCCGATGCACCGGTTGGCCAGGACATCCGTGAGTACCTGGACCTGGACGACGCCAGCATTGAGGTCGACCTGACCCCTAACCGTGGCGACTGCCTGTCCCTGGCTGGCCTGGCCCGTGAAGTCGGCGCCCTGTATGACGCGCCCGTTACCCGCCCGGCTGTGCCTGCCGTTGCTCCGACCCATGATGACGTTCGCTCGGTCGAGGTGCTGGCCCCGGCTGCCTGCCCACGTTACCTGGGGCGTGTTATCCGTAACGTCGACCTGTCGCGTCCGACCCCATTGTGGATGGTCGAGCGCCTGCGCCGGGCTGATGTTCGCAGTATCGACGCTGCCGTCGACATCACCAACTACGTGATGCTTGAACTGGGCCAGCCGTTGCATGCATTCGATCTCGCCGAAATCAACGGCGGTATCCGTGTGCGCATGGCCGAAGAGGGCGAGAAGCTGGTCCTGCTGGATGGTCAGGAAGTTGCGCTGCGTAGCGACACCCTGGTCATTGCCGACCATGAGCGCGCTCTGGCCATTGCGGGTGTAATGGGGGGCGAGCACAGCGGTGTTTCCGCGACTACCCGTGACATCTTCCTGGAAAGCGCCTTCTTCGAGCCGATTTCGGTGGCTGGCAAGGCTCGTTCTTACGGCCTGCATACCGACGCCTCGCACCGCTACGAACGCGGTGTCGATTCGCAACTGGCCAAGGAAGCCATTGAACGTGCTACTGGCCTGCTGCTGGAGATCGTTGGCGGCGAAGCCGGCCCGGTCATCGAGGCGGTCAGCGAGCAGCATCTGCCGAACGTTGCGCCGATCACCCTGCGTGCCGACCGCATCAATCAGATGCTGGGCATGGAAATGGACAGTGCCGAAGTCGAGCGCCTGCTCAATGCTCTGGGTCTGAAAACCTCAGGTGGAGCAGGGCAGTGGCAGGTCGAGGTGCCAAGCCATCGTTTCGACATCAGCTTGGAAGTTGACCTGATCGAAGAGCTGGCCCGTCTGTACGGCTATAACCGTCTGCCGGTTCGTTACCCGCAAGCACGCCTGGCGCCGCAAGCCCGTGCCGAGTCGCGTGGCGAGCTGCCAGCACTGCGTCGTCTGCTGGTTGCCCGTGGCTATCAGGAAGCGATCACCTACAGCTTTATCGACCCTAAACTGTTTGAGCTGTTCAGCCCAGGCGTCGAGCCGCTGCTGCTGGCCAACCCGATCTCCAGCGACATGGCGGCCATGCGTGCCTCCCTGTGGCCAGGTCTGGTCAAGGCCCTGCAGCACAACCTTAACCGCCAACAGGATCGTGTGCGCCTGTTCGAAAGCGGCCAGCGCTTCGTTGGTCAGCTGGACGGTCTGCAGCAACAACCCATGCTTGCCGGCGTGGTCTGCGGTAGCCGTATGCCTGAAGGTTGGGCCAATGGCCGTGACAGCATCGATTTCTTCGATGTGAAGGCAGACGTTGAAGCACTGTTGGGCTTCTCTGGTTCGCTGGGTGATTTCACCTTTGCCGCTGGCAAGCACCCGGCACTGCACCCAGGCCAGACCGCACGCATCGAGCGTGATGGTCGCGAAGTAGGCTACCTGGGCGCCATCCACCCAGAGCTTGCGAAAACCCTGGGTCTGGATCGTCCGGTGTTTGTTTTCGAACTGGTCTTGGGCGATGTGGTTGAAGGCCGCCTGCCGAAGTTCCACGAGCTGTCGAAATTCCCGGAAGTACGTCGTGACCTGGCTTTAATTGCAGGACGTGATGTGGCTTCGAGCGCAGTGCTTGAGGTAATCCGTGAAAATGCAGGCGAGTGGCTTACAGACCTCAGGCTGTTTGACGTCTATCAGGGTAAAGGCATTGATCCCGATAGAAAAAGCCTGGCTGTTGGCTTGACCTGGCAGCATCCATCGCGCACTCTTAATGACGATGAGGTGAACGCTGCGACTCAAGACATCCTCACCTCGCTCGAACAAAGGTTGAACACCACGTTAAGGAAATAGCGTATGGGTGCTCTGACGAAAGCTGAAATGGCCGAACGGCTGTACGAGGAGCTGGGCCTGAATAAACGTGAAGCCAAGGAATTGGTCGAACTGTTTTTCGAGGAAATCAGGCACGCTCTTGAAGACAACGAGCAGGTCAAATTGTCCGGTTTCGGCAATTTCGACCTGCGTGACAAGCGCCAGCGGCCGGGCCGCAACCCGAAAACGGGTGAAGAGATCCCGATCACGGCACGTCGCGTCGTCACCTTTCGTCCAGGGCAGAAATTGAAAGCCCGAGTTGAGGCTTATGCTGGAACCAAGTCATAACGACGAGCTTCCGCCGATTCCTGGCAAACGCTACTTCACCATTGGTGAAGTCAGCGAGCTATGCGCGGTAAAACCGCACGTACTTCGTTATTGGGAGCAGGAATTTCCTCAACTCAACCCGGTCAAGCGCCGCGGAAACCGCCGGTATTATCAGCGCCAAGACGTGCTGATGATCCGGCAGATCCGCGCCTTGCTATACGACCAGGGTTTCACCATCGGCGGCGCGCGCCTGCGCCTGTCGGGTGATGAGGCCAAGGATGACACCACCCAGTACAAACAACTGATTCGGCAAATGATTGTCGAACTGGAAGATGTACTGGTGGTTCTGAAGAAATAACCCGGCAAAGGATCAGGAAAATAATACTTCCAAAATTCAAAAGCTTAAGGTACATTCTTCAACGTTCTCAGCAACATCGAGAGCGGGTTTAAAGCCCAGTCGGGGCGTAGCGCAGCCCGGTAGCGCACTTGCATGGGGTGCAAGGGGTCGAGTGTTCGAATCACTCCGTCCCGACCAAAAATCCCTAGAAAATCCAAGCGCTTACGGGTGCTTGGATTTTTTTATGCCTGTCAGTTTTTGGTTGTGGTCAAAACTTGACCAGTCTGGTTGCCAATTGGTTGCCAATTGAGATTGTCTTGCGCACACTCATGGCTGACTAGCAGCAGCTCGGCCGTGAAGGATCTACGGGATGGATGAGCGCAATAATTTAGACCATGGTGCCCGGCAGAGCATGCCCCTCTGTCCGGTTAGCCTGTGTGTGCCTTCCATGCAGGATGACGCCATCACCTCTCGGGTAGCTCCACAGCTTCACCCGATACCACACTATGCATTCCCGATGCTCAGCCCGAGCAATTCTGCTCTGGCGCTGTGTGGCGGTCCCTTACGAGTCAATCAGTGGCGGCCATTCTTGGCCTCCATCTTCGGGCCGCTGCTCCTTCCTTTTTATAAGCTGACTGACTCTGACGAATGTATTGCCGGCCCCCGCCTGTGCTTTGGCGGGGCCTGCGTTGAGATTGAATGGAGATCGAGTGCCGATGCTTGGGTTAACGTTGCGTGAGGAGTTCCGGGGCAAGCGCCTCAAAGGCACTGCCATCGAGCTTGCCAACGAGAGCAACACTGGTGCGACACAGGTTGCAGCTCAGGAATTCCTGAGCATCACCTACCCCACCCAAGATCTGCTCAAGGGGATCGAGGCCGTCGGGCCTGACCAGGGGCGTCCTGTTGTAGTGATTGGCGAGCGCGGGCTTGGTAAGTCGCACTTGATGGCGGCCCTGTACCACGCGGTCAACGACCCTGTATCGACCGCTGCCTGGCTCTCCTCATGGGTAACCACCCTGGCCGTGCCGGAGATTGCCAAGATTCGCCTGCGTGATGGCATGCTGGTGATCGGTGAAAGCCTGCACCGTCAGCGCTACAAGTTCCTCTGGGATGTGCTGCTGGAGCGTCACCCCCATGGCACATACATCCGTGGCAAATGGGAGGGTATGGGCAACGCGAAGACCGATGTCCCCTCCCAAGACCTGATTTTGGAGCTGCTCCAGAAGCAACCGACCATGCTGTTGCTGGACGAGTTCCAGACCTGGTTCGATGGGCTCAAGGATACCAAGCAGACACCAGCGGTTGCTTGGGCCTTCAATTTCATCCAGATCCTTTCCGAGATCGCTAAGGAGCATCCGGAGCTCTTGGTTCTGGTGATCTCCGTGCGCAATGGCAGCACCGATGCCTATCAGCAGGTTCACCGCGTCAACCCGGTGACCATCGACTTCAAGGCAGGCGGCAGCCCCGAGCGAATTCAGCTGGATCGTCGGCGTATGCTGCTGCACCGGCTGTTCGACAACCGGCTGCAGGTTCCTGCTGCCAACATCGAGAGCCTGCTGGCCAATCACGTCAGCGAATTCTTCCGACTGCTAGATGTGCCGGCTGCAGAGCAGGAGCGCAAGCGTCGCGATTTCACTGAGGCGTGGCCCTATGCCCCGCACCTGTTGCAGCTTCTGGAAGACCAGGTTCTGATCGCCACGGATGCCCAGGAAACCCGCGATATGATCCGCATCCTGGCCAACCTGTTCAAAAGCCGGGGAGATAGCAGCCCGATTCTAACTGCCGCCGACTTCATTCTTGATGACGACACCGCTGGCATCGGTGCGCTGCTGGATTCGGTGTCCAATCAGCAGCATCGCACCCTGCGCGAAAAGGCGCTGCGCAACATCACCTCGGTTACCGAGGCGGTGCCAGGGTACCGTTACGATGTGCCGCACCTGAAGGAGATTGTCAGCGCACTCTGGTTACGCTCGATTGCTGTCGGGAACCAGGCAGGGGCTGAGCCAGCAACTCTGCAAGTCGATATCACCCGTGCATCGGCAGTCGATGACAACGCCTTTCAGGTCGAGCTCGCCACTATTGTCGAGAACAGCTTCAACATCCACCCGGATGGTAATCGACTGGTATTCCGTGAAGAGGAAAACCCCCGGGCCAAGCTGATGGCCTGTGCTCGCAACGACAAGCTGTTTGCCGACGGGACGGATCTCGCTCAACTGGCCAAGGAGATCCGCTACGTCATCGGCGGCACCGAGGAGGTGGCGAAAAACTTCCGCGTGATTGCATTGCCCAGCACTTGGCTTTCTGACCCTTGGTCCACCCTCGAGGAAAGCGAGCAGCCTGGGCGTTGGGATGATCGCCTGCCCATTTTGGTGCTGCCGGAAGAGCCGGACCGCCTTGATGAGCGTCTCGGCCGCTGGCTCAAGGATCACCTGCAAAAAAATCGCAACACGGTACGCTTCCTGCTCCCCCGAGGAGGCTCGAAGAATGCTTTCCAGGACCGCGACCTGCTGATCCTGGCCCGCGCATCCATGAAAGCGCAGGAATGGAGCAGTCAGAGTCCCGAGTACCGGAAGCTACAGACTAAGTACCAGAGCGAGCTGCGTGACATCCTGAAGAAGCGCTTTGATCGCTTCGCTGTACTGATGCGCTGGAGCAACCAGGACCCCAGCCAATGCGCATTCGCTGTGGAGACGCTGAAGAAACAGGGAGCGCAGATCCCCGAGGACATCGAGGAAGCACTAGTCAATGACCTGTTCGTTCCAGAGGATCTTGAAGAGCTTGTCATGGAGCTCGCTTCCAACAGCGAACCTATCAGCAAGCTGCTGCGCGAACTGAAGGAGCCCCGTCCAGGTGGGCTGGACTGCATCCCATGGCTGGGGGAAACCGCCATGAAGGAGCGCGTCATCCGCCTGTGTGCACGAGGCAAGATCGCTATCAACCTGCGAGGCATGGAATACCTGCAAGCGCAGCCGGGTGAAGATGAAGAAAGCGCCTGGAAGCGCCTGCGACCCAAGCTTTCCCTCACAGGACGGCAACTGGACGAGGTATTCCTGCTGCAGCCCTCTGCCGTACCTGCTACAGGTGGCGCAGTTACCCCGATTACCCCTCCGCCACAGCCCGGTGGGCTCTTCGGTGACAGCAATGGCAATTCCGGCCAGGGAGGTGGCATGCCCCCATTCCCTGTCTCGGAGACTGGCGGCGGCACTCCACCTGCTCCTGGGGGGATTTTTGCCAACCCGTCCGACAGCACCAGTAGTAAGTCAAAAACTGTACTGCAGAATCCTGCCACCTCGCCGTTGAACCTGATTGGCAAGTTGGAAGGTTGGGGTATTGGCCCTGCCACACCTGTCGAGTCCGTGACGCTCAAACTCTCGGCCGCCACTGGCGCTCAATTGAAAGAGCTGCTGAAGAAGCTCCCGGATGGCATGGCCTTCGAGCTATCCCTTGAGAAGGAAGACAACTGATGGCACTGGATGCTGAGCTTTTACAGAAGATCACCAGCGGTACGTCCGCAGAAGCCTGGAAACTCATTGTCGAACGCGTCATGGAGATCACTAGCAAGCCGTTGGCTGCGGGTAATGCCGCTGGCGAGGTGACCCGGCGTGACCGTGAGGTGGGCTGGCTGGATCATTTTCTTGCGACCAGCAGCTGGGATCTCTGGCATGCCTTTGCTGATTCTGAAGTAAGCGGTATTCAGCAGACCTCTGACCGAGTAGCAACTTGGTGGGAACAACCGTACAGCGCCAAGGCAGTGTTGATTCTGGATGGTCTTTCGCTGCGCGAGCTGCCTTGGCTGCTCCAGGGAGCCAAGGAGCGCGGTTTTAACCTGCATGAAGTCTCAGCTACAGCCTCGGAGCTGCCGGGTGAAACCACCGAATTTGCCAAAGCCTTGGGCTTTGGCAGTCGTAGCCAACTGCAGAGCAATGGTGGCGGATTGACTCACAGGCTTGCTCCCTGCCAGACCGAAAGCATCGATTTACCCTGGCAGGACTGCGCCGGCTTGGTTAACAGCGCACCCAGCTGGGTGTTCTGGCACCACTGGCCAGACAGCAAGGTGCACGATGGTTCCGGTGCTGGCCAAGGACTGGAAGTCCTGACTCGCGATGCCGCGGAGCAACTCACCAGCGATGACTTCTGGGCTTTCGTGGAAAAACTGGCAACGGGTCGTCGACTGGTTATCACCTCTGACCATGGCTATGCCGCTACAGGCTACTTCTCGGACGCCGAAGGGGATGTAGCTGCCTACCTCAAGAAAACCTTTGCCAGCGGCCGTAGCACTGCAGGTACAGCCGAGGCTGGCCATTTTTCTCCCCCGGTTTCTCTCCAGATCGAAAACCAGCATGGGGCACACCTGATGGCGCTTGGTCGTTTGAAATGGAAAAGCCAGGGTGGATACCCGACGTTGACCCACGGTGGCTTGTCGCTGCTGGAAGTTTTATCGCCGTTCGTCGAGCTCACCAAGTAAGGATATGCGCCATATGGCAACCAAGAAAGAACTCCTGGCCCTCGAAGTCGCCAAGGCTGTTGGTGCCGGCAAAGCCGTTGCGCTGGAAACCGTGGATTTCAACGATCCGAATCGCCCCAAGACCTGCCTGGAGGTCGACTTCCCGATCCTCCCGGTCAACCAGGTGGCGATCATCGAGGGGAACGCAGGCAAGCCGATCTACCAGATGTCGAAATGGTGGGCACGTCGTCGCTCCAGCGTTTTCCGCTCCATGCTGATTGCGGCAGCCACCAAGGCTCCGGAGGACAAGTCGCACGCAGCCAAGCTGGTATGGGACAACTACTATGCCAACCACCAGAAGAAGGGGGCCTTCAAGGATCTGAAGGTGGCGGACATTTTCATGGGGGGTGGCACCACGCTAGTGGAGGGCTCACGCCTTGGCATGCAGATGATCGGTAATGACCTGAATCCAGTCGCGTGGTTTGTGGTCAAGCAGGAGCTGGCCAACGTCGATCTGGAGGAAGTAAAACGCCTGCTCGCCGACATCGAGGCCGAAGTCAAGCCGCAGATCATGCCGTACTACTACTGTGATGGCCCGAATGGTGAGAAAGGCAGCTGGACGCATCTGCCGACCCAGAAGGTGATGCCCGCCGGCTTCGACCCGCTGAGCATTCCGCGTGAGGAGCGCAAAGACTATCGCTACGAAGGCCCGGAGATCATCTACACCTTCTGGGCCAAGCACGGCCCTTGCCAGGTGACCGGCTGCGGCCATCGAACACCGATCATGACCAGTCCGGTGATGGCGGTGAAAACTCTGTCCGTCAAGCACTGGGAGCATGCCTGCAGCAACTGTGGCGGTGAATTCCATATTGAGGAACACTCTGCGCGGATGGCACCCGACGTGCCGTTGTATGTGGCACCGTCGGAGCATCCGTTCGCCATCCTTGATGTCGAGAAGGGTGTGAGCTGTCCGCATTGTGGCAGCAGTATCAAGGCCCAACTACGCATCAAGGATGGTCTGGCGCTGGAAGGCACTCGTGGGCAAATCAAGCTTGGCAAGGGCAAAAATAAGAAGGTCGAGCTGAGTCTGCTGGTGCATCCGCAATGGCTAGCAGGCTCGCCAAAGCTGGATGTGAACGGCCAGCCCTTCGGTGGTTCGGCGCAGGATGACGTGGGTGCGACTACGCGCTGGGATAATGAGCGAGCATCCAAAATTCGTCTGCTAGAGGTGCGAGGTGCACTGCCGGACCAAGTGACTTGCCCAGAAACGAAGATCACCTTTGCGCCGGAAAACGGCACAGTGCCGAAGCGCTCCAACTTTGCCTGCGCGGCCTGCGGCACAGTGCAAGACGTCATGAGCTCTATCAAGGCCACCAAGAAAAGCGGCCAAATGGCAGCATATGCCGTTCAAGGCTACGCGCCCAAGCGGGATGAAGCAGGCAAACCCTACAGCGGGCGCTTCTTCGCACCTTATGAAATAGCACATGCCCATCAACATGACGCTGCGTTCGCGGAATGGGAAGCGCGCAAGGATGCTGACCTGAAGGACTACTGGCCGCGCTCTGAAGTGCCCTATGGGTTCATGACAGCTATTGCCAACAGTGATATCCGTGAAAACTACGGCTTCACGCACTGGTGGACGATGTTCAACCCGCGCCAACTGCTGGTGCACGCTCAACTGCTCAAAGCCATTGTCGAAGTCGGGGACTACGACTGGCGGGTGCGGGAGTTTGTGCTGGGGGCCTTCCAGCAATATTTACGCAATCAAAATCTTTTTTGTTTTTGGGATAGCGGTTACGACAAGCTCGTGCCGCACATGAGCAACAACAACTATCACCCGAAGAACAATGTCGTTGAAAACAGTGTTTTTCCAGCGCTGGGTCGTGGCAATTGGGCGTCGTGTATCGAAGGGATCAATGAGGGCCGAGAATGGGCGGCTGAACCGTGGGATTCGGTGAGCATCGAAGCGCTGAAGCGCCGCGACTCTGCGCTTGCTGGTCAGCTAAGTGGGAAGAGCGAAAAAGTGTTCCCCGGCGACCCGGTGCTAGATGTGGTCGTGCATCAGGGCTCGTCCACCGATCTGACTCAGCTAGAAAGTGCCAGCCTTGATCTGGTCATCACCGATCCGCCTTTCGGCGGCCTGTTGCACTACTCGGAGCTGGCCGACTTTTTCTACGTCTGGCTCCGCCTGGTGCTTAAGGGCAAGTACCCAGAGATTTTCAGTGCAGAGTACACACCCAAGTCGCTGGAGGCCGTGGCCAACAAAGCACGGGAGCCAGAAGACCCGGATGGCTTCTACCAGCGCTTGCTCACGCAGTGCTGGCGCGAGGCGCATCGCCTCCTGAAGCCCAGCGGCATCCTGGCCTTCACCTTCCATCACAGCGAGGATGAGCCGTGGGTGGCAGTGCTGGAGTCGTTGTTCGATGCGGGCTTCTATCTCGAAGCTACCTATCCGATTCGCTCCGACGAAACAAAAGGCGAAGGAGAGTTCGGTTCGAAGACCATCGAGTACGACATCATCCACGTCTGCCGCAAACGCACCGAAGAGCCCAAACCGGTGAGCTGGGGCCGCATGCGCCGCGAGGTATTGGCTGAGGTTCGCCAACTGCAAGGCATGCTGGAAAACCACTCCAAGGAGGGTTTGCCATCGGCTGACCTGCAGGTGATTCGTCGCGGTAAGGCTCTGGAGTATTTCTCTCGCCACTACGGCAAGGTCTATGTCGATGAAGGCCGAGTGATCAATGTGCGGGATGCCCTAGTGGGTATCAACCAGCTGATCGATGAGGACGCTAACCGTACTCAGGAGCCACCACCGGTCAACGCCGAACCCGTTACTCGTCAGTTCCTGCGTATCTACGAGGGACAGACTGAAGTCGCCCGCGATCAGATGCAAAAGCACCTGCGTGGCTCCGGCATGGCCCCTGATGAGTTCGTAGAGCGTGGCTGGTGTGAGGAAAAGAAAAAGGTCTTCTACATGGTCGAGCCGCTGGCATTCGCACAAAGCTGGCAGGGCAAGCATCGTCGCAAGCTGACCTCGGACCTTGACCAGGCGCTGGTGCTGATGGGCGCATGCTTCGACAACAGTGGGATCAATGCTGCCGATACCTTGAAGAATGAAAACTTCAAACCCCACGCCGCGCTCAAGGGACTGCTGGATTGGTTGTCCAAGCGTGCGGCGACCGAACCGATGCGCCATGCCGCCTCGCGGGCGCTCACCATCTACAACGGCTGGGCATCCAGTCACAAGGAAGCCGTGCAGCAAATGGCGCTGTTCCAGGAGGATTAAGGCATGAAGCAGTTGCTCGACAGCGTTTGGATGCGCAGGGGAACCAGCTGGATTTGGGATGCGGAAGCATTGGCACAGGTTTGTGTTGCTAGTGAGGTCTGGAGCCTGAGGCAATTCATCCAGGCTGCCAGAAACTGGCCGGATGACCTGCCGAGCAACGACAACAATACCCTTGTGGTAGCCGGGCTGGAGGGCAGCCTGGATGTGCTCCCTCCTGACGAGGCCGAGGACTGGCTGGCGGCAGAGGTCAAGGGTGCCTTGCTTTCCTTCCAGAGCTATTACGAGGGGCAGGCAGCACTGATGTTCTGGATGCCCTCCGGCGCTGGTCGGCTCACGACAAACCCGGCCACCGATGCGGTGGCCTGGCGTTGTGCGCATCCTCACTCTGATGCTGCCCTGGATTTTGGCCGCGTGCTCTGGGGGGAGGCCACCGACTACCCGCAGGAGATCCTCTTGCGCCCAGGGGCCAAAGCATCGGGCCTCTTCCATCTGCGGATTACCTGAGTCGTGACGATGAGCGCTGAGCTTCATTTCTCTCCTGGTGAGCAGATCACGCATGCCGAGTTTGGGCAGGGGGTTGTTACCGAGCCGCCTCGGGATGGATACCTGGGGGCGCTGTTTGTCGGCGTTGGTCTACGACGTGTCCCTGTTCACCTGGTCCGGCGTGAGTTGTCGCGCACCCAGCGCATTTTGCAGGCGGTTGCAGGTGGCAGCGAGCGTGCGCGCAAGGCCTGGCTAGCCTATGAGGCACATGCGTTGCCGGCGATGGAAAGCGCGTCTGCACTGACCTCGGCCCGCATTGATCTTCTGCCCCACCAGGTAGTGCTGACCCACCGCATTGCCACCGCCTCACCCAGACGCTACCTGATTGCCGATGAGGTGGGGCTAGGCAAGACCATCGAAACGGCGCTGATCCTGCGCGAGCTGGCGAGCCGCGGAGAGCTGAACCGTGCCTTGATGGTGGTTCCTGCGGGCCTGGTGAACAACTGGCATCGTGAGCTGAACGACGTGTTCAATCTCGACTTCGAGGTATTCGGTTCGGAGGGCGACATCACCGACCGCAAGACAAATGCCTTCGCCAAGCACGACCGCTTGATCGCCAGCATCGATACCCTCAAGCGGCCTGCACGCATCAAGCGCCTGCTGGAAGCCCCACGCTGGGATCTGGTGGTGTTCGACGAAGCGCACCACCTGACAGCTCATCGCAGCAGCGGAAACAAGGTCAAGAAAACCGAAAACTACAAGCTGGCCGAGGCACTGAAGGATCATGCTCGTGGCCTGCTGCTGCTTTCGGCCACCCCTCACCAGGGCAATCATTTCCAATTCTGGATGCTGGTGCAGTTGCTCAACCCGACCCTGTTCAAAGGGCCGGAGGAGATGGTCGATCACCGATATCGGCTGAATACGGTGATGTTCCGCCGTACCAAGGCGGATGCCTGCCAACCGGATGGCTCACCGCTGTTTGCTCGTCGCTGGGTGCATACAGAGTCGTTCGTGATGAACGAGGCAGAAAAGCGCTTCTATGAGCGCTTGCGTGAGTATCTGGAGGAAGGCTTTGACCTGGCCAAGCGTCAGGGCAACCAGGGCCGGGCCTTGGGGTTCCTGATGGCCATCTTCCAGAAAATCGCGGCCTCAAGCTTTGCGGCTGTACGGCGCACCCTCAAGCGCCGCCTGTTGATGTTGACCCTGCATGAAGCGCTGCTGCGTGACAAAGATCTTGACATCGAGGGGCGTGAGCGACTTAACGAAGAAGCGCGTGAAATGATCCATGAGCAGTTCAATCTGCCACGTGACATCATCGGCCGCAGCGAGGTCGATCGTGTGATGGCAGATCTGCGCCATCGCCTGATCAAGAAGCTGGATGATGATGTCCTGGAAATGGCTTCCGATCCCTACGGTAGCGAATTTTCATCGACGCATTCGGAAGAGGCAGCTTCTGCCGTTGTTGAGCTCCACCTACCAGAGGAGCGCCTGCGAATTGGTGACCTGTTGGCCTCCTTCCCCCAGCAAAGGGAGACCAAGGCGCAAAAGCTGCTCGATGGCTTGGGTTACCTATGGCGGCAGAATCCTGAGGAAAAGGTAGTAATCTTCGCGACCTACCTGGGAACGGTAGAAATGATCTCCCAGGAAATCGAGGCAACCTACCCAGGCCAGGGTGTTGTCGTGCTCAGGGGCGGTGATCATGGTGCAAAAGTGGCTGCGGAGCGCCGCTTCCGGCAGAAGGATGGCCCGCGAGTACTGGTGTGTACGGCAGCCGGACGTGAAGGGATCAATTTGCAATTTGCGCGCATCCTGTTCAACTTCGACCTGCCCTGGAATCCGATGGATGTAGAGCAACGTATCGGTCGCATCCACCGCTACGGGCAGAACCATACGGCTCAGGTCTATAACTTGGTGCTCTCGGATACCATCGAGGGGCGGATTTTCCTGCTTCTAGATGAGAAACTTACCGAAATCGCTCGAACTGTCGGCAAGGTCGATGAGCAAGGCAATGTAGCCGAAGATTTGCGCTCCCAGATCCTTGGTCAGCTCTCCGAACGGCTCAACTACGACCGCCTGTACCAGGAAGCGCTTTCCGACCCAACCCTGCGTCGTACTCAGGTGGAGCTCGAAGCGGCGCTCTCCAACTCCAGCGAGGCTCGCAAGGTTGTCTTCGATCTCTTTCAGGATCTGGAGGGCTTCAGCCTCGATGATTACCAGCCTTTCTCCGACGTGTCCTCCAGCATGGATCGCTTGGTGCGCTTCATGTCGTCGGCCCTGGCAGACCGCCAGCAGCGCTTGGTGAAGATTGACGAAAATACCTGCGATCTCGTCGCCCAAGATGGCTCGCGCAAGCTGCGCTTTACGCTGGATCGCGATATTGCCACCAGCAGTGACGATGTCGACCTGATGGGCCTTGACCACCCATTGGTACAGCAGGAACTGGGGCGTTGGCGCAGCCTGCCCCCTGAAGAGATCGGCATTGCCGTACTGGGAGATCAGGGTGAACCTGTGCTGGTGTCGCTCTGGATCGTTGAAACCTCAACCAGTGCTGGTGAGCGTCGAGTGGTCTTGCAACCAATAGCCGTGAAGGCAGATGGAACACGTGTCCCGATGGTAGAGCGGCAATGTGAGAAATACCTGCAGGCTGCACCGGCCACCCCTTGCTTCTCTCCTGAACAGCGACAGGAACTGTTTTCGCAGTTGGTAGAGCCCACTTTACAGCGCGAACTGAGACATAAAGGGGCGGCCAACGGCGATGGGAGCTATTCGGCTGAGCTGATCGGATATATCGAGATCGTTGGGTAGCTTGCTGGCTAAAGCCAGTGTCCTGGTACCTCGACTCCATAGTTTTTTGCCACGGTCTGCAGTGTGGCAATAATCTCGGCATGTCGTGTTTGGTCGGCCGGCGGCCAGATTGCGCGACGATCCAGTAGGCTTTTCAGCTCGCCCAGGTTGTACATGTCCAGGCGGTAGAGGTTGCTCCAACTAGGGATGCCGAACAGGTTGTAGATCGTGACAGTTGCATCGCGCTCGCTGGCAAGGCGCTTGTCGCCGGTTAGTTTCTCGGCCGCCTCTTCGGCTTCGTCACGGTCGTCGTAGGTGTTGAGCAGTTTCATTCGGTATTTGATATGGAAGGAGCGGGCTGGGGATTGTGCCTGAGCTTCGAAGGTCTGGGTAGCAAGGATGAGTGAAAATTATGATAGTCATCGGTTAAACATGTGGCGAGCAGCTTATTAATCTGGGCATCAGCAGTGATGGTGTAATTTAATTTATTTGCGTTGCAGTTAAAGAAGTAGCCTCGATTACCAATGATATTTTGCCAAGCCTCAGCTATCTCTATCTCTTCGTGCCGCCCGCTATAAAATTACGCTGTTAAAGAAAAACGGGATGGGTATAGAGATCTTTGTTGTCTCCTTGCTCTACACAACACATAAAAAATCCGCTAAAAATCTAGCGGATTTGATTTGAATTCGCGAATGTAATCCGACTTTTGATTATGGGTCAGGATGCATTTGTTTTGCGGGGTTTAATTACGGAAGTATAATAGAGTGGACCACACCCCTCATTGGCAGTAACCGATCCATGATCCCCACCTACCGCGAAGTTGTGATCGAGGTTACCGTGGCATTTCCGGTAAGCAGCTCCACGGCAACAACGCTTCGTAGTCGGCCACCGACTGCGCATGTGGCAGGCGCTCTAGTACGTGGCGCAGCCACGTATAGGGCTCTTGGCCGTTGACCTTGGCGGTCTCGACCAAACTGTAGATCTGGGCACTGGCCGTTGCACCTTTGAGCGTATCACTGAACAACCAAGCCTTGCGCCCGATCACAAATGGTTTTATTGCACGCTCTGCCCGGTTGTTGTCGATCGGTAAAAAACCAGCCTCCACGTAGCGCTCCAGCCGGCTCCAGTTGCTGGCCAGATAATTAACAGCCTTGCCCAGGACACTTTGTGGCGTCACTTGCGGCTGCGCTTTATCCAACCAGCTTTTCAACTGAGCCAGGATCGGCAGGCTCTTTTCCTGACGGACGATAAATCGCTGCTCATCGCTGACGTCCTTGAGGTCTCGCTCTATGCCGTACAACTTGTTGATCATCGTTAGCGCGATATCGGCACGTCCTGTCTTGCCCTTGGGTTGCACTTTTTGAGCGTCCACGAACTTGCGTCGCGCATGGGCCATGCATGCCAGACGCTCCACGCCCGGTTGCAGCGCCAATGCGTTATAACCGGCGTAATCATCGGTCATGATGTAGCCACGATAACTTTCCAGCAGGCGCAGCGGCACCTCCTGCGCACGACTGGAGGTGTAGTCGAAGAGCACGACTTTTCGATCCGGAGGCCCGCTGGCTTGCACCCACATCCAGGATTGGCTGGTCGGGTCTCGATCCGGTTCTTTAAGCACCTGGACGCGGGTTTCATCGCAGTGGATGACGGGGCTTTCCAGCAACCGGTCGCGCATCAGATTCAGTAGCGGTTGCAAGTGCTCGCCGCACTGGATAATCCAACGGGCGAGAGTCTGACGCGGAATATCGATACCATGTCGGCTCAGCACCGTCTCGAAACGATGCAGCGGCAAGCCATCGACATACTTGGTGGTCAACAACATCGCCAGGACACTCGGACTGGCCATGCTCTTTTCGATCAATTGAGCAGGTTTGTCAGCGGTGACCGGAGCCGTTTCGCAACCGCGACAACCGTAGACTTTGCGGATGTGTTTGATGACCCGGATCTGCATCGGCACGATATCCAGCTGCTCGCTGGTTTCTTCACTGATCACATGCTTGCGGCAACCGCAGACACAGGTCAGTTCGTGCTCAGGCAGTTCGTGGATGACTTCGATACGCGGCAGGTCAGCCGACAACGGTTTGCGTTTGCCACGGCGTATGGTCGGCGAAACGACTTCTTCTTCGGTATCGACGATGAGCGATATCGGCACGCTTTCTGGCTCGTTGAACAGAGCCAGTTGCGGCGTGTTCGGCTCCACTGTCTGTTCGGATTTACGTCCGAATAGACGGTCGCGCAGCAACTTGATCTGTCCTTTCAAATCGACGATGTGGGTCTGGTAGGACTGAGCCACTTCCTCTTGACGGCTGAATGCCTCAAGCAGCATTTGCTTGAGCAAAACAGGATCGTCTGGAAGATCGTCAGGCATGAAAGTCATGCCCGGATTATACCGGGTCAGGCCACGAAACGTGGAGTCAGAACTTGATGAGGGCGGTTGCGCCAGAGATCAAAACCATCAAGCAGCCAGTTCAACTCCTGGAGGCTCAACATCATGGCTTCATCGGTAGCGTCGGGCGATGTTTTGAACCGTTCTGACTCGAGACGCTTGAGCCAAAGGCAGAAACCGTTGCGCTCCCAGTAGAGGATTTTTACTCGGTTACGGTGGCGACTCAGAAAAACAAAAAGCACGGGGTCGAACACGGCGACCTTGATATCCAGCTCGACCAAAGCGGCCAAGCCATCGATGGATTTTCGGAAGTCCACGGGCTTGGGGTAGAGGTATACCTTTTCGACTTTGGCGTCGGGTCGCATCATGGCGGGCTGGCTCCAGAGAAAATCGGGAGCACAGCATCGGGGATCAGTGGGCGGCTTTGAATGTGGGGTTCATGGATCCCTTACGTATCAGTTGGGCGGGCAAAGCGCTGGGGCGGCTGTACGAGACTGGTGCAAAGGGCCAGGCGCCAAACTTTGAGCAGGCTGCTTACTGGTACCGAAAGGCAGTCGAATCTGCATTGTTTAGGGGTTAAAGGCATGATCATTGGAGCTTGGAGCATGTATGCGCTGCAAAGTCTGATCTTGATTTTACTGTCATTTCAGTATTTGCAGCATACTAAAATCTCGAGTTTGATTAACCACTGGCAAGTTAACCTTCAGGAGCAGCGGCAGAGTACCTGTTTCCACATTGAGGAGAACCGCGAGCTCAGATCAGCCCTGCGAGCGGAGCAAGCGCACGTAGAGCAACTACAGCGCCAGGTGGAGATCTTGAGGGCTTTGCTTCCTGTAGTTTAAAAGTTATAAATTCTATTTCACTTCAAGCGTAATTGAGAGGGCCGATTATGCCCGTAAGGCCAAGACCTTTTACATTAGTATGCTGCGAATGTGGCTGGAAGAAGACGGTTGCGCCACTGAGCGATGCCCTAAGCCCAGCAGACTCGTGTGAGCGATGTGGGCATGATGCGTTGAGCTTGCAAGCAACTAGCGCGATCGACCGCATACTGGCCGAGTGGTACGCGAGGTTGCGGAGATAAGGGCGACTTATGATTGAGTTTCTTGGGGCGCGTTTACGTCGCGCGCATCATGTGGTGGTGTTCACAGGCGCGGGTGTCTCGGCAGAGAGTGGCATACCAACATTTCGCGATGCCTTGAACGGTCTATGGGAATCATTCGACCCCGCTGCTTTGGCGGCTGCCAATGCCTTTCGCATGGATCCTGCGTTGGTATGGGGGTGGTACGAATGGCGACGAGCGATGGTACTTGCCGCTATCCCTAATCCTGCCCATTTGGCTATAACTAAACTTTCTGATCAATTGCCCAAGCTGACGCTAATTACCCAGAATGTTGACGATTTACATGAGCGGGCGGGTTGTCATGAGGTCATTCATTTGCATGGTAGCTTGAACACGCCACGTTGCTTTGCGTGTGCACGCCCCTATAAATGGAATATAGAGGCTGAGCATGAAATTAAGAATATGTGCAGGATCGAGCCACCACGCTGTCAGCATTGCAACGGTAAAATCCGACCAGGGGTGGTCTGGTTCGGGGAGTCACTACCGGAGCAGCCTTGGCGCAAAGCGCTAGCAGCTGCTAAAGATTGTGATCTGCTGCTTTCAATCGGGACTTCGGGCTTGGTGCAACCTGCGGCAGAAATTCCCAGAATCGCTAGAGAGCACGGTGCTTTGATTGTGCATATCAATCTCGACTCCGAGGCGTTTGAAGAGGAGAAGGCGTTTAGGCTGGTCGGTAGAGCGGCAGAAATTCTACCGCGCTTACTTGACCAGATGAGCGAAGAGCAAAGGTTTCCTAGCCGACCGATAGCTTAGCGAGCACCTTGCCTGCCGAACATAGGCCCATTCAGTGCCCATAAACCATCCTCAATGGCTTGGATGACGCTATTGTCGACATTCTGAGCGAACCGCCATGCTTGAATGTTCAACGCTCCTTCTAGTTCTGGCAACCAGTGGCAGAGCTGCATGGCATAGGTGCCTTTGTTGCCGAATCCCAAGTGCTGCTTGATTCGTGAGTGCAGGTCTGTGGAGCTTCCAACATACAGCAATGCAGAGGCAGCATTTATTCGGCAGTAGGCCCGATCATTTCTCCCGGCTGACTTTGCCGCCTTAAATGCTTGATGCAGAGTTTCAGATAAAGTTTGCTCGACGGTGAATTGATATATGTAACGCCCTTTGGGGGCGGACAAGGATTTCAATTTTTCCAGCAACGTAGCGCGATTGCCATTGTGGATTGCACTAAAGGGAATGCTTACCTGGTATGACTCATCGATAGTTGCCTCTTGAACGCCCGCGGCCAGGTTGTGTAGCTGGGTGGCAATACTATTCAGCATGGAAGAATTTAGCATGATGTTGTTACTTCATTCGAGCTGGGTTGAACACGTGACGAGTTATGCCGACTGCTTACGGTGAGCAATCCTCATGCTCATACGCTGCGACAGCGCGGCGTAATGAGTCGCACACTTGTTGGCGAAGTGTTGCAGGCTCATGTACCACGAATGAATCTCCTAGTGAGAGAATCCACCAGTGCAGTTGCCAGGTATTAGTTACAGTCGCTTGAAGCTGGAAGCCTTGAGCCAACGGCTCAAGCACCATATCTGTGCTCAAAGGCGTCTCCCGAATCAAACGAGCTTGCTGCTCACTCACCCAGGCCTTGAGGCAGATTTTTTCCGGCTTGCCGAAGTGCAAGGCGTCGGTGGCGAGGTAGGTTTGCAACTCGAAGGACTCCAGCCCCTGGCAGGTCGAGTCGAGCACCTTCACTGAGCGGAAGCGGTGTACCGCGAATTGTCGGACATCGGTGTAGGGGGCTGCGGTTGCAATCAGGTAGGTGACCAGTCCGCGCTGTACGATGGCCAACGGATTGAGGGTCAACTCGCTCTGCTTGTCGCTGTGCGCAGAGTAGTACTGACACCGAACCTGCTGTTCGCTAATCAATGCGTGCTGCAGGGCCTCTAGGGTTTCTGGCTGGATCTGCGGGGCGCGGAGATTGAAGTCAGGTCGAACACTTGCCACTTTGTTGGGCCAGCGAGCGGCAGGGTTATCGCCTCCGAGGCCTCTGAGCTTTTGCCGAGCGTGCTCGAAGCGTGGTTCTAGCGTGCTTAACATACTCCCCGGTAGCAACGGGCGAACAGCATCCTCCACCAGAGTGAGGCTCACCGCTTCAGTCAGAGTAATGCCCTGCAACTCGACACTCACACCTGGCTTCCAGAACCAACCGAATGGTGTGCCTGCATCGTTGCATTGTAACGGGAACACCAGAGAAAGGTCATGCAGGTCGCGTTCGACGCTGCGGCGGCTGATTGAGTAGCCAGCAGCCGTCAGGCGGGTATGCAATTCAGTCACGGTGATGCCGGGAGAGCGTTTGGGAAGTTGCTGTAGCAGCTCCCATTGACGGCTCAAGGCGTTGTGGGTCTTGGTAGAGGGCACAAAACGCATCCTTGTGGTGTGAAGGCTGGCCACTGGCTAGCAGTATGACAGGTTATCTGCCTATCGGCGTCGAGAGGACGACCTTTAGTGCGTCCACTGCTGGAAGCCAATAGAGCGTTGCTGGCCGGTGGCCTTCAAGCGGCATTCGGCCAGCAGCGCGGCGGCCAGTTCGTCGGCATTGGCGAACGGTTTGAAACGCGCACGTCGTGCCACCGCTGCAAAATCACCAGGGGTTAGGAATGCTTCGTTGCGCAATCGTCCAGTTGCGCTTTGTTGCGGGTCCTTAAGCGACAGCGCTTTGAGGTGCGCGGCGAATAGGGCCTGGGCCTGGGCTGTATTGAGGTAGCCGAAATGCACCTTTAGGTCGAAGCGCCGCAGAGACGCCTCGTCCAGGTCGCGGATCAGGTTGGTGGAGGCGATGAACAGCCCCTGGTAGCTTTCCATCTGCGTGAGCATTTCATTGACGGCGGCGACCTCCCAGCTTTGCCGAGCCTTGCGCCTGTCCTGCAAAAAGCTGTCAACCTCGTCTAGTAGCAGGACGGCATCTTCCTGTCGGGCGCGCTCGAAGGTGCTCGCCAGATTCTGCTCGGTCATGCCCACGTAGGGCGACACCAGGTCGGATACTCGCTTGACCATCAGCGGCTTGTCCAACGCTTGCGCCAGCCACTGGCCGAACGCGGTCTTGCCGGTTCCGGGCGTGCCGTAGAAGCATAGGCGTGCCTGAGGATGGGCGCGTAGGCCGTCTACCAAACCGTCTAGCGGTTGGTCGGCATTCACCCACTTTGGCGAGTAGAACGTAGGCAGCCCCTGGTCGGTACATTGCAGCTTTTCGAATCCCTGCGCCCTCAACGTGCCGTCGACGATGCAGCGAATAGTACTGTCCAGTACCTTGCTGGCGCGCGGGCCCCCACGCTAAGCCCAACGCGCACGGCGCGCTCTAGTACAGCCGGGGTAATCTGCTCATGGGCGCACAGTTGCTCCACCAAAGCGTCGCTAACCTTGCCACCGCCACATTCACGCAGCATCTGCTTGCGTTGCGCTAAGGGTGGGTTGGGCACTTCAATTACCAGATCGAAGCGCCGTATGTGGGCAGCATCGATCGCTTCGATGCTGTTACTCAGCCAGAAGCATGGCAGAGCGTTTTCTTCGAGCATGCGGTTGATCCAACCTTTTTGCGAGCGGTTACTGACAGCTGCTTCCGCTACCTGGAAGATGTCTTCGATCTCGTCGAGCACCAGCACGGCTCGTTGAGAATGCAGCACGCTGTTGGCTGCGCGCAAGGAGCACAGGCGTTGCTTGGCCGAGACGGGGTCACCGTCGCTGTTGGTGCAGGCGACTTCATAGAGTGCGCTGTCCAGCCGGCTGGCGATTAGGCGCGCCAGTTGCGTCTTGCCAGTGCCGGGAGGGCCGTACAGCAGTACGTTCACGCCGGCTCGCGCCTGGGCAAGGGATTTGCTCAGGTAGCGTTCGGCGATTACCAGTGGCTGCCTGATATGGCTGTAGTGCTCCCAGCTCAAGGTGCCGGGCGGACTGGCGCGGAATGCATAAGCAAACAGGTCCAGTGGCGTCCCTTTGCTGAAACGCAGCAAGCCTGGCAGGTCCGGATTGCTGATCGATAGCATCGAACTGAGCGCCATCGCCGCACGGTTGCTGGAGCTGATATCCAGCAGCCCGGTGCGCATCAGTGTGCTGGCATGCGCAAGGCACGACTCTACCTGTGCAAGGGGCAGGGCCAGCAATACGGACAGCACTTTCAATGCCCGGTTGAAGCCCAGCATGTCCAATCGGTCGGTAGCGTCATTAAGCGTCGGATCGCTGTGCATCAGCACGCAGAAGCCCAGCACCTGTAGCTCGGCATCGGGCAACGCCAGCAAGTCACCCAACGCTTCGAGGTTGCTTGCAGGATTGTCCGGGTATGGGGTGCTTGGGTGATCTTCCGGAAAGCTGCGGGCACATTTTCGTAGCGTCGTCAGGGCTAGGGATGGGTTGTAACGGTCATCGTCTACCCATTGGGTGAGGCCCAGCTCATGGGCCAGGTCATCGTCATTGAAGCCGTGTCGGCCGATGAAAGTGCGATGTCCACCCAGCTCTAGCAAGAGCTGGAAGCTCCACTTGATCGACAGCGCGCAAGTATCTACCGCACGGTAGCTGCCGTTTGCGAAAGGGTTTAGACGGGCGGCCATACTGATCTCCTCTTGCTGTAGAGCCGTTAGCTTGGTGTAGAGGGTAGTCAGAATGTGTCGTCTCTATCGCCGCCAGCGAAAAAGATGGCATATTGCCTGTATTTTTGATTTGGTCAGTCCAATGGTTGCAGACCACGACGTAGATTGTCGGGATCAGATGCAATGATTGCCATGCGTTGGGTCTTTCTCAAGGATGTGTGTTGATGCTTACCGTTCTATCCCTGCTCGATGACAGGTTGCGTCCGAAGGGATCCAGAGACCCCTTGGCCATCGAGTCCATCTGGAGCGCTGTGGGGCGCAAGCTAGTAGGTAACCTGACCACGGTGACCAGTCGCGCTGACCATTTCATTGTGGCTCTCCTGGCCTGCCGTTATGCCCATGAAGGTTCCAGATCCCGCTCCCTCGACGGTGTACAGGAACGTTATGCCAGGGCCGAGCAACTGGCCGCCTACCTGCGACTGGAAGCCTCTTTGGAGGCCAGTCTGTTGGGTCGCCAGCTAGCCGTTGCCAATTTCAGGCGCGACTCGATGGCGCTGGGCATGCACAAGAAAGCCCAAATCCTCAGCAATCAACTCAGCTACGGGCTATGGGGACTGTACTCCTCGGCATTGCAGGAAGCCGGCCTGATCAAGGGGAGCGACAGGCGCTTGACCAGCGCAGGGATCGCCCTGACGGATGCCTTGCTGGAGACATTTGGCCTATCGCAGTGGCAGCGTTTCGGCGAGTTGGCGACTCAGGGTACGGTAAGAAAGGAGCAGTTGTCGCAACTGGCTCGCCGCTTTGCGGCCCTGTTCAATGACCAGGGCATGCGTAAAAAACTGGTGTCGGCGCTGCTGCGGTATGCCGGCGCGCGGCCCTTGCAAGTGGCGTTGTATGAGGCGGTTCAGCACTGGTTGGCCGTTTCCGCTGAGCCATCTGCATCCGTTCGCTCATTCGCCCGGTGGGCGGTGGACGCCCATCAGGTCGATGCACAGGTGCAGGACGTCTTGAAGCAAATCCTGTTGTTGCAACCGGTATTGGTATTCGCCAACACCGTGGTCGTCTGGTTGCAAAGGCAGAACGGGCGAGCCCGCAGTGAACTGATCAACGACCTACACTCGCGGCTGGGTGAGCCATTTCTCCACCCGGGTTGGGACCGGCCCGGTTTGCCTCATGCCGGCTTCCTCCATGATTTGACCGATGCCGCCAATGACGGGGATGCGGGTCAGGTCATCGACCAGCTCATGGCTCAGAACGCGGCCGTGACGGGCGCACGAGGCGGTGCGGCCTGGCTTCATTGGGAGGGCGACAGGCTCAGGGTCAGGGTCCCTGTCGATCGCGCCAGCTTGCCTGAGGATCTGGCTGCACATTGTCATGAGGCGTGGGACTACAGCTTTTTCCTCCGCGCCTTCCTCGCCATTGCCAGGGCCGAACACGCATGAAAGCACACACCATCAGTGACGCGTTTCGCAGTTGCATCGGTGAGCGTGAAGTGAGCTTTGCCTTCTTCACGACCTACAGTTTTGAACCAGATTTTTTTGAACTCGAAGTCATTCCCTTGCTCCTGGGCGATCAAGCGCTCTCAAGTCAGGATGACATTCGCTATGTCCAGTTGCAGGCCTTGATGCAGGACAAGGCCCGGCGTTTCGCCGTGGCCCATGACGTGGATGTGTTCAATCCTGCCGCCGGCAGTCGCCTGGAAGTCGACTACTTGCCCATACGGGTCGGCAATGGCTGTCAACATTCTAAGCTGACGATCCTTGTGGTTCAGGGGGAGGATGACGATGCGCCGGTTATCGTATTGGCGGCAGGGTCATTCAATCTGACCAAGGCGGGGTGGTGGGACAACATCGAGGTTGGCCACTTTGTCGAACTTCGGGCGACCCGTGCTCCAGGCAATATCCTTGAGCCGCTGCGTCGTGCATTGCAATTCTTCCAGGCCGCCACACCGACACCGGCTCTAAACGGTATTATCGAGGTGCAGGCAGGGTGGTCGCCGAGTGCCGATGATCCTGACTGCAGCTTTTATTTCTCAGGGGCGGCACCTGAGCGCCTGGCATTTCTCGACTTCATTCATCAGCACCTGCGAGCGCCATCGGCTGCGAAAGCGTCTGGCACGCTGGAAATCATCAGCCCGTTTTTCGGCGAGACGCCCACCTGTGGCAGTACGCAAGAGCTGATGAGAGAGTTTGCGACAGTGCGCCTGTTGCTGCCCTATGACGAAGAGCGGCGTGCGTTGGTCGATCCGGCAGTGTTCAGTGCCTTCCACGTGGATCAATGGTGCGACTGGGCCGGGCATTGGCACAACAGCCACAAGGTGCACGACAAGCCGTTTCGTCGTCTTCACGCCAAGATTTTTCAAGGGCTGGGCAAACGGCCCTGGCAATTCGTCGGTTCGGTGAATTTCAGCCACAAGGCATTTCAGGTAAACGTCGAGTCAGGGTTCCTGCTCCAGGGGCGGGACCTTGTGCCGTTGCTGGCACCTTCGCCGGTCAGCCTCTCGGGGTTTGCGGCCGACCCTGGCCTGCAAACCGCCGAACCACTGGACGGGTTGACGATGCCCGTTTTGCGCCTGGCCTACGACTGGGAAAGTCAGGTGCTGGAGGTTACGGCTCAGCAGTCGATCAGCGGCGATCTGGTGCTTCTGGACAGCTCGCAACGCAGCATCGGCACCCTGGGTTTCGATCGGGCCGGGCAGATAGCGCAGCCGCTGCCGGCGTTACGTGAGCAATTGCAGCGTTCTTCACTGCTCAACGTACGCTGGCAGTCAGGCACCGATCGCGTGGAGCGTTGGCTGATGGTCTCGCAGTACAACATCTACCGTCGTCCCAGCCATTTGCCGGCCATGGACCTGCAAAGCCTGCTGCGTCTGTTCATCGAGATGCGCTTGAGCAAGAAGATCAGCCGGTTTGGCGAGTTGGCCCGGCAGCTGCTCAGCAGGCGTCGCGCCAACGACGTGGTGGATGAACAGTTGTCGGAAATGGTGGATGAGGGGGAGGGCAGGAGCTTTATCTCCGAGTTTTCACAGGTCAACAGTGCATTCTGGCAACTGGAACGCACACTGGCGCTGGCTGAGGCCGAGGGCAATCATAAAAAGCTGGCGTATTACCTCGCAGGCTGTCAGCCCGATTCCTTGCAGGCCATGCTGGACAGCGTGAAGGATGGCGGCGGCGATGAGGAAACGCTGGTTGTGCGCTATTTGACGCTGGTCAGCATGCAGAGCGTGTTGAACCGGTATCCGGAGCACAGTTGCGTGACCCTGGTCAGGGGCGTAGAGGCAGTCATCACCGAGCTGGAAAACGACGAGCTGCTGGGTAACCTCGACGAGGCCGAAGGCAGGCGTTTTCTTGACTGGTTCAGGGCTCAATTTCAGCATCCCTTGAGCGCTGCGAATTCACGCAAGAAGGATGTCTCCCATGCAGCGGATCAATAAGGCCACGGCCGAGGCCGTTATTGATTTTTCAGGCAACAACCGCGACCTCCAGGGGCTGGCCGAGCAGCAGCTGCTGGGCGCCGTCGCCTTGTACAACAAGCTTGCGGACCACCGGGTAGCCTACCTTGCCGATGAGGTCGGCATGGGCAAGACATATATAGGCCTTGGTGTGGCTGCCTTGATGCGGCATTTCAACCCTGGTCTGCGGGTGCTGTACCTGTTGCCGAAAAACAACGTTCGCGACAAATGGATCAAGGATTATCGAGCGTTCGTGCAAAGCAACTATCGGCTCGATGACCTGGCGGTCAAAGGACTGGGCGGCGGTCCGGTCACGCCCTTCAAGGACTGTCGGAACCTGTCCGAGCTGGTGCAGACCGTCGCCAGTGGCAATGAGCGGGATCTGTTCCTCTGCACCTCGATCTTCAGCTTTGCGCTGGGCAACACGGTTGCTCAGGTGCTGAACAGCACCCGGCAGTTCGAAGAATTGATGCCGCAGTATCGGGACCTGATGGCCCCTTTGGTCAGGCAACTGAGGGCTATGAGCGGTAACAGCAAGCCTGCTGAGCTCAAACGCAAGGTCAAGGACGTCTGGATGCAGGCGCTCGGCAAGATGCTGCCGCGCTTCGACCTGGTGGTGGTGGACGAGGCGCACAACCTGCGTGCCGGCCGTGAAAGCAGCGACCGTAACCGCTTGCTGGCGACCTTGCTGGGCGACAACCGGCGGATCAAACGTCTGTTGCTGCTGTCGGCGACGCCATTCGATCGCGACCTGGGTCAGTTGCGTAACCAGCTCGCATTGTTCGGCTTCAATCGCCAGGCAGACCTGCCTCAGGGGAGCGATCCGGCCGAGCCCGACATGCATGCGGCGCTCAGTCGCTTGCTGGTCCGTCGACTCAATACCCTCACCCTCGACCAGGTGGCCCACACGCGCAACATGTATCGCCGCGAGCATCGCAGCGGGGAGGCTGCGCAGGTGAAGTTGACTGTTGCGCAAAAGCTGTTCGCCGCGCTGTTGCAGAAGAAGGTCAGCGAGCATCTGCGGGAGAACTGCTCGAATCGATTTGAGCTGGGGATGCTGGCTTCGTTCGAGAGTTATCTGCCAGGCAAAAAGAACCAGCCCGTGGAGTTCGACGGTCATGAGGCCATCAGCGAAGGCGATTCGTCACGCGATGCGGCAGACCGCAGTGTCGTCGAATACCTGGTGGACGATTACGAGAAGTCCTTCAAGCGCAGGCCGCCGCACCCCAAAATGGACAGCGTGTGCCAGCAGACACACCGGTTGGCGTTTGTCGAAGGCAAGAAACAATTGATTTTCGTCCGCCGTGTACGCAGCGTCTCGGAGCTTAAGTTCAAACTCGAAGAAGCCTACGACCACTGGATCGGTGACTACATCGGCGGCGATGATGCCGTTGCCAGGATTTTCCAGCGATACCGGGCGCGCACAGTCGAACGCAGTCACTCGCTCATTGAGAATGAGGCCGCCGACGGGTTCGAAGCGTCGGCCAGCAGCGACAATTTCTTTACCTGGTTCTATCGAGGACAGAATCCTGAGCTGGACGGCGACAAGGGGCTGGGGCCGTTGCCGTCCTACTTCCGTAGCACGCTGTTGCAAAGCCGCTTGTTCGAGGCGAACTGGGTCTCCCTGCCGGGCATGCCAGCGGTGAACTCGTTGACTATCGACTGGGGCGTGATTGGCAAGAGCGAGTCGGTTGCCAGCCCTGGCCAGCGTTATCGACTGGCGCAGTATGCGTATCTGCGGGCCGTCGCCGAGGGAGGGGACGGGGCTGCGACGGTCGCAAGGCACGTGCTGAATGTACTGTTCGAAGGGTTTCAGGCCATGTGCGACCTCGCTGAGCCTTCAGCGCTTGCCCGTGAGCTTGCGCGTTCAACGCTCTGGGACAGCCTGCGAGGCTATGACGAGCTCAGGGGCCTGGCGCCGCAATGGAGCGCCGAGACATTCACCCAACTGGCCACGTTGAACAGTGGTGAGGTCGACCGGCTACTACGAAGGCTGAGTACCCACCAGGAACTGCTGGGGGTGCTATGCCGTGTGGATCATCCTTTCATCGACCTGTATTCACTCAGGCACGCTCGCAGGGAACGGGACGGTGATGCAGATGGTTCGTTCATCGCGGCACTGGCCGGGCTGTTGACGGTTCAACAGGCAGACCACACCCCGTTCAGCAGCTACCAGATACTGCGCGACACCGCCCAGAACCTGGACCTGTTGATCAAGCTCAATTTTCCTGAGGTGTACTCCAGGCCGGTGAGCGGCCTGACCAAGTACCTGGCCAGCCAGGTCCGTTCCACATCACCCATTCGCGGTGCGACCGGTGAGAACAGCGGCAGCCGTACAGCGATTGCCGCGCTGTTCCGCATGCCGGGTTATCCCCGAGTGCTGGTATCTACCGATGTCTTTCAGGAAGGTGAAGACCTGCATACCTTCTGCGACAGCGTCGTCCACTACGGTATTTCATCCAGCCCTATCGCCCTAGAGCAAAAGGTCGGTCGTGTTGACCGGGTCGGCTCGCTGGCGCATCGACGCATGCATTCGGCCGGTGCCGGTTATGCCGAGCATTTCATTCAGGTCGGCTTTCCGCACATCCGTCAAAGCATGGAGTTCTATCAAGTGCGTCAGGCTGCCGCCAACATGAACGCCTTCATTCAAACGCTGCATGCCGTGGGCCAACAAGGTCCGTGCTTCAAGCGCGAGCTGGAGCTGCATGAAGAGGTGGTGGACCAGGCCCCCGTGCAGCCGCAGATCCTTGATTTTCTGACCAGCCATTATGAAATCACGGACAATGATATTCAGGGAGATGACTGCAGTCGGGCAATAAGCAACCAGGCCGATGCCATGAAGCGGCGCCTGGCTCATGTCAAAACCCAGTTGGGGGCCACGCTCAGGGATCTGACGGGTGATCCGCAGCTGTTCGTGAGGGAGGCTGGCGACGGGTGGCACTTGTCCACGACGGGTCTCAAGCCCCCACACGCTGGCGTGCCGTGCGTCACGGTGCGCAGCGCCGTTGGCATGGCTGAATTGCTGGTATCGGCGACCTTGCCCGGTGAGATCGAAGACCCGGGCGATATCGACAGCCCCATCGGGCGTGTGCGCTTTGTTCAGGCACTGCAGGCCGATCCGTTCAGGCGCCTGTCGCAGGTTCCGGGCACCGACAGCTCAAGGCGACTGGCGGTGCAGTACAGCGTCGACAATTACGCGGGCAGCGACGGTGTGCTGATTGGCGACGAAATTTTTGACGTCTATCAGCGTGCCTCAGGTACGCGGCCTGCGTCCAGTAAATGCCCCGAGCAAACGGTGCTGCGTGTCCACGAGATGGTGGACAGGCTGGTACATGACACGGAGCGCATGAGTGTGCGGCGTCTATCGACCTGGCGGTTTGAGTTCTGTTTCAAGCTGGAGGGGCGATACCAATTGGTCCGATGGGGGGTCAAGGGGCAGTACGTGATGTTCAGCGCCAAGGTGATCAACCGTAAATGGACCCGAAAACTGGCCACGTTCAAACGGTTCAGTCAGTCCCCCCTGGTTGAGCACACGCTGGGTCGCAACGCCCGTTTTGAACTTGTGGACTTTCATGTCGACCAGGATGAGGAGCTGAGCGTACGCGCGTGCCACCCGGTGCAACACCTCAATGAAGAAGAGCTGATGTACATCGCCCATCAGGTCGCGTCCCAGGCCGACAGGCTGAAGCACATACTGATGGGGCGGGAAGGGGACATCGGCGGCGACGACTGATCAGTGCGAGTGGCTTTCGTGCGCCGGGCGTTCGTATTGGTCCAGTGCATTGCGCAGTGTCTTGTACACCTCGGTACGAAGTTGAGCGGGAGCCAGCACCTCGATGTCTGCCGCATTGCTGAGCAGGAACAGGCGTAGCCCTTGGGTGTCGTCCAGCCGGCACGTCAATATCCATCCCTGTTGATCCTGCGTCATGACCTGACTGACAGACAATGGGTTCTCGGTGAGCCGGTTGTGGAGATTGGGGCTCAACCTGAGTTTCAGGTCGACAGGCCCGTCGCCATGGATCGTCATCAGGTCCCGCTGTGCTTCCGTTGACTGGGGATCGTAGCCCGGTGGTTCGGCGATGCTGGCCACCGTCGTGCGGACGCTGACCACGCGGTGGAGCATGAGTGCGCAGGTGGTGCCTGGCCCGTTGCTGCTGTACTTGCCACGAGGGGCTCCCGCTTCAGGCGTTTTGTTTTCTGGCCACTCCTCGCTGTCGACGTATGCCGTCAGGTAGACGTTCGAGTCCTGGTAGGAGAGCGTCAACGGCTTGAGCAGGTAGGTGCAGGTTACGTCGCCGGCTTCTCGTGGCCTGTAGACCAGCTCCAGAGACTCGTCATTCCTCATGGCATTCTGGATGGTCTCGAGGTGTTCGGTGTTGTAGTCCCCCGGATTGAGCACGGTAAACCGGGTTCCTGTCCTGATACGTCCTTCGGCCAGCAGGTTGCGTCTGGCGCCGGCAACGACCGAGTCGGCGGCGTAGTTGCGCAACGTGGCCAACTCGCCCAGCGCAGCACTAAATCCGAAGCGTTCTGCATGCTGGAAGATGGCGGTGAGCGTCATGGACTCTGCAGGCGAAAGGACCAGGTCGAGGCTCGCGCCGTTGAGCTTCCAGTAGCGGGCCCTGAGGTCTTTTCTCCCTTTCGTGACCTCCGTTATCACTTTCTGCCTGGCCAGGGCTTCAAGGTCACGGCGGGTTGTCCTGCTGCAGTACTGCGGATAGGACGCTTCCAGGGCCGCATGAATCTTCTTGGTCGTCAGTTCGCCCCCGGCACGATGAAGAATATCCCTGATGAATTTGCGGCGTTTCTCGCGATTGGGTGCGGTGTATTTGGCGGCAGCCAATGGAATTTTCCTCGCGGGCAAAATACGGACAAAATAGTGTCGTATCGGTAGATACCATTCTTCTCGCTGGCACGCAATTCTGCGCTGAGCGCCAGCCCACAGGAGTAATGATGAAAGCCAAACAAGCCCACGCCACCCTTCCTCACGTCCCTGAATTCATAGGCTGGCTCGCGACCGAACTGGACTCCCCGACCCTGGCCAAGCATGCGTACGTCGATCGCCGCACGGGCAACGAATGGTCCTGCGACAGCCTCTACGGTGCCTACCAGGCCTACGCCTGGAATCATCCTGGCAACGCCCGTCTTTCGTTCAATCCTGGCGTGGACTCGGTCAGTAACTCGAATGCACTGGAGGCTTTGCGCCGCGATCTGCTAGCCGCTGGCAGCGACGATGATCTGATGCTGCAAAGTGCACTCGATGTCATGGCCTGGGGCGGTGTCACGGCACGCAACGCCCAGTGGCTCAAGGAAAACAAGGCTGGGCTGGGGCGCATGGTGCAGGATGTGAAAGCAGCGTTGATCAAGAAGGACCCCGATGCCCCGATCCTTCGCGCCAAAACCCTGCGGTTCAACTCCGGGATGACCAAGATCTACTCGCTCGTGTGCCCTGATTTTGTGATCTACGACAGTCGCGTGGCCGCGGGCCTGGGCATGCTGGTCGTGCAGTACTGCAAAGCGAAGGGGCTTACCAAGGTGCCGGCGGGTCTGAATTTCCCTTGGGCAGCGGCAAAAGAGGGGGCTAATACGGTTACCCCGAAGAACCGTAACCCCAGCGTCGGAACGCTTCAGTTCCAGCGGCTTCGCTCGGGTTCGCACCATGCGCGCTGGAACATGAATGCCAGCTGGATTTTGAGCCAGGTTGCCTGCCATGTGCTCAACGCCGGCAACCCGTTCCGCGTTGGCGCGACGTCTGCCCAGACCTTGCGTGCCATCGAACAGGCGCTGTTCATGATCGGTTATGACCTGGGGGCTGCCACGGCTGCCGAGTGAGCGAAGCGTGCTGTTCGGTTCAGTCATATAACCAGGCTTTGAGCTCAGCAAGATTCTTCACCATGATCTGCTGGGCTTCCGGTTTCGGGTCCAGGTTCTTGGGGTCGATCTGATACCGCTGCAAAACGTACTTCACCAGGGCCTGGCGGGTCACGATCTCCAGCCGACCATCTTCCATGCCGTAGTCATGGTGAATGATCGCCTTCTGTGCCTCGCCCAGGCGTGAGTCCGGTTCAATGATCACTGACACTTCGGTATTCCAGGCCTGGTCCTTTGCGATGTCATTTCCGTTGCTCTCCAGCAGCCCGGGCTCTCCTCGCATACGGCTGAGCACGAAGTCGCGATAGGCCCCGTTCTTCTCGCAGTAAGCGCGAACATGCCAGCGCATTCCGGTGTACACCAGCGTGTGCGGCTCGATGATCCGCGTTTCCGGCTTGGGATTGGCAAGCGAGACGTACTCCATCTCAAGGCGCAGGCCTTCCCGACAGGCTTTGAGCAGCGGCCGCAAAATCTCGGGTTGAACACTGCGATCGGGCACCTGAAGCACGAGGGTATGGGCATACGCCAGCTTCAGTCCTTCGACGTGTGGCGCTCGCTCGTTGTTCTGTGAAAGCAGGTCGAGGTAGGCGCTTGCACTGCGGTCGATGAAGCACGGCTTGAACGAGCGCGTCGGCACGTACCCCTTGATCTGCTTGTCATATGTCAAGTTTCTTGACGCATGCTCGGTGATGTAGGTGTTGATGTCTTTCGAGGCTTGCTGGCGGCTGATACCGAAGCTCTGCATCAAGTGACCCGTGGTCAACCGGCCCTCCCACCAGGCCACGGTCTCGATCAAGCGATAGCGAAGTGCCAGGTCCCAGCGGACCTGCGAGATGGATTGTTTGCGTTTCATGGCGCCTCCGTGTGAGCGAATACTTTACCTGTACAAGTCCACACTATAGACCTGTCGTTAAAAGCGACATATCGTTTTTGTGGTGTTTATTGCAAATGGCCACATGAAGGGGTGGTGAGATATGGATATGTATGACTGGGTGGCAGTGGGTGCGCTGGTACTGATGGGCGGGATCTTGCTGACGCTGCTGGTGCAGTACCTGCGGTTGCAGGAGATCTGGCAGACCGTCGGAAAGTGCCGGGAGTCGATGCGCTGGGCACGGATCTGTGAAAGTGAAAACCGGGAGCTCAAGAGAAGCCTGCGCGTCCAGCAACGGCTCAATGCCCACCTCCTGCAGCGCATGCGAGCCCTGCAAGGTACTGCGCCCAGGCTGCCCAGCAAGCTGCGATGAACAGGCAAGCCGGGCGCCGGCTAGAAACGAACGCTCGTGAAGGCACCGACTGACAGGGGTGATTGGCTAAAGTTTTGCGACGTGGCGCCGATAGCGAGCCGAGAAGCTATGACTGCTGGCAGCGGCTTGCCTGGACGGATTTCGAGGGATGGTTGATGGAACGCGAAATTGATATCAATGGGGACACTGAGCTTTTGCAGCTGCTTAGTGACGCAGATCCAGCTGATGTGTCCGCTTTAGTCGACTTCTTGACCGACTCGGGCAAGGGGCGGTTGTCGATGGCAAGTGAAGTGCGCGAAGCTCTTGAGTCGGCGAAAAAGAAGAGCAAGTTTTCCAGAGGTGTACTGTTGCTGCTGATTCGTGAGCTTCAGCATTATGGCGGCAATAGCATCGTCAACCTGTTCCGTCGCAACGGTGTGCCCTATGCCGAGATTGTCGCCGACGTGCTTAGCCATGTGGGTGGGACGAGCAGTAAGGACGAGCCGGTGGCGAGCCTTGAGCTCAAGGTGCTGGAGAAGTTGCTCTCCCAGGCCTGGGAGAAAATGTCGCCGCAAGAGCAGGCCGATTTCTCCAAGGGCTTCCAGAACGAGACAGGTGTGCTAGGCGTATCGTTCGCCGCGATTCAGGCAGCCATACGACGGGGTGGGCCTGCCGCCGTACAGGCCGCGCTTCTGGCAAACAATGCGTTCGCCCGGTTGGCAATGGGCGGCGCTTTGGCTGCTGGTGCCAATATCATCGCGGGGCGGGCAGCCGGGGTGGCATTTGGCCCTGTGGGTGTGGCACTGACGGGTATTGCGGGGGCTCACACCCTGGCGAGCCAGGCCTACCGGGTAACGGTGCCTTGCGTCGTGCAGATCGCCTACATCCGGCAGAAGAGCGCGCTGGTCACTTGTTCCGCCTGTAAGGCGCGCAGTACGCGTGGCACCCGATTCTGCGGCGAATGTGGTGCGGCGTTGGCGCAATGAAAAATTCAATCTGAATCTGGAGCCCGTGATGGAAAACAACCTCCCAGTACCCAGCGCCGCCAAGAGCGAGCAAGCGACCTGGTTGATCGGACGATCTGCCGAGCAGCCCCTGATGAGTGTCCAGCTTGCGACGGAGCAACTCGTTCCCGCTGGCGCCAATAAGGTCGATGCTGCCAGCTTGGGCATCGACCGATTGGGTCCATTGCTGCAAACACTGCCCAATCTGATTGTCGCCAAAGACGTTGCCCAGTCTCGTTATATGCAGGTGGTCATCGATGGCCCTCTCGCCTCGGTCGCCAACGGCGACGGCTATCGCGCTTTCTCAATCCAGGGCGGAAGGATCCGCGAGCATGCGACCTTGTTCGAACCCGAACGGCTCAAGCAATTGGTCAGCTCTGCTGCGATGTTCCAGATCGCGTCTGCAGTCGTGGCGCAAAAGCATCTGGCCGATATCAGTGCCAAGCTCAGCGAGATCCAGGCGGGGGTGGAGGGCATTGCCAGGTTTCAGGTCGAGGAGCGCAAGTCCAAGGTCAAAGGAGCGCTGAACTACCTCGGGCAAGTCACGCCTTTGGTGCTGGCCGGCGAGTTGAACCCCGCGATCAGGCAGAAGCTGGAAGATATCGAAGTGGATCTGGGCGCGATCCATGATCACTTGGAGGGCGAGCTGGTGGCGCTGGCCAAGCGAGCTGCGGAGCACAAAGCGCCGGGTCTTTTCGAAACCACGGCGGGATTGACGGCAGCCTTGAAAAAGATGCAGAGCGAATCCGATGAGCGAGCAGAGGAGTGGAAGCTGTGTATGGGAACCCGGTTGGTGGCCTGCCGGCTGTTGGGCTCATTCCCTGGAGAAGCTGCCGTGGTTAAACAGCGTCAGGCGACGCTCGACAGGGTGGCGGCTGACTTCCTGGGGGCGCGTGGGCACTTGTCCACCTTCAAGGGCGCTGTCGAGGACCGAGTCAACAAACTCTCCTCTTACCTGGACTCCCAGTCCACGATCCAGGCAAACCGCTTGTCCTTGAGGGAGTGGGAGGAGGAGACGCTGCCCGTGTTCATGGCGAGCGCAAAAAGCGATATCGGGAAGATGCAGCAATTGCTGGTCGAGCAGCGATCGCCCGTTATGTTGACGATAGAGATGCGAGGTAACGAGGTGGTTGGAGCTTATCAAGCCTCTGCCACGTGACAACTGAGCGGCAGTAGCAAATGGCTATTAATCATAGTAGTCTCGCCAGCACTTTGATGTCAAAGCGCCGTACTGTCTGAAGGCTTCACGGATGAACATGCATTGGATGCGTCAGCGAGGTGCTTTGGTAGTCATGTCCTGGGCCACCGAACGTTCCGGCTTCAATTGTCCGGCATCAGCCCTGGATACCTTCGGCCTCACCAGCGGACCGCCCTCTGGCGCCTTCTGCGTTCAGCTCATCGCCTCTTCATCATCCGCGCGCGGTTTCAGTCGGTAGAACGACCGTCTCCACGCGCCCCCATGTCTCACAGGCTAACTCCATGAACGATAACGCTCCTGGCCAGAATCCGGCGCCACCACGCGTGGCCGATCCCGCTAGCAACGCCCCGACCTTCACGCTCAGGCCAACACGTTTCACGTTGAACGATGATCTGGTGCTGTCGGCCAGGACACGTCTGCAACTGGACGAGTGCCTGGCGCGCCTACGCTTTCATCGCACGATCTACCAGGACTGGGGCTTCGCTGCCGTCGATCCGATGGGCATGACCGCCATCCTCAACTTCTATGGCCCGCCCGGTACCGGAAAAACCCTGTGCGCCGAGGCCCTGGCCGGTCAGCTCGGGTTGCCGTTCATGGCGCTGGGAATTGCCGAACTGGAAAGCAAGTTCATGGGCGACACCGCGCGCAATATCCAGGCAGCGTTCGCCCAGGCGACCGAGACAGGCGCGCTGTTGTTCTTCGATGAAGCCGATACCTTGCTCGGCAAGCGCTTGTCTTCGGTCACCCAGGGGGTCGACAACGAGGTCAATGCCATGCGCTCGACACTGCTGATCGAGCTCGAGCGGTATGAAGGGATTGTGGTCTTCGCCACCAATTTTGCCGGCAACTACGATGAAGCGTTTCGCAGCCGGATCGGCTATCACATTGAGTTCAGTCTGCCCGACCTGGCTGCCCGCGAGCAGCTGTGGTCGCGCTTTCTGGTCGAGCAGATTCCCCTGGGCTCGCCGCGCGATCTGCTGTTGACCGAAGCGGCCATACAATCGGAAGGGCTGTCGGGTCGAGAGATCCGCACCTGCATGCGCCTGGCGCTGCCCAAGGCCTTGCTGACGGCTGAGCAGCAAGGCAGCAAGGCCCAGTTGCAGATGGCCCATATCCAGCTGGCCATCGACGAAGTACAGACCGCCCAGCGGCAGGTCGCCACCCACACCAACCATGCCACCAAGGATGCCAAGCGGGCCAAGGCCCTGCTGGGTATCGACTGACGACATTACGAGGACTGAACAATGGGTTTTTTTTCGGATTGCTGGAGCGCCATCAAGAGCGTCGGTTCAGCGGTGGTAGAGGTGGTGCGCACCACCTACGACACCGTACGTGAGAAGGCCAGGGATGCGCTGGACTGGATGGCGACCAAGGCCGAATCCTTCGTCGGCAAGGTCAAGGAGGTATGGAGCAAGGTCAAGCCCTTCATCGCCACTGTGGTCAGGCCGGCGCTCAAGATCGCCGCCGAATGGGCGACCGTTGCATTGCCGACCTTCCCTTGGGTGGCCACGGCCATCCGGGCTTTCGACAAGGCCCTCGAGGCATTGCTGAACTGGGAAAAGACCGCACTGGCCAAGCAGGTAAAGGCTGCCGTCGAGTGGGCCATCGCCAAAGCCAAGACCTTGCGCGATGTGCTCTTGAACGATGAAGAAATGGAGCAGGCTGCGACCCACGAAGAAGTACTGCGCGAAGCCCGCGAGGAAGTGCGCGGTGAAGCTGGCCGTGCCCTCGACCTGGCAACCCTGATCACCCAGTACGCCCAGTTGAGCACCCGTATCCAGCAGGTGCTGGAAAACAACAACATCAGCGATTTCGATCACTACCTGCGCCTGCGCGCCTCGCAAAAATTGCTCAAGGACACCGAGCAACGACTGATTCACGCTCAGGACCTGGACGCGATCAACCGTGACGATCTGTTCTTGGTCGAGATCGCTGCAGAACTGCTCAAGGCCAAGCCTCAGGTCAGCGATGCCCAGGCGGTGCGCCTGGATGAAGTGATCGCCGCACGTTTTGGCAAAAAGCTGATTCCGTTCGTGTTCGAAGAGCTGATCATGGCTTGGGGTTGCAACCTTGAGCAGCAGGAGAAGGACTGGAAAACCCTCAGTGAGTCGGTGGCCAAACTGCAGGTTCAAGAGCGCCAGCTGAAGATCAGCCAGAACCTCGGTGAACCTTCTGCCGAAGACAAGGCGGCCCTGGCCGACATCCAGTCCCGTCTGCCAGCCCTCAAGGCGCAGATGGACCAACTACGCAAGCGCAACCAGGAGATGCGCAACTATGTATATGCCGCCGAGGGGTTCCTGCAGGTGCTGGAGAAAGCGCCCGAAGACTTCGCCGACGACGCCTACCTGCTGAGCGACAGCCAGGAAGTCGGCATGATCATCATCGACTGTGCTCAACATGGCAAACGCTGGGAAGAGCTGACCGAAGACGAACAGAGCCTGATCATCGATTTCGCCAACATCTTCGAAGAAGCCAGCCGTGAACGTGCCAGCCGCCTGGTCGAGGTGGCTGCGTGAATTTTCAGGAGATCCTTACCTTTCTGCTGCCTTCGGCAGACCCGCTACAACTGTTGTTCGCCGGGCTGATCGGGATACTTTCGCTGGTGACCGTGATTGCATTGCAGCGCGGAGCACGGGCGCAGACCTGGGAGCGCAAGTGGAACGGCGGCGGCCAGGATGACCTGGACGTGGAGCACGGCTCAGTGAACGAGATCAGTGCCGCCGTGGCTAGCCCCGGCGAAAAAATGGTCGAGTTCATGCCCGGGATCCTGTTGATCCTCGGCCTGCTGGGTACCTTCCTGGGCCTGGGCATCGCCTTGAACAAGGCCTCGACGATTCTGGTCGAAGCCAATGCCGGGGGCGGTATGGACAATGCCATGACTAACCTCATGGGCATGATGGAAGGCCTGGGCACCAAGTTCAAAACCTCGACCTGGGGCATTCTTGCCTTCCTGCTGCTAAAAGCCTATGCCGCCAGCAACGGTTACGAAGAGCGGCGACTGCGCTGGTGTGTCGGGCAGATGAAACGTGCCTTCGACAGCAGTCGCCTGCAACGCCAAGGCGAGCGCCAACAAGCGCAAACGACGCTGCTCGAGACCCTGAGCCGGCTTGATCAAAACCTTGCCGCTCAGAACGAGAGTCAACGGCAGTTGCTGGATCTGCAGGCACGCCTGGTCAAGCATCACACCGCAACGACCCAGCAGGCGCTTGCGGACAATCGCTCCAGCATCGATGCCCTGCTGCTCCCTCTGAACGCGTCGCTGCAGGAGCAGCAAGCCGGCAACCTGACGTTGCAGGGACTGCTGCAAGAGCAACAGGCAGGCAACCAGAGTCTGCAGAAACTGCAAAAGGATCAGTTGGCCGCAAACCAGGTCAGGCAAACCCTGGTACAGGAAGCCCAGGCTGGTAACCAGGTCCGGCAGGACATCCTGCAGGCCCAGCAAGCTAGCGGCAAGACACTGACAAGTGCCCTCCCTGTGCTGCGCACGTTGAACAGCACCAGCGAACAGACGCTGACTGCACTGGGCGCCATCGATGCCCTATTGCAGCAGCACGGCGAGCAGAATCAGCAACAGCTTGAAGACGGTCGAGCCACACGCCAGGCCATGGAACACTTGATCGACAGTAATAGCCGCAACCTCGCAGCCATTTCCGGCGCAGCTGAACAGATGGCCAGCGCCGCGGGCACCATTGGCGTTTCGGCAGGTGACCTGCAGCAAGCCATTGCTGACTTCAAGGAGGGTGTCGCTGGTGTGCTTGGCCATCTCAAGCAAGATCTGGGCGAGACCATTGGCTTGATGGGCAGCAGCTTCACCAGCAACATGACGCAGATGTCCGCCAGTCTGTCTGAGGCCACTCTGGGCATTTCCACGGCGGTCAACAGCCTGTCGAACAATGTAGGCCAGACCATGGAGGGCATGAAGAAGTCCAACGAGGAGTCGCTGAACCTGCAACGTAATGCTCATGCCAGCTTCCAGGGCTCCAGTGAAACCCTGCAAGTCAACGTCGAAGGCATGACCCACCTGGTGGGCGACCTGCGTGAAAAAATCCTCTCGGGCCTCAAGGCCGTTTCCGAAAGCGGCCGGCGCATGGTGGCCCTCGACAGTCGCTACGAAGGGGTCACTCAACAGGCCGAGTTGGCCGCCAGCGAAATCAAGGGACTGGTCGCGCAGCTGATGACGATGCAACACAGTAGCCCGCTGCAACCGGCCGTGGATGCACTGGCCGCGCGGGTCGACATGATTGGTCGCAATCTGCAAGAGATCGATCAGAACCTGGAAGTGCTGAGCAACGTAGTCCAGCACAACCAGCAGCGCAACACCGGCGGTGAGATTAGCCAGTCACTTCGCGAGATCATTGCCCAGCTCCATGTCCTCGACCGTGCACAGCCGACTGCGGTGCAGATCGAAACGGCCTTGTGAGGTGACGGGCGATGAAAGACAAACCGAATGAATGGGTGTCAATTGCCGACCTGATGGCCGGAGTCATGGCAGTGGTCATGTTGCTGTTGGTGATGGCGGTGCTACAGAAGAGTTACTCGGACCTCAAGCACCAACAAGAACAGGCCCAGAGCAGTGCCAGCCAGCGGCAGAAGGTTGAGCACTTGCTCGGGGCCTTGCAGGACTCGCTCAAAGGCACCGCCGGTGCCGGCCTGGTGGCACTGGACCTGGAGGCGCAGAAACTGACGTTGCGCGACGGTGTATTCGGTCGCGGCAGTGCCTGCATCACTGAACAGTCCCGCGAAGCCTTCCAAAGCATCGAAGCGGCGGTCACGAAGTTTTTGGCGCAGTTCCGTGGTGCTCAGGTCTACATAGAAGGCCATACCGACAACCTACCGGTGCTGCGTCCAGTGACCAACTTCGAAGCCAATTGTACGGTCTACGACGACAACTTCACTCTCTCCGCCGCTCGTGCTCGTGAAGCGCGCAAGCTGATCGTTGGTAATCTCGATCGTGCTACGGCGAGACGTGTGGTGGTGGCTGGTTATGGTGACTCACAGCCCATACCCGGTATCGCGCCGGAGGACGCCCAGCAGCGCCGCATCGAAGTCCGCTGGATCACCCCAGATGAGCCAAAGTCCGAACTCAGCTTAGTAAAATAAAGGACAAATCGGGGCGGCGGCGAAAATCTCCCGCCCAGGTCTGCTGTTAGGATAAGTGCAGCACTGAACCCAGCCAAAAAATAAAAATTAGGAGCTCAGCACTGAGCTCCCGATTTTGAACAGAGTCCAGTTAAAATCATCGAACAGGTATCGAGTGAAATCTGCAGCTACTAGCGATGCCGATCGATAGCAGTGAAAGACTTAGACCAGTCCTGCCTGCAGCAAGTTGTATCCATACTCAAGTAATTAGAATGTGTGGCTCCGTGCCTCTTGGCGTGCTTGGTGGACGTCCCGCAACCAACCTCCGGCAATACCCACCAACAGGACGATGCCTACTGCTGCGTCTTTGGTCAGGATGGCGTCTGATTCGCAAATCAAACAGCGTCTATTCATCGTTAACACTCCATAGGGACGGCCAAAGGCAGGGTGCAGTGGGGCCTTGAACAGGCAGTTCATTGCTCGCTGTGACTGGGTAAGAGGCTGAACAGCCAGAGTGCGGCTAGCAGAGCCAGCAGCAAGGGTGGGAAGCGCCATATCAGGATCAACAGCGAGACTGCAGCGATGCAGCCAGCAAGAACTCCAATGAAGGCAAACGTGAATGCCAGAAGGCGTAGCGAAGCCATTTGTTTTCTCCGTAGTATTGGATGAGGTGGATCGGCTTCTGGGCCGGCAGGTAACCCAGAAGCCGACGCTAGAGAGCACCCAGTTCTGCCAGGGACACGCAGCCCTCGCTGCCGACGATTATGTGATCCAGCGTCCGGTTGCCCACTAGGTTGAGTGCTGCCTGTAGCGTTGCCGTCAGGCGGCGGTCAGCCTGACTGGGCTCAGCATCTCCAGAGGGGTGGTTGTGTACGAGGATCACGGGGGTGGTTGTGTACGAGGATCACGGCTGCGGCGTTGTGCTCCAGGGCGGTTTTGACCACTTAGAGGGGGCATACGCTGGCGCCATCGAGAGTCCCTCGAAACAGCTCGCGAAACGCGATGCCCCGATGCTTGCTGTCGAGTAACAGCAGGGCGAATACCTCGTGCTCATGGTGCTGGAGAAGTGTTTGCAGGTGGTTGAACACTTGCCGTGGGTCGGTCAGGGCCCGGCCTTTGGTTAGCCGGCTGACGGCTAATTGCTGGGCCATCAGCAGGATGTCATTTTCGCTAAGGCGTGGTGCCGACGTACGCCATTTGTTCGATTTGATGAGCCATGTGAGGGATTCCTTTGGGCATGAAAGCGCCGCGCACTGCACGGCTATCTGTAGTGGTACTGGAGATGTGATTGGGGTTAGTAGCGAGCGCTGATGCGATAGCCACAGCTCAGCCAGAGACTGTCAGCCAGGGTGTGGCTTGTAGGCTGTTTTAGGTCGAGTGGAAATTTCTGGCTATGGTCGGTTAGGCGAGCGAGCAGAATGCTGGCCAGCGTGCAAAGCACGATGCTGAGTGGATTTGCCAGCATACCCGCAGTCAGTAATACCGGACCTCCGAGCATCGGCGGAAGGTGGCCACGGATGGCCATACCGATAGGGGGTATGGTGCAAACGATCTTCAGGGCCGAGGCGAGTCGGAAGTTTTTGGGGAGGGGACATCTGAAACGTTGCAGTGACATGGCTTGGCGCTCCATGGGGTGGGTTCACTGCGGTGATATAGATGTTGAAAAAAGTGGAATCGGCGAGGCGGCGGCTTTGAGGGGCGAAAGTTGGTTCCCACTGCTGGAAAGTTAGTTCTCAGCCCTTCCGGAGCCTAGGTACGGCGTGTAAAGACTACCTTCGGCGTATATATTTGTGAGCTGTCAAGAGAAAAATGCGCGCAGGTGAGATGTTTTGCGCGCAGGTGCAAATGCACTGCTGACCGGTATTTGCCAAGCTAGTCCTAGGTTTGAACAGGACTGGAGAGGTGACATGGCAAATGAAAACCGTGTGTTGAAGGTGTTGCGGATCAGACAGGTGACGGATCGGACAGGGCTCAGCCGGTCGGCAATATATGATCGATTGAACCCGCGATCACCGCGTTATGACAGTACCTTCCCAAGGCCAATGAAACTTGGCTTGTCGGCTGTTGGCTGGCTAGAAGACAGTATCAACGAATGGATTGAAAGTCGTTTCGTTGTGTAGCGAGTATTCGAGAGTTACCATAATTTCCTTGCTGCTATGAACTGCATTGTAGTGGTTCAGGTGCGCTAACTTTCAAGCATGAATACTGGGTTTTGTGTCATGCGTGCCATTCGGTATGCGGAGTGGAGAGGTTTTCCCTATTTAGTTATTTATGGAGTTTTTTATATACAAGTAAATATCTGCTTATCGATATTGGATATGTGTTTAGAGAGTGGATTTTATCAATTGTTGCAGTGGCTCTTGTGAGAGTCGCTGTCGAACGGAATGGGGTATCTATGTGACTCCAGTAGAAGAAGACAAATTAATTGTGGAGAGGCTCTTTGTTGGGGAGGGTTGTGCTCGAAATGAACATGGGGCTGGCGTGCCTGGTGTTGAATATAACGCCAGAGTTGGTCTGATTCTAAAGATTGGTCCGCTGATACGTGAGATAATCGCCTCAGATGAAGATCTATTCTCGGTAGAGAGGGAGGCGATGTATGGGGATACTCTCAAGGCGACATCGGTAGGTCGGAATTTTGTCAGGTATATCGGTAAAGATTATTTTGAGGTGGCAGATGATCAGGACTATCGTCTTAATCCATATTTCGAAGTATTTTGTTCATGCGTCAATAGGTACGGTCTCCGGAAGGTTATAGGTAGAATTGAAAATGTGTGGGGTAGTCTTGTAGAGGAGGCTGTAAAAATTCTCAACTCCTGTGTGGAGGATATCAGGCGTGAGATCAAGAGTAGTTCGTTCAAAGCGAGATTGAAGAGTTATCGGCGCTCTGTAGTGGAGAATTACAGGGAGCTGAACTCGTATGTGAACGATTTATTCAAATTCCATGCTCGCATGCTGGTGCTGAGAGTGGATCTGAGCTACTTGGAATCTTTTCGCGGAGCTGGTGGTGTCACTGTGATGGATGTGTGCCAGCATCGTAGTAGATTGCTGAAGGATCTGAAGGCGAATGTCTTTGGGCCTCTACTGGGATATGCGTGGAAATTTGAAAAGGGCAAGCGTAAGGGACTGCACTACCATTTACTCCTTTTTTTTGATGGAGGGAAAGTTCGGCAAGATGTCACTCTGGCTCGGATGATTGGTGAACATTGGCATTCTGTAGTTACCGACGGGCGTGGAACATATTACAACTGCAATGCATTCAAAGAAGGGTATGAGTATTGCGGGATTGGGATGGTCGGTTATGCTGATCAGCGAGCACGAGAAGGGTTGCGGCGCATTGTCATATACATGACCAAGCTCGATGAGTACTTCAAGCTGTCGGTGCCTGGAGTCAGATGTTTTGGGAAGGGCATACGTCCTAAAGCATTTGAGGTGCGTCGCGGTAGGCCGCGTAGGAGTGGTCTGCTCCTCCCATCCGTCAATGGTTATTAGGGTTTGTCAATCGTTCTTGCGAGTGTGCTTCATAAGCTAGGCGAACCATGCCCTGCGGTTCGCCTTGTTCTGCTTTCTTGGGGTTGTATTTGAGCCAACGCTTAACTGCAGATTCAAGCTTTTGAGACTCAACGAGTTTGAATCTTTGTCCGCCTAGAGTCTTTAGGCTCTGTTGGATGATGCTATTAAGCGGTTCGATGATGGCCTTATATGCTTCCTTCTCGTTCTTCCATCCGCCGGAAGGAGGGTCGGAGAGTAGTTTGACAATTTCACTTTGCTCTGGGGCATGCTGTGAATGCCTTGTTCGAGCAGCGTTTCTTGCCTGCTTGCTGCGCACGTCTTTTATATCTACGCCTGGGTAGGTGCTCAAAGTTCCGATGGCTAATCCTATTTGATGGTTGGCTTGGGCAATAAAAGACCAGGCGGTGTTGTCATTACGCTCTGCGTAGCTAATCTTCGCCAGTTCTGTGTAAATGCAGGCATGCCGGAAATGGCTTTTATAGGGGGCTAGACTTTCACGCTGGAATATACGGTTGTCTTGCTCTTGCTCAATTGTTTCGGCATTAATCGCGCCGCTGATAATGGCCTGATGGATGCCAGTCATATGTCTTGGAAGATCAAAGCTCGATTCAAACTGGTGGAAGAGTAAAGTCAGCCTGTCTAGTGCCTTATCAATTGTGGTTTTTAAGGCGTGGCTCTCAATTTTAGGGTCAAAGCTAGGCATGCTCTTTCCTTGCTGCGGCTATGTATATTTTTCTGCTTGCTGGGTTTGGTGGGCTAAATAATAGTTGCTATTCCCTTTGTAGCGGAGGTAAGTGGGGCATTAGCAGCTCCAGGTGTGTGCCGAGCTTCTGCCAGGCCTCCGCCATTTCCTTTGTGTAACTGTGACGCTGGTAGGTACGCTTAACCTTATTTTCTTCTGTGTGATTAAGGCAGCGCTCAGCTACCTCTGGCAGTACGCCCTGTGCCGTCATGATTGTTGCGCCCGTTCGCCTCAAATCGTGAGGAGTCCATTTTCCTCCTGGCAGGAGGAGTGCCTGGGCTTTGGCGCTACGGTTGCTCATCACGCCTTGGCTCGGCTGGCGTTGCCTATCTCCAAGTTGCTTCGTCACCGTTTTCGAACAAACTGGGCCGCTGTCATCGGTGTTCGGATAACACCATTTGGAGTGACTATTCAGTATTTTGAGCTTCTCGAACTGATGGATGGCAAATGACGAGAGCGTGACATTATGGGCCTTGCCGTTTTTGCTGTTCTCCGCTGGTATTAGCCAGATGCCTTTGGTGAGATCTACGTGCTCCCAGCGCGTGTTGAGCAACTCACCAATACGGCAGCAGGTGGAGAGGGCAATCCAGATCGCTGCTTCGGTGGAGGAAAGCAGGCCGGCTTCCGAGGCAAGTTTGGCCAGGGCACGGATTTCATCATCGCTTAACACTCGGTCCCGCTCGACAACCTTGCCACCGATCTTGGCCTTGCGGATGCTGGCGGTCGGGTCGTGCTCAATCAGATCTCTATCCACTGCAAACCGGAACATCTGTCGCATTAGGCTGAAGATCAGCTTGGCCATGCGATTGACGCCGCGAGCGAGAAGGGCGTCGGTTACTTCGGTGATGTGACCCTTCTTAACATCGGCTACTGCCATCTTGCCTAGAAACGGTAGAACGTCCTTCTCAAACATCCTACGCACCTCGGCCCCGCCATCCTTTTGGTTAATCAGGTCGATCTTGGCCCAGTGTTCGAACAACTCGGTAACGCTTTTCCTTGAGGCCTGTTGAGCCTGTTCTGCTTCAATCGCAGCTTTCTCCGCTGCTAGGCGAGCCAGCTCAGCCTCCCGGGCAGCAATGCGTGTGGCTTCCTCGGCTTCAAAGTGCTCGCGGATATCCCGAATCCCGGCCTTGTGCAAGCCAGCGAGCTCCTTCGCTCGCTGGCCCGCCTCAGCAAGGGTCATGGTTCCTTCCTGGCCGTCGCGGCTATAGGTGCCGATGGGGTAGGTGATGCGTTCTCCGCTACTGTTGGAATAACGGAAGTAGAAGAGGCGCTCCCCGCTTGGAGTAATACGTGCTACCAGACTGCCATGCCCCCAGATGGCTACTTCACTGAGCCATTTGTCGCTGCTGCCCGGTTTGGCTGTCATTTGCCGGTCTGTGATTTTGGCCATCGTCTGTCTAGTTTTCCCGTTGCCAATTGGTTGCCAATTGAGACTGGATTTGACGGAATCCGATGGAGCTATTTTGGATGGAAAAAGCCATGCAGGCCAGTAAAATCCATGTATTGAGCGCGATTCATTAGGCTGGGTAGAATCGCTTTGGATGGCTTATTACCTTTATGGGGTGCAAGGGGTAGAGTGTTCGAATCACTCCGTCCCGACCATATAATTCAATGACTTAGCCCAGTTCGGAAACGACTGGGCTTTTTCATGTGCGTGACTTTTCGGGTGACTCGGCCTTTTTCTTCACGCTGTCCCGTTTTTCTTCCGCTCAGGTCGCCTATGTATCACGCGCCGCGACCAACTGCCGCTGCAACAGCTTGCTAGCACTTCATTGAACTTACGGGGGACCTTGATCTTCAGCGGGCCTGCATCGAGTGCCTTCTGCGTTTGTGCTGCGCCACATAACCACGCTGAAGCCAGATCCAGAGGTTGGTGTAGCGCACGCCGCTTTTGGCCTACAGGTAAGCCCTGAGGGCCAGGCACGGCTCGCGCAGCGGCATTCTCGAGACATCCTGGAACGTTCGGCTGCCCGTCATCACTCACACTGTGATCAGGCACATTGGCAATCAATGACTATGCTTTGGCGTACCCACAAAGCGCTGTGCCTTGGTATCCGTCGTGTTGTTCTCTCAGCCATCACATGGAAGAGTAAACCTATGAAGCCAATCCGTTCCCTTGCCTGCACTGTTGTTCTTGCTTCCATCATGTCCGCTACCAGCTTTACGGCCCTTGCCGCCGATGTGCCGTTGGGCGGTAGTGCGATAGAAGGCCATGTCGTTACGCATGTGCTGGCCGTTGATGCGGCGAATTATCAGGTCACTATTGAAGGCGCCGACAAAAAGCCGGTGACTATCCAGCTAACGGATCAAGCCAAGGCTTTGCACAACTTGAAGGTCGGCGACAACGTTGACATAACTGTTGTTCGCTCAATCGCCTACGTGCTCGACACCAATGTTGGGGGGGCGCCTGGTGTCAGCAATGAATCAATGACCACCCGCGCCGCCAAGGACAATCCTCATCCGGGTGGTGAGGCGGTTCGCCGGGTCAAGGTGACGTCGAAGATCACTCACATTGACTTGAAAAAACATGAAGTGACCTTGCTGCCTCCTGAAGGAAAAGTGACAGTCCTCAAGGTTGAGGATCCCGAACTCCAGGCTCGAATGAAGAACCTCAAGGTCGGTCAGACGGTCAATGTCATTTACACCGAGGTACTGAAGGTTAAAACCTCACGCTAGCCGTGCAGGCTGGCAGGCAGAAGCCTGGACGCAGCAGTATGTGCGTGCCCGTACCGGACGAGGTATTCACCGGCGTGATACCTGCGTCTGGTTCCGGCCTGAGTTTTTGGCGATGTAAAGCGCTCTGTCGACTCGCTCGATCAGATCCGGTAATGCTTCGTCAGGCTGGAGCTCACCCAATCCAATCGACAAGGTAATACAGCCCGCGTGTTCATGTTGGTTGTGCTGAATGGCCTTTCGGCAGCGTTCGGCCAGCGGCAGTGATTGGTCCAGGTCGCAGCCACTGAAAATAAGCAGGAACTCTTCGCCGCCCCAGCGTATGACGCTGTCGTTAGCCCTTAGTGCACCAATCATGCTGCGCGACACCGCTTTTAGGACGGTGTCGCCGGCAGTGTGTCCCCAGGTGTCGTTGACGTGTTTGAAGTGGTCAATGTCGGCCAGTGCGATCGACATGGGCAGCTTGCTACCACGAGACTGCATGTAGGCCTTTTCCAGTGCCAACTCTCCGGCTGCTCGGGTTAGTGCGCCGGTCAGCCCGTCGAAGCGTACCATTTCACGAAACATCTGCTCTTCGAGTATACGAGTGGTCAGGTCGCGAAAAATGCTCACGTAATGGGTGATGTTGTCGGCCTGGTCAGTGAGTGGGGTTATTGTCTCGTCACAGTAAATCAGTTCGTTGTTCTTGCTGCGATTAACAAAGGTGCCTTTGTAGGAGCGGCCCTTTTTCAGGGTCTCCCACATGTCTTTGTAGAATTCAGGGTCTTGTTCCCCAGACTTGAGCATGTTCGGATTGCGGCCGAGCACCTCCGTCAGCCCGTACCCGGTGATCTTTTCGAAGCCTTTGTTGACGAATTCGATGGTGCCACTGGCATCCGTGATAACGACGCCATCATCGGTTGCATTAAGTACGTGGGCGAACAGCTGGGTCGTATTTTGGGCGGCCATCAGGCTGCTGATGTCCTGCTGTATCGAAATGAAATGCGTGATTTCGCCGGCCGTGTTGTGTACTGGGGAAATATTCCACTCAACGGTGTAAGGGCGTCCATTCTTGCGGTAGTTGATTGTCGAGCCTTGAAAATGGGTGCCATCCCGCAGGCACTGGCGCAGCCGATCAATCACCTCGGGATTGGTCGCCGGGCCTTGGAATATACGAGCGTTACGTCCCAGTAACTCATCTTCGCGGTAGCCAGTCATTCGCAGGAAAGCTTGATTAGCGTAGAGAATACGATGCTCGCCTTCGTCAGCGTCTGTCAGTAAAACGGCATTGAATGACTGATCAAGTGCAAGTGCAATCACGCTCGGATCGATGTGGCTGGCAATGGTTTTCATACGCGGGGAACACTCCCTGTCTGAGCCGGAGCTCGATGGTGGCAGGTTGTTGGTGCTGATGCAAAATGACTCAGTCGGCTGGGTGCGGTCGATTGCAGCGGGCTGACAGGCTATTGCGCTCCAGTAATGACTTGGATAATCGATTTTTCATCTCAATATCTGCTCCAGAATGGTCAGTGCCGGCCCGCGGGAGTCAGTTGCTGATACCATGTTCGCAGTTTCAATCGGGTGCCCGAGCTCAAGCTGCATCAAACACTGGTGAGGTAGTCTTGGATGAATCTCTTGCTCAGTGGTTGAAGCTAATCTGGACCGCCTGGCAGCCCTCTAATCCGGGTACGGCGTCTGTTGTCTGGTATTTTCCTTGGGGCATGTCATGAATGATTTTGAAAGTGCGTCCATAAGAGCGCTGGCCTTTCTGCGTCGCACGCTAGGCTTCCAGCTGTGCATGGTGACCCGAACCGAGGGCAACGACTGGACGGTATTGCACAGTGACGACCGGGGTTATGGTGTCGTTCCTGGCGACGTCTTCAATTGGGACGACTCCTTCTGCAGTGAGATGGTCAAGGGGCTTGGGCCAAACATTGCCTCGGACTCAAGCCAGGTCCCTGCTTATGCCGCTGCCGAAATAGGCCGGAAAATACCAATCGGAGCCTACATTGGCGTGCCGCTTGTGCTTGCGGATGGACGCTTGTTTGGGACGTTGTGCGGCATCGATCCTCAGTCCAAGCCCGATAGCATTTCCGAGCATCAGGAACTGATTGAGCTGGTGGGCGAAATGCTCAGCACGATTCTGCAGATGGAGCTCAGGGTCGACGAAGAAGAGAGGCGGGCTGAGCGTTATCAGGCTCAAGCGCTCACAGATGCGTTGACGGGGGTCTACAACCGTGCGGGATGGGTTCAGCTTCTCGCCAAGGAAGAAGCGCGCTACCAGCGTTATCGCCAGTCTTCTGTTGTGATCGTCGTCGATCTGGATGAATTGAAGTCCATTAACGACCGCGATGGTCATGCCGCCGGCGATGTGTTGATCAAGCGTGCAGCGTTTGCATTGCAGAAGGCGTCCAGGGCTGAGGATATTGTCGCAAGGCTGGGGGGCGATGAGTTCGGCATCATTGGCGTCAACTGTGACTGGGGTGGCGGTCTGGCGCTGTGCGAGAGGATCAAGGAAGCGCTTGAAGAGGAAGGCATCAAGGCGTCCTATGGCCTTGCCGTGACCAACAAGACTGTCCGTATCTCCGAGGCGCTGACGATTGCAGACCGTGCAATGTATGAGCAAAAGCGCCAGCGCAAGTCTGCTGATGCCGAACGGCTTCAGGGTATGCAGGGCGTGTAACAGCCTTATCCAGGAGCGTGCGCGCGCAAGGCGGGCACGCTCAGTGCGTTAGCTCAAACGCTTCAGGAAGTGATGGCAGGCAATCTGATAGTGGCGCTGCATGTAGAGCCGATGTGCCGCGCCTCGGTCAGTTCCAACACCGGAGTCCAGGTGAACAGCTGAACAGCCCAGGCGTTCTGCTTCTGCCTCTACCCAGGCAAGCAGCGCTGAACCGAAACCGTTTCCGCGCCATTGCGGGAGTGTTGCAATGTCGACGACGTAAAGCGACTTTCCTAACCAGAGGGAGTGCTGGATACGATAACCCAATACACAGACTGCATCGGGCGATTCATCTGTCCAAAGGCCGATCAGGTTGTAGCCATTCGGACGAAGAAACTCATCAACCTGAGTAACAATTTCAGTTGCAGAGTATCGCGGCCATAACTCGCATAGTGCCGCCGCAGCCATCGCTGTTTCACCGGCACTTACGGTTTTGATTGTGAAGGACATGAGTGTCTCCGTGGCTGTCCATGCAATTTGACGGTTATTTCCCAGGCGGTCTGATTACTAACACTTGTAGTTTGCTTCAAGCAGTCTCCCCTTGGCGGCGTGAACATGCTTTATCAGCAACTTCTCCAGTTGCTCCCACAGTGCCGGTTCAGTACTGAATGCTACGTTGAAGCGCATCCAGCCTGTGGCTTGTGAGTCGACCATGAACAACTGCCCGGGGCCGAGCATGATGCCGTGTTTGAGGGCTTCGTCAACCAGCGAGGCACTGTCGGGAATGGCCGGGTGACGGGTCCAGATGTACATGCCTTCATCTGAATCGACAAACAACTCGAAGCCCAGCCGGGTGAGCTGGCGGCTGACTTCCTGTTGCGCTTCCGACAGGCGTTGGCGCATGCGCTTGAGGTGTTTGCGCCATCGGCCATCGGTGATAGCCGCATACACCACGCGTTCCATGACCTGTGAGGTGGTCAGGCCCGAGCGCATCTTCAGGTGCAGCAATTGCTGCATCAGCGAGGGGTTGGCCAGCATGTAGCCGACGCGCACGTTGGGGGAGATGCTTTTGGAATAGCTGCCGACGTACACCACCTGTTGCAGGTGATCGAGGCTGGTCAGGCAGGGCAGGGGCTCGGCGATCATGTCGGCGTAGAGGTTGTTTTCCACAATCCGAAAGCCGTGCTGCGAGGCGAGTTGCAGCAGGCGGTGCAATTGCACGAGGGGCGTGCGCGAGCAGGTCGGGCTGTGCAGGTGCGGCTGGGTGAAAAACACCGTCGGGCGGTGGTGCGCGAGCAGCCGTTCGAGGTGGTCCAGGTCGTAGCCGGCCGGGGTGCGCGGCACACCGATCAGGGTGGCCCCCTGGAAGCGCAGGATGCTCATCAGGTTGGGGTAGCCGGGGTCGTCCACCAGCACCACGTCGCCCGGTTGCACCAGTGTGCGCACAGCCAGGTCCAGCGCCTGGCTGCCGCCATGGGTGAGCATCAACTGGGTAGGCGGCACGACGATGCGCAGGTCCTGCTGCAAGTTCTGGGCGGTGAGCGTGCGCAACTCCAGCAGCCCCATGGGGTCGCCATAGCCACTGAGCTCCATCACGCTGCTGGCAACCTGACGCAAGCCGCGACGCAGTCCGTCTTCGAACATCCAGTCGTTTGGCAGCCAGCCGCAGCCGGGTTTGAAGGCCAGTTGCCGGCTTTCAAAAATCTGTTGCAAGTACCACTCGGAGTTGAACGTGGGTTTGACCGGGCGCGGTTCGCTGGCTTGTGCGTTGATCCGCTCGTTTGCCGAGCGGTTGACGAAGAAGCCAGCATTGCCCCGACTGATCAGCAAGCCTTGGGCGACCAGACGGTCGTAGGCTTCAACTACGGTAAACGTGCTGACCGAATAGGTGGCGGCGAAGGCGCGAATCGACGGTACTTTTGCGCCGGGTTTGAGGGTGTTGTTCTCGATCAACTCACGCAGCCCATTGATGATCTGGTTGACCAATGGGGGCGATGCGTCGGGTCGTAATTCAAACATGGGGAAGCTGTGCCTTCAAATGAGCGTACCACCAAGCACCTGCAGGAAAACGGAGTGTGCTGCATCGGCGACCTGTACAGTGCAGTGACGATTTGTGCGCGCTGTGCATGGCTCTTGGCGTCAGACATTTTTACATTAGGTGTCAGTTATCGCCAGACCAAAGCCGTTGAAGCTTCATGAACAATCACAATCTATCCGATGCTTTTCCGACGGAGAGTGCTCCGTTCACGTCTTTTCCGCTGATGTCGTCGCCTATTGGTGCCGTTCATCCGTCCCTTGCACCACACCTCAGGCCCACCGGACGAGCCTGAGCACGATAGAAACCCTGCCCAACGCGGCCGTTTGTCGGCTCGGGCACACCATCGTGCACACAATCAGACAGCTGATGCAGAGGTGAACGCGACGACCGTCGTGCTTTCACGAGTTTCCTTAGATAAAAAGAACACGAGGTAGACTACTGATGGACGCAACATCCACATCCACTTCCACAGCGAAGGCGGAGCATGAGAGCAAGCTCAGTGCTTCGCTCAAATCGCGCCACCTGACCATGATGTCGATTGCCGGGGTCATCGGCGGCGCATTGTTCGTCGGCTCTGGCAGTGTGATCCACAGCGCTGGCCCGGCTGCCGTACTCGCCTATCTGGCCGGTGGCATCCTGGTGGTGCTGATCATGCGCATGCTTGGCGAAATGGCCACGTCATCGCCTGATACGGGTTCGTTTTCCACCTATGCCGAACGCGCTATTGGCCGTTGGGCCGGTTTCACCATCGGTTGGCTGTATTGGTGGTTCTGGGTCATCCTGATGGCGTGGGAAGCCTACGTCGCAGGCAAGATTCTGCACGGCTGGTTCCCCTCGGTCAGCATCAACACCTTCACGTTGATCGCTACCCTGACGCTGATTGGCGTCAACTTCTTCAACGTCAAGCACTACGGTGAGTTCGAGTTCTGGTTCGCCCTGATCAAGGTGGTGGCCATTGTCTGCTTCCTTGTGGTCTGTGGCATGGCCGTGGTCAATTTGTGGCCGACCGGCGAAGTGCATGGCATCAGCAACCTGACGGCGGTGGAAGGCTTCATGCCCAATGGCATTGAGTCAGTCGTTGTGGCCATGCTTGGGGTGATGTTCGCGTTCCTCGGTGCTGAAATCGTTACCATCGCTGCGGCCGAATCGAAAAACCCTTCCGAGCAGATCGTCAAGGCGACCAACTCGGTGGTTTGGCGTGTATGCCTGTTCTACGTGGGTTCGATCTTCCTGATTGTAGCCCTGGTGCCGTGGAACGATCCGCTGCTGGGCCAGTCGGGCTATGGTTCTTACCGTCGTACGCTGGAGCTGTTGGGCATCCCTGGCGCTGAGATGGTGATGAACTTCGTGGTTCTGACCTCGGTGAGCAGCTGCATGATTTCGGCGCACTACACGGCCTCGCGCATGCTGTTCTCCCTGGCGACCCGTGGCGATGCGCCGGCGATCTTCAAGATGACCCGCGCCGGCAGCGGCGTACCGGTATTCTCGATTCTCGGTTCATGCTCGGTAGCGGTGTTTGTTGCCCTGATCAACTTCAGCGACACTCTGCGGCCCAAGGATGTACTGGACGTACTGATGAACACCACCGGCATGATTGCCATGCTGGTTTACCTGGTGATCGCATTCTCGCAACTTAAAATGCGTCGCAAGCTGGAAGCCGAAGGTAAGCAGATTCGTCTGAAGATGTGGCTGTTCCCTTGGCTGACCTACCTGGTGATTGCGTTCATCATCGCGTGCCTTGTGACCATGGCTTTCGTTGATGAGTACCAGGTGCTGGTGATCTCTACCGGTATCGCGTCCATCGTCGTGGCGCTCATGGGTGTAGTGGTTCACCGTCGTGCTCTGAAAAACAAGGCTGCCTGAAGCAGCCTCCCTTCCTGGGCGACTTCGGTTCGCCCGGATCCGCGCCTGGCGTCCTGCCAGGCGCTGCGCGTAACCGGTGCCTGTCAGCTATTCAGGCGCCGGTAAACGTCGATTTCGCGCTTTTCTCAAGGCCCTGCCGGTAAAGACGCCGGACACTGCCCCAGCCAACCGCCCATTACGTGCTGACAGATGACGATCTGTACTGCTTGTTTGCAGTACGTTGGTCATGCTGAAAGGTCACTGCACTTTAACGTTAATGGTTGAACAGCTTGGTTGGTTAACAGGCATTGGCGAGATATTGATTTGAAATAGTCGTCTGTCTCGTTAATTTCAAGAACGTATACACCGCCTGTGGGTACTTGGGGGTATCAATTAATCTGTCAAGAATGTGACGACATGATGTTGCGCTTTATTGGATCCAATAAAGGTGGTTGATTATCAAGAAGAATGAGATTTATTGCCATCACGGTTGTCGCGGCGGCTGTATACCTCGGGCATAGACTAAGATGTGAGCTCGGCAGTTCATGGGTTGTGTTTAAACATCATGACAATGAGTTGCCGTTGGTCGGGTGCCGTTAAAAGAGAGACCTCCAGAAACTCAGCGCTACTATATTGATATCAGGCTTGGTGTTTCTTTTTACTGAGAAAATGCTTGGTATATAGGGGTTTCTATCCCTTGCGTTTGCAAGGGAGGGGGAATGAAGTGGAGCCGGTCACTCTAGCTATCCGACATCTGCGCGATGAGCAAATGCTGCTGCGGCAAGGGGGGCTTTACTGGCTGTCCATTGACCATGTGAGCGACGCCAAAATATTGGCATTTCAGTTTCTGGAAGGGCTAGGGCACATTCAAGCGGCCACTTTGGTGTGCTTCAACCAGGACCCCCAAGAGGTTGTTGCCCCGTTGGGACGGCACGCAGGCCCCGCCACGTTGAGGCTGTTTGAAGTGCCTGAGGCTTCAATCAGATCGGCGCTCGAATCGTTGAACCATGAATTGAGCCGAGCCGCGGTCAAAAAGGGCAGCCCAATCGTTTTGATGCTGCCTGCAGCCACTTGGCAGGGGTTCGGCAGCCAGAATTTGCAACGCTGGTGTGAGAGCCTGGCAACCTGGTTGGATAGGCACGGCTGCACATTGCTGGTGCTGTGTCATGGCCAGGCTCCGAAGCTTCATGCACATTTGATAAGCCTGAATGAGCGGCTGTCCGGGCTGGCGCGGCTCTATCGTCGTGACGGTGTTACCCGCTATCAACTGAGTTATTGGCACAGTCCGCTGGGCGTTTGCAGTGAGCAGGAGTTTGAGCTGGAGGCACATCCTGAGGGATTCGCGCTGGCTGTGTTCGAGCGTACCAATCCGCAACCCGCACAGAGCGAAGACCAACGGCTCTACCTGGCGCTGCGCTCGGTCCTGGAAGGCATATCACCACTGTCTCATCAGTGGAGGCAGTTCGATAACTATGACGACCTTTTTCTTCAGGCAATCCGGGCAAAAGCCGCAAGCGTCATAGTGGGGGTAACGAACAATCTGCAAGTCGAGGAACTCGCCCAGCGATTGTATGAGTTGCGCGAGCGCTGCGGCATTTCGCTGAAAATCATCGTAAGGGAATTGGCCGCTTGCTTACGCTATCGGGATGAGCGTCTGTTGGTGTCCTGTGGGGCGAATATCATCGTGCCCTATGGGGTTTCGCCAGCCTGTTTTTTCAGTTTGGTTGACAGTGTTCAGGGGCAGGTTTGGCGGCATAGCCTGAATATCAAGTTAAACGAGTTGTTTGAGCGGCTTCGGCCACCGACGGTGTGTGGTGTGGTCTCACCGCACCAATTCATCTCGATACTGGACCCGATCTATGAGCGTGACGCCGGGGAAGTCAGCCATCAATTGTTGAGGTTGCAGCCGCGCAATGACATGGCGGCTGAGCAATACCTCGACCAGATCGATCTACGTCGTCTTGGCGATATTGCATGTGTGCTCGACGGCGTGTTGTACCTGTTTCTGTTTGCGTGCAGGGCCGATGGCGTGGCCAATGCACTGGCGCGGATTTTCCGATTGCCTTGGTACGACCTGTTCAGTGAGTGCCAGTTTTTGTTTGGTATTGAGGGTTTACCACGCAAAGCCTTGTTGGATACAGCGGTTCCCCAGATGAGCGCCCGGCTGGCTTCGGTTGATGCCGATACAGGGGCGGTAGTGGATACGCAGCGCAGTAATACCTACACGCCGCGGCCTATGGTATTGCCCGTCACGGAGTATCGCCCATGAGCACCTCCGATCTACTGCAGGTCATTGCGCTAAGCAGTGTACTGACATTGGCACTGGTGGTTTTTTTCAAGAGTTTCTGGCGTTTGCTTATGGCGTTGTTGCGAGGTTGCATGCGGCCTCGTTACCTGAAGTCAAAAGGCCTGCGTCGTCGCGTGGCGGCCACCACGGTAAAGGGTGAGTCCGATGAGCCAGCTTAAGATCATTCCGTCTCAGCCTGTACGACGCAACACCGGTTTGGGGGTGTGGAACGTTTATTTTCTGATCAAGTTCGTCATGCTCTGGATGGGGTACCTCAACCTGCAGATACTCCCCAACCTGGTCTTTGCCGCTTTTTTGTTGGTGCCTCTGAACAGTCGAAAGCTGGAGATCCTGCGCGCTATGATCGCGCTGCCAGTGGGGGCGATGCTGTTCTATCAGGACACCTGGTTACCACCTTTGGCTAACATATTGAATCACCCGGGGTTGATGACCTTCTCCGCAGCCTATTTTCTTGAACTGGCGGGACGCTTTATCAATTGGAGCCTCTGTGGCTGGTTGCTCCTGGTGATGGTGCTGTACCGCCTTGTGCATCAGTGGTTACGGGTAACAACCTTTACCCTGATCGGTTTGGCCTGGTTGGGTGCTACAAGCTTGCTGGCCTTGCAGGCCCCCTCTGAGCAAGCCGTTGCGATGGTTGCCTCGCCAGGGGTTGCTACCAAGAAAGTAATGGTTGCCGATCCCGACAATGAAACCCTTAACCGCTACTTGCAGGATTTCTATACCACCGAAGCAACACGTCGTGTCGAGTTCAAACCGCCGATTACAGACTCACCGCCGTTCGACCTGCTGTTGATTAACGTGTGTTCGTTGGCCTGGGATGATATCGACACGGTGGGCCTGCGTGACAACCCGCTGTTCCAGCAGATGGATGTGGTATTCGACAACTTCAACTCTGTCACCTCTTACAGTGGGCCGGCAGCCATTCGCTTGTTGCGTGCCAGTTGCGGCCAAGCAAGCCATACCGCCTTGTACAAGACACCGCCAGAGCAGTGTCTGTTGTTCGAAGAGTTGAGCAAGCTGGGTTTTGCCAGTGAAGTGATGCTTAACCACACGGGGGCATTCGAAGGGTTCATTGACAGGGTTCGCACTCAGGGTTCACTCCCGGCGCCTGCCGTTGATATCCATATGCTGAAGAACCCGATAATCAGTTTTGAGGGGCTGCCTATCTGGCGTGATGGCGAGGTCTTGGATAAGTGGTGGCAGCACCGTGAAAGCGAGAGCCAGTCACGTGTGGCGCTTTTTTACAACACCATTACCTTGCATGACGGTAATCGCATGCTCGCCGCCGACGGAAGCTCAAAGAGCGCCGACTATAAAGTGCGTGCACAGATGCTGCTCAGTGACTTGAGCGGCTTCATCAAGCAACTGGAGCAAAGTGGCCGGCGCGTGGTGGTGGTGATTGTTCCTGAGCATGGTGCCGCCCTGCACGGTGACCGGATGCAGATTCCTGGCATGCGCGAAATTCCAAGCCCATCAATCACCCATGTACCCGTCGGTATCAAGCTGGTAGGGATGGGCGCCAGTCCACGCACCGGCCCCTTGCATATCAGTGAACCGAGCAGCTTTCTGGCCCTCTCGGAAATCATCAGCCGTCTTTATGTCGCGCAGGCCCAGCCGCAGGGCCTTGACCTGACTACCTTGCTGACTGGCCTTCCGCAAACACCGGTGGTTTCAGAGAACGCTGGGACCGTAGTGCTTGAGTATGCCGGCCGGCCTTATGTTCGAATCAAGGAGAATGGCGCATGGCTGCCTTACCCGCAGAAACTCAATTGAATTCGAAGGTGTTGTTGCGCTACGAGCATACTACCGACATTGCTCAGCTCAAGGTTTGCCTGCAATTACCTGATCTGGAGTATGTGGATGTTTCCGCTCAGCTTGAACTCAAGGGTGCATTGCAACGTTGGCCGTTGCTGGCGGCTGTCAGCGAGGTAGCGCAGCACGAGGAACGGGTGTTGCCGCTCGAACGCCAGGAGGCGAAATGATTTCCCTGAGCGTACGCGGCGTACGCGGCGGGGTTGGCAACAGCTCGCTGCTGGCTGCCCTTGGCCATGCATTGCACCACCTCGGCCAGTCCGTCTTGTTGGTGGACATGTGTCCTGAGAATCTCCTGGGCTTGCATTTCAACCTGTCAGTTGGCGAGCGCGGTGGTTGGGCGCGTGCGCTGCTCGATGAGCAGAACTGGGAGGATCAGGCCTGGACGCTGCAACCGCAATTGTGCCTGCTGCCTTATGGACAGTTGGATCATCCAGAGCAACAGCAGGTTGAGCATCGTTTGTCTAAGGACCCTGACGTTTGGGCACGACGCCAGGCGGCCTTGGCCAAACATTTTGACTGGATGCTGTTCGACTTGCCTCAGCGTTTGCCCGGGCATGCGGAGGTCGGCAGTTGTGCATTACAGATTCAGGTCGCCGAAGCTGACGCGGCGTGCCACGTGCTGTTGCATCGCGCTGAAGCACTGGATGGCTATTTGTTGGTTAATCGATTCGAGCCCGCCAGTTTGCTTCAACGCGACCTGCTACTGATTTGGCGAAGGCTTTTTGGCGCACGAATGCTGCCATTGGCGGTCCACAATGATGAAGCCATGCGCGAGGCATTGGCGCTCCAGAAGCCGCTTGGGCAACATTCGCCTGCCAGCCTTGCGGCTCAGGATGTGCTCAGCCTTGCCACCTGGTGCCTGGCTCAACGCCAGGAACGACCATGATCACCCGTTGGTTTCCCTACGCTCATCTGCGCCAACGGCATGGTTGCAACCCGTTGGTGGCATTTCTGTTGGCGACAATGAACGCACTGGCCTGGCTGGTGCTGCCGCTTGAGTCGCCCGCCTGGCGAAGCGTACTTGATCAGCCTATGCGCTGGTATCCGCACCTGGCCCGCAAGACGCCGAGCCTGGGTGACCCGTTACGCTACACCATACAAAGCCTCTGGCTGCTACTGATTCGTCCGTTAGGGCGGGCGCCCCGTAAAGCCCGTGAGCCGGGGTTGCTGCAACGCCTGGCCGGGCTCTGCCGGCAGGGATGGGCGCGTGTCGTCGAGGTTCTGGAGCAGTTGCCCGAGCGTGTTGTACAGCGCACGCACCTGCATCAGGGGACACATTGGTGGGGCGGGCTAGGGCGCCCTGTTCGATACCTGCTTGATGGTGTGATTGCCGTGATTGCGCTTGGCTTGGCGCTGCTGTGCATCACCGAACCGTTTGGCCTGCTCAATCAGACGATTTTCGTCATTCTGCTCTGGGGATTGGCCATGCTGATTCGGCGCATCCCGGGACGCCTCCCTACATTGATGCTGATCATGTTGTCGGTCATCGTCTCCTGTCGTTACCTGTGGTGGCGCTACACCGCGACGCTGAACTGGGATAAACCATTCGACCTGGGCTGCGGTGTACTGCTACTGATGGCTGAAACCTACTCGTGGGTAGTGTTGATCCTGGGCTATATCCAGACCAGTTGGCCGCTTGAGCGCAAGCCGGTACAACTGCCCAGCGATGTGCGCTTGTGGCCGACAGTTGACCTGCTGATTCCCACCTACAACGAAGACCTTGCCGTGGTTCGAGGCACCGTTTACGCAGCACTGGGCATCGACTGGCCACGTGACAAACTCAAGATCTATATCCTGGATGATGGCCGGCGCGAGGTGTTTCGACAGTTCGCCGAGGAAGTGGGTGTCGGTTACATCGTTCGTGACGATAATACCCATGCCAAGGCTGGTAATCTCAATAATGCGTTGGGTCATATAAACGGCGAGCTGGTAACGATCTTCGACTGCGATCATTTGCCGGTGCGCTCATTTTTGCAGCTGACCGTGGGGTGGTTCCTGCGTGACCCGAAGCTGGCGTTGGTACAAACCCCGCATCACTTTCTTTCGCCCGATCCATTTGAACGCAACCTGAACCTGTTCCGCCGCAGCCCTAATGAAGGCGAGCTGTTTTATGGGCTGGTCCAGGATGGCAATGACCTGTGGAATGCTGCATTTTTCTGCGGTTCGTGTGCCGTGCTACGGCGCTCTGCACTGGATGAAATTGGCGGTTTTGCCGTGGAGACGGTAACCGAAGATGCCCACACGTCGCTGCGTCTGCATCGTCATGGCTGGAACTCCGCTTACATACGTGTACCGCAAGCGGCCGGCCTGGCCACGGAAAGCCTGTCGGCGCATATTGGCCAGCGTATTCGCTGGGCGAGGGGCATGGCGCAGATTTTCCGCACCGACAACCCGTTGTTCGGGAAAGGCCTGACGCTCCTTCAGCGTATCTGTTACGCCAACGCAATGCTGCACTTTCTGGCCGGTCTGCCACGGTTGATTTTCCTCACTGCGCCACTGGCGTTCCTGCTCCTGCATGCCTACATCATTTATGCACCGGCGTTGATGATCCTGTTGTACGTATTGCCGCACATGGTTCACGCCAGCTTGACCACCTCCAGGATGCAGGGGGCTTATCGTCGGACATTCTGGGGCGAAGTCTACGAAACGGTGTTGTCGTGGTACATCGCCCGCCCGACCACCGTGGCACTGTTCAGCCCCAAGAAGGGCAAATTCAATGTCACGGCCAAGGGTGGCCTGATGGAAAACAATCAGTTTGACTGGCGCATTGCCAAACCGTACCTGATCCTTGCACTGCTCAACCTGGCAGGTCTGGTTTTCGCGGTCTGGCGTTTCATCTATGGCCCGGCAAACGAGTACAGCACGGTACTGATCAGTGGCACCTGGGTGGTCTATAACTTGCTCATTATTGGCGTGGCGGTCGCTGTGGCCGCCGAAGTGCGTCAGGTGCGCAGTACCCATCGGGTCCAGTCGAAACTGCCTGCGGCGGTGCGCCTGGACAGCGGTCATTGCTATCCGGGGATCCTGCATGACTACTCCGATGGCGGGGCATGCATCAACGTCAATGCCGACCTTTCCCTGTCGCCAGGCGCGCGTATCTCGGTGCTGATGCAGCGTGGTGTTCGAGAGTTCCTGTTTCCGGGCACCGTGACGCGTAGCCAGAAAGGCACCATCAGTATCCGTTTTGCCGAGATGTCGGTGCAGCAGAAAATTGACTTCGTGCAGTGCACATTCGCCCGCGCCGATGCCTGGTTGGGCTGGCGCGAGGCGTTCAAACCCGAGCAACCGTTGTACAGCTTTATCGGGATTCTAAAAATGGGTGGGCGCGGCTACAGGCGGCTGTTCAGCTATTTGCCTTCGTGGGCCTCGCGCTTGATCAATCCGGTCTTGCGTGTGTTGCGCTGGCTGGCAAGCTATCTGCCGCGCGTGCCGACCCATTCCCCCAGCACTTCTAGCGAACCGGTGACCACGCAATGAGCCGAACTCTCAGGACATTCTGCTTTACCAGCTTTCTGCTCCCGGCCCTCGGCTTCTGCCTGGCGCAGGCTGAACCTCTGACGCCACAGGCCTCGACACCGAATGAGGTGAGGTCATCACTGAACGGGCTTCCAAGTTGGAGCAAAACGCTCAGCTTCGAAAAGTTGGGGCGAAGTTCCGACAGCTTGTTGCTGGGTATTCACAACAGCGATCAGATTGTGTTCAGCATGCGTCATGACCGGATCGCCAGTGATGTTCGCTTGCAATTGGAGTACACGCCTTCACCGGCGCTGCTACCACTGGTCTCACACCTTCGGGTTTACCTCAATGATGTCCTGATGAGTGTGGTCCCCATCGCGAAAGACCAGCTAGGGCACAAGACAACTCAAGAGCTCATCCTTGATCCACGCCTTGTCAGTGACTTCAACCGGGTGCGCCTGGAGTTCGTCGGGCACTATTCAGAGCTTTGCGAAGATCCCGCAAACAGTGCGTTATGGCTGAACGTCAGCCGTACCAGTCACTTGCTCATCCAGGAGCAGGCGCTATCGCTGCAGAACGACCTGGCCTATTTTCCGATGCCGTTCTTTGATACGCGAGGGCAGGACAAGGCGATGGTAAACATGGTGTTCGCTGAGTCACCCACGTTGGGTGAACAGCGTGCAGCGGGCATACTGGCGTCTTACTTCGGTAGTTTGGCCGGTTGGCGTGGCACACAGTTTCCGGTGTTGTTTGACCAGTTACCGGCGGTGGGCGAGCACAACAGGGCAATGCCCTCGATCGTCTTTGCCAGCAACGAACATCGGCCAAAAATGCTGGCAGACCTGCAAAAGTTCCCGCTGGTCCAGGCGCCATCCATTCAGATAATTGATAATCCCGCTGACGCTTACAGCAAGGTGCTGCTTGTGCTGGGGCGTAACGAAGACGACCTGGTCACTGCCGCGCAGACCCTCGCACTAGGGGGGGGATTGTTGAGTGGTTCGCAGATGACCTTGGACACGGTCCGGGACATACCGCGACGCCAGCCTTATGACGCGCCGAACTGGATGCGCACAGATCGCCCCGTGCGTTTCGCCGAACTGATCAAGTACCCCGAGCAACTGCAAGCCAGTGGCTTGCGGCCGCAGCCGATCAGCCTTGAAATGAAACTCCCGCCGGATCTTTTTTTCTGGCTCAATCGAGGCGTACCACTGGAAACGCGGTATCGCTACACCGTGCCATCAACCAATGATGCATCGCAGCTCAATATCAGCCTGAACAATCAGTTCATCAGCAGTTTGCCGCTGGGTAAGAACAGCGGGGATGTGATCAAAGGCTTGAGCGCGATGGTGCTGTCCAGCGACTCGATCGACGCCAGCCACAAACTGTTGGTGCCGTCGTTAAAAATCGAAGACCGCAACACCCTGCGTTTTGACTTTAACTTTGCCAGTACCTTGAGCAGTGCCCAGAAGGGCCATTGCCAGACGTCCTTGCCGTCGACCAATCAGGTGCTGATCGACCAAGAGTCGACGATTGATCTTTCCGGCTACCATCACTACCTCCGGATGCCGGACCTGGGTGCCTTCGCCCGCAGCGGTTTCCCATTCAGCCGAATGGCCGACCTCTCGGAAACCATGGTGATGGTGCCCGCTCGCAGCGATGCCACGCAGATCAGTACCTTGCTTGAAACCCTCGCATGGATTTCTGCGCAGTCTGGCCTGCCGGCCTTCGGGTTGCGATTGTCAGACGACTGGAAAGCGGTCGCTAGCATCGACGCGGATCTACTGGTGATGAGCCAGATGCCCCAGAACCTGCGCAAGAGCCAAGACCTTACTCAACTGCTCGACCATACGCGATCATCGATTCTGAATGCCTCACGCCAGCAGGTAGGTGGCGCGGGCATTGCGTATGCCGGTGAGTCTGCAGGTGAAGGCATCCCGGCATCTTCGATCGCCAATGCGCCGCTGGCTGCGGTTATCGGGTTGCAGTCGCCATTCAATGCCCAGCGCAGCATTGTTGCCTTCCTGGCCAACAGTGATGAGGACCACCAACTGTTGCGTGATGTGCTCAACGACACTGGAAAACTGGACGCGATGACCGGCTCTGTGGTGTTGATTCGTAGCAGTGGCGTTAGCGGCCAGCAGGTGGGGGACCAATATTTCGTCGGGCATCTGCCATGGTGGATGTTGGTGTGGTACCGACTTTCCGATCAACCTGCCGTACTCGCAGCTGTAACGAGTATGAGCATGCTGTTGGGGGCTTTTCTGCTGTGGCGCGTCCTGCAGTGGGTCGCACGTCGGCGTCTGGCGAACAAACCGTGAGGTTACTCAAGGACATGGGGGCGCTTGCACTGGCGTTGAGCGTTGTGGTGCCGGTCAGCGCCAGCGAATGCCTGTGGCCCGCCTGGGAGGGTTACAAACACGCGCTGTTGAGTCAGGACGGGCGTGTCATTGATCGTTCCTCGAAGCAACAAATTACGACCTCAGAGGGGCAGGGGTATGGGATGTTCTTTGCCCTGCTGGCCAATGATCGGGACAGCTTTGCTCAGTTGTTGCGCTGGACCCAGAACAACCTTGCCGAGGGTGATCTGAGCCGACACTTGCCGGCCTGGAAATGGGGCAAGGATCAGCACGGTCATTGGTCGGTGCTCGATACCAACAATGCCAGTGATGCCGACCTGTGGATCGCTTACAGCCTGCTTGAGGCCGGGCGCCTGTGGGGGCGGGAGGACTATGTGACGCTGGGGCGCAATATGCTCTGGCGCAGCGCCGCGCAAAGCCTGCGTAAACTGCCAGGTCTGGGTTTGATGCTATTACCTGGCGACACAGGTTTCGAGACTGCAGAGGGCTGGCGCCTGAACCCCAGTTACTTGCCGTTGCCGTTGCTCGCCCGGTTTTCCCTGGAGTCGCCGATTTGGGCTGAGCTGGCAGACAACACACGACGGATGTTGCTTGAGGGAACGCCCAAGGGCTTTGCCCCTGACTGGCTTCTCTGGCGCGAGGGGCAGGGCTGGAAGGTGGATGCTGTTAAAGGCAGTGAGGGTAGTTACGATGCGATCCGGGTGTACTTGTGGCTCGGTATGCTGGCGCCGGATGCCCCCGGACGAACCGATTTGCTCAAGCACTTCCTGCCGATGGTCGAGGTAAGCACTCGTGACGGCTTCCCTCCAGCGTCTGTCGACAGTGCAACCGGAGCTCACACCGGTATTGGCCCTGTTGGCTTTTCGGCAGCGCTGTTACCCTTGCTGGCCAGTGATCCGACGTCCGTCGCGGCGTTGCAGGCGCAGCGTCAGCGCCTGCATCAGGAGCCGCCTCAGGCCAATGCTTATTACAACCAGTCGCTGACAATGTTTGGTCAGGGGTGGGATGACCGTCGTTATCGATTCAACAAGGAGGGCCGGCTTGTGCCGAGCTGGGTTGATTCATGCAAAGAATAAGAACGTGGGGACTGTTGTTTAGCTGTCTATCGAGTGCAGCGCTGGCCCAACCAATGAGTAGCAATGATCAGCAGCAGTGGTTATTGGAGCAAGTCCGTATTGGCGAGGCGTCTTACCGTGAAGACCTGGTGCGTGACTCCTTGGCACGTCTGGAGTTGATCGCGCCCAACGACCCTGAAGTGCTGCTGGCCAAGGTGCGTCAGGCGTTGCAGCAAAAAAATCCAGCGCTGGCAGAGGCGCGCGTGGCGCAGTTACGCAGCCAGGCGCCAGGTTCCCCGCAACTGCAGCATGCTGAGGACCTGCTGATGCTGCAAACGCCGGAAGGGCAGAAGCGCTTGCAGGAAGCACGCTTGCTGGCGGCGGCGGGGCGCGCTGAAGAGTCGGCCAAACTCTATGAGCAACTGTTCGACAAGGGCCCGCCCGATTTCATTACAACCATGGAATTCTGGAGTGTTCGCAGCAATATCCCAGCCCAGCGCGATATGGCTATTGAGCACTTGTATGAACTGGATCAGCAGTACCCAGGCAATGTCGAATTGCAAAAGCTGATGGGCAGGCTGCTGACTGCGCAAAAACGTGATGCGGAACGCGAGTACAAAGCGCTGTTGGATATGCCGATGGGCAGTGAAAGTGCGCAGGCCTGGCAAGGCTTCATCGAGCACTACCGTCATTTGCCGATCAAGGAAGATGCCCGAAACCAACTGCAGCGCCAGCAGCAACTGCTGGGCGATCCTGCCTGGCGTGCCGGTATAACCGGCAAGAAGCTGGTTGATGAGGGGAAAAACGCCAATGCCGAAGCGGACTTGCGTCGTGCCTTGATCAAGTATCCCGAGGACCCCAGCCTGCATGGGGCCCTGGGTATTGCCCTGATGCGTCAGAAGAAGTACGAAGGCGCATATGACGCATTTTCCAGTGCGTTGAGCAAAGAGCAGGATTCCCGTTGGATCAGCAAGTGGGCCGATCTCAAGACAGCCAACTATCAATGGATGCTGTTACAGAAAGGGGATGCCGCATTAGAGCGAAAGGAGTACAGCGCCGCTCAGGGCTTTTACCAACGTGCCCATGATGCCAAGCCCGGCGATGCCGATGCCCTGGTCGGGCTGGCTGCTGTCGCCCGTGCGCAACAGCGTGATACGCAAGCTGAAACGCTGCTGCTCAAGGCACGTAAACTTGAGCCTGGCAATGGCAGTGTCGTGCGTGCACTGGTGAGGCTTTACCAATCACAATCGCCGGGCAAGGCAGAAGCCTTTCTCGACAGCCTGTCGCCGTCCGAGCAGCGAGAGTTTGCCGCCTTGCGCGATAGCTTGGCGCTGGATCGGCTCAAGGCGCAGGCCGATGCGGCGGCTCAGCGTGCCGACTGGGCACAGGTGGCTGCTTCATTGAGCAAGGCCAGGGTATTGGCGCCAGACGATCCGTGGTTGACCTATCGTTTGGCCAACAGTCAGCGTGAGTTGGGGCAACGCGCAGCTGCCGATGACAGTTTCCGTCAATTGTTGCAGCGCAAGGGGCAGGACAGCGAAACCCGCTACGCCCATGCCCTCTACCTGGCCAGTGATTCGCGCGATGCCGAGGCTCAGGATTCGCTCTCGAAAATACCCGTATCGGCATGGACCGATAACATGCACGAACTGGCCAACCGGTTGCGTCGTCGCCAGCTGCAAGCCCAGGTCTCGGCGCTGCGTGAGCGCGGTCAGGAAGATCAGGCTGAGGCATTGTTGCTGCGTTCAGCCACGGTCGACGACTACGCGACGCTGGCTGACTGGTCATTGCAGCGGGGCGAGTATGCCAAGGCTCAACGTTACTATCGGACTGTTCTGGAGAAGGAACCACAGAACGCCGACGCCCAGCTGGGGATGATCGAAACCCTGATTGCCAGCGGCCAAAAAGCATCGGCGCGTCAAGCGCTGCAATCACTCAAGCCTTCCCAGGACGTGAGTCACGATCCGGCGTATCAGCGTCGGCTGGCCAATGCCTGGGCTGCGGTGGGCGAGCGTGAAAAGGCCAATGCGGTGTTCGCCCAGTTGATGAAGACACCACAGACCGACCCCGTGATATACCGCGATGCGGCTCGTTCGATAGCCAAGGATAACCCTCAGCAGGCGTTGGACTATTACGCACGGGGCATGGCGGCTGCTGGCATGCTGACACCCGAACAAGCCGTACCGCGGGATGATCGAGCCCTGACCCTGGCGAGCCGTGAGCAAGACGGCGATGATTGGTTGGCAAGCAGCTTGCGCAGTGATGTCGACAAGCTGTACCAACAGACGAGCCCGACGATCACCCTTTACCACGACTACCTCTGGCGTACCGACAACTCAGCGTCAGGTATCTCCGATCTGGTGACCCAGACCAGCATCGTGCGGGTTGATACGCCGCTGCTTGAAGGACACGGCTTCCTGCAGGCGGAAAACATTGACCTGAATGCCGACAGCTTCAAGACCAACGCCGATGGCCGTACCACGACGGACTTCGGCACCTGTTCGGTACAGTTGCGTAGACAGAGTACGGAGAGCCGTGTTGCCCAAGGGGTGCGTGAACGAATCGCAAAGTGTCAGTGGCCCTGCCATGGCACTGGGCTGGAACAACGCTCAATGGTCTTTCGACCTTGGCCGTACGCCGGACACGTTTGAAATTCCCAATTGGCTGGGGGGCGTCAGCTACGGCAGTGATTGGCACACACTCGGCTGGCGGCTGACCGCCTCGCGGCGGCCCGTTTCCAACTCCGTGGTGTCGTATTCCGGCGCTGTCGACCCTAATACCGGGATTCGTTGGGGTGGCGTTACGTCCAATGGGTTGACCCTGAGCCTGAGCCACGACCAGGGAGGGGTTGACGGTATATGGGCCAGCCTTGGCAGCTACTGGCTGCGTGGTAAAAACGTCGAGAACAACCAGAAGCGCTCGGCGATGGCGGGTTACTATTACCGGCTGATCGATCGTGCCGATGAGCGCCTGCGTACCGGGTTGACCCTGATGTACTGGGGTTACGATAACAATCAGGACGAATACACCCTGGGTAACGGTGGGTACTACAGCCCGCAGAAGTACTACTCAGTGAGCGTTCCGCTGAACTATAACTGGCGTAACAGCGACTGGTCGGTGCGTCTTGAAAGCTCGGTTGGCTGGTCTCACGCCAATACTGATGCCATCTCCAGTTCCAAGCTTCAGAGCTTGATAAGAAACGCAGGTTATGAAGTGCTGGATGGCAGCAGCCTGACGTCGAGCTCGGGTAGCAGCAGCGGCGCCAGCATCCGCCTCCAGGGCTTGTTCGAGCGTCGACTCACGGATCACATGGTCCTCGGGTCGGGCATCACCTGGCAGCACAGCGACGCTTACGCGCCCAGTACGGTCGTTCTCTACCTGCGGTACAGCTTCGATGTCTGGCAAGGCAACCTGCCGCTTCCGATAGAGCCGGTGACACCTTACGCTGACTTCCTTTAGTCCTTGCGCTAACAGCCTCCTACCCTGGTGATCTGCGACTTTAGTCGCAGATCATTCGTCTGTATTTTTAAACGCTTCTAGCCTGCTGGTTTGTGTCAGGTCACCTGTTGCTGCAGGTGATAAAGCGCTCGTGTTCCTTAAGGAAAGTTCCCGACAGATAGGTTAATATCAGGTGAAGGCAAATTGACATCATCTAACAAAACAACCTGCCATCATCTGCAGGGAGGCCAAGTGAGTAAACGTCCTTCCAGGACAGGATTGCGCCAATGGATCTGGCAAGCATTTGTGCAAAGCGCTTTGATTCCGCTGGTGTTGGTGGAAACGATACTGATAGCTTGCTACTTGTTCAGTAACCAAGCCGTTCGCGAATCCCAGCTCGAGTACCTGGAGCACAATGCAGTCGACAGCCTCAGCGCTACCGCCGAGCAAAATGCACGTATTGTTCAGGATCAGCTCGGGCATATTGCTGGCATCACGGGCATGTTTGCTCAAATGACAGCCAACGCATTGCATACCCCTGCTCAGGGAGCAATGGAAAGCCTGGCGCGCACGTCGAGCGGGGCGCTTTTCAGCCCGCATGACCTCGGTGGAGCGGCGTCCTTCTACTCGTCTGTAACACCCCCTTCGCGCCAGGACCTGAGCAAGGTCAGGCGACTGGCACAACTTGATCCGTTGATGCGTGAAATCAAGCGTCACGAGCCGCTGGTGGCGAGCCTTTACTTCAATAGTTGGGACAGCTACAACCGCATCTACCCCTGGATTCGCGCTGACGAGCAGTACCCACATGATATGCAGATTCCTGGGTACAACTTTTACTACCTTGCCGACGCCAAACATAATCCGCAGCGCACTGCACGCTGGACCAATGTCTATCTTGACCCGGCGGGGCATGGCTGGATGATGTCGGCGATTCAGCCGGTCTACACAGGAGACTTCCTCGAGGGCGTAGTAGGCCTGGATATTACGGTGGGCGGCATCCTCGATGAAATCGGCAAGCTCAAGGTGCCGTGGGGCGGCTACCTGATGCTGGTCAGCAACGACATGAAAATCATGGCGCTGCCGCCAGAGGCTGAGCATGACTTTGCGTTGCGTGAGCCCCCCTCGCAGGACACGCAGAAAGCACTGCAAGGCGATCACTTGAGGTCTGACGATTTCAGCCTGGCGCAGCGAGCGGAATTCAATGACCTTGTGGGCGCGCTTGCCCGGCAGAGCAGCGGCAATACCGAGGTGATGCTGAGCGGCCGACCGCACTTGGTCGCCTGGAGTGAAATACATCCAGCCGGTTGGCGTTTGCTGGCGATTGCCGACAAGCGGGAGGTCATGGCCGCGACCAACAACCTGGCCAGCCACTACCGCAACATCGGCTATTTGATGATTGTCGGGTTGGTGGTGTTCTATCTCGGGTTCTTCACGTTCATGTGGGTTCGTGCCCGCACACTCAGCGAACGGCTGCGGCGTCCCATCGGCGACATTGGTGAGATGTTGCAGCAGATCGGTCACGGGGCATGGCATCCACAACGTGCCGTGTCGGATATTCAAGAGTTGGACGACATGGCCGGCGATGTGCTGTCCATGGGCAAGCAACTTGCGTCCAGCGAGGCGCAACGTAACACGGCCCAGCTGCACCTGAACCTGGTCGTGGAGAGCATAACCGCAGGTCTGTGGGAGTATCGTCTTGAGGACGACCGTCTGTTGCTGCACGGTGAGCTCTGCCAACGCTTCAACCTTGCAGGCTCAGAGCTGACGCGAGCGGCCTTCCATCGTCACGTCCACGCTGAGGATATCCCGGCCCTGGACAAGGCACTGGATGCACTTCGCCAGGGGCATACGTCGCGACTCGATCTGGAACTGCGCCTGTTGCGGGCGGATGGAACGCCGCTCTGGTTGCTTTGCCGGGGCCGTCTGATTGATGAGAATGGCGCTGAGGCGCGTGTTGCAGCCGGAACCTTCGTCGACATCGATACCCTCAAACAGGTGGAAGAGGATCTGCGTCGCCGCACATTGGAGGCGCAGGCCGCAAGCCAGGCCAAGTCGCGCTTCATCTCCAGCATGAGCCATGAGCTACGTACACCGCTCAATGCCATTTATGGTTTCGCCCAGTTACTCCGCATGCAGGCGGATGAACAACAGGCCGAGGTGCAGCCACTGAACGAAATCCTTGGGGCCAGCGAGCACCTCACGCATCTGGTCAACGACTTGTTGGACTGGTCCAGCTTGCAGGCCGAGACTCAGCGCCTGCAACTGCGTGCCGTTGAGGTGACTGGCCTGATGCGCGAATGTGCCGAAATGGTCCGCTCCCAGGCCGAGGCTGCCGGGCTGCACCTGATCCTGCAGCCGACGCAAGGTTCACTGAGTGTGTTGGCTGATACCCGGCGTTTGCGTCAGGTCCTGCTTAACCTGCTGTCCAACGCGATCAAGTACAACCGCCCTGAAGGGCGCCTGCTAATGGGCGTGGAAACCTGTGGTGATCGGGTTCGGTTGTTTGTCGAGGACGGCGGGTACGGTATTGCCCCGGAGTTGCAGCATGCGCTGTACGAGCCCTTCCAGCGGCTTGGAAAGGAAAACACGGCCATTCAGGGTACCGGCATTGGCCTGGCGTTATGTCGTGAGCTTGCTGAGCTGATGGGCGCACGTATGGGGCTGTGCAGTGAGCCAGGTGTTGGCAGCCGTTTCTGGATCGACTTGGCCCATGCCAATGCCCGCCCGGCACATGACGTGTCGGCACCTGCGCCGCGGTTGTACTACGTGGGTGACGACGATGCGACCCGCCACTGCATTGACACTACGCTTCAGGGGATGGTGACGCTGGATGCCGGAAGCCTCGCCGAGTGCCTGTTACAGGTTCGCGCCCAGGGTGCTCCGGCAATATTGCTGGTCGATTGCGACCGGCAGGGCAGCGAGCTCGGCGATTCACTGCAACAACTGCGACGCATGCCCGGTGGCGATGGGATGCTTGTGATTCTGCTGGGCTCTTGCCCCAGGTCATTGGCGATGCTGGGGTGTGAGTTTCAGGCGGTACTCAAGCAACCACTCGCGTCGGATGAACTGCGAGCGTTGGTCAGCGCATTGCTGCAACAGGAGAGTCTGAATGTTTACTGATATTCCCGCGGATACTCGCATTGTCATTATCGACGACGTCGCGGCTAACCTGCGCTTGCTTGAGTCAAGTCTGAAGGCCTTTGGCCTGAAACATGTGAAAAGCTTTGCCGACTCCGGCGCGGGGCTGTGTTGGTTGCAGGAGCAGCCTTGGGATCTGCTTTTACTGGACCTGGACATGCCGGCCCCGGATGGATTCGAAATTCTGCGCCAGCTCAGTGGGCGTGACCGCTCACGTTCGCCAGTGATTATTCTGAGTGCCTTGAGCGAGCCTGAGCACCGTCGTCTGGGGCTGGAGTTGGGTGCCAATGACTACCTGAGCAAGCCCCTGGATCTGACCGAGTTGGTCTTGCGTGTGCGCAACTGCCTGCGCCTGTCCCAGGCAACCGAGAAGCTGCAAGACCTCAACCGAGAGCTGGAGGACAAAGTGCGTGAGCGCACCCTTCAGTTGCAAGACAGCTATTGCGCCGTAATCAGGGCCCTTAGCCGCGCTGCAGGTTACCGCGATGATGATACTGGCGAGCATACCTTGCGCATCGGTAATACTGCAGCCCTGTTGGCGCAGGCCATTGGGATGTCGGCGCGTTGGTGCGAGCTCATTCGCATGGCGGCGCCCATGCACGACCTCGGCAAGATCGGCATTCCTGACCGGATTTTGCGCAAGGAAGGGCCGCTCACGCTGGAAGAGCGCCAGGAAATGATGGGGCACTCGCGTATCGGGTATAACATTCTGCATGAGGAGCAGGCCACGGAACTGACCGAGCTGGCTGCTGAAATCGCTCTGTGCCACCACGAGAAGTGGGATGGCAGCGGCTACCCGCGTGGTCTTGCAGGAGAAGCAATTCCGCTGGCGTCGCGCATTGTTGCCCTATGCGACGTTTACGATGCGTTGCGCATGCCTCGCCCCTATAAGTGCGCTTGGAGCCCCGAGCGTACACAGGCCTATATTCTTGAGCAGGCTGGCCGACACTTTGATCCGAACCTGGTGCTGGTAATGCAACGCCATTTTGATGCGATCGAACAATTGATAACAGAGGGTTCAGGGACGGACGGTAATGAGAGGCGAGAAGATCTCTGCTCCGTTTCATCTGGTTGATGGATAGCCTTGTCATATATTTGAAATATTTGTCGCCACAGTCATGCTGTTGTTTTTGAATTTGTTTTCATTGGTGCTGCCAAACATTAACAAATCTTAATTAACTTCTTGTCTCGGGTTGGCTCGGCTTGTTTTTTGAGCATGGGCGCAGATTAGAGTGCCCCTTGTTTGAAAGAGTGATGGCACATAGCCATTTATGTGTTGCAAAATCGTACCGGTCAAAATAAGCTTAAGTCAGCTGGTGCATTACAGTGATTTGGAAGTGGTACTTTTCCCTAGCGATTAGATCATGGATCGATTTTTAAATGCTTATTGGAAGCATCAGTCTCCAATAATCAATCTCGTTCCGAGAGGTCATGATCTTGAGAAGCAGTTTGCCGATTTTCCCCCACACCCTGAGCGTCCCATTAGCGCAGCGACTGAAAACGTACTTCCCAATGAGCCAGCAAATGGCTGAAGCCTCCGATCACAGGGCCAACATTACGGTGAGCTTTCCTCCGTTGCAGATGGCCTGAAGCTCACTGCGCAACAGCGCAATGTCCTGGTTGCGCGCTTTGATAGTTCGTTGCCAAGCGGCCCAGACCGCAGTGCTTCTTCTTGTAGATTGGGGTATCAGATGGCAAACCTTATGGAAACGGTGAACAGCCGCACTCAGTTGGCTGGGCAAAACCGTCTTGAACTGCTGCTTTTCCGCTTTAACGAAAATCAATTGTATGGCATCAACGTATTCAAGGTACGCGAAGTACTCAAGTGTCCTCGACTGTCGGCACTGCCAATGTCCCATCGCGTGGTCTGCGGTGTAGCGAATGTGCGAGGCGCATCCATCCCGATATTGGACCTGGCGCTAGCCACTGGACTGCCGGGTGTTAAAGACCACAGTACAGCCTTTGTCATCATTACTGAATACAACACCAAGACCCAAGGGTTTCTGGTCAGTGCGGTAGAACACATCGTCAACCTTAATTGGGAAGGTATACATCCGCCACCCACGGGCAGTGGTACGCATAACTACCTTACTGCGGTAACGCAGGTGGACGGCAAACTGGTTGAAATCATCGATGTGGAAAAAGTACTGGCCGAAGTTTCGCCCGTTTCTGAACAGATTTCCGAGGGCGTAATTTCTGCCTCTATCCAGACGGCAGCTGCCAGGTTATGCGTGCTGACGGTAGATGACTCTTCTGTTGCGCGTAAACAGGTTTCCCGATGTCTGGAGGCCGTGGGTGTAGATGTGATCTCCCTCAGCGACGGGCGTCAGGCGTTAGACTATTTGCACCATATGCTCGATGAAGGGAAGAAACCAGAACAAGAATTGCTGATGATGATTTCTGATATCGAGATGCCGGAAATGGATGGCTATACCCTGACTGCGGAAGTCCGCAACGACCCACGGATGCACGACTTGCACATTGTGTTGCACACGTCCTTATCCGGCGCCTTTAATCAGGCGATGGTAAAAAAAGTGGGTGCTGACGACTTTCTGGCCAAGTTTCGCCCCGACGATCTAGCCGGTCGAGTCATTGAACGAATGCAACAGCTGGGTGCTTGAAAGCGCTTTTGAAAACCCTGATCGGCAATACGAAAAATAACGGTATAGCGTCATGTTGAAGCGCATAGCTGTCACAGATTTACGCGTGGGTATGTACATCACAGAGTTTTGCGGGGCCTGGACTGATCATCCCTTCTGGAGAGAACGCTTTCTACTGAACAGCGATAGCGATCTAAAGCGAATAGTGGACTCAGCAATACGCGAAGTCTGGATTGAAACCAGCAAGGGTTTGGATGTCGGAGCCGATGTGCCGGCTGTTGGTGTGGCACAGGTCAACTCTTCTGCTGATGCAGTATTGGCTGCGGTCGCAGAGCGAAAAGTAAAAACGCTAGCGAAGGTTTCCATGGAAGAGGAAGTACTCGCGGCCCTGCGACTTTGTGAGCGCTCGAAAACAGCTATCATGGAAATGTTCAACCAAGTACGAATGGGCTGTGCGATTGATCTGCAGGGTGTCAACCAGTTGGTGGATACCATTGCCAACTCTATCGTGCGGCATCCACATGCCTTGATCAGCTTGGCACGCCTTAAAAGCGTAAACGAATACACCTACATGCATTCCGTTGCGGTCAGTGGGCTGATGATCGGGTTGGCACGTCAGTTGGGCCTCTCGCAGAGTACTGTCCATGAAGCCGGCCTCGCGGGGCTTTTGCACGATATAGGGAAAATGGCAATCCCACTGGAAATACTCGATAAACCTGGAAAACTGACGGGCGAGGAGTTCAGTGTGATCTATCAGCACCCTGAACTCGGTGCGCGTATATTGATGGACAGCCATCACGTCAGTGCCATGGTGCTTGATGTGTGTTTACACCATCACGAAAAAGTCGACGGCACAGGCTACCCGCATAAGCTATCAGGCGAACAGATCAGCATGCTTGGGCGTATGGCAGCTGTTTGTGATGTGTATGATGCAGTTACATCGGATCGACCTTACAAGAAGGGTTGGGGGCCTGCAGACGCCATGCACAAGATGGCCGAATGGGAAGGGCATTTTGACCCTGTCATTTTCCAAGCATTCGTCAAGTACATGGGGATCTATCCGGTCGGCTCCCTGGTTCGATTGGAAAGCGGACGTCTGGCGGTCGTGCTCGAACAGAACGAGTCCTCTCTGCTGACCCCCAAGGTGAAGGTGTTTTTTTCAACTCAGAAAAAAATGTCGATTCCACAAGAAGTTGTCGACTTGAGCAAAAAGAAATCGGCAGACCGTATTGTCAGTCGAGAGGCTCACGACGCCTGGAATTTCAAGAACCTGAATTATCTCTGGACAGGGCAATAACAACGTCATCGAGGTTAGCGCTGGAGCGTGAGGCCTTTTGGGTTTAACGGAGCGGCCTACGGCACTGTGCTCACTGACACCAATGCCGGGAACTCCTCGGGGGTCAGGGTTTCTTTCTCCAATAGCAGTCTTGCGCCGGTATCCAGATCGGTCCGGCGCTGTTCAAGCAACGCCTTGGCTCGACTGTAGGCATCCTCAAGCAGCGCTCTGATCGCCAGGTCGATCTCGCGCGCGGTATGTTCCGAATAGTCCTTGTCGCGTGCGGCCAGCAGGTTTTCTCCCAGGTAACTTGCGGTGTGCCGCTCCAGCACGGCCTGGCCGAGGGTTTCACTCATGCCAAAACGGGTAACCAACTGCCGGGCGATGTCGGTGGCCTTGGCGAGGTCGTCGGCGGCCCCGGTGGAGATTTGGCCATAGACGATGAATTCGGCAGCACGCCCGGCCATGAGCACGACCATACGATCTTTCAGCGTTTGGCAACTGACCAGGAAGTGATCGGCGTTTGGACGTTGCAGGGTGTAGCCCAGGGCGCCGACCGCACGGGGTACGATGGAGACCTTATGCACCGGGTCCATGGCAGGCAGCGTTGCTGCGGCCAAGGCGTGGCCCATTTCGTGATAGGCGACCACCTGGCGCTCCTGCGGCAGCAGCAAGCTGCTTTTGCGCTCCACGCCGGCAACGATTCGTTCCACGGCGGCAGTGAAGTCATCTAGCGTCACGGTCTGGGCGCCGCGTCGGGTTGCGACGATCGCGGCTTCGTTGACCAGGTTCGCCAGGTCTGCACCGGTAAAACCCGTGGTGATGTCGGCGATACGTTCGCTATTGATCGATGGGTCAACCGTGACGTTCTTCAGGTGGACCTTGAGAATCTCGCTACGGCCTTTGCGGTCGGGCCGGTCGATGATGATCTGCCGGTCGAAGCGACCGGCGCGCAAAAGGGCCGGGTCGAGGATTTCGGGGCGGTTGGTTGCTGCCAGCAAGACCACCCCCTCGCGCGGATCGAAGCCATCCAGTTCGGCCAGCAACTGATTGAGTGTCTGCTCTTTTTCATCGTTGCCACCAAAGGCACCGACCCCGCGCATTTTCCCCAAGGCATCCAGTTCATCGATAAAGATGATGCAGGGCGCGGCTGCACGGGCCTGCTCGAAGAGGTCGCGCACCCTGGCCGCGCCCACGCCCACGAACATCTCGACGAACTCCGAGCCGGAAATGGAAAAGAACGGTACACCCGCTTCACCGGCCACGGCCTTGGCGACCAAGGTCTTGCCGGTGCCTGGAGGCCCGACCAACAGGATACCTTTGGGGATGTGGGCGCCCAGGCGAGCGTACTTGGCCTTGTCTTTCAGGAAGGAGACGATTTCGACCAGTTCGGCCTTGGCCTCGTCGATCCCCGCTACATCCGCGAAGGTCACGCCCGTCTCTTGCTGGACGAAGATTTTTGCCCTGGATTTTCCGACTCCCATCAGGCCGCCCATGCCTTGTTTCCCTGCCATCGAGCGCATGATCAGGTTCCAGACAACCATCAACAACACCAGTGGCATGAGCCAGCCCAGCAACTGGCTACCAAAGGAGTTTTCCGGTATGCCGGTAAAGCGGATATCGGCTCCGGACGAACTGAGCTCAGTGGCCAAGGCCGGGTCGACCCGTACCGTCGAAAACTGCTTATGGCCGTTGATCGGTTCTTCCAGTGTGCCGGAAATCTGCTCCCGCTCGATCTTCAGGTCCGTGACTTTATGGGCCTCCAACAGTTGGAGGAACTGGCTGTAAGGAATGGGTTCTACCGGATTCCGATTGGACTGCATGAACTGCAGCATGACCAGGGCGATAAAGGCGAACGCAAAGAATGCAAATTCCCAGCGAAAGTTCTTCATGGCTGCGGCTCGTCATGAACCGCGCAGCCGCGGACGGGTTCAAGTGATGGCATGGCCCACTTCCTTTAAGGTTTTGATGCTTCAACCATAGAACAAAGCGTAGCTGGCGGAGCAGTTTGGCTATGCAGGAACATCTCGCCTACGCTTGATCTGTTGCATCAACCCTTTTGGGCCGAATGCCCAACATTGATTGCCCCGGTTGAACAAGCGGGGCATGTCGCACTGGGGGCACCCTTGAAGTCGATTCAACGGTATGCGAGCGCCGACAGCTTCTGTCATCTGCGCCTGGCGTCGCTGAGCGACACGGCGCCGGTTCGTCCACGGTTGCAATCGTGACGTGACCACTGTGCCGTTCATGTCGCAGTTGCCCTATCGAGCCCTGTTGGTAGTGTCCGCTATCACGTTGTTGGCCGGCGGGCTTCTCTACCTGAACGCGCAGGCTGCACTGGCGCATGGGCTGTGGCTGGCGGGGGTGTTGCCGGTCCTGCTGGGGCTTGTCATTGATATCGTCAAAACCCTGTTGCGTCGTCAAGCCGGGGTTGATGTGCTGGCCTTGCTGTCGATCGGCCTGGCGCTGGCGCTGGACGAAGTTCTCACGGCAGCGGTCATTGGCCTGATGGTGGCCAGTGGTCGCGCGCTCGAAGATTATGCCCAAGCGCAGGCGCGCCGTGAAATGACGGCATTGCTGAACCGAGCCCCACGCTTGGCTAACCGCTATGAAGACGGTCAGTTGCGGCAAGTCAGCCTTGATCAGGTGGTACCGGGCGACAGATTGTTGGTGCGCAGCGGTGAAGTGGTGCCGGTTGACGGTACCTTGAGCGGCACGGCAGAGCTGGACGAGTCCACCTTGACCGGGGAGTCCTTGCCTGCTCGGCGGCTGTCCGGCGACACCGTGCGCAGCGGGGCCATCAATGCCGGTGCGGCGTTTGACATGATGGCGAGCGCCAGTGCTGCCGATAGCACGTTTGCCGGGATCGTCCGGCTGGTTGCCGCGGCACAAGCAACGCGTAGCCCGGTCACCCGGCTGGCGGACCGTTATGCCCTGTTGTTCGTACCGCTGACGCTGGCCGTGGCAGGCGCGGCCTGGTTTTTTACCGGCGACCCGATTCGGCTGCTGGCGGTACTGGTCGTCGCAACGCCGTGCCCACTGATTCTGGCGGTGCCGGTGGCGATCGTTTCCGGCGTGTCCCGCTGCGCGCGCAGAGGGGTGCTGGTGAAAGGGGGCGGTGCGCTGGAGCGGCTCGCTCAGGCCAACATCCTGTTTTTCGACAAGACCGGTACCCTGACGGGGGGCAATGCGCGCCTCGTTGCCATTCAGTGTGAGCCAGACACCGCTGCCGAGGAGGTCCTGCGCCTTGCAGCGTCCCTGGAGCAGGCCTCCAACCACGTGATTGCCGCTGCGGTAGTGGCTGCGGCACGTGAGCGCGGCCTTGTGCTTTCAGTGCCGACGCAAGTGGCCGAGGAACCGGGGGCAGGGGTGTCTGGACGGGTGGATGGCAAGACAGTAAGCGTCGGTAGCTTTGCCTATGTGATGCGCTCCACTGCGCCGGCAGCCTGGAGCCAGTTGTTTCTTCAAAGCCTGAGGTACGACGGCGCATGTGGGGTGTTTGTCGGGGTTGAGGGCGTGATGCTCGGGGCGCTGCACCTGACCGACGAGATTCGGCTGGAAACACCGAGAGCCCTGCGCCTGTTGCGCAGAGCGGGGATAGAGCGCTTCGTGATGCTGACCGGCGACCGGCAAAACGTTGCCGAGTCGATCGGCGCGGTACTCGGTGTGAGCGAGGTCCTTGCCGAGCAAACGCCTGGCGACAAGCTCGCTGCTATCCAGGCGGCGCGCCGCGATGGTGTGGTCATCATGGTGGGCGACGGCGTGAATGATGCCCCGGCGCTGGCGGCGGCCGACATCGGTGTCGCCATGGGCGTACGCGGCGCAGATGCCTCGTCCGAGGCGGCGGATGTGGTCTTGCTGGTAGACCGTCTGGATCGCCTGGCTGAAGCACTGGTTGTGGCACGTCGAACGCGCCGCATTGCGGTTCAGAGCGTTGGTGTCGGCATGGGGCTGACACTGGTGGCGATGATCGCTGCAGCGTTCGGCTATTTACCGCCTGTCGCAGGCGCCTTGTTACAGGAGGTGATCGATTTGCTCGCGATCCTCAGTGCGTTGCGTGCTCGCCAGGTGGGGGCGGCACGCCCAGCGGGCGTGTTGTCGAGCGAGCAGTGGGCACAGTTGCAGGTTGAGCACCAACAGCTCAAGCCCGTGCTGGAGAGCGTCAGGTCCCTGGCCGATCGCCTTAACAGCTTGTCCGGCCCGGTCGCGGCAGCTGAACTTGCTGCGTTGAATGAGCGTTTACTGAATCAGCTAGTGCCTCACGAGCGCCAGGACGACAGTGAGCTGTACCCACGCATCGCCATCCTGACAGGGGGGGATGACCCGATGGCGGCGATGAACAATACACACCGCGAGATTTTTCGTATTACCCGGCGGCTTGCACACATTGCGCAGGATCTGCCGGCAGAAGGGCCCGACCCCGCCTACCTGCAGGAAATCCAGCGGCTCTTGTACGGCCTGGATGCGATTCTGCGTATGCATTTTGCTCAGGAAGAGGAGCTCTATCACGCGTTCAGGGACAGTGCCTGAGTTGCGCGCCACACATCCGGGAACGTCTGCAAATTTGGGCTTTTTTGATAAAAGTCAAGGCTGCCCGGGGGCATTCATGGAGGCTGTCAGTACAGGTCGGTGGCTGAACTACCCCGGAGTGCATGCTGATGGCTCACACAAAAATTCTCTTCCGTTCCGCTGCGCGCGAGAAGATTCTCTGCGGTGCGGCGCAATTGGCAGATGCGGTTCGCGTGACCCTCGGGCCCAAATCGAAATCGGTGCTGATCCAGAGCAAATGGGGCAACCCCATCGTCTGCAATGACGGTGTGACCATTGCCAAACGGGTCGATCTGCAGGACCCCGAGGAGAACCTCGGTGCGCAGATGCTGCGTCAGGCGGCCGAGCGTACGGGCGATGCAGTGGGGGATGGCACCAGCACCTCGACCTTGCTGGCCCATGCGATCCTCGCCGATGGCATACGCAACGTCGTCGCGGGTGCCAGTGCCATTGACCTCAAGCGCGGCCTGGACCGTGGGTTGGCGCTGGTGATGCAGTCGCTGCTTGACCAGTCGCGTCCGGTGAGCTCCTTCAAGGAGAAGGCCCAGGTGGCCACACTTTCGGCTCATAACGATGCCAGCATCGGTCAATGGGTGGCAGATGCCCTGGAAAAGGTCGGTATTGAGGGCGTAGTCAGCGTCGAAGAGTCCAAGACCACCGAAACCATGGTCGAAGTCATGGAGGGCATGCGCTTCGACCGTGGTTATGTCTCGCCGTATTTTGTGACCGATACCGAGAAAATGCAGGTGGAGCTCGATGAGGTTTACCTGCTGCTCTGTGACCACAAGATCGGCCTTCTCAAAGACCTGCTGCCACTGCTTGAGAAGGTTGCTAAAAGTGGCCAGCCGCTGGTGCTGATTGCCGATGACATCGAGGGTGAAGCCCTGACCACGCTGGTCGTCAACCAGATTCGCGGCGTATTGCGCGCAGTGGCGATCAAGGCCCCGGGCTTTGGTGACCGACGCAAGGAGATGCTCCAGGACATTGCCGTCCTGACCGGTGGAACGGTGATTTCCAGCGAGCTGGGCATTGAGTTGGAGCAGGTCGAGTTGAGCCAGTTGGGGCAAGCGCATCGTGTCGTTGTACAGAAGGACAGCACGGCACTGATTGGCGGCGCGGGTACGCGTGAGGCGATTGAGGCGCGGCTGCAACACCTGCGTCAGCAAATGGACAGCACCACCAGCGACTACGATCGAGAGAAACTTCAGGAACGCCTGGCCAGGCTGTCCGGCGGTGTTGCGGTGATCCGTGTAGGCGCACCTTCCGAAGCCGAGATGAAAGTCCGCAAGGATGCCCTGGATGATGCCATTTCAGCGACGCGTGCGGCCATTGCCGAGGGCATCGTCCCTGGCGGTGGGCTGGCGCTGCTCAAGGCCATTCCGGTGATTGCGGCCGAGGAAGCGACCAGTGAAGGGGACTTCAAGACGGGACTGCAGATTCTGCGCCGGGCCTTGGAGGCACCGGCAAGGGTGATTGCAGAAAACTCGGCGGTAGATGCCGGGGTCGTCGTCGCGCGCATGCTCGCAGAGCCCGCCAACATTGGCTTTGATGCCTCCAGCAACCGCTACGTGGACATGTTTGAGGCCGGCATCATCGACCCGACAAAGGTGGTGCGCATCGCCTTGGAAAACGCGGTGTCAGTGGCCAGCATCCTGCTGTTGACCGAAGCCACCATGACCGATATCCCGGAAAAGGAACCATCACCGTCCATGCAGCTCCCTGAGTGACAGGCCCCCGCACCTGTCGCTCAGGAGGGGGCTTTGCGTTAACCGGGCAGGGCACTCAAGAGGTCAATCATGCATCCGACGCTTATCACCAAAACCATGGGCGAGTGCCCGGTGACACCGAATTGGCTCGATAGCAGGCAAGCCCGGGAAAGGTTTTCCTGGCAGGCGCAAGCAGCCGAGTTGGCCGGATTGCCGGGCGGAGGGTTGAACCTCGCCTTCGAGGCCGTTGACCGGCATGCGCTGGGCGAGCGCCGGGAGCATACGGCATTGCGGCTGGTTGAACGTAACGGCGGTTGCCGAAACATCAGCTATGCCCAACTGAGCCTGCTGAGCAATCGTTTTGCCAGCCTGCTGAACCGCTTGGGTGTGCAGCGGGGCGAGCGTGTGTTCATGCTGTGTAACCGAGGGCTGGAGTTGTACCTCGGCGTGCTTGGCGGCTTGAAGCTTGGTTGCGTGGTGTCGCCACTGTTCTGCGCATTTGGTCCCGAGCCGATCGAAACGCGCCTGCGCCTTGGCGAGGGCCGCGTGCTGTTGACCACTGAAGCGCTCTATCGACGTAAGGTCGCGGCCATTCGTGAGCGCTTGCCCGCGCTCCGGCATGTGCTGCTCTATGACGAGCAGGGCGCCGAGATCGAGCCGTTGGCCGGCACACTCCGCTTGCAGCCGTTGCTGGACGAGGCCGATGAGCAGTTCCCGGTTGCCCAGACTACCCCTGACAGCCCTGCGCTTTTGCACTTCACCAGTGGCACGACGGGCACGCCCAAGGGGGTGCTGCATGTTCATGGCGCGGCGTTGACTCACCGGGTCACGGGCAAGTACGCGTTGGATCTGCACCCTGATGATATCTATTGGTGCAGCGCCGATCCTGGCTGGGTCACGGGTACCTCCTATGGCATCTTCGCGCCCCTGTTGCTGGGGGTGACCAGCGTGGTCGACAGCAACGAGTTCGACGCCGAGCGCTGGTACTGCATGCTTGAAGCCCAGCGGATTACGGTCTGGTACACGGCACCGACGGCGATCCGTTTACTGATGAAGGCCGGCGCAGCACTGGCGCACAACCATCATTTTGACTGTTTGCGGTTCATTGCCAGCGTTGGCGAGCCGCTTAACCCAGAAGCGGTCTGGTGGGGCAAGGAAGTGTTGGGCCTGCCGATCCATGACAATTGGTGGCAGACCGAAACGGGCGGCATCATGATTGCCAACACCGTGTCGATGGACATCAAGCCCGGCTCCATGGGCAAGCCGCTGCCGGGCGTGGACGCCGCGATTGTCTCGCTCAATGCAGATGGCACCTTGTGCTTCCTGGCAGATGAAGAGGTCGGCGAGTTGGCCCTGAAACAGCCGTGGCCTGCGATGTTTCGTGCCTATCTCGGACAGGAAGCGCGTTACCGCCAGTGTTTCGTCGGTGACTGGTACCTGAGCGGTGACCTGGTGCGTCGGGATGCTGATGGCTATTACTGGTTCATTGGCCGTAGCGACGATGTGATCAAGTCAGCCGGACACCTGATCGGCCCGTTCGAAGTCGAGAGCTCGCTCATGGAGCACCCGGCCGTGGCGGAAGCGGCGGTGATCGGCAAGCCCGACCCTTTGTTGGGTGAAACCGTGAAGGCCTTTGTCTCCCTCAAAAGCGGCTTCACAGCCAGCCCGCAATTGCATGACGAATTGCTTGGTCACGGGCGTAAGCGATTGGGCGCGGTGGTCGCGCCCAAGGAGCTGGAGTTCGTCGCGCAACTGCCACACACCCGCAGCGGGAAGCTCATGCGGCGCCTGCTCAAGGCAAGGGAACTGGGCTTGCCCGAAGGTGACACCTCCAGCCTGGAGAACCCGTCATGAGCCCGCAGCCGTTGCCCTATGCAGACGATGTGCTGCTTGCCTTGCTCCGTGACATGCTGCGTATCCGCCGTTTCGAGGAGCGCGCCGCCGAACTCTATGGCGAAGGAAAAATTCGCGGTTTCCTGCACCTTTACATCGGTGAAGAGGCGGTGGCTGTTGGCGTCATGCATGCACTTGGCGCCCACGATGCGGTGGTCTCGACCTACCGTGAGCATGGTCACGCGTTGCTCAAAGGGGTGCCGATGCAGGCTATTTTCGCCGAGATGTATGGGCATCAGGAGGGATGCTCACGCGGCCGCGGCGGCTCGATGCACCTGTTCGATGCCAAGACCCGTTTCTACGGCGGCAACGCGATTGTCGCGGGTGGTTTGCCGCTGGCGGTCGGCCTGGCCCTGGCCGACCGCATGCAGGGAAAGACCGATGTCTCGGTGTGTTTCTTCGGTGAAGGGGCGATGGCAGAGGGTGCTTTTCATGAGTCAATGAACCTGGCGGCTCTCTGGCAACTGCCCGTACTGTTTTGTTGCGAAAACAACCTCTATGCCATGGGTACTGCGTTGTCGCGCTCACAATCGCAAACTGACCTGTGCGCCAAGGCTGCGGCCTATAAGGTCGCGACTCAGTCTGTGGATGGCATGGACGTGATTGCCGTGCATCAAGCCACGAGCGCAGCCCTTGAGCATGTCCGGGCAGGGCGTGGTCCTTACTTCCTGGCGTTTCAGACCTATCGATTTCGCGCACATTCCATGTTCGACCCGGAGTTGTATCGCGACAAGGCGGAAGTGGAGCAATGGAAGGCACGCGGGCCGATCCACACCTACAGCGCACGGCTCAAGGCGCAGGGCGTGGTTGACGAAGCCGGTTTTCTCGCGATCGCGGCCCAGGTGGAGGCGCAAGTGGAGGCCGCGATTGCCGATGCCGAGGCCGGGAGCCTGGAGCCGCTTGAGGATCTGTACCGCGATGTGCATACCCCGCAGGCTGCGCCATGAGCCCGTCCATGACCTACCGCGAAGCCCTGCGCGAGGCCTTGCGCGACGCGTTGCAAAAGGATTCCCGGGTGTTCCTGATGGGTGAGGACGTGGGGCGTTACGGTGGCAGCTATGCCGTCTCCAAGGGGTTGCTTGAGGCGTTCGGGCCCGAACGCATTCGCGACACGCCCTTGTCCGAGCTGGGGTTCGTGGGCGCCGGTATCGGCGCGGCGCTGGGCGGCATGCGCCCGATCGTCGAGATCATGACGGTCAACTTCAGTTTGCTCGCCCTGGACCCGCTGATGAACACAGCGGCGGCCTTGAGGCATATGTCCGGTGGGCAGTTTTCCGTGCCGCTGGTGGTGCGTATGGCGACGGGTGCCGGGCGCCAACTGGCCGCACAGCATTCGCACAGCCTGGAAGGCTGGTACGCCCATATCCCTGGGTTGAAAATTCTTGCACCGGCGACCGTCGAGGATGCTCGCGGCATGCTCTGGCCAGCGCTGCAGGACCCGGATCCGGTGCTGATCTTCGAGCATGCTCAACTCTACAACCTCGAAGGTGACCCAGGTGATTGGCAACACGTGGATATCGGCAGCGCGAAGGTCCGCCGAACAGGCAAGGACCTGACCCTGATTGCCTATGGCGGCACGCTCGGCAAAGCGCTGAAGGCAGCCGAGCAACTGGCCGGCGAGGGCATTGATTGCGAGGTCATCGACCTGCGCGTGCTGCGTCCTCTGGATGACGCCACCCTCATGTCCTCAGTTGGCAAGACCCATCGCGCACTGGTTGTCGATGAGGGCTGGCGCAGTGGCAGCCTGGCTGCCGAAATCATTACACGGATCGTCGAACAGGCTTTTTTCGAGCTGGATGCGCCACCCTCAAGGGTGTGCAGTGCCGAGGTACCCATTCCCTATGCCCGGCACCTCGAAGAAGCCTCGCTGCCACAAGTCGCGACAATCGTCGCCGCCGCCCATGAACTGTGTCGGGGGTCGTGAACATGCATAGCGCAACGTGTCGCGCGCGCAGGCAGAACTGGGGGCGCACACCATGATCGAGTTCAATCTGCCGTCACTCGGTGCCGACATGGATGAAGGCACCTTGTTGGAGTGGAAGGTCCAGCCGGGTGAAGTGGTCAAGCGAGGTCAGGTGATTGCTGTTGTCGACACGGCCAAGGCTGCCGTAGAGGTTGAGTGTTGGCATGACGCTACGGTCGCGCAATTGTTGATTGAGGTTGGCACCAAGGTACCGGTCGGCACACCGATCGCGCTGTTGCTGGCGCCAGGTGAGCAGGCACAAAGCGCGCCACTCACCGCCACCGGCAGCACCGCCACCGGCAGCGGCCATGGACGGGTTGAAACGCCCAAAGCCGTCGCCGGCCGACCACGGATTTCCCCGGTAGCCCGCAAGCGCGCGGCCGAGCTGGGCCTGGATGTCACGCTGCTTGGCGGTAGCGGACCACACGGTGTGATCACGCTGGACGATGTCGAAGCGGCCGCTCGTGCTGCAACGCCACCTGACCGGAACCAGGCCATGCGTCAAACCATCGCCATGGCCATGAGCCGTTCCAAGCGAGAGATTCCGCACTACTACCTGTGCGAGACCCTTGAGCTGGGCCACGCCATGACCTGGCTGCAGGCACACAATGCGCACTGTCCGTTGCAGGAGCGCTTGTTGCCCAGCGTACTGCTGTTAAAAGCCGTGGCCCTGGCACTGCGCACGTACCCCCGGCTCAATGGCTTCTGGCGCGACACAAATACCTTCGAGCCTGCAACCGGCAGTGATCTTGGGGTGGCGATCTCGCTGCGCCAGGGCGGCCTGCTTGCGCCGGTCTTGCACGATGTCGCTGACAAGTCATTGCCCCAGTTGATGAGTGAACTGGCCAGCCTGGTGGAGCGTACGCGCAGTGGCTCCTTGCGCAGCTCCGAGCTCAGCGGCGCGGGCCTGACGGTGACGCTGCTTGGCGATCAGGGGGTGGACACCGTCATTGGCGTGATCTACCCGCCCCAGGTGGCGCTGGTCGGCTTCGGGCGGATCAGTGAGCGGCCCTGGGTGCGTGAGGGGCAACTCTGCGTGATGCCCACCGTCGTCAGCAGCCTGTCTGCCGATCATCGGGCCAGCGACGGCCACTATGGCGCGCGGTTTCTCGTTGAGCTTGGTCATTTGCTACAACAACCCGAGAACCTTTGAGGCATGCACACATGGATCGACAATTGATCAGCAGTGAGGTTCTGAACGCCTTGAAAGGCATCGCGCCAGAGCTGGAGGTCGAGCACCTGCGCAGCGATCGGTCACTGCGCGAAGAGGTTGATCTGGACTCCATGGACTGGCTTCGCTTTATCGAAGCCTTGAACAAGCGCGTCGGCATCGCCATTCCCGAAGCCGATTACCAGCAGGTACAAACCCTGGATACGCTCGTCGACTATTTGTTGCAAAAGGGCACGACGAGCGCGGATCCGTCCTTGATAAGCCCTTAGGAAGGTGTCAGATGAACCCTGGTCCTTCGTTGCAAATGACCTTGCGTGACAGAACGGCTGCCGGCCAAAGCCTGGTGGAGCCGCTGCTGCAATTCGCACAACGGGATGATGTCATTGTTCTCGGCCTGCCACGCGGTGGTGTTCCGGTTGCCTACGAAATCGCCAGCGCTCTTGAGGTTCGCCTGGACGTGATGCTGGTCCGCAAGCTGGGCGTGCCCTCTCATGAGGAATACGCCATGGGCGCCATTGCCAGTGGTGGTATACAAATCGTCAATGAGGACGTGTTGCGAGCCAATCACATCGATCAGGTTACCCTCGACGCCGTAGTCGAACGGGAAACCCGTGAGTTATCACGCCGCGAGCACGCCTACCGGGCAGGGCGACAGCCCTTGAACCTCAAGGATCAGGTGGTGATTCTGGTCGATGACGGGTTGGCCACCGGGGCCACAATGATGGCTGCGGTACATGCCGTACGGCGACACAACCCGGCGCACATTGTCGTTGCCGTGCCTGTGGCGGCACTGGACTCTGCCGAGGCCTTGCGCAGTGAAGTGACCGAGCTGGTGTGCCCGCTCACGCCTGAGTGGCTGGTGTCGATCGGGCAATGGTACCTGGACTTTTCCCAGACATCGGACGACGAGGTCATCGACCTGCTGCAGCGTGCCTGGCAGCGTGAATCTGGCGTGTGAATGGCACCGTTTTATGGGAGCAAGCCGCTGTTGAAGCGGCTGCGTGACCCCTACACGCCAAACGGATAGGTCTCGTCTTCCGGTTCCAGCTTCTGGGACTTCGGCAGTGGCAACGCTGTGACCGGAAGCGTCTTTTCAAACCACACCATTGCGTCGAACTGGTCGGCCAGTACCGCCTGAAAATAGTGGCTTTCGCGTTCACTCTGCGGGCGGTAGATGACACCTATGGCCCGTTCCAGCAGCGACATGGACAGCGCGTCGCGCAGATCCTCTCGTTGCGGATCACGCCAGTCGGTCAATGAGCGGGCCACGCCGGCCTTGAGAAATTGCTGTTCCCAGCTATCGGCACGTGAGGGGCGTACATCCTTGATGTGCATGTCGCCATCCCAATCATCGGCCGCCGCTACCTGACCCTGATCGGTGCTCATGCCGATCAGCACCACGTCCCGACCATAGGCGCTGCGGCACAGTTGGCCAATGTTGAATTGTCCCTTCCAGCCCATCTCCGTGGCACTTGCATTGCCGATATGGGAGTTGTGCGCCCACACCACGGCTTTGGCTTCAGCACCCCGATGTTCGAGCAGCGCCTGCAAGGTGTCGAACATATGCCGGTCGCGCAGGTTCCAGGAGGCGCTCGAACCACGATAGATGGCGCGGTAGTACTGTTCCGCCGCCCGGATGACTTGTGCATTCTGCCGGGCATCGAAAAAGGCTTCATCGTCCTTTACCAGCCCGGCCAACTGCTTGGCCAACATGACGTTCAGTTGCTCGACCACCGCTTGCTCACAGGGCATTACACCTGCACGTTCGACAAAGTGACCATACAGGGTCGGATCATCCTGCCAAGGGGTCAGACAGCCGTAGCGTTGCCGCGCTTCATGGGCCAGCAGCGGGTCGACACCCTCCAGATAGTGCAGCACCTCCCGAATGGAGTTGCGCAAGCTGTAGACATCCAGCCCACGGAACTCGACACGCCGCTCCGGGGCCATCGAGTGGTTGTACTGGTGTAGCCAGTGGGCAAAGGTTTTCACCTCGGTATTGCGCCACATCCAGGTAGGAAAGCGGCTGAAGATATGGCGCTTCCAGGCCGTTGGTGCCAGCCCGCGCACATAGCGGTCAACGTGGCTGGCATCTGGCCAGTCTGCTTCGACGGCAATGATGTTGAAGCCGTGCTGGGTTATCAGTCGTTGAGTAATCGCCGCACGGGCCCGATAGAAGTCCGAGGTGCCATGACTGGCTTCGCCGATCATGACCACCCGCGCATCGGCGTAGCGGTCAAACAGCGCGCCGAAGGCTTCTGTCTCCAGCGCTGGCAACGGTTCAGCGTAATGGCGTAGCAACGGCGTAATAGCGGCCTGGGCGCTGTTGGCGCGGTAGGCATAGGGTTTCTTCAACATGCTGTGGGTACTCCCGGACGTGGGCTTTCGTCATTCAGGTAGCCCTGTGCCTGACGCAGCAATTGCCGGGCTTTATCGGCTTTCAGTTGCTGCAAGGCACAGTCCTGCTGGCGCACTGAGCCGTTGGCGAGGGAAAAACTGCGAGTCGCGGCCCTTAATGAAAGAAAGAATGCCAAGGGGCGGCAGTCTTCCTTCATGTCACCGTGTTGCAGATAGCTGTTCAACAGGCACACCGCCAGAGGGTGCAGGCCATGATGGTCCAGGTCCATTAACACGAATGCCACGTCGTAGAGCCTGTCGATACAGGCGATTCGCTCGCTGAACTCAATACCGTCGAATAACGTCGGGTGCCCGTTGTACAAACAGATGTTGGCCAAGCGCAGGTCGCCATGACAACGCCGCACCCGTCCCTCGCGTCGGCGCTGTTCCAGGCATTGGGTCAAGCCGTCGAGTGTCGAACGGCTGGCACTGTAGAGGTCGTTGACCGCGTCCATCGCCAAGAGCTGCGGATAGCGGCACATTTCCCGATGGTTCTTTTCAACCTCCCAGGCCAGGTCATCCACGCGACCGAAGGCCGGGGTAACCTCGGCGCTGGCATGAAACCGTGCAATCTCCGCTCCCAGTTCAGTGATCAGCGGCTCGCTCAGTCGACCCTCAACGGCCATGCGGTCGAACAGCGCTTCCTGAGGAAAGCGCCGCATGACCACCAGCCAATCCACGACCTGGCCGTCACCGTCGAATGCCAGCTGGCCATCTGATTGGCGTGTGATCGGGCATAGGCGCAAATACAGGTCTGGGGCTGTCCGGCTGTTGAGTCGCAACTCAGCCCGGCAGGCCTGCTCGCGGCGTTCCAGGGTCAGGAAATCCAGCGCAGCATAAGCCACTGCGAGCTTGAGCTTGTAGGCTCGATCCGCGTGGAGAAACACTCTGGAACCGTGGCTCTCTATGCAGATGACCGGCTGCTCAGGCCCTGGGTAGTTGCCGGGGCATGAGAGAAAGGCGATGACCTCGTCCTGCGAGTTGCTCATGGTCGTCTCGATGGGTAGGTAGCCGTTGCAACTACTCTATCCAAGACAGGTCCGGGCCTTTTGACATTTGTCAGAAAGGTGGACTCGGTGCCGTCTACAGGACACCAGACGACAAAAAGCCCGCGTAAGGCGGGCTCTCTGCGACGGGTCGCTGATCCATCAGCTGCAGGCAGTGTGCGCTTGCGCTGCTGACACCACCATGGGCAAAAGGTCGTACTGTCAGAGCGTGCGCTGCAGCTGCCGCACTCGCGCAGGGCCTTCAGGGGGTGAGGGTGGCGGCGGGGTAGAACAGGATATTAAGGACGAAGAGCATTACCCAGAAGCCGATTTCCAGGGTTTCGGTGATCGGTTGGATACGCTTCAGTGCGCCATAGACATGCACGGCGAACATCAGGCCGAAGACCATGAACAGTAGGTCGAAGGCGTAGCTGTAACTAGTGCCGGTCATGACCGAACGCAGCATGGCGGCTTCAATGACCAGAATGAATGCGCCAAGGCAGCGTCCGAAGTAAATGGCCAGGTGCTGATGGTCCGGGATCGTCCAGCGCATGGCTTTGGCCCAGGCAATAGGCGCAATGAAGATCGGCAGCGCGAAGAAAAGCGTGGTCACGATCATCAGGGTGGCGATGTATTCCTTGCTGTATTGCGCATAGTAGCCAAGCATCGACGAACTCCTTGTTCCGATGGCGCAGTGAAGCGCCACTCAATCGCTGTTGTTGTTATGGAGGGCCTGTTCTGCGCGGCAAGAATTGCGATCGGCCTGTCGGGCTGTCAAGCACACGGGGGCTTTCCAGTACCAAAGAGGCAGGGGGTACGACTTAAGGTGTGGGCGGCAACAGGGTGACCAGATGCGCGATGGTCCTACCGACGGCAGAACCTACGGAAACGCTGCGCTGATGGTCACCCTGGTGGCCCTGAAGGCGCTTACTTCAAGGTTTTCAGGTAAGCGATCAGGTGTTGGCGGCTCTGCGCGTCTGCCTGGCCGGGGAACATCATCATGTTGCCCGGCAGCAGGGTGGCAGGGCTGCTCAGCCATTTGTCCAGGTTGGCTTCATTCCACTGCAGCTTGGCGCCTTGCAGTGCGGCAGAGTAGCTGAAGGCGGGTGCTTGGGCGCTGGCACGGCCGAACACGCCATGCAGGCTTGGGCCCATGAGATTCTTGCCCGCTTCGGGGCTGTGACAGAAGCCGCACTGGGCGGTGAACAGGGTTTTGCCCTGGGCGGCGTCGCCCTGAGCCAGGGCCAGAGGGGCAGCCAGCAGCAAGGCACTGGCAGCGAACAGTTGCGCGTAGTTCATGGTATTTCCTAGCGGTAAAAACCGCCCCGCCGAGAGGTGCCGGCGGGGCATCAAGAGCAATCAGAACGGGTTGGCGAGGTCGATGCCCGACTTGCCTGGCGCCAGAATGTTGTTCGGGTCCAGGGCACGCTTGAGTGCATGCTCAACCTTGCGCTTCACCGGGCCGTAGCTCTGCGCCACACGCTCCTGGAAGGCGGTGTTGACGCGGTACACGGCGTAACCTTCGCTCTCGAACACATCCAGCAGTTCGGCGAAGCAGGCGTTAGCGCGCTTGGTCTCTTCCGGGTTGGTGCGGTCGTACAACACGTCGATGACGTGGTGCATGTCGCGCCAGCCGACGATGAACTCGCCGACATAGTCCAGGCCATGCTTGTTGAGGATCTTCTTGGCCAGCGCCTGCTGCTTGTTGCACTCGCTGCCACGGGCCTGGCTCACCGGGGCGAACCACATCGAACCACCGCCGCCACGCCAGTTGTACAGGCCGAATTCCTGCAGGTTTGGCACACCCGACATCAATTGCGCGCGGTACTTGAACGGCTGGGTGTCACCGGCTTCTTCCTGGGTGACGATGCGGCCTTTGCCCAGCTGTTTCAGGGCGCCGGTGACGATCTTCCAGTTCACATCGACCTGTTCCTGAGTGCCGTAGAGCGCGGCGTACACGTTCCAGGCACCGAGGTTCTTGTCTTTCTGGATCTGCTTGAGGATCGCGTCGGAGGTCGCGCCCGGCTCAGTGGTGTAGTCGGCACGGCGGGTGTTGCAGGTGGAGGCTTCCCAGAGTACGCCGGCGATGACCACCGAGTTCGGGATGACCTGGGCAATACGCAGGGGGCGGATGAATTCGACGATCTCAGCGATGTCCGACTCGTTCTCGAACTTGATCTCGAACGGCTTGAACACTGGTGGTTTTGGCATCAGCCAGAAACCCATCTTGGTGCAGATACCATAGTTGGCCTGGGTGAACATGCCGTCCAGGGTTGGGCCGTAGCCCCATTTGAACACCTGCCAGGCCTTGTCGCCCTTAACGCCGCCCATGCCGGTACGGTAGACGTCACCGTTGGCCAGTACCACTTCCATGCCGCACTGCATCAGGAAGTGTTCACCGTAGGGGGTGTAGCCCACGCCACGGTCCATGGTGTTGCCCAGCGGGCCGGCGATGGCCGACGGCGCGGAGAACGACAGCATGAGCGGCAGTTTGTTTTCCTGCAGGTAGTCGTACAACTGCTGGTAGGTCACGCCCGGTTCGACCAGTGCCGTACACAGCTCTGGGTCGACATGCAGGATCTTGTTCATCTTCTTCAGGTCGAGGATCACCTGGCCGCGTTGGCCTGGCGCCGCCGAACCGTAGCCGAAGTTACGGCCGGTGGAGATGGTCCATACCGGAATCTTGTGTTCGTTGCAGATCTTCACCACGCCTTGCACCTGCTCGACGGTGGTGGCGGTGACGGCGGCGGATGGCGTGTGTTCGGCGTTGTCCACGGCCATCATGATCTTGGTGTAGGGGATCAGTTGATCGTCCTTGACCAGAACATTGTCCTCGCCCAGCAGCTTACGGAACTTGGCGATGGCTTGTTGGAAGTTGGCAGCATCGACGCCGCGCGGGAGCAGGGTGTTGTTGGTTTGCTCAGTCATCTGTTAGCTCCTTCAAGCTTCGATCGAGAACGAAACGAAATTGCCGGTCAACGGCGATGGGCGGCTGGCCACCAGAGGTGCCTGTCCGCTGTCGGCGCTGCCCATTACTGCCAGGGCGTAGCCGAGCGTGGCGGCCCATTGCTCGGAACCGGCGCGGTTACGGCTGGCGGCGCCCATCTGCAGGGGGGCTTTGTTGCCATGCAGGCGCTGCTCGCTGAGGCTGAACCCGGTGCCACAGGCGTTCAACTGCAGGCCCAGCTGCGGGGCGCAGCCGCTGGCCGCTTGGGCACTGAGCAGGCGGTGCTGCGAGGCGGTGGCCGTTGCGTTGTGCTGGCCCAGCCATTGCACCCGGGCACCTGTGCTGCGCGCCAGGTCTACGATCAGCGCGGCGCTGGCATCGTCGACCAGGCCAATGATGCGTTGCGGCTGGCCACTGCGCAGGCGCTTTTCCAAGCCGAGGATGAAGTCCAGGCTGAGGTCGGTGCGCTGCACACTGACCTGCCTGGCGGCTGGGCTGGCGTTGATCCCCTGGAGGAAGGCCGACTCAGCGACATTGCCACTGACCAAGGCCAGGGTTGGCAGCGCCGGCCGGGCCTGGCCGCCGAGCATGGTGTTGGCCATGGCCAGGCTGGAACTGCCCATGGCAACACCGGCCAAGCCGCCCAGGGCCATACCCTTGAGCAGGAAACGACGTTCGACGTTCATGACGCGCTCCTTAAGGTTTGGCCGCTGGCGCAGACGCTTTGGAAATGTAGTCGGCGACCTGTTGCAGCGAGTTGTCGTCGATGAACGAAGCGGGGAAGGCCGGCATGGCGCGGAAGCCGTTGCGCACCACGGCGGTGATGTACGCCGGTGGCAGTTGGCGACCCTTGATCACCGGGCCGACCTTGTTTTCATGGCAGTGGCCGCAAACCTTGGCGTAGACGTTTTCTCCGCCTTTCCAGACGCCATCACCATCGGCGGCGGCATTACCGGCAAGCACAACAAAAGGCAGGGCGAAGCAAGCAGCGAAAGTCCGTTTCACAGCTGAGCTGTTGAGGAGTGATGACATTTCGTACTCCATTTTTTTATTGGTAGGTTGGTTCATGGGAGCCTTGGGCCGGATCAGAATGGATACGGACGAGGGGCGTGTTGCAGGGTGATCCAGTGATCAGTGGTGAACTCTTCAATGGCCCAGTCGCCATTGAAGCGGCCAAGGCCGGAATTCTTCTCGCCACCGAACGGTGCGTTGGGTTCGTCATTGACCGGGATGTCGTTGACGTGGGTCATGCCGGCATGAATACGCTGGGCGAACTGCACGCCGCGCTCCAGGCTGGAGGTGAACACCGCGCTGGACAGGCCGTACTCGCTGCGGTTGGCCAGCTCCAGGGCATGCTCGGCATCACGGGCGGACTGAATGCCGACCAGTGGGCCAAAGATTTCTTCCCGGGCGATCTCCATGTCGGCGGTCACGTCGCCGAACACGTGCGGTGGCATTACATTGCCCTGGGCTTGTGCGCCGACCAGCTGCGTGGCGCCTTCGGCGATGGCCGTGTTGATCTTCTCCTGCAGGCCGGCCAGTTGCTTGGCGTTGATCACCGGGCCCACCACGGTTTCGGCCTTGCTCGGGTCGCCGTAGGGCAGGGCTTTGACGCGCTCGACGAAGCGGCGGGTGAAGGCTTCCAGCAGTGGCTGCTCGACGATGATGCGGTTGATCGCCATGCAGATCTGCCCCTGGTGCAGGAACTTGCCCACCACGGCGGCATTGACGGCCTGCTCGACATCAGCGTCGGCCAGGACCACGAACGGGCTATTGCCGCCCAGCTCGAGGGCAACGTGCTTGAGGTGTTCGCCGCCGCTGGCAATGCGGCCGATGTTGCGCCCAACCTGAGTGGAGCCGGTGAACGAGATGAACGCCGGTACCGGGTGCTCGACAAAGGCATCGCCGATTTCTGCGCCAGAACCCACAACCACGCTGAGTACGCCAGCTGGCAGGCCGGCTTCTTCGAAAATACGCGCCAGCAGCAGGCCGCCGGTGACCGGGGTATCGCTGGCCGGTTTGACCACCACAGCGTTGCCCAGGGCCAGGGCGGGTGCCAGTGAGCGGGCGGTCAGGTGCAGGGGGAAGTTCCACGGGCTGATGACACCGATCACGCCCAGTGGCATGCGGTAGACGCGGCTTTCCTTGCCCGGGATGTTCGACGCAATGATGCGCCCGTGTACGCGGCTCGGCAGGCTGGCCGACTCCAGGGTGATGGCACGGGCGGCGCCCCACTCGATCTGTGCCTTGATGCGAGTACTGCCGGACTCCCGGATGATCCAGTCGATGATTTCTTCGCGGCGTTCGTCGAAGATCTTCACCGCATTGAGCAGCACCTGGGCGCGCGCGGCGGGCCCTTTGCTTGCCCACTCGGCCTGGGTTTCGCGTGCCTTGCAGTAGGCCGCGTCCAGGTCTTCACGATTGGCCAGGGGAATGTCCAGCAAACGCTGTTGGGCGAAGGGGTCGAACACTTCCAGCGAGCGACCGGCGCTGCCGGCACGCCATTCTCCGGCGAGCGGCTGCAAGTCAAGGTTCTGATAGGCAGGGCGAGTAGCGGTCATGATGTTCTCTCTTATAGAACCGAAAGGTCATCCATCAGCGGCTTGAGCGCCGCTGGCCGAAGGCTTCCGGCTGGTCGTGGTACGCAGGGTTACGGTTCAGCCTTGAAGCTGATGGAGGGCACCGAGGGCACTGTCCGGGAGGTCGCACAAGGAGATTAGCCACACCGGCAAGGTGCAGCGGGTGTCAAGCGCGAAGTGGGCAGTGGTCATGTCGGGGTCACCTGTATTTTTTTTATCGATGTGCACGTGACCTGTGACTAACAATTATCGTGCCACGCGGCTTGAAATTAATTTTTCCCTTTTAAAACAGTATCTTGCGAGAATTTTCAGGCGCAGCAGGATGTCGCGGGCAGGAGGGTTTGAAGCGGCAGGTGCGGAAATTTATGCAGAGAAGTCGCAAGCTGTCGAAAGCTCGGCAGTGCGCTGAATGAAGAGAAATTGTGCGGTTATCGGACGAAAGTGCCTGAAGGGGGGGGCTAGTCGTCTGCCTGCCGATTGACCCGACGGGGGGGCTGGGCATACTGAAAGGCTACTTATCTGCCTTCTGTTGATTGCCTATGACTCGTACAACAACAACCAGCAAGACCGGCCGTCCTGCGGATGAGGATTTTCTCAAGCAGTTACTCGGTCGACAGAAGCGCCTGATCGTTGATCGGGCCAGCCAGTTCGGTGCCAGTGGTTTGCCTTCCGCTGAACAACTGGCTGAAACCGTGGCCTTCGCCCCACAGGATGGCAGCATCTGGCTGTGCGGCCAGCGCATGATGCTGCTGCAGGGCTCTGCGTTCGGGGCTATTCGCCGTGAACTGATTGACGCGTTGGGGTTTGACAAGGCGCGTGGCTTGCTCACGCGTATCGGCTGGCAAGCCGGTGCACGCGATGCTGCGCAGGTCAGCGAGCAATGGCCCGAGGGTGATCACGCCAGCCTCTACAGCGCCGGGCCGCGGTTGCATATGCTTGAGGGCATGGTCAATGTCGAGGTCGTGCGTTTCGAGATCGATTCCAGCGCCGGGCACTTCTACTCCGAATTCCTCTGGCACAACTCCCTGGAGGACGATGAACACATTGCGGTCTACGGTTTGGGTGGCGAACCGGCCTGTTGGATGGAGATCGGCTATGCCAGCGGCTATGCCTCGTCGCTGCTCGGGCGTCTGGTGGTCTTTCGCGAGGAGGAGTGCCGCGCCATGGGCCACCAGGCCTGCCGCATCGTCGGCAAGCCGGCCGAGCAGTGGGAGGATATCGACGTCGACCTGGCGTATCTGGACGCGGGCGACTTCCTGAGCCGCAGTGCCTACAGCTCAGGTACCGAGACGACCCTCGCCGAGCTCGACGTACCGCCTGAGGGTAAACAGCTGGTGGGGATTTCCGCTGCCTTTGTCGCGGCCAGTCAGCTGTTGCAACGCGTAGCACCGACACCCAGGCCACAGTCCTGCTGACCGGCGAGTCTGGCGTGGGCAAGGAGTTGTTTGCACGTACCTTGCATCAGGCCAGTTCGCGGCACCACACGCAACTGGTGGCCTTGAACTGCGCAACCCTGCCAGAGAACCTGGTGGAGGCCGAGCTGTTTGGTGTCGAGCGCGGGGCCTTCACCGGGGCTGACCGTTCGCGGCCCGGGCGTTTCGAGCGGGCTGATGGCGGTACCTTGTTCCTTGATGAAATCGCCACGCTCAGCCTCAGTGCGCAGAGCAAGATTCTGCGTGCCTTGCAGGAAGGCGAGATCGAGCGGGTAGGGGGTACGGCGCCAATCGCGGTCGACGTACGGGTGATCGCCGCCACCAACCTGGACTTGCGCCGTGAAGTCGAAGCCGGACGTTTCCGTGAAGACCTGTTCTATCGACTGAACGTCTTCCCGATTCACTTGCCGCCGCTGCGTGAACGTCGCGAAGATATTCCGCTGTTGATGAGCTACTTCCTGCGTATCTTCAGCCAGCGTCATGGTCGTCAGTTGGCCGGTTTCAGCACGCGCTTGGTCAATGCACTGCTGACCTACCGTTTCCCGGGCAATATCCGCGAGCTGCAGAACCTTATCGAGCGCGGTGTGATTGCTGCTGGTGACGGCGAGGTGATGGACGTTGTGCACCTGACCGAAGCCGGGGCGCCGCTGATGGCGACGGCGATCGGCCTGACTGCCGAGGGGCGTCTGTCGGCGACGCGAGCCGCTGAGGGGGCTGTATCGCCCGTCTCGGAGCCTGCCGTTGAGCCTGTGGCCGATGGTGCGGCCGAGGAGCCGGCGTTGGCGAGCCTGCAGGACTTTGTCTCGGGACGCCAGCGGGTCTTGAGCACCTCGCTGGAAGAGATCGAACTGCGCCTGGTGCGCCTGGCGCTGGAACGCTCCGGTGGCAATGTGACTGCAGCCGCACAGATGCTCGGCATGAGCCGAGCTCAGGTCAGTTACCGCCTCAAGGGTGGTTGAAGTCCTGTAATGCGATTAAAAACGCCCCGCAACCTGTACGGTTCGGGGCGTTTTCATTACGGCCTGCGGGGGCGGCTCACAGCGCGGTGGTGAACTTCAGCCAGTATGTCTGGCCTTCGGCGCGGTTGCGCACGCTCGATTCGTCCTGCCACTTGGCACTCAGCGACCAGCCGTTCTTGCTGGTGTACTGCACTGCAGGGCCAATCGAGAAGGAGCGGCCACGGTTGCCGTCGTTGGCGTCAACCAGGGCTGCGGCTGCGCAGTTCGAGGCGCTGCATTTGTCATCGCTGATCTGCTGATAGGCGTGGCCGCCGACACCGAGTACCCAGCCGTTGCCCAGGCCCCAGCCGAGGGTGTAGTCCGCATGCAGTTCGCGGCCAGACTGGTAGTGGGTGTCCTTGTTCTCGAAGTTGTAGTCGTGCATCAGGCGCACGTCGACATTGAAGCCGTTGGGGTCCATGTAGGTCATAGCATACACGGCCTGCACTGTGTAGTAGTTGTTGCCCAGGTTGACCAGGTCGTTCTTGTCGTACTCGCTACCGGTAGGCAGCACGAAGTCGACGCCCACGGCAGTGTGGAACTTGTCACTGTGGTGGAAGCCGATCACCGGGCCGAGGTGCGCGTCACCGATGCCGCGCTTGTGGTCGTGCGGACCATTCTTGACGTTCAGGCGGATATCGTTGAGTGGCAGCAACGCATGAAAGCCGAGGTTGCCACCTAGGACCTTCTGCTCGGTAACCCAGACAAAACGTGGAACGATGGTGGTCACGCGCAGGTCGATGTCAGCCGCTTTGTCGCCGGCGTTGTCGCGCAGGGTGTCGGCCAGGTAGTTGCCGACGAACACCTGGCCGTACGTGCCAGGTGGCGGCAGGATACCCATACCGTAGTTTTCGATGCCCATCGGCCAGGATGAGATACCGCCTTCAGTGGCCTGAACCTGTGAAGCCGTGCTGGCCAGCAGAAGGGCAGCAGTGAGCGCAAGGGGTGTGGCGAGGGTGAATTTCTGATGCATGAGAGGGTCAGCCTTATTGTTATGAGTCATGCGCAGAGGGTTTTATGCCGCTGCGCAAGGGGGACGCCTCTCAACTACCGTGCCAGTTTTTAATTTTATTTTTTAGCCTTTAAAATCAATAAGTTATGTTTTTAATGCCTAACGTTTCTGCGCCTTGCATGCCTGAAAGTGGCGGTATTTATTAAGAAAATTCGGCTGATTGCGAAAAACTCGCGGGTGTTCAGGCGCCGCTTTCGTGGTGCCCGGCCGCTTGGCGGAATGCGTTAGGGGTCTGGCCACTGAGGCGGCGGAAGAAGCGTGAGAAGTAGGTCGGGTCGCTGAAGCCCAGGCTGTCGGACAACTGGCTGATGCTCATGGTGGTGTAGATCAGGCTGCGCTTGGCTTCCAGTAGCAGGCGTTGGTGAATGATCTGCAGCGCTGTCTGCCCGGCCAGTTCTCGGCACAGGGTATTGAGGTGCACGCTGGAAAGGCCGACACGGTGGGCGAAGTGCTCCACTGAGAGATGCTCCCGGTAATGCTGTTCCACCAGCTTGATAAAGCTGCTGAGCAATTGCTGGTTGCGTTCGCCACGGCTACTTGGTTGCCTGTTCTGCAGGCCTTGGCGGCTGATCCAGACCATCAGCACATTGACCAGGGAGTGCAGCAGCAGGTCGCGTGCTGGCGCGCTGCCTTCATACTCCTGGTGCAGGGCTGTGAACAGGGTATTGAGGGTACGGCGATCACGCCCGACCGGGTAGCAGCCGGACGATGCCAGGACGGTCAGTGGCGCACCCAATTGTGCCTCCAATTGCGCGACCAGTGGCGCACCAAGGGTGAGTACGTAGCCCTCGATATTTTCTGAAAACTGAAAGCCATGCACGGTCAGCGGCGGCGTGACCTGGATCGACGCTTCCAACACCTTTGTACGCCGTCCCTCGACCTCGACCATCGCTTGGCCACGCTGTACGTAGAGCAACTGGAACAGGTCGGCGTGACGGTGTGGCTTGATCTCCCAATGGTGCAGGCTACTGCGTTTGGGGATCGACTCGCAGTGCAGCAGGTCCGGGGTTGGCCATGCCTGGTTTTCACCGTACAGCTTGAATACGGGGATGCTGGGAAGGCTGGTTTTCATCGTGCGAAGCGACCTGGCGGGTGTGGTTAGAGGGGTGTATTGGTTCGTTCGATAATCGAACCGTATTTTCAAAAGTGCAATTCATGGGCGAAATATCACCTTTTTTTCCAGTTTTTGTAAGTAAAAATGCAGGGGCCAAATAAAACAATAACCTCCAGTCGTTGCCCGAAACCGGCTGGAGTGCCCATGTGAGATCACAGTAATGAAAACTCAGGTTGCGATTATCGGTGCCGGCCCTTCTGGACTTCTGCTGGGTCAACTGCTGCACAAGGCTGGCATCGACAACATCATTCTTGAACGTCAGACACCGGACTATGTGCTCAGTCGCATTCGTGCCGGTGTACTGGAGCAAGGCACGGTGGACATGCTCCGTGAAGCCGGTGTTTCCGAGCGTATGGACGCCGAGGGCCTGGTTCACGACGGCGTTGAGTTGCTGGTTGCCGGTAAGCGCATTCGCGTTGACCTCAAAGCGCTGACCGGTGGCAAGACCGTGATGGTCTATGGCCAGACGGAAGTCACCCGTGACCTGATGGACGCTCGCACTGCCAGCGGTGCGCCGATCATCTATTCGGCCGAGAATGTGCAGCCGCACGAGATGAAGGGCGAAAATCCTTACGTCACCTTTGAAAAAGGCGGCGAAACCTACCGCATCGATTGTGACTACATCGCCGGTTGCGACGGCTTCCACGGTGTTGCCCGCAAGAGCATCCCGGACGAGATCCTCACCCATTACGAGCGCGTGTATCCATTCGGTTGGCTGGGCCTGCTGTCAGACACCCCACCGGTCAACCATGAACTGATCTATGCCCACCATGACCGTGGTTTCGTCCTGTGCAGCCAGCGCTCGCTGACCCGCAGCCGTTACTACCTGCAAGTACCGCTGACCGACAAGGTCGAAGCGTGGTCCGATGAACGCTTCTGGGATGAACTCAAGGCACGTCTGCCGCAGGAAGTGGCCGACAAGCTGGTGACCGGTCCATCGCTGGAGAAGAGCATCGCCCCGTTGCGCAGCTACGTGGTTGAGCCGATGCAGTATGGCAAGTTGTTCCTGGTGGGCGACGCGGCTCACATCGTGCCACCGACCGGCGCAAAAGGCCTGAACCTGGCCGCCTCCGACGTGTGCTACCTGTACCGCATCCTGGTCAAGGTCTACAAGGAAGGCCGCACCGACCTGCTGGAGAAGTACTCGGAACTGGCGCTGCGCCGTATCTGGAAAGGCGAACGTTTCAGCTGGTTCATGACCAACCTGTTGCATGATTTCGGCGACCACAAAGACGCCTGGGACCAGAAGATGCAGCAAGCCGACCGTGAGTACTTCCTCAACTCCCATGCCGGCCTGGTCAATATCGCCGAAAACTACGTCGGCCTGCCTTACGAAGACGTCGAGTAATCAGCGTGTTGGGCGCCCGCAACCTGGGTGCGGGCGTTGCACTGTGCAAACGGAGACTGAATCATGGGTGTGTTTGACTGGAAACACTGGCTGGTAGTGTTGGTCGTGGCGGTGCTGCTGTTTGGCAGCAAGCGCCTGAAGCACCTGGGTGCTGACCTGGGTGAATCGATCAAGGGATTTCGCCGTTCGGTGAACAGCGAGGATGATGTACCGGCGCCGGCAGTCGCGTCGGCGCGGGTTGAAGGTGAAGCCCGTGAGGCTCAGCACGCCGCACGCGAGGAACACCCTGGCAACCGCTGACTGACGCCTCGCTGAAACCATCGCAAGCTGTAGGAGCCGGGCTTGCCCGCGATGCAGGCGCCGCGCACTCACGGGCATCCCACCGACGCCATCGCAGGCAAGCCAGCTCCAACAGAGCCTGCGCCAGCCTGTAGGAGCCGGGCTTGCCCGCGATACAAACGCCGCGCACTCACTGACACCCCACCGACGCCATCACAGGCAAGCCAGCTCCAACAGAGCCCGCGCCAGCCTGTAGGAGCCGGGCTTGCCCGCGATGCAGACGCCGCGAGCTCACTGACACCCCACCGATTCCATCGCAGGCAAGCCAGCTCCAACAGAGCCAGCGCCAACCTGTAGGAGCCGGGCTTGCCCGCGATACAAACGCCGCGCACTCGCTGAGACCCCACCGACGCCATAGCAGGCCAGCCTGCTCCAACAGGCCCCGCGCAGCCTGTAGGAGCCGGGCTTGCCCGCAATGCAAGCGCCGCGCACTCGCTGAGACCCCACCGACGCCATCGCAGGCCAGCCAGCTTCAACAGCGCCCGCGCAACCTGTAGGAGCCGGGCTTGCCCGCGATGCAAACGCCGCGCATTCGCTGGCACCCCGCCGATACCATCGCAGGCAAGCCAGCTCCAACAGGCCCCGCGTCAGCTGTAGGAGCCGGGCTTGCCCGCGATACAAACGCCGCGAGCTCACTGACACCTCACCGACGCCATCGCAGGCAAGCCAGCTCCAACAGACCCCGCGTCAGCTGTAGGAGCCGGGCTTGCCCGCGATGCAGGCGCCGCGCACCTACTGATACCCCGCCGATACCATCGCAGGCAAGCCAGCTCCAACAGAGCCCGCACCAGCTGTAGGAGCCGGGCTTGCCCGCGATGCAGGCGCCGCGCACTCACGGACACCCCACCGACGCCATCGCAGGCAAGCCAGCTCCAACAGAGTCCGCGTAACCTGTAGGAGCCGGGCTTGCCCGCGATGCAGACGCCGCGCACTCGCGGATACCCCACCGACGCCATCGCAGGCAAGCCAGCTCCAACAGAGTCCGCGCAGCCTGTAGGAGCCGGGCTTGCCCGCGATCACGCCGGCAGGCGACGTCTTTGTCCTATTGGTTTTCAACACCCGCGAAAGCTGGCAAGGCATACTCGGGTGGCATGTGGCTTACTTAACCAATGAGGCAAGGATGAGCGATATTTTCACCACTCAGGAGGCCGGCGTCCTCACGATTGCTTTTAACCGTGAAGCAAAGAAAAACGCCATTACCGCGACCATGTATGACGCGCTCAGCGAGGTGCTGGTCAGTGCAGCGGCTGACCGTGAGGTTCGCGTGGTGCTGATTCGCGGCAGTGAGCAGGTCTTCTCTGCCGGCAATGATCTTGGTGACTTCATCGCGCATCCGCCCGCGACCGAGGATGCCCCGGTCTGGCGTTTCTTGCGCACCTTGAGCGCATTTCCCAAACCGATTGTCGCGGCCGTCTGTGGCGTGGCGGTCGGTGTCGGCACGACGCTGTTGCTGCACTGCGACCTGGTCTATGCGGGCACCAACGCCCGTTTCAGCGTGCCTTTCGTCAGTCTCGGCCTTTGCCCGGAAGCTGCGTCCAGTTTGCTCTTGCCCAAGCTGTTTGGTCATCAAGGCGCTGCCGAGGCGTTGCTGACCGGCGAGCCGTTCGATGCCGAGTTTGCGCTGCAGTCGAAACTGGTCAATCGTGTGCTGTCACCGGAAGCGGTCCTCGACTTCGCGTTGTCCCAGGCACGCAAGATTGCCCAGCAACCGTCGAGTGCTGTCATGGAGACCAAGCGCCTGCTGAAACTGGCAGATGCCGGTGACGTGCTGGCACGCATCAATGAAGAAGCGAAGCGCTTTGCTCAAATGCTTGACGCAGAGGCCGCCCGAGAAGCGATCGCAGCCTTCACCGAGAAACGTAAACCGGATTTCAGCCGGTTCTGATCGAGGGATGGGCAGCCGTGTTTGAACAGGCTGCCCATCGAAGAAAACACGCGTGGTTCAAGGCTTACAGCGCGTGGCTATAGGCCGTTCTGGAGGCGTGGGTCGAGGTCCGGATCAGTAACAGTACGGAGCCAATGACCGGCAGGCTTACCATCAGTAGCGCGTAACGCAAGGACTGCTGGCCAAGCAGGGGTTGCAGCATGTCGCTGAATAGGCCGGTCACCAGCGGCCCGATGCCGACACCGAGTAGTGTGCTGACGATGGTTTGCAGGGCCATGGCCGTACCACGCCGGTTGGACGGTACCAATTGGGTAACAAGGTTGTAGGACGGCGCTACCCACCAAACGGCGAAGAAGCTGTAGAGCGCACACCACACCATCGCCGTTGGAATCGGCACGCTGCCGAGCGTGACCAGCACGGTGTCGGGCCAGAGCAGGTAGGTGCTCAGGGTGGCGATGGCGGTCAAGTGACCCAGCACCGGAATCGAGAGCTGCCAGTGCGGGTTGCGTCGGCTCAGGCGGTCGCTCAACCAGCCGCTGAACAGGCCCCCGACACCGGCGGCGGTGCCGCAGATGACCCCAGCCAACAGGCCAGCATGTTGCAGCGAGAGGCCGTGGGAGCGTACCAGGAAGCTGGTGTTCCACATGCCAATGGCGTAGGAGCTGAGCGTGGTCAGGCCGCCCGCCAGTATCAGGCAGCGATAGGCAGGCAGCGCCCATAGCTTGCGGGCTTCAGCGCCCATGCCGAGCAGTGGCGCGTGGGCATGGGCGGGGGCAGGGCTCAGGTCCCAGCGCCCCCGTACCGGGTCGCGCACCACGATGGCCATGACGGCGGCAAACAACAGGGCGGGCAGGCCAAGGGCAATGAATGCTGTACGCCAGCCATACACTTCGACCACCCAGGCACCGATACTCAAGCCGATGATCGAGGAAAACGTTGGTGCGGCGGTGAAGCAACTGATGGCGAGTGAACGTCGATGCGGTGGATACAGGTCGGCGATCAAGGACAGGGATGCCGAGGTCGTTGGTGATTCGCTGACCGCGACCAGCATCCGGGCAATGGCCAGTACCAGAAAGCTGCCGGCCAGCCCGCAGGCCATCGTTGCCACCGCCCAGAGCAGGCACGACAGTGCGAGCAGGCGCGTACGCGGCAGACGATCCACCAGACGTCCCGCCGGCAAGCCCATGAGCGCATACACCGCCGCGAAGGCCAGCCCGGAGATCAGGCCCATGGCCGTGTCGCCGACCCCGAACTCCGACTTGATCGGCTCAATCATCACCGCAAGTATCTGGCGCCCGACAAAGTTGTCGGCGAACACCAGTGCCAGCAGCAACAACAGGCCGTGGCTGCGCCAGCCGACCGAGGTGGCCGGCATGACGGTTGCGCCGCTCGTCATCGCGGCGCCCAGAGATCGGGCAAGCCGGGGTCGCTCACTACAATCAGGCGCTTGAGCAAGACCTTGAGGGCTTGCGCGTCGGCACTGCCGAGCTTGGCCGACAGTTCTTCCTCCACCACCTTGGCCAGCGCCAACTGTTGCAGCGACACCTCGCGGCCGTTTGCCGTGAGCACGAAACGCAACTGATCGGCATCGCCCTCGATCGCCACCAGGTGCTGGCGCTCGAGAAAGCGCATGCCGGCCAGTGTGACCTCATGGCCGGTGTAGCTGACAAAGGTGTTGATTTCCTCAAGGCTCAGGTTATCGCGGATACACAGCACCGAGAGAATGAAAAAGGCCTGTTCGTCCAGCTGCTGGTTGCTCACCATGCGCCGCAGGGCATTGAGCACCTGGTAGTGCCCGCGCCCGAGCAAGTAGCCGAGCAGGTCTTCGGTGTAGCTGCATTCCGGTGGCGGCGGTGTGGTTGCCAGGCGCAACTCGCTTCGCGGCTTGCGGGTGGCCAGCGCATACTGGCCGCTCTGGAACGCCAGCGGCGCCCGGTCGCTGTGATCGAAGGCCAGCACTTCCCCGACAAAGATCACATGGTCGCCGCCCTCATACTGGAAGGCAGTACGGCATTGAAAGCGTGCGGTGCAGTCTTGCAGCAAGGGCGCCTCGCTGACGCCATTATCGAGTTGGACTTCGGCAAACTTGTCTTCGCCCTGGGTGGCGAAGCGCCCCGAGAGTTTTTCCTGTTCGGTGGACAGGACATGCACATTCCAGTGCTTGCCGTTGCTGAAAACCGGCAGGCTGCGGGCGTTCTTCGACAGGCTCCAGAGCACCAGTGGCGGGTTGAGCGATACCGAGTTGAAGCTGTTGGCGGTGATCCCCACCGGTGAGCCGTCTTCGGCCTGGGTCGTGATGATCGTAACCCCGGTAGTGAAGGTACCGAGCGCGGCGCGGAAGGCCTGGGGATCGAAGCTGGCGTTTTGCATAGCCATGATAGACCTCATGGAGTGGAGTTTTCGTGTGGCCAGTATTGGTCGCCGCAGGGCGCTGTACATCGTCTCAACGGACTAACGCTTTTGTTCGATTCTCGTCCGATCGGACGAGGCGCCGGGCGTCGCCCCGCGACTAGTGTGGCCTCATGCGCATCCGGCGCTTCCGGGCCTTGGGGCCAGCACCAGCGAGGGGACACGAATGAGTTCAGCCACGTCATCCGTACAAGCGCTTTCGAGCCTGTTATCCCGGCAAAAACAAGCCTTTAACAGCGCCGGCGCGGTCAGTGCCGACACACGTCGTCGGCGGGTTCAGCAGGTGATCGACCTGCTCGTGCGTCACCACGGTGTGTTGACCGAAGCGATGGATCAGGATTTCGGCGGCAGGCCTGCAGGCTTTTCCCTGATGAACGACGTGCTGGGTTCTCTCTCGTCGCTCAAGCATGCGCGGGACAACCTGCACCTATGGATGCAGGACGAGCCACGCCCGGCATTCGCGCCCTACGACCAACTGGGCGCCAAGGCCTGGGTCATGTATCAGCCCAAAGGGACGGTGGGCATCATTGGTACCTGGAACGCCCCGCTGTTTACCTTGTTCAGCCCGCTGGCTTGCGCACTGGCTGCGGGCAACCGGGCGATTCTCAAACCGTCGGAGGTGGTTCCGCGTACCGCTGAGTTGGTAGCGCAGTTGTGTGCTGAGCACCTTGACCCGCTGGAGATCGCCGTGGTCACGGGGGGCGCTGAGCTGGCGGAAGGCTTCACTGCCCAGCCGTTCGACCACATGGTGTTTACCGGCAGTACTGCGATTGGTCGCGCTGTGATGCGTAATGCTGCGCAGAACCTGGTACCGGTGACGTTGGAGTTGGGCGGTAAGTCGCCAGTGATCATTGCGCGCAGTGCCGACCTGAACAAGGCGGCGTTCAGCATCGCCGCAGCCAAAGCCTGTAATGGCGGGCAGATCTGCATCAGTCCCGACCTGGTGTATGTACCGCAGGCGCACCTTGAAACTTTCCTCAGCGCCTTGCGCAGTGCCTATTGCGAGCTCAACCCCTCGGTTGCCGGCAACCCGGATGTGGTGGCAGTGGTCAATCAGCGGCATCTGGCCCGTGTCGAAGGCTATCTGGACGAGGCCCGGGCCCTGGGGGCTCGCATCGAAAGCCTGCCGGAGGCGTTGGCGGTTGATGCCGAGGACCGTCGCCGGCCCCTGCGTGTGGTGGTCAACCCGCCGCGTGACAGCCAGATCATGCGCGAAGAAATCTTTGGCCCGGCCATGGTGGTGCTCACGTATGAGGACCTTGATGGGGTGATCGCCGACATCAACGCCCGGCCACGTCCGCTGGCGCTGTACTACTTCGGCGAGGATCAACAGGAGCAGCAGCGGGTACTGGAGCACACCCTGTCGGGCGGCGTCACCGTCAATGACGTGATGATGCATGCGGCGATGCACGATGCGCCGTTCGGCGGCGTGGGCGCCTCTGGCATGGGGCATTACCACGGCCGTGAAGGGTTTCTTGAGTTCAGTCACCTGCGCACCGTGTTCAAGGCGCCTGCGCATGACCCGCGGCGTGAATGGGGCCTGCTGCCGCCGTATAGCGAGCATTACCTCGCGGCCATGATGGCCATGGTCACCGCTGACTGACTCATTGTGCATGGGGCGCTCGGATGAGCGCCTTGTCGCCTCTACGGGGTTTACCGTTGCTTATGTTCAACGCGATCACTATTGCCCAGCGCCTGTGGTTCTGGGCGTTGTTGGCCACACTGTTGTTTATCGTTGCGGTCGGTTTTGGTGGCTATGGCCTGCAACAGGCTCGTGACAGTCTGCGTACCATCAATGAAGACAATCTGGCGACGCTGCTTACTGTTGGTGAGGTTCAGCACCGTCTCGATGAAAGTCGGCGGCTGGTGTTGCTTGCTATTCAGCATGACCCGGAAGGCCCTCTGGTGGCGGCGTTCGACCGCTCGATCGATGTGACGCTAGCGGCCATCGAAGCCAACAATCACGCGCTCGCTCAGGTGTGGGCCAGCTACCGCCAACGCCCCTTGTCCAGCCATGAACAGCAGGTGGCCGAGGCCTTCGATGGCCATTACCAGGCCTGGCTGGGTGAGCTGGAGCTTTTGCTGGAGTCCTTGCGCGCGGGTGACTATCGCCTGTCCGGCATCATTTCGTTCCTGCGCATGGCCGAACCTGCTGGCGATGCGGCGGGTATTGAACTGGGCAAGCTGCAGACGTTGCAGAAGGAAGCGGCTGCGCGGGCATACGACCTCGCCCAGCAACGCTATCGCTCGACCCTGCTGGCGTACCTGGTGCTGGCGGTGGTGGGGGTTTTGGCTGGCAGCGTTACCGCGTTCTCGACCTTGCGTCGCCTGAAACGGGCTTTTGCCCAGGCGGGCGCCAGTGTGCGCGCGATTGCCAGTGGCGACCTGTCGCAGCCCATCGAGGTCAAGGGGCGCGATGAGTTTGCCCGGATGCTGGGTGATATCGCGACGATGCGCGACAGCCTGCACGGGTTGATCTCGCAGATGCGCTCGTTGGTGCAGCGTGTCAGTCACGAAGCGGCCCACATGGCCGAATCGGCAGAGCTGGCCTCGTTGGCTGCGCAGCAGCAGGCTGACGCCGTGCGCGGCATTTCTTCTGCAGTTGAGCAACTTTCGGGTTCAATCAGCGAAGTCGACACCCAGGTCGGGGTTTCGCGCAACATCACGCAGCACTCGGCGGGGCGCTCGGGCAAAAGCGAAGGTTTTATCCGCGATATGGCCCATGGAATGAACCGCATCAGCGACGTGATCAGCGACACCGCCGTGCATATCCGTGAGCTGGAAGTGTTCTCCGGCGAGATCAGTACGGTGCTGAATGTGATTCGCAGCATTGCCGAACAAACCAATTTATTGGCGCTGAACGCCGCCATCGAGGCCGCAAGGGCAGGAGAGCAGGGCCGTGGCTTTGCCGTGGTGGCCGATGAGGTCAGGCTGTTGGCGCAACGTACGGCCCGTTCAATCGGCGAAATCGACCTCACGGTACAACACATCCAGGAGGGGACCCAGGCGGTGGTTGGCGGGATGGACCGGGTAATCAGCCGGGTACGTGATGGGGTCGGGCTGGCAGAGGAGGCCGGCGACTCGGTGGCGCAGATCCGCAGTGGTACTGACGATGTGATTCGAAGCGTCGACACCATTGCTGTGGTGATCGCCGAACAGGTACGGGTCACCCAGGAAATGGTCGCGCGCGTCGAGAGCGTTTCGGCCGGCACCGGCGTGCTCTCGGCCAATGCCGGCCGCAGTGCCGCGGCGGCGTCTGACCTGGAGCAGTTGGCGCGTGCACTGGACCAGTTGTCCGCCAGGTTCAATGTCGTCTGATGGGTCTAGTCCGCTTTGACGATGAGAGCGCCCCGGTCAGCCGTGATCATGGGATGCACACCGCCAGCGTCCCCGTATCGTCGTCGGCGGTCTTTCCTGACCTCAGCTAATGGCATAACAACAATGACGGCTCAAGTTCAGTCTCAAACCCACTACGACGTGATCGTCGTTGGTTCGGGTGCAGGTGCGATGACGTCGGCGGTCTTCCTCGCCGACCAGGGTTTCAGCGTGCTGATCGTGGAAAAAAGCGACAAGTACGGTGGTACTTCGGCTATTTCCGGCGGTGGGATCTGGATCCCGAACAATCACTACTTTGCTCGCCAGGGCGGTAACGATAGCTTCGAGTTGGCGATGCGCTACCTCAAGGCCGCGGCTGGCGAGCACGTCGATGATGCGCGCCTGCAGGCCTACCTGGACAATGCGCCAAAGATGATCGAGGCGCTCACCCGTACCAGTCGGGTACGTTATGCGGTGGCTGCCAAGTACCCGGACTACTACCCGCATTTGCCTGGTTCGCTGCCCGGAGGACGCACCCTCGACCCCGAGTTGTTCGACACCAGCCTGCTCGGTGAGGAACTGGACAACCTGCGCAAACCATCACCCTCGACCTTGCTGATGGGGCGTATTGCCTGGACTGCCCGGCATGCGCACAAGGCCATGGCCCGCAGCTTCGGCTGGCGCTGGCTGATCATGGGCCTGATGCTGCGTTACAAGCTGGACTTCAAATGGCGGCGCAAAAGTAAATTCGACCGCCGCGCAGCCCTTGGCAGCGCGTTGGTTGCGTCACTGCGTCGTTCTCTGATGGACCGTAACGTGCCGTTGTGGCTGAACACCGATTTTCGTGGGTTGCTCACGGAGCAGGGCCGGGTCACCGGGGTCACGGTACAGCGTGAGGGTCAGGAAAAGCAGCTGCATGCGCGTTACGGGGTGATTCTGGGCTCCGGTGGCTTCGAGCAGAACCAGGCATTGCGCGAGCAATACCTGCCCAAGCCGACTCGCATGGCCTGGAGTGCGACGCCACCGGGCAACAACACCGGTGCCGCGTTGGAAGCGGGGATCGCCCAGGGCGCGGCGACCGCGTTGATGGACTGGGCCTGGTGGGCGCCGACCATTGCCGTGCCGGGAGAGGAAAAGCCGCGCGGTATCTTTGCCGAGCGGGCATTCCCCGGGGCAATTGTGGTCAACGGCGAGGGGCAACGCTTCGTCAACGAAGCGGCTCCGTACCTGGAGTTCGTCGATGCCATGCTCCGCGACAATCAGCGTACAGGCGGAAAGTCCGTGCCGGCCTGGGTGATTTTTGACGGGCATTTCCGCTTCCACTACGCCATGGGCCCGTTGATGCCGGCCCAGGTCATGCCTGACAGCCGTCTGCGCAAGGAATGGTTGAACACCTTGTACTGGAAGGCCGACACCCTGGCGCAACTGGCCGAACAGATCGGCGTCGATGCAGTGGGCCTTGAGCGCACAGTGGACAAGGTCAACGACTATGCGCGCACCGGCCAGGACCTGGACTTCGACCGTGGCGGCAATGTGTTCGACCGTTACTACGGCGATAGCAATATCAAGCCCAACCCGTGCCTGGCGCCCCTGCGCAAGGGGCCGTACTACGCCATGCGCCTGGATGCCGGTGATATTGGCACCAAGGGCGGCTTGCTGACCAACGAACATGCACAAGTGGTGCGCGACAACGGTACGCCCATTGACGGCCTGTACGCGATCGGCAACTGCTCCGCGTCGGTAATGGGTACCAGTTATCCGGGGGCGGGCGGCACCCTCGGGCCGGCGATGACCTTCGCCTATGTCGCTGCCAACCACCTCGCCAGCCAGCGTTAGGAGCCGTCATGGACATGTCTGATAACAGCACCTGTACGGCGATTCAGGCACCATTGCGCGTTGCCGACAGCAGTAGCGTGACATGGGATGAGCAGTGCGATGTGCTGATCATCGGTTGGGGCGCGGCCGGGGCCTGTGCGGCACTGGAGGCCCGCGCCAATGGCGTCGATGTGCTGATCGCCGACCGTTTCACAGGTGGCGGCGCCAGTGCCAAGAGCGGTGGCGTCGTGTATGCCGGTGGGGGGACCCGGTATCAGTACGCCGCAGGCTTCAGTGATACCCCCGAGGCCATGTTCGACTACCTCAAGCACGAAACCCAGGGCGTGGTCAGCGACGAGACCCTGCGGCGCTTTTGTGCGGACAGCGTGGCCAACCTAGATTGGCTGGAAAGCCACGGTGCGCCTTACGGGCACCAGATGCCCCCAGGTGGCAAGACCTCCTATCCACCCGACGGCTACTTCCTCTACTACTCCGGCAATGAGCTGGTACCGCAGCACAGCGGCCCGTTGCCTCCGGCGCCACGCGGCCACCGTACGGTCGGCAAAGGCCAGTGTGGTGCGGTGCTGTATGCTCACCTCAAGGCGGCTTGCCTGCGCGCCGGGGTGCGGCCACTGCTGCAATCAGCCGCCAAGCGCCTGGTGCTTGACCAGGAGGGCCGGGTGATCGGTGCCGAGCTGTGGTGCCTGCCGCCGGGCAGCAAGCAGGCGAAGCTGCACGCCCGTTGGGCTGCCCGTGCCGAGCGCTTGCAGAACTTTTCCCCGGCCTACTGTGACAGGTTACGCCTGCGGGTCAGCCAACTGGAGCGCGAGTTCGCCCGGCCAAGGCTGGTCAGGGCCCGGAACGGGGTGATCCTCAGTACGGGCGGGTTCATCTTCAACCGCGAACTGATCAAGCAGCACGCGCCGAAATTTCGCCGCAACTTCAAGGTGGGCGCCACCGGCTGTGACGGCAGCGGCCTGCGCCTGGGCGTGAGTGCCGGTGGTGAAGGCGCTGCGCTGAATCGGGTGTCGGCCTGGCGGTTCATCAATCCGCCCTACAGTTGGCACAAGGGCATCGTGGTCAACAGCCAAGGCCAGCGTTTCTGCAACGAAGAGGTCTATGGCGCGACGCTGGGTCAGCCGTTGATGGAGGAGCAGGGCGGCAAGGCCTGGCTGGTGCTCGATGCCCCGCTGCGCAAGAAGGCGATCCGGGAGGCACTGTTCGGTGGGTACTGGTGGTTCCAGAGCGTGCCGGCGCTGGCGTTGATGCTGCTCAAGGTGAGCAAGGGCAAGTGCCTGGAACAACTGGCTACGGTCACTGGCATGAAGGCCAGCGCGTTGCGCCAGTCGCTGCAGGCCAACAATGCGGCTGCGCGTGGTGAGGCGCCCGATCCATTCGGCAAGTCGCCAGGCGGTCGCCAGGTGCTTGAGCAGGGCCCGTTCTACGCCTGCGACATTTCCGTGACCAACCCGGTCTTCCCGCTAGGGGCGTTGACCTTGGGCGGTTTGCGGGTGGATGAAGGCAACGGGGCCGTGCTGGATCCCCAAGGGCAGCCCATCGCGGGCCTTTACGCTGCCGGTCGCACCGCCCTGGGTATTCCCTCACACCTGTACATCAGTGGTCTATCACTGGCCGATTGCGTGTTCTCCGGGCGTCGCGCCGGGACGGCAGCCGCAATCAACCTTGCACAGCCACTGCAACATAACCGCGCACACGAGATGAGCTGATGACGATCAAGGAGAACAACATGCCCGGACGGGTTCATGGCAAGGTGGCGCTGGTGACTGGCGGTGCCAAGGGTATTGGCCGTGCCAGTGCACGGTTGTTGGCGGCTGAAGGCGCACAGGTGCTGATCAGCGATATCGACGTCGTTGCCGGTGAGGCATTGGCTGCCGAGATCGGCCCGGCTGCGGCGTTTATCCGCCATGACGCCAGCAGCGAGGCAGAGTGGAAGCAGGTCATGGCGCACTTGCGTGAGCGCTATGGCCGCCTGGATATCCTGCTCAACAATGCCGGCATACTGCTGAGCGGTTCAATCGAAGAAACCTCGGTGCAGGACTGGCAGAAGGTCATGCGGGTCAATGCTGACAGTGTGTTTCTCGGCTGTCGAGAGGGGATTGCGCTGATGAAGGAGGGCGGTGGTTCGATCATCAACCTGTCGTCGATTGCGGCACTGGCCGGGCGTGATGATTTCATGGCCTACAGTGCTTCGAAAGGCGCTGTGGCGGCCTTGTCGCGTTCAGTGGCGGTGCTCTGCCGACGACGCAAGTACCGGATCCGCTGCAATACCCTGCATCCGGACGGCGTACTCACCGACATGACCAGTGGCGGCTTCCCGCAGGGTGTCGACCCGGTCCGCCTGACCATCGACAGTGACCCGATGAACCGCATGTGCTTGCCCGAGGATGTGGCGGCCAGTGTGCTGTTTCTTGCCAGCGATGAGTCCCGGGCCATCAACGGCGTCGAACTGCGCATCGACAGTGGGCAGATGGTGATGAGCATCTGATCATCACGTTAGTGCTTGATTGCACAAGGCCGCTTGCCTGTTGAAACGGGCAAGCGGCCTTGTGCTGTGTTGCAGTGCTGCGTTCTGGCGGGTCGATGCCGTTCAATGTCCCTCGAATTGCGCCGGGCGTTTTTCGATAAAGGCTTGCATGCCTTCTTTCTGGTCCCGGGAGGCGAACAGCAGGGCATTGGCCTTGCGTTCCAGTGCCAGGCCGGCCTCCAGTGGCGCATCCATGCCGGCGAGAATCACTTCCTTGATCTGTTCTGCGGCCAATGCCGGCATCGCTGCGATGACGCGAGCCAGCTCCAGGGCGTGAGCCTGGACCTGGTCATCGTCCACCAGGTCACTGACCAGGCCGGCCACCCAGGCTTCTTCGGCGCTGATCGGTTGCCCGGTCAGGGCCATGCGCATGGCCTTTACCTTGCCCACGGCGCGGACCAATCGCTGGGTACCGCCAATGCCCGGCATGATGCCGATACGAATTTCCGGTTGGCAGAAGCGTGCGCTGCGCCCGGCGACGATCAGGTCGGCAAGCATCGCCAACTCGCAGCCACCGCCATAGGCGTACCCGCAGATCGCCGCGATCACCGGTTTCGGGCAGTGCTGAATCGGCGCCCAGACCCGTTCGGTATGGCGCCGGTAGATATCGATAGGGCCGACGCCGGCCATGCTGTTGATATCGCCGCCTGCGGCAAACACCTTGTCGCCGCCCGTCAGCAGGGATGCAACGCACCTGTGGGTCGGCGCTCAGTTCACTGAAGTAACGCGACAGCAAGGCTTGCAACTCCAGGCTCAGGGCATTGGTCGCGTGCGGACGGTTGAGCCGCAGCAGGGCTACGCCAGGCAGCGGGCGTTCGAGCAGAACCGGTGGAGCGGATGAATCAGGCATGAGCGTCCTCGTGAGCCAGGCGTCAGGTGAATGCCTGCCAGTGTCACGGCCGGACGGTGATGATTCATCGTCCGTTCAGACGAAGAATGGGCCTGGCTTTGTCCCTAGAGTGAACCCTGTCAGCAGAATTAAGGAGCGCGACATGGGGCTGCATTCGGGGCTTGATTACAGTGGCAAGGTGGTGCTCGTCACCGGCGGTACCAAGGGCATTGGCGCGGGCATTGCGCGTGAGTTTCTGGCGGCCGATGCGCAGGTGATCGTCTGCGCCCGCTCAGCGCCTGAGCAGGTGCCGACGCTGGAGGGGAAGCGCGCCATCTTCATCCCGGCGGACGTGCGCGACCCGGACTCGCTACAGGCGCTGTTCGACACCATCAGTCGCGATTTTGGCCGCCTTGACGTGGTCATCAACAACGCAGGCGGTAGCCCGGCAGCCGAGGCCGCCAGCGCATCGCCACGTTTTCACGACAGCATCATTCGTCTCAACCTGATCGCGCCTCTTAATGTCGCCCAGCACGCCAACCGCCTGATGCAGGCGCAAGTGCAGGGCGGTTGCATCGTGTTTATCGGCAGCATCAGCGCCCTGCGCGCCTCACCCGGGACTGCGGCCTATGGCGCGGCCAAGGCTGGCGTCCTGTCGTTGGTGCAGTCGCTGGCGGTGGAGTGGGGGCCGAAGGTTCGTGTGGTCGCGGTCAGCCCGGGCCTGGTGCTGACGGAACAGGCCCACCTGCATTACGGCAACGACGCCGGTATCGCCGCCGTCAGCGCCGGTATCCCGGCCGGTCGCATGGCCGTGGCGGCGGATGTCGCCAATGCCTGCCTGTACATCGCCTCGCCGCTGGCCAGCTACGCCAGCGGCTGCAACCTGCTGCTGCATGGCGGTGGCGAACGTCCGGCGTTTCTCGGTGCGGCGCAGGTTCTGCCCACCTGATCGACCCATGGTGGCGGCCGGGTCCGGTTGCCGCCCTCAATTTGCAGGAGACGACTTTGGCTGATCCACAATTGCTATCCAATGTGCGCGCCCTAGTGGGGCGCCAATACGGTCGTGTGTATGCCTGGGATGAGGTCAATGCACCGATGATTCGTCAGTGGTGCGAGATCATGGGTGTCGAAAACCCGCTCTACACCGATCCTGCGTTTGCCCTTGGCACGCCCCATGAGGGCTTGATTGCGCCGCCGGCGATGTTGCAGGTGTGGACCATGGAAGGCTTCCATGCCAACCACTATCCGCCAGGTTCCACCGACGAAAACCCCTATGAAGTGCTCAAGCTGTTCGAGCAGTACGGCTATAACTCGGTCGTGGCAGTGAACTCCGAGTTGAGCTTCACGCGCCCCTTGCGCTTGGGTGAAAAGCTCTACTACACCACCCGCCTGGATGCGGTGGGCGATGAAAAAACCACCGCCTTGGGCACGGGCTTCTTTGTCACCCTGGTGATGAGCCACTTCGTCGAAAAGGCCGGTGGCGACGAACCGGTAGGCGAGTTGCTGTTCCGCGTGTTCAAGTTTCGCCCGGCCAATGCTCAGCCAGCCGCGCCTGCGCCGGCCGTGGCCGCTGCACCTGCCAAGGCCAAGCGCCCGCAACCGGGCATCAGTGACGACACCCGGTTCTTCTGGGAGGGCTGCGCACAGGGCCAACTGTTGATCCAGCGTTGCACGGCCTGCGCCACCTTGCGCCATCCACCCGCGCCGGTCTGTATCCAGTGTCACAGCTTCGACTGGGACACCGTCCAGGCCAGTGGTCGCGCCAGCCTCTACTCGTTTGTGGTCATGCACTACCCGGAGGTCGCGCCGTTCGATCACCCGAACCCCATCGGTCTGATCGAGCTGGAGGAGGGCGTACGCCTGATCGCCGGGTTGGTCGGCATTGAGCGTGAGCAGTTGCAGATCGGCCAGCGTTTGCAGGTCGAGTTCCAGACCTTCGATGACGCGCTGACCTTGCCCCTGTTTCGGCCCGTCGGCGAGTAGGAGTTGACCCCATGAATTTTGAATTGACCGAAGACCAGCGCGCGATTGCGCAGATGGCTGACAGCCTGTTTGTCGACCACTGCCACGACGACTACCTGCGTCGCTGGGATACCAGTGGTGAGCCGCTGATGGCTCCACTCTGGGCGCTCTGCATTGAAACCGGGCTGCACGCCTTGGCGATTCCTGAATCCCACGGTGGCAGTGGCCTGGGCATGACCGAGCTGATGCTGGTGTTGCAGGCTCAGGGCAAGGGCTTGGCACAGGTGCCGCTGTGGCGGCATCAACTGGCCGCAGCGACCCTTGCCGAGTTCGCATTGCCCGAGCTCGCGGCCTTGGCCGAAAAAGCCGCGTCGGGTGAAACCATGCTGACACTGGCCATCGATGCCCTTGGCAGTGCCTGCGGCATCGAGCTTCAGGCCCGTCCGTGTGCCGAGGGCTGGGAAATCAATGGTCGGGTTGCGGCCGTGGCCCTGGGTGAACAGGCACAGGCGGCACTGGTGCTGGCAGACGTAGACGGCCAGCCGCGGTTGTTGCTGCTTGACCTTTCGGTCGCACAGGTAACCCGTGTGCCAGCGGTGCTTACCCACGGTGAAGCCGTGGCAGATGTGCATGTCGAGGGCCTGCGCGTTGCGGCCCCGCAGTTGCTGCCCAGTGCCGCCCTGGCCTGGCTGGAGCCGCGCAGCGTGGCGGCCTTGGCTGCGTTGCAGTTGGGTGTCAGCGAGGAGCAGATCCGCCGCACCGTGGCCTATGTCAGTGAGCGTCAGCAGTTCGAGCGGCGTATTGGCAGCTTCCAGGCGGTGCAAATGAGCATGGCCGATGCGCATATCGCCCTTGAGGCCCTGCGCAGTGTGCTTTGGCAACTCTGCTATCGCCTCGACGCCGGTTTGCCGTCGCCGTCGGAAGCGCTGGCTACCGCTTATCTGGCGTGTGAAGCGGGACATCGCATCGGCCACATCGCACAGCACGTGCATGGCGGTATCGGCGTCGACCTGACGTACCCGATCCACCGTTTTCTCTATTGGAGCCGCGCCCTGGGCCTCGCCCTGGGTGGTTCGGCGGCAAGCCTGGAACGTCTCGGCGATTGGCTGAGCGATAACGACAAGCTGGGATGGAAATATGACCTCGAAGAACACCAAGCGCTTTGAAGACGTGCGCCCCGGCGAAGTGCTGCCTGAACTGGCGGTTCCAATCACGGTCGGCCTGATCACCGGTGGCGCGATTGCCACCCGGGATTATTTTCCGGGGCACCATGACCTGGAGGCCGCCCGCGCACTGGGCTCACCGCATATCTTCATGAACATCCTGACCACCAACGGGCTGGTGCAACGTTATGTCGAAGGCTGGGCGGGGCCGTTGGCCACGTTCACCTCACTGAAAATCAAGCTGGGTGCACCGAACTACCCCGGTGACTGCATGACCTTCAGCGGCAGCGTGACCCGCCAGGATGCCGACACCCGCACGGTGGAAGTCACCCTCAGCGGCAAAAATTCCATGGGCAACCACGTGACCGGTACGGTCGCGCTGGTCCTGCCCTGACAGCCGGAGACACAGACATGACGACTTCGTCGATATCCGGACGCGCCGCGATAGTTGGTTTGGGCGCGACCGAGTTTTCCAAGAACTCCGGGCGCACGGAACTGCGCCTGGCCCTTGAAGCCACGCTGAGCGCGCTGAAGGATGCGGGCATTGACCCCTCCGAGGTCGAGGGCTTCAGCTCTTACTCGGTGGACAAGGTTCCGGAATACGAAATTGCCCGCCTGTTGGGTTGCAAGGACGTGAAGTTCTTTTCGCAAGTGCCCCACGGCGGTGGTGCGGCGTGTGCGCCGATCATGCACGCGGCCATGGCGGTGGCCACCGGTGTGGCAAAAGTGGTGGTGGTCTACCGGGCCATGAATGAGCGGTCCTGGTATCGCTTCGGCACCGGCACGTACGGTTTCGCTTCGACGCCGATCTTCGAGAACGTCAACTACGGCTGGTACATGCCTCACGGCTTCCATACGCCGGCGGCCTGGGTGGGCATGTTTGCTCAACGCTACATGCACACCTATGGAGCCACGTCCGAGGATTTCGGTCGGGTCGCAGTGGCCGTGCGTGATTTTGCCGCGACCAACCCCCAGGCGTTTTTCTACGGCAAGCCGATTACCCTCGAGGAGCACCAGGCCTCGCGCTGGATCTGCGAACCGCTGCACCTGCTCGACTGCTGCCAGGAGTCCGATGGCGCCGTGGCCATGGTGATCACTTCGGCGGAACGTGCCCGCGATCTGCGCCAGAAGCCGGTGATGATCAAGGCCGGTTCCCAGGGCATTACTGACGGTCAGCAGATCATGACCTCGTTCTACCGTGACGACATTACCGGGCTGCCGGAAATGGGCGTGGTGGCCCGTGAGCTTTATCGCCAGTCAGGGCTGGGGCCGGAAGCGTTTCAGACCGCGGTGATCTATGACCATTTCACCCCGTTCGTGCTGCCGCAACTGGAAGAGTTCGGTTTCGCCAAGCGTGGCGAGGCCAAGGAGTTCATCCGCGCGGGCCATCATGCCCGTGGCGGCAAGTTGCCGATCAACCCCCACGGCGGACAACTGGGCGAAGCCTACATTCATGGCATGAACGGCGTCGCCGAAGCGGTACGGCAGGTGCGCGGCACCGCAGTCAACCAGGTGCCGGCGGTAGAAAACGTGCTGGTCACTGCCGGTACCGGCGTGCCGACCAGCGGCCTGATTCTCGGCGCGGCATAAGGAGGCGTTATATGTTCGTTGATCTGACTCCTGAACAACACGCCCTGCGCCACAAGGTGCGGGACTACTTCCAGGCGCTGATGACCCCGCAGCTGCGTGAGCAGTTGCGGGGCCAGGAAGGCGGCGAGCTGTACCGGCAAACCATTCGGCAAATGGGTCGCGACGGTTGGCTGGCTGTTGGCTGGCCCAAAGAGCATGGTGGCCAAGGCTACGCGGCCACTGAGCAGTTGATTTTCTTTGAAGAGGCCAACATTGCCGGTGCGCCATTGCCGTTCGTGACCATCAGCACTGTCGGCCCGGCCCTGATGACCCATGGCAGCGCGCTGCAAAAGGAGCGCTTCCTGCCGGGCATCGCTGCGGGCGAGATCATGTTTGCCATCGGCTACTCCGAGCCGGACGCCGGCAGTGACCTGGCGGTTCTAAAGACCAGCGCACGCCTGCAAGGCGATGAGTTCGTGGTCAATGGCAACAAATTGTGGACGTCCGGTGCCGATGCGGCGGACTACATCTGGCTGGCGGCGCGTACTGACCCCACGCAAGCGCGTCACAAGGGGATTTCGATCCTGATCCTCGATACCCAGGCGCCCGGGTTCTCCACGACACTGATCCCGACCACCAGCATTGCCACCACCGCCACCTATTACGACAACGTGCGGGTGCCCAAGGACATGCTGGTAGGGGAGTTGCACGGTGGCTGGAAGCTGATCACCGAGCAACTCAACCATGAGCGGCTTGGGCTTGGCTCCTGGTCGGACAAGGTCGTCGCCTTGTTCCGCCGGGTCTACCTGTGGGCGCGTTGCCGTGATGAACAGGGCCGACGGGCCATGGACAAGGGCTGGGTGCGCAGTTCGTTGGCAGAGTGTTATGCCCGCCTGGAAGCGATGCGCCTGATCAACTTGCGTATCGCCGCCGACCTTGAGCAGCAGCGCATGGACGTGGCCCTGAGTTCGACCACCAAGGTGTATGGCTCCGAGTCGGCCATCGAGATACTGCGCAAGCTCGCCGCCATTCTCGGCGCCAACGGTTCGTTGCGCAGCGGCTCCTCAGCGGCGTTGTTGCAGGGCGAGCTGGAGTACGAACTGCGCTCTTCGGTCACCCTGACGTTTGGCGGTGGCACCAACGAAATTCAGCGTGAACTGATCGCCCAGTTCGGCCTGGGCATGCCACGTACCCAACGCTGACAGCGCCCCGCGCCGCTCAGCCAATACAACAAGAACAGTACCCGCTCCGGACTGAGTCCGGGGCCGGGTCGAGGGTGAATTTCATGAGCACGATTGAGCAATTCAGGCACGAGACCCGTGCCTGGCTGGAGGCCAACTGCCCCTTGTCCATGCGAACCGCCATGGCGGAGGGCGAAGTGGTGTGGGGTGCCAGCCAGCCGCAGTTCCCCAGCGAAGACGCCCGGTTGTGGTTTGAGCGCATGCGTGACAAGCGCTGGTTCTGCCCGGAATGGCCCGAGGAGTACGGCGGTGCGGGCTTGAGCGAAGAGCAACTGGCGGTACTTGAGAGCGAAATGCGCAGGCTCAAGTGTCGTCCGCCCCAGATCAACCTGGGCATCTGGATGCTTGGGCCGGTGCTGCTGGCATTTGGCAGTGAGGAGCAGAAGCGGACGTTATTGCCGCCCATGGCCCGGGGTGAAGTGCGCTGGTGTCAGGGCTTCTCTGAGCCTAACGCGGGTTCCGACCTTGCCAGCCTGAAAATGGCGGCCCGTGATGCTGGCGACCACTTTGTCGTTGACGGCAGCAAGATCTGGACGTCCTACGGCGATAAATCCGATTGGATGTACGCTCTGGTACGAACCAACCCCACGGTGCCCAAGCATGAAGGTATCAGCCTGATCGTGCTGGATATGCGCAGCCCTGGGGTCAAGGCGGTACCGATTGACCTGATCAGCGGCAAATCGGCGTTTTGCCAGGTGTTCTTCGATGGGGTGAAGGTGCCCAAGCAGCAACTGATCGGCCCCTTGGATGGCGGCTGGAACCTGGGCAAGTACCTGCTGCAGCACGAACGCAAGGCCATGTCGAAGTTTGGCGAGATCAGCCTGCCCTCGCATTTCCATTTGCTTTCGCTGCTGCGTGAGTACCTGCCGCGCCCTCAAAGCCAAGGTGAACAGGCGCTGCATGCCCGCGCCGTGGCCTGCGCGATGAATGAACACGCCTATGGCCTGACGGTTCAGCGCATGACCGAAGAAGCCAGGTTCGGTGACGACGTCAGTGGCCTGATGTCGATCATGAAACTGGTGCACACCGAGCAGGAACGCGACAAGTTCGAAGTCCTGCTCGATGCCATGGGCGGGCATGCCTTCGGCTGGCAAAGCGAGGCCTTCAGTGCCCAGCAACAGGCGATTACCCGGGCCTGGTTGAACAGCTATGCCCTGACGATTTCCGGTGGTGCCTCGGAGATCCAGCTCAATGTCATCGCCAAGCGCGTGCTTGGTCTGCCCGATGCAAAGAAAGGAGTGACGCCATGAACCTGCGCTACAGCGAAGAGCAGCGCTTGCTCGCCGACAGTGCCCGGGATTTTCTCGCGGCGCGCAGCCCGGTCGCGGCCCAGCGTCGGCTGCGCGACGAGGGTTCGGTGCTCGGTTTTGATCCGCAGCTGTGGCAAGCCGCCGTGGACCTGGGTTGGAGTGCGATTCCATTTCCGGAAAATTACGGGGGCCTGGACTTTGGCTGCATGGGGCTTGGGCCGGTGTTCGAGTCTATCGGCCACAACCTGGCGGCCACGCCCTTGCTGTCGAGCGTGGTGCTGGGTGGTTCGCTATTGCACCTTGCGGGCAACCCGCAACAGCAGGACCGCTGGCTGAATGCCCTGATCAGCGGCGAGAAACGCCTGGCCCTGGCGCTGGATGAACAGTCACGTCATAACCCGTTGGGTACGGCCCTTGAGGCGGTGGTCGAGGGCGACGGTTTCCGTTTGCGGGGTGACAAGTACTGGGTGGTCGACGGGCTTGGCGCCGATGCGTACCTGCTGGCTGCGCGTACCTCGGGGCATGCGGGTGAGGCACAGGGGATCAGCCTGTTCCTGTTACCTGCCGATACCCCTGGCCTGAATTGCAGCGCCTTGCCGTTGATCGACTCGCGTAACTGTGCGCGGCTACGGCTGGACGGTGTGCAACTGGGCAGTGACGCACTGTTGGGCACGCTCGGTGATGGCTGGGCCGCGCTGGACACCGCGCTGGACCGCGGTCGTGCGTGCCTGGCCGCAGAACTGTTGGGCATGGCCGAGCAACTGTTCCAGACCACCCTCGACTACCTCAAGACCCGCGTGCAATTCGACACGCCGATTGGCTCGTTCCAGGTCCTGCAACACCGTGCCGCCCAGTTGTACGTCGATCTGGCCCTGGCCCGCAGCGCAGTCATGGCCGGGCTGGCGGCCCTGGACGACGCCAGCCTCAGTGTCGCCGAACGTGGCCGACTGGTCAGCCTGGCGAAGTGGAAGGCCGGTGATACGGCAATCAAGGTCAGCAATGAAGCCGTACAGATGCACGGTGGCATCGGGGTCACCGATGAACTGGATGTCGGTCTTTACCTCAAGCGTGTGCGCGTCGCCCAGGCCTGTTTGGGCGACCGGGATTTTCATTGCGAACGCTATTCGGCCCTCGACGAGGCCTGCGCCTGAAGGCGCGACGTCTCGGTTGCCCTGGAGAACGACACATGAGCATTGAACGATGGCAATCCGCCTGGCAGCAATTGATTGCACCGGGCTCGCCTTTTGAAGTGGTAAGCCCGGCGGAGGGTGGTGCACGTTTTTTTCGGCACACCGCACACAACCTGGTGGAAGCAATTGATGCCGGTCGTGTGCACGGTGAGCGCGAGTTCCTGGTGTGGCAAGCCCAGCGGCTGACCTTTGCCGAGTACTTCGATCAGGTTGACCGGCTGGCGGGGCAGATGGTCGCCTGTTTTGACCTGCGCCCCGGCGAGCGGGTTGCCATTGCCATGCGCAATCAGCCGGCCTGGCTGGTGGCATTCGCCGCGATCCAGCGTTGCGGCGCGGTGTGTGTACCGCTCAATAGCTGGGGGCTGCGTGACGAGTTGCTGCATGGCTTGCAAGACAGCGGTGCCCGCGTGCTGCTGTGTGATGAACCGCGGCTGAGCGTGCTGCAAGACGACCTGGCCGGCGACCAGTTGCCAACGATCGTTGTGGGAACGGAACGTCAGGTACAGCTGCCCGAGTACTGTCTTCGCTATGAAGACCTGTTGGCCGACGCGCGCTTGCCTGTTCCAGTGGTGAATATTGACCCTGAGGCACCGGCACTGATCCTCTACACCTCCGGTACTACCAGCCGAGCCAAGGGCGTGGTGTCCAGCCACCGAGCGATCTGCCAGGCCCTGGCCGCACTGGAGTTCCAGAGCGCATTCTGCGCGCTGAGCTCACCTGAACTCATCAGTGGGGTGATCCAGAGCGGCTACCCACCCACCACCCTGATGGCGGTTCCATTGTTCCATGTCAGCGGGTTGCATGCGCAGTTCCTTTCGGCAATGCGCAGTGGCCGGCGCTTGCTGCTGATGTACAAGTGGGACGTCGAACGCGCCCTCGATCTGATCAGTGAGGAGCACTGTACCCAGTTCAGCGGCGCACCGGTGATGATGCAGCAATTGCTCGCATCGCCACGCTTTGGCTCCGAGCAGACCGCCAGCCTGTTCGGGCTGGGCCTTGGGGGTGGTGCGTCCTCCAGTGCTTTACTGGCCGAGATGATCGCACGCAAGCCCGAGGCCATTTGTGGCAGCGGTTACGGCCTGACGGAAAGCAACGGCATCGGCGCGGCTATTGGGGGCGATCAGTTCGTCTACAAACCGGCAACGGCCGGTTGGCCATTGCCGATTGTCGATGTGCGCATTGGCGACGACCCGCAGCAGCCGTTGCCCAACGGTTCCAGTGGTTTGATCTGGCTGCGTTCGCCAACCCTGATGAGCGGCTATTGGAACCTGCCGCAGGCCAGCACCGAGGCCTTGCATGACGGGTGGCTCGACACGGGGGATATCGGCTACCTGGACGAGGAGGGGTTTCTTTGCATTACCGGGCGGCTCAAGGACCTGATCAACCGCGGTGGCGAGAAAATCTCGGCGGCCGAAATTGAAGCCTGTGTCAGTGAAATGCCCGGTGTTGACGAGGCGGCGGCATTTGCCATCCCCGATCCGGTACTGGGTGAAGCCGTGGCGTTGGTCATTCACGGCAATACCGGGCAGATGCCCGACCAAGAGCACGTCTGTGCATTCATTGCCCAGCGGCTGGCGGGCTACAAGGTCCCGGCGCGGGTGTACTCGCAGGCTGAGCCACTGCCACGCAACGCCACCGGCAAAGTGCTCAAGAGCGCGCTGAAAGAAAGGTGGAAGCACCTTGATTTTTAGTCTTTCCGGACGATGTTGGCGCCGTCAGAACACGAACAATAGGCCCATACCCGCAAGCCTTATCAGCGAAGGAGGCAATACATGAAAATAACAAGAACAGGTGTCATGCTCGCAGCCGCATTAACCGCCAATGCCGGGATTATCGGTAGCGCATACGCCGAGGTGTCGCCTCAGGAAGCCGCCAAGCTGGGCAAGGAACTGACCTGCGTCGGTGCCGAGCAGGCCGGTAATGCTGCAGGAACCATTCCCCCGTACACCGGCAAATACCTGGGGGAGGTCCCCGGCTGGAATCACGTGAAGTTCTCGGGTGACCAACCTGTGGACCCTTACGCGTCGGAGAAGCCGATCCTGGTGATCACCGCACAGAACATGAGCCAGTACGAGGCGCACCTGACCGAAGGCCAGAAAGCCCTGCTGAAGAAGTACCCGACCACCTACAAGATGAACGTCTACCCTGGGCATCGGGATTTCCGTTACCCCGATTATGTGTGCCGGCGGGCGATGCAGAATGCGCTGACTGCCAAGCTGGTCAATGACGGCCTTGGCATTGAAGGGCTCGGCCAGATACCGTTCCCGATTCCGAAAAATGGCATGGAAGTGCTTTGGAACCATCAGTTGCCGGCGCGCGCCTACACCGAGGAAAAGATCAGCGACCTGGCGTCCGTATTGCCCAACGGCAGTATCGGTTGGGGCCGTGCCCATGCGCGCAACCTGTCGCAGGCCAACTCGCCAACGGTCGAACCCAAGACCGAAAACAAGGTTCAGGCGATGAGTTACAACACTACGCTGAAACCGGCCCGTGACAACGGCGTGATCAGCATTGCCCATGAACCCTACAACTTCGCCACTGAATCCCGCCAGGCCTGGAGCTATAGCCCGTCGACCCGACGCGTCCGGCAAATGCCGGGCTACGGCTATGACCAACCGATGATCGGCACCAACGGGACCATGACGGTCGATGAGGACCGGTTGTTCAACGGCGCGCCGGAACGCTACACCTGGAAACTGATTGGCAAGCGTGAAATCTACAGCCCGGCCAACGCGTTCAAACCGAATGCGGGGAACATCAAGTACGCTGACATGCTCACGCCCAACCACCCCAATCCTGAGTTCATGCGTTATGAGCTGCGGCGTGTCTGGGTGGTGGAGGCTGACCTGAAGGAAGGCTATCGCCACGTCTATGGCAAGCGGGTGCTGTTCATTGACGAAGACACCTGGAACGCGGTCATGGCCGATAACTACGATGCCCGTGGGCAGCTGTGGAAGCATGCAATGATCAACTACTACTACCATCCGGACATGAGCGGCTGGCAGGCAGGTTCACAGTTTTTCATGGACTTGAACTCGGGCCAGTACACCGGCTACGGGATGACCAACGAGGCGAAGAAGGGGCCGATCCTCAACGAGAGCAAGTTCACGCCGGACATGTACACGTCCGACGCGGCGCGGGCTATCGGTCGCTGATCGTTACACTGTAGTGGCTGCACCTTGAAGCCCTGCCGGTCTCCGGCAGGGCTTTTTTCTGTCGGCGCAGACGCCAGCGTTACGCCATCGGCGTACACAACTCCACAAGCAAGCCATCGGGGCAGCGCAGGTACGACACGGTTTGCCCCCAGGGCTTTTGCTCGGGGGCCTTGAGCTCGGTTGCTCCGCAGGCCAGTGCCTGGGCGTGGGCGACCTCGACAGTATCGGTGGCGAGTGCGATTTCCATGCCCAGCGGCCGGGCTGATTCAGCTGCCACTACCAGCCCCTCTGGCAGGTTGGCCTGGCCCAGCGCCCGTGAAGCGAAAGCCAGGGTGGTGGCACCGGTGTCCAGTTCGCCATAGTCGCCAGACTCATGCAAAAAGCGCCGGTTAATGCCAAAGGCCTGTTCAAAGAACGCCAGCGATGAGGCGACATCGGGTACGTAAAGAATGGTGTAGGCAAATTTCATGGGCAGTCCCTGACCTTGAGTTGATCCAGTTGATGTGTATACACGTTTTCAGCGGGCCTTTGGCGCCGCGGTTTTCTTCGGACGTTTGGCGCTGCTCGATGGTTTACGCGCTGCGGCCTTGCGTTTCTTTTTCCAGGGGGCGCTGCTACCCCCGGCTGGAACTGCCGGGCCGCTGATGTTCAGGCTGAGCCCGGCACATCGCTCGACCTGCTTGCTCATCCATGCCGATTGCTTGGCAACGAACGCCTCCAGGCTCATCTCGCCGGTTTGCACCATGTCCAGTGCCTGCTCCCAGATAGCCGTAGTGCCTGGGTCGGCAATGGCCCGAGGTACGGCGTCGATCAGGCTGCAGGCAGCCGGGGTGGCCGACAACGCCTTGCCGTTCTTTACCAGGTAGCCTCGGTCGAGCAAGCCCTGGATGATTCCGGCACGGGTCGCCTCGGTACCAATACCGGTGGTGTCCTTGAGCTTTTGCTTGAGCCGTGGATCGTCGACCAGTTTGGCGACGTTCTTCATGGCCTTGATCAGGTCGCCCTCGGTGAACGGTTTGGGCGGCTGGGTCCAGAGGTCCTTGAGATTGACCCCGGCCACGGCGCAGTGCTGGCCTTTGCTCAGTGCCGGCAACACCTGCGCTGCCGGCGCTTCGCGACCTTTGCCTGGGGTCAGGGCTTCGGGCAGGGCGCGGCGCCAGCCGGGTTCGACGATACGCTTGCCAACGGCGCGTAGTGCCTGACCGGCACAGTCGAAGTCGGCCTCGGTGCGGTCGTATTCGTGGTTGGGCAGAAACTGCGCCAGGTAGCGCGCACGGATCAGGCTGAACACCGCCTTGTGCTTGCTCGGCAGGCGCCCCAGGTCGATGGCCGCAGCGGTAGGGATGATGCCGTGGTGGGCGCTGACCTTGGCATCGTTCCAGGCGCGTGAGCGGCGTTGCGGCTCCAGATAGGGTTGCAGTGCGGCCAGGCTGGCGTCGGCCCGGCCCAGTGCGGCGAGAATGGCCGGGGCCTCGCTGTGCTGGCTCAGCGGCAGGTAGCCACAGTCACTGCGTGGGTAGGTGATGACCTTGTAGGTTTCATACAGCGCCTGGGCAATGTCGAGGGTTTCCTGGGCGCCCAGGCCCAGCTTTTTCGAGCAGAGCTCCTGCAGGGTGCCGAGGTCGAAGGGCAACGGGGCGGCCTCGCGTACCCGTTCAGTGCTGACGTTCACTACCTCTGCGCTGGCCGCGCCGCCAATGGCCTCGGCGGCGTGCTGTGCCAGTACCGGGTTGAGGCAGCGGCCCTGATCGTCACAGGCGTCTTCCGGGGCGCGCCACTGCGCGGTAAAGCTCGCATTGGCGCTGCTCAGCGTCACCTCGATGGCCCAGAACGGAACCGGCACGAAGTCGGCGATGCTGCGGTCGCGGTCGACCACCAGGCGCAGGGTAGGGGTTTGCACCCGGCCAACCGGCAACACCCCCTGGTACCCGGAACGACGGCCGAGCAGGGTGAACAGGCGACTCATGTTCATGCCGATCAGCCAGTCGGCCCGTGAGCGACCCAGGGCCGAGTGATAGAGGCTGAACGTAGCGGCACCGGGCTTGAGCGCTGCCAGCGCCTTGCGGATCGAGGCGTCGTCGAGTGCCGATAACCACAGGCGCTGAATCGGCCCACGGTAGCGGCAGTGCTCGACCAGTTCACGGGCGATCATTTCACCTTCGCGGTCGGCGTCGGTAGCGATGACCAGTTCACGGGCTTCGCTGAGCAGGCGTTTCACCGCCTTGAACTGGCTGGCGGTTTTCGGTTTGACCAGCATCTTCCACTGCTGCGGCACGATGGGCAGGTCTTCCAGTACCCAGCGTTTATAGCGGGCATCGTAGGCGTCAGGTGGTGCGGTTTCCAGCAGGTGGCCGATACACCAGGTTACGCAGAGGTCGTTGCCGACCCAGCAGCCATCACCGCGCCGGTTGGCGCCGAGGACTTTGGCGATGTCCTTGGCCTGGGAGGGTTTTTCGCAGAGAAAGAGGCGCATGGCCGATGATGAGTCTGGCGGCTATAGAAGTTGCATAGCATGCGCAGGGTGGCGGCGAGAGGCAAGCATTATCTGTATGGATGTACAGTCAATTGTGTCTGCGGGTTTGCCAGGGGCTGGGCAATCCGCGGGTGCGGTCTTGCCAGCTGCCTGATCCTCGCAGGTTGTGGGAGTGAGCCTTGCCCACCAGTAGCAACCCTGCTAACGCTAAAAAAACCGACTCAGCCTTGTGCAGAGGCCTTCAGCGCCTGCGCCAGGTCGGCCAGGATGTCGTCGCTGTGCTCGATGCCAATGGACAGGCGCACCATGTCACGTGGCACTCCGGCCTTCTCCAGCTCTTCGTCGTTCAACTGGCGGTGGGTCGTGGAGGCCGGGTGGCAGGCCAGCGATTTGGCGTCGCCAATGTTCACCAGGCGTACCACCAGTTTCAGCGCATCGATGAAGCGCGCCCCGGCTTCCTGGCCGCCCTTGATGCCGAAGGAGAGGATCGACGCCGGCTTGCCACCGGTGTAGCGCACGGCCAGCTCATGCTCGGGGTGGTCCGGCAGGCCGGCGTATTTCACCCAGGCGACCTGTTCATGCTCACGCAGGTAGTTCGCCACTTTCAGCGCGTTCTCGGTATGGCGCTCCATGCGCAGGGCCAGTGTTTCCAGGCCTTGCAGGATCAGGAAGGCGTTGAACGGCGACAGTGCCGCGCCGGTGTTGCGCAGGGGTACCACGCGGCAGCGGCCGATAAAGGCTGCCGGGCCGAAGGCTTCGGTGTAGGTGACGCCGTGGTAGGACGGGTCAGGGGTGTTGAGCAGGGCAAAACGCTGCTTGTATTCAGCCCAGGGGAAGTTCCCAGAGTCGATCACGATGCCGCCGATGCTGGTGCCGTGGCCACCGATGTACTTGGTCAGCGAATGCACGACGATGTCGGCACCGTGCTCGAACGGGCGGCACAGGATCGGGGTGGCGACGGTGTTGTCGACGATCAGCGGCACGCCATGGCGGTGCGCGGCGTCGGCCAGTGCCCGGAGGTCGACGATGTTGCCCGCCGGGTTGCCGATGGACTCGCAGAACACCGCCTTGGTCTTGTCGTCGATCAGTGCCTCGAGCGCGGCAATGTCGTCATGGGCGGCGAAGCGGGTCTGGATGCCGAAGCGCGGCAGGGTGTGGGCCAGCAGGTTGTAGGTGCCGCCGTACAGTTTGGCCACCGAGACGATGTTGTCGCCGGCCTCGGCCACGGTCTGGATGGCGTAGGTGATGGCAGCCATGCCCGAAGCCACGGCCAGTGCGCCGACGCCACCTTCAAGCGCGGCCATGCGTTTTTCCAGGACGTCGTTGGTGGGGTTCATGATCCGCGAGTAGATATTGCCAGCCACCTTCAGGTCGAACAGGTCGGCACCGTGCTGGGTGTCGTCAAAGGCGAAGGAGGTGGTCTGGTAGATCGGTACGGCAACAGCCTTCGTGGTTGGATCGGGGCTGAAGCCCGCGTGAATGGCTAAGGTTTCCAGCTTCATACAGTCGTTCCCTGAGCGTTCGGTTGGAGGAGCGTGAGCATGGGCCGCAGTGTCTGCGTCGGTCAAGAGCTGCCAGGCCTGCTGAAACGCTCCTCCTGCGACTCACTCGCCTGGTGTGTGCATGCCCGCGCGTCTGAGCAGTTGCCTGCAGCGTTCAGACAAGTGCAGCACGCGCAGGTGCTTGCCGGCATTGGCATAGCGTTCGCGCAATGTCTTCAGCGCGGCGATTGCCGAGTAGTCGACAAAGCTCAGGTGGCGGCAATCGAGCGTCACCTGGGCCGGGTCGTTGGCCGGGTCGAACTGGTTCAGGAACTGGGTGGTCGAGGCGAAGAACAGCGTGCCATGCAGTTGGTAACGCTTGCTGCCATCGGCTTCCAGATGGCCGTCTGCGTAAAGCTCGCGGGCTTGCTGCCAGGCAAAGTTCAGGGCAGCAATGATGATCCCGCACAGCACGGCGGTGGCCAGGTCGGTGAACACCGTGATGACGGTCACCGAGATGATCACCAGTACGTCGTTCAAGGGCACTTTGTTGAACACCCGCAGCGAGGCCCAGGCGAAGGTCTGCTGCGAGACCACGAACATCACCCCGACCAGCGCGGCCAGCGGGATGCGCTCGATCAGCGGCGAGAGAAACAGCACGAACAGCAGGATCATCACCCCAGCGATCACGCCCGAGAGGCGACCACGGCCACCGGAGCTGAGGTTGATCACCGTTTGGCCGATCATCGCGCATCCACCCATGCCGCCGAACAGCCCTGAAACCATGTTGGCTGCACCCAGTGCTACGCACTCGCGATCCGGGTAGCCACGGGTTTCGGTGATTTCATCGGTGAGGTTCAGTGTCAGCAGGGTTTCCAGCAGGCCGATCAAGGCCATCAATATCGCATAAGGGGCGACGATGCCGAGGGTTTCAAGGTTCCAGGGTAGCTGGGGCAGTGCAAATACTGGCAGGCCGCCGGCAATGTGGGCCATGTCGCCCAAGGTGCGGGTCGGCAGGTCAAGCAGGTACACCGCAAGGCCGACACCCAGAATTGCAACCAGCGCCGGTGGCACTGCGCGGGTGAGGCGCGGCAGCAGGTAGACGATGGCCATCGTCAGCGTGACCAGCCCGATCATCAGGTAGAGCGGTGCACCACTGAGCCAGGCCTCTGCGCTCTTGAAATGCTCCAGTTGGGCAAGGGCAATGATGATGGCCAGGCCATTGACGAACCCCAGCATCACCGAGTGCGGCACCATGCGCACCAGTTTGCCCAGCCGCAGCAGGCCGAAGGCGACCATGATCAGCCCACCCAGCAGCACCGTGGCGAGCAGGTACTGCACGCCGTGTTGCACCACCAGCGCCACGATCACCACCGCCATCGACCCGGCAGCGCCGGAAATCATGCCTGGTCGCCCACCGAACAGGGCGGTCAAGGTGCAGATAATGAACGCACCGTACAACCCCATCAGCGGGTTGAGGTGCGCGACCAGCGCGAAGGCGATGCATTCGGGCAGCAGTGCGAAGGACGTGGTAAGGCCGGCCAGGGCCTCGGCGCGTAGGCGAATGGGTTTCATGGGGTACCTGAAAAAAACCGACCGGCGAAAGCGGTCGCGGTCAACGGTGTTGGCAAGAAGGGGAGCGGATCTTACGCAATTGGAAATGTCACGGCCAGCCCGCTGGTTGGCCGTGTTGTCTTGAGTGCCGCGTACCGTGGCGGCTAGCCCTGTTTCTTGATAATCACGTCGGTTATGCTGGCTGGCGCTTCTGAATAGCGAATGAACTCCATCGAGTAACTGGCCCGGCCCTGGGACATTGAGCGCATGTCGGTGGAGTAGCCGAACATTTCTCCCAGTGGCACTTCGGCACGCACCACCTTGCCCGCCGGGCTGTCGTCCATGCCCTGGATCACGCCACGCCGACGGTTGAGGTCGCCCATCACATCACCCATGTATTCTTCCGGTGTGACCACTTCGACCTTCATCACCGGCTCCAGCAGCACTGCACCGCCTTTTTGCGAAAGCTGCTTGGTGGCCATCGACGCGGCGATCTTGAAGGCCATCTCGTTGGAGTCGACGTCGTGGTACGAGCCGTCGAACACCGCCGCTTTCAGGCCAATCAGCGGGTAGCCGGCCAGTACGCCGTTCTGCATCTGTTCTTCGATGCCTTTCTGGATGGCCGGGATGTACTCACGGGGGATGACTCCACCGACCACTTCACTGGTGAATTCCAGGCCTTCCTTGCCTTCATCGCTTGGCGAAAAGCGAATCCAGCAATGACCGAACTGGCCGCGACCACCCGACTGGCGGACAAACTTGCCTTCGATCTCGCAGGTATTGCGGATTTTCTCGCGGTAGGCCACCTGGGGTTTGCCGATGTTGGCATCGACGCCGAACTCGCGCTTCATGCGGTCGACGATGATGTCCAGGTGCAACTCGCCCATACCGGAAATGATGGTCTGTGCGGTTTCCTCGTCGGTCTTGACCCGGAACGACGGGTCTTCCTGGGCGAGTTTGCTCAAGGCGATGCCCATTTTTTCCTGGTCGGCTTTGGTCTTGGGCTCCACGGCCACCGAGATCACCGGGTCGGGGAAGTCCATGCGCTCAAGGATAATGGGCTTGTTGATGTCGCACAGGGTATCGCCGGTGGTGACATCCTTCATGCCGATCAGTGCGGCGATGTCGCCCGCGCACACGGCCTTGATCTCGGCACGCTGGTTGGCGTGCATTTGCACCATACGCCCGACCCGTTCCTTCTTGCCCTTGACCGAGTTGAGTACCGCATCGCCTGAGGACAATACCCCGGAGTAGACCCGGACAAAGGTCAGGGTACCCACGAACGGGTCGGTGGCGATCTTGAAGGCCAGGGCCGAGAAGGGCTCGTTGTCGTCGGCATGACGTTCCAGGTGTTTGTCTTCGTGCTGCGGGTCGGTGCCGTTGATGGCCGGGATTTCCGAAGGGGCCGGCAGGTAGTCGATCACCGCGTCGAGCATCAGCGGCACCCCCTTGTTCTTGAACGACGAACCGAGGATCGTCGGCACGATCTGGTTGTCCAGGGTGCGCTGACGCAATCCTGCCTTGATTTGCGCCGTACTCAGTTCGACACCGTCCAGGTACAGGCTCATCAACTCGTCGTTGGCTTCGGCGGCGGCTTCGATCATGTGGGCACGCCATTCTTCTGCCAGTGGCCGCAGCGCGTCGGGGATCTCCTCCTCGCGGTAGCTGGTGCCCTGGTCATCGTCGTTCCAGTAGATCGCTTTCATCTTCACCAGGTCGATCTGCCCGACAAAGTGCTCCTCGGCGCCGATGGCCAGTTGAATCGGCACCGGGTGGTGCCCCAGGCGCTTGTCGATCTGTCTCACCACCCGCAGAAAGTCGGCGCCCTGGCGGTCCATCTTGTTGATGTAGGCCAGGCGAGGCACCTTGTATTTGTTGGCCTGGCGCCAGACGGTTTCAGACTGCGGCTCGACGCCGTCGGCGCCGCTGAAGACCACCACCGCACCGTCGAGCACGCGCAGCGAGCGTTCGACTTCAATGGTGAAGTCAACGTGGCCGGGGGTGTCGATGATGTTGAAGCGGTACTTGTTCGGGAACTGCTTGGTCGAGCCTTGCCAGAAAGCCGTGGTGGCTGCCGAGGTGATGGTGATGCCGCGCTCCTGCTCCTGGGCCATCCAGTCCATGGTCGCGGCGCCGTCATGCACCTCGCCCATTTTATAGTTGACCCCGGTGTAGAACAGGATGCGTTCGGTGGTTGTGGTCTTGCCGGCGTCTACGTGCGCAACGATGCCAATGTTGCGGTAGAGCTCGATGGGAGTGGTGCGCGCCATGATGGGTCACCTGTACGTGTGCGTGCTGGGTATTCCCAAAGTAGCAGAACAATCGACACTCGGCGGGCGCCACCCGGACATACGGCGCCTGTCAGACCTCAACCTTGTAGTTCAACCCCAGCTCATCTCCCGGTAGGCCGCGAATACCCCAGTTCTCCCGCGGGGTTTCAGACAGGGTAATTTCCACATCCTGGGCGCTGATGCCGGTGCGTTCGCCGATGTACAGGAACAACAGGCGAATGAGTGCTTTCTTCGCCTGTACCGAACGGCCCTCGAACAGGCTGATCTCAATGATGGTGTACTGGTGTGAGCGGTCGTCGGGGTAGAGGAAATCCGCCGGGTCCAGCGCAATGAAACGTTGGAAACGTTTCTCGACCGGATACGCCAGTGCAGCCATCACTGCGGCATGAATCGCCTCCGACAGTCCTGTGCGGTGGCGCTCCAGTGTCGAGCGCAGGCCATAGACCTTTATTTGTGCCATGGGTAATCCATCCTTGGAAATGTGCTGGGTCAGATTGTGGTGCTGGTTGCGAGGTAAAGGTCCTTTTGCCACTGCGCAAAGCGTTCATCCAGGCGTGGTTTCAGCCTGTCGAAGTTGTCCCAGGTGTCGGCCACACTGCTGGGGCGATCACCCTTTGTCGCCAGCAGGTCCTGGCAGTCGGCGGCAAACTGGCCGTTCTCGATGGCCAGGTAGTGGGCGACGAAGGCATTGCCCTGGCGGTTGAGGTCTTCCGCGTTGAGCCTGCTGTCGCAGCACTGGCGAAAGAACAGGCCGGGCGTGAGGGTACGTTCAACCAGCGAATTGATCTCGTAGTCGAAGTCTGCCTGAAAGTTACGGCTGGTCAGGGACCGTTGCACGGCCCAGGCGACGAACAGGGCGGTGTGGGGCAGTGTGGCAAGGGCTCGCAAGGAGGCGTCATCGTACGTCATGGGGCTCATCCTTTTTTGAATCATTATTCTTCCAGGGCAGTTAGCCTACACCACAACGCTGCCTGCTCGCAGCCAAGGCCCCATGTATCACTATGACGAGTAGGGGTGGGCAGGCGCAGTGCTTGCAGGCGGATGCCTGGACGCGGGTCCGCGAGCTGCGGGTTCAGGTGGCACGAAACTCCCAGACAATCTCTACCACACGCACCGCCAACAGCATGTAGACCAGGCACAGAATGACCTGCAGGAGCAGCGGATGGCGGGCCTTGGACAGCTTGCGCAGGCCGTCGGCCATGTTCAGCAGCATCAGAAAAACGGCCAGCGCTATCAGCCCGACGCCGGCCATGTGCGCTGCGAACAGGCCGAAATACACTTGGCCATCACCGGTGAGCGTGCTGCTGCCAGCCGCCAGCAGCAGCGAGCACATGAGAAAGTTGCGCAGGTTGTCGAAGACGTCCTTGTTCAGCCCATTGTCCAGCAGACGGCAGATGTGGCGCAGCAGTTCAGCCATGGCAAGGCTCCGCGAGGTGGCGAGGGTGCCTTGAGTATGGCTGCTGTTTCAGAACACCTGGCGCAGTAACCAGTACAGGCTACCCGACAACACAATCGCCGCCGGCAGGGTCAGCACCCAGGCCATCAGCAGGTTGGCGATGGTCCGTAGCTGCAGGCCCGAGCCATTGGCGGTCATGGTGCCGGCCACGCCAGAGGACAGCACATGGGTGGTCGAAACGGGCAAGCCGTACAGGTCTGCCGCGCCAATGGTGAACATCGCGACCAGTTCGGCGCTGGCGCCCTGGGCGTAGGTCAGGTGGGTCTTGCCGATTTTCTCGCCGACGGTCACCACGATCCGCCGCCAACCGACCATGGTGCCCAGCCCGAGGGCGATGGCCACGGCAACCTTCACCCAGAGGGGAATGTAGTGCGTGGCATCGTCGATCTGCCGTTTGAAGTCGTGCAGGGTGGCCTGGGTCGCTGGATCAAAGTGGATCAGCTTCTGCTTGTCCATCAGGCGAATGGCTTCGCTGGTCAGGTACATGTCGTTGCGCACATTGGCCATGGCCTCGGCCGGTACGCCGGCAAAGGAGCCATACCCCTTGACCTCTTGGCCAATCAGGCCGGCGAGCGCGGCCAGGGCGGGTAGCAGATCGGCATTTGCCTGCTGGCTGCGAATGAAGGTGGTCAGGGTCTGTCGCGGATCGTCGGGTGCCGGCTGTGGCGCCGTGCGCACCAGCGCCTGTTGGGTGGCCTCGGCCACGAAGGCGAATTGCACGGATTGTTCAGCAGGCATGGTGCGGTTCAATGCATAGGCCATCGGCAGGGTTCCGACCAGAATCAGCATGATCAGCCCCATGCCTTTTTGCCCGTCGTTGGAGCCATGGGCGAAGGACACACCGGTACAGGTCAGGATCAGCATCCCGCGAATCCACCAGGGCGGTGGTGCGTTGCCGACGGGCGCCTGGTACAGCGCCTTGCGCTTGACCAACAGGCGCAAGGTCAGCAGCAACAAGGCCGCGCAGACAAAACCGACCACCGGTGACAACAGCAACGAGTAGCCGACCTTGCTGGCCTGGGTCCAGTCTATGCCGCTGGTGCCGTTGCGACCGTGCATCAGGGCATTGGCCACGCCAACGCCGATGATTGAGCCGATCAAGGTGTGTGACGATGAAGCCGGCAGCCCCAGCCACCAGGTTCCCAGGTTCCAGACAATCGCCGACAGTAGCAGGGCGAAGACCATCGAGAAGCCGGCCGACGAGCCGACTTGCAGGATCAATTCCACCGGCAGCAACGCGACGATACCGAAGGCTACTGCGCCACTGGAGAACAGTACGCCGAGAAAATTCCAGCAGCCCGACCAGATCACGGCGAACGAGGCCGGGAGCGAATGGGTATAGATGACCGTGGCCACCGCGTTGGCGGTATCGTGGAAACCGTTGACGAATTCGAACCCCAGAGCGATTACCAGGGCTACGCCCAGCAGGACAAAGGGTGTCCAGGTGGTAATCACCGTGCCGCTGGCACTGACATCGCGAAACAGGCTCCAGGCGGTGTACACCAACCCGGCCAGCAACAAGGAGAAAAACAGGGTCAGCGTGGCGCGGCTGGGAGTTTGGCTAACGCTTGAAAGTGCAGAGCGTGTCGCCAGTGTCGGGGTGGTCATGAGAAGGGGTCCAGGTAGCGTTTGCCATGAAGTAACGAGCCGTGCGTGACCAGCATAGAAACAAACAGTGATGGCGATCTGATCTTGATCAAGTAAACCTGTAAGTGCGTACGTTTTACTGACAAGCGTTGTATCGTCCACAGCGTCCGTACAGTCGCTGATACGCTGTTGATCCCTTCGTCGGCAAGGCCGGCATTTTTGGTTGATCGTTTAATGACCCTGCAACTGATTCGCGCTACTGACCAGCACTTGCCTTTTGCTCGCGCGCTGACGTGCGACAACATGCTGCCGTATTACCGGGAGTACGACCTCCTGTGGATGGATGAAGCCTTTGATCAAGCCTGGACCTGGCGTGAGCAATGGCTGATCGTCGAGGGCGAGCAGTTACTGGGTTTTTGCAGCCTGAGCCAGGATGCCCGGGCGCTGTTCATTCGCGAGCTGCAGGTGATTGCAAGCGCCCCGGGGGCGGGGCGTCGGTTCCTGGGCGTTGGAGCAGTTGGCGGCCTGGGCGGCAGCGCGGCGCCTGCCGTTGTTGCGCCTGACCGTATTCAAGAGCAACCCGGCGCAGGGGTTGTACCGGCGCCGGGGCTTTGAAGCGGTGGGTGAGGACGATTGCTTTGTGCGCATGCAGCGCGTTATTGCACGGCAGCCACCTGGCTGACGCGGATCACCTGGTGCTGACGCAGGGTGGCGTCGAGCAGTAGGCTCTGTACGGGCAGCAAATCGCCGATCAACAGGTTCTGTAGCAGGGGTGTACCGTTGAAACGGTTAGGCCCCAGGTCCACCTGGTTCAAGCCTTCGACCCGCACCACCGCCTTGCCGACCTGGCCCAGGGTGTTGCCGCTAAGAATCAACGGGCCGGGCAGGGCGCTGGCATTGCGCAGGCTGACGGCATATTCCGGGGTGTTGCCAATACGGTTGTTGATCAGCGTTGCCGCGGCGACTTCACTGGCATCTATCGCGCTACCCTGGCTGCTGCCGATCAGGTTGTCGTCAATCAGCAACGGTGCAGTGCCCGTGGGTTGCAGGCTGCGCAGCAGGATACCGTTGCCCCGGCTGGCGCCGATGCGGTTGCGGCTCAGTACGAGTGCACCGTGTTGTTCGCTGACCTCGATGGCAGCCTTGTTGGCGCCAAGGATCAGGTTGCTCTCGACCAGCGCCCGGGTGTTGCCACGCAGGCGGATGGCGCTGTTGTTGTCGACGCCGCGGATCTGGTTCTGGCTGATCAGTGCCTGGCTGTCGCGGATATCCAGGGCGTATTGCTGTGAATGCTCAAAGCGATTGCTGTCGAACTGGGCCAGGGTATGTTGCAGCTCTACGGCACTGAGTTCGTTGAACTGGCTGTTACGCACCAGCAGCGTCGCCGGTCGGCTGTTGGCGGGTTGCTGCACGCTCAGGGCGGTACTCAGGCCACGCGACAGGTTGGCGTTGTAGCCCAGGCGGTTGAGGGTCGAGTTCAGCACCTGGGTGTGGCTGCCAGCCCAGGCCACCACAAACGGCCGCCAGGCCCGGTCAGTACTGCCTGGTTTGTCGCCCGCGACGCTCTCCAGGCGAGACTGGTTCAGGCCCAGCCAGCCCTGGTTGATCAGCGCAGTACCGGAGTAGCTGTACAGGTACAGGCTGGTGCCTTCGAGCACCAGGCCACCGTCGCTGGCGATCATCAGTGGGTAGCTGAGCAGGTAGCCGTCCTTGTAGCGCTTGAGGATGCGCTCGTCCTTGAGGGCGTCATGCAGTTGCGCAAGGGTGACGCTGCCACTGCGAATCAGTACGGCGTTCGGGTGGTGCGCCTGATAGCCGGCAATGGCACGGAACAGGCCGTTGTTGACGAACGGCTCGAACGGCCAGCTACCGCCCTGGGAAGAGAACATTGGTTGCAGGCTGACACTGCCGCGTGCGGCGGGGCGCGGGCGTTCAGGCGTTTGCATTTGCACGGCCTCACGGGCCTGGGCCTGCAGCTGTTGCAGGTGTGCTTGGTGCGCTGCCGTGGCAACGGTGCTCAGTGACTGCTGCAGCGGCAGGCTCTGGCTGGCGGCGTGAGCGCTGCCAGCCAGCAACAGCGCCAGGCAGGGAAGGTAGAGGTGACGGGCAAACAAGGCCATGGCGGTTCGTCCTTGGGTTACGGCAGTTTGGGGTATAACGGCTTGAGCGGGCCGCCGAGCTGGCTGTAGTTGTCGACGTCGCCGTCTTCGCTGTCATACAGCTGACGCGCCAGGCGGTTGTCCGGGGCGCGTTGCAGGAACGGGATCAACCAGGCCAGCTTGTACGGCGCGACATCGGTCTGTGACTGGCCCTTGAGTTCCGGCAGGTTGCCGGGGTCAAGGATGCTGCGCGCGGCAAAGTTGGCCAGCAGTTCCAGGGTTTGCTGATCCTCGCTGCTCCAGGGCAGGTGGTTGGCCCGCGCCGACTCGGCCAGCAGCACCAACGGCACCAGGGCGTACTGGCTGTAGGTCGCGGCCAGCTTGCTGCGCGCCACTTCCAGCGGCAGGTAGGCATAGCTGCCGTCGCTGCTGCGCACGGCCTGCTGCAGGCCTCGGCGCAGGTTGCCGTCGGCCCACTGGATGAAGTCGTCGCGCTGCACCAGCATGCCGGTCGCGGCGACTGCCCAGGCGGCCCAATAGTCATGGTTGTTGAACCAGGTGAAGTCCGGCGTCTGGCGCGGCTGGTACTCACGGATGACCAGCTCGCCAAGGCGCTCGAACCAGGCGTTTTGGGCGGGCGAGAGCTTAACCTTGCCATTGCTCGCCGCCTGGGTCAGCAGCAGGTTCGAGGCCATGGCGGCGACCGCCCATTTACGTGCGGCCATGCCGGTGCTGCTGGCGTCGGGGTTGAGCAGCGCGCCCGCCTGGGCCCAGCGTTCCAGCCACTGGTCCTGGCAGGCCAGGGCCATGTTGGCTTCTTGTGGGGTTTTGGCCCGCAGGAAGCGTTTGTTGGCGTAAATCAGCCCACCGATGAACGCTTTGACCTGCTTGCCGACCTTTTCCGTGCCAGCGTCCGGGTCGCTGCGCAAGGTCGATTTGCTGGCGTCGCTCTGGTCGTACTTGCTCTGCAGTTGCAGGTTGCCGGTGTAGGGCGGTGGCGGCTCTTTACTGCAGGCCAGGCTGCGGTAGTCGGCAATCATCGCCGACTGCGCGGTGGCCTGTGCCGGCCAGATCGAGCTGGCGGCCAGGCTACTGCCCAGGTGCAGCGCGGCGCACAGGCCAAGCCCGGCGACGCTCCAGCGTTTTACAGGCATAGTCGGGTTTCCACTTCAGTGGCAGCAGTGCCGGGTTTGGTGGGTTCAAGAAACACCGAGAGCAGGTTGGCGCCGGCGAATTCCTTGGCCTTGCTCAGTTCCAGGTAGTACTGCCCACCGGTGACGGCTGCTTCGCGGCGGAACCAGACCTTGTCGCGGGCGCCGTTGTCGTAATAGACGATGACGTAGAAGTCCTTGACGTTCTTGTCGCTGATCTTGATGTCGAGAAAGCCCTGGCCACTGCTGAGGTTCTTGCGTGCCTCACCGGCATTGCTGAGCAACTCGATGCGGTCACTGACCTTCAAGGCCGGGCGCTGTACGTGGTTGCCGAGCACTGCGGTAGAGGTCGAGCAACCGCCTTTGATCGCCGGAATCAGTTGCCGATACATGGGTTTGGATTCTAGCTGATAGTTGGCGGGCAACTCCCAGATGATCAGCTTGGGCGGCGCCTTGGGCTTGTAGTTGTCCGAGAGCAGGTATTCCAGCAGCGAGCCATCCTGGCCAACGCCTGGCAGGGCGTAGTTGAGGATGTCCACTTCCAGGTACTGCTTGAGGTAGCCGTCGAAGTTGAACTGCTTGCTCTCGTCCTCACGGGCGGCCGAGTTACTGTCACCGACCAGAATCACCTCTGGGTCCGGTGCTTCGTCGAACAGTGCGTTGGCGTCGTCGGCCATGGGGATGGTCTGGTAGCCACGCACGTACTGGAAGCCATAGTTGTTGCCGCAGATATAGCTCATCGCCAGGTTCAGGGTGCCGTCCTTGGGCACCATGACGCCAGGTTCAGTGCGGTACTGCTTTTTGCTCAGTTCGGCATAGAACGGCTGCCGGCGCACCTCGTCGGCCAGCAAGCGTGCAGTTGCCTCGGCACCACTGGGGGTCCAGTGGTGGTCACGACGAAAGAAGTACTCGCCCTTGGGCGGGGTGTGCACCAGTTGCATCATGTCGGGTACCACTGCGCCGGCACTGCGCAACTGTTGCAGGTAGCTGCTCAGGTTGCCGCTGGCCCGGGCGAAGTCGAAGCCATGCAGTTGGTCGGGATAGAGCTTGTCGCGGTGCATCAGCCCACGGGTGGGCTGGATCGCCATGGCGACATGGATACCTTGTTGGCGGAACGCAGCCATCAGCCGGGCAAACTCTGGACGCATCGGCGCCGGGATACCGAAATCGTTGGTCAGGTCGACCATCGAGCGGAACAGCCAGCGGTTTTTGCCCGGGACAATTTCACGCATCAGCTTCATGCGCCCTTCGGCGTACTTCTGCGGGTCGCTCAGGGCGGGGCAGGTCATGCACTCAAGGCTCTCGCAGGCAGCACGTTTGCCGGTTTCAGTTGCCGTGGCGGGCAGGCTGAAGCAGGCAAGGGCGGCGACAAGGCCCAGGGGGAGTAAAGTCTTCATGTGCGCGATTCATCATCCTGTTGAACAAGTGCAGTGGTCATTCACTCGCTGGGGTCAATGCTGTTGGCCAGGCTCAGGCTGCGGTAGCCGCTGCCTTGAGGCAGCAGCACGTAGCTGTAGGAGCGACCCTTCTTCAGGAACAGTTCCTCGAACCTGGCCACGTTCTGTTCCTCGACATAGGCGGCGAAGCCGATCTTGATTTCGTTGACCATGCGGCTGCCGGTCTGGTCCTTGCCCAGCGGGTCGATGATCACGTGCTTGCCGTCGACGGTCTTCAACGCCGCCTTGGCCGGCGTCAGGTTGTAGAAGGCGATCTGGGCCTTCTTCGGTTCGTTGATGTACTTGTCGGCAATCAGGGTGAGGCTTTTGCCGTCATAGACCACGGTACTGGCGGCGTTCTTGATCAGTTGCGGTTCGATCGACTGGCTGCCGACCGCAATCTTGTGTGTACCGGCAGGGGTGAAACGGTAGCCGCTGAGTTGCCCGGGGGCGACCTTCTGCGGGGTTACCTTGCCGCTCAGGGTCACTTCGATGTTGCTGTTGCTCAGGTTCAATACCCGAACAAAGGCCGAGTCGGCCGGGGCCACGGCGTCATACAGGTCGGCGTTGCCTTCGGCGGCGAGAACAATCGGTGCGTTGAGTACGCCAAGGGCCAGAGCGCTGGCGGCCAGGAACTGCTGCAAGGTGCGGGTCATGGGGATCTTCCTTTAAAAGTGTTGGGGCTGGGCGGGGCGGCTCAGTGAACCGATCCGGTGGACAAGCAGGGTGCGCAGCGGGAACTCCCAGACCACGGTGTCGATCTGGGGATTGGCCAGTTGGTCGCTCTGCAGGAATTGGGTCATGGCTTCGAATGGCCCGCGGGCCTCGACGGCGACACTGAGCAGGTCGCGGTTCAGCGCTTCCTTGAGGAAACCGACGAAGTTCCAGTCATCGATCTTGCTGTAGCTGGTGCCGACCAGCAGCAGGCTCTGGTGTTCCTCGGCGAACAGCTGATCGGCGTCCTGGCTGGCCTTGAGGGTTTCGTAGACGGCGATCGAATTGGCACCGAACTGCGGGGCCAGGGGGCTTTGCCCGAACTGGATGTAGTTCATCAAGTCGCCCTTGACGATTTTTTCCGCCACCTTGTTCGACACGTAGCGTTCGTCACCGAGCAACTCAGGCCGTTGGCGGGCCAGTTCATGAGCGGCCAGGCGGGCACCTTCCGGGCTCCAGTGGGTGTCGGACTTGAGGAACAGTTCCGGCCCTTCCAGGTGCTGCAGAAAGGTTGAACGCACCGGGGTGACGGCGATTTGTCGTGCCTGGAGCTGGCCGACGAAACGGTCATACAGGCTCACTACCCGCGGGTCGAAGGGGTGTTGGGTGTGGGCCGCATAGATGTCCAGCTTCATGGGCAACGGCAGTACGATCAGCTGCTTGTTGTGCTGTTTGAGTTGCTGCTCGACCGCGGCAATCTGTGCCAGTTGCCCCTCAATGTTGGCGTCCAGGTCGTTGGGTACGCGGTACTCCTGGTTGGTGTAGAGCCAGCCGTCCTTGCCCAGCACCACACCTTTGGTGCCTTCGCCAAACAGTTGGTACTGGGCGTTGGCCCACAGTGCTACCGAGGGTTCGCGCAGGAAGAAACGCTTGTCGTAGGCTTGCTCGAACTTGCGCAGCAACTTGCCATCGACGAACAGCGTCCAGGCGTCGCTCTGGTTTTTTGCGAAACTGAAAACGGGCGGTAGCGAGTAGATGAACATGCCCGCCAACACCAGGCAGAACAGAATGCCGTTGACCTTGCTTGCCGAGTTGAACACCGGGTACATGGCAGTCTCCTAGAACTGGAAGTACAAGAAGGGCGAGAAGGAGTGCGCCGCCAGGCTGCTCAGCGCCAGGCCGAACCCGCACCACAGCAGCACGGCCTTGAGGCCGCCGACGTGGCGCATGAAGTAGTGCTCCTTGTTGCCGGCGTAGTAGCGCACGTTGTTGCTCCCGGCCAGGATCAGCCAGCACAGCGCCACGGCGGCAAAGGACATGGCCATCTTCGACGCGCCGAGTACGTACAGCTCCAGCGAGCCGAGACCGTTGAAACCGAGCAGCGCCTGGTAGATGGCCAGGCTGTGGCGCAGGTCGTTGGTGAAAAACAGCGGCATGCTGAGGATGATCAACAACGCCGTGCGCAGGTTGCGGCCCAGGTGGTAGGGCGTGGTGATCTTGGTCGCCAAGTCGAATTTGCGCTCGATCACCATGCCAAAACCGAAGAACAGCCCCCAGCAGATGAACGCGAAGCTGGCACCGTGCCAAAGGCCCGACAGCAGCATGGTGTAGACCAGTGCGGGAAGGGCACCGGCAATGCGTTTGCGTACCAGCGGCATGTACACGTAGTCACGCAGGAAGTGCGCCAGGGTCATGTGCCAGCGGGCCCAGAACTCGGTGATGCTCTGCGAGACGTAGGGCTGGTTGAAGTTCTCCGGAAAACGAAAGCCCATCATCAGGGCCAGGCCCAGGGCCATATGGCTGTAGCCAGCAAAGTCGAAGTACAGCTGCAGGGTCGAGACCACCAGGCCGAACCAGGCATCGCTCAATTGCAGGGTTCCTTCGCTGACGAACAGCACGTTGATCGGCGCCAGTTGGTCGGCGATCAGTACTTTCATGATGAAACCGAGCATGAACCGGCACACGCCCAGCGAGAACAGCTCCAGTGAATGGGTCCGCTGGCGCAGTTGTGGGGCCAATTGGCTGTAGCGCAGGATCGGCCCGGCAACCAGGTGAGGGAACAGTGCAACGAACGCAGCAAAGTCGATGAAGTTGTTGGTCGGCGTGGCGTCCTTGCGGTAAATGTCGACGATGTAGCTCAGGGCATGGAACACATAGAAGGAGATGCCCAGCGGCAGGAAAATCGTCTCCAGGGTAAAGGTATTGATGCCCAGCGGTGCGAGCAGGGCGGCCAGCACTTCGGCGCCGAAGTTGGCGTACTTGAAGTAGCCCAGGGTCGACAGGTTGCCGATGATGCCGATCCACAACAGGCGAAACGCCCAGCGTTTGTCGCCGGCATCCAGGCGTGCCTTGATGCGCAGGCCGAACCAGTAGTTCCAGTAGGTAATGGCGACGAACAACAGCAGAAAGTCCGGGCGCCACCAGGCGTAGAAGATGTAGCTGGCGGCCACGATCACCGTTGAGCGCCACTGCGGCCGGGCAAGGAAGTACACGGCCAGGAACAGCGGCAGGTAAAGGAACAGAAAGACGTTGGAGGCGAAGATCATCTCGGGGCCCGTCCTTAGTAGCTGATCACGACGCCGAGCGTCAGCTGATAGTCATCGCCGGTGTCCAGCGCGTTACCTGCATTCAGGTAGCTGGCGCTGACCAGGGTGTTGACGTCCAGGTGTTTGCCGTCGATGGCCACGGGAAACATTTTCCAGTAGTAGTTCAGGTCGAGCATCTGCCCGACGGTCTTGCCACCGGTATGGGTGCCTTGGGTGATAGCCTGATTACGCGCACTGCGCTGATCACCGTCGATGCGGATCGGCAGGGTGCCTTCGGCGTCCCGCAGCTTGAGCTCGGTGAGCCTCAGGTCCAGGGCACTGCGTGGGGTTGGCTGGGTTTCCAGGGCAAAGCCGTAGTAACTGAGGTTGCGCAGGTCCAGGCTGACGAACGAACTGGTCAGACGGGTGCTATAGGAGCCTTGGCGGGTGATACGGTCAGACTGGATGGTGTTCAGGCGAAAGCCGTCGTTATCATCGCTGGGCTTGTCGGTCAGGCCACCGCGCAATGCCAGGCGTGGGGTCCAGGGCAGGTCGTGGAAGCGCTTGCCAATCTCGCCCAGTGCCGCCCAGCCACGGGTACTGTTGCCGGTGCTGGTAATACCATTGCCGTCGGTGTTGTCGATCTTGCCATCAAGCCCGGCCAGCTCCAGGTGGTAGTCGCTGAACAGCGGGCTGACCTGCAAGTCATCGGCCTTGAAGAACAGCCCGTAGCGCATGCCCTTGAAGTCGTAGCGGTCTTCAGGGTCGTGGCCGCTGTGGTCGTCCTCATGCATCAGGCGTACGCCCGCCCAGTTACGCTCGCTCCAGCGGTAGGCATACTCACCCATCAGGTAGGTGGTGCGCTCTTCGCTGTCGGCCAGGGTGTTGACGTCACTGTTGTAGTTGTAGAACTTCTGCGCCACGGCGAGGAAGCCATGGGAGAAGGTGTCGTTGTAGTTGAAACGCAACGACTCAAGGCTGTCATCCCACCAGATCCCGTAGTCGTCAAAGTAGCGCTGGCGGCCTGCCGACAGTGAAAAACGCGGGTCGTCACCCAGCAGGTTGCGTTTGACGTAGAGCTCGCGCAGCTCGGCGTACCAGCCTTCGGGCTGCTCGCGGCCGAAGCTGTTGGCGTTTTCATTCTGCACGCTGATTGCCTGGCTGGAGTCATAGTCCAGCCACAGGCGGCCGTAGACCTGCCACTTGGCCCAGCGCTTTTCCGGTGAGTACCAGGCGAACGAGGGCTCGTAGCGCAGGCTGTAGAACATCTCGCGACTGCGGCCGACCTGGGAGTTTTCCGGGCCGTAGCCGGTTTGCACGGTGAGCTTGTTGAAGAACTCGGAGGTAATCAGCGGCTCGCTGCCATCGCTGGCGGCAACCCGTACCGGTTCACTGCTGTCGGCTTCCGGGCCGGTGATTTCTTCGGCGGCCAAGGCTGCGTAAACAGGGGTCAGGGCGAGCAGGGCGCCGAACAGGGAGTGGTGCGCTTTCACAGGGTAGCCTCCTTCAACAGATCGTTACGGGCCACGAGGGCGCGTTCGATGTCATCCTTTTTCAGGGTTTTTTCCAGGCGTTTGAGCAGGCTGCGGGCGCCGTTTTCGCCCAGGTCCAGAGCGACCCGTGCATAGGTGTAGGCCTTGACCGGGTCATGACAGATCGCCCGGCCATACGCATGCAGGGTCGCCATGCGGTACCAGGCCGCGGTGGAGCCGTCTTGTGCCTGTTGCTGGAAAATCGCCAGGGCTTTTTCCTGGTCGGGCTCGTCCTCGACGCCCTTGCTGTAGTACTCGCCAAGCAGCAGTTGGGCATCGGGGTAGTGGCTGGCGATCAGTTCATCGATCAGCGCACGGGCTTTGTCCGGGTCGAGGGTGAGCCAGTTGTTGACCATGTAGAACGAGGCTTGCAGTGCCTTGGCCCGGGTTGGCTCCCGGGTCTTTACCTGGTCGATCAGGCTTTGGGTTTCCTCGGCGTTGTGCTCGGTCGGGTTGGAGATCATGTAGTTGGCCTTGGACACCATCGCCGGGACGAAACCGCGCTCCACCGCGTTGTCACGCCAGCGGTGAGCTTCGGCGGTGGCAAGATCAAGGGCTTCGGCCTCGGCCTTTTCCTGGGCCAGTTGCTGTGGGCTCGGTTGGGCTTTGTCCGGGCCCATGCCGCTGGCCTGGCGCTCGTAGCGGTCGGCGTCCTGTTCGGCGCGGCGCACGCTGGTGATGCTGTCGAGCAGTGAACCGATACGGTGAACGATGTCCACCGGCAGTTGCGGCCGCTCGGCCTCCAGGGTTCGGGCGAAGGCCGGGAAGGCCGTGTCCTGATCCTCGCCAAGGAAGCGGTAATAGCGGTCGATGGCCCGCAGGTCAGTCCGCACCGCCTGTTGATAGCCTCGCTCGGCCGCGGCACGATCGCCCTGGCGCTCGGCCAGAACAGCGCGGTACAACGCGGGACGGCAGTTGAGCAGGCACGACTGCTCATACAGGCCAAGCACCTGCGCCGCTTCATGGGTTGGCACCAGTTCCGGGTACACCAGGAACACTTCCAGGGTTGTGCTGGCGTTACGCGGGTCGAGGTTGCTCGGGTAGCGCGTCAGCGCCTGTTCAACCCAGGCGCGCTGGCCCTGGCGCAGGCTCGGGCTGCGGTCGAGCAGGCGCGCCAGTGAAGCCAGCGCCGGGACAAGCCCGCGCCCGTCGGCAAAGGCTTCGCGGTACAGACGAATCACTTCCTGGCGGCTGGCACCTTCACTGCTCGACAACAGGTCGCCCAGCAACAGCTTGGACGCCAGGTCACCACGCTCGGCCAGCACGCGCAGATCAGCCGTGACCTCGGCGCTGGGGTCTTTGTACAGCGCATAGCGGATTTGCTCCAGGCTCTGCCCGGCCAACGCCGGGGCAGTGCAGGCCAGGGCGCCGAGCAGCAACCAGGTGGGCGTCATCGGTTTCATCGCTCGGCCCTTAGCGCGACAGCGACGGCAGACCGAGGAACAGGTCTACTGACACCGGTTTCAGATAGGCCTGGGCTGGCAAGCGCGTGTCCGGACGGATCGTCAGGGCCAGGTTCTTGTTCAGCTCATCCACCCGCGAGTCCACCACCGTGCCGGTGAAGCGCTCGTCGAGGCCGAACACCTGCAGGTCGACCGAGGTCACCCGGGAGATGTCGGCGAGCTTGTCGAACGGCACGTTGGCGGTGACGAACAGGTCTTCGTTTTTCGGCAGCAGGTGCATGAGTGGCGCCTGCTTGTAGCCGAAGCCGTCCAATGGCTTGCTTGGGAAGTACACCTGGCAGTCGCACGGGCTGTTGATCACGGTTTCGATGGTGGCGCGACCGAGCAGGGTTTGCAGGTCGCCGGGCGACAGGTCGGCGACTGCCTTCATGTCGGCCGGGCTGGTAAAGCTGGTCGCCAGTTGCGTTGAAATGCTCGCCACCGGCTCGCCGGCCTTGACCTCGGTCTGCCCCGGTTGCAGCAGGAACTTCACATAGCCGTTGTCGGGCATGCTGATGACCTGGGCATTGGCCGACACCTGGGCTTGCAGCGCCGGGATGCGAAACAGCAGCAGGTAGCTCTTGTAGGCAACAAAGCTCAGCGCGGCGATCCCGGCGGCGGTGTACAGCAGGGTGCCGGTCATGGCCTTGAGGCGGTCGCCGGCTGAACGCGCGCTGGCATAGGTGTGCTTGCGTTCCTTGATGTAGTTCTCGCGTTGCATCACGTTGAACAGGCCATTGATGTCGGCGATTTCGCCGGACATGTAGGCGGTGATGATGTAGCGCAGGATGTCGCGCTTCTGGGTATCGAGGTCGACGAACTGTGCGCCGACCTCCTGGCCGCGCTGGGACACGATCTTGACCTTGCTGTCGATATTCAGGTCGATCTGATTCAGTCGCAGCTTGATCGAGGCGTTGTACAGGCTGCCGATCTTCAGCGGGTCTGCATGAACCAGGCCGATACCGCCCAGGGAAATGTCCTGCAGCGTGCTCTCGAATGAGGGTTGGCCCGTTGCGCTGAGCAGGACCCGGGCATTGAGTTTGGTGCGCACGTACTGACGTTCGTCGATCGCTTCATGGACCACATTGGCCGGTACTGTTGGGGTGCTGGAGCTACTCATGACAGGCGCCTTTCCTTAACGTTGCGTGAGTTCGAGAAGAACCGAGATGACCCCGAAGAAGATCGCGATGGAGGAACACAGCATCGCTTTGGAGGACCAGCGGTTCAGGGCTGCATCGAAGTTGACGCTGCCGTTGCTTAATGTGGTTTTTTGTCGGGTCCAGCGCTGTTGGTCCATGTGGAACATTGCGTAAACCTTCATCACCGAGCCGACGATCTGGTTGTAATAAAGAACGAACGGGTACACCGGGCTTACCGGGTGCCCGGCAAACAGGAACATCACCGTGACCAGGGTGCGCGACAGCAGCACCCAGAACAGGTACACCAGCAGGTACTGGATGCCGAACACCAGGCCGGCCACCACCGATGCAGTCAGGCCCATCAGGCATGTCCACATCGATACCCGCTGATCCAGCAGCACATACAGGGTGAACAGCCCCAGTCGCGCTCGCCCGAGCAGGTGGGTGGCGCGGAAGTTCTGCCGCAGCGAGTTGCCGTACCAGCGGAACATCAACTGCCGGGTTGCACGCCAGAAGCTGTTGTCTGGCGGATGCTCCACGGTCAGGGTGTTGCTGTCGGGCACATAGAAGGTGTCCCAACCCGCACGCATCAGGCTCAACCAGGATGACTTGTCGTCACCGGTGAGGAACTGGAAGCGGCCCAGGCGCCAGTGTTCGAGGAAGTCGGCTTCGACATCCCTGATGAACTCGGGGTCGGTCATCACACTGGCACGGAAGAACGACAGCCGCCCGGTCAGGGTCAGCACGCGGTGCGACAGGGCCATCGAGCACATGTTGATGTGCCGTTGAACAAAACGCATCGAGTGCCATTCGCGCATCAGGCGGCTGCCTTCGACCTCGCAGAACTCGTTGGTGGTCAGGCCGCCGACATTGGGCAGGTAGGCAAACAGCTTGACCGCACGTTCGACACAGCCGGGCAGCATCATGGTGTCGCCATCGACCACGCCGACCACCGAGTCTTCCATGGGCATCTGCCGCGACAGTGCGCGAAAGGCATGCGCCAGGCCATCACGCTTGCCGGTGCCGCGGGCGCGGACGATAACCAGCTTGATGTCGTCGCGGCCCTTGACCTCGTTACGCATGATGTCCTTGATGAAGTGCTCGTCGCCTTTCTCGACGATCGAGGCGATGACCGTGCACGGTACCTTGAGCCGCTGCACTTCCTGGAATACCGACTGGTAGACCTTGAAGGTGGTATGGGTCGGGATACGGAAACTGGTGACCACCATGAACATGTGGGCTGGCAGTGCTGCATCGCCCATGCGCTCGACGGCCTTGCGAATACGTGGAAACTTCCAGTGCAGGAAGTACATGCCGCGCAGGTAATGGACAATGGCGTTGCCATAGCGCCACATGCCCAGGGTGCCGATGATGAAAATGAACAGGTGGTGATTGGGGTCCAGGTATTGCGGTGCAACCATTTCCGAGGCCAGCGCGACCAAGCCGAACAGGCAGGCCCAGGCGCAGAAGCGTGCGCTTGCCCTGAGCATGCCTGAGTGACCCGCAGGTTGGCCTGACTGTCGTTCCATGTGTTCGTCTCTCCTTGATGGTGGCGGCGCCTGCCGGCGACACGGCTGCACGTCGCCGTCCCGCGAGGCGGGCGGACGATGGCAGGTCATGTCAGTTGATGGCGGGTGCCGGCTGCTCTCTTGGCGGAGCGTTCAGGCTTACCAGCAGATCCCTTCACGGGAAGCGTCGCTGGTATGCGGCATGAAGCCGACCAGATCGACGATCTGCTTGTTGTCGTTGCGCTCCAGCGCCAGGGCGAAACGGTTGTCGTTGTTACCGAGCACGATCACGTCCGAGTCGTCGATGACCTGTTGCAAGTCGTTGCAGAGCAGTGAGGAGACGTGCGGGATTTTCCCTTCGATGTAATCGCGGTTGGCGCCGAATACCCGCGCGTACTCCACGTTGGCGTCGTAGATGCGCAGGTCATAACCTTTGCCGATCAGCATTTCGGCCAGCTCTACCAGCGGGCTCTCGCGCAGGTCGTCACTGCCAGCCTTGAAGCTCAAGCCGAGCAGGCCGATACGACGTTTGTCGAAACCGGTCACCAGGTCGAATGCGTTCTGCACCTGGCTGCGGTTACTGGCCATGATCGAGGCAAGCAGTGGGTGTTCGACGTCCAGCTGACCGGCGCGGTAGGTGAGGGCGCGAACATCCTTGGGCAGGCACGAGCCACCGAAGGCAAAGCCGGGGCGCAGGTAATAGCGTGACAGATTGAGTTTGTGGTCCTGGCAGACCACATCCATCACTTCACGGCCGTCGACGCCCGAGGCCTTGGCAATGTTACCGATCTCATTGGCGAAGCTGACCTTGGTCGCATGCCAGACGTTGCAGGTGTACTTGATCATTTCGGCGACTTCGATCGACTTGCGAATCACCGGTGCGTCCAGGCCCTCGTAGAGCGATTGCAGCAGCTCGCCAGACTGGCTGTCGAGCTCTCCGATGACGGTCATCGCCGGGAAGTCGTAGTCGTTGATCGCCGTACTTTCGCGGAGGAACTCCGGGTTCACCGCGACGCCGAAGTCGACACCGGCACGTTTGCCGGACGTGGCTTCAAGCAGTGGGATCACCACATTCTTCACTGTTCCGGGCAGCACGGTGCTGCGTACCACGACGGTGTGCCGCGAGGGCTTGTCACGCAGCGCTTCACCGATCTGGCGACACACAGCCTCCATGTAGACCAGGTCCAGGTCGCCGTTCTTCTTGCTCGGGGTACCAACGCAGAGCAGTGACAGGTCGGTTTCCAGAACTGCGGCCTGAACATCGGTCGTGCCACGCAGCAGCCCTTTGCGCAGGCCCTCCTGCAGCAATGCCTCAAGGCCAGGCTCAACGATGGGTGACTGGCCTTGGTTGATCATCTCGATCTTGGCCTCGGAGATATCGACACCGATCACCTGATGTCCGCGTGCCGAAAGGCAACCGGCACAGACAGCCCCAACATAACCCAATCCAAAAATACTGATATGCATAGTTCCCTCTCTCCCGGTTCATCGACTGATCCGGGATCGTTAGTTAGACATGTTTATAGGGCGGCAGGCGCACGCTGACAGACAGCGCGAAGTTGTATTGCGCAGGCGGTTTTTCTGTCTTTTTTACATCCTATAAGACGACTTTTAATACTTGCAAGTGGCGAGTGTCTACAAAGTTGATGAGTGGTCAAATTAAATCAGTTAAATATAAAAAACCTTTTTAAATCAATGACTTAAAGTTTGATGTAAGTTGGGCGTCAAAAAATTGAAGGCTTTTTCGTGGTGGTTTGTTGGCGTCAAAATTTCTGCTTAAGGCGTTTTTTGGGCCTGAAACATTGAGGTGTGTTCATTTTTTTGGCGCGTGCGCTCGCGCAGTGTCAGTGCGCGCAGTTCATGTGTTTTTTATAGTGTGTGGTGGGCCGCTGCAGCTAACTTCGATAACATTCAATACTCTGTAATACCGCTGTGATAGGGAACTTCTGCGTTGCCAGAATTAATGTTCAAACACTAACGGTGTGTGGGAATGAGTGGCGTCATGTCGGGCTGTCACGGGCTGGCTTGTGTTGCACGCTGCATCGCGTGCATAGTTCAGCAGCGCTTCATTACCTATTGTTATTTTCAGGGAGCCCCCCTTGGGGGTGTCGTGTAAGGGATTTTGTATTCAGATGACTGGAATCGGTTCGCGTATCAGGGAAGAAAGAGAGCGGCTTGGGCTGACTCAGCGTGCTTTTGGCGACATCGGTGGTGTCGAGCCCAATGCTCAGGGCAAATACGAGAGTGGTGAGCGAACGCCCAAGCTGGACTATCTGGCCGCTGTGGCAGGGCGCGGTGTCGATGCCTTGTATGTGCTCACCGGGGTGCATACTCCGGTGACGGCCAAGGGCTTGTCGTCTGCTGAAAGCCAGTTGCTCGATTGCTATCGAACATTGCCGCAGGCCGATCAGGAGGCTGTGGTGCAATTGCTTCACAGCCTGTCCAGGGGGATGCAGCGGCCCGCTGTGGGTGTAAGGAAATTGACGTCGGTATCGTGACGCTTTCCGTTAGGATTCGTGCCGGGTTTTTTGTTAGAGTGGCGGGATCCAATTTAAGACCGTAACGCGAGGTGTCAGCTTGATTAGGGTCCTGGTGGTCGATGATCACGATCTGGTGCGTACAGGCATTACCCGAATGCTGGCTGATATCGACGGTCTTCAGGTGGTCGGCGAGGCGGATTCGGGCGAGGCTTCATTGAAGGTCGCGCGTGAGTTGAAGCCGGATGTCGTCCTGATGGACGTCAAGATGCCGGGTATCGGCGGCCTGGAAGCCACCCGCAAGCTGCTGCGTAGCCACCCTGATGTGAAAGTGGTGGCGGTAACGGTCTGTGAAGAGGACCCGTTCCCGACACGTTTGCTGCAGGCTGGAGCTGCGGGCTACCTGACCAAGGGCGCTGGGCTGGATGAAATGGTTCAGGCCATACGCCTGGTGTTTGCCGGGCAGCGTTATATCAGCCCACAGATCGCCCAGCAGCTTGCACTCAAGCCGTTCCAGCCGCAGGGTTCGCCTTTCGACGCGTTGTCCGAACGAGAGATCCAGATCGCGCTGATGATCGTCGGTTGCCAGAAGGTACAGATCATTTCCGACAAGCTGTGCTTGTCGCCGAAAACCGTGAACACGTACCGTTACCGTATCTTTGAAAAGCTTTCGGTCACCAGCGACGTCGAACTGACGTTGCTGGCGGTCCGCCATGGCATGGTCGACGCCAATCTCTGAACATGATCCCTGTTTTTGATTCAAGCGCCTTCCTGGCGACCTGCAGTGGTCGCCCGGGCGTCTATCGAATGTTCGACGAGGACGCGCGCCTGCTTTATGTAGGCAAGGCGAAGAACCTCAAAAAGCGCTTGGCCAGCTATTTTCGCAAGACCGGTCTTGCGCCGAAAACGGCAGCGCTGGTGGGCAAGATCGCTCAGGTCGAAACCACCATTACCGCCAACGAGACCGAGGCGCTGCTGCTGGAGCAGACGCTGATCAAGGAATGGCGGCCGCCTTACAACATCCTGCTACGTGACGACAAATCCTACCCCTATGTCGTGCTTTCCGAGGGTGAATACCCGCGCCTGGGCATTCACCGTGGCGCCAAGAAGGCCAAGGGCAAGTATTTTGGGCCTTATCCCAGCGCCGGAGCCATTCGCGAGAGCCTGAACCTGCTGCAAAAAACCTTCCTGGTGCGCCAGTGTGAAGACAGCTATTACAGCAACCGCACGCGGCCTTGCCTGCAGTATCAGATCAAGCGCTGCAAGGCTCCGTGTGTCGGTCTGGTTGAGCCGCAGGTGTATGCCGAGGATGTACGTCACTCGGTGATGTTCCTGGAAGGGCGCAGCCACCAACTGACCGATGAGTTGAGTGCGGCCATGGAGCGTGCAGCCATGGCCCTGGAGTTCGAGCGCGCGGCTGAGTTGCGCGATCAGATTGCCTTGCTGCGGCGGGTCCAGGACCAGCAGAGCATGGAGGGCGGTAGCGGTGATGTCGATGTGATAGCCGCGTTCGTCAACCCGGGTGGTGCCTGCGTACACCTGATCAGTGTGCGTGGCGGGCGAGTGCTGGGCAGCAAGAACTTCTTTCCGCAGGTGGGTATTGAGGAGGACGTGGCCGAAGTCATGGCTGCGTTTCTCTCGCAGTATTATGTGGGGAACCCTGAACGCGACCTGCCGGGCGAGTTGATCGTCAACGTGGTGCATGAGGACTTCGAGGCGATCACCGCCGCGATCCATAGCCTGCGTGGCCGCGAGTTGAGCATCAGCCACCGGGTTCGCGGCACGCGCGCGCGCTGGCAGCAACTGGCGGTTACCAACGCCGAACAGGCGCTGATGGCGCGCCTGGCCAACCGCCAGCACATGGCGGCGCGATTTGAAGCACTGGCTCAGGTGCTCAAGCTCGACGAGATCCCTCAACGACTGGAGTGCTACGACATCAGTCACTCCAGCGGTGAGGCGACCGTGGCGTCCTGCGTGGTGTTCGGGCCGGAAGGCCCGCTCAAGTCGGACTACCGTCGCTACAACATTGAAGGCGTGACGGCTGGCGACGATTATGCGGCCATGCACCAGGCCTTGACCCGACGCTTTGCCCGGCTCAAGGAAGGCGAGGGTAAACTGCCCGATATCCTGCTGGTGGACGGCGGCAAGGGCCAACTGAACATGGCTCGGGATGTACTGCAGGAACTGGCCGTACCCGAGCTGATTCTGCTGGGCGTGGCCAAGGGCGTTACGCGCAAGGCCGGCTTTGAAACCCTTTACCTGAATGATGCCGCCCACGAGTTCACGTTGCGCGGGGATTCCCCGGCGTTGCACCTGATCCAGCAGATTCGCGATGAGGCCCACCGGTTTGCCATCACCGGCCACCGTGCCCGACGCGGCAAGGCGCGGCGTACCTCCAGCCTTGAAGGTGTTGCCGGGGTAGGGCCCAAGCGTCGTCGCGACCTGCTCAAACACTTCGGTGGGCTGCAGGAATTGGCCCGTGCCAGCGTAGAAGAAATCGCTAAAGCACCCGGAATCAGTAAAAAGCTCGCTGAGTCGATTTATGACAGCCTGCATAGCGAGTAGAATGCCCGCTCACTTTGCAGCCAGTTGTGCCGATGAATATTCCTAATTTGCTTACCGTTCTTCGCGTCCTGCTCATACCGATCTTCATTTTGTTGTTCTATATGCCTTACCACTGGAGCTACCTTGCCGCCAGCACGGTCTTTGCCATTGCCGCAGCGACCGACTGGCTGGATGGCTACCTGGCCCGGCGCCTGCAACAGAGCACACCGTTCGGTGCGTTTCTCGACCCTGTTGCCGACAAACTGATGGTTGCGGTAGCGCTGGTATTGCTGGTTCAGGTGCATGCCAACTTGTGGCTGACCTTGCCCGCGGCGGTCATCATCGGGCGCGAAATCGTTGTCTCGGCGCTGCGCGAGTGGATGGCCGAGCTTGGCGCCCGCGCTCATGTAGCGGTGTCGAACCTGGGCAAATGGAAGACCGCCGCGCAGATGCTGGCGCTGGTGATCCTGTTGGCCCAACCCGCCGGTGCTCAACTTCTGGGTGGTGCTGGGTTATTCGTTGCTGATGATCGCTGCGGGCCTGACCTTGTGGTCGATGCAACAGTACTTGCGGGCGGCCTGGCCACACCTGCGGGACGGTTCAGAAAAAAAATAAAACTTTTTTGAATCAAAGGCTTGACGAGGTTTTTAAAATCGCTAGAATAGCCTCCATCAAGACGACGCGGGAATAGCTCAGTTGGTAGAGCACGACCTTGCCAAGGTCGGGGTCGCGAGTTCGAGTCTCGTTTCCCGCTCCAAATTTGGTGCAGCGAATCTTGATAGATTAATAGAAAGGTGCGCTGCACATGAAAAACCCCAAGGTGAAAGCCTTGGGGTTTTTTGTTTTGCGGTATATCACTCGACTTTTATCCGGATCGCCTTGGGCGGCGAGATGAGGCTGGCACAGTCAGCCATAACGCCTCACTAGCAGCAGACAATCCAGAACGGCCGTTGTTTTAGGCGATGGCGGGCAATGACTGCCTCGCCACCGCTGAATGACCGTCGCGTCAGGCTGGCACGTAGGGGGGATAGTCGACATAACCCTTGGCGGTGCCGCCGTAGTAGGTGTCGCGATCTGGCGTCGACAAAGGCCAGCCGTTTTTCAAGCGTGCGACCAAATCAGGGTTGGCAATGAACGGTTGCCCAAAGGCAGCCAGATCGATCAGCCCAGCATCAACCAGGTCTTGGGCGCGCTCCAATGTCATGTCACCGGCAAGAATCAGCGCTGTTTGGCCCAATTGCGCTTTGCAGTGCTCCAGCAGTTCTCGAAGCGCTTGCTCCTGCGCAGTAGCACTTTCACTCGCCAGGAAGAAGTGTGTCTGATCCATGACGTGGACATAGGCAATCCCACGCGTGTTCATGCCTGCGCAGAGTGCCGAGTAGGTCTCGTCGATCTCGGGGTAGAGTGGCATGTCGAAGAGCTGCCCGTACGGAGAGATCCGAATACCTACCTTGTCTGCACCAATTCTGGAGCAAACGGCATCAACCACTTCAAACACGAAGCGCAGGCGGTCTTCCAGGCTTTTCGCTGAATAGCGGTCGGAGCGGTCATTGACCAATGGGTTCAGGAACTGCTCGATCAGGTAGCCGTTGGCGCCATGAATTTCCACGCCATCGAAACCGGCAGCAATTGCATTCGCTGCGGCTTGCGCAAAATCCTCAACGACTCGACCGACTTCCTCGGTAGCAAGAGGGCGGGGAGTCGACGTTGGGACAAATCCTGGTTCACCGCTCTGCGTGTATCCGAAGGCGATCGCGCCTTGTGCAACTTTGCTCGTGGCACTGACGGGCGCTTTCCCGTCGGTCTGAATCGAGGTGTGGGAAACACGTCCAACATGCCACAACTGGGCAAAGATTTTGCCGCCCACGCTGTGGACTGAATCGGTGACCAGCTTCCAGCCCTGGATCTGGTCTTCTGTGAAGATCCCAGGATTGAAGAGATAGCCCTGGCCCTCGCGGGAGATCGGGGTACCTTCGGACACAATCAGGCCAGCAGTGCCTCGCTGGGTGTAATGCAAGGCCACCTGTTCAGTTGCAATGTCCTCCGGTGCCCGTGACCGGGTCATCGGTGCCATGACGAAGCGGTTGTTCAGCGTCAAACCGTTCAAGTCATATGGGTCAAACAGGTCAATCATGAGTCTTGGCCTCCAAGTGGGGTAACGCACTGCTATAGAGGGCGCGATGGTAGGAGGTTGCGAAAAAGGTCACAATTAAGGCTAAAAGCAAAACACTATTGCTGTATCAGCAATTTTTGGGTTTGCATTTGTCTGACTGCATAAGGCTGAAAGCACGGTATCGGCTGAGCATTTGCGGGTCATAGCAGCCTCCCCGTGCCCTTGAAGGACACCTGACATGCATCTAAAAGCCCACAGGTTCTTCGCGATGGTTGCCCTGAAGGGCAGCTTTTCCGCGGCAGCCCGCCACTTCCAGGTGCCAGCCTCATCGGTTTCACGTTTCATCGCGGCACTTGAGCGTGAGGTAGGGCAACAGCTCCTGTATCGAAGTACTCGCGCGGTAAAGCTGACCGATGCGGGTGAGCGTTATTACCTTCAGATCAGGGAAGTTCTGGAGTTGCTGGACGCCGCGGATGAAGAAGTCAGCGGTAAAGGAGGTGACATTGGTGGCCTGGTGCGGATCAATGCACCTGTCGCGCTGGGCCATCTTCACATTGTGAAGCTCCTCAATGGTCTTTATCTGCAATACCCCGAACTGACCGTGGAGCTGGCTGTCACCGATGCGTTCATTGATCCCGTACAGGAGGGCGCCGATATCACATTCCGAGTCGGGCATTTAGAGGACTCGGGTTTGATCGGACGGAAAATCTGCGACCAACGCTACGTACTCTGCGCGAGCGCAGAGTATGTGGAGCGGTATGGGAAACCTTCGTCGCCGCAGGCGCTGCGAAACCATTCCTGTCTCGTCTACAAAGGAACGGGTGGAGCGCAGCGCTGGTATTTTCGTCGTCCTGAGAGCGAGGCAGTAGAAATCATTGATGTTCATGGTCCACTCCGTAGCAACAACGCTGAGGTGCTGGTGGCAGCGGCATTGGCTGGAAGGGGGATCGTATTTTTTCCTTCCTGGCTGTTCAGCAAAGAGTGCTTCAGGAACAAAGAGTTGATCCGGCTTCTGCCCGAATGGGAGGGCTCCGTGGAGGCGATGCCAAGTCAAATACACCTGATATCCCCCGAGAACCGGCTTCGCTCGCGAAAAGTGCGATTGGTGTGGGATTACTTTCTGAACGCCATCGGCACGCCCCCTTATTGGGACGACTTGGAGTGACGGCCTGGCTATGCGCAGGCGCTTATGGAGGTAAACCGTTGGCTTTGCCGACGATTGTGCTGTGTCCTGTCCCTGCTGAGTCTTTGCGTGCAACGCATCAAGCTGATAGAAGTGCTGAATAGATCGGCTTACTTCAGCAGTGTTATCTGCTGACGCTGAATTTCCTCGCGTTTCATTTTCAGGTAGGGGCCGAGTTCAAGCTCGTGGAGTTGTTGCGGATAGCGCTCAACAGCCGCGTGCCAGGCTCTCAGGCGTTGCTCCTGCTGTGCCGGCGGTGGCACGAGCAGCGTGGACAGGTAAGCGTCTATTGCCAGGTAGTAGCGCATCGTATTGCGCTCAATCACACCCAGGGTATTACCCACGTAGACAGACTCTCCGCTGGTGTTTTGGCCAACGATACTGAAACCGACCTTGTTGTGCCCGGTCGTGGCCAGGTAACCCACCATGGCCAGACGTGCGGTAAGGCCATACGTATAGGAGTAGGACAGGTGCAGGAAGCTGCGCTGGGCGTCCAGCGGCACCGCTTGCAGTTCGATACGAAACAGGCGTGTATCCAATGGCCCCTCGGCCGCTTTCAGCAAGATGTTCAGGTAGTCGGCGTTTGACGCAGCCGCGGTATAAAGAAACGTGAAGGGGTAGGCATCGGCCAGGGACGAGTTCGATTTTTGGCCAATACTGAGTTGCAGCGTCGGGCCAGCACTGGTGTTGGCGTTGATGCAACGTTTGACGTTCTGATGCAGGATGAGGATATCGCACCAGTGTTTGATCTCCCCAAGCTGTGAATTGACCACGTCGAAAGGGTACTCGACGACTGCATAGACTTCGCCTTTGAGGCCATTGGGGGATTCGCTCGACAGGAGAACCAGCGGTCTATTGAAAGGGTTGTGCGTCAATTTCTGCTCTAGAGCGCCGTAGCGTGCTTTCAACGTCTGGGCTGCGTCCTGGGCATGGGCCTGCGGCAGTCCTATCAGGGTGCAGAGCAGGGTTATTTTGAGAACAGTACTCCAGCGCAGCGCTGCTTGGCTCATAGCCAGTACTCCCATAGCCGGCCCATCAGTTCTTTGATCCTCACGCCCATTGAGCGGTGTCGCCATTGTTCCAGCGTGATCTCGGTTGAATTGGCCAGGTCGGCCTGGAACGCGGCCTGCATTTTTTTTCCGAATTCGGTGCCCAGTACGACAACGTTGACTTCATCGTTGTGCAGGAAGCTGCGCCAGTCGAGGTTGGTAGAGCCAACACTCGACCACACACCATCGATGACTGCCGTCTTGACGTGCAGCAGCGCATCGCGGCGTTCGTACAGCTTGACCTTGGCGGCTAGCAGTTCGCTGTAGTAGGCGCGGCCGGCGTGGAACACCAGCCAGGAATCAGTGCTGCTGGGCAATACCAGCTTGACGTCGACGCCCCGCGCGACCGCGTCCTTGAGCGCTTCCAGCAACTGCGGGTCGGGCACGAAGTAGGCGTTGGTCAGCCATATTTCGGTCTGCGCGTTCTGCAGCGCGGAGATCAGCGTTGCATAGATCAGGCTGAAAGGCTCATCGGGCGAACTGCCAATGGCACGTACAACTTCGGTACCTTTGCGCTCGGGGGGCGGAAAGTAGTGACGTGCCGTCAGAGGGTCGCCTTTCTGACTCGCCCATGTGTGGATGAACAATTTCTGTAGTTCCGCAACCACGGGCCCCTCAATACGCAAGTCGGTATCGCGCCAGGGTAAATCACCGCTCGGACGTATCTTCGTGCGAGCGCCAAATGAGCCGCCCGAATAGACACTACTGATGTTGATCCCACCGAGGAAGGCTGTACGCCCGTCTATTATCAGCAGCTTTCTATGGTCGCGCTGATTCACGTCCCAGCCTGCCTTGGCCGTCATTGGATTGACCGGGTTGTACTCCAGAACCTTGATACCCGCGTCGGTCAATCGAGTGAAAAACGCTTGGGGGGTGGCAAGGGTGCCGACGCTGTCGCGGATCAGATTGACTTGTACACCCTGTCGTTGCCGAGCGATCAGTGCGTTGGCGAAGCGCCGGCCAACTTCATCATCATCAAGAATATAGGTCTCCATGTTGATATGGTCGCGCGCCGCCTCTACGGCTTTGATCATCGCCTGGTAGGTTGCTGGCCCGTCTTGCAGTAAATCGACCTTGTTTCCCTCGGTCAGCGGGCTGCCGACGATGGACTCTTCAATGGCCAGGTGCACGTCGAAAATATCGGTCTTTACGCCGGTGGATTTGAGCCGGTCGAGAATGGCCTTGCTGCGCTCGGCTGACAGCGGACCGTGTATTCCATCGAACTGTATCGGAGGCGAGTGCGCGCGAGCCATGTCGGGCACTATTCTCGGTAATGTGCTGCAGGAAATCAGAAATGCCAGGAACACAACCAGGCACAGCATCAGTGGAATACGCACGCATTTCCACATGGCTAGCAGACTCATTGGCTGTCCCTCCGCGAGGTGAGGGTAATAGCGGAACCGCAACCTGGAAGCTTCGCCGTGCAGGCTGCTCGCAAGGCTGCATGGCGAAGCTTCAAAGGCGTGTTTCAGTACCGTAGATCGGTCGATTGCACGCTCGTCACACCTTTCACGTTTTGCGCGAGTTCGATTGCCAGATCACGTTCCGTTGCGTTCTCCACCGTACCATTCAACGTGACGATACCGTCCTTGGTGTTGACCGTAATGCCGCTGCCGTTGACGTTGCTGGAGTACATAAGGGTGGATTTGACCTTTGTCGTAATCCAGCTGTCGGCAACATCTCGTCCCGCTGCATTCGCGGCGCTTTGGGTGCTATCGGTCATCGTTGGCTCGGACGGCTCAATGACCAATTGATTATCTACCTTCACGACGCCGTGGGTATTTCTGGCCAGACGGCCGGCCAGCTCCCGGTCAGCGTTGCTGTTGGCGGTACCACGCAGTGTTACCTTGCCTGACTCGGTCTGGACGTTAGCGGACATGCCATCGGCCTGTTTGCTCCACAGCAACTTCGATTTCACCGCGGCAGTGATGGTGGCATCGTCAATCATGGTGCCGTAGCTGCGCGCTGCGGAGGAAACCGGCGCAACGTAATCAGGCTGGACGATGATCTGGTTGTCGACGGCATCAATCCCACCGACACCCAGAGCAATGGCGTTCGCCAGGTCTTTATGAGGGCTTTCATCCACGTAACCGCTCAGTGTGGCTTTGCCATCTGCCACCGATACGTTCAGGTCGTTGGCACGCAAATAAGGATTCAACGCAAAGGTCGTCCAGATTTGGGTTTCCTGTCGTGTATCCGTGAAGGTCTTGGCATTCGCTGCGGCGATGCCGTTTGTGGCGCCTATTGCCAGTGAGATGCTGGCGGCGAGTATCAGGTTGCGTAATTGTCTTTGCATCAGCGTGCACTCTCTATGATGGAGGCCCGACAGGCGTGCATCATTGCATCGGGCTGGAGTGCACTGTGACAGCGCAGGCGGTTGGCGTCGGTGCGTTACCGCGCTTAACCGTTGGCGTTGTCTGGTATGCCTGGAACGCGTACATCAGCGTTACTGCAAGGGTTAGTCTTGGTGTTCATACCACTTCATCAGAGGCAGAACCGACATACCGTGTACCACGATAGAGACAGTGACGGTCACCAACGTCAGGGTTATCAATTGTTGAGCCACGTGGGGGGTCAGGCCATGGCGAATGGCGAACATCAGGTAAAAGATGGAACCTATTCCGCGTATCCCGAACCAGCAGATCATCGCGCGCCGTGGTGTGCGCATGGGTTCGCCCAGCATCCCAATCGCAACGGCCAGCGAGCGCAGGAGCACGAACAACAAGGGTATGAACCACCACAAGGCTGGCCAATAAACCACGTAGGGCAGTAATGCCCCCACAAACAGTACCATCCCAAGTTCGGCCAACTTTTCGAGTTGTTCATTGAACCCGATCACTGCGCTCGTCATGGTTGCGCTGGCATGGTGGGAGTGCGTGGCCAATGCCTCGTAGGCGTGGCCGCTCACCCCAGGCCTCGTGCTCAGTGATGCCGTATTGGGCTTCGGTTGCTCCTTGACCCGTTGCAGCGCCAGCCCTGCGGCGAATACGGCCAGGAAGCCGGATGCCAGGCTCAGTTGCGCAGCGCCATAAGCCATCGCCAGAAGACCGAGTGAGAGGAATTCGTCCAGGCCTACGGCCAGCTTATAGCGCGTACGCAGGTGAACAACGAGGCGGCCGATGATTGCGCCTAACGCAGCGCCGATCAGCAGGCCTCCCGCTGTGGCCCAGATCAGGTCTATTGCCCACCAGCGCCAGCCACTCGTGCCGAGGTCGTGCAACCCCAGCAGCCCGAGGCCCAGCATCACGAAGGGAAACGCCGTTCCGTCGTTCAAGCCACCTTCTCCGGAAAGGCTGAAACGCAGGCGATCTGGATGGACTTCACTGTCAGTTTGCACCCCGGAAGCCAGCACAGGGTCTGTCGGGGCAAGGATGCCCCCCAGCAACACAGCGGCACCCAGTGGCAGCCCCAGTCCCCAGACACCGACAGCGGTGATAAGCCCTACCGTGAGCACCATGGAGATGAGTGCCAAGCGTAGCGGCACCCTCCAGCGCCTGTCGGAGAATGGAACGGCACCCATCTTCAATCCCACGTTGAACAGTGAGATAAGCACTGCGACCTCGGCGACCCATGCCAGCACATCGGCATGATGCGCAGGGTTCAGGGTGATCACCGCAAGCCCCGCAGGCCCCAGCGTGTAGCCGACAAAGAGGTAGACCATAGCGCTGCTCAACAGCAACCGGGCGAGCAGGGTTCCACCCAGCACCATGGTGATGAGTAAAAAACCGAGGAGTAGGGACCATAGGGCAATAGACATGGCAGTCAGGCAACCTGGGGCGCGTCTTAACCTTGTCCAGCATCCTCTACTGCAGGCCCAGGTACTACAGAAAATTGAATCCTTGTGCACGGGGCGCCGGGAGGTGGAAATTCACCAGCGGGTCTATGATTGTGAAATCCCGTGTGTTTGCAGGCCATTGGCACCATTGGTGAAACCATGTCTGAGCTTCCCCACCCGTTGCAGAACCGTCTGCTGGCGGCGTTGCCCATCGAGGTACAAGAGCGGCTGATTCCCCAGTTGGAGTTGGTCGTCTTGCCCTTGGGCAAGGTCGTGTATGAGTCAGGTGATTCTCTTCAGTATGTCTATTTCCCTACCGACGCCATCATTTCCCTGCTTTACGTGATGGAAGACGGGGGCCTCGGCGGAAATTTCTGTTGTAGGTAACGAAGGGCTCGTTGGCATAGCCGTGTTCATGGGCGGCGAAAGCACTCCGAGCCGGGCCATTGTGCAGAGTGCAGGGCATGCCTACCGGCTGGCGGGGCATCGCCTGAAAAGTGAGTTCAACCGGCATGGCGAGATGATGCAGCTGTTGCTGCGCTACACCCAGGCCTTGATTACTCAAATGGCACAGACCGCAGTGTGCAATCGCCATCACTCAATCGACCAGCAGCTGTGTCGTTGGTTGCTGCTGTCGCTGGATCGCTTGCCGAGTAATCAGCTGATCATGACCCAGGAACTGATTGCCAACATGCTTGGCGTTCGTCGCGAGGGCGTCACGGAAGCTGCGGGTAAATTACAGAAACTCGGGGTGATCGAGTACAGCCGTGGCCATATAGAGGTGTTGGATCGCGCGAAGCTCGAGGCGCTGTGTTGCGAGTGTTATGCCGTTGTAAAGAAAGAAACCGATCGTCTTCTTGCCCATACAGTCCTTAGCCATACCACTTCTCACTGAACAGGCTCACCGTGTGTCTCGCCGCCGGCGCTATCGTGCTGTCCCGTCGTGAGGCTTGTAAAAGAGGAACTTTCCTGTTTCGGCCGTCTTGGTGTATTGCTTGGCCCAATCGGGTGTTACGCCTTTGCTATGGAAGTACAACGCGCCGCCTGTTCGGTCGGTGAGTTGTTGGTTGAGCGCCTTGCGTGCTACCTCCTTGGCAAGCAGGTAGGGCGCGTCTTCATCTACATGATCAGAATTGCCGTCACACCACCAGGAAAATTGACAGGCATGCTGTTCGGAGCCTTGTTTGACCACTTCGCAAACCGTGCCTGGAAAGCCTGCATGACCTACTCGGTTCAGGACGACGCTGGCTACCGCTTCCATGTCGGCAGGCGCACCGCCTTTGGCTTCCCAGTAGATGGTGCGTGAAAGGCAGCTAATTGTATTGTTCAGGGAGGCTGCGCCCACAGGGTCCACGGCTTGCGCTTCAGGCTTTGTGAGGGGCTCGGCCCTGGGTAACGATGTCGTGCTCTGGTTCGCCGCAGCTTTCTGTTCCAGGGCCTTTGCCTTGTCGACCGTTGCGGCCTTGTTTGGCTCAGGGTCGGCGGCAACGGCCTGGTTGCCGAGCAGGACAAGTGCGAAGCCGGCAGCTGTGGCTACTGATACGAGGCGCATGCTCGAACCTTCAGTGTGAGTCCTGTTTGACTTCGTACGCCTGGGGCTCAAGGCAGTCGCTCCCAGACCTCGGTATTGGCCAGCTCTTCGTCGGTAGCATGTCGTGTTTTTCCGTACAAAGGGTTCAGCTCGTAGCAGCCGGTCTGCTCATAAAGGGCCGAGTAGCGAATGCCGCTTAGCTTGTTGAGGTAACGTACCAGTGGATGGCACTGCGCATTTATGCGCGTTACTGCGAGTGAATCAGTCATGGTGTTCATGATTACGCCTGTTGCAGCGAATGCTGCTTTTCCCTGGCTCCATTCTGTCCCTGAAGAAGGGGCAGGGTATGTACGCCATCGCACACAGTGCCCTGGGCATGATTTTCAGGCTTCTGTGTGGAGCGCGCAGTAGCATTCGCATGACGCAGCTTCCAATCCCTTGCGGTCAAGGATGGTAATGTCGCCACGGGAGTATCGAATCAAATTGCGCTCTTGTAGTGCTCCGGCAGCCAGGGTCACGCCACTGCGCCTTACGCCAAGCATGTTCGCCAGGAGCGCGTGCGTCAGATAAAAATGGTTGGCGTGTGCGCGGTCATGAGTCATCAGTAGCCAACGCGCCAGGCGCGGCTCGATCTCGTGGAAATGAGTGCAGGCTGCCGTTTGCGCCAGTTGCTTGAGGAACAGGTACAGGTATTGATTCAACCGTTGCAACAGCACGGGATGCTCGTGGAGCGCGATTTTCAGCTGTGCACATTCCATTCGCAGGCTGCTGCCGGCCCCTTGTACGATCGCCCGCATGGGGGCGGTGTTGGCACCTAGTGCAAGGGTCGCACCGAGCATGCCTTCGTAGCCGACCAGACCTATTTCAAGGGGTGGATGGCCACGTAGCGTCGTCATCAGGGAAATGAATGCGGTGCTTGGGAAGTACACATGCAGCAGGGGCTGGCCAGGCTCACACAGCACGGTGCCAAAGGCCAGGTCGACGTGCTGGCACTGATCCAGTATAGGGTTGAGGTCCTTTTCAGGCAGGCCCTGAAGCAGGCGGTTCTCCACCTGCCGTGGTGTTTTGGCTGGCACGTGATTGTCCTGCAGCACGGTGACAGTGACGAGAGCGGTGCTGTACGGCCTCGTGCAGAAAGTTTGGGCAATGTTTGCCTGACCGTCTGTTCGCTACAGCACGTACTCGTGTGGTTGCCAGAGTGGGTTCAGCGCGTTGTACACCGGCTGCGCTGTTTATGCTTTTGAATGGACCCGATCATCGAGTCGGATCAGCGTTTCAACTCTTCCTTCAGGTCGCCAATGCCTGCCTGAACATTGCCAATCGTTTTCTCGATCTTCCCTTTGTTTTCCAGGCTTTTGTTGCCAACAGCCTTGCCTGCGACTTCCTTGATCGTGCCTTCAATTTCTTTGGCTCTGCCTTTTACTTGGTCCTTGTTCATGAGGTTCTCCAGGTTCTTTTTGCGATAAGGGGGCTTCGTGTCGAGCGTTCTCAGTGACGCCCACGTTCAACAGGCTCGGCGCAAAAGACCCTGACGTCTGTGCGGCACCGTACAGAACATTGTCTGCCAACGGCTCAAGCTGATTGTGTCAGATCGCTGTGCGCGCGCGACAGCGATAAAGCCTGCTCTTTTCTTTCGCGCGCTCGAGGAAACAGCCATGAGCGTGGGCACAATTCTATTAATCATCTTGATCCTGCTACTGATCGGCGTGTTTCCGAGCTGGCCGCACAGCAGGAACTGGGGATACGGACCGACCGGCGGGTTGGGCATCGTGGTGATCATTCTCATCGTGTTGCTGCTGATGGGGCGGTTGTAACCGACTGACGGATGTCAGTCGCACAGCCCACGATCACTTCCTTTCTATTTCGGGTATTGGAGTTCAGCAATGAAACATTCACTACGGTTATTGTTTTCGATGGCTTTTGTCGTCCTGTCATTGGCATCGGCAGGGCTCATTAACAGTGCCAGTGCTGCAACGGCCGCGGACCTGGACAAAGATTCCCAACAGGCCTTGCAGATGCTCTACAAGGCAGACCCATTGGCTCAGACCCTGTCGCGCACCGCCAAGGCTGTGCTCGTGTTCCCTAACATCGTCAAGGCCGGCCTGGTGTTTGGTGGCAGTTATGGTGAAGGCGAGTTGTTGATCGGCTCCAAAGTGGATGGCTACTACAACTCGGTGACCGGCTCCTGGGGGCTGCAGGCAGGCGCCCAATCCTACGCTTATGCCGTGTTCTTGATGACCGACAAAGCCCTGCAATATGTGCGCGACACGAAGGGCTGGGAGGTCGGCGTCGGGCCTACCGTCGTCGTCGTTGATCAAGGCGTGGCGAAGAATCTATCGAGTTCGTCGTTGCAGCACGATGCCTATGCGTTTGTCTTCGATCAGCAAGGGTTGATGGCGGGTATCAGCATTGAGGGCACCAAGATTTCCCTCATCAAGCGCTAGCCCAGCGTGCGCCCCGATCCAGCGTCAATGTCGGGGCGTTCACCTCAGGAGCACTGTCCATGAACACCTTGACTATAGAAGGCTGGTACAAGACCAGTAGCGATGCACCCCCCATCGAGCTGGGGCAAATTCATTTTCACGTCAGTGGCGCGGATCATGTTCGCCTTGAGGCGGCTGAAGAGCAGTTGAAAAAGACCAACGCGCCCGAGGTGATGGTTGATGTCGACATCAGCCAGATGGAATTGATCATGCCTCCGGAGTGTGGCCCGTTGTCGGATTGCCAGTTTCGCGTTTACTTGAGTGCACGTGACCAACGCGGTCAGTTTCATTTGGTCGGGCACCGTGCCGCTGACGGTGCTCTGGTCTATAGCAATGCGGTCATGGTTGATCAATTGGGGTGATGCCCGGTCGACGAATTCCAGGCTGTCGTTGCCAGCAATCAGATTGTCATAAACGAAGGAGGGCGCACGACGAGCGCGGTGCTGCACTGGGCGGAAGATCCAGAAAGTCTGCGATCTGGTCAATTACCGAACACAGTTGTTCGACATGATCTAAGCTCCTCAAAGGTTGGCTTTACGAGCAGGGGTCTCAATGCGAAGCACACCTGAAAACAGTCTGAAAAGTGCGCTGAAAACCTGTCGAGACAGCTTTGTTTTTGTTGGTTTTGCCAGCTTTTTTATCAACGCACTGATGCTCGTTCCTACCTTCTATATGCTTCAGGTATATGGCCGAGTGATGAGCAGCGGAAGTCTGACGACCCTGGCAATGCTGACGCTGATCATGACCGGGTTGTTGCTCACGCTCGGTTCTCTGGAGTGGGTTCGTTCGCGCATCATGGTACGGGTCAGTACCCGGCTGGATGTGTTGCTCAGCCGCCAAGTCTATAAAGCCAGTTTCAAACGGGCTTTGGACAGTGGCGGCATGGATGCTTCGGCACAGCCCCTCAACGACTTGACGGGCTTGAGGCAGTTTCTCTCCGGTAACGGATTGTTCGCCTTCTTCGACGCCCCCTGGTTGCCGATTTATATCGCGGTGATGTTCCTGTTTCATCCCTGGTTCGGCTGGGTGGCGACAGGCAGTGCGCTACTGTTGTTATCACTCGCATTTCTCAATGAGAGGCTGACGGGGCCGGCACTGGCCCAGGCCAACAAGGAACATATCGGCGCGACGCTCTACACCACGAAGAACCTGCGCAACGCAGAGGTGATCGAGTCCATGGGCATGCTTGAAACCCTGATGGATCGTTGGGGGCGTCGGCAAAGAAACGTTCTGTTGTTGCAGTCCATGGCAAGCGATAGAGGGGCTATTGTCAGTACGCTTTCCCGGACTTTCCGGCTCCTGGTGCAATCACTGGTGCTGGGGCTGGGGGCGTACCTGGCGGTGGACCATCAGGTCGGAGCCGGTATGGTGTTTGCCGGGGCCGTGCTACTGGGGCGTGCGCTGGCCCCCATTGATCTGATCATCGGCAGTTGGAAAGGCTTCATTGCGGCGCGTTCGCAATACCGCCGTCTGAACGACATCCTCGACAAGCAACAGACGCAACCCGAGCGTATGTCTTTACCTCCGCCCCAGGGGCACGTGCAGGTCGAGAATCTGGTTGTCGCGGCACCTGGCTCGAATACACCTATCATCAAAAACATAAGCTTCAGCGTCCCTGCCGGTTGCGTGGTGGGAATCATCGGCCCAAGTGCCGCCGGCAAGTCGACCCTGGTCAGAGCATTGATAGGGGTGTGGGCGCCGCAGCATGGGGTCGTCCGGTTGGATGGCGCGGATATCAGCGCCTGGGACAAACAAGAGCTGGGCCCATATATCGGGTACTTGCCTCAGGACATTGAATTGTTCGAGGGCAGCATCGGTGAAAACATTGCCCGCTTCGCCGAGGTCGACTCGGCAAAAGTCATTCTGGCTGCCAAGACCGCTGGCGTTCACGAAATGATTTTGCTGTTGCCTGATGGCTACGACACTGTGATTGGCAGCGAGGGGGTCATGCTGTCGGGCGGGCAGCGCCAACGCATCGGATTGGCCCGTGCCCTGTATGGCAGCCCGAGGTTGATTGTGCTTGACGAGCCCAACTCCAATCTTGACGACGTCGGTGATCGTGCCTTGGCGGCAGCCATCCAGCAGTTAAAACAGACTGGTGCGACGCTGTTTGTGATTACCCACCGAACCAATATCGTGTCGCAACTTGACCGGCTCATGGTGATGAACGCTGGGGTTGTCAGCCTGTTTGGGCCTCGCGACCAGGTGCTGGCCGAACTCAACGCAAGGCAACAGCAGGCACAACGGCATGCCATGCCTGCAGGTGCCAGTGTTGCTGCGGTCGATACCGGCAAGGACGAAGACAATGAATCCTAAGATGCCCGACCGGCAAATTGACAGTCTCGCCGACCTGCCAACGTCGGATCGTAAAGTACGCCGGTTGGGCGTCGCCATTGTCAGTGTGACTTTCGGCCTGTTCGGCACCTGGGCGGCTTTCGCGCCCCTCGACGGGGCCGCTTATGCGCCGGGTGTGGTCACGGTGCAGACTTACCGCAAAACCGTCCAGCATCTTGAAGGGGGCATTGTCAAAGAGGTACTGGCCCATGACGGCGACATCGTCAAACGCGGTGATCCGCTGATCATTCTTGATGATGCCCAACTGCGTTTTGAATACGAGATGACCCGAAGCCAGTTGGTCGCGGCCAAAGCCATGGAGGCAAGGCTCATCGCCGAGCGCGACACGCTGTCGGCGATCGGTTTTGGTGACGTGGTCGATCCCACGAGTTCGCGCGGTATGGAAGCGCGCCAGAGCGAGACCCAGGTATTCAATGCTCGACAGGGCTCGCGGCTGGGCCAGATAGCAGTATTGCGGGAGCGCATCGGCCAGTTGCAGCAACAGGTCAAGGGGCTGCAATCGATGATCGACGCGAAGATGCATCTGGAGAAATCCTACAGCGGTGAAATCGATGAGTTGACGGACCTGCTCAAGCAGGGGTTCGTCGACAAGCAACGTCTGCTCGAGCAGGAGCGCAAACTGGGGATGCTCAGGTCTGAGGTGGCGGATCACCGTTCCACAATCAACCGTACGCGTCTGCAGATCAACGAAACACAGCTGCAGATTCTGCAAATCGACAAGGATTTCAATGCCGATGTCGTCAAGCAGTTGGCCGAGGTTCAGACCAAGATATACGACTTGCAGGAGAAAACCTCGGCCCTGGAAGACCGGCTCAGCCGTATCGTCATCCGCGCACCCGACGCAGGCATGGTGATTGGCATGACAGTGCACACCATTGGTGGTGTCGTGCGCCCGGCAACGCCGCTGCTGGACATCGTTCCATCGGTTTCCGAGCTGGTCATAGAGGCTCAGGTGACGACGCTGGATATTGACCGTATCGCCATCGGCAAGCGTGCCGATATTCGTTTCAGCGCGTTCAATAGCTCGACCACACCGGTGATCGAAGGCGAGGTCAGCAGCGTATCGGCTGACCGGCTGACCAACGAGAAGACCGGGGCCGCCTATTACCTGGCTCGGGTCCGGGTAACCGAGAACGGCGTGCGTACCTTGGGTGAGCGCAAGTTGTTGCCGGGGATGCCGGCGGACGTGTTGATCATCACGGGCCAACGCACGTTGTTGCAGTACTTGATGCAACCGGCGCGCAATGCCCTCTCTCAATCGATGATCGAGGAATGACCGTGGGCACGTCGGCCATTTTGTTGGGTAGTGCGTTCATGGTTGCGGCGGGCGTTGCCCTGGCGCAAACCCCTGCCGTCGTATCGAAAGGGGTCAGTGCCTCGACGTTTTCCACTGACCTTGTACAGCTGTATCGGGAGGCGCGGTTGGAGGATCCGCAGGTACTGGCCTCTTTTGCGCGAGCCCAGGCGGGTCAGGAACATCAGCGCGAGGCCCTGGGAGCGCTGTTGCCGCAAGTATCGATTAACGCAGGGGTGAACCAGATTCACCAGGAAAACGACCTGATACAGCAGAGTTACGATAGCGAGAGCTACAGCCTGGTGTTGCGTCAGTACCTCTATAACAAGGCCGCGTGGGAGAACTATAAAAAATTTCAAAGCCTGGCCAAGCAGTCCGAATCGGAAGCGCTGGATGCCCAGGCGGAGGCGACAGTGGAATTGGCGAGGCGTTACTTCACGGCATTGGCGGCAGAGGATGAGCTGGAGTTAGTGATAGCGGAGCGTCTAACCACGCAAAAAAGTCTGGACCGGATCAACGTGTTGTACGAGAAGCAGTTGGCCTTGATTACGGATCAGCTTGACCTCAAGGCCAGGGTGGATTTGCTCGCGGCGCAGGAGCTGGATGCCCGTAACCAAGCCATTATCAGCCGCGAATCACTGGCAGAGATTGTCGGTCGCCCCGTCAAAGAGAGGCTTAATCGGATTCGTGATGACGTGCAACTACAGGTTTCTGCGCAGAGTCTGGAAACCTGGGTTCGCGAGGGAATCGCGTCAAACCCTGCGCTCAAGGCTCGCGAGAGCGGGGTCGAAGCAGCGAACGCCGCGTTACGCAGTGGCAAGGGCGGGCACTATCCGACCTTGAGCCTGAGCCTGAGTGCTCAACAGACCAACGAAGGTTACAACAATTCCCTGACGCCACGTACTGACAGTTATGTTGCGGGCGTTGGCATTCAGGTGCCGCTGTACAGCGGCGGCTCGACCTCGGCGCGGGTCCGTGGGCTCTATCAGGATCAAGTGACTGCCGAGCAGGAACTGGAAGCGATCCGGCGTCGGGTGGTCAAGGAGATCACCAGCGCATACCTCACCGCCAGTTCGAACGGTGAAAAGATCGAGGCGAACCGCCTGGCGTTGGCCTCTGCACAGTTGTCGAGGGTAGCCGCAGAGAAAGCGCTGAACTATGGAATGGTCAATGCCGTCGATGTACTGGCCAGCGTGCGTAACGAGTTTCGCGCTCGGCGTAACCTGCTCAAGACGCAATACGAGTTCCTCAGTAATGTGTTCAGCCTCAATCGCTGGGCGGGAAAGCCGTCGGCCGAAAGTGTCGAAAGTGTGAATGGCTGGTTGAGTCCCCGCAGCGCTGGCCAGGATGTCGTGCGTCCCTGATCTCGCCAAGCCACGACCGTCTCTTGTAAGCACTTTTGTTGGATAACTGTCCCGTTACCCCTTCCGATTCCGATTGAACCTTCACGTTGGCCATCCTTCGCTCAAGCCGGCATTCATCCGCACGTTCATCCAAGTGGCGTGACGGTTGGCCAGTACAGAGGCGCCGAGCGGCGGCACTGCACCATGCCCCTACAACCCACATTAAACGCGTTTGGCGTGCCCGTGCGCGTACCCAGGGCCGACCAGAGGGGCTCGTTGAGGCAGGGTTTGACGTTAAATTGACGCCATCGTTTTTTTGTACATTTTCACCCGCCATTCGTCGGTTGATTGACGTTTTTGGGCGGGGCAGGCTGTGGCTGCAGGCCGTCGCTGGTGAGCCTAAGGTCTTGATTTTGCGAGACTAGAGTACGTTTTGAGAGCATCGGTCGAGCGACGTGTAGGAGGGGTGAGTCGGTGGCTGGCGGTTAGGTGGGCTGGCAGCATACCGTGCTGGCCTAGACTCAGTTTACCGGCTTAGGGAGCACATCATCATGCGCAAGCTATTGATAGCTATTCCTATTTGTGTTGTTTCGATGCCGTTGTCCGGCTTATGGATATATTTGCAGCCCCTGCTGGTGCAGCCGGTGGAAGCCCATGCTTTCAACATGTGGGCGGGTACCGTCTTTCAATAGGGGGCAGAAAGAGAATGCCTGAACACAGAAAACCAATACGGGTGATGCTGATCGATTGTCGCCCTCTTGTTCTGATGGGCCTTCACGATTTGATCAATGCCAGAAAGCCTCGGATGGAAGTGAGCGGCCAGGCCACCACCTACACCAATGCGCTGGACCTTGCCGATCAGTTGCGCCCAGACGTTATTTTTTTCAGTTTCTTTCCTGATGCGCTTAACCCGCTGGAGGTTGTCTCGGGGCTCACCCGCAGCGCGGAAATGAAGGTGCTGGTGCTCAAGGGTTTGTACGAATCCATTCCCGTTGCCCAGGCGATAGAGGCGGGCGCACGCGGTATCGTGCTTGCGGAAGACCCGACGGAGTCGATCATCCAGGCCATCATCAAGGTTCACCATCGCAACATCGGGCTGGATAGGGCGTGGGCCGGTGGGCTCTCCGGCTATGCCGCGACCGGGCATATACCCTTGAGATGCAATCTGGAACAGGCGAAACAGGCGCGGCTGACACTGCGCGAGCGGGAACTGATTCGCGCCATTGTGGATGATCCGTCTGCCAAATACATGGGCATCGCCGAGCGCCTGGGCATTAGCGAACACACGGTACACAACCACCTCAGCAACATCTATCAAAAGCTCGATCTCATCAATCGAATCGATTTGCTCATGTACGCAATGAAACATGGGCTCACCAGCAACGGAGAGCCGCCTGAGTCCACGTGAGTGGAGTCGGATTGAGCCTCACGCAAGAACCGCGACCTGAAACGGCTATGGGTGCATGGCGCGCTGCTGTGTTGCCGTTCTTTGTTGTGGCGCTTGACCATCCAGAGCGGGTTCGGCCATGCAGGTCTTGTATTCGATTGCCAGGAAGCAATGCGAGGGTGGTTTCTACGCCACCCTCGCATCCTGTACTGCGCGCAGTACCTCAGGCACCGCCAAACACAATGTCGCTATTCAGAACATCGACTCCGACCAAGGTGATCGTCGTTGTTTGTCCGCCGGACTCGGCGATCGTCACGATGCTGTCTGCACCGGCGTTGTTGATTGATTGGACAACCGCGTTCTGGTCGCCGTTGAGCACCAGCGTGTCTCGGTGGCCGGCGGTCACATCGAAGCCGGTGACCTGATACTGGTTCTCTGTGAGTGACAGATCGACGTTGAAGGCATCACGCGCACCGCTTGTTCCAACCAGCGTGAAGTCGAAGGTGGCGTCGGCCGCATCGTTGGCAAACAAGTCGGCGTTAAAGGTACTTGTCGCCGAGTCCCCGTCCTTGTCGGTCACCGTCGCGTTGAACGTCAGCTTGACATCACTGGCCAGGTTCTCGCTTTCCTGAATGAACTCGATCACCGGTATCTTGATCTCGCCTCGGCCCATCGTCAGTTGAACCGCGTCGATCAGTGCCGTTCCTTCCCTCTCGATGAGGAAGGACACCTGTCCACCGGCCTCCGGCGTCAGGGTATTCACTTCGATGAGGTCCGAGAACGTACCATCCTCGTAGTAAATCCTGTAGTACAGGTCTTCTGTCGCGGTGTCGTACCCCCCCACGGAGTTGTCGATGAAGACCTTCATTCCCGTCAGCAGGGTCTCTGGGTTGATGACGAAACTCTCATCGGCTGCGCTGATTGCCGCCAGGTTGTCTCCTTGGAATAGGTTGTTGGCAACACCAATGCCGGATGTGCTGACGTTCATCGATGCAGGATCGATGTACGACGGTAACGGGTTAGTCTGCAGCGCTGCTTCCGTGGGGTCGTAGGCTCCGAGCCCGATACCGGACAGGATGTCCGTTGTAGACGCAAGCGCTTTTGCCGAGAAGAAGACAATTTCCTCAGATGCAGAAGGAATGGTTGGATCATTTGTCTCCGGAATCAACAGCGTGCGAACCGGATCAGGACCGCCGGCTGCAAGTGAGCCGTCGGCACTGCTGAGCACCACCGTCGAACTGAAGCCCTGAACCAGATCCAGTGCATAGCTGCCATTGGCAAACACGGTCAGCGTGTAGTCGACGCTGGTATCTGCTGTTTGAGCATTGTTGTCAAAGTCACCGGTCAGCGTTCCTGCGAATTGGTACGCGCCATTGGCATCCGGTGAGGGCGATAGTTCGGTGAGCGTGCCGGTCCCGGTCGTTGTTGTGTTGTCTGGCCTGACAAGCGTGAACTCACCGTTCACCAGCGAGACATCCAGGCCGGCTGCACCCAGCCCGTCGGCTCCGTCCGACTTATCCCAGAACCCGTATTGCGCAAGGACGCTACCGGTCCCGATCAGGTTGCCGAACGCGAGTGTCGGCGTATCGTCGTCAACGGTGATGACCAGTTTGTCGGCGGCTGCCGTGACGGTGTCGCCGTCCTTGTCGGTGGCCTGCAGCAGGGTACCCAGGTTAATAGTGATGTCGTTTTCGTCATTGCCGGCTGCATGGTCTAGCGGCTTGAGCAGGGTGAAGGTGTAGGCACCGGCAGCGGTGAGGCTGAAGGTGAATACGTCCACCACACCGGCCTTGGCCGTGAGGGTGTTGCCCACGACGCTGTACACCAGTGCCACGCCGCCCGAGCTTAGCGCTGACAAGCCACTGGTATTACTCGACAAGCCATAGCTCAGCGGTGTGTCGGCACCGGACTGGAAGATGCCGGTCACGCTGCCACTGGCGGTGGTCGCCTCGCCGGCAACGTCGCCGATCCCGCCGGGGATGCCGTTGGTCAGGCCGTCTTCATCGACCGTTCCGGTTACAGGGGTGCCGGTTGCCGTTGGGGTGTCGTCGTCAACGGTGATGACCAGTTTTTCAGCGGCGGCGGTGACGGTATCGCCGTCCTTGTCAGTGGCTTGCAGCAAGCTGCCCAGGTTGATGGTGATATCGTTTTCGTCATTGCCGGCTGCATGGTCCAGCGGCTTGAGCAGGGTGAAGGTATACGCACCGGCGCTGGTGAGGCTGAAGGTGAACACGTCCACCACACCGGCCTTGGCGGTAAGGGTGTTGCCCACGACGCTGTACACCAGTGCGACGCCGCCCGAGCTCAGTGCCGGCAAGCCGCTGGTGTCACTCGACAAGCCATAGCTCAGCGGCGTATCGGCGCCAGACTGGAAGATGCCGGTCACGCTGCCACTGGCGGTGGTCGCCTCGCCGGCAACATCGCCGGTGCCGCCGGCAATGCCATTGGTCAGGCCATCCTCATCGACCGTGCCAGTCGCCGCAGTACCGGTTGCCGTTGGGGTGTCGTCGTCAACGGTGATGACCAGTTTTTCAGCGGCGGCGGTGACGGTGTCGCCGTCCTTGTCGGTGGCCTGCAGCAAGCTGCCCAGGTTGATGGTGATATCGTTTTCGTCATTGCCGGCTGCATGGTCCAGCGGCTTGAGCAGGGTGAAGGTATACGCACCGGCGCTGGTGAGGCTGAAGGTGAATACGTCCACCACACCGGCCTTGGCCGTGAGGGTGTTGCCCACGACGCTGTACACCAGTGCCACGCCGCCGGAACTCAGTGCAGGCAAGCCGCTGGTGTCACTCGACAAGCCATAGCTCAGCGGCGTGTCGGCACCGGACTGGAAGATGCCGGTCACGCTGCCACTGGCGGTGGTCGCCTCGCCAGCAACGTCGCCGGTTCCGCCGGGGATGCCGTTGGTCAGGCCGTCTTCATCGACCGTTCCGGTTACAGGGGTGCCGGTTGCCGTTGGGGTGTCGTCGTCAACGGTGATGACCAGTTTTTCAGCGGTGGCGGTGACGGTGTCGCCGTCCTTGTCAGTGGCTTGCAGCAAGCTGCCCAGGTTGATGGTGATATCGTTTTCGTCATTACCGGCCGCATGGTCCAGCGGCTTGAGCAGGGTGAAGGTGTACGCACCGGCGCTGGTGAGGCTGAAGGTGAATACGTCCACCACACCGGCCTTGGCCGTGAGGGTGTTGCCCACGACGCTGTACACCAGTGCGACGCCGCCGGAACTCAGTGCAGGCAAGCCGCTGGTGTCACTCGACAAGCCATAGCTCAGCGGCGTGTCGGCGCCGGACTGGAAGATGCCGGTCACGCTGCCACTGGCGGTGGTCGCCTCGCCGGCAACATCGCCGGTGCCGCCGGCAATGCCATTGGTCAGGCCATCTTCATCGACGGTGCCAGTCGCTGCCGTGCCGGTTGCCGTTGGCGTGTCGTCGTCAACGGTGATAACCAGTTTTTCAGCGGCGGCGGTGACGGTATCGCCGTCCTTGTCGGTGGCTTGCAGCAAGCTGCCCAGGTTGATGGTGATGTCGTTTTCGTCATTGCCGGCTGCATGGTCCAGCGGCTTGAGCAGGGTGAAGGTATACGCACCGGCGCTGGTGAGGCTGAAGGTGAATACATCGACCACACCGGCCTTGGCGGTGAGGGTATTGCCTACGACGCTGTACACCAGCGCGACGCCGCCGGAGCTCAGTGCCGGCAAGCCGCTGGTGTCACTCGACAAGCCATAGCTCAGCGGCGTATCGGCGCCGGACTGGAAGATGCCAGTCACACTGCCGCTGGCGGTAGTCGCCTCGCCAGCAACGTCGCCGGTGCCTCCAGGGATGCCGTTGGTCAGGCCATCTTCGTCGACGGTGCCAGTCGCTGCGGTGCCGGTTGCCGTTGGCGTGTCGTCGTCGACGGTGATAACCAGTTTTTCAGCAGCGGCGGTGACGGTATCGCCGTCCTTGTCGGTGGCTTGCAGCAAGCTGCCCAGGTTGATGGTGATATCGTTTTCGTCATTGCCGGCCGCATGGTCCAGCGGCTTGAGCAGGGTGAAGGTATAGGCACCGGCGCTGGTGAGGCTGAAGGTGAATACGTCCACCACACCGGCCTTGGCGGTAAGGGTGTTGCCCACGACGCTGTACACCAGTGCGACGCCGCCCGAGCTCAGTGCCGGCAAGCCGCTGGTGTCACTCGACAAGCCATAGCTCAGCGGCGTATCGGCGCCGGACTGGAAGATGCCGGTCACACTGCCGCTGGCGGTAGTCGCCTCGCCAGCAACGTCGCCGGTGCCTCCAGGGATGCCGTTGGTCAGGCCATCTTCATCGACGGTGCCAGTCGCCGCAGTACCGGTTGCCGTTGGGGTGTCGTCGTCAACGGTGATAACCAGTTTTTCAGCGGCGGCGGTGACGGTGTCGCCGTCCTTGTCAGTGGCTTGCAGCAAGCTGCCCAGGTTGATGGTGATGTCGTTTTCGTCATTGCCGGCCGCATGGTCCAGCGGTTTGAGCAGGGTGAAGGTGTAGGCACCGGCGCTAGTGAGGCTGAAGGTGAACACGTCGACCACGCCGGCTTTGGCGGTGAGGGTGTTGCCCACGACGCTGTACACCAGTGCGACGCCGCCCGAGCTCAGTGCCGGCAAGCCGCTGGTGTCACTCGACAAGCCATAGCTCAGTGGCGTATCGGCGCCGGATTGGAAGATGCCGGTTACGCTACCGCTGGCGGTGGTCGCCTCGCCGGCAACGTCGCCGGTGCCTCCGGGGATGCCGTTGGTCAGGCCATCTTCATCGACGGTGCCAGTCGCTGCCGTGCCGGTTGCCGTTGGCGTGTCGTCGTCAACGGTGATAACCAGTTTTTCAGCGGCGGCGGTGACGGTATCGCCGTCCTTGTCGGTGGCTTGCAGCAAGCTGCCCAGGTTGATGGTGATGTCGTTTTCGTCATTGCCGGCTGCATGGTCCAGCGGCTTGAGCAGGGTGAAGGTATACGCACCGGCGCTGGTGAGGCTGAAGGTGAATACATCGACCACACCGGCCTTGGCGGTGAGGGTATTGCCTACGACGCTGTACACCAGCGCGACGCCGCCGGAGCTCAGTGCCGGCAAGCCGCTGGTGTCACTCGACAAGCCATAGCTCAGCGGCGTATCGGCGCCGGACTGGAAGATGCCAGTCACACTGCCGCTGGCGGTAGTCGCCTCGCCAGCAACGTCGCCGGTGCCTCCAGGGATGCCGTTGGTCAGGCCATCTTCGTCGACGGTGCCAGTCGCTGCGGTGCCGGTTGCCGTTGGCGTGTCGTCGTCGACGGTGATAACCAGTTTTTCAGCAGCGGCGGTGACGGTATCGCCGTCCTTGTCGGTGGCTTGCAGCAAGCTGCCCAGGTTGATGGTGATATCGTTTTCGTCATTGCCGGCCGCATGGTCCAGCGGCTTGAGCAGGGTGAAGGTATAGGCACCGGCGCTGGTGAGGCTGAAGGTGAACACATCGACCACACCGGCCTTGGCGGTAAGGGTGTTGCCCACGACGCTGTACACCAGTGCGACGCCGCCCGAGCTCAGTGCCGGCAAGCCGCTGGTGTCACTCGACAAGCCATAGCTCAGCGGCGTATCGGCGCCGGACTGGAAGATGCCGGTCACACTGCCGCTGGCGGTAGTCGCCTCGCCGGCAACATCGCCGGTGCCGCCGGCAATGCCATTGGTCAGGCCATCCTCATCGACCGTGCCAGTCGCCGCAGTACCGGTTGCCGTTGGGGTGTCGTCGTCAACGGTGATGACCAGTTTTTCAGCGGCGGCGGTGACGGTGTCGCCGTCCTTGTCAGTGGCTTGCAGCAAGCTGCCCAGGTTGATGGTGATGTCGTTTTCGTTGTTGCCGGCCGCATGGTCCAGCGGCTTGAGCAGGGTGAAGGTATACGCACCGGCGCTGGTGAGGCTGAAGGTAAATACGTCCACCACACCGGCCTTGGCGGTAAGGGTGTTGCCCACGACGCTGTACACCAGTGCGACGCCGCCGGAAGTCAGTGCAGGCAAGCCGCTGGTGTCAGTCGACAAGCCATAGCTCAGCGGCGTGTCGGCACCGGACTGGAAGATGCCGGTCACGCTGCCACTGGCGGTGGTCGCCTCGCCGGCAACGTCGCCGGTTCCGCCAGGGATGCCGTTGGTCAGGCCATCTTCATCGACGGTGCCAGTCGCCGCAGTACCGGTTGCCGTTGGGGTGTCGTCGTCGACGGTGATGACCAGTTTTTCAGCAGCGGCGGTGACGGTATCGCCGTCCTTGTCAGTGGCCTTCAGCAAGCTGCCCAGGTTGATGGTGATGTCGTTTTCGTTGTTGCCGGCCGCATGGTCCAGCGGTTTGAGCAGGGTGAAGGTGTAGGCACCGGCGCTGGTGAGGCTGAAGGTGAACACGTCCACCACACCGGCCTTGGCGGTAAGGGTGTTGCCCACGACGCTGTACACCAGTGCGACGCCGCCCGAACTCAGTGCAGGCAAGCCGCTGGTGTCACTCGACAAGCTGTAGCTCAGCGGCGTATCGGCACCGGACTGGAAGATGCCGGTCACGCTGCCACTGGCGGTGGTCGCCTCGCCGGCAACGTCGCCGGTGCCGCCGGGGATGCCGTTGGTCAGGCCATCTTCATCGACGGTGCCAGTCGCTGCGGTGCCGGTTGCCGTTGGCCCATCGTCCTCGAAGATGATCTTGGAGCCGATTTCAGCGGTCGAAGTCACCGCTTGGCTCAGTGTGAAACTACCGATATCGAAATCGGCATGGTCATTGCCCTTGGCATCGACGGCTGCACCGTTCTCGATGAGTACACGGTTGTGATTCTGCGTTGTGGTGTATTCAATCTTGTAGCCGGCCTTGATGCCCGTGATGGTGGCAACGCCACCTGTAAAACTGATGGTAATGCTCGGATCATTCACCGATCCGTTTGAGTTCTCGATTACCGCCCCGGTACTCTTGTTGATGATGCGAACATTAGTGATTGCAACCGATGCATCACCTGCGTACCCGTTGACGAAGTTCACACCCGGTTCAGCCGCCGTGTTGAACGCGCTGATTTTTACGATGGCACTCTTGCCGCTCTGTAGCTGAACGACGTCGAAGCTGGCCCCCTTTGCATTGAACATGCCGGTGAAGTCGATGTTGGATTCGACATCTGCTTCGTTCTGGTCAAGGTTGGGAATGGTCACATTCTGCCTGGCACCCGTGACGAACGTAAAACGGATGCCCTCTTGTTCCACAATCATCTGATTGTTGGTGCCAAAGGTGGTCGGACCACCCGCCTGGCTGGTATTGATCGTGTCACCGGTGGTTATGTTGGCGCCGCTTGACTGGTCCGCGGGGTCCTTTCCGGTCGCGATGATGGTGGGGTCTGTGATCCGCAAGACACCGCCGTCGTTGACCACTGTCGGGTTCGCCGTGGTGAACATGAGGAAGAGGTTCTGGCCGGAGGGCGCATTGGCCAGGCTGAATGTCAGATCCTGACTGGCGCCGACGAAAACAATATTCGTGAGATCGATCGGGTCGTCAGGGTTGCTGGCGTCTGGGTTCTTGAACGGTTCGTACTGCACGGTCCAGATTTTGCCGCCGGTGACCGGCGATCCGGTTTCTTCAATATAGGCAGCGAACACGATCTCACCGGCTGGGCCGCCGGCGCGGCCCAGAACGATGTTGTTGTTGGTCTCATCCGTATAGAGAAGGATGTTGGTGCCATTGAGGGTATCCAGTCCGCTGTCCAAGCCATTGAGCGCCGCGCCAAGACTGTCGGTGAAGCTCACATCGGTAATGTTTGCTCCGGGCGTCGGGGTGATGGTGAACGCATCACTGCCGGTGTTGCCAGCAGCCCCGGTATAGCCACTCAAGGCAGCCCCCGTCGCGGTACCTGCCCCAAGTGTCGTCAAGCGTGCCGAGAAGATCGAAGGCAGGGAGGCCACCAGAATGTCATTGTCGTTAGCATCTCCTGCAGGGCTTGGAGTGGCTGTGCTGTTCTGCAACCCGGCTGTTTCGTCCAGCGTCACATTCGCACCGGTTGCCACGATGCTTGGGCCGCTGTCCGTAAACGAGGTTGTCGCTACGGCGTCGTCGCCGGTACCGAACACACCATCGCGGCCCGCAGCGCTGGCGGTGAGCAGAAACCTGGCATCTGCCGAGTCGTCGGGATTTACGTACCACGAGGTGGTGACGCTGCCGTTGACCTGGCCGTCGAGATCGCCGGTACCACCGTCGGTCACATACCAGGGGTCGTGCCCCTCGCCAGTATTGGTGTTGAGTACATCGTCAGGCGTGCCCCACACGCTGTCTGCGCCAGCGTCGGTGACATGATCCACCTCGAGCTTCACGGTACTGCCGGCGGCGAATCCGCTGGCTGTGATGATGGCTGTGCTGCCAGGAGCGTAGTCTTTCAGGTCGGTGGTGACCGTCGGAGCAGTCAGGGCGGCGGGATTGCTCAGGAATGTAAACGTCGTGCTGTCGTTCGCTTTGAAACCTTGGGTGAAGGGCGAAAGATCTGCACCGGTGTAACCGGCTATGTCGTTCTTCAGGGATGAGCTTTTTTTGTAAATAGTCATGACTTTCTCCAGACAGTTTTCAGTCTTCGAGACCTGACCGCAGCCCCTTTCTGCTACATGCCACAACTATGTAAAAGCGCCGGTGATTGCGCATTGGCCGATACTCCTAGGCGCGCTGGGAGTTTCGGACTACTTGGGGAAGGGGAAACGGGATAACGCACAGGGATGGCACCCGTGCTCAAGGTCGCGCGGCGCTGATTGGCCGCTCAGGTGGTCGGGTGCGTTCTTCTGGCAGGGTAGGGCGTTGATCAACTGTCCATGCACGAACAGTTGATCAACAGGCTGTCGCCACGCAGGCACGAGTCGGTGGCATTATTTTTAATCTAAGTATTTGAAAATAAACATAAATTATCTGTTGGCACGGATCCTGTTACATAGCTTTCAAACGCACCGGACAGTGGTGCGAAGCTGAGTAGACAGGAGCAGCCCAGTGCCACGTGAAATGCAGTTGAGCATCGTTGATATGAGCGGTCTGGGCCTTCCAGGAGTTGCCTATGAAGGTCCATGAGCTGAACACCCGGCCGCTTGATGTAGTGCCGGACTTTGCCCTGTCGGCGCTGCGTCGCTGGGCCAGGGAAAAACCGTTGCAGATCGCCCTGCGTCACCGTCGCCAAGGCACTTGGAAGGCCTGGCGCTGGATCGATGTGTTGCGTGAAGTTGAACGGTGCGCTGCCGGTCTGCGTCAGCAGGGTTTTGTGCCTGAAGCACGGCTGGTGTTGTGCGGTGCGATTGAGCCGTCCCTGCTGATCCTGGCAATCGCGGCCCACAGCCTGGGTGGATGCAGCGCAGTCATCAGCCCGCAGAGCCGTGGCGAGGTGTTGCAGCGGCAGTTGCGTCTGCTGCGAGCGGATTTTGCCTTCGTGCAGCGCCGCGAGACCGTTGCTCACTGGCGTCTGGCCGGGCTTGACCCGCTGGCGCCACTGCGACTGTTCTGCGCACAGGCCAGCACCGCACCGCAGGGCGCGTTTCAGGTATTGCCCTTGGCGACGCTGTTTAGCGGTGAACCGTTGTATCACGCTCGTCAGGGGTGGGCTCAGGCCGCGCGTGATGAGGTGGTCTGGGTTGATGAAGGCACGGAGTGGGCCCAGGGCCTGGCTCATGTGCTAAGCCGCTGGCTGGAACGTGGCGAAGGTTTTGCCTTTCCGGAAACCCGTGAAACGGCGAGCCGCGACCGCCGTGAAATCGCCCCGACTGCACTGCTGTTGTCTGCTCAGCGTGCACAGACACTGGCTGAGGAAATCGAGGCACGGCTGGCACCTCAAGGCAGTTGGCGCCGCCGCCTGTGCGACTGGACCCTGGCGGATCCACGCCGTGGCTTGCGCCGCTGGATCAAGTCGCGGGTGCGCCATTTGCTCGGTTTCCAGCGGGTGGCCCACATTGAACACCCGGCCAATGCCGATGCCGAGCGTGCCCCTGGCCGGCTGTTGTGGCTGCACGAGGACCTGGAGCGTGTTGCATGAGTACGCTTCTTGAAGTCCGCAACATCTCCCTGTCATTCAAAGGCGTGAAGGCCATCAATGACCTGTCGTTCGCCGTGCGCCGTGGCGAAATCTGCGCGTTGATCGGCCCCAACGGCGCGGGCAAGAGCTCGCTGTTGAACATCCTCAACGGTGTCTACCGTGCCGATGCCGGCGAGCTGGAGTTCGATGCCGAGCGGCTGCAGCGCCCGCATCCCCTGACGGCAGCGCGCCTGGGCATCGGCCGCACGTTCCAGAACAACGCGCTGTTCAAGAACATGAGCGTGCTGGACAACCTGCTCACTGGCCTGTCGCGTTTCCAGCGCAGCTTTTTTCTCGAGCAGGCGCTGGGCTTGCCACGGGCCCGGCGCGAGGCGCGGGTGTTCGCCGAACGTGCCGAGCAGGTGTTGGAGTTCCTGGAGTTGCAGCCCTGGCGCGACGTCGCGGTGGGTAGCCTGGCATACGGCCTGCAAAAGCGCGTTGAGCTGGGCCGCGCCCTGATTGCCCAGCCAACGCTATTACTGCTCGACGAACCCATGGCCGGCATGAATGCCGAGGAAAAACAGGAAATGAGCCGCTTTATTGCCGACATCAACCGCGACCTGGGCACCACGGTGATTCTGATTGAGCATGACATCAAGGTGGTCATGGACCTCTGCGCCCACGTCGTTGTGCTCGACTACGGGCGCAAAGTCGGCGATGGCACGCCCGCTGAAGTGCAGGCCAATCCTGACGTAATCGCTGCCTACCTGGGGACCGTGCACTGATGAATTTCTTCTTGGAAACCCTGATCGGTGGCTTGCTCGCCGGCACCATGTACTCGTTGGTAGCGATCGGTTTTGTGCTGATCTACAAGGCCAGTGGCGTGTTCAACTTCGCCCAGGGTGCGATGCTGCTGTTTGCTGCGTTGACCTTTGTCAGCCTGCACGAGCAGGGCGTGCCCTTCGTGCTGGCGCTGGCCCTGACCCTGGTAGTGATGATCATCGGCGCCCTGCTGATCGAACGCCTGGTATTGCGGCCGTTGGTCAACCGCTCGCAGATCACCCTGTTCATGGCCACCCTCGGCCTGTCCTTCATCGTCGAAGGGCTGGCGCAAGGGCTGATGGGCGCCCAGGTACGGGCGCTGGACCTGGGCATCGAGGATATCCCGTTGTTCGTGGGCGAGGTCATGATCAGCCAGTTCGACCTGGTTGCTGCCGCGGTTGCCGCAGTGCTGGTCGCGCTGTTGGCGCTGCTGTTCAACCGCACGCGAATCGGTATAGCCCTGCGTGCGGTGGCAGACGATACCCGCGCGGCCTTGTCCATTGGCATCAACCTCAACCGCATCTGGCAGATTGTCTGGGCCGTGGCCGGGATGGTCGGGCTGGTGGCCGGCTTGTTGTGGGGCGCGCGTCAGGGGGTGCAGTTCTCGCTGTCACTGGTGGTCCTCAAGGCCCTGCCGGTACTGATCATCGGCGGTTTCACCTCGATTGGCGGAGCCATCGTCGGCGGGCTGATTGTCGGTGCTGCCGAGAACCTCGCCGAGGCCTATATCGGCCCGCTGATTGGCGGTGGCATCACCCCTTGGTTCGCCTACTTCCTCGCCTTGGTATTCCTCTATATCCGCCCGGCCGGCCTGTTTGGCGACCGTGCCATCGAACGAGTGTGATCGTATGACCACGACTACTGCGCGCCTCACCACCAGCTTTGACGATGCGCCCCTGATCCTGGTACGTCGGCGCTGGCCCCTGGGCCTGGCGCTCCTGCTGCTGGTGGCCTTCGTGGCCTTGCCGCTGCTGGGCGATGACTACTGGCTCAATGCAATCCTGATCCCGTTTCTGGTGCTGTCGCTGGCCGGCCTGGGCTTGAACCTGTTGACCGGCTACACCGGCCAGACGTCGGTTGGCGCTGCGGGTTTCATGGCGGTCGGCGCCTTTGCCACCTATGGCCTGTTGCTGCGAGTGCCGGGTATCCCGCTGCCGTTGGCGTTGGTGGGCGGCGGGTTGATTGCCGCGTTCCTCGGCATGCTGTTCGGTATCCCCAGCGCAAGAATCAAAGGCTTCTACCTGATGGTCACCACACTTGCCGCACAGTTTTTCATTGAGTGGGTGTTTGCCAAGTTTCCCTGGTTCTACAACTATGCGTCGTCCGGCACCATCAGTGCGCCGCGCCTGGAACTGTTCGGCTACAGCCTGGCCTCACCGGTCGGCCGCTACCTGCTGACCTTGAGCTGTGTGGTGCTGCTGACCTGGGTTGCGGTGAACCTGGTGCGCAGCCAGATCGGCCGCAACTGGATGGCGATCCGGGACATGGACACGGCCGCGGCAGTGATCGGCATCCCGGTGGATCGCTACAAGCGTCTGGCGTTTGCGGTCAGTTCGTTCTACCTGGGCATTGCCGGTGCGCTCTGGGCGTTCGCCTACCTGGGGACGGCCAGCGCCGGCAGCTTTGATATCAACCGCTCGTTCCAGATCCTGTTCATCATCATTATCGGCGGCATGGGCAGCATTGCTGGCAACTTCGTCGGTGCCGCGTTCATCAGCCTGATGCCGATCTTTCTCAACCATGCCGGGCAGTGGTTGTTCGGCGGCAATGTCGATGCCGGTCAGTTGCAGAACCTGCAGAAAATCATCTTTGGCACGCTGATCATCGTGTTCCTGATCAAGGAACCGGAAGGCCTGGTACGCCTGTTCGGCAACCTGCGCGACCGGCTCAGGACCTGGCCACTGCGCTTCTAGCGCGATCAAGATTTCCATGCACCTTGACCCGACCACGGGAGGGGACGAACCACACTCCATCTCAAAGAAGTGAACGACATGCGTAACCCCCTCCAGCGTACCCTCATCAGCGCCTTGTTTGCGCTTGGCTTCCAGTCCCTGCTGCCCGCGGTGGCGCAGGCCGCCAGCAATGAACAGTTTGTGCCCATGGCCACCTACCGGGTCGGCGCCTATGCCTCCAGTGGCATCCCTTGGTGGGCTGGCGAGATTGACTATTTTCGCTACATCAACGAAGTCGAGGGCGGCATCAATGGCGTCAAGCTGGTCTGGCAGGAGTGCGAGACCGAGTGGAGCGTTGATCGCATCGTCGAGTGCTACGAGCGCTACAAGGGCGGCTTGAACGGCGCACCGACCGCGTTCTTCTTCACCCACAGTACACCGGGCTCGTATGCGTTGATGGAGAAGGGCGCGGCTGACCGGATCCCGCTGATCGATGGTGCGGGCGGGCGTACCGAGTCCACCGACGGCAGCGTGTTCCCCTACGCGTTCCCGTTGTTGCTCAATTACTACGGCCAGGCGTCGGTGGGTATCAACTACATCGCCCAGCGCGAAGGCGGGTTCGACAAACTCAAAGGCAAGAAGATCGTGACCGTGTACCACGACTCTGCCTATGGCCGCGAGACCCAGGCGCCGATGGCGTTGCTGGCGCAGAAGTACGGCTTTGAAAACATCCAGATCCCGGTGGCCGATCCGGGTAACGAACAGTCCGCGCAGTGGCGCCAGGTGCGCCAGATCAAGCCGGACTGGGTGTTTCTGCGCACCTGGGGCGTGTCCACGCCGGTCGGTATCAAGACCGCAGCACGCTTTGGCATTGCGGTCGATCGCATCATCGGTGACGTCTGGGCCGGCTCCGAGGCTGACGTGATTCCGGCCGGCACCGCGGCCAAGGGCTACCAGGCGCTGGCACCGTTCCCCGGTGGCGCAGAGTTCGAGATTCACAAACGCCTCAAGCAGTACATCCTCGACACCGGCAAGAGCGATCTCAAGGACCCAGCCTACTTCGGCAAGGTGTACTACAACGTCGGCTTGATCAACGCGGCCATCGCGGTCGAGGCACTGCGCACTGCGCAAACCAAGTTCGGCCATCGCCCGTTGAATGGCGAGGAAGCACGCTGGGGCTTTGAACACTTGAACATCGATGCGGCGCGCCTCAAGGCCAGCGGCTTCGAGGGCTTGCTCCCGCCTTTGAAACTGTCGTGTGCTGATCACGAGGGCGGTGGTGCCGCCCGCGTGCAGCAATGGGACGGGGAGAAGTGGCAGTTGGTGACGGGCTGGCTGCAAGCCGACCGCGATACGCTGCGGCCGCTGATCGAGGCCAAGTCCGCCGCCTATACCAAGGAAAAGGGCATCACCCCACGTGATTGCGCGGCCGAACAGTAAGCCTGCCTGCCTCATGAAAGCACCTGCCCGCGGCACCCCTTGGGTTGCCGCGCGGCGAAAGGACGAGAGAGAACCCATGACCCTGAATGCAACCCTCAAATACAGCGCCACCGCGCTCGCCCTGGCGCTAGGCCTATACTCGGCATTGCCACAGCCAGCACAGGCCGCCGCCACAGAACAATTCTTTCCCCTGGCCACCTACCGCGTCGGCGCTTATGCCTCCAGTGGTATTCCGGTGTGGGCCGGGATGATCGACTACCTGCGTTACATCAATGAAGTGGAAGGCGGCATCAACGGCGTCAAGTTGGTGTGGCAGGAATGCGAGACCGAATGGACGGCGGAGAAGGGCATCGAGTGCTATGAGCGCTTCAAGAACGGCCTCAATGGAGCCCCCGTGGCCCTCTATCAGCCCAACGGAGCACCCGCTGCGTACGCCCTGGCCGACAAGGCTGCCGCTGACAGGATTGCGCTGATCACGCTCGGCTATGGCCGCACCGAGGCCACCGACGGCAGTGTGTTCCCGTACAACTTCCCGGCCATGTTGACCTTCTACAGCGAGGCGTCGGCATTCATCAACTACGTAGCAGCGCGCGAGGGTGGCCTGGACAAGCTCAAGGGCAAGAAGATTGCCACCGTCTATCACGACTCCGCCTACGGCCGTGAAACCCAGGGGCCGCTGCAGCTGCTGGCGGAAAAATATGGTTTCGAGAACATCCAGATCCCGGTGGCCGATCCTGGGAACGAGCAGGCTTCGCAGTGGCGTAAGGTGCGCCAACTCCAGCCGGACTGGGTATTCCTGCGTACCTGGGGCGTGTCCACGCCGGTGGCGATCAAGACGGCGGCGCGCTTCGGTTATCCGGTAGACCACATTGTCGGCGACATTTGGGCCAGCTCGAATGAGGACGTACTGCCCGCGGGCGAGGCGGGCAAAGGCTACCTGGCGCTGACACCCTACCCAGGCGGTGCCACCTTCGATATTCACCAGCGCATCAAGCAGCACATTCTCGACAAGGGCAAAAGTGACCTCAAGGACCCCAAGAGTTTTGGCAGCGTGTACTACAACTCCGGGCTGGTGAACGCGGCCATCGCGGTAGAGGCGATACGCGCCGGGCAGAAAAAATTCGGCAACCGTCCACTCAACGGTGAAGAGGGACGCTGGGGCCTGGAGCACCTGAACCTCGATGATGCACGCCTCAAGGAGATCGGGTTTCTGGGCCTCATGCAGCCGCTCAAACTGTCGTGTGATGACCATGAGGGCGGCGGTGCAGCGAAGGTACAGCAGTGGGACGGCAAGCAGTGGAACCTGATCACCGACTGGGTTCAGGCCGACCGTACGACCTTGCGCCCACTGATCGATGCCAAGTCTGCAGAGTACGCCAAAGAAAAAGGTGTTCAAGCACGCGATTGCGCGGCTGAGCAGTAAGTGATGCCTGCCTGCGTGCCGCGATCCTGAACGGTGCGCCCTGAGCTTAGTAGAAGGTGCGTATAGATGAATACAGTAACCCGTCCTGCTGTCGAGCGTGCCGAGCTGCTCGCCGTCGAGGACATCGAAGTGGTCTATGACGGCGCCATCCTCGCGGTTGTCGGCGTTTCTCTGCGGATCGAGGAGGGCGGTATTGTCGCCCTGCTGGGGGCCAACGGTGCAGGTAAAAGTACCACGCTCAAGGCTATCTCCGGCCTGGTCCAGGCCGATCGCGCGCGGGTTACCCGCGGCCAGATCCACTTTCGCGGGCAGGACACCGCCGGGGTCGCGGCCAACGTGCTGGCACGCCAGGGCATTGTCCATGTGCTGGAAGGGCGTCATGTGTTTGCCCATCTCACCATCGAGGAAAACCTGCGCAGTGGCGGCTTTTTGCGCAACCCCTCCAGGCGTGAGCTGGAGCAGGACCTGGAGCGGATCTACACCTGGTTTCCGCGGTTGAAGACCAAGCGCAAGACCCAGGCGGGGCTGACCTCGGGCGGCGAACAGCAGATGCTGGCCATTGGGCGTGCGCTGATGACCCGGCCCTCCCTGGTGTTGCTTGATGAACCGTCCATGGGCCTGGCACCGATCATCGTCGAGGAAATTTTCGATATCGTTGCCCAGCTCAATGCTCAGGAAGGCGTGAGCTTTCTGGTGGCCGAACAGAACATCAATGTTGCGCTGCGTCACGCCAGTTATGCCTACATTCTGGAGAACGGCCGGGTGGTGGGTGAGGGCGCCGCCAGTGAGTTGGCCGCCCGCGAAGACATCCAGCATTTCTACCTCGGTGGCAAGGCCGACTGAGGCACGCCACGCACTCGTTTTCCTCCTCTCCCGATGGGTGCCTGTGCGCCCATCGGTGCGGTTTTCTATCGTACCCCCGCACCTGATCTCTCCTTTTCCAGCACACATACAACATGACTTTCCGCGTGCGAATCCGCCTGCGGTGGATGGCGTTCGACTGTGCCTGACGGCATTCGGGTGTCGACCTTCGAATGTGCTGTGTGGCACGCAACACTGATCGGTCAGTTTGCCCGTTGGTAAAATTCCCGTTTCTCAGGTTTGTATTTTAAGTTGTTGATATATAAGGATTAATTAATTGGCATGGTTGTTGAAATAGTTGAGTGAACAGCGCCTGCACGGGCGTTACATACGCAACTACTAGGACCTTGCCATGCGTTTTGGAAACAACCATCGAACAGCCCTTTCATTGACCCTTGCCCTGGCCAGCCCGGCCTTTGCCGCCAGCGAAGAAAGCGAAGGCTTCCTTGAGGGCACGCAGGTACATGTGCTCAACCGCAACTACTTCTTCAGCCAGGACTACCGCAACGGCGATTTCGCCCGCAACCCCAATACCGGTGAACGGCAGAGCCAGCATCGCGAATGGGGGCATGGCGTGATCGCCGATGTGCAATCCGGTTTCACCCAGGGCACGGTCGGCTTTGGCCTGGATGTGCAGGGCGTATTGGGCCTCAAGCTCGATGGTGGTAATGGTGTGGTCGGCAACGGTGTGGGGGTGCCGGGCATCGTTTCGCGCTCTGGTGCCAACTTCGATGGCGAACCCAAGGATGAGTACAGCAAGGTCGGCGCGGCGCTCAAGGTGCGTGCCTTCGACACCGAAGTGCGCTACGGCGATGTGCGCCCAACCAGCCCGGTACTCTATGCCAGCGATATTCGCCTGTTGCCCCAGACCTTGCGCGGCCTGGTGTTTCGAAACACCTCCGTGGAGGGCCTGACCCTGCAGGGCGGCAAGCTTGAGTCGAGCAGCGATCGCAACGCCAGCAACCACCGTGGTGACCTCGGCACGGTGTACGCGGGGCGCTTCAAGGGCGCCAACGATGTGATCTACCTGGGCGGTGACTATGTGTTCAACGACCAACTGAGCTTCAAGTTGCACACCAGCCGGCTTGACGACATCTGGAACCAGTCCTTCGCCCGCTTCGATTTTGTGCAGCCGATCAACGAGGCCCTGAGCGTCAACACCGGCCTGAACTACTACCGCACCCGCGACAGCGGCAAGGCGTTGGCCGGCAAGATCGACAACGACTCCTGGAGCGCCCATGCCGGGCTGGGTTATGGCGCCCATGCCTTCAAGTTGAGCTACACGCGGATCGACGGTGACACGCCGTTCGACTATGTCTGGAACACCTACGACCTTGAGTTGGATGCCGCATCCCAGATATCGGACTTCAACAACCCCAACGAGCGTGCCTGGGAGGCGCGTTATGACTACAACTTCGTTGGCCTCGGTGTGCCGGGCCTCACCCTGACCACGCGTTACGTGCGCGGTACCGACATCGATGGCAGCCGCGCCGGGGGTGCCTACAGCTACTACAGCGGCATCAAGGATGGCAGCCACTGGGAGCGCAACGTCTGGATCAAGTATGTGGTGCAGAGCGGGCCGGCCAAGGACCTCTCATTCAACCTGATGCAGGCCACGCACCGTGTCGGCGGCGATCACGTGGCCGAGTCCAACGTTGACGAAGTGCGTTTCATCGTCGAGTACCCGCTGGATTTCCGCTTGTAAGCCTGTGCTGTAGCCCTTTCTTACCTGTACCGCATGGAGTAGTCACGCATGACCGATAGACTGCATACCCGCCTGCCCGAGCAGGCCATTTCAGCGCCTCGGCGTCCGGCGCATATTATTCGTAGTGATGCCGAAGCCATTGAGGTGGCCCAGCGCCTGGCCCAGGATTTTGCCCAAGAAGCCGTTGCGCGTGATCGCGAGCGACGTCTGCCGTGGGCGGAGCTGGACCGCTTTTCCGAGAGTGGCCTGTGGGCCATTACCGTTCCCAAGGCCCATGGTGGTGCTGGCGTGTCCTGCGCCACGCTGACCGAGGTCGTGGCAACCGTTTCAGCGGCGGACTCCTCGCTGGGGCAGTTGCCGCAGAATCACTACGGTGTGATCAACAACCTGCTGTTGACCGGGAGCGAGGCACAGCAACATCACTATTTTGCCAAGGTGCTTGCCGGCTATCGGTTCGGCAATGCGTTCTCCGAAGCCAAGAGCAAAACCGTCACTGCGTTCGAAACACGCATTCATTTTGAGGGCGACACCGCGGTGCTGGAGGGCGAGAAGTTCTACTGCACCGGCGCGCTGTTCGCTCACATTGTCCCGACGGCGGCGGTGGATGAGCAGAACCGGCCGTTCATTGCGTTTGTGCCACGGGACGCGCAAGGGCTGAGCATTGTCGATAACTGGGATGGCTTTGGGCAGCGCACCACCGCCAGTGGCAAGGCATTGATCGACCGCGTACGCGTGCCGCTCAGCGCCGTGATTCCGGCCTGGAAAGCCTATGACCGACCCACCGCCGATGGGCCGGTGTCGCAGATCATTCAGGCCGCAGTGGACACCGGCATTGCCCGAGGCGCGTTTGCCGAAACCCTGCGCGTGGCGCGAGAGGCGCGTCCGTGGGTCGACAGTGGTTTGCAGCACGGTTGGCAGGACCCACTTAGCCAGGCTGCGATTGGCGACCTGGCCTGGCGCCTGCACGCTGCCGAAGCGATCCTCCAGGCGTCCGCCCAGGCCGTGGACCTTGCGCTTGCGGAGCCTACCGAAGCAAGCGTCGCCCACGCCTCGGTGGTTGTCGGCCAGGCCAAAGTCCTGTCTACCGAGATCGCCCTGTTGGCGTCGACCCGGCTGCTGGAGCTGGGAGGCACGCGCAGTGTGTCTGCCAGCCAGGGGCTGGACCGTTTCTGGCGTAACGCGCGCACGCATACGCTGCACGATCCGGTGCGCTGGAAATACCACCTGATCGGCAACCAGCGCCTGAACGGCGTCAATCCACAACGTCATTCCTGGAACTGAGGACCTGCTTATGTCTCACGCTCATACACTGGCCGACCTGGGGTTCGCGCAAAATGTTCAACGTGCGCTGGTCGAACACTTGCAAGGCAGCCCGTTGAAGGACGATACCCTGACCATCGCAAGTATTGGTGACCTGGAGGTGCGTATTGCTGCCGCCGATGCGTTGCTGGCGCAGGCCGGGCGCTCGTCGGTCGAGGCCGCCAGCGCACGCTTGGCGGCTGCGGAAGCGGCACAACGGGCGAGTGAGCTGCAGGTCGAGCTGACCGGAAGGCAAACGCCGCGCCCGTCGATTGAGGGCGATGCCGTACCGTTGTCGCAACTGCGCCGTCGCTTGGGCGACCACTACCTTAACGGTGTGGCACTGACCTGAGCAAAACACACCTGCCATCCCGGGGGATCGGAATGGCAGGTGTGTCATTCGCCTTGTGAACATATCCATTCCCTGCAGCGGCGCCACCGGCAGGCTTGCCTGCGATGGTATCGGCGGGGTGTCAGTGCCTTCGCGGCGCCTGTATCGCGGGCAAGCCCGGCTCCTACAGGGATGGACTGTAGAAGCAGGCTTGCCTGCGATTGCTTCAGCGCAGTGTCAGCAAGTCCGAGGCGTCTGCATCGTTGGCAAGCCAACGCCCACAACGATCCACACAGAACACTGCATTTCCTGTAGGAGCTGGCTTGCCTGCGATGGCGTCGGCGAAGTGCCAGCGAGACCGTGGCGTCTGCATCGTTGGCAAGCCAACTCCTACAGGGGTGGTCAGGACGGGTCCTTGAATACGCGGCGACCAAGGTAGCTGAACGACAGCACCAGCAGAATCAGTGCGCCCGTGGCCACCTGTTGCCAGTAGAAGTTCCAGCCGATCAGCAGCAGGCCATTGGCGGTGATATTCAGGAAGAGTACGCCCAGCAGTGTACCCGGTACGTTGGCCCGCCCATGGCGGTTGAGGGTGGTGCCGATAAATACGGCGCCGATTGCATTGATCAGAAAGGCGTTACCCGACATCGGTACGTAGGCATTCACTGTACTGCTCAGCAAAATACCCGCGACTGAGCAGGCCAGGGCGCACGCGATGAACACCCGGGCGGTGATGCGCTGCACCGGCACACCGCTGTAGCGCGCGACCTCCGGTTGTTCGCCGATGGCCAGCACCTGACGGCCGAAGCGGCCTTTGGCGAGCGCTACACCGTAACCCGCCGCCAAAACCGCAACGATCAGTAGCGGCAGCGGAATGCCGAGCACGACGATGCTGGCCAGGGCAGGGCGTGCCTGTGCAGCCAGGTAGATCGGCTGGCCGCCGTCGGAGAGCAACTGCTGCACGCTGGTGCCGATAAAGAGCGTACCGAGTGTCGCCAGAAATGGCGAAATACGCAGCCCGCTGATCAACACTGCGTTGAATACGCCGGTCAGGCCGCCCACCAGTATCGCGGACACGATTGCCGGAAACAGCCCAAAGCCAGCATTGAGCGATACGACGAACGTCAGTGCAGCCAGATCCAACGCTACGCTCACCGAAAGGTCGATACCGCCAGCGCTGATTGCCAGCGTCATGCCGATGGCGACGATGGCCAGAAGGGCGAAATTGTTGAGCAATACACTGCTGAGGTTGCCCACACTGAGAAAACCGGGTGCATTGACCGCGAAAAATACCAGCAGCACCAGGAACAAGACGGGCAAGACCAGGCGCAGCCATTGACGACTGATTGATACCGAGGCGGTGCTGGGTAGCACTGTGGTTGATTGGCTCATGTCACGACCTCCCACGCAGCAGGCTTGAACTGGCGACGACCAGTAGAATCAATACACCCTGTACACCGTTGACCCAGAAGCTGGAGATGTTCAGCAGTTGGAAACCATTGACCAGAAAACCCACCAGCAACGTGGCCAGCAATGTACCGCTGATGCTCGGGCGCAGGCGGCGGGAGAACACGCTGCCTAGAAAGGCGATGGCTACAACCGACAGCAGCATCTCCCCAGAGCCGGTAGTGCTTCCACTGAACCAGGCGGCCGAACAAAACGACGCCAGGCTCCCGCACAGACCACTGAGCAGGTAGCTGGAGAACTGATAGGCCGCCACAGGCAGGCCTGCTGCAGTTGCTGCTTCCGGGTACTCGCCAACGGCATACAGGCGCAGGCCGTAACGACTGAACTGGATCAGCAGCGTCAACAGCAGCGCGGCCATAAGGAACACCCAGGCCAATGCCGGCTGCCCCAGCCAATGACCAAAACTGAGCAGCTCCAGTAGCGCTGACTCGGTTGGCAGCACGGTATTTTCAGTCAACACCAGCTCCAGGCCGGCAATCAGGTTCATGCTGGCCAGCGTCGCCAGCAGTGGCGGCAGGCGCAGGCCGACCACCACCAGGCCGTTCAGCGCGCCGATGGCCAGGCCGCATGCCAAGGTCAGGGCGATGCTGCTGGCTGCACTGACGCCCGCGTTGTTCAGCGTGGCATAGACGGCGGCCGACAGCCCGAGATTGGCCGCCAGCGACAGGTCAAGGCCGCCAGATACCACGTTGGAGCCGCCACCGATGATCACGATGGTCAGCCCGAAAGCGAGGAGGCCGAGGATTGCAGATTGCGCGAAGACATTCGAGAGGTTGGTGGGTGAAAGGAAGTTTTGCGCTGTACTGGCAAATACCAGCAAGATCGCCAGGAACGCCAGCGAGGCGCCATGGCGCAGCAGTTTCAATTGCCAGCGGTTCGAGAGTCGTGGGACCGACACGCTGGCCAGGGAGAGATCAGTGGACATAGTCGGGTTCCTGTTGATGATGTGTGCCGGACGCAAGCGCCAGTAGCGTGTCGCTGTCGAGCTCGGCGGCCTTGCGTTGCGCAATGATGGCCCCTCGGTGCATGACATAGACGCGGTCGCACAGGCCCAGCAGCTCGGGCAGATCGGACGAAAGCAGCAAGACACCGGCGCCTTGCTCCACCAGCTTTCCGATCAGACGGTAGATCTCCACTTTGGCGCCGATGTCGATACCGACGCTGGGCTCGTCCAGCAGGTAGAGGGTCGACTGCCGGCTCAGCCATTTGGCCAGCGCCACCTTCTGCTGATTGCCACCGCTGAGCTGGCGCACCCTGGCCTGCGCCCCGGAGGTCTTGATCAGCAGATGCTCGATCAGGGCTTGGGTTTCCTGCTGCTCACGGCGTTCCGAGAGCAGCCCAAACCGGGTGAAGCGTGAGAGGCTGGCCAGGGTGCTGTTCTCCTGAACGGACAGGTCCAGCGCCACCCCTTGCCGGCGGCGCTCTTCCGGCAGCAGGGCAACGCCTTCGCGCACGGCCTGATGCGTACTGTTCAACTCGACAAGTTGCCCGTTCAGGCGAATCTCGCCCTGTTGCGCCGGGTCCAGGCCGAACAGGCTTTTCAGCAGCTCCTTGGCGCCGGAGCCCACCAGCCCGGTGAGGCCGACGATCTCGCCACGGCGCACCAGCAGGTCGATATCGCGATAGGCATGCCGCTTCTGCAGGCCGCTCACCTGCAGTAGCGGCTCGCCCAATGCGACCGGCTGCTTGGGGTACATTTCGGCCACTTCGCGGTTGACCATCAGGCGCGTAATTTCTGCCAGCGACGTGTTGCGCGGATCGACCTCGGCGACATCACGCCCATTGCGCAACACGGTCACCCGGTCACACAGGTGTTCGATCTCTTGCAGGTAGTGAGAGATGTAGATGATCGCCAAGCCCTGATCACGCAATCGCTTGACGATGCGCAGCAATTGCTCAACCTCGCGTTGCACCAGCGCGACGCTGGGCTCATCGAATACCAGCACCTTGGGTTTGGCGATCAGCGCGCGGGTAATCTGCACCACCTGTTGCTCGGCGCTGCTCAGCTCACCGATCAATGCATCCGGCGGCAATTTCAGGTCGAAATACGCGTCAAGCAGGCGTTCGGCTTCCCGCTGTTGCGCACGGCGATCGACGAAAGGGCCGCGGTGTATTTCCTGGCCGAAGAACAGCGCCTCGCTCACCGTGAAACTGGCGGGCAGCAGTCGCTCCTGGTGAATGAACTGAATGCCGAGACGTGCCACCTGGCGCGGCGTGAAGTGTGTGTATTGCTGACCGTCCACCCACAGGCTGCCGGCATCCGGGCGATGAATGCCGGCAAGTACCTTGATCAGGGTCGACTTTCCGGCACCGTTCTCACCGACGAGGCCATGCACGCTGCCACGCTGGACGCGCAGGCTGGCATCGTCTAGCGCCCGCGTGACGCCGAACTGCTTGGTCAGGTTGCGAAGCTCCAGGGCAGGGATGTTGTTCAAGCATCACCCCTGAGGCGGCGAACGTCATCGACGTTGTCCGCTGTGGTCAATAGTGTCTCGACGAAGGTTTCCTTGGGCAGGTCGTGCTCACCTGCCAGGTAACGGGCGACGTTGTGTACCGCCAAGCGTCCGATCAGTGCCGGTTGTTGCGAAACCACGGCGGCGACTGGCGTATTGGGTTGTTTAAGCAGGTCCAGTACTTCCGGTGTGCCGTCGACGCCGTAGGTCTTGATCTCGGTGCGCCCTGCGTCGATCAGCGCCTGGCTGGCACCCAACTGCGGCAAATCCCAGGCCGTCCAGATCGCATCGATCTCGCCCTTGGGGTATTTGTTCAGCAGCGCGGCGACTTGACTGCGGGCGTCCTGCACGGTGTTGGGGATGACATCACGCAGCTCCGGCTCGAGGAACTCGATTTGTGGGTAGAACTTGGTCACGAGCTTCAACTGGTCGTAACGAATACCGCAGCTTGGCACCCCATAGAAACCATTGAATACCAGCACACGTCCCTTGCCGCGCAGGTCCGCCACCAGCTTCTTGGCCAGGATCAAGCCGGTGCTCCAGTTGTCCGCCGAGATGGTATTGATGGCGTACTGCGACGGCACCTCGATGGTGAACAGCGGAATGCCGGCCGCCGCAATACGCTTGAACCAGGGGTCGATGATGCTCAAGGTGCCCAGCGTGTGGATCACCGCATCAGGCTTCTGGGTGACCAGGTTCTGAAGCTGGGTGACCATGGCCTTGTCGTTGCGCCCCGCGTCCAGGGTGATTGGCGTTCCGCCCAGCCTTTTCACCTCTTCGACCTGCGCGGCGAACGCACGGCTATCGAAGTAGATGCTGGTGCCCACGGTGCTGATGGCGATGCGTTTGCCCGCCAGTGAAGGCACCGGTGCGTCGCCACTGGCGCTGCCACTCGGGCTGGCTGCTCGGGCCAGGGAAGAAAGACCAAGGCCGGCAGCCAGGGTAACGCCAGCGCCCAGCAGGGCGCGTCGGCCGATATCGAAATCACTTTTCTGGCTCATTGGTCACCTCGCAGTTGTTGCATTTCATCCAGGTTGTTTGCCGTGGTCAGCAGGGTGGAAACGTGGGTTTCCTTAGGCAGGTCTTTTTGCCCGGCCAGGTAACGCGCGACATTCTGTACTGCGGTTTTTCCGATCAAGACGGGTTGCTGGGCCACAACGGCGCCGATGGGCGAATCGTCTCGCTGTATCAGGTCGAGCACTTCAGGTGTGCCATCGACACCGTAGGTCTTGATCTCGGTGCGCCCCGCGTCAATCAGCGCCTGGCTGGCGCCCAGCTGCGGGATGTCCCAGGCCGACCAGATGGCCGCGATTTCACCTTTGGGGTACTTGTTGAGCAACGCCGCGACCTGCGAGCGGGCGTCTTGCACGGTGTTGGGGATGACGTCACGCAGCTCGGGCTGAATGACCTTCAGATCCGGATGGTCGGCCAGCGCCTTGATCAGTTCGTCATAGCGGATGCGGCATACGGGCACGCCATAGAAACCGTTGAACACCAGGATGTTGCCCTTGCCACCGGTATCCTTGACCAGTTGCTCCGCCAACAAACGGCCCGCTGCGTAGTTGTCCGAGGTGGTGTTGTTGATGCTGTACTGCGAGGGCGCATCGATGGTGAACAGCGGAATGCCGGCCGCCTTGATGCGCTTGAGCCAAGGGTCGATCACGCTCAGCGTACCCAGCGTCTGGATAACGGCATCAGGTTTTTGGGTGACCACGGTTTGCAGTTGCGTGACCAGGTTTTTGTCGTTTCGGCCGGCATCCAGCGTAATGGGAGTACCGCCCAGGCGTTTTACCTCGTCGACCTGAGCCTGGAACGCCTTCACGTCGAAGTAATGGCTGGTGCCGGTCATGCTGATGGCGATGCGCTTGCCTGCCAATGACGGCACGTCGTCACTGGCGTAGGTGTTGGCGCCAAACAACAACGCGGTGCAGAACAGCATGTGCAGAAGTTTCATCGTATTCCTCTTCAAGGCATGTACGGCTCGACCGGCTACTTAACGGTCAGTAGCGGGCGACACATTTCTAGGGTGAGAGGAACAAGGCGAGAACCATGCCATGTTTAAAAGTGCTTTTAAAACAATGGCTTGGCTGTATTGAGCGGTAAGGTTGGAAGCACTGCACCGAACAAAGTGCTGAATGGCTGTTCGGGACCGAACAGCACGTAGGCGGTGATGCGCGGGTGACGAGGTTTAGCGCAGAACCGAACGGCCTGGGGGTGGCCGTTCAGTTGCAGTGCCGCGCGTTTGCGCTGCAGCGGTGTGCCAGGGCGTCAGTTGGGTTGCTGCATGCTGCCTGTCTTGTTCAAACGTACATGCCAGCTCAACGCCTGGCTGAGGTCGTGGGGGGTATGTCCGCCCAGCAGGCAGGCGGCGCTGAAGTAGTCATCAAGGGCTGCGCGGTAGTCTGGGTGTACGCATTGATCAATAATCACCCGGGCCCGCTCTCGAGGTGCGAGGCCCCTCAAGTCAGCCAAGCCGTGCTCAGTGACCAGAATATCCACGTCGTGCTCTGTGTGGTCGACGTGGCTGACCATGGGCACTACGCGCGAAATGTTCCCGTCCTTGGCAATCGACTTGGTCACGAATATCGACAGGCGAGCGTTGCGGGCAAAGTCCCCGGAGCCGCCGATGCCGTTCATCATTTGGGTGCCGCAGACGTGAGTGGAGTTCACGTTGCCGTAGAGATCAAACTCCAGCGCGGTGTTGATTGCGATGAGCCCCAGGCGTCGAATGACTTCCGGGTGGTTGGAGATTTCCTGGGGGCGCAGTACCAGGCGGTCAGCGTACTTTTCCAGGTTGCCGAAGACTCGCTCGCCACAGGGGCCGGACAGGGTGATGGAGCATCCCGAGGCAAATTTCAGCTTGCCGGCGTCAAGCAGGTCGAACGTGGAGTCCTGCAGGACTTCGGAGTACTGCACCAAGTCGTTGAAGGGCGCGTTGATCAGGCCACACATCACGGCATTGGCAATGGAACCCACGCCCACTTGCAGCGGCGCCAGGTTTCTAGGCAGGCGGCCCATTTCCACCTCCTGCTCGAAGAACCGCACCAAGTGGTCGGCGATGGACTGCGTGTCATTGTCAGGCGGCAACATGGTCACGGTCGCCTCGGGCGAGTTGCAGATGACGATGGCGGCGATGCGTGACGGATCGATGTCGATCGCCTGGCTACCGATGCGCTCGTTTGAGTGACGAATGGGGATAGGGCCACGGTGAGGGCGATCTTGAGGCAGGTAGATGTCATGTAACCCCTCGAAGTGTGGATTGCTCGCCAGGTTGAGTTCGACGATTACCTGCTTGGCCGCCAGGGCCAGGCTTGCCGAGTTGCCCACGGAGGACGTAGGTACGATATGCCCTTGCTCGGTGATGGCCACCGCTTCGACGACCGCAATATCCGGGGTGGGCAGGAAACCATCGCGCACCTGTTCGACCACTTCCGAGAGGTGCTGGTCGATGAACATGACGCGCGCTTCGTTGATGGCTTTGCGCAGTACCGCATCGCCCTGAAAGGGCATCCGCCGTGCCAGCAGGCCGGCTTCGGCCATTTTCCCATCCAGCCCTCCGCCAAGGCTGGCGCCGGTAATCAGGTTGATTTTCAGTGGCGTGCGCTTGACCTGCTCGATCAATGCCAAGGGAACCGCTTTGGCGTCTCCCGCACCGCCAAAACCACTCATGCCGATGGTCATGCCGTCTTTGATGAGCCGTGCTGCCTGCGTCGCACTCATGATCTTGTCGTGCAGGGAAGCCAGTCGAATACGCGAAGCGTGCATGGGGGAAACCTCAAATAGGGGGAGAAATGGACGGGCTACCGGGCATCAAACGCCCAATGGGTACGCGCGTCCTTACTCAGCAGGGCCGTTGCGAAGCGCTGCTCGCCTGATTGTTCTTGGGGGTGGGCAGAAGGGGAGGCCGAGACGATCAAGGCGGGTATCGCTATGTTGTGGGGCAAACGTGTGTTGCAAACGTGCGGTGACCGTTAAAGGCCACCGCAGTAGTTCGCAGTGCCAGTCGTTACTGGGGGGCTAGTCAATGAACGCGCAGTCAAAATTGTTCGTCGTCCAGTGCCATGATGCTTCTGCTGCCGCTACCAATGGCGGTCAGCAGGGCATGCACGCGCGGCAGTAGCTGTTCGGCATAGAAGTCGGCAGTGACCAGCTTGGCTTTCAGGAACTGAGGATCGCCGCTGCCGGCGTCGAGCAGGGCTTGGGCGCTCAAGGCCGAGCGAGCCATCAGCCAACCGCCGCAGAGGTAGCCGAACAGCATCATGAAGTTCACGCTGATGCTGCCTGCCAGGTGCGCGTCGGTTTTCGCATTGTCGAGGAGAATGCGCAGGGCTTGCCGGCCAGCGCCCAAGGCGCCTTCCAGTGCGGCAGCCTGATTGGCGAGGTGCGTCGAGCGTTGCAGCACAGCGACGGTTTCGCCGATATCGTCCAACAAACGGTTGATCAACTGGCCTTCGTTGAGCAGTGTCTTGCGCCCGACCAGGTCAAGTGCCTGGATGCCGGTGGTGCCCTCATAGATGGTCAGGATACGGGCGTCACGATAATGCTGGGCGGCGCCGGTTTCTTCGATGAAGCCCATGCCACCGTGAATCTGTACGCCGAGAGAGGTCACCTCTTGTGCCATCTCGGTCAGCCACCCCTTGACGATGGGGGTGAGCAGGTCGACGCGACCTTGATGCAGCTTTGCCGCGTCTGCGTCAGGTGCGTAGGTGGTCCGGTCCACTTCGGCGGCAGCCACCAGTGCCAGGGCTCGCATTGCCTCGATGGACGCCTTCATCTGAAGCAGCATGCGCCGTACATCCGGGAAGTGGATGATCGAGAAGCGGCTACCGTCCTTGCGCGTGCCTTGCAGGCGGTCCTTGGCGTACTGCAAGGCGTGTTGGTAGGCGCGTTCGGAGATGGCCAGGCCTTGCAGGCCAACGCTTTGTCGAGCGTGGTTCATCATGGTGAACATGCACGCCAGCCCTTGGTGTGGTTCGCCCACCAGGTAACCGATGGCGCCACCGTTATCGCCAAAGCTCATGACACAGGTCGGGCTGCCGTGGATGCCCAGCTTGTGCTCCAGCGCGATGCAGCGGGCATCGTTGAGTGCGCCTGGCTTGCCTTGGGCATCAAGCAGGAATTTAGGCACGACGAACAGCGAAATGCCTTTTACGCCGGCCGGTGCATCTGGCAGCCGGGCCAGTACCAGATGGACGATGTTCTCCGTCATCTGGTGGTCGCCCCAAGTGATGAAGATTTTCTGCCCGCTGATCAGGTAATGGTCGCCCTGAGGGATAGCACGGCTCTTGATCGCGGCCAGGTCTGAACCGGCATCCGGCTCGGTGAGGTTCATGGTGCCGGTCCATTCGCCACTGACCAACGGGGCAAGGTAGGCATCACGCAAGGCGGGCGAGCCGTGGTGGGCGATGGCCTCGATTGCACCTTGCGTCAGCATCGGGCAGAGGGCGAAGGCCATGTTGGCCGAATGCCAGATTTCATTGACGGCAGTGCCGATCACATTCGGCAGGTTTTGGCCGCCCCAGATTTCCGCTGCAGTCAACGAAGGCCAGCCGCCGGCCTGGAACTGCTGATAAGCATCGGCGAAACCGGGAGTTTCCTGAACGCCGTGCTCGCCCAGACGTGCGCCCTGGGTGTCGCCAATCCTGTTGAGCGGTGCCAATACGCCAGAGCCCAGACGACCGGCTTCGGCCAGAATCGCGGACACCAGTTCATCGTTGATGTCATCCCGATGTGCCGATGCACACAAGGCTTCAAATTCGACCAGTTGCTGCAGGACGAACTCGCTGTCGCGATAGGGATGGGTGTAATCACTCATTAAGACATCCTCTTTAAAACGATGCGTCAGGCCGACCGTGCTGTTCACGCTGCTGGGGCCAAACGTCAGGGTCGTGTCATGGGTATTGGGTATTGGGTATTGGAAGCGTCAGGCCTTGCGTTGAGCTGCGCCCGATAATCGACCAAATTGGCCAGATGCGATGGGGCGCTCGCCTCGACTGTCATGGGCCCGCTGGCATTGGCCACAGCCGTCGCCCAGCGCATGAAGGCGCGCTAGTGGGGGCAGTGTGAGCCGGTAATTCTGTAGGGCAGAGGGCGCATATCGGCCGCGCTTCAGGCCGTTGGTGTGCACGCTGGGCGCAACGGATGTCGCCTGGTGCGGGTATATCAATACGTTTAGCCTGCGGTTCTTGCGCGGACGAGTAGCTGTCCCTGGCGTTGTAACCACGTTTACTGCTTGCACGTGCACGGACGGGTTCCTTGGGAATTGTCGGAAATGGCAGCGTTTTACCCGCATCAGTCAGGCCTCTGCTGGCGGTCGCTACCTTCCATTGGAAGGGCCCTTGGCGACAATAACGAAACCAGTCGAAAAATAGACATAAACGGACAGCGGTATGGCGGTAGACTTCGCGGATGTGATGCAGGGATCTGTCTTCGATGGGTATAGAGCGCTATTCCATTTCCATTCATTTCGCCCGAATGCTCATGAACGCCGGGCGCCGTCTTCAGCTTGACGAGGCGGTGCTGCTCAATGAAGCGGGCCTTAATCGACGCATGCTGGACAATGCCCATCTGCGGATCACGCCTGATCAATTCAGTCGCTTGATGCGAGCGGTCTGGCGTTTGGCCGATGACGAGTTTCTGGGCATGGGCGCGCAGCGTTGTCGGCAGGGCGTGTTCGCCATCATGGCCAAGCAGGTCGTTCATTCACGTAACCTGCACTCGGTGTATTACAAGCTGAGCCACTTCTACAATGTGGTGAATGACTCCTTGCACCTGGCGCTTGATGTCGTCGGTGATGAAGCGGTTTTTTCGATGCGGCTCAAGGATCCGGCTCAAGACCCGGACTACCTGCTCAGAGGTTTTCTACTGCTGTTGTGGCATCGTTTTCCCAGCTGGTTGATTGGCCAGCGGATTTCGCTGAAGCATGTCGCGTTTGACCATCCGGCGCCCAAACACCTGACAGAGTACCGTTTGATGTTTCCCTGTCCGGCGAAGTTCGACCAGCCGGTGACCTGCCTGGTGTTCGATGCGGCGGCACTCAAGGCACCGCTGGTGCAAACACCCGAGGCCCTAAGGGTTCATTTGAAGCGAGCGCCATTCGACTGGTTCACTCGGCCGGCCTATTACCCCGTCTATACACGGCGAGTGCTGGATTACCTGGAGCGCTCGGAAAATCTGGCTGAAGCCACCATTCAGCATGCGGCACTCGCGTTACACCTCACCGACAGAACACTGAGGCGAAAGCTCGCGGCTGAGGGAAGCCAGTTTCAACGGCTCAAGGATGGTGTGCGTCGGGACATGGCGATCCATTACTTGAGCCAGACGTCGATGTCGATCAGTCTTGTTTCCCTAGCGCTGGGTTTTTCTGAGCCTTCCGCATTCACTCGGGCGTTCCGGCAATGGACAGGGGAGCTGCCGAAGACCTACAGGGATGTCGCTCGTGATAGAAAATAGTCGGCAATGGTTTTCTGGCCAGTCTGTTCGACCCAAGTCGCGCTTCAGCCTTCTTGCGGTTCGATGGTAAAGTCGCCGCCATGAAACTCGCCCGCTCAGACCGCTCACTCATTGCCTGGATGCTGTATTTCAGCGTTCTGTTCAATGTGTTTGCCTGCGGTTTGGGGCACGGGCAGGTGATGGGGCTGGAACTCAATGGCTTGGGTGGACAGTTCTGCGCCTCCCTCGGCGGCAAGGCCCCCAGCCCGAGCACCGACCTCGGCAGCCCTTCGGCCAGCGGCTGGGGCGCCAGTTTTTCTTGTCCGATTTGCTCTGCACTAAGCCTTGGCATTGCCATGCTGTTCTGCCTCAGCTGGTTGCTACGGCTGGGGCGAACACAACGTCCCGGCCGTGAGCAACGCTGCAAGGCGCCCCCGCGTTATTCCTGGCCCTCGGCCAATCCTCGCGCATCCCCTCTGATTTAACGCTCACAGGCGGACGGCCTTATTGGCCGGTGACCGCTGCAGGCCTTCGTCCGCTGTTCGCCTTGCTGTCGCCCATGCGCCACAGCGTGGGGGCGGGTGTTTGATTGTCATCATCCTTAGGGTGTTGCATGCAGGGTGGAATGAGTAACGCCAGTCAGCAGAACGTCTGGGTCGCGGCGTTTCTGGCGATTGTGCTCAAGGTCATGGCGCTGCCGATGGCCGGTGCTTTTGGCGCGTTGAGCATTGAGCAGTTGCTGACGGGCAGCTTTTGCTCTGCGGGCAGCGTGCAGCAGGTCACGCTTGCGCTCGACAAACAGCGGCCATCCTCTGCGGGCAAGGCTGACCAAGTCCATTGTTGCTGTTCTCAGACGCTTGAAGCCGTATTCATTCCGCCAGCGTCGGTGGCGCTGATCGGTGCTATCGCGGCGTCACCGCGGCCGTTCACACCGCCATTGTTCTGGGTGTCGCCCCGTGCCCGCTGGCCGTCGATCAACCCCCGAGCGTCTCCTGCTCGTCACGCATGACCGGCTTTTTCCGCACACCCGAATCGGGTGTGCCCATGGTTAATGGTGACAGGGTAAGGAGCGCAACATGGCGCGTGGTATTGAAGGTTTGAATCGCCCATTGGGGAGGCTGACATGCGAGCGCTAGCGGTTCCGTCAGGCGCCTCGCGATTGGTCAGCAAGGCTTCCCGACTGGGGAAAAAAGGGGATTTTCTGCTGCCGTTTCCCGACTACCCCAGCAACGCACGCAGCTTCGTGCACCTGGATGCCCGTCTGCTGCCGTACTGGCACACGTTGTTCGATGTGTGCCCGGCGCTGCTTAAGCTCGACCCTCCGGATGGTCTGAATATCTTTCGTGGTTTCATGACCTGGGCGTACCGCAATCATCCGCCACTGAACTGGACGTATTACCTGAGCGTGTGTCGCTGGCTGCTCGGCTCCAGCTACCGGGCACGGATCAACGACGCGCACATCGAGTCGTTCATGAGTGCTGCGGCGGCGCGTTGGATCAATACCGATGACAGCCTGGCGCGCGGGTTGGTCTTGGCCTGGCAAGGTTCACCGCAGATGCTCTTCGATTGGAAGGTGGCGCCTCGTCCGATGCTCGCGCCCGATTTGGAGCAGGAAGAACTTCCACCGGTGCCGTGGGACTTTGCCTGGTGCCCACTGACGGGCAAGGGCGGCACGGGGTTTCGCAGGTGGTTGCCGGTACCCTGAGTAGCGCTTGCCGGGTACGTCGGTGGCGAGCCAGCCTGTCGGCCTTGTGCGACAGGCTGCCGCATCCCTGGCAGCCGCCCATAAAGCGGCTCGTCGGGGCGGCCCTGGCATGGCTTGGCCGTGGCGGGATGTCGCAGTTTTAGCAGCAGGCTCTGAGGCACTAGAGTCGCGCCGTCCGTTGACAGGGTAGTCGCTGGCGCCATCCAGAGCGTTTTATCAGGGCTTTGTGGAGCATGCCGGACGGCTGCCGCCAGATTATCGAGCGAGCACCCTCATGGTTTTAAAACAACGTCCTGGCCCTGCGCCACTGGGCTGGTCCCTGGTATTGGTCAGCATGTTCAGCAACGCTGCCGAGCAACCACTGGCCTTACCGGAAACCACTGTCGTCGGCCAACGGGAGCCCGGCTATAAAGCCGAAACCGTCAGTGGATTCAATAAAACTCCGCTCAGCTCACGAGAGGTTCCTCAGTCGGTCAGTGTGGTGACGCGTCAGCAGATGGACGACCAGGGCATGGTCAGTGTCCCCGACGCCATGCAGCAAGTGACCGGCGTCACCCTCATCGCCAATGACACCTTGAGCTACCAGTATTTGTCCCGTGGTTATGCGTTGGGCGTGATGTACGACGGTGTGCCTTCGTACAACGGCATGACCCCGTCCAACCAGTTCGACCTGCCGCTGTACGAGCGCATCGAAGTGCTCCGGGGGCCTTCCGGCCTCCTGCAGGGCGCGGGTGAGCCGGGTGGTGTGGTCAATCTGGTCAAGAAGCGGCCCCTGGATCATTTCGCCGCCAACTGGGCCCTTTCTGCAGGTTCCTGGGATACCTACCGCCGTGAGGGCGATATCAGCGGGCCGCTGAATGACAGTGGCAGCCTGCGCGGTCGCCTGGTGCTGTCGAGCGAGGATCGCCAATACTTCTACGATCGAACCAGCAGTGACAAATGGTTGGGGATGGCCGCCCTCGCTTACGACCTGAATCCGCAGACCACACTGGACGTTTCCTACAGCACTCAAGAGCAGCAGGTGCAGGCGCCCTGGTCCGGGTTACCGGCGTATGACCTGGTGGACGCCAAGGGGCACTACAGGTTGCTGGATGTGTCGCGCTCAACCTTCCATGCCCCTGACTGGGGACGGCTGAGCTACGACACCCATGAGTGGTCGGCCAGCCTTGAACATCGCTTCGACAACGAATGGGTACTCAAGGGCGCGTTCAACCGGCGGGAACAGTACCAGAACTACAAGTACGCCTATGCCTCATCGGGCCTGGCGCCACTGACCGATACCCTCCGCTACAGCAGCATGCAAGGTGCCTACAACTACACCCGCGAAGGCATGGACGTGTTCTTGAGCGGGCCGTTCGCGTTGCTGGGGCGTACCCACAACCTGCTGCTGGGGGCCAACGCTGAGGTGTACAACAGCCGTGGCCGCTCGGGGCGTGGTGTGGGGGGGAGCACAACCTTTGACGGGCTCGATGATCTGCCCGAACCGACGATTGCATACACCTCGGGCAGAGAGAGTGAAACCGAACAGTACGGTCTCTATTCCCGGCTGAACATTAGCCTTGCCGATCCGTTGACGCTGGTACTGGGGGCTCGCACCACGACCTTCCGCAGCCGTACCCGCGACGTTGCGCCATCCAATGCCTCGGACTGGCGAGACGGTGCTGAAGCCGATCAGCAGATCAGCCCCTATGGCGGCCTGCTGTATGAGTTGAACCCGAACATCACCTTGTACGCCAGCTATACCGACATTTTTGTACCGCAGACCCAACTGAAGGCGGATGGCAGCGTGCTCAAGCCGCGTGAAGGGCGCCAGTATGAAGTCGGCAGCAAAACCGAATGGCTGGAAGGGCGCCTGGGGCTGTCGTTGGCCTGGTTCAATTTGCGCGACGAGAACCGTGCCTACGCCGATCCGGCTTATCCAAACGACAACTACTACCTGAACGCCGGCGAAGTAGAAAGCGAGGGCTGGGAGCTGGAAGTCACTGGCAAGCCCGCTGCTGGGCTCGACCTGTCGGCAGGTTACACCCGCCTGGAGACGCGCTACCTGCAAGCCCGGGAGAATCAGGGGCGAACCTACTCGATCCAGACGCCCAAGGACCAGCTCAAGCTGTGGAGCAACTACCGCTTTGACGAGCAGAGCGCCCTGGCGGGGTTCAGTGTCGGCCTTGGGGTACTGGCCAATGGTGCGACACAGAGTTCACGGGGCTGGCGCGACGAACTGGTGAACAGTGGTTATGCCGTGGTCAACGGCCGTATCGGCTACCAACTGGACAAACAACACAGCGTCGATCTGCACATCAACAACCTGTTGGACCGCACCTACTACGCTTCAGTCGGTACCCCCAATATCTACAACTTCTATGGTGAGCCGCGCAGTTTTACGTTGACCCTGAGAGGGGCGTACTGAGTGTGCGACATGGGTTGATCTCGACGGGCTGTAAACCCCTTGGTCGCGATGTATCCTTCATCCAGGACTGTATGAGGTGATCAGCGTGCAACCCGCGGGGATTTCTACACGATGAATGCGCTCAACGACGAAGGACCGTCTTTGCCTGTAGTGCAATCTACTAATGCCACGGTGCGTCGCCGCTCGTTGATTGCGGGTTGTGGCGCCCACGCTGTCCATGATGGCCTGACCGACGTTATCTATGTGCTGTTGCCGATCTGGCAGGCGCAGTTTTCCTTGAGCTATGCCCAGATCGGCCTGTTGCGTGGTGCCTACTCGGGGATGATGGCCGGTTTCCAGTTATTGGCAAGCCGTGCCGCGAGGCGCTGGGGGAGAGCACGCCTGTTGGTGGCCGGTACCGCACTTGCGGGGCTGGCCTATGTGTTGGCAGGGCAGGCTGGTGGGTTGAGCCTGCTGTTGATGGCGCTGTTGCTGGGGGGATTGGGTGCGAGCACTCAACACCCACTGGCGTCTTCGTTGATTACGGACACTCACGAGGCGGGCGGGGGCGTCAAGCAAGCGTTGTCGCAGTACAACTTCGCTGGGGACATCGGTAAAACGCTGCTGCCGGGCGTTGTCGGCCTGCTGCTGATGCTGATCAGTTGGCGCGCCAGCGTCACCCTGATGGGCCTGCTCGGCCTGATGGCTGCGGGCCTGCTGTGGTGGCTGATTCCGGCGCAGGCGCAGCCCGCGTCGGCTCAGGGTAAAGCCTTCGCGGCAAACGCCGGGCGGGGTTCTGTCGGCGGGTTGCGTGCCCTGGTCCTGACCGGCACGCTGGACAGCGCGGTGCGGATGGGGTTCCTCACCTTCTTGCCGTTCCTGCTGCAAGCCAAAGGGGCCGGGACGGCAGGCATAGGGTTGGCGCTGATGATGTTGTTCGTCGGTGGGGCATTCGGCAAGTTGCTGTGCGGCTACCTGGGCGTACGCATTGGCATGATGAAGACCGTATGGTTGACCGAGTTCTCTACCGCTGCGCTGATCATCTTGGCGGTGTACCTGCCGTTTTACGGCCTGATGGCGACCCTGCCGCTGTTGGGGTTGGTGCTGAACGGTACGTCATCGGTGCTCTATGGCACCGTGCCGGACCTGGCCGGCCCAGGCAAGCGCGAACAAGCCTTCGCCGTGTTCTACACCGGCACGATTGGTGGCGGCGCGCTGGCGCCAGTGGTGTTTGGTCATCTGGGCGATATCACGGGGGTGCCCTTCGCCGTGATCATCGTGGCCACCACCTTGTTGCTGACGCTGCCGTTGTCCTGGTATGTGCAGAAAGGCCTGGACGCAGAACCTGCCGTGGCCTGAAAAGCGGGCAGGGCGAGCGCCGCTGCCCGTTATACCGTTAGCGCGTTTCCGGCCTTGAGCGCTCGACCTCCATGCCACCGAGCAACGCCTGCGCCAGCCCTTGAGCCATATCAACGGCCGTGCGGGTGAACCAGAGCAGATGCCGGGTTTCGCTGTCGACCACCTGACAGGCCTGTTCGTTGGTGGCGTAGGCGGAACGTAGCAGGATGGTGAGGTGGATCAGCACGTCTTCGACGTTGAGCCCGGCGCGAACACTGAACAGCGGATCGTGGCTGTCTTCGCAGGATCCGAAGGTGGCGCAGGCGGTGGTTTTCAGGATGTTGGTGGGTGGGGGATCGGGGACTATCTTGGTCATGGTGACGCTCCTTGATTGTTGGAGCCGCCACGTATCGCTACCAAACGAATGGGTGGCGGCTGTACGCAGGTTGGTAGACCGGGAATCAAGGAACCCAGCGCGCACGAAGGCGCCCCGCGCACAGCCGCCATAACGCGAACCAGCTGGCGCAGATAAAGTGCCAACTGATTCGGATAGGCCGCTTGTGCGCCTTGATTACCAACCGGGCTACCAAACCCGATCGCTGGATTGTCAGCGACGCGCAGCAGATTAACGGGGTTGACGTGTGGATTCAAGCGCAGGTGGGGATGAACTGACACGAATGTCCTTGATGCCCATCAAGGGTGGCAGTTGTACGCGGGTTAGCAGACCAGGGATCAAGGAGCCCGGCGCACCCGAAGGTGCCCCACGCACAACCGCCATAGCACGAAGCAACAGGCAAGAATTAAAGCACCTGTTGAACGAGGGCTGGGCTGCTGAAATCGGCCGCTGTATTGGGCGCAATGCGCAAGAGGGTAATTGGGCTGAAGTGTGTATTCAAACGCATAATTGTACGAACTTATGCGAATGTCCTTGATACCCGATAAGGGTGGCAGCTGTACGCGGGTTGACAGACCGGGCTCCAGGTCCCGGCGCACCCGAAGGTGCCCCACGCACAACCGCCATAGCACGAAGCAACAGGCATGAATTAAAGCATCTGCTGAGCGAAGGGGGCACTGTATGCACCATTGAGCGATGTCTGCTCATGCTGGGCTTGATATGAACAAGACAGGATGGCCATTTCTGGCCGAGAGCTGACCTCCGCGAAGGGCCGCTTTGGGGTCCGGATTCAACCGGTGGATGCGATACAAGCACCGCGAATTTACTGAGACCACGCCGATACCATCGCGGGCAAGCCCGCTCCCACAAGATGGACTGCAGTCCGGTGGGGGATTCATACAAGCAGGCTTGCCTGCGATACAAACACCGCGAAGGTACTGGCACCACACCGATGCCATCACGGGCGAAGCCCGCCCACAGGATAGTGTTGGCCTCAGCCGTTGCCCATTCACTGTGGGAGCGGGTTTACCCGAGAACACGGGCGCAGCCCGTGCCATGTTACTGGGGTAATTGAGTGTCCTCGATGGTGAAAGCGCTCATCCACCATCGACAGTTCACAAGCAATAGCCGTTGTTCAGCCTGAAGCCAAAAAATGGCTACCTCCCTTGCGGACCAAGCAGTGATGACCGTCACTCAGGCAACCTTGGCCTGAACGGTAAACAGGCTCGCCCCCAGCGCCACGAACGAGGCGCCGAACAGCCGGTTCATCAACCGCGCACGGTTCGGCGAGGCGAGCTTGCGCCGCAGCACCTGGGCCAGGGCCACATAGAAGGCATGGGAGGCGATCGAGCAGGCCGCGAAGGTCAGCACGAGAATGCTCAACTGTGCGTTCGAGTCACTTCCCGAGCGGATGAATTGCGGCAGGAACGCTGCGAAGAACAGGATCGCCTTGGGGTTGGTCAGCGCCACGGTCACGCCGTTTAGCATCAGTCTGTTGTTGCTGGAGGCGCGCCTGGCCGGCCGTCACAACGCCTTACAGGAACGCCATCTGCGCGCCTCCGATCGCGCGCAGTACAGCATAAGGAATTTGCTACTTCATCGAAGATTGCCTGACGTGGTTGGCTCAATTGGGCAGGTAACCCTCGACATAGCGCACCGTCTTTTCCAACGTTCGCGCCAGGTCGGGATGTGTTAACTGATACTTCCTTTCCAGTTGCTTGCTATCGCTCATGTCGAAGCGCTGCGTCTGAATAAAGTTCAGTGACTCGGCGCTGATCGCGAGTCGGGCTGCCAGTCCGGGAATCGTCAAAAGCCACCTGAGCACCCCTATCGCTACATGGCGGCGGGGTGCCTTGACCTTCAGCGTTATTGCGACCTGCTGAAGCATCCCCTGCAAGTTCGGTGTGCGCTCATCGAGCGCCAGGACCTGCCGGTTGGCCATCGAAGGGTCGAACGCCACGCAGGTTATCATCGTCACCAGGTAATCGACGCTGACCAATGGCAACCAGTGCGCGGCGGAACCGGGGACAGCTTTGAACCGGCCTTGTGCCAGATTTCGAATGAGTTCGGCCAGCGGTTGCCCTTCCAGGATGTGCCCACTCTCGCTGTGGCCACACACCGTAGCAGGATGAACGATCGTGTAATCCGCGCCCGCTTCCTGCATGTAACGAATGACTGCGAAATGGGATTCGAGCTTGCTGCCTTCGTAGCCACCTACACGGTTGTAGACTGCGGGCCAATGTGTGTTTTCAGGGTGCTCATTATCAACCCCGATACTGGCAAGGTGGGTAAGGTTCTGCAGCATAAAGCCGCCCACCATCAGCAATCGGATACGCTGGCTCGCCGCAATCCTGGCGACGTTCAGGGCCCCTTGCACATTGATTGTGCGGGCGCGCTCCATTGTAAGCCCCCAGGTAAATTGCGCCGCGAGGTGGAAAACCACAGCGGCCGAAGACACGCGCTGCCTGTCTGCCTCGCTGAGCCCAAGCCCCTCACTGCTGATATCGCCCTCAACGGCATGGATATACGCAGGGTTACCGCCCAGTCGGCCTACCTGCTCTCTGAGACGCTCAGTGTTTTCAGGACTGCGCATAAGCACCCAAGTCTTGTGCCCTGTGGCAGTAAGACGGGCCAGTAAATGTTGACCCACAAACCCACTGCTGCCTGTGACGAAGCATTCAACGCTCATGCCTGACTCCTTGTTTGGATGATTGGCGCAGGCTAAGGTGTAGAGCCTGCTCTACAGTCAAGGAATTTTTAATGTGAACATTGGGGAGTTGGAGCGCCGCAGTGGCCTCGGGCGCCATGCATTGCGCTATTACGAGCAGCTCGGGCTGATCGTGGCCCATCGACAGGCCAACAACTACCGCAGCTACAGCGATCAGACCGTTGTTGATTTGGCATTCATTCAGAGTGCCCAGAGCGGAGGGTTTTCACTCGCTGAAATTGGCGACATCCTCGCGGCCAGGCGGGGTAATACGATCGATTGTGCTCAAGGCGCGGCCTTGGTCGCCAGCAAGATGGCCGAAATTCAAGCGAAGATCACCACCCTGCAAGCCGCGTATGTTTTTTTGGACGCGGAGCGTGCGAAGCTTGAAGCCAGTGCCATTGCCAACGGACAGACTATTCCTCACCGGCCTGTCCCTGAGCATGCCTCGACGCCATAGCCTCCGGGCGAGGCCATTCAGCGTGGCCCCTGCACCCTGGAGCTTGCCTTGCCAATATGCATGGCGAACCCTGAGTCGTTTGAAGGTTCCGCGATCTCGCTAAAGATCGACATCTACGGCGATCTCTTCCGCATCCCGTCGAGCCGACGTTTACGGTCTCAAGCTGCTATCGGCGGCCTCGCTACTCGACAATCGCCGGATGAGCCTGCACTGGACTGCCCAGCATGTCGCGATAGGACGGAGGCTGTTGGCCATTCAGATCGACAATGCCGTACTTCACCGCAACTTCTGCCCCGATCAGGACCTGCCCGGACTGCGTCATTCGGTCAGGGTCGCAATACAGCGCGTGAATGACCCTGCCAGTGAACTCCGGGCTTTCCATGACGAACGAAAATTCCTCGTAGCGATGCGGGTGGTCTTGCAATGCACGTGTCGTGCGCTCCGTGCGCAGCGGACCCATCCAGATGGACACCACCGCGACATCGTAGGGGCGAAAGTCCACGGCCATGTCTTTGGCGAATTTGTCGACACCGGCCTTCTGCGCGCCATAGGCTGCGCCGTGCATGTAGCAGTTCGAGCCAAATGACGAGGTAAATACGATCAGCCCGCCACGACGTTTGGCCATCAGCGGAGCCGCGTACCAGCTCACCACATAGGCGGAGCGTAAACCGACGTCGAGGATCTTGACGAGATCGAGCGGCTTCTCCCAGAACGGTCCGGGGTTTATCAGTTGATCGTGTAGAAACGTCGCGTTATTGACAAGGATGTCGAGCCGCCCGCTCTCTCGCTCGACCTGCTCGAAGAGGCTGCGCACCTGCTCATCATCGGCGTGATCGCACGCGACGGCGATGCCCTTGCCGCCTAACGCATCGATTTGGCGCGCCGTCTCGTGGATCGTGCCTGGCAACGACGCATCGCCCTCGTTCTGCGAACGGCCGGTCACGTACACCGTCGCGCCCGCCGCGCCGAGTGCCAGAGCAATGCCTTTGCCGGCACCACGCGACGCGCCTGTTACAACCGCGACCAACTGGCTGTGATCGTTACTCATCTGCAGGTGCTCCCATTTCTGTGGCACTCGCCTGAACACCGGCGAAGCGCACACCGGGCTCGGTCTGCTCATAGCTGGCGATCAGCGTGGACGTCACCACGCAGCGCGTGGCGCTGATCTTCCAATGACCGTTGATCTTGCGGTACTCGTCGTCATAGTGCGCGCCAAGCTGGGTGATAGCCCGCGATTGCGTGTCGATCATCTGGTAATGCAAACCCCATGTGCCACGGGCGTGCGTATCATCAAGCACATCGATCTGCGGGTTGACGCCATGGTGCATCTCGACAACATGTGGATGACAGCCGAGCTGTTGGAAAATCGCCACGAGTTGATCGCGGTCTTCGAACACACCGATCCGGCCGTAGTCGATAAGCACCGGGCCCGGCGCGAAGCAGTCGCGCATGCCCTGCGGATCCTTCAGATCGCAACACGCCAGATAGCGCGCCTTGAGCTGGCGAATCACTTCGACATCTTCAAGCGTGCGCAGGCGGGTTTCCAGTTGATCAATAGAGGTCATGCCATCTCCTTGAGCCAGAGTGTGCCCAGACACCATGGTACAAGTGCGACCGCCTCGATTATTCATCCATACAGACGATGTGGTTCACGTGCCGGCATGATGATGGGCACTGACAGAAATGGTATTGCAGGCTCACCGCGCAGGAGCTGCGCCTGGGCCGACCGCTTTGTAGCCAGATGACTGCACCAGAAATTCGCTGATCAGCAAGGTAATCTGCTGGTGGATTAACCCGCGTGGGCGACCACTGTCACCATCCACTCCGATGATGCCATCGCTTGACGCTTTTTTTTCAAGCAATGCCTGCGCGTCAGGCTTGCACTGCGACAGGACACTGAAATGGCATGCTTCGCTGATTCGAGGTAATGGTTTGACGCTTGGGCAGGGGTTGCATAATCCAAAGCAGTTATTCGCGAGCGGTTGAAACCGCAACCCAAAGCAGCCCTTGATGTATGTGTGTTGTCGCCATATGTTACTGGCATTCATGGAGGATTCTGACTGATGGCACGTGTGGGATTGATACTGACACCCGGTTTTGCGGATTGGGAATACGCTTTCATCGCTGGAACTGCGTCTCCGTTTTACGGGATCGACGTCAGGTTTTTCGCTTCTGTTACGGGGCAGTTTCGCTCGCAGGGTGGATTGGCTGTAACTGTCGATAGCAGTTTGCAACAATGTCTGGAATGGAAACCGGACGTTGTAGTCGTGATTGGAGGAATGGTCTGGGAACGTGTAGAAGCACCTGATATTCGAGAGTTTCTTCGTGCCAGTCGTTCAAGTGGAGCGACAATTGCCGGTATCTGTGGGGGAACGCTGGCACTTGCCAGGGCCAGCCTTCTCGACACCGTTCCTCATACATCGAACAGCGCTGACTTCCTGCAACAGAATGCCGTAGGTTATGAGGGGTGCACGCTTTATCGAAGCAGTCCAGTGGCTTTGGTTGCAGACCGCATCATAACTGCTCCAGGCCCTGCACCCGTTAGCTTCACCTGCGCAGTTTTCGAAGCTGCTGGGCTATCTTCCGAGATCACTTCTCAATTCAGATCAATGTTGGCAGCGGAACATCGGTGACTGCGTCGTCCTACAAAACAGCCGATCAGGTGATGTGTTGCATCGACCGGTTGAATCCACAGTCGAAAGCGGTCACTACCAAGTAATGGATTTGGCCATTTCCGACGTTCCAGTCCAACCGATTTGCTCATAGACTGGTTTGCCCGTATTGGTGGCGTGCAGTACAGCGAAGGTGATTCCTCGGCGAGCAAACTCGGCGTCAGCAGCTTGCATCAAGGCTGAGGCTAGACCTCGGCGGCGGTAGGCCGGCTGGACGAACACATTCAACACGTACCCACGCTTATCCAGGGTTGGGTGCGATGGATGGGGAGGCCAATCAATGCTCATCAGGCCAATGGCTGCGACCGGTTGTTCGCCATCCAAGAGTTTGAATCCGTAATACCGACCGTCACCGAGCCGCTCCTCCAGCCATGGGCGAAAGTGCTGAGTCATGACCCGTAGTTCTTCAGGGTTCCCACCCGCCTCAAGAAACATTTCCTGGCGATGTGAGCAGATCATTTCTACGTCAGAGGGCCCAACAGGCCGGCACTCCAGACCAGAAAATTCTACACATCCTTGTAATTCGGTCATCGTTTTTCCAGCGTCAGTAGCATCGATTCATAAGGAGGCATCCTATGGCACCTTCAGGCGTATCTGCAATGGCTCGGCAGTGAAGCGTGCGCACAGCAACTGATACGTGGACAATAAGCTTGCCCCAACTACAGACAAAGGAAACGCGCGCATGTTGAACACGGATGAACCGGTTATCGGGCTGGTCGATGCCTTTGGTTCGGGGGCGGGTTGTATTGGCAACGCTGAGCAATGGACGCTGGTGTTCTACCTGGCCGCCTGGAAAAGCCAGGACGGCACCCTGACGCAGCAGCGGCAGCGGTGTGAGATGCCGGTAGAGAAGAGTGCAGTCGAACATTGGATGCGTCAGGTCCGTGCCTACAGTCAGCATACCCTCCATGTGCAGGGGGAGACGGCGAGCGGTGCAGTCCTGGTGCGCAGTATTACGCCTTGTCAGGCCGCCGATGCCGAGCTGAAGCGCGTTGCAGACGATCTGCAAATCCCTGTGCGGTTGGATACCCCGGAATTTGGCGTGCTTGAGCGGGAAAAGTGCTCCGATCAGTTTGAGGGGACGGCGCTCTGGAATGGTTCAGAGATCAACCTGCTGTTGCGTTGCGCCGATCCCGAGAGCCCTCAGGCTGTCATCTCGCTGGCGGCGGGCCTGTTTCAGGCACAGCAGCAGTGGCATCGTCGTATCAGCGATTTTGCGTTGAGCCAATTGTTGCCGCTGAAGAACGAACACTGGCTTGGCGAGGATGAAGCGCAATGCACTGCTGCGGACTTCCTGTCACGCATGAAGCTGCTGACCATCGAGATCGACGACGCCGGAGATTTCACCTTTTGGCATGAGGACGGTGAGTTGTTCTTCGGCCATGCCATCGAGGTGCGCGGCAATCTGGTCGATGGGCCGACGGACGCCGATATTCCTGGCTAGTGTGCCGCTGCGTTTCAGCCCCCGCTGGCGGTCAGGATGCTTGCCACCTGCCGTGGTTGGCAGTTGAGGTAGGCCGAGGATTTCAGCCAGCGTTGGTCGGGGTACCAGGAGAACATGAACTGGCCGCCCTTGAGTTTGTCGATAACCTGGCGCGCCACTTGTGGTCGAACAGCCGGGCAGCCCTGGCTGCGGCCGATACGGCCCTGGCGCTTGCTCCACAAGGGGTTCACATAGTCGGCGGCATGAATCACGATGGCACGGTCCCGCGCCTGGTCGTTGAAGCCCGGCTCCAGGCCGTCCATGCGTAGCGAGTAACCGTGGGTGCCCTCATAGCTTTCCTGGGTGCGGAACAGCCCTAGGCTGGACTGGTAGCTGCCTAGGCGATTGGAAAACTGGGTGGCGAAATTTTCCCCGGACTTTTGTCCATGGGCGACCAGGTCGCGCAGCACTACGGTCTTCTTGTTCAGGTCGAAGATCCAGAGCCGGCGTGCCGTGGAGGGTTGCGAGTAGTCGATCACGGCCAGGTGCCGTGCTTGCCGGGCGCCATTGTTGACGGCACATTGCATGGCGCTCAGGGCGCCTTTTAGCGCTTGGGGATTGAGTTCTGGAGCGGCCTGCGAGAGGCTGTCATACAAAGCAGGGTTGTTTGTGTTGGCGGCGAACGTTGGCGTGCAGATCACGCCCAAGGTTGCTGTTGCCAGAAAAAGTCGGCACAAAAAGGTCAGCATGTGTGAAGAGTCTCCCTTGCCACTTTGACTCCTGACATCGTGTCGTCCCCCTCGGCAGCCTAGCTTGTACACTGGCCCGATTGTTTGTCGTATCTGCTGCAAAGGTTGACCGTCAACCGTGACGGCCATGGATTGGAGTAAAGCAGTTGTTCAAAAAGTCCGCATGTTACTTGAGCATTTGCTTGCTCGCTGCGCCATTGGTCGCGTTTGCCGAAGTGGCGCCTGCCGAGAATCAAAGCCCGCTGCAATTAGCGCTCACCCAATTGGCGGTCGCGTGCCCGGGCCTGGCCAAGCACGTGGACACGCCGACGCAGGCGCTGCTGCAGGCCTTCTATCAGCAGCAACAGGGCCTTGCGGTGTGGTCGGTCAACGGGCGTGTGGCGGCCTTGCAGGCTGAGTTGCAGCACCTGGCCGACGATGGCCTGGACCCGGCCAACTACGCGTTGCCGGCTGGCAATGGGGCGGGCGACGCGCTGTGTGCTGATATCCAGATCAGCCAACAGTACCTGCAGGCTTTACAGGATCTGCACTATGGTCGTTTGCAGCAAGCGCGTTTCGAGCCCCTGTGGCATGCCAATGAGGTACAACGCGACCGACAGGCCGAGGTGCTGGCGCTCGCCGGTCCGGGGCTGCAGAACATTGCCGGGGCCTTTACCCAGGCCCGCCCGAGCCTGGAGCAGTATCAATACCTGCGTCATGTGTATGCCCAGCAGCGCCAGCAGCCGTTGCCCCTCTGGCAGTCGCTCGCCAGCGGCCCGTTGCTGCGCCCGGACATGCAGGATGAGCGGGTGCCGCAGCTTGCACAGCGGTTGTTGAACGAGGGCTATTTGAGCAGCCTTCCGGTTACCGTCGATTCGCACTACAGTGCCACGCTGGTTAATGCAGTGAAAAATTTCCAGCTGAGCCATTCGCTGCAAGCGGACGGGGTGATCGGGCCGGGAACCTTGAACGAGTTGAACGTCAGCCCGGCGGCGCGGCGCGAGCAGTTGCGCATCAACCTTGAACGCTTTCGCTGGCTGGCCCAGGAAATGGAGCCTACCAGCCTGTTGGTCAATGTCGCGGCGGCCCAGTTGATCGTCTATCAGAACGGGTTACCGGTATGGCAGACGCGCACGCAGGTGGGCCGTGCCGAGCGCCAGACCCCGCTGCTGAAGTCCCAGGTAACGCGCCTCACCCTGAACCCGACCTGGACGGTGCCGCCAACCATTCTGCGTGAAGACAAGCTCCCGGAAATCCGTCGGGATCAGGCCTTCCTGAGCCGGCAGAACCTTCAGGTGCTGGACAGCGATGGGCAGCCATTGGCGCCGGAGGATATCGATTGGGAGAATCCCGGCAACATCCTCTTGCGTCAGGGTGCGGGGCCGAGGAACCCGCTCGGGCAGATGGCGATTCGTTTCCCCAACCCGTTTTCGGTGTACCTGCACGACACGCCCAGCCAGGCGCTGTTCAACAAAGGGCCTCGCGCGTTCAGCTCGGGTTGTGTGCGGGTCGAGCACGCGTTGCAGTTGCGCGATCTGTTGTTGAGCCCGCCCGAGCGTGCCCGCACGGACCAGCTGTTGAGCACCGGGCTTACCCATGAGTTCCGCCTGGCAACGCCAGTACCGATTGTGCTCAGCTACTGGACGGCTCAGGCCGACCGCCAGGGCAAGGTGTCCTACGCTCCGGATATTTACGGGCGTGATGGCGCATTGTTGGCCGCGCTGGCGGTGAAGCGCTGACGCGGTCGGGCAAAACGCCCGATTTTGTTCTGTTCACAGCCGTGATGCACCAGCGCGTAGCGGCGAGTACCTTCCGCTACGCGCGTTCTCATCCCTGTACCTCGATTCCTTCGGTGTTCCTGTCGATCCATGCGGGTTTTTGTTACCTCCTTGGAGGTAACGGCAGGCAGTTTGGCAGATAGATTGCTTTTACCTTTGGGAATGAAATTTTCTTTTCGGGAAATTTTGTTGACGAACCTGAGGCTAGGGGCGGGCGATTGATCGCACGCCACTTATGAGAGCAATGCTGCATCACTGTTGAGGAATACACATGAACGGTTCTTTCAGAGGTGGCCGATTGGCGGCGGTCGCTGCGCTCACGTCAGTGACGCTCCCTACGTGGGCGGCGGATCAGCCGCTTGCGCTTAACAGCGGTGACACCGCCTTTGTGACGACGTGCGCGTTGGTGGTGTTGTTGATGACCTTGCCTGGCTTGGCGTTGTTCTATGGTGGCCTGGCACGTAGCAAGAATGTGCTCTCGATTCTGATGCAGGTGTTTTCAGTTGCATCGTTGATGTCGGTGCTATTTGCCATTTACGGCTATTCCCTGACGTTCACGTCAGGTGGCGAATGGCAAGCGGTTATTGGTGGGCTCGATAAACTGTTTCTCAAGGGCGTAGGCCCTGACTCACTTCAAGGCACCATTCCTGAGTTGCTGTACTTCTTGTTCATGCTGCTGTTCGCGGCCATTACCCCGGCCATCATCTGCGGCGGTTTCGCTGAGCGGATGAAATTTTCGGCGGTCATGGTGTTCATGGCCATCTGGTTGACGATCAATTACCTCCCCATGGCGCATATGGCTTGGGGAGGCGGCTGGGTGTTCGACCTGGGTGTTCAGGACTTCGCGGGCGGTAATGTGGTGCACGTCAATGTCGGCATTGCGTCGCTGATCGGCGCCTTCCTGCTGGGGCGCCGTCGCGGCTACGGAACCTCGGCGCTGGCGCCGCATAACATGACCATGACCATGACCGGTGGCTCGATGCTGTGGGTGGGCTGGCTGGGTTTCTGTGGCGGTTGTGCATTGGTGGCCAATGGTTTTGCCATGCTGGTGATGGTCAACACCATGCTCGCCAGCGCGGCAGGGGCGTTGGCGTGGTTGTTCGTCGAGTGGAAGCATCGTGGCAAGCCGAGCATGCTGGGGGCGTTGTCCGGGGCTATTGCCGGCCTTGTCGCGATCACCCCGGCCTGCGGTTTCGTAGGCCCAATGGGGTCTATCCTGCTGGGTTTGATCGTTGCGCCGATCTGCTTGTGGGCCGTGGAAAAACTCAAGCCGATCCTGGGGCTGGATGACGCATTCGATGTGTTTGGCGTGCATGGCGTTGGCGGTATCGTCGGCGGTTTGCTGACCCCGGTATTTGCCATGACCTCTCTTGGCGGGCTGGGTTTCAGCGGGGAGCGCGGCGTGCTGGATCAGTTGTTGGTCAATGGTGGCGTCTTGGCGTTCAGCATCCTGTTCTCGGCGGTATCTAGCTTTATCGCCTTCAAGGTGGCCGCCGTGCTATGCCGTGGCCTTCGTGTCGACGAAGAACATGAAGTGGACGGTCTGGATCTGTCGTCTCACGGTGAAGTGGGCTACAAGTACTCGAATTAAGGAGCGCACTCATGAAAGTGATCACTGCGATCATCAGGCCTTTCAAGCTCGACGATGTACGTGAGGCCTTGGCTGAAGTGGGAGTGACAGGGTTGACGGTGACCGAGGTCAAGGGCTTCGGTCGGCAGAAGGGGCACTCCGAAATCTATCGGGGCTCTGAATACGTTGTCGACCTGATTCCCAAGATCAAGCTTGAAGCGATTGTCACCGATGCGCTGTGCGAGGCAGCGCTGGAGGCCATCATCAACGCTGCACGCACGGGCAAGATCGGGGATGGCAAGCTGTTCGTCACCGAGGCGTCACAGGTTGTCCGGATTCGTACTGCAGAGGTTGGCGCCGACGCGGTCTGAGCCTCGAGGGTGGGCGAAAGGGGCGACCTGTGGATGCAGGTCGCCCCTTTGCATCACGGTTGATGGTCGGTGTTTTTCAGGGTGTTGTTATGACCGCTCTACAGATTCGCACCGTCGGGGTCACGGACATCCAGGTCCATGACATCTACCTGGGCCTGGGTAGCAACCTGCGCCGGCAATGGCATTTGAGTCAGGCGTGCATCGCGTTGCGGGCGTCGCTGGGGCCATTGCGTTGTTCTCCGGTCTTTGAAAGCAGCGCGGTCGGGCTAGAAGCACCGGCCTTTTTCAATATGGTCGTGCAGGCGCAGACCACCCGTTCCCTGGCCTCCCTGGTTGCTGAGCTCAAAGGCGCTGGAGGCGTATTTCGGCCGCTGCCGGCAGACGCCGGAACAGGTCAGCCTGGACATTGATCTGTTGATGTATGGCGAGCAGGTTGGACAGTTCGGTGACCTTGAGTTGCCACGGCCAGAGATCCTGGAGCAGGCCTTTGTGCTTAAACCCCTGGCCCAGCTGGCGCCAACCTGCCGGCATCCGCGCAATGGGCAGACGTTCAGCGAGTTGTGGAACGGCTTTGTCGTAAACGCACCGCTGACCGCGGTTGAGCTGAGTTTGCCGTCGCTGGGCTGAGGGCGGTATCCGTGAAGGGGCAGGTGAGGGCGCCTGCTGCGCAAGAGCCACCGACATTTCTGCCGGTGGCCCGCGTCTGTGGCAATGGCTGGCGAGTGGGGCTCAGCTGAAGATGACGGTCTTGTCGCCGTTAATGAACACCCGGTGCTGCAAGTGGTACTTCAGTGCTTTGGAGAGTGCAATGGTCTCGGTATCCCGGCCGATTGCCACCAACTGCTCGGCCTGGTGGGCGTGGTCAACACGCTGTACTTCCTGCTCGATGATCGGGCCCTCGTCGAGGTCGCTGGTCACGTAGTGGGCGGTGGCGCCGATCAGTTTAACGCCACGTGCGTAGGCCTGGTGGTAGGGTTTGGCACCCTTGAAGCCGGGCAGGAAGGAGTGGTGGATGTTGATTGCGCGGCCAGACAGCTTGCGGCAAAGGTCGTCGGACAGAATTTGCATGTAGCGCGCAAGCACCACCAGGTCGGTTCCAGTCTCCTCGACGATTTTCATCAGTTCGGCTTCCTGCTGGGCCTTGTTGTCTTTGTTCACCGGCAGGTAGATGAAGCGAATACCCTCGCGTTCGGCCATGTGCCGCAGGTCGAGGTGGTTGGAGACAACAGCGGTGATCTCCATGTGGAGTTCGCCTTTGTGATGGCGGTACAGCAGGTCCACCAGGCAATGGTCGAACTTGCTGACCATGATCAGCACTTTGGGCGGCTGGCTGGAGGAAAACAGTTCCCACTGCATCTCCAGTGGCGTGGCAACGTCAACGAAACCGCTGCGCACACGGTCGATGTCGGGCTCGCAACCGTCGTTGAAGCGGAACACCGCGCGCATGAAAAAGCGCGAGGTGACTTCGTCGTCAAACTGCGAGAGTTCGCTGATGTAGCACTGTTGGTTCGCAAGGAAGGTGGTGACGGCGGCGACGATACCCGAGCGTGCCGGGCAACTGATTTTCAAGACGAACTGGTTCATGGCGGGGTGATCCGATGGAGGGAATGGGTGACAGCACACGGGGCGCGCGGGTGCGGCCCCGTGTGTCGGGTTAGCCTTTGGCGGTACGTTTTTTCTTCTCGGGGTCGTCGAACGGCATTTCATGGGCGATGGCGCTGGCTTCCAGGCTGCCTTTGACCACCAGTGGCGTGCCATGCACGGCGATGGCGGTGTCCATTCGGGCGATGGCCAGGGAACGTTGTGTCAGGCGTGAGTACATAGGGCAGGTGATAACGCCGACCTGCTTGCCGTCCTGCCATAAGGTATCGCCTGGTTCGGCGGCGAGTGGGGCGTCTATCAGTACGCCGAAGATCTTGAAACGCTCCTGACCTTGCAGGCGGTAGTGCTCGTGGGCGCCGCGAAAGTCCTGCTTGCCTGGCGAGACGGTGAAGTCCAGGCCCAGCTCCCAGAGCGTGTCCCCGGCTTTTTCCTGCGCAAACGGGTACATCTCGGAATTGTCATAGGGGAAGAACAGCAGGTAGCTTTCGGTGCGCAGCCAATCCAGGGCGAGGAACGCACAGGGGATGATGCCCAGAGGATGGCCTTTCTCCAGAATGGTGTCCCAGATCAAGGGGGCATCGGCGGCCTTGCAGAAGATCTCATAGCCGCGTTCGCCGGTGTAGCCGGTGCGCGATATCATCACCGGGCGACCGAAGAGTGTGGTCTGGACATGGTGGAAGTAGGGCAGGTCGCGAATGCCCGGCACGTGTTCGGCAAGGAAGTCCACCGCCAAGGGGCCTTGCAGCGAGAGGTCGTGGAGGTCGTCATCGAACAGCACGGCGACCTGGCGCCCCGCCGCCTGGCGAACCAGCATCTCATGGCCATTGCCTGCCCCGTGCACGACCATGAAGGCGTTAGGGCCTGTGCGATAGATCACGCAGTCATCGGCGAACTTCCCGTCTTCGTTGAGCATGCAGGCATACACCGACTTGCCCGGGTAGACCTTGCTGATATCCCGAGTGGTGGCGTAGCTGAGCAGGCTTTCGGCGTGAGGCCCGACGTAGTGGACTTTCTTCAGTCCCGAGACATCCATCAGGCCAGCCTTGGTACGGATCGCCTCGTGATGGTCGGCCAGGTCCGAGGCATAGGTCCAGGCGGTGCCCATGCCGTTCCAGTCTTCGAGCGCGGAGCCCAGGGCCAGGTGTCGGTCGCGCAGTGCGCTGATGCGCCATGAATGAGCCATTGATCGTTTCCTTCTAACGGGTCGTTGAGAGAGTCAGGCGTGTGGGTCGAACTGGCTGAGCCACTCCAGCAATGGCTGGCGGTAGCGGGTCATGCCCTTGTAGTCGGCGATGGGGGCGGGCAAGTCGCGTAGCACGCGATGCAGGCGTTTGGCCCAGGCGGGGTTGGTGACGAGTTCGTTGAGGCTGATCAGGTAGGTACGAATACTGAACATCAGCCCGTTGCTGCGCGGCAGGCGCGCCATGAATTGCAGCTCGACCCGCAGGTGCACCAAGGCCCCGGCGTTTTCTGCGGTGACGGTGCTGCGGTCGTGGCCCCATTCATGGAAGGTTTCCGGCGAGGTGTCCATGCGCGGATTGATCGTCAGCGTCCAGTTCAAGCGGCGTACCGGCTTGTCCACTTGAATGTTCAGCAGGTATTTCAAGGCACGGTCAAACACGCCCAGTTCATGCGCCATAGGCACTGGGGTGTGCCATTGCTTGAAACTCATGCCGGCGTCGAAGGCCAGTGACCAGTCCGCGGGGCTGGTGACCATGCCCGCATCCATGAACAGGTCGTTGTCGCGCTGGTCGAGCAGGGCGATATCCCCCTGGACCTGGCGGGTAATGAACTCCAGTGGTTCGCAGGGCAGTGTGTCGGGATCACCAAAGGTAAAGTGCTGATCGATACCCAGAACGTGGTTCTGCCAATGCCATTGGTCACCGGTGCGGGTGAGGCTGAACAGCGTCGGGTAGTCATTGCTCAGGTGTTCCATGAACATCTGCAGCGCGTCCCAGGAAGCCGTCTGCATATGTGGCATGACCAGATAGCGGCGCGGGTCTTGCTGCACTACCCGCGCCCGCTCGGCCATCTCGGAACGGTAGTGCTCGTCAATGTCGAACCAGTGCTCGAACACCGAGCCCGGCTCGCGGGGCGTGGCCGGTTCGATGTTGACCGAGTACATGTACTGGTCTTCCGGGAATGGGAACGGAAAACGTGCGATCGCTTGGGCACTGTTGCTAAAGGTGAAGTCGTCGCGGTACGTCTCGATGGGTTTGAGGGTCGGTGTCATGGCCAGGCTCCAGGCAAAAGTCAGAGGTCGAGCACCAGCGAGCTGCCACAGCCGCGGGACACACACGGCATCAGGCGGTCAGCGCGCTCGGTAGCGGCAAGGAAGTGGTCGCGGTGGGTTACATCGCCCTTCACGTAGCGGGTCACGCATTGCCCGCAAACCCCGCCACGGCAGAGGTTGGGAATTTCGACAGCATTGGCCTCGAGGGCTTCGAGCAGGCTTTCGTCAGCGCCGACCTCGATACGCCGTCCGCTCTGTGCCAATTCAACGCTGAACGGTACGCCGGGTTCGGCGCTGCTGAAGGCTTCCCAGTGAATACGTCCGTCCGGCCAGCCCAAGGCACTGGCCTGTTCCCGGACGCTGGCCAGCAGTCGCTGCGGCCCGCAGATGTACAGGTGGCTGCCCAGCGGTTGGTTGCTCAGGATCGGTGCCAGGTTCAGTGGCCGCTCAAGGCTGTCGTAGGCATGCAGCCTGTCGCCCAGGCGCGCGGCCAGCGGCTGTACATAGGCATCGGTGAGGCCGCTGCGATAGGCGTAGTGCAGCTCAAATGAGGCGCCTTCGCGTAACAGGTGCTCGCTGTAGGCCAGAAACGGTGTGATGCCGATTCCCCCGGCGATCAGGATGTGATGGCGACCCAGGGTATGAATGGGGAACAGGTTGGCGGGGCGAGAGACGTTCAGCACGTCGCCCACCTTCAGGGTTTCGTGCAGGTACCTTGAACCGCCGCGTGAGTGTTCCTGCAAGCGCACGGCAATGCGATAGGCCGTGCGGCCTGCAGGTGCGTTCAGCAGTGAGTAGGCATTGCGCAGGGTGCGTTGTGCCAGCGGAACATGTACCTGGATATGGCTGCCCGCCGAGTAAGGGGGCAGGGCGGTGTCGACGGCTTCAAAGGTGATCTCGCGAATCACCGGGGTGATGTTGATGGCAGCCTGCACGCGTACCTGGATAACGTCATTCATGCTGGCAGCTCCGAGTAGGGGGCGTCTGCATTCAGGCAAACGCCCAGGTAGGCACCCAAGCGTCGTGAGAAATGCCCACGCACCTCCAAGGCAACAGCGCAGGCCGGGCATTTCACCGCGTCGGCCAGCGGGTGGCTGTGCACGCTGGAGCAGTGCACACAGTAAACAAGGCGTTGCACGGTTTCGGTTGGGGCGCAGAGGCTGATTTCGTCGTCCGACAAACCGTGCGTGATGGCCTGTGCATGGATCGCCCAGATGAAGGCTTCGCTGCCGAGCACATGCAGTTGCACACCCACATGCAGGCGTGCAAAGCGCTGCTCCAGGACCTGCTGCAGGCTCTGCAGCGAAGGGCTGTCCGCGGCTCCCAGAACCAGGCAGTCGACCTGTCGGGTTTGCGCCAGGCGGCTGACCAGTGCCTGTGTGCGCGGCAAGTCACTGCCGTCGCTGATCACAAGGTGGCACTGGGCATCGGGATTGATTGCCATGGGCGGGTAGTAAGGGACGCTTTTGAATGGAGCATGGGGGCTTGCCGTTGAGTTGGCCATGTGCGCTCTCTGCTGGGTGGATCACCCTGGCAAGCCTGAAGGACTGGCCAGGCGGGATAGGCTCATCAGTGGCAGGGTCAAGTCGTAAGGTCGCGTGCAACGCTTTGATGCAATCGAGGCCTTCAGGCCTTCTGTTGGTGCGCGCTGTTTCGCCTCGGGCAGCGCCTGCGCCTTGCACGGATGGCTCAGGGCGCTCTTTCCTGTTGGTGGATATAGTTTCCTACAGGGAATTACCTGGCAATTCGCTCATTGGGAGTACCTCTTAAGGGGTAATGCAAAGGGGTACGGAACTTGCTCATTGATTCATCCTGCAATGACACCGCTGTCGGCATGCAGGAGGAGGGTCTTTGACGGATTGTCCAATGAGCGAGTACGCGGCTATCGACCAGAAGGCGTTGGCGTTACTGCAAACCGAGTTGCTGTTTGCCCTGCTGGGTGAAGAGGACGTCAATCTGCTGCTCGAGGGCTTTGTTGCCCAAGCCTCCAGCCTGCTTGTGGGCGCGAGCCTGCACCTGGACCTGCACATGCCGGCCGCGCCCGAAGACGAACGTGCGGTCAACGTTCACGTGCCCGGCCAAGAGGGGCATGGACGGTTGACGATGAGTGTCGTGGAGGTTGCTCCCGAGGGCGCGCGGACGCTGCTGCTGGAGCTTGCCCGCTTTATTGAGCGCGTGTTGCTGCATGCATTCAAAGGCTCCCTGCTATCACCCGGCCAACGTGCAGTACCGCAGTCGATGATTGCCCGGGAATTGCACGATGGGGTCGCTCAGGAGCTGGCCTATCTGTCACTGCAGACCGCTCGGCTGCAGCGTCGTATACAGCAGCCAGACAAGGCCTTGGCCATTGTCGAGGTGCTCAAGGGCGGGCTGTCGAGGTTACAGCGGCAAGTCCGCGAACTGATCAGTGAAGCGCGGCTGACCATGAACGGCAAAACCCTGCGTGAGTCTCTCGGCGAAGCCGTCGAGGAGCTCTCACGGCGCAGCAACATGGTGTTTCATCTGGACAACCGATTGCCCGATGGGCTGTTGTCGGGCGACGTCGAACTGCAACTGCTGCAAATTGTTCGCGAGGCACTGGTCAACGCGCTGCGCCATGCGCGGGCGCGCAATGTCTGGATCAGCCTTGTCCGTGACAATGCCGCCGGGGTGTTGATGCATGTCGAGGATGACGGCATCGGGCTGCAACCGGCTTCACGTGAGGTTGGGCATTTTGGCATGTCCATCATGCAGGAACGGGCGGCGCTGATCGGCGCCGGGTTTGAGGTCGGGGCACGCCAGGGTGGAGGCACTCGCCTGGTGCTGGTGCTCCCAGCTGAGGCATTTTCCTTGAGGAGTCACCCATGAATCACACATCGATCGTCTTGATTGATGACCATCCCTTGTTCCGCCGTGGCCTTTCGGAAATGTTCGCCGACAGCGACGACCATGAAGTGGTCGGGCAGGCGGCGGAAGGGCTGCTGGGGATCGACCTGGTGCTGGGGCTCAAGCCCGATTGCGTCTTGCTCGACCTGCACATGCCTGGCATGACGGGGCTGCAGGTGCTTGAGGAGTTGAACCGGCTCAAGTGTGAATGTCAGGTGATCGTGCTGACGGCCTCGCTTGACCGGGTGGAACTGGTCACCGCGTTGCGCCTCGGGGCTCAGGGCTTCTTGCTTAAAGACACCGATCCCGAGGTGTTGCTCGACTATGTCCGCTGTTGTGGCCGAGGCTCGGCGGTGCTTAACGAGAGCCTGGTGGCCTTGCTCGCGGATGCTTCCGGCACAGCCGTCAGCGATGCGGCAAGCGCGGCCCATGGCCAGTTCGCGGGCCTCACCGAGCGGGAGAAGCAAACCCTCAACCTGCTTGCCCATGGGTTGAGCAACAAACTCATTGCCCGTGACCTGCGGATCAGCGAGGGGACGGTGAAGGTGTACGTGAAGAACCTGATGCGCAAATTGCAGATGCGCTCACGCCTTGAATTGGCGGCCTGGGTTCACCAGAACTGTGCCACCCAGTTTGTCGGAGGGAGGACGAATGCCGTTCACTGAGTTCGCGAGCGTGGCCAACCTGCTGGATGACTTTCCTGTCGCGCTGGTGGTGCTCGATGGCGAGGCACGGATCATCGGGCACAACGCCCACTGGTCACAGCGCATGACGCCGACGGTCGGCAGCCTGCTCAGCGATGCGGTTCACCATGAAGACCAAGGGCTGTGGCAGGCCTTCATCGCCCGTTGGCAAACGCCAGAACCCGTAGCGCAATCCCTTGAGCTGCGGCTGATCGATCAGGGCAACGGGTTGCTCTGGTGTGAGGTGTCTTGCCGGTTCAAGGCCGGCTGTGCCCTGTTGTCGTTTCAAGACCGCACCTCTCGGCGTCAGCAGGAAATTCAATTGCTGGCCAGTCATCGCAGTGCCAGCGACCTGTTGCACAACTTGCCGTTCATGATTTATCGCGGCCGGATCAATCGTGAGTGGAGCATGGAGTTCGTCAGTCGAGGGTGTGAGCAACTCACCGGTTTCAGCGCGCAAGCTATCGAGGACCGGGACGCCGGCGGCTATGGTCGGCTGATCTTGCCGGAGTACGCTGATTACATCTGGTATGGCGTACAAACCGCATTGCTCCGGCGCGAACCGTATTCGCTGACGTATCAGATCCGTTGCGCCGATGGCACGGTCAAGTGGGTGCAGGAAGAGGGCACGGGCATTTTCACCGATGGCGGCGAGGTGCTGGGTATCGAAGGCGCGATTTTTGAGGTGCGGCCAGTCGCCGCTGGCTAGCCAGCGGCGATGGACCTTGTGGCGTCGGTAGGTGTTCCGGTGAGCGTGCCGGGTCAGGCGCGCACGCGGCTCTTGTCCGGGTCATAGAAGATCGGCGCACAGACCGTAGCGTCGATGCGTTTTTGCAAACCATCGACTTTACCCACCTGCAGCGCTTGGCCAGGCTCCGCGTAGGCCACATCCACCCGACACAGGGCAATGTTGCTGGCCAGCAATGGCGAGCGACAGGCGCTGGTGATAACACCGACCTGCGCGCGCCCGTGGTACACGCCATCACCATGATGAGCCACTTCATTGCCTTGCAGTGTCAGCCCGACCAGTTTGTGCGTGGGATGCGCACTGCGCCGCAGCAAGGCCTCACGGCCAATAAAGTCATCGGTCTTGCTCTTGAGTGGCACACTGAAACCGATACCGGCCTCGAACGGATCGGTTTGGTCGGTGAACTCGTAGCCCGCAAAAATCAGCCCGGCCTCGATGCGCAACATGTCCAGGGCCTCCAGCCCCAGGGGCACGATCCCCAGGGGTTGGCCCAGGGCCCAGATACGGTCCCAGATCTGTTCCGCATCCTGCGGTGCGCACCATACTTCGTAGCCCAGTTCGCCGGTGTAGCCGGTACGGGAAACCATGACCGGGCAGCCGTCGAAACCGTCCAGGCGTCCGACCAGAAAGCGGAACCAGCCCAAAGCGTCCAGCCCGGGTTGAGTGGCGGGTGTCCAGATCATCTGTTTAAGCAGCTCACGGCTCAGCGGGCCTTGCACCGACAGGTTGTGGATCTTCTCGCTGGCGGACTTGACCCAGACTTTCATGCCGAGCTTTTGCGCCTGTTCGCGTAGCCATACCCCGGCGTACTCTTCGCCGCAGATCCAGCGGAAATTGTCCGGGCCAAGGCGCAGCAATGTGCCGTCGTCGAGCATGCCGCCATGCTCATGGCACATGGCCGAGTAGACCACTTGGCCCACCGCCAGGCGCCTGATGTCGCGGGTCAGGCAGTACTGCAGCAACGCCTCGGCGTCGGGGCCCAGGATCTCGAATTTACGCAGTGCAGTCAGGTCCATGACGGCAACGCGCTCACGGCAGCCGTAGTACTCGTCGATTGCCCCAAAACCATCGAAGCGCAGCGGCAGCCAACAGTTGCGGTAATTGGTAAAGCTGCCGGTCAAGGCGCTGGTGCGGGAGTGGAATGCTGTCTCTTGGGTCAGCACCGGGTCGGCATCCGCCGTTTTTCGATTGGCCATGGCGATAGAGAATCGTTCCTTGTCGGCGTATACACGAATATGGATATCGGTCGGGTTCCAGCCGTTGGCCGGGTCGATGTCATCGGGGCAGGAGGAACTGGCACAGATCAGGTCGTTCATGGCCCGCATCAGGACGTAGTCACCCGGCCGCGACCAAGGCTCATCCATGACCATCTGTTGATGGGCGTCGATGGCCGTATTGAAAAAGAAGTTGATCGCCGGCCAGCCGCTGCGAGCCTGTACACCATGAGCCTGCAGGGCACGGCTGAGGTTGTCGCTGCAGTTGTCATGAGCAAAATAGCCATGGCTTTCGTAGTAGCGTGCGGTGCAGGCCAGGGCAAAGGCGTCGTGACGGCCGACCGTATCGCGCACAACCTCAAGCATGGGCCGCATCTGCCGGTCGAAGAACTTGGCGAACAACCCAGGGGCTGGATAGGCATTGCCGTTCAGGGTGCGGGTAACGGTCTGGTCGAGGGCGAATTCCAGGCCCTTGTCCAAGTCTCGACGGTTCAGGGCAACGAAGTCCGAGGACTGGCGCCCGGCGACATCAATGACCTGGATGTACTGCCCCTTGCTCACGGCATAGCTGCGGGCGCTACCGGCAGGCAAGGTGAATTCGTCCACCAGGTCGGCCAGCGGTTCTGGCAGCGTGGGCACATGGACCAACGAGGGATTGGCACGATGCACCCGTATCCGCAGTTCACTGGGCGTTTGCTGGGCGTCCACTGACGTTGCGTGAGCCGGCGCGGCAATGATCAGCAGCAGTGGCTCGCCAAGGGTGAACTGGCGACTGTAGCCTGCCGCCGAGTCGATGCTCCACAGCATCCCTGCGCCAGGCAGGCGCTGGGTGTCGAAGCCACGTTTGGTGAGTGCCTGCAGTATGCGCTGTACCTGTCGGCTATTGCCTGCCAGCGCCTGTTGGATAAAGCCGAAACCGCTGCCAGCGATCAGCCCCAGGCTCGCCAACGCTGGGTTGATCCTGGTGCTGAAGGCCATGACCTCGCAGGACTGGAGGCCCTCGACATCAGTTATCTGCAGGGTATCGCCCGGGCCCAGCTCGACCAGTGTCAGGCCGCCGCCGTTGACCCGGTAGTGCTCGGTCGCCGCTGTCTGTGTGAGCAGCCCGGGTTCCCATGGTCGTGAAATACGCGGTGCTTGCATGCCGCTTCTCCTGTGTCCTGAGTACCTGAGCGGCTTAGCTGGCGGATTTGACGGTAACGTGTGGCTCGCTGAGGTAGGCCTCCATTGAGTCGTCCAGCGCCTCGAGCCAGGGGGTATGGTGGGGTGGTGACTGGGTGCCGGTCATCAGCGAGCGATAGGACTTATCACGGTAGCCCATGATGTTGGTCGCTTTGTCGTGCTTCCATTGCAGGAAGGTTTCGTTCACTGCCGGGATATCGAAGCTTGGGTAGTCCGTTGCGTCCACCAGTTGCTGGATGTACGCCCCCTGGTACTCGAACATTTGCTGGTTGGTTTGCAGCTCGGCTTCGCGTGCTTGCCATTGCAGGCAGTCGGCGTTGCGGGTGGCTGCGTCAGGCAAGGCGATACGCTGCAGGATCACATCGCGCGCATACCAGGCTTGAGCATCAAACATGTTGAAGGAGTACCACTGGTCCTGCATCCCGAGGTAGATCAGCTTCGGGTTGGGTTCCCAGAAGATCCCCTTGTAGAGATTGCGCGGCCAAAGGCGGTTGTCAGTTTTCAGACTCAGCGATTCAGGCAGGAACGGGAAGTGGTGCTTGTACCCGGTGCACAGAATCACCGCGTCGATCGGCTTGCTGGTGCCGTCGATAAAGTAGGCCCGGTCGTTCTCCAGGCGTTGCAGCAGGGGCTTTTCTTCCCAGTTCGATGGCCAGTTGTAGCCCATGGGCGACGTACGATAGCAACTGGTGATACTGCGGGCGCCATACTTGTAGCACTGCGACCCAATGTCCTCGGCAGAGTAGCTGCTACCGACAATCAAGAGGTTCTTGTCTTTGAATTCCAGTGCTTCGCGGAAGTCATGGGCATGCAGAATACGCCCGGCAAAATGTTCAAAACCTGGGAAGTAGGGGACTATTGGCGTCGAGAAGTGCCCACAGGCATTGATCACGTAATCAAATTCTTCCAGGGTCTCGGTATCGTTCTGGTAGTCATGGGCCAGAACGGAGAAGCGCTGAGTGTGCTCATCGAAGCTGACCTGACGCACCACCGTGTTGAAGCGGATGTAATCGCGTACGCCGGCTTTCTCGACGCGGCCCTTGATGTAGTCCCATAGGACTTCACGGGGAGGGTAAGAGGCGATTGGTCGGCCAAAATGCTCTTCAAAGGTGTAGTCGGCAAACTCCAGGCACTCTTTCGGCCCGTTCGACCAGAGGTAGCGGTACATGCTGCCGTGGACCGGCTCGCCGTTTTCATCCAGGCCGGTGCGCCAGGTGTAGTTCCACATGCCGCCCCAGTCTTGTTGCTTTTCGAAGCAGACCAGTTCGGGAATGGCAGCGCCTTTGTCCCGAGCCGATTGAAACGCCCGAAGTTGTGCCATGCCGCAAGGGCCTGCACCAATAATTGCAACGCGTGAGTTCATGGGTGTGCCTCTTAGTCCGAATTGACATCAGCGTGTTCCGCATCAGTGATGCGATAATTCCTGTCCGGAAAAATACTTGCCCAAAAGGAATCTCTGCTCAATCCGGAAAAAGAGGTATGCCTAAAGAGGTAGCTTGATAGAAACCACTGGCGATATACCCACAAAGAGGTATCTGTGTGGCGCGAAGCCCCTTGTTATAGTCCGACAGGCGTTTGCTCACCCGCGCACTCGCCAGAACAACGCGAGCGTAGTGTTCACTGTCAGGAGAAGTCGCCATGTGGTTCAGACATTCCGCAACCGCGCTGGCCGTTGAACTTACCCGCATGATGAAGTGCCTGTTGGTCGAACAACCGGCAGATATCAATCAGGCCGTGGGGTTGAAGCGTCAACCTGAATTGCTTGCCGTTTTTCAGGCATTGAGCGAGCAATGGCACGCTCATCTGCAGTGGCAGCGTCAGGCTGCCATGGTGCCGACGGCGCCTTGCAGCGCTGAAGACTATCAGCGTTTGCTCGGGCAATTGGCCGATGTCGAGCATCAGCGTCTTGATCTTGAGGCCGAGTTGGCGCATTGCCGCGAAGAACGGGCGGCAACGGCCGAGGTGCAAAATCGTCGGGTAGAAGATGAGCAGGCGTGGGCGCTCACCAGGCAGGCGCTGACAGAGGGGTGTTGGGACCTCACGGTCGTTAATGGTGATGCTGATCATCCGAAGAACATAATCCGGTGGTCTGACCAGTTTCGCCAGCTTATCGGCTACAGCCCTGAAGAGTTCGCAGATGGTTGGGACAGTTTTTTTGCCGTTGCGCAGCCGCAGGACCTGAAAAATGTCATGCGGGTGTTTGCTGAGTGCACGGCCAAAAACTCGGCTCAGTCTACCTACACCGTTGAATACCGCATGCGTCACAAAACCCGCGGTGAAACCTGGTACCGCGAGCGTGGTTGTTGCCTGCGCGATGCTCAAGGTGTGTTGCTCAGGGTGGTGGGTGCGGTACGTGACATCAGTGACGAGAAGGCTGCTGAAGCACTGCGTACCCGTGAGCAAGACACGATAAGGAACACCTATGGAGAAATCGCCAAGGTGGCAGGTGCGATCAAGGGGATTGCCGAACAGACCAACCTGTTGGCACTGAACGCGGCCATCGAAGCCGCCCGTGCTGGTGAGCAGGGGCGCGGTTTTTCTGTGGTGGCCGATGAGGTTCGCAACCTGGCCAAGCGTACCCAGGAGTCGGTGCAGCAGATTCAGACGATGCTCAAACGAGACGAGTGAACCACCATCACCTGCGCGTGGGCTAGACAGTCGTCATACGCAGTGATGCGGTGTAGAGGCACTTGGAATGTTAATGTTATAAGATAACATTTGTTTCCGGAATCAGGTGCCTCAGCATGTCGCTTCTCGCGTTGGAGAAGGCCCCGGCGGGCTTTCGTTACCCCCTTTCACAAGCACTCGATGCCCTTCCCTGGAATGAGCAGGGCTTGATTGCGGCCATTGCACAGCAGCATGACACGGGCCAGGTGCTGATGCTGGCCTGGATGAACCGTACGGCATTGGAGCAAACCCTGGCCACCGGGCGGGTGAGTTACTGGTCGCGTAGTCGTCATCAGCTGTGGCGCAAGGGCGATACGTCCGGGCATGTCCAGCAATTGATCGAAGCGCGTCTGGACTGCGATGGCGATGCCATCCTGCTGCAGGTGGAGCAGCACGGGCCTGCCTGCCATACCGGGCGCCCAAGCTGTTTTTACAATGTGATTTGCGGTCAGCAGATCGAAGTACAGGGTGCGCCGGGAGGTCAGCCGTGAGCAGTGTGCTGATCCGTAATGCTCGCTTGGTCAATGAAGGGCGCATCATCGACGCTGACCTGCTGGTTGCCCATGGCCGTATCGAAAAGATCGCGGGCAGCATTCAGGGGCGCAACGCCAGTGTGGAAATCGACGCCGCCGGGCAATGGTTGCTGCCCGGCATGATCGACGACCAAGTGCATTTTCGCGAACCTGGCGCACCGCACAAGGCCAGCATCGCCAGCGAGTCACGCGCCGCCGTGGCCGGTGGTATCACCAGCTACATGGACATGCCCAATACCCGCCCGGCAACGCTGGACCTGAACGCGCTGGCCGACAAGAAGTCCCGCGCTGCGCGCAGTTCGGTGGCCAACTACGGCTTTCACTTTGGCGTCAGCAAGGACAACCTTGAGACGGTAGCCCGCCTTGACCCGCGTGAGGTGGCGGGGGTGAAGGTGTTCATGGGCGCGTCTACCGGCGACATGCTGGTCGATGACCCGTTGCTGCTGGAGCGGCTGTTCGCCTGTGTGCCGACCGTGTTGTTGGCCCATTGCGAGCACACGCCGTCGATTCTTGCCAATGAAGCACAGTTTCGCGCGCGCTACGGTGACCTTATCAGCCCCGCGCTGCACCCGCAGATTCGCAATGTCGAGGCCTGTTTTCGCTCATCAAGCCTGGCGGTGGAGCTGGCGCGGCGTTTTGGTACGCGGCTGCACGTGCTGCACCTGAGCAGCGCCCGTGAGCTGGCACTGTTCGAGGACAAGCCGCTGGCTGAAAAGCACATCAGCGCCGAAGTCTGTGTGCATCACCTGGTGTTCGACGACCGTGACTATCCAGCGTTGGGCAACCGCATCAAGTGCAACCCCGCGATCAAGTCACAGGCGGACCGCGATGCCTTGCGCCAGGCCTTGTTGGGCAATCGCCTGGACGTGATCGGCACTGACCATGCCCCGCACACCCTTGAGGAGAAAAGCGTGCCTTACAGTCAGGCACCGTCCGGCCTGCCTTTGGTGCAGCACGCGTTGCCAGCGCTGCTGGAACTGGTTGAGCAAGGCTTACTGCCGCTGACGCGTCTGGTGGAAAAGACCAGCCATGCCGTCGCTGAGTTGTTCGCGATTTCGGAGCGGGGTTACCTGCGCGAAGGTTACTGGGCGGACTTGGTGCTGATCGAGCGCCTGGCGCAGCCGCGCGCGGTCGACCTCGATCCGTTGCTTGCCCATTGCCAATGGACGCCGTTCAGCGGTCGAGCGTTTCATCACCGTGTGGCCACCACCCTGGTTTCGGGACAGTTGGCCTGGCACCAGGGCCGCCTGTTCGATGATTGCCAGGGCCTGCCGCTGTCTTTCACCCCTCGCCGGTAAATGCCCCTGAGAGGCGTGGATAGAGGCTGTGCTTGAGGCTAGTCACTGGCGGCCAGCCTTCGACCCTGAGTAGCATGACGCCGGCAAGACTTGCCAGCATGGCGGTGTAAGCGCAAGCTCTGGCGCTTATGCGGTATCCCCACCTCAAGGACGCAGTGAACTGCCATGGTCGCGCATACGCCAACGTTGTTTGCCTCCGTTGCCCTTGTGGCAACCATCATGGCGTTCTGCTTGATTCTCGTGGCCCAGTACAACCAGCGTGACGGTGTATTGACCACCGGGGTCGGCTTGCTTGCCCATGCGGCTGCCTATGTCTGCTACACCCTCTACGGGCACGGCCCTTTGTGGCTCACCTATGGCGCGGCCAACACCTTGTTGTCGATTGCACTGGGTTACTACGCCATCAGCATCTTCCGGATTCGTGACCTGACGGTGCCCTGGCTTCGCGTGTTCAGCCTGCCGCTAGTCATGCTGGTGTCGATGGCGCTGCTGATCGACACCCTGGAACTGCGCATGTTGGCGGCATCGCTGGTGCTGATCCTGCAATGCCTGTTGATTGTTTGTCTGGCTTACCGGTACAGCGAGCCCGGGGGCAGGGCGCAGGTCTTGCTGATTATCGGCGGGAGCATCAGCCTGATCGGCCTGGGCATGCGTGTGGTGGCGATCCTGCTCGGTGGCGCAGCCGAGATGCAATATAACGTCAGCAACCTGACGCAAACCATTTCCGTGAGTATCGGGACGGCGACGGTGATGATGTACTCACTCGGCCTGGTGTTGCTGTCGAAGGAGCGCAGCGAGTCGAAGCTGCAGCACATGGCCCATCGTGATGTCTTGACCGGCATGCTCAATCGACGGGCGATCCTGGAGCGGTTTGCGGACGAACTGGAGCGCGCGTATCTGGCCCGGGCCAGCCTGGCGGTGGCGATGATCGACATCGACCACTTCAAGCAGATCAATGACATTCACGGTCACCTTGTTGGTGACTCGGTGCTTGTCCATTGTGCGCGGCACTTGAAGAAACGTCTGCGTCATGCGGACATCATTGGCCGTTACGGCGGCGAGGAATTCCTCGTGCTGCTGCCGTCCACCGATGCCGAGGGCGCGCTGGCCGTTCTCGACGCACTGCGTATGTCATTGGCGAGGGCACCGGCGGTGGTCGATGGGCTGAGTATCCCGGTGTGCTTCAGTGCCGGCGTGTGGTGCGGCACTCCCGAGCCAGGAGACAGCACGGCGAACCTGATTGCCAGGGCCGATGTCGCCCTCTATGAGGCCAAAGCCTCCGGTCGAAACACGGTGCGGTTGGCACCTGTTGTACTAGAAGCCTCGGCAGGCTATGCCCGCGACAGTGTTCAGGCACCCGGTTAGCGCGCTTAGAAGAAAAAATGTGAACAAGGGGTTGCCAAGGTCAAAAAACGAGTACATAATCCCGCTCACTCCACAGGGAGTCAGCAAAAACTCTTTAGATAACAAAGAGTTGAAGCGAGTTTGAAGCAGCGATAGCAGCTTCGGACATTTGAGGCCGAGTAGCAAAGTGGTTATGCTCCGGATTGCAAATCCGTCTACGCCGGTTCGATTCCGACCTCGGCCTCCATATTTGAAAGCCCCGCAGATTAACGTCTGCGGGGCTTTTTCGTTGTGGGCTGGAACGCAAAGTGTTCCGCAACTTTTGCCATGTGTTCCGCAACTCAGCCCTACCGAGTAGGGCTGACGATCTCTCCGACGCGCCTGTAAACGTCTTTTGTGATCTTCTCTTTCGAGTGCCCCAGCAGCCTGCTGGCATGGCTGATGTCCTCAATTTCAGAAGCCGCTTTCGGGCGTATGTCCTTGAACATGAACTTGCGGATCCGGTCGGCTAGCTCTCGATCTCCGGCGTGTTCGATCTGTGCTGCTGCGCGTTCACGGGCCTCACTGAATCGGTTTCTCAGCATTTCCCAGCTCATGCGCAAGCCTGACTGGTTGGTGATCAGGCGCGAACTCTTGATGCCGGCCAGTGCTCGCCGCTCCAGCAGATCGTCGATGAACCGTCCCAGGCCGGAAGGTTGGTCCCCGTCGGTTAACCGAATACGAAGCCGCTTGTCTGTTTTGTTTTGTCCGACGAACAAGTACTCGTCGGTCAGGTCGGCAGTCGATACCTTGAGCGTGTCGGCGGGGCGTTGACCTGTCAGGTAGGCAAGGTCCATGGCGTCCTTCAGCTCTTGAGCGGCTTCACTGTAAACGGCGTCCCATACCTGGTCGGTAGCGTAGTAGTCGCGCACCTTTTCCTTGTTTCGACGGACCTTAAGGCAGGGGTTCCTGTCTGCAAAACCCCATTCAACGGCAATCGTAAAGACGTGCGAAAGCAGTGCGATCTCTCGGTTCGCCCTTGTCTTGGCAGAGCGGGCATCGCGATACTGGGCAACCACTGGTGGCGTAATCGACTCGATTGGGGCCTCATCAAACGCCTTTCTTAGGTTCTTCAGTTCGTAGCCATTGTCTTTCTGGGTGCGGGGCTTCTTGGTCGGAATGATTTCTCGCTCGTAGCGATCAAACAGCTCTCGCATCAAGCTCATTACCTTCGGCATGGCTTTCTGCTCGAGCCTTGCCCACTCAAGCTTGGCCTCAGCCAAGTCCTGTCCCAGAGGTATTTCGACACGCCTGCCTTCTGCATCTCGGCCGCAGTAGTAGTAAGCCACCCAGAGCTTCCCGCTCTTTCTCTTTCTGGCCCGCCGGATCATTCGCTCCGGCAGGTCTCGATTTTCCTTTTTCCTCTTGCGCATTCGTTACCCCACCCGCGACAGATCTAATGTCCAGGTGTCCGCCACAGCATTGGCTGCTGAAGGCTTTACACCAGCAAGCTTCAGGCGGGCATAGACCCTGCCTACAATCGGGCGTCTCGCTCTGTTCAGCGCGTACTGCCAGCCGTTGTTTGTTAGCCAGGTGATCTGTTTTGAAGGCTTCTGGTACCCAGTAATTGCGGCCACTTCTTCTTCGTCCAGGGTCTCATTCATAGGGCCTCCGGTTATCAATGGCGAGACTGAGAGGTCGCGCAGCGGCTTGTAGTGGCAAGAACCCTGCTGCTTGAAGCGCACCATAGATGCCCTGAGCCATTTGCTCGGTAGTGGCAAATGAGCCTGATGGGGTGCTCAGCGTTCTATCAATTGCGTTGGAAATGCAGGCCTTGATGACGGTCGCCTGCAGGGGTGAGAGGCTGTTCCCATCTGTTGCTGACTGCTTATACCCCTTAGCAAGCTGCGCGGGCGGGCAATTTGAAGCGATCAGCGTTGGCTCTGCAGGCCCCGCCTCGCGCAGCGTTTCGTGGGGTATAGGTGCCTTCGCGGTGCTGATGGGAGGGGAAATAATGCCTGCTGCTGCGCAGCAGAGGCTCTTTGTTTTTTGCGCGTCGACGCATGCTGCTTCACGGAGAAAAGCGGGGGCGCGGGTGGAGTTTACCTGGGCGAACGCGTGCCCGCTTTCCACCGAGGTCTGGATCGGTGTCTGTCTCGGTGCGATGGCGCGTGCATGTCCTGCGCAAGGCGAAGAGTCGAAGAGCAAGCCGGTGTGGTGGTGGGCCTGGTTCATTCTATTGCTCCCACCTGCAGTGTTTGATGTAACTTCAACGCCACAAGCAGTTGCTTGGCCTCATGGAGGGCATCGTCGAGGGCGTAGTGTTTGGTGCCCTCAAACGCTATCGCCTTGGCTTCGGGGTAGAGAGCCAGCAAAGTGCGAAGGTCGCGGTCGTTCCAGAAGTGCCATAGGTTGCCCATGCCGCAGGCTTCAAGGGCGCTGCGCACGATGACGTTGTCGAAGCTGCTACCGTTGCCCCACACCAGAGCTTTGTCTTCTGTGATGAATCTCTCCAGCGCGGTCATTCCCACGGCAAGCAGCACCGAATTCTGACTACCGTCCACCTCGGCGCGGGCGGCGGCATCCTGCTTCAGCCACCATGTCACTGTGCTGGCATCCATAAGCAGGCCGGCCTGCAGCGAAGACTCCAGGCATACACGCCGATAGAGGCTGTCTGTGATGGTGCCTTGCTCGATGCGCACGCACGCAATTGCCACGATAGCGGCACGCGGACCTTTGCCCATTGTTTCAAGGTCGAGTACGTAATGGGTCGAGTTGATCATGCAGCGACCTCCTGCTCGGCGGGCTTCAGCAAATGAGCGATGGCGAGGGTTTCTTCGCGCAGGCGGCGTGCGTCGCGCTCGAGCTTTTTGCCTGTCTTGAAAGCACTCCAGGTTTCGGCGGCTATGCGTAGTGTCTCGGCGATCTCCAGCATCGAGCGACGGTGCTGCTCCTGCAGCGCACTTGCGTCCTTGAGTGTCTTGGCGTGGGCGGCGAGGTGTTGGTGGTCTTTGCGCAAGAACTCCAGAGCCGCCTTTAGGTCTCTGTGGGTGGCTTGGTGAGCGCGGTTGCTTTCGAGCGTGCCTCGCTTGCGGCCTTCTTGGCGACCAAGCCAGTAGGCGTAGGCGAACAGCCCGATAACGAACGCGCTGATGGCGGCGAGGGCGATGACCTGTTGGGTGGTCATGGGTCTTACTCCTTGTGGTGTGCTGGCCGGTGGTGGCGGCCATTGCTGTGGTTACTGCTGTGGTTCGATCTCAGCTGGTAATCGCGCCTGCTCTTCATCGGCCTGGTAAGCGCGAATGTCGATCAGGGCTGCGATATGGCGTATGTGGACGTACTTCTGTGCCTTGCGGCTGGGGTCCAGAGTAGTAACGGGAAGGGGGATTCTTCCGTTGCTCAACTGCTCGGCAAATGACTGCTCATTCAGGTTGCGGAAGTACTGCACCCGCAGCTTGTCGAGGGGTATCAGTACGTCCCCAAAGGTGCGGTAGAGCATTTCCATGGTGGCCGGCTCGGGGGCCGGCATGAGGCGTAATGGGGATTGGTTGTTAGTGCTCATTCGGCTTCGGGCTCTCCCTGCGCTTGTGTCGGGACGGATGATTCCAGGCAATTTCACAGTGCTTCTTCACTAGATCACGCCACTCTTCGGGAACCTCAAGGAGCGCAGCGTTGCGCTCCTCTCGGGTCCGTAGGGCAAGAATCTGGGCCGCGTACTGCCTAGGCCGCATGGCGGCTGTTCTCTGGTGTTGGTGGCAGCTTCAGATCTAAGTGTTCAGCCAGCCATGCAATGCCTGCCTGCTTCACCCGTGTGGACTGGCTGTACTGCATGCCCGCCTCGGGGTGGAACCAGTGACCTTCTTTGGCTCGCAGGTATTCACGGTCGCGTGTTGGATAGCGGGGCAGGTTGCGGGCATCGAGCAGTTGCTTATCGCGCATGAGCTTGATGAGCGTTGGTCGGCTGATTCCGAAGTATTTCGCCGTCTGGGCAAGGTTCCGTTCCATGGCTCACTCCCTACGCTGCTGCGCTGATCTGGTCGCGGGTGAGGGCGATACCTGCGGTGTCGAGCCAGCCATTGGCGATGGCTTCAAGATGGTCGGCCACGCGGTTTGCATTCGACTTGGCGTTGAGGGGCAGGGCAATGCTGTTCAGTGTCGAGCCCATGCGGATGACAATGTGTATCTCGCCGGCTCCGCGCTCGGTATCAATGGTGGCTTGCACCGAGTTGCCGGTCGCCTTGTTGTAGAGCGTATGGTTGAAGTGCCCGGTGAGGTTCATCTGTGCTTTCAGGCGAATGAAGGAGGGCTGGCTGAGTGTGAAGGTCATGCCGCGTGCCCTCCGTCGTTTGGACCAATCGGGCGCGGATAGGCTTGCGAGGTGCGTTTGGTGGTGACAAACGCACAGCCGCTTTGCCGCGCAAGGCGGCGAATTTCAAAGATCAGGACGGGATTGGCAGCGGCCGGATGGACGTGCAGTGATGCTGTGGTGTGCATGGTTTTGCCTCACTCTGTGGTGGAAGAGTGAGGCAAAATTAGCAACAGCTAAATTTTATTGCAATAGCAAATGCTAAATTTAGATGTCCAGATACTTGGATGGTTTGAGAATCGCTGCTACGTAGTGGATGTTCTCGATCAACTGCTCATCCAGGAAGAGTGGGGGATAGCCATCGCTAATGCTATCCAGGCGGTACTGGCCGTCACGGTGGTAGATGAACTCCTTCACCATTGAGCGCCCGTCAGTTGTTCTGATCAGTACTTCATCCCCTGTCCGATAAGGATGGTTGGGTTCGATCAGTACAAACTCACCATTTTTGATCCGTGGGTGCATGCTGTTGCCCACCACCTTCAGCCCGTAGGCGTTAGGGTCGGAGCTCACTATATCGATATAGCCATCTCCATGGCCTGCAGGGTAGTCAAGGGCATCAAAGTACCCATCTGTTCCAAGCATCGCTTTTCCTACAACTGGTACGGGGGCAGGGCGCTGGTATTTGGCGCTCTCACGATCTACCGCAACACGCTGAGCGGTTTCGTTAATTGTTGCGTTAAAAAAGGCTGGATGGGGAAGGGTTGGCGGCTTCAGCCCGAGATGCAGCCATCTCCGGGTAACAAAATCTTGATCTTCGGTGCTGTAGCTCCCGGTAATCAATAGGTCGGAAGGAATCTCCAGCTTCTTTGCGAGGTTCGTGGCGGCACGATCTCCAATGCGACGATGACCGTTCAGCATTTGTGACAAATGAGATGCGTCAACGTCGGCGTGCGCTCCGGCGAAGTCTTTGAGCTGGTTCTCGCCGATCAGGGCTCTGAGGATGGTCAGTCGTTTTTCATAGATATCCATCGCTGAATCATGTCGCTCCTATTAGCAAATTGTAAATTACGTTTTGCTATTGTCGGTCGAGTTAGCATTTGCTAATCTTGGTCGCGCATTGGAGGTGAATATGAATCTTCTTGAGTACATCAAGATCCTGGACTCGCTAGGGGTTGAGGATCTGGCGAAGCGGTGCGGTACGTCTGCAGGTCAAATAAGGCAGGTCGCATATGGTAATAGGCGTGCTAACGCACAACTCGCAATTGCAATTGATAAGGCCACATCTGGACGAGTGCCCTGTGAGGACCTGCGTCCGGACATCGATTGGCAGTACCTGCGTGATTCCGTCGCACCAGTTCAAGCAGCATAGAAAAAAGGCGACCCAAGGGCCGCCCAGTTTCCCCCGGTAGTACCACCACAGTACTACCGGGCCGCGTGATAGGTAGGCGGGCACACCACATGCAACCGCTTTCCTTGACCGCGTGATCCAGGCACGGATGCCTGGGTGTTGCCGCCTTTCTCCACCACAGATAGGGCGGCTGTTGCGCCAGAGGTGAGCGACGGATCGTTCGCCTCGGCACGGTGCCGGTTTGGTCTTTGGAACCTCTCCGGCGTTTGGGCCCTTTCAAGCCACGCGGCAAATGTATCACCACTGCATGCCGCTGGCACTGGCAACCTATAAGGATTAATGCCATGAGCCGAACCGCTCTGAGTTGTGTCGAGCGCGCCAAGAAGGAAATCTTGCCGCTAGATCTCGCGCTTTATCACGCTGTGCGTGAATACCCTGGCGGTGCTGCCGCCATTGCCGCCACCACCGGCCGAAATCCCACCACCCTGCAGCACAAGCTTTCACCCACGCATCCCAGCCACATCGTCAACATTCAGGAGTTTAGCGAGATCCTGGAGCTGACCAAGGACCGCCGCATACTTGATGCCGTGCATGCTTTGGTTGGCGACACGATTTGGCAGGAGCTGTCGGGTGCCTATACCGAAGACATGCCCGAGACCCTAACCATGGGTATCGCTGTGTTTTTCCGGCAAGTAGCTGATCTGTCGGAAGCGTGGGCGCGCAACATCGGTGATGGCAAGGTCGACGACCATGAGCTGGCTGAGATTCAGCAACTCGTGTTCCGAGGCATTCAGGGGTTGCTGGGGATGTACAACCGTGCCCGCTACGTCAACCAGACTACTCCGGGGGCAGGCCGTGGCTGATATTGCTGACTTCGCCAATGACCTGGTCCAAGAGCGTATTGACCGGGCACTGGCCATCCGTGGCATGTGCAAGCCAAGTACGGCCGCACATTCATTCCTGTTCTGTGAGGCCTGCGACGACCCAATCCCCGAGGCACGTCGCATCGCCATTCCAGGCTGCACTCAATGCGTTAGCTGTCAGTCCGTAGAGGAAGCCAAGGAGGCCCGCCATGCTCGATGAAGTACTCAGCCAGTTTGCCGATCACGGCCTGGAACCTGAGCAGCCACTGACATTCGGCAAGCTCACCCGTTGCAAGACGTCGCAGGACAAGGGCAAGGAAAAGAACGGGTGGTATGTGGTGCATGAGCACCACACCGAGAAGGGCGCGACGTTGATCTTCGGTAGCTTCGGCGATTGGCGCTCGGGTGAGACGCAGAAGATCAAGGTCAAAGCTGGGCGCATGACGCAGGAAGAGCGCGAAGTCATGCGCGCACGGCAGGAGGAGGCGAAGCGCAAGGCGGCTGATATCGCGGCCAACGCAGCGCGTCGAGCGGCCAAGCGTGCTGCCGGAATGTTTGCGCGCATGCCGGTAAAAGGACGCAGTGCCTACCTGGATCGCAAGCAGATCGTCGGCTTTGGTGTTCGCTATGCACCGCGCTCTGGGGCGGTGTTGGTGCCGATGTGTAACGTGCGGGATCAGATTGTCGGGCTGCAGGTGATCTTTCCCAATAAGCAAGCAGACACCGAGCGGGACAAGTCCTACTGGCCTTACGGCATGTCGAAGGAGGGCGCCTTTCACCTGATTGGGCCACACCCGGAGCCGGGCGAGCCTGTGCTGGTTTGTGAGGGCTACGCGACCGGCGCAAGCCTGCATATGGCGACCTCACTGACGGTCGCCATTGCGTTTGATGCGGGTAACCTCATGGTGGTGTCCAAGGCCATGCGCGAGCGTTTCCCGGGTCGGCCGGTGATTCTCTGCCGTGATGATGACTGGAAGACAAGGCGCCCCAACGGCGACCCTTGGAACCCAGGGAAGGAGCGGGCTGAAAACGCCGCCACGGTCGTTGGCGGGCAGGTGGTCGGGCCGATCTTCTCCGGTGAGCGTGACCCTAAGTGGACCGACTTCAATGACCTGCACTGTGCCGAAGGGTTGGAGGCAGTCCGTCGCCAGGTATTGGCGGTGGTCAAGCCACCGGCAGCGGGTGGTTGGAAAGACCAATTGGCTCGTACCGAGAGCGGCATGCTGATCGCACATATGCAGAACGTCGAGCTGATCCTTGCCAACGACGAGCGCTGGGCTGGGGTGATTGGTTTCAGCTCCTTCAGCTCGAAAATTGTGAAGCTTCGGGTCGCGCCTTATGGCGGTGGGTTGGGTGACTGGGCTGATATCGACGACATGCTGGTAATGAAGTGGCTAGCGCAGCAATACAACCTACGAGTCAAGGCGAGCCACGTGATCGAGGCGGTCAGCGTGGTCGCGCATGACCATGCGTTCCACCCGGTGAGGAACTACCTCAACAGCTTGGAGTGGGACCGCGTTCCTCGGCTCGACAGTTGGTTGACGGACATCATGGGCGTTGCACCGACTGATTACAGTTCAAAAGTCGGCAAGCGTTGGATGGTGTCGGCGGTGGGGCGGGTCATGCAGCCAGGCTGCAAGGCTGACTCGGTGATGATCCTTGAAGGTGCCCAAGGGGCTGGTAAGTCGACCGCGATGAGCGTGCTCGGTGGTGACTGGTTCATGGACACCCCGTTTGCTTTGGGCGACAAGGACGGCTTTCAGGCGATTCGCGGCAAGTGGATTGTCGAACTCGGTGAGCTGGACAGCTTCAACAAGGCTGAGTCGACCAAAGCCAAGCAGTTCTTCTCTGCCTCGACGGACACATACCGCGAGAGCTATGGCCGCAGAACAATGGACGTGCCACGCCAGTGTGTTTTCGTGGGTACGACCAACCAGGATGAATACCTCAAAGACGCCACAGGTAACCGGCGGTACTGGCCCGTGGCGTGTACCAAGGTCGACCTGGAGCAGTTACGGGCGGTGCGTGACCAGCTCTGGGCTGAGGCGATGTTCTGTTATCAGTCCGGCGATATTTGGTGGGTCAACCGGGATGAAGCGCCGCTGTTCGCCGAGGCGCAGGAGGAGCGGTTTGTTGTCGATGAGTGGGAAGGCCCGATCCTCACCTGGCTTGAGGAATCGCAGATCGGTGAAACCGCTACCGGCAGCGAGATCCTGTCTGGGGCGCTTAAGTTGGACTTCGGTCACTGGGGCAAGCCTGAGCAGATGCGTGTTGGTGCCATCATGCACCGTCTTGGATGGCGCAAGGTGCGTCAGCCAGCGCTGGCCAAGAGCGGTATCCGCCCTTGGGCCTACAAGAAGCCCGCTGAATGGGGCAGGTCGTCGGCTTTGGTCGTCAATGAAGTCGAGGAGCCTTGTTTTGATTAAGGAGATCGATGCGCAGCTGAGGGTATGGGCTCAGGAGTTGCACAGCGACCTTTCCAGTGTAGGGCTTGCGGGCGGCAACATCGTCGCGATGATGATGGAGAGCAACGGCCAGTTGATCCGTGGCAAACGAGCCAGCAAAGCGCCGCTGGAGAGTTCGCTCGATATCGAGCTGATCGTGACCAAACACCTTGATGAGCAGTTGGCTACGGTTGTGCGCGAGCACTACTGCAGTTTTGACTCGAACATGCGGCTCAGATACGCACACTGTGGTTGTGGGCGCGATACCTATTATCAGCGGCTGCACGATGCACACCTGTTCATCTACCAGACCTTGATGGGGCGGGCCGCTTGATCTCTGCCCTGGCTCCGTCTGCTGGTGTCCAACTGTCCCGCCTTGTCCGGCTGCATTTTCAATCAGCAGGACAAGCGCGGGCCTTGTCTTTATTGGGCTGTCCTACTGTCCGACCTTCCTGCACGTCACACACATGTGTGCGTAGCGGGAGTGCATACGCGCCACGGGCGCGCACGCGTGCTTTTAAGTTTTCCTCTTTACGCGAGAAAGAAGCAATAAAGGTAGGACAGTAGGTCAAAGCCTTGTATTTAGGCGCCTGTAGCTGTCCTGCCTGACCTGAATGCAGTGAGACAAGTAGGACAGCACATCAGAGCGAAGGCCGTAATAGGGATATTCACCGACATTCGCCAGACATAACCCAGACATTCACCGGGTGGCATTAAAACAGGCTTGCTGCCACCGGAATCGACCTGTAAAAAGTACCTATCTTCGATACGTGCGACCGCAGATAGCGGCATGCGCAACACACCAAACCCGGCCACCGCGCCGGGTTTTTTGCATTCTGGGGGAAGCGATGACGAACGAGCAGCAAACGCTGATTGAGATGCCGATCTGGATGGTCATCGTACTGTCCCTGGTCGGCGGGGTGTCGGGCGAGATGTGGCGGGCCGACAAGGCTGGTGTGCGCGGCTGGGGGCTAATGCGGCGAATCGTCTTGCGGTCGGGGGCCTGCATTGTCTGCGGGCTGTCGACCATCATGCTGCTGTACTCGTTGGGCGTATCGATCTGGGCAGCGGGGGCGGTGGGGTGTCTGACGGCAATGGCCGGTGCCGATGTCGCCATCGGGCTTTACGAACGCTGGGCTGCCAAGCGGCTGGGCGTTTGCGATGTGCCTCCATCGAACGGCGGGGTTGGCCAGTGAGCCGGGCGGCAACCCGCGCTGCCGAGCCAGTGGGCGGGGGTGGGGATTAGTGATTTTTGGGTCCTCCCTCCGGCCCGCCCCCTACACGGGTACGCAGACTCGCGGAATCTCTGCAGCTGAGGTGTGCGCAGGGATGTCCGTCTTTTCAAGGACTTAGCAATGGGCAGGACAGTCAGCAAGGCCGAACTCGGTGAGATCGTCGGTCGAGATGAGCGCACCCTCAGCCGCTGGCAGAAAGACGGAATGCCGGTGATCGAGTTTGGCGTAGGGCGCGGCAACGAAAACCAGTACGACACCCAGGCGGTGATCGAGTGGCTCATGCGCCAGGCTGCGTTGAACGGCAAGAAAGAAAGTACACGGGATCGGCTAGACCGGCTGCGCGGCGACCGCGAAGAGCTGGCGCTGGCAAAGGACCTAGGCGAGGTTGTGATCGAGGCAGAGATGGTTTCCCGTTTCGAGGCAGTCATCACTGCCGCCAAGATTGAGTTGCTGAATACCCTGCCGGATGAGTTGGCAGCAACCTTGTCCGCTCAGTACGGCGTCGAAGTCGACGACCAACTGATTCGCGAGCCCATCGAACTAATACTCAGGAGGTTGTCCGCGTATGACGAGGATGACGATGATCCCGAATGGGATCCTGACGAGCCGGACGATGAGGAGGGCTCTGAAGAAGACGGCGAGTAAGGGCATCAGCCGGGCTTGCCGAAAATGGGCGCCGCCACCACGTATGAGCATCATTGAATGGGCCACCAAGTACCGTTATCTCTCAACCGAAGAGGCGGGCAAGCCTGGTAAGTACCGCTTCGATGTCACGCCTCACTTGGTCTGGCCGGGTGGGCCGCTGGAGGCCTTGGACGATCCGAATGTGTTTGAGATCGTTGGTCGCAAGTCCGCTCAGGTTGCCTGGACATCGGGTGTGATGGGTAACGCCATCGGCAAGTGGATCGACCTTGATCCATCTCCGATCCTGATTCTGTTTCCCAAGGCTGAAGCGGCCAAGCAGTACGTCGCGGAAAAGCTGGAGCCGATGATCGCGGCGACTAAGCGCTTGCGCAAAAAGGTCGATCTCCGCAGCCGAAAGCTGCAGCAACGCCAGGACTTCAAACGGTTCCCTGGCGGTTTCCTCAAGATGGTCGGCTCAAACAGCCCGTCCAGTGTGAAATCCACTCCGGTACCTCGGGTCGCAGTAGAGGAGCCGGACGACTGCAACCTTAACCTGCGGGGGCAGGGGGACAGTATCAAGCTGGCCAAGGAACGCCTCAAAACGTTCCGGCGGTCCAAGATCATCATCGGCGGTACCCCTACCATCAAGGGGCTGTCAGCGATTGACGCTGAGCTGGAGCTGTCGGACAAGCGCATTGGCCTGGTGCCATGCCATGGTTGCGGCCAGTCGCATGCACTGAGCTTCGAGCACCTGCATTGCGACGAGGATCCCAGCTACTTCCATGAGGTTTACGGCAAGCGTCGGCCGGAAACGGCGTACTACGCCTGCCCTCATTGCGGCGAGATCTGGGATGACCACCAGAAGAATGCCAACCTCCAGAACGGCCGCTGGGAGGCCACCGCAGAGTTCCGGGGGATTGCGGGCTACATCCTGAATGAGCTGTATGCCACGTTCCATGGCTCTCGCTTTGAAGTGCTCATGGAGAAGAAACTCCAGGCCGAACACGCAGCGTCGAACGGTAACCACGGGCCGATGATCGCGTTCACCAACAGCCAGATGGGCGAGTGCTACGAGTACAAGAGCAATGCGCCCAAGACCGATGAGCTGGAGAAACGCGCCGAACCTTACGCCGAGTTGACCGCACCGAAAGGTGTCCTTTTGGTCACTGTCGGTGTGGACGTTCAAGGCGACCGCCTGGCCCTGGTGATCGTGGGCTGGGGCAGGGGTGAAGAGTCTTGGCGGTTGTATTGGGGCGAGTTGGAGGGCAATCCGATTGACCCACACGATCCAGTGTGGACCGAACTCGACAAGATCATCGCCACCCCCATCACCGCCGAGGGCGGCGCTCAGCTTGCCGTTTCGGCGGTCAGTGTCGACAGCTCCGACGGTAACACCAGCGATGCGGTCTACACCTACGTGCGGGACCGACAGCGCTTCAACATCATGGCGATCAAGGGCGCATCGATCGACAGCCGAGACCGGGAGATTTTCACTAAACCGGCCCAGTCGGCGGACACCAGCCAGGACAACACCAAGGCCGCCAAGTACGGTCTGCGGGTCTACATCGTTGGCACCCACAAGGCCAAGACGTTGATCGACGGCCGCATGCGACTCTCGGGCAGCGGGCCCGGCCGCATGCACTGGTACAGCGAGATCCGTGCTGACTACTACGAGCAGGTGACCAATGAGGTGCTGGCGCCGCACCCTCGACAGCCAAGCAAGATGGTCTGGCAGAAAAAGGCCGGGCGCCGTAACGAAGCTTTGGACTGCGAGGTGTATGCCCTGCACGCGGCGCGCAGCCTTAAGACCCACCTGCTGCGCGATCACGAATGGGACCAGCTGGAGCAACAACAGCTTCAGCCTACCCTCTTCAACACTGAGCAGGCGGTAGCGCCGGTGCCTCGCCGCGCAGTTACTCGCGGGCGTGGTACTCGGAGCCGCGTCAGCTAATCGAGGTTCACCATGACAGAAGCACAACAGCGCCTTGCGGAAGTTCGGGCGGCGATCTCGGCTGTCCTGAAAAACGGCCAGCGCCTGCGCCGGGCGGATCGTGAGGTACAGATGGCCGAACTCAACAGCCTGCGTCTGCTGGAGAAGCAGTATGCCGAGCAGGTTGCCGCTGAAGCAGCAGCGCTCCAGCGGCGTGGCCGTAACCGCGTTTCGTACGTGAGGGTTTAAGCATGGCCTTCTGGAAGCGTGAAAGCGCAGCCGATCAGCTGATGCGCGAAGCCCTGAAACTTGCCAAGGCTACGGTGGGCGGCCAGCAGATCGTTGCCCAGGGCGGCGGCGGTGGGGTTGAAACCCGTTGGCGCGGTGCCTCGCGGATGCTCCGTAGCATGGCTAGCTGGATCCCAGGCTTGGGAAGCCCGCGCCGCGACTTCAATCAGAACGAGCGGCGGATGCTGGTGGCTCGCTCCCGTGACGCCATGCGCAACCATCTGATCGCCCGAGCGGCAATCACGCGGCTGCGTACCAACGTCGTCGGCACCGGCCTGGTCTGTCGTGCTCAGGTTGACCATGAGGCGCTTGGCATTAGCGAAGCGGCGGCGGACGACTTGAACGGCGCGCTTGACCGCCTGTGGTCTTTGTATGCCGATGACCCACGGGAGTGTGATGCCGAGGCCACGCTCAACCATTACCAACTCCAAGCGTTGGTGCTGGTGTCGTCAATGGTCGCAGGCGATGTGTTCGTGGCCAGCCCGGATCAAGAGCGTCCCGGTTGCATCTTCAGCACGCGCCTGCAGTTGATCGAATCCGACCGGGTCAGCAACCCGAATGCCGGCCTGGATCGGTTCGACCTGGTCGATGGCGTCGAGTTCGATGGGCTGGGTTCGCCAGTGGCTTACCACGTGTGCACCGGTTATGTCGGCGAGCATCTGGCCGGTAAGCCCCTGAGCTGGGAACGGCTGACGGTGTTCGGTGCCGAGACTGGCCGCCGCCGCGTGCTGCATGTTCTAGCAGACAAGGAGCGACCCGGCCAGAAGCGGGGCATGCCTTACCTGGCACCGGTACTCGAACCCCTGCAGAAGCTTGAACGTTACGCCAGTGCTGAGTTAATGGCGGCCGTGATCTCGGCCATGTTTACAGTGTTCATCAAGAAAACCGGCGACTTCCAGGCAGGCAACCTACCAATGAGTGCCTTGGCTGAAGAAACCCCAGGCGGGGACGACACCACCGACGGCGAGCTCGCCTTGGGCGAGGGCGCCGTGGTTGACCTCGGGGTAGGCGAGGAACCGGTAGTTGCCAACCCCGGTCGACCCAATGCCCAGTTCGACCCGTTTTTCACCGCTGTAGTGAAGGAAATCGGCGCTGCCCTGGAACTGCCGCTGGAAGAGCTGCTGCTTCACTACAGCAGCAGCTACAGCGCTGCCCGAGCGGCGATGCTGCAGGCCTGGCGCTTCTACAGCTTGCGTCGCTGGTGGCTTGCCTGCGACTTCTGCCAACCCAGCCGCGAGTTGATTATCGACGAAGCCGTGGCCAGGGGCCTGATTGATTTGCCTGGCTACAGCGACCCAGCCAAGCGCAAGGCCTATTGCCAGGCCATCTGGATCGGTCCCGCACGGGGTGCCATCGACGAGCTCAAGGAGGCCAATGCCGCCGGCAAGCGAATCGAAATTGGGGTTAGCAACGAGACTCTGGAGACCGCCGCGATGACTGGCGAACCCTGGCAGCAGGTGTTCCGTCAGCGTGTGCGTGAGGTCGAGCAGCGCCGTAAGCACAACCTGCAGGCCCTTCCCAAGAGCGGGCTGGAAAATCCGTCTGATTCCAAATCTGAAGAGGAATAAGCATGCGAGCATTTGAGCTGGCTGCTTCGCAGCCTTGGCTGATGCTGCCCGACGCCCTTGATAATCTGCTGACCATTTCAGATCGCATGGGCGATCCGATGGCGCTGGCGACCAAGCGCGGCGAGCGTCTAGAAGACACCCGCAAAGTTACCCTGCGCAACGGTGTTGCGGTGGTTCCAGTTGTTGGCCCGATCTTCCGCTACGCCAACCTGTTTACCGAGATCAGTGGTGCAACCAGCACCCAGGTCTTGGCCACAGACATTCAGCGAGCGCTGGATGACCCGAAGGTCAGAGCCATCGTGCTCAACATCGACAGCCCTGGCGGCGTGGCCTCCGGCATCAACGAATTGGCAGAGATGATCTTTGCCGGTCGCTCCCGCAAGCGCATCGTCGCGTACATCGGTGGCATTGGAGCGAGTGCTGCCTACTGGATCGCGTCGGCAGCCGGCGAAATCGTCATCGATGAAGCAAGTCTTGCCGGGAGCATCGGCGTCGTCGTCGAGGCGGTTGTGGAGAGTGACGCTGCCAATGGGCGCAAGCGTTACCAGATCGTCAGCCGCAACGCCCCGAACAAGCGACCTGACCTCTCCACCGAGGAAGGGCGCGCCAAGATCGGCGAGACCATCGACGCGCTGGGCGATGTCTTCGTGGGCAAGGTCGCTCGCAACCTTGGCGTCGACGCCGAGAAAGTGCCCGAGATGGGCGACCACGGCGGGCTGCGTGTCGGCGTCGACGCCGTCAAGTCCGGCCTGGCCCATCGGGTGGGCTCGCTCGAATCCCTGATCACCGAACTGGCCAAGCCAGCCATCAACTCACCAAGGATACACACCATGACCACCGTCAAGACCACGGCAGAACTGCGTGCGGCAATTGCAGCTGGCACCGACCCCAACACCATTGAGATTGCCCAGGCCGATCAGCCTGACACCGCTGCGATCCGAACTGAAGCGGCGGCAGCCGAGCGTGAACGCATCAAGGGCATCAATGCCTTGGCCAGCAAAGGCTTCGAGAAGGAAATCGAGGCCGCTATCGATGACGGCTCGTCTGTTGAGGCCACCGCGCTTCAGCTGTTCAAGGCTGCCCAAGATCGCGGTATTTCGCTGTCCGCCATCAAGAACGATGCGCAGGGCGCTACTGGAACTACCCCGACCGGCGACGGCAAACAAGGCGAACGTAAGGCCGCCGTCAGTGCAATCGTTGCAGGCGCCTCGCGCCGCTGACAGGAGATCCCCATGAGCAACCCCGAACGTAAATCTTATCTGCCGAGCCAGCTGTCTGCTGGTGACTTTCCCATCGCCATGGATACCGGCGTGATCGCGGCTGGCCAGGAGCTGCCGCGTGGCGCGGTACTTGGTCAGGTCACGGCCTCGAAAGAGTACCTGCTGTGCAAGGCCGCTGCCGAGGATGGCTCGCAAGTACCGCTCGCCATCCTTGACCAGGACGTCGACACCAGCGGGGGGGCGAAAAGCGCCCCGATCCGCCTGACCGGCCAAGTGCTGGGCAGCCAACTCACCCTTGGCGAGGGTTTGACCCTGGCCGCTGCGAAGGCCGCGTTGCGACCTCTCTGCCTCTTCATTCGCTGACCGGAGCACCCATGACCGATATTTTCGACACCCTGACCATGCTGGAAGCCGTCGAGCAGATGGCAACGCCGCGGCGCTTTCTGATGAATACCTTCTTCAATGCCGCCAACCCGGTGACCTTTGGTACCGAAGCGGTGACCATCGACATCATCAAGGGGCAGCGCAAGATGGCTCCGTTCGTTCACCCGTCCCTGCCTGGCAGTATCTCGCTGCGCAATGGCTTCAGTTCGGACACGTATAAGCCACCATACATCCAACCGAAGCGCGAGACTCGTGCCGAACAGATCCTCAAGCGAGCTGCCGGTGACAACCCGTACTCTTCGCGTACCCCGTTGGAGCGTGCAGGTGAGCAACTGGGGCGCGACCTGGTCGAGCTTGACGACGAGATCACCCGCCGTGAGGAGTGGATGTGTGCTCAGGCACTCAGCACAGGTCGAGTTCGCGTGTTGGGTGATGGCGTTGATGACACCATCGACTTTCTGATGGAAGACAGCCACAAAGTCACCTTGGCCGCCGGCCGCTGGAACACCTCGGACTCCGACCCCATCGCTAACCTGCGGCAGTGGAAGCGCCTGATCGCTAAAGACTCGGGCCGTACCGGCAACGTTGCGGTGCTCAGCGGTGAGGCCCAAGACGCGTTTCAGAGCAATGACGCCGTGCTGAAGCAGCTCAACTCTCGCCGTGTGGACATGGGCTTGATCAAGCCAGAGCTGCTGCCGGATGGCGTGACTTACCTTGGTTACCTGAATGATCCAGGCATCGATCTGTACGTGTATGACGAGTGGTACCTGGATGATGAGGGTGATGAACAGCAGATGGTGCCTACAGGCGGGCTGATCCTCGGCTCGACTTCGACGCGTAACGCGATGTTGTACGGCGCAATTCAGGACATCGAAGCCATTGAGAGCGGCTTGGTGGAAGCTGTGCGCTTCCCGAAAAGCTGGGTCACCAAAGACCCAAGCGCTCGTTGGTTGAAGCTGCAGAGCGCCGCACTGGCCGGCATGCTCGAACCAAACGCTTTCCTCTATGCCAAGGTGGTGTGACATGGCCGCGAAAATCGAATACGTCGTGATTGATGGCTGCATCCAGGATGGTGCCAAGGTCGTCCGCAAGGGCGAAATTTATGTGCCAGCCAGCAAGGAGCTCGCCGAAGAGCTGATCGAAGAAGGCAAGATCGCTCCTCGCGGCAAGCTTCCCGCCAAAGATGAACAGGACGATGGTGACTGACCATGGCCTTCCGTGACCACGTGGCAGTGATGGACGAGCAACTGCTGGAGGTCCTGGGCGATGAAGCCTTCATTGAGGGTCGCGACGAGCCTGTACCGGGATTTTTATCGGCACCTTGGCTGCAGCCCAAGTTTGGCAAGATCAACACCGGCATAAGAGAGCCGGTGTTTGCGGTGCGCATCACCGACTCAGTCGGCATCACGTCCGGTCAAAGCCTGATCAGTGATCTGCCCCCAGAGGATGGTGGAGGCAAGTACATCATCGTCAAGCTGGAGCCGGACGGCACCGGCTGGGTCCATCTGGTGCTCAGGGAGGTCCGATGAGTGTAGGCAGCTATTACAAGCAGTCAGCCCGTGAAGGCATGATCACCTTGCAGCCGTCGGCTACCGATCTGCAGGCGTTCAAAGACTTCGCAAATGTAGTGCCAAAAGCAGCTGCAGCCGCCCAGCGCCGGGCGATCAATAAAACCTTGCGTTGGCTGCGCAAGGAGATTGCTGGCGCTGTAGGTCGACAGGAGCGCATTGCCGTTTCGGCCGTTCGGCAACGCCTGAGAGCTTACCCCACTAAAGGTAGCGAAGGAGGCAAGCTTTGGTTTGGTATCAACCCTATCGAGGCCAGCCGAATTGGGCGACCGCGCCAAACTCGCACGGGTGTTTCGGTGGCGGGGCGACGGTATCAGGGTGCTTTTTTCAAGCGCGTATATGGCAGTCGCGCGGACATCTGGATTCGCACGCATAGCAAACACTTTGATGCGGCTGACTATCCCCATAGTGAGGTCGGCAAGGGTGGGCGGACGGGCTGGATCTCAGAGTCTGAAAACGACAGTCGTTACCCTCTCGCTAAAGCCAAGGTGTCCCTGGATGACGTGCGGCCTCACTTTGACGAATGGGTTAAGCGAGCTGATCAGCGCTTGCTGGATGTGCTCCGGCAGGAACTGAACTATGAGCTTCAGAAGTACCTCGGAGGGATAAAACGTGTCTGATGAGCCGTTTAGTTTGGATGTCCTGTATGGCGCCATTGAACAGCATATTCGCGATGCCATCGCGGGGCTGGAGTACGTGGGGACCATGCCGGACATGCTCCAGCGTGTGGCTGTTCCAGCAGTGGTGCTGGAGTTGACTGAGCTGGAGCCTGGTGAGGATCAGGGCACGGGTGAAACAGCACTGATCGCTCGTTTCGAGGCCCGGGTGATCGTCGAGTCAGAGCGTGAGCAGTGCCATCAGCAGGCTGCCTTCTCGGCTTCGCAGCTTGCTGTGCTGCTGCGTATGCAGACTTGGGGGCTGGAAGTCGGGCATGCCGAGTTCGTCCGTGCGGTTCAGGATTGGACTCGCCCGGAGCTGGATAGCTATGCCGTGTGGGTCGTCGAGTGGACTCAGCCGATCTGGCTCGGCCAAGAGGAATGGCCGTGGCCTGATCAGCCGCCTGGTTCGCTGGTGTTCGGCTTCAGTCCTGAAACTGGCCCAGGCAGTGAAGGCAACTATCAGTCGCCGGAGCAGATGGAGTGAGCTACGCAGGCGCAGTCCATGACCGCATGATCGCGGGCCTGATCATTCCGTGCAGCGTGGTCGGTGTTGATCTGGCTGCGGCGATGGTGCGGGTTTCTGACGGTGCTGGCTGGACCAGCGCCTGGGTGCGTTGGCACAGCCAGGCTGCTGGCAAAGCGCGCCATTGGCGAGCCCCAAGCATGGGCGAGCAGGGCGCTTTGATCAGTCCGAGTGGCGAACCTGCGCAGGGCACATTCGTGCCGGGGCTGTATGGCAACGCCGGTGCCCAACCGGACAACCGCGACCACGTCGAAGTGTGGCGCTTCGACGATGGCGGTTCGCTGGTCTACGACTGGCAAGCCAAGAGCTACAGCATCAATCTGCCCAGCGGCACAGTGACCATCAAAGTCGGTGGTAGCAGTGCGGTCGTTACGGATAACGCGATTGATGCTGCAGCCGCCAACATCACGTTGACCGGTGCCGTGCAGATCAATGGCGCGTTACGGGTGACGGGCGATATCAATGGTGGCGGCAAGATCATTGATACCGGCGGCAACACCCCGAACCACAAGCACTAGATCAACCCAAGCCCGCCAAGTGCGGGTTTTTTAATGCCTGGAGAAAAGATATGGCTACCCCGAAGAAGGCCGAAGCACAACCTGCTGACGCCGGAATGTTGGTGTTCCGAGACACGGTCTACACCTCCCGTGTGCTGATCCTGCCGGACGGTCGCCAGTTGGCGGTCGCCCGTGGCCGGGTGTCGGTGCAGCCTGACGACGCCGTCGCCCTCGAATACCTCGGCAAGCACCCAGACCTGAAGCCGCTGCAGGAGTAATCCCATGATCGGAGTGGACCGACGCACAGGCCAACCGCTGTCTGGCATCGAGCATCTGCGGCAGTCCATCGAAGACATTCTTAGTACGCCGCTCGGCAGTCGGCGCATGCGCCCGGAGTACGGCAGCAAGCTACGGCGTTTTGTCGACCTGCCGGTAAACGACGGTTGGAAAAGCGCGGTACAGGCTGAGGTGGCGCGTGCGTTGGGTCGCTGGGAGCCGCGCCTGAAGCTGGAGCGCGTTCGGGTGATTGCAGTAGTGGGCGGCAAGATCACGTTCCAGCTGACTGGGCAGTACCGGGGCGACAGTGCAATTTTGGAGGTGACGGCATGAGTGTCGTGGATTTGTCGGCGCTGCCCGCGCCTCAGGTGCTGGAAGACCTTAACTTTGAAGAGGTCTATCAGGAAGACCTTTCGACCTTTCGGTTGCACATGGGTGATAACTGGAACGCTGCGTTGGAAAGCGATCCGGTAACCAAGCTGCTGGAAGTCGGCGCCTACCGGAAGCTTGGTTACCGGGCACGCGTCAACGATGCCGCCAAGGCGCTGATGCTGGCTCATGCCAAGCGAGGCGACCTTGATCAGTTGGCCGCCAACGTTGAACTCAAGCGGCTGGTGGTACAGGCCGAGGATTTGAATGCTGTCCCACCGGTTGCCGAAGTCCTCGAGGAAGACGACGCCCTGCGCGAGCGGGTGCAAATGGTCTATGAAGGCCTGACCACGGCCGGGCCACGGAACAGCTACATCCTGCATGCACGCAATGCCTCGGGCCTGGTGGCCGACGCCACCGCCGAAAGCCCCTCACCTGCAGTTGTGGATGTGACGGTGCTGAGCTTGGACGGCGAGGGCGAAGCCAGTCCCGAGCTGTTGGCCGAGGTGGCCTATCAGCTCAACGATGACGACGTGCGGCCAGTGGGGGATCGGTTAAATGTGCGTAGCGCCGAGGTGCTTCGCTATCGGATTGATGCCGTGTTGTACCTGACCGGTACCGGGCCGGAGAACGAGGCGACACTGGCCGAGTGCAAACGTCGCCTGCAGGCCTGGATCAACCCACGGCGCCGACTGGGTGTCGAGGTCTCGCGCTCGGCTATTGATGCGCAGTTGCACATCAGTGGCGTTAAGCGGGTGGATCTGGCGGGCTGGGCGGATATTCAACCCACCAAGGCCCAGGCTGCCTGGTGTACCGGTTTTGAACTGACGCGGGGAGGCTGACATGCAGAGCCTCTTACCGCTCAACAGCACGCCGCTAGAGCTGGCTGTTGAGGCCGCATCAGTCGAAGACCTGAAGGTCAACCTGCGCACCTTGTACAACCCCGATACCTGCCCGGCACACCTGCTGTATCAGCTGGCCTGGGCCTGGTCGGTGGACCGCTGGGACGACACCTGGCCGGAGTCGATCAAGCGTTCGGTGATTCGCTCGTCGTTCTACATCCATGCACACAAGGGCACCATCGGCGCGCTGCGCCGGGTGGTGGAGCCGTTCGGCTACCTGATCGAGGTGATCGAGTGGTTCAACACGGTGCCCGAGGGTGTGCCCGGCACCTTCGCGCTCAAGATCGGTGTGTCTGACGAGGGGATCAGCGAAGAAACCTATCAGGAACTGACCTGGCTGATTGATGACGCGAGGCCGGTCAGCCGGCACATGACCGGGCTGGCCATCAGTCTGGAAACCGTCGGTTCAATTTTTCTGGGTGCTTCGGTCTACGACGGCGACGAGCTTGATATCTACCCGCCTGCAGCGAGCGACATCGATGTCACTGGCATCATCGGGCGCGGTGGGCGAGAGCACACTATTGACTATCTGGATATCTACTAATGATTGACCAGAACTCTCAGTTCTACGCGATCCTCACGAATGTGGGCGCCGCGAAACAGGCCAATGCCGATGCCTTGGGCATCCCCTGGGTACTCACCCACATGGGCATTGGTGATGCAAACCCAACGGGGCTGGAGAGCCCGGCGCTACCCATGCCTGACGGCAGTTGGACCAGCCTGCTCAATGAGTGGCGTCGGGCGCCGCTGAACCAGCTCAAGGTCGACGACAAAGACAGTGCCATTATCATCGCTGAGCAGGTGATCCCGGCCGAGGTCGGCGGTCGCTGGATTCGAGAAATTTCCCTGTACGACGCAGATGGTGACTTGGTTGCGGTGGCCAACTGTCCTCCGACTTACAAGCCTATGCTCAGTCAGGGCTCTGGCCGCACTCAGGTTGTGCGCATGAACCTGGTGGTGAGCAGTTCCAGCAACATCCAGCTCAAGATTGACCCGAGTGTCGTGCTGGCAACCCGCGAGTTTGTCGCTGAAGAGCTGGCGAAGCAGGACTTCAAGCACTCAGTGTTGGTTGCAACCACCGGGCCCATCATGCTCAGTGGCCAGCAGACCATTGACGGCATTGCCCTGACGGCAGGGGTGCGTGTGTTGGTGAAACATCAGGCTGCCGCCAAGGACAATGGACTGTATGTCGTTGCGCCTGGCGCCTGGACACGTTGTACCGATGCGAACACTAGCGCCAAGGTGACGCCGGGGTTATTGGTGCTGGTAGAAAAGGGCACGCTCAACGGCGACAGCGCTTGGCAACTGGTCACCGACGGTCCAATTTCCTTGGGCGTATCGGCGTTGGCCTTTGAAATGGCGTTCGGGCGAACAGGGGTAGCGGAGGGCACCTATCGCAGCGTTACAGTCGACAAGTACGGCCGTGTGGTGGGGGCGACCAATCCGACTACAGTGGCGGGATATGGCCTGACCGACGTCTACACCAAGACGCAGATCGATCAAGCACTGTTGCTCAAGGCCAATTTACTGAGCCCTGCACTTACCGGCACTCCAACCACCCCAACACCTGCTCCAGGCAGCAGTTCAAAGCAGGTGGCGAATGCTGAGTTCGTGCGTACAGAGGTTGCTGCACTGGTTGGCTCTGCGCCTGCAGCGCTTGATACATTGAGCGAATTGGCCGGCGCACTGGGTGGTGATGAGAATTTCGCTACTACGGTAACCAATTCGTTGGCCGGCAAGGTTGCTCTCAGCGACAAGGCCACGCAGCAGGATGCTGAAACCGGTACGAATGATACCAAGTGGATGACGCCGTTACGGGTTTTCCAGGCCATTGCCAAGGTGGTCACTCAGGCGACAGAAACTAAGCTTGGCTGGGCGAAGCTGGCGACTCAGCAAGACGCTGAAACAGGCACCGAAAATACGAAGATCATGCCCCCGCTAAGGGTCGCTCAGCTCGCATTGAAGATGCTCAATAGCTGGGGGATTGGCACCGATAATCCGCCTGCCTTAACAACGTTCAACGGAAACACCAAGACGGGGTTCTATGTGGGTTACGGTGCGACGGCGCCTAACGCAACGCCTGGATGCCCACCTGAAAGCGCTAAAAACCTGCTGGGTATTGTTGCTGTTAACGTCCGTAACGACGCCACGTACTACTTCGCGTTTGAGAACGGTCCAACGGTGGCGTCCCGGCGTTATTGGGTAGGTCAATGGAACGATAATATCGGGACGGTTTTCTGGTCGCGTCTGATGACCTTTGACCAGATTGCAACTCAGGTACAGGTTGACGAAGGTGTTGACGACGCGACAATCGTTACCCCTAAGAAAATGCGCTGGGGCTGGGCGGCTTCCTTCACCCAAAACGGCTACATTCTATTCCCCACCTGGCTGGGCAGCTTCCTGATTCAGTGGGTATCGGTCAGCACAACCACAACAGCAACGGCGGCATTTACCTGGCCACTGGCGTTCTCGTCGTTTGTGCGTTCGGTGGGCATTGCTCATTCATCTGCACCGACCATTGGCAACCTGAATGGCGTTACGCCTAACGGTGGAAATGCTGACACTTACAACGCATCTGGTTCTCGCATGAACGGAAACGTTCAGGTAATTGGAGTGGGTAAATGACACGTCTCTACAGCCAAACAACAGGGAACTGCTATCTGGTCGATGGACCGCTGGCACCCCCACCGGACGCGGTACCAATCAGTGATGAGCGTTTTCTGGCGGTGATTGCCGAGCCGGCTCCAGGCAAGGTTCGTGGTCATGATGCTGAGGGCTTGCCCATTCTCATCGATCCCCCGGTTCATGTTCTGACGGTTGATGAATTGGCTGCCGCTGAGCGCCTGTGGCGTGATGGCCAGGTCAGCACCACCGAGTGGCTGGTAACGCGCCACCGCGACGAGTTGGACATGCAGCGGCCGACCACGCTGACAACTGAGCAGCTCGCCCAACTGTTGACCTATCGGCAGGAGTTACGCGACTGGCCGCTAGCGCTCCAGTTCCCCAGTCCGGCCGGGCGTCCTGTAGCACCGCCCTGGATCACCGAGCAAACCCAATAACGCCCCGCACTGTCGGGGCGTTTTTATTCCTGGCTTCACCCCTTACAGCCCTGCATTGCAGGGCTTTTTCGTATCTGGAGTACATCCATGAGTGGATTCTTTCACGGCGTTACCGTAACGACCGTGGACACCGGGGCGCGCACCATCGCGCTGCCGTCGTCCTCGATCATCGGCCTGGTCGACACCTTCACCGAGGCTCCTGCCTTCAGCGCTAAGGTCAATGACCTGGTGCTGATCACCAGCGAGCGCGAAGCCATCGCGGCGTTTGGTGAAGGCTCGGCGATCACCAAGGCGTGCCAGGCGATCTACACCCGCGCCAAGGCGGTCATTGTCGCGTGCGGCGTGGCCAAGCTTGAGGACGCTGCCGAGCAAACCTCGGCGATCATTGGCGGCGTTTTGGCCGATGGCAAGCGTACCGGCCTGCAGGCGTTGCTCGATGGTAAAAGCCGTTTCAACGCACAGCCGCGGTTGCTGGTCACCCCGAAACACAGTTCGACCCTGGCGGTTGGTACCGCGCTGGTGGCGCTGGCTGACAAGCTGCGCGGCCTGGCCATCCTCGACGGCCCGAACACTACCGATGAAGCGGCGATGGAATACGCCGAGAACTTCGGCGCGAAGCGTGCCTATCTGGTCGACCCCGGTGTGCAGTATTGGGATACCACGAAAAACGCAACGGTCGATGCACCGGGTTCGGCCTGGGTGGCGGGCCTGTTCGCCTGGACCGATACCGAGTACGGCTTCTGGGCTTCGCCATCGAACAAGGAGTTCGTCGGTATCACCGGCACCACGCGCCCGGTCGAGTTTCTGGACGGCGACCAAACCTGCCGGGCCAACCTGCTCAACAACGCGAATATCACCACCATCATTCGGGATGACGGCTACCGCCTGTGGGGCAACCGCACCCTGTCCAGTGATCCGAAATGGGCGTTCGTCACCCGCGTGCGGACGATGGACATCGTCATGGACGCGATCCTCTACGGCCACAAGTGGGCGGTCGACCGCTCGATCACCGCGACCTACGTCAAGGATGTGACCGAAGGCCTGCAGAACTTCATGCGCGACCTGAAGAACCTAGGCGCGATCATCAATTTCGAGGTCTTCGCGGACACCGAGTTGAACACCGCCAGTCAGCTGGAGCAGGGCAAGGTGTACTGGAACATTCGTTTCACCGACGTGCCGCCTGCAGAAAACCCAACCTTCCGGGTCGAGGTCACCAATCAATGGCTGACCGAAGTCCTCGATGCCGCCGCTTAAGGAGCGCACCCCATGGCAATGATTCCTCAAACCCTGGCGAACATGAACCTGTTCGCCGACGGCATCAGCTTCCAAGGCGATGTGCCCAGCCTCACCCTGCCCAAACTGACCCTCAAGACCGAGGAGCACCGTGCCGGAGGCATGGATATGGGGATCGAGCTTGACCAGGGCATGGAGAAGATGGAGGCCGGGTTTGTTACCACCGGCGTGCGGCGTGAGTCGCTGAAGTTCTTCGGCCTGGCGGATGGCACGGCGTTCAACGGTACGTTCCGGGGGGCCTTCAAAGGCCAAAAGGGCAAGATCACCGAGGTCGTGGTCACCCTGCGCGGCATGCTCAAAGAAGTCGATATGGGCGACTGGAAGGCCGGCGACAAGGCCGAGATCAAGCACAACGTGGCGGTCACCTACTACAAGCTGGAGATCGAAGGCCGCGTGATGTACGAAATCGACCCGCTTGGCATGAAGCGCGTCATCAATGGTGTCGATCAGCTCGCCGCCCAACGTTCGGCCCTTGGCCTGTAAGGAAAAACCCGATGACTCAAGCAAAGAAAACCCCTAGCTGGCTGACCCTGAGTGCTGACCGCGTGGTGGTAAAGCTCTCCCGCCCCGTTGAGGCCAACGGCGTGCAGGTTGATAGCTTGTCCCTGCGAGCGCCGACAGTGCGTGACATTCGTAACGCGCAGTTGACTGCAGGCAGTGACGAAGAGCAGCGCGAACTGAACCTGTTCGCGTCCCTGGCCGAAGTCAGTCCAAAGGATCTGGAGGGGGTGGCGCTGAAGGACTACAGCCGCCTGCAGACCGCCTACTTTCGCCTGGTGCAAGACGACGAACTTTGATCCGACCGTGCAAAAGATTGTGGCAAAGCGGCTCGCCAAGGAGCTGAACTTTTCCGCCGCTGAACTCATGACCATGTCGTTTTCCGACATGGTCTGGTGGCTCACGGATTGAGCCTGCTTTCGCACGCATAGGGGTTTCCGATGGCGAACAAGCTGGCGTTAGGGCTGGTGATCGGCGGCGCAGTCAGTGCGACGGTGGGCGCCGCCTTCAGCACGGTCGAAGGCCGTATCAAAAAACTGGAGCAGCAGGGCAACAACGCCAAGGTGTTGAAGAACACCATCGGCGAAACCATGCGCTTGCGCGACGAGTGGAAGAAAGCGCATGACAGCGGCTCGGCCTCGGCCAGTGGCCTGCTGCGCAAGCTGGAGTCCAATCTGGATAGCCTGCGCAAGCAGGGCGTGGAAGTCGGGCGACTGGCCAAGGAGTACCAAGCCCTCGGCCGGGTAGCCAAGGGCGTTGATCTGCAGATGAAAGGCCATCAGCAGATCGAGCAGGGCAAGGCCAGCCTCAAGTCGGGGATCGGCCAGGCCGTTGCTGGTGTCGGTGCGGCAGCGGTACCGACCACGATCAGCGCGGGCTATCAGGCGATCATCCGTGACATTGCGATCAAGGCCGACGTGGCCAACAAGCCACAAGAACAGGAAATGACCCGCGCCATTATCCAGACCTCGCAGGATACGGGGATGGGGCGCAATGACGTTGCCGACCTGGTGAACCAACTGGTCGGCGCCGGTATGGAGCTGGACAAGGCGCTGGCCTATGCGCCGGTGGCGGCGAAGTTCGCCGTAGGCCAGGGGGCAAGCGGCGTCGACACGGCCAACATGATTCAGGCGCTGCAGCAGAACGCCAAGATCAGCGACCCCAAGGTCATGGAGAAAGCCCTGGAGGGCATTGCGCTGCAGGGGCAGGCCGGTAGCTTTGAAGCGGCCGACATGGCCAAGTGGTTTCCGCAACTGCTCGCCGGCATGGAGAAGCTGGGCATCAGTGGCCCGGACTCGGTTGCTCAACTGGGTTCGATGCTGCAGGTGCAGATGAAGACGGCCGGCAGTTCGGATGAGGCGGCCAACAACCTGAAGAACTGGATGGAGAAAATCGGTTCGGGCGATGTGGTCAAGGCCTACAAGGATGCTGGCATTGACTACAACGGGTCGCTGAACACCGGCATACAGAACGGTATGTCGACGCTGGAGTCGAGCTTTGCCCTGGCGCAACGCTACGTCGAGGCGACCAATCCCGAGCAGGCCAAGAAAATGGCCGAGGAGACGGCCAAGATCAGCAAGGAGACTGATCCGGCCAAGGCCCAGGCCATGCTCGACGCGCTGGGCAAAGCCCTGCGTACTGGCGATATCTTCGCTGACATGCAGGTCAAGGCGGCGCTGACTGCCTACTCAGCCAACCGAGGCTTGTACGAGAAGCTGAAAAACGACGCCAAAGACGCCACCGGCATTCTCGACAAGAACCTGGCCGAGCGCCGGGAAACCTCGGCGCAGATGTGGGCGGAGATGGGGCATGCGGTGGACGACAGCATGCGTGCCATCGGTGATGCCATCCGCCCGGCAACGGACATGGCTGCGCAAGGCCTGACGTGGGTGGCCCGTTCGCTGACCCGCGTTACTGAAACGGCCTCGCCACTGGTACTGGGGGTTACTGCACTCGGTGCCGGATTCATCGCCCTGAAAAACGCGATGGCCGTGCTCAAGATCGGCAAGGGCATGCTCAACGTCGCCCGTGGCTCGATGATGGGCGACCCAAAGGTCGTGCAGCGCGTGTTCGTCACCAACGCCCCGGCATCTGGCGGGGGCAGCGGCGGCGCGGGTGACCTTGGCGATGCGGATGGCAAGCGTGACAAGCGCAGCAAGGGCGGCAAGGGGCGCTCCGGTGGCGGTCTGAGCGTCGGCAGTGTGGTCAAAGGTGCAGCCGCCATCGCGGTCGTTGACGCAGGCATGAAGGCCGTCGACACCTACCAGAACGCCGAAACCCGAGACGAGAAAGCCGAGGGTTACGGCGAGGCGGCAGGCGGCCTGGCAGGCACTCTGGCGGGTGCTGCTGCCGGTGCTGCGGTCGGTTCCTTGGTGCCGGTTATCGGTACCGCCGTGGGCGGTGTGGTTGGCGGCATCCTTGGCTCGATGGGCGGGACGGACCTCGGCGGCTGGTTGGGTAAAAAGCTGTTCGGGGGTGAGGATGATCCGGTTGCTGAGGCACCTGCTGAAACACCTGCTGCTGCACCGATCTCGCTGCTCAAGCCGGTTCAGGTTGGGCCTGCGGTGCCAAGCCTTGGCGCGACAGCGCAAGCCTTTGCCCCGAAGGCCGGGCCGATTGCAGCTCATGCGGTAGGGCCCGTGTCGCAGCCCGTCGTGGCCTCAACGCCGGTGTCCTATGACCCGCGCGACCCTGGCTCAAAAGACCCGTTCGTGCTGCCCGCGCTGACCAACAAGGTCAGGTTTCCGGGCGCCGCGCCGGTGCGGCCCGATGCGCTGCCACCGCCGCCAAACATGGGGGATGTGGTGCGCTCGATGGCGGTGGCCAAGCCTGCTGCCGAGGCGGTACCGGCGATCCTCAAGGCGCCGGAGGCGAGCAAGCCCGAGCCGAAGCCGGAGCCGCCCAAGATCGACCAGCAGTTCACGTTCTCCCCGTCGCTGTCTGTGACGGTTCAGGGCGATGTGAAAGACCCGGCGCAATTGGCTCGGGATCTGTCGCCGCACCTGCAACGCCTGTTCGATGACTTCAGTCGTCAGGCTGCAGCCCGTCAAATGTTTGATGCCCCGCATGTGGGCTAAGGAGGTGTTATGGCCTATGCCGAGCAGATGCAGTCGGCGCTCAAGTCGCTGGTGGCAGCGGGTGAAGCAGGGCGCCGCAATATGGACGACATGCTGGGCCCCATGAACGGTGCCATCAGCGACATGACCGGCGCGGCCTCGGAGCTGGAGAACGTGCCGTTTGTGGGGCCAGCGCTGGGCGAGAAATTGCAGCGGACCATGCGCGGTATCAACGCCGCGCAAGCCAAGGTCGGGCAGGTGGTGGCCACCTACTCGCGGGCCACCACCGCCATGTCGCAGATTCAGGAGCGCATGGGGGCGATGAAGGAGCAGGCAGCCCGAGCTGGCGCGGCGATCAACCGCATAGCCGGCAAGGTCAGCCCGTCCCTGGCCAACATCCTGCCGACCGGCAGTTTTGCCACCGAGTTGACCCCGGCCGCTGAGGCGGTGAAGCCGTTCCCGCACCTGCTGATCATTCAGTCGCTCAAGCCCGAGGCGCAGCCGTACTACTTCAACCTGGACACGGCGGCCTTTGATGAGCTGCGCCGGCAGACCGCGTTCCGCTGGGCGGGTCAGGAGCGCCTGACGCGCAGTATCGCCCAGCAGGCGGTGGGACAGGGCGAGGACAAGCTGAGCCTCAAGGGTGCTATTTATCCGCTGTTCAAGGGTGGGATCAGGCAATTGGACACGCTGCGCAGCATTGGCCGGCAACTGCAGCCGCTGACCCTGACCACGGGTTACGGCGAGGTGCTGGGTAACTGGTGCCTGCTCAGTGTCGCCGAAGACCAGAGCGCACTGCTCGCGGGTGGCATCCCGCGTAAACAAGGGTTCTCCCTGGAGTTTGTAGCCTATGGCGACGATATGCAGAACGTCTGACGGGGATCTGCTCGACACCCTGTGCCAGAACTATTACGGGCACCTCAACGGCTCTGTCGAGGCGGTGCTTGATGCCAACCAGGGTCTGGCGGATGAACCCCAACCGTTTCGGGCTGGGGTGCTGATCCGCCTGCCTGAGCTGCAGGCGGTGACCGAGGAAGCCATTCAGCTGTGGGATTAGCCACGGCGTTACGCGTAACGGAGCCCCGCCCCAGTGTGGGGTTTTTCATTTCTGGAGCCTGAACAATGCAACCTGTTTTCCGCATCGTTGCTGACAGCAAGGACATCACCTCGCTGATCAACGACCGGCTGTTGCTGCTGCGCACCTCGGACAAGCCCGGTATGGAGTCGGACGAGTTTGAGCTGCGCATTGATGACCGCGACGGCGCGGTGGCGCTGCCCAAACGCGGCGCGAGCATTGAGGTTTACATGGGGTATGCCGGTCAGTCACTTGCGCGCCTGGGGCGTTACACCGTCGATGAGATCGAGCTTTCAGGCCCACCTGACAGCATCGTCATTCGCGGCAAAGCCGGTGACATGCGCGGCAGCGGCAAGACCACCCGTAGCGGAAGTTGGGAAGGCGTGCCGCTGCAGCAGATCGTGCGGGACATTGCAGCGCGCAATGGCTGGCAGCCGGTGTGCTCGGTGCAAACCAAAGTCCCCCGCGTCGACCAGCTCAATGAGTCGGACTTTAACTTCATCACCCGGCTGGCCAGGCAATACGACTGCACGGCCAAGGTCGCTGATGGCAAGTTGATGGTGATGCCTCGACAGGGTGGCCAGAGCGCAAGCGGCAAGACGCTGGGTGTTGTTGTCATCAAGCGTAGCGACGTCAGCCGCTGGCAGTTCCGCCTCGGTGACAAGACCACGCACAAGGCCGTGCAGACCAAGCATCAGGACAAGAAAAGCGGAAAGCTGCAGGTGGTCGACCTCGGCAACGATGAATCGCCCGACGGCCTGCCACCCGTGCATACCGACCGGCATATCTACCCGAACAAGTCCGCCGCCGAACAGGCCGCCAAGGCGCGCCTGGCCGCGTTCAACCGCAGCACTGCAGGTGTGCGCCTGGAGATGGCGGGGCGCCTCGATCTGTTCGCTGAACGGATGATCAACGCCCAGGAGTTCAAGCCCGGGCTTGATGGTGAGTACCTGGTCGATTCGGTCGAGCAGGTGTTTACCCAGTCCGGCTGGTCCACCACCGTCGAATGCAACGGCGGCAAACAGGGCAAGGCCAAGGCGAAGGGCGGGAAGAAAAAGAAAGAGACCAAGCCGCTCAAGGTTGTGCAGCTCTAACCCCTATCGGCCGCAGCGCGGCCATCATTGGAGAACACCGTATGCCTATCACTGCGCAGCAACTGCTGCAGATCCTCCCCAACGCCGGCGCAAAAGCCGGCGTTTTTGTTCCTGCCCTCAACGCCGCCATGGGCAAGTACGGCATCGTCACCCGGCTACGGATCGCGGCCTTCGTGGCGCAGATCGGTCACGAATCTGGGCAACTGCGCTATGTGCGCGAACTGGGTGGCGACAGCTACCTGGCCAAGTACGACACCGGCAAGCTGGCCAAGGCCTTGGGCAACACACCTGCGCCCGATGGTGATGGTCAAAAGTACCGGGGCAGGGGGCTGATTCAGATCACAGGGCATGACAACTATGAGGCCTGCAGCGAGGCGTTGTTTGGCGATAGCCGTTTGCTCAATACGCCGGAGATGCTGGAACACCCGGTTTACGCGGCTTTGTCGGCTGGCTGGTTCTGGCATCGGGCAGGCCTGAACACCTTGGCTGATAAGGGCGACTTTCTGCTGATCACCAAACGTATCAATGGCGGTACCAACGGCCTGGCTGACCGCGAAGCCTTGTATGCCACTGCGCTAAAGGTGCTGCCATGAAGTCGCTGGGGCTGAGTGTCGTGCTGTCCATCACTCTGCTGGCCTTGTTACTGGGGCTTGCGCTGGGTGGTTTAGCCGCGTGGAAATGGCAGGCCAATAGCTACGACAAGCAATTGGCTAAGCAGGGCGAAGACTTCCAACGAGAGCGCAACGAAGCCTCTGTGGCCATGCTCGACTGGCAGCGGGACGAACAGGTAAAGCGCCGAGCGCTTGAAGACCGTCTACAGGCAAATGATGAAACCCACTACAAGGAACTGCTCGATGCGCAAAAACTTCAGGATCGCTTGCGTGACCGCCTCGCTACTGCTGATTTGCGGCTGTCAGTCTTACTCGCCGCTCCCGCCACCGCCCCGAGTAGTGGCAGTGGGGTGCGAGAAGCCTCCGGCCCCAGCGGCGTGGTTCATGGAAGCACGCGAGCCGAACTTGACCCAGCGCATGCTCAACGAATTGTCGCCATCACCGGAGACGGCGACCAAGGATTGATCGCCCTGCAGGCCTGTCAGGCCTACGTGCGCGAGCTCGTACATTGAAATGAAAGGAGCGAGCCGAGTGGATGCGTCAACATCCAGCCGGCCCGCCGAACCCGCAGACCCTTCCTGCAAGTCCAGCCGAGGCTCCTGCTCCGTGCACAAAGCGCGGCGAGCCTAACACCTGTTTATCCATACAGTAAAGACTTGCTCTCAAATGACGACTCCAATCATTCCCTGGATGGGTGGTAAACGCCGCCTGGCCGACCGCTTGATCCCTCTCTTTCCCCCTCATGAATGCTACGTCGAGGTCTTCGCCGGTGGTGCTGCGCTGTTCTTCATGCGTCCGCAGCCCGCGCCGGTGGAGGTGCTCAACGATCTCAATGGTGACCTGGTTACGCTCTATCGGGTGGTGCAGAACCACCTGGAGGAATTCGTCCGCCAGTTCAAATGGGCGCTGAGCTCACGGCAGATTTTTGAATGGCAGAAGATGGCCCGGCCCGAGACGCTGACGGACATCCAGCGTGCCGCCCGGTTCTTTTACCTGCAGCAGCACGCTTTCGGCGGCAAGGTCACTGGACAGACGTTCGGTACCGCGACCACCGGCCCGGCCATCAACCTACTGCGTATCGAGGAAAACCTTTCAACTGCCTGGCAGCGCCTCGCCGGTACCTACGTCGAAAACCTGCCCTGGTTGGAATGCGCCGAGCGCTACGACCGGGCACACACGTTTCATTACATGGATCCGCCGTACTGGCAGACTGCAGGGTATGGCCTCGACTTTCCCTTTGAAAACTACGAGCGTATGGCCGCGTTCATGCGGTGCTGTAAGGGCAAGGTGATGGTCAGCATCAACGACCACCCGGACATCCGGCGTGTTTTCGACGGCTTCCATTTCGAGACTTTGGATATCCGCTATACCACCGCGAACCAGCGGCAGGGCAAGGCTGAGGTAACGGGTGAGCTGATCATCATGAATTGGACGCCGTCTGCACTTGGCAGCCTGTTTTAACCAATGACCATCATCTGGATCAATCTGATGATTTCGATTGCCAAGATGAGGATAAGTTTAATGGTCATATAATTCTCCAGGCTGAGTTGGGCCGCCCTGGCGTAATTTTTTGCGCCGGGGTGGTGTGGTGCGTTGATGTAGGGCGAGATTAAATAAGTAAACTTATGGGTGCGTCAAGGTCTGATGTTCAAAAAGCTCAAAAATGCCTCTGGGTCGCGTGCTGTCTGGCTTGTGCAGTAGTGAGTTTGTGTTTTTTGCGTAATAGCAATTTTGTGTTTTTGAACATATGTGCTTTTGTGTTTTTATGTCTGGAGGGTGTTCGCTAATTCGCTAATTCGCTAATTCGTTAATTGGCTAAGTGCTTAAATACTTACGTACATATTGTGTGTTGGGGGTGCACTACTTTGACAACTGTTCAATTAGACTCGGACCTTGGTTTCTCGCGTTGCCCACGGACGCGCCAACCCGAAACCACTCGAATGCCTCCGAGGGTTCACCCAGATTCAGGACCATATGTTCGGCCTGTTGATTCGACGTAGTAGGGGTGAGCCATTCCCTGGCTAGCTCTGGTGCCAGAACAACAGGGCGGCGATCATGCACGTCTATCATTCCGCCTGCGCTGTCAGCGGTAATGATTACGAAGCCGTCATGCTCATTCGGGTCCGCGCTGAACTGGCCGATTGCGGCGCATAGCGCTGGGCGCCCATCGCGGCGCCTGATCAGGTAGGGCTGCTTTTTCGGCCCGCCTTCATCTACCCACTCAAACCAGTTGTCGATTGGAGCGATAGCCCTGTGCGGCCAGATCGCCCGAAAGAACGGGCTATGTGCAACCTTCTCCACTCGGGCATTGATTGGTGCTGCTCGATCCTTGGCCCAGTGTGGCCGCCATCCCCAGCGCACGAAATCCGCGTGCAGCTTCTCTTCTTCCAGTCGCAGCAGTGCTACCCGCGTCGTTGGCGCGACGTTGTAGCGTTCCAGCGGCTGGTCCCCAATGCTGTTCACTAGCGGGTAGGGCATGCTCAGGGCTTCCACGAAGTCGTGGATACCGTGGTACTGGCTCAACCGTCCGCACATTTTGACTCCCGCCTATCAGAAATCTCCCACATAAAAATTGACCGCAAGGCTCGTAAAACGTTAACTGTATATTCGTACAGTATTTTTTGGAGTCGTGCGTCATGAGCTATTCCATCATAGGCCCAATCGCCGAGGGCGGTCTGAAGCTGCCCCTGTGCCTGTTCCAGGTGCCTGCTGGTTTTCCCTCACCAGCGGCTGATCACATCGAGGCGCATATCTCCCTGGATGAAGTGCTCAACATCCGGGCACCTCATGTGTACCTGGTATCCATCACAGGTGAGAGCATGCAGGGCGCTGGGATCTTTGATGGAGACCTTGCGGTGGTCGACCGCTCGCTTGAGCCTGCGCACGGGCATATTGTTGTTGCGTTGCTGAACAACGACCCGGTGTGCAAGCGGCTGTGCATCCGAGGCAAGGACGTGATCCTGCTGTCCGAAAACCCCAAGTATCCACCGCGCTATGTTCTGGAAGGGGACGAGCTGTCGATCTGGGGTGTGATCACCGGCAGTGTACGCAGCCATGTCTAAAGCGCCCGTGTTTGCATTGATCGATTGCAACTCGTTCTACGCATCGTGCGAGAGGGTGTTTCGCCCGGACCTGGCCAAGGTGCCGATTGTCGTGCTGAGCAACAACGATGGCTGTGTCATTGCGCGCAGCTACGACGCGAAGCCCTTCGTGAAGATGGGTGAGCCGTACTTCCAGATCAAACACAAGCTCAAGCAGCATGGCATCGTGGCGTTCTCCTCGAACTACGCCCTTTACGGGGACATGAGCGAGCGGGTCATGACCCTGATCGAGTCCATGGTTCCAGCGGTCGAGGTCTACAGTATCGACGAAGCGTTCGCCGATCTGACCGGCATGGCTGACCTGGACCAGCTCGGCCGGCGTATTCGCAGCCAGGTGCTGCGTTGCACCGGTATTCCGGTCGGCGTCGGTATTGCTGGCACCAAGACCCTGGCCAAGCTGGCGAACCATACGGCCAAGCGCCTGCAGGCCCAGACTGGTGGTGTGGTTAACATCCGCGATCCCTTTAAGCGCGATTGGGTGCTGAGGAATACGGCGGTGTCGGAGGTGTGGGGCGTTGGCCGTCGCTTGAGCGCTCACTTTGAAGGCATGGGCATCAAGACCGCTATGGATCTGGCCAAGGCTGACGCGTGGATGCTGCGCAAAAAGTTTAGTGTGGTGGTCGAGAAGACCGCTCGCGAGCTGGCCGGTACGCCATGCCTGGAGCTCGATGATCCGGATCCGCCAAAGCAGGAGATCTGCTGCAGCCGAATGTTCGGCAAGCGCCTGCAGCAGTTGGCGCCTATCAAAGAGGCGGTGGCCACCTACATGATGCGCGCCTCGGAAAAGCTGCGGGCGCAAGGCTCTGTATGCAAGAGGATCAGGGTGAGCATTCGCACTGGCATGTTCAACCCTGATGAAGCCAAGTACGCCAATGGGGTGCTCGTCGAGTTGCCGTATCCGACTGATGATGTACGGCTACTGACGAAGGCTGCTGTCGATGCGCTCGAGCGCGTCTTCCGTCCAGGTTTCAATTACAGCAAGGCTGAGGTGCTGCTGATGAACCTCAGCCAGCGTGGCCAATATACAGACGACCTGTTCGCTGCAGCTCAGCCCGCTGAAGCGAGTCGGGTGATGGCGGTGCTTGACCAGATTAACGGGCGATGGGGCAGGGGAACGCTTCGATCTGCAAGCGTACCGGTGGATCCTGACTGGGGAATGCGCCGAGAGATGATGAGTCGGAGTTACACGACACGGCTTGATCAGCTTTGGCGAGTGAGCTGTACCTAAGAGGAAGTAGTTCTGGAAAATCGAACGCTTACCTATGCCAATTCACGTAAATCTATGCACGCTTGTGTCTGCGAAAAATATGGTTGGCTTAGGGGGGTAAGCGACTTCTAGACGTCGCCAGTAGTGATGCGATACCTTTGACGAATCAAATAACTGATCGAAAGACGATATGGACATCCATCATTACACGCGAGCATCGACCCTACCGCTAATTCTTCAAAGCGGGAAAATACGCTTTACACGAGCGGATCAGCTTGATGATGGAAGTGAGATGCCTTTTAAGACAGCGCACATAGATGCTCGTAATTTTTTCGTGAGCTCATGGACTAGCGTCATGACCGAGCATTCCGGGCAGTGGTTTCGCTATGGAGACCAGCACCGAGGCATTAGGATTACGCTTCCGAGCACTCCTTTTGAATTTCATCGTCTGAACTTTGAGCTTACCAGAAATTGTATTGCGCCATCTTTAAAAGGAGAACGTATCGGGATTCGCCTTAAAGATGTCATGGTGCCATTTACTACGGCAGATATGCTAGGGAGAGGTTATGTAATAACTCCCTATGCCGACGATATGTCAAAAGACTTTGGTGGCGCGGTGGAGTATGTTTCTAATCCTGCCGGACGCGCAGAAGAGTTGTTTTCAGAGAGTGAGTTAGAAACAAGCTTTGATGACTCCGGCAAGCTCGGCAGAATTAAATCAGAAGCTTGGGCTGACCAAGCAGAGTATCGTTTCGTGCTCATGGCAATGGAGGGGCCGGACGTAGATCGCTTATGCTCTGAGCGCTTTTACGATGAGGCCTTATTCAATATGTACGAAAGTAATCTAATGGCAAGGCGCATGGGGGGGATTTCAGCAAAATATATTGACTTGCCGATATCTAAAAGCGCAGTAGATAAAATGCTTGTAACCTTAGGATCGCACATTTCCGATGAAGACCGGGAAGCAGTAATTAAAGCAATTAGCCTATATGCTCCCACGGTTCGAGTCGTGGAAAGCAGCATGAATGTGCGTCGATCCGACTAAGTCTGCCATAACTCAGGTATCAGCTAGAATCATAAGTAACTTAGCAGGGTCAGAGGTGTCCGTGCACAATTAGGCTCAAGCCGCATTTGAGTGATTTTGTACAATGGTCTTATTCTATCTGTCCTTGCCCCTTTCTGTGCTCCGAGTGATGAAGCTGTGATTAAGGCTTTTAGAAGAACCTCCAAAAGGTGCAAGTGGCTTCGGCAGTACTTTGATCATTATGGTTTAAAGCTATAAGCAGTGATCTTGTTAGCGGAGACAGGTTCTCGAGTGCTTCCTCAAAAGTCGGCATCGCGACAAGAAGCCGCCCTGATTATATCCCGAAGCTGGTTCGCAAGGCTCACCTAGCATTGTGTACTAGGAAGCTTTGATCTCCATCTAGACGGTGATCTATGCAGCGTTCAAGCGACAAGCTTGCATGAAATTTTCATTGTTGCGGAAGTACCTGGAACGAAATTTGGCGATCTGATTTCTCAGCGGCCCGCTCGCAGATATCCGGCTCAGATTTCAGCCAGTTCTCAAACCTAGACATGGCTTTAACCAATTCTTGCGCCAACCAGAAGTAGTCAACAAATCTGACGCGATCTCGTGTAACTCCGGCTTCTGCTAACGTGTGCTCTATAAGGTCCAGAACCTTTTCGTCGGCCATTTCCGCTTTCACTTTGTAGTAAATGAGATTGGCTCCGTTCTTCCGATAATCGCGTGATTCGGCGGCTCCTGTATGGAGTAAGCCGCATCGTGCTGCCCACAGATCGAGTCCTGTGAAGTTGAAGCCAGCGCCGACGGTCAGGAACTTTTCTGTCCATGCAATGAAGTCATGCCTATTGGTTTCTTCTTTTTCTGAGATAATCCAGGCCGCACGGTCAATTGCCATGTACAACACTGACAGTGCCTGGGACTCCAACTGAGCGCTCAGCAGCAGTGTCAATGCTCTGATGTCTTCCATTGGTGTGCGCATAATTCTATCCAGCGGCTTCATCCGTTTTCTCCAAAATGCTCTTGAGTCGCGTCGACTCAGGTTTGCCACTAACATCGATGTCCGAAGAAGTCCGTTATCTACTTGCTACGAAGACAGACTAACATAGCGACTCCGCCGGCCAAGAGGAGGTCGGTGGTATACAAATAGTACGTGCGAAACAAGAAGGTTGCTAGGGGGCCTAGTTTTTGGGGTTCTTAGATTTAGTCGCTCCAATCCATCATCGGCGGTTCTGTGGCTCACCTTTGTTGCGCGGCGATATGTAGGTAAGCTCGGTCTGAATAATTCTACAGCCAGACCTCAACGCTGCGGTCGGCAGAGATTATTTTTAGGGCAAGTTTAGGGCAAATTGTGGGGCGCAAGAGGCCGTTGTGGGCCATCTGCCCAATGCTAAATGGCCGGTTTTGCCGGGCTATGGCGGCCTAGTAGCGCGCTCTGGCGGGTTTTGATCTGATATTCAGCGCACGGATTGAGCAGGTTCGATGAGTTGGTGATAAGTTGAGTACTTGATGCTTAGTGCCTTGTCTGCAGCACGCCACCAATCGGTATGGACCATGATTGGTTTTGGTCGGTGTACGCCTTTTGCAGGGAGCAGTAGCATCTTACTCAGCACAAAGCAATGTGGAGGCTTCTAGAGTGATTGATGATCCGCTGCCAAGAGACTGGCGGGAACTGCAGAACGGGGTGAAACGCATCTTCCGTAACATAGGCATGTCAGCAGAGATTGAGGTGGATGTTGCAACACCACGCGGATCGGTGAACGTTGATGTTGTAGCCAAAGATGTTCGGAGTGTCGACAAAATTATGTACAACGTTGAATGTAAGAATTGGGGGAGCCCTATTCCTCAGGCTGTTGTTCATTCATTTACAACTGTGATGCATGAAACAGGGGCGAACATAGGTTTCATAATTTCTAAATATGGGCTTCAGAAGGGCGCCAAGCAGTACACTAGAAATACAAATATTATAGGGTTGACATATTTGGAGTTTCAAAAAAGATATTTTGAGGCGTGGTGGAAAAGATATTTTTGCCCTAGGGTGGGGGATGCAGCTGACAGAGCATTACAGTATGTTGAGCATTTTAATATGCTCCGCGATCGGGAGTATTCGAAGCTAAGCCCTGCCTCACAGGCTGAGTTCGATAGGCTGAGGAAAATTCATGAGACCCCGGTGATGGTTTTTTCGATGTTCAATTTTTATGTGCTTTCACCAGCCCTAAATGTCGGGCGGCTGTTAGATGTCCCTGACGACCTAAATGCGTTCAAACAAAAAGTGTTGGCGTTAATAAGTCCGCACATCGAATGGCACTGTGGGACGTTTAGAGGATTGCTTGAAATCATCATAGAGTATCTTTCGGATGTAACTTTAGCTTTTGACGCTATTTTTGGGGGTTGTATATTTGATTCAATTGCTTCCATCACGAATGTTACTGTTGATGGGCCGCCCTTGGATGAATCTATTTATCGGTGAGACAAAAGTCTGGAGCTGGGGTGGTTTTGTTCGGTAAGAAATTCAGGATTCTAGCCGTTGAGTCAAAAGCTGTATTTGTGATTCTGGTGCGGTGGCTCGTATGTCTAGGCTCGAAGTAAAGCCGGATTTTGTATTATAAGCCTCAGGGGTAGAATGGGGTCAAACTATACGCTAATCCACGCCAGCATACCAAGCTCATGCAGCTTGCGCTGGTGTAAAAAAGCACGCTCAAGTCCTATTGTAACTGTCCTTGAGCGCCTATTTCGCTGTTGCTACAGCGTATTTGCACTCGCGATAGTCTTGAACTCAAGAGAAACGAACGCAGTCGCCAAGTATGTCTAGTTCAGTGTCTATTGTACGGACGCCGAACGACTCTAGGAACTTTTTAGCGTAGATATCCTTAGGCCCCTCCTTTCCTTCTTCCTTGTTGAGAACTCGCGAAATAGAGCTTACGAATAAGTCGGCAATCTGCATGAGTGGTGAGACCGCAGAGTCCTCAGATTCAACAATGTCTATATACACATTGTCATTGAAAAGATTTTTTGCGGCATTTCTCAATTGGAGCTCAATTTCCATTATGGAGAGCTTATCTTTGGATGCTTCCTCGGAGTCTTTTCGAAACTGTAAGTTTCTAGGTAGTACAGCTCTGCCTGATTTGTTTTCTTCCTGAATGCCCTGGATCGTCATGTGATAGAACAGCTTGTTCAGAGTGTCATCAATGTTTTTGAGTCCCCGGCGTTCAACTGCCAAGCCTTTGAAAGAAACCGCTTCGGAGTTTTTTACAATAGATCCGAGTAATTCAAGATAAGTTTCAAGGTTTCCATTGTTTATGTCCTTGAAATGCATCTCGCCTTTGAATTTTAATTCATCCTTCCTTTGGTTGATGGCACGAGTAATTTTCATTGTATCGTAGCTGCGTAGTACCCACAAACTCCCAACCAGAAGGTAATTGCTTGTTTTTCCGCTTTCATCTGCATAAATGCAATACACGGGGTGGGCTGGTCTAGCGTCAAGAATTTTTTGCTTCTCCTCCTCCTCAAGCTTGCCTCGGGTGCGTCGAACTTCAGGCGAGGCAATGAACAATCCATGCGTGTTCTGGATAAAGGCGCGGGCACGGGCAATGGAAGGAAGACGCTCGAGGTTGGGGTAGTTGGCAATTGGAATGTCGCCGCCGCTATACAAATCCTGCTGGAAAGTTTTCCAATACAGCAGCTGGCATTTAACGTCTGAGTCCCGAGCTTGTGGATAGTGGTTCAGGATCCAAGCAACTCTATCAATTGCACGAGTAGGGCTATTACCTGCGATCGCAGAAAGGATGCGGATTTTTTCGGCCTCATTCCGTGCTTTGGTGGCAAGATCCGAATCATCCTGCTCTTCATCACCTTGAAACTCGACTTGTTGGTTCATCGACAAGCTTCCTCTCTCCATGGCTAACTGCCATCAATACGACGTGTGAGAGGTTACGTCAACTGCTACTGATTGGTGAATCGATTAGTAGGCAGGCCAAAGGCAACTCATATGCTTGCGTGTGATATCTCTGCTGGATGGTAAAGGTGGATATAAAATTCGTCGCAGCCCAACAAAATCAAGCGCTTGAAGCAAAGTGGTGACAGTCCATCATGGGGGCGATCATTCGATCAGGTGGAAATCACCAAGCGCCCCTGAACTGGCTCTGGATAAGCGGTAGTTGACTCCCCAAGTTGGCTCGTGGCCAGGTGAGAGAATTAGTCCTTCAGCTTCAAGCGAAAGTGACAGAGCTTGAATCGTTACGCGTCGAAGCGTCCCCTCGCTTTTGACAGCAGCAGTGACGATATCTGAGAGGGTGAAAATCTGTTCCGCAACTAATTTCCGTGTCCGCGTATTCCGCGCCTTACAGAGGTGCTGAACGTCCAGTGATGCGGAATCAATTTATCTGTAACCTATTGAATTTATTGGTTTTTCATAGCGGATTGCAAATCCGTCTACGCCGGTTCGATTCCGACCTCGGCCTCCATATTTGAAAGCCCCGCAGATTAACGTCTGCGGGGCTTTTTCGTTGTGGTGCGAAAAGCCAAGAGTTCCGAAACTTTGAGGGCGGAGTTCCGAAACTTTCCTACTTCGAGGGCTTGGCGATGGCGCCGACCCGGCGGTAAACGCGCTCGGTAATGCCTTCCTTCGAGTGTCCCAGCAGCACGCTCGCATCGCTCAGATCGTTGAGCTCCGACGCTGCCTTCGGTCGGATATCGCGGAACTGGAACTGGGCGATCCGGTTGGCGAGGTCCGGCTTCTTCTCGACCTCGGCCTTCACCTTGGCGGCCTCACGGGCGTCTGCCCACCGGTTGCGCAACATAGGCCAGCTCATACGCTTGCCGTGCTCGTTGACAATGAAGAACGGCGAAAGGTGCTCGCTGGTCCTGCGCATGATTCGCTCAAGCAGCAGGCCCAGGCTGTTTTTCGCCCCCTCCACTTCCAAGACGTAAGGGTCAATTACGTACCTGACGTGACAAGTAATCATTCGATCATTCCTTTGAATATTGGCAAAACAAATTTTACACATGGTATATGCCAGACAGTCTATAACCGCTTCGGGTCAGCTTCTTCCTCTGGCTTACACCCGGCAACCAAGTCAATCGTAAGCCCGGTCATGGCATCGGCATTGTCTGTCAGCATCTCAAGATGCTCGCGGACTCGCTCATGCGTGTTCGTTGAGCCTCGCTCTTTAAAGCGCATCGTCTAAGGGCTGAATCGAGGTTGCAAGAAGCTCTTTCAACAATGCTCTACCTTGAGGCCAATCACCGAACCCATTGGCCGAACTGATATGTCCTTGGTCTCCGATGTTCACCAGACGGCTGCCCCAGGCATCAGCACATCGCAAGCTGAAGTCTGTATCTGCATAGGGGTCGTTGGTACTTGCGACAACAACACTAGGGAATGCGAAACGCTTCAGCTCTAACGGACTAAACCCCAGCGCCTTGTTTGGAAAAGTGGGGCGATCAGGGTCAGGTACGGCAACCAGCAAGGCGGCTCGGATCGCTGTGTGTCTACTCTGTGCCCAATGGGCAACCTGCAAGCAGCCGAGACTATGGGCTACCAACACCGTGTTAGGTCCAGTTCGGTGAATAGCAGCCTCCAGATTATCGACCCATTTTGCGCAAACGGGGCGCTTCCAATCTTGCCCCTCGATACACTCCATAGAGGTATCGCTGTTGGCCCATATTGTTTGCCAATGCCCTGGTCCGGAATTGCCAATGCCTGGTAGAAGCAATATTGAAGGTGTCATTTCTTGTTTCTCGGAAGTGGTGTCCGCAAAATGTAGCGAATGAGGCATCGACCTTGGATGGCAAGTCATTTGAAATGAAGTACCTTTGACCGATGACTCATCGGATTATTCAGCGGGGAGGGCGCATGGGGCTTGATAGCAAAGACCTGCAGATTCTGGAGGCTCTACAAAAAAATGCACGGCAAAGTCTGGCATCGTTGGGTAAACGCATTGGGCTTTCGCAGCCAGCTATGAGCGAGCGAGTCCAGAAGCTTGAAGCTGCTGGTGTCATAGAAGGTTATTGCGCTCGAATAAATTTGCGTAAGGTAGGACTAGGTCTGCAAGCAATCCTACGCGTTCGCACAACCCATCAGCACATCAAGCATTACCTGGATTTATTTAATGACATACCTGAAGTTTTAGAAGCAGACAGGATCACCGGGGAGGATTGCTTCATCGTTCGCTGCGCGTTTTCTCAACCCGCTGACTTGGAGTCCATAGTCGATGCGCTGGCTGTCCATGGTTCAGTCACAACCTCGCTGGTTCTGTCCAATGCTGTACGCAAACCGGTACCTGTAAGTCCAGCCTAGGCTTCTGCTTCATTCACAAGGCGCAGCGAGCTTGGCATTTTTTCATACAGTAGAGGCTTAAAGTTTGTGACCTCTCCAATTACCCGTTGAATGGGCGGCAAGCGGCCGTCTGGCCGACTGCTTGATCCCTCTTTTTCCTCGAAAGACACTAAACTACGAAACACTGGCAGACAGGTTTTGCCAGTGTTTTGCATTCACCGGTTGAAGCCACAACCCAAAGCAGGCAGTGTTCATCCTGAGAAGCAATGCTGTCTCGCCAAGATAAACCACGGCTAGAAAACTGCGACCACGTCGCTTGATGCTTGCCTGAGCCCTATGTGTTGATGCCTAGGTCTGCCTTGAACATTAATAAACCATGGCAGGGGTGATGGCGTCGATTGAGGCGATAGAGAAGGGCGGGGATTGGATCGTCTGGCATGGTGTTTCCTCCGTTTCGAAGGGAACCTAGCAGGCACAAAAAAGCCCGGCGCTTGGCCAGGCTCTCTGTAGACGGGGCCAAATCCCTTTGGCTGAACTCATTATGTTCTGACGGTGTTACGAGCGGATGACAGGGCAGTGAAAAGCCCGTAAAGACGGGTTTACTTCGTTTGGTAGTTGCCCGTTGCTGGGGCGTCTGTGGAAACCGGTTTAACGTTTATTTCCTTAGTGCAGTGTCACAGCCCTGCGACTTTCGCCAATCCTGATTCGGTCCAGCGCCCGGTTTAACGCATCCAAGGCATCGAGGAGGGCTTTCGCCTCGGCCTCGCGGCCATCGCCCCAAAGGCGTTCAGCCATTTTGTTCAGGGCCTGAATGGATTTTTCAATGTCAGCAGCGGTTGCTGTGGCGGTGTCTGTTGGCGGCTTCTTTTTCGGCATTTTTAGAGACTCTGCAGCGCCCACAACGATGCCGACCGTCCGGCAATTCTCGTCAAGCGGCTCAATCGGGCATCCAGGGGGCAGCGGCTTCAAGAAAAATCTCCCCTCACATCCTGAAGTATGTCTGGAGAGTCGTGCGTAACCTCGCCATCCCTCATGGCGACAGAGCCAGCCTTTAGCTTGCTGCTACAGAGGGCCGCTTGAGGGCCTATTGCGTTCCCGCTCGGCGGGGAGCATGAAAAACCCGACCACCGCGTCGGCATTTTGTATGTGTTTTCCATCCCTCTGACTATTCTCAACTGACCTGAGATGGCAGAAGAGAACGTGAATATGAAGCGGAATTGGAACTACATCAAGGGCCTTCTTGAGCAAGTTGAACGGGCCAACAGAAAAGGGGTTCTTCAAGAGGATGCCCTGAAGGGAGCGCTTGGCCCGGACATTCATGATCACGCCAAAAAGGAACAAGGGACCCACGCACTCCAGCTCATCATCAAGGAAGCGTTCGTGGAGTACACCTTGGATGCTGCAGGCGTTGAGACGTTGATCTCACTCACATGGAAAGGCCATGACCTGCTTGACGACATGAGAGCGAACGTTGCCAAGTACGAGTTCAAGTCATTTGGTTAATTCTTATCTTTCTAAGCTCCGTCATCGAACGGGGCTTTTTTGTGCCAAGGAAACACGATTCACTGCAGCCAGGGCAACCTGCGGGGAGGCCTGGGCACTGGTAGCCTGCACACCTGCATAGAGTCGTTCTCTGCCTAGCCTGATTACAACGCAAACCTAGTCAGATTTCCTGGCGGGGGCCATGAGCGAATTGGCCTCTTGGAAGCTGATGGCGTTACTGGCGAAGTTGAACGTCCCCATGGTTTTTACCTCCAGCGCCGCGCGGATAAACTCACCCAGTGCGGCCCGGGCCAATGAACTACCGAGGCTGATTCTTCGGACGCCAACCGCTGCAAGCTCATCCACGGTGAACGTAGAGCCTGCCAAGCCCATCACCACGTTGACTGGTTTTTGTAACGCCTCGCACACCCGCTGGATAGCATTCAAATCGGGCAGGCCGGGGGCGAAGAGGACATCGGCTCCAGCCTGCTCAAATGCAATGAGTCGGCGAATGGTGTCGTCCAGATCATGTACGCCAGCACTGAAGTTTTCAGCACGCGCCACAAATACAAAAGGCAGTGACAGGCTGCGTGCAGCCTCAACACCCGCAATAACTCGCTCCAGCGCATGGTTGAATGCGTAGATTGGCGCTTGCGGGTTACCCGTGGCGTCTTCGATTGAGCCGCCAACGAGACCAATTGCAGCAGCCATGCGGATAGTTTCGGAAACCTCCTCAGGTGAGTCTCCAAATCCGTTTTCAAGGTCGGCACTGACAGGTAAATGGGTTGCCTCGACGATGCTTTGAGCATTGGCAAGTATCTCCTCGCGCGACACCGCGCCTTCCGCATCCCGACGGCCCAGGCTAAATGCCAGACCGGCACTGGTCGTTGCCAAAGCCTCAAACCCCATGGACGTCAGAATTTTTGCGCTGCCAGCGTCCCACGGGTTCGGCAGGACAAGGGGTTGTCTGCGCGTATGAAGCGCTTGAAACGCCAAAGCTTTATCCAGGCTATTCATGTAGGTTCCAGTCGTTGGTTTGAGCAACAGCCAGGTAGCCATAGCCGAATCGCTGATGTCGGCGGTGTGCTTCGCTCAGCCAGGCGTAAGCAGCCTGGCTGAGCAGAGCGTCAATCAGGTGCAGTTGCGCAGAGCCTGAAAGTCGAAGTCTTTCATCTTCGCCCATCCAAACACTTTACCTGCATCGCGCTCCGGGTCAGCGGCGTCGTAATCAGGAACCGTCAGTAGCTGCACAAAGCCATTTGCTTCCGCGCCAATGGTGAATGCGCTGAACGTCTTCAGGACAGAATTGCCAGCCTGAGCATTGGGTTCGCTGAAAATCACAACGTTTTGCTTGAACTTCAGACTTCCATCTTTGGCAACGGTCGTTTTAGGGTAGACGCACTGGCCAACATTGCTGGATGCAGAGGCCATGGCGGGTCCAAAGGCAGCCAGTGCCGCAACCAGAATAAGCTTTTTCATTCTCGATCCTTGACGCTTTAACGTGGAGTCGCCAAGGCTATCACAGTGATGTCTATTTGATATCTCTTCGGTTCCAACACTCGACGTGAACACCCCAGTGGCATGCGGCCTGTAGGGCTGCTCGCCAGTTCTGATCGCTTCTCGTTGAGTATTTTTACCGCATCCGAAACAGTCCTCAGCCGTTCACCCGGGTGGCTATTTGAGGTTGGATGGGGTATTACGGGTAACCGGCATTGGGCCGGGCCAAGGAGGTTGTTGTGAGCCTGAATCAAGCGCAAGTCGATGCGGTAGAACACCTTCTGATGGCTTTCCTGAAACACTCCGAGAATGCCCAGATTGTTGCGAAGGTATACGAGGACGCGTATGCGTCCATCATGGGGAGCGATGGGCCGGCAGGCACAGCGGAAAAGATGGCCTCCCTTGAGCACTTGAATAACCTTCGGTTGCAGGTCAAGTAGTCAGCGTTTCCGGCGGGTTCTCAGAGCCTCGCGCTTGCGTAAATGCCCACGCTTGCGCGCCACAGTTGGTGATGCTGTTATGTGTGGCGCGCAACGGCAGCTTTTCGCTAATGGCGGCTACATTTCCGGCCGCTTTACACGCTAATGCTCCCCTCTAGATATTGCACCGCGTGCCCTGATACAAACACCCGGCCTGCCTCAACGCGGCAGTCCAGCACACCGCGTCGGCGTGAGGCCTGCAACGCTAACAATCGCGATTTCTGCAAACGCTCTGCCCAAAAGGGTGCCAACCCCGCATGAATGGATCCGGTGACCGGATCTTCGTCACCGCCGTTGGCTGGCCAGAAGTAGCGCGAGACAAAGTCGTACTGCTCACCTGGTGCCGTCACGACTACATCACGCGGGCCTAATTTGATCAATTTGTCGAGTTGTGGCACCACGGTCTCGACCTGCTGTTGATCGGCATAGATGGCAAAGTAGGCTTGTCGGTTGACCCAATATTCGCTGGGCGTGATCGAAAGACCTTTCACCAATTGGGCAGGCACATCAACAAGCGGCTGAGGCGCGAGCTCAGGAAAATTCAACTCGATCTCACCGCTGGGTAACTGCGTCACCGGGATCTCTCCAACCGCTTTGGCCCAGAACGTGATGGATTTGGAGACACCCGGTTGGTTGAACAGCACAAAAGCGCTGGCCAAGGTTGCGTGGCCGCAGAAGTCGATCTCGGTGAGTGGTGAGAACCAGCGAATCTCATACTGCCCGTGCGCGTTACGGACAAAGAACGCTGTTTCCGGTAGCGAGTTTTCAATCGCAATTGACTGCATCATCTCTACGGGAAGCCAAGACTCAAGGGGGACTACGGCTGCAGGACTGCCGGAGAAGACTTCGGAAGTAAATGCATCGACTTGGTAGAGTTTAAGGCGCATGAGGAGTCCATTCGAAACAGGGGGGAACGGTACGTTAGCAAGAGGGTTCCGTGCCCAGTAGTGACAGACCTGTGTTTTTTGGAGGATACAGCCGCTCATTTGGATGCGGGTTGAACGCATGCGCTGGAGTCACGTCGGGGCTTTTGGGCCTACAGTCTTAAATGTCTGCCACTGATAAGGAGTTCAAATGAACCTGTTGTCTTCGACCTTGCCGCCACGGCACGTTGCTCTGCTGGGTTATGGCGGCTTGCTGCCGTTTATTGCACTGGCGCTGCTGCTTCCGTTTTCTCTTGAATATCGGCCGTTGTGGTCGGTGGCGCTGGTCACCTATGGCGCGGTCATCCTGAGCTTCGTTGGCGCCTTGCACTGGGGCTTCGCCATGACCGCGCAAGACCTGAGCGCCGAGCAGCGCCGCGACCGATTCATCTGGAGCGTCATCCCGGCCCTTGTCGCGTGGGCTGCCACGTTACTGCCGGTGTTCTGGGGGTGTTTGCTGTTGATCGTCGGGTTTGTTGTCCACTATTGGCAGGACCGGCAGCTGTTTCGGGTTATTAGCCTGCCTGACTGGTACCTGCCGATGCGATTGCGCTTGACCAGCGTGGCGAGCCTCTGCCTGCTGCTTGGCGCGGTCGTTATGGCGACCCACTCATGAAGCCGCGAGAGCCCGGTTCGTCGTCTGTGCCGGGCAGTCGTTTGTCGCGGCTGATACGTTTTGGCAGCTTGGCCTCGGGCGTTGCGAGCGGCATGCTGGCCGAAGGCGCTCGGCAGTTGGCACAAGGCAAACGTCCGGCGCTCAGTGACCTGCTGTTGACGCCTGGCAATGTACAACGCGTGGCAAATCAGCTGTCGCAACTGCGTGGCGCCGCCATGAAAGTCGGGCAGTTGTTGTCGATGGACGCAGGTGACTTGTTGCCGCGCGAGCTCAGCGACATTCTTTCCCGTCTGCGCTCGGACGCGCATCCGATGCCCATGAGTCAGTTGGTCGCAGTTCTCAACGAGAGCTGGGGCAAGGGCTGGGAAGGGCGCTTCGAACGGTTTTCCTTTACCCCATTGGCGGCGGCGTCCATCGGCCAGGTTCATGCGGCGCAAGGCAAAGACGGCCAACGCCTGGCGATCAAGGTGCAATACCCAGGCGTGCGCGAGAGCATTTCCAGCGATGTAGACAACGTCGCCACGTTGCTGAGCATCTCCGGGCTGCTGCCTAAAGGCATGGACGTTGCGCCGCTGCTCGAAGAGGCCAAGCGTCAACTGCAGGACGAAGCGGATTACCTCAAAGAAGCCGGGCACTTACGGCACTTTCATCAACTGTTGGCCGACAGTCCTGACTTTCTGGTTCCTCGTGCGTACACCGAGTACTGCTCGCCAACCATTCTGGTGATGTCCTTCGTCGATGGGGTCGCGGTGGAGTCATTGGAGCACGCGCCTCAGGCAGAGCGCGACCGGATCATCGCGTTGCTGTTCGGCCTGCTTATGCGCGAGGTGTTCGAGTTCCAGTGCGTGCAGACCGACCCCAATTTTGCCAATTACCGCTATCAGCGGGACACCGGCCGGATGGTGTTGCTCGATTTCGGCGCCACGCGTCGTTATGCCCGCAACAGCACCGAGGCCTTTCGTCGCTTGCTGATTGCAGGCCTGCGTGAAGACCGCGCCGCCATCGCCGACGCCGCGCTGGACATCGGCTACTTTCAGCCTGAAACCCTGCCCAGACATCGAGCGTTGCTGACTGATCTGATCTCCCAGGCCTGCGAGCCGCTGCGGCATCAAGGCGCCTATGACTTTGCGGCCTCTGACCTCGCCGTACGCCTGCGCGATGCTGGGTGGCAACTGGGCGCCGATCGCGACTTCTGGGGCTCACCGCCGGTGGATGTACTGTTTCTGCATCGCAAGGTGGGAGGCTTGTACCTGTTGGCCGCGAAGCTGAAGGCGCGGGTGAATGTGCGGAGCCTGTTTGAGCCTTACTTGGTTTGAACGTTTTGCGTGCAAACAGCTGGCAGGCAATGCTGCTCACCTAAGGGCAACGCTGCAATTCCTTGCCTGCGCCGCAAGGCTTTTCTAGCCCCAACGGGGCTCAGTGACCATACAGATGTTGGTGTACGGCATAGGGTTCGCTGCGCTCACCGCGGTGGGATTTGCGCTCATGGGTGTGTTTGCCACAGCGCTATCGCAGTGCCTGCGTCAGCGACCGCGACTCGTCAATGGGCTGAACGTGGGGGCGGGGCTGACCTTTGTCGCGTCGGGTATGTCGATTGCTGCGCTCTCTCAGAAGTAGCAGTCGATGCGCCGCCGTACGTGACGAGCAAGTGTTTATGGAACCAAAATCCTCTGGAGCGTCTACATTCCAGAGGATCATCACTTTCTGAGAGTACGGATATGTTCAGATCTCGCGCGTTGATTGCAGCGGTTACCTGTTTGACGCTGGTTTCCGGCCCTGCCACGGCTGTGGCTGATCCTGGTAATGGCAAAGGGCAAGGTGGGGGCAAGGGAAACCCGCACAATAGCCAGGACTACGGCAACCAGGGCGGTCATGGCAACAACGGAAAAAACTCAGGAGGCAGTGACTGGCATAATGGCCCCAGCATCAACCGGGCAAGTGTACTGGGCATCGTTGGTGGCTATCGAGATTACTGGAGCCCAGGGCCAGCCTTGCCACCCGGTATACAAAAGAACCTGGCCCGCGGTAAGCCGCTTCCGCCGGGAATCGCTAAAAAGCTCGATGGTCGGCTGATTGGCAGGTTGCCTCACTATGATGGGTACGAGTGGCAACAGGTGGGTGCTGACCTGATCCTGGTTACGCTGGCAACCGGGCTCATTTATGAGGTCATCAACGGTGCTTTCGATTGACGATTGAGTGATCACCGTCACAAAGCACAGCCGTCCGTCGTGAGGGCGTGAACTGTTGAGTGGTTGGCGCGTCATAGGACGTGCAATATCAACCTTCACGGAAGCCATCATGCGTTTAAAAAACAAGAGTCTCGTTGCTGTAATGTCGTGCGTCATGGCGCTTGCAGCTGCCCCATTGCTACCTGCTGGCCTGTCCATCATGGGCTCCGCTTATGCGAAGGATGGTGGTGGGCACGGTGGCGGTAATGGTGGTGGTCATGGCGGCGGCAATGGCAATGGTGGTGGCCACAGTGGTTCAGGCCACGCCGGCAACGCTGACAGTAACGGTCGTGGTAAAGGGCTGGACGCTGATCATGCCGGCAAGGCTGTTCGCGACCATGGCACAAGCGGCAACCACTTCGGCAGTGATCGCAATAGTGATCGCGGCCATGGCACCACGACGTCTGGCATTGCCCATTCCAAAGATACGCGCGGTGTCACTAAAGCCACTGCAATTTCGACGTCTACCCCGGGCGACCACAATTCGAAGGGGTTGAGCAAAGCAGGGACATCGGGATCGAAAAAATCGCATTGAAATTGATGGAAGGTCTTCAGGACTGATGCGCTGACCTGAACGTCTGGCTGAGCATTGCAGTTTGCTGCTTGAGTTCCTGGCTTCAAAAGCCCCGCAGATCAACGTCTGCGGGGCTTTTTCGTAGAGGGACGGGAGGCGGTTGTTTTTGGTTTTTGGCAATTGGCCACTATTTGAGTGCCTGCCGAGTTCTGATGCTGATAAAGTGGTCGCCACAATCACTTTGGGAAGGAGATCCCGCATGAAGTCTGCTTTAGCATTGGTGTTCACAGCCGCTGTCGCTGCATCCGTGACCGGCTGCGTGGTACAGAGCACCTATAGCAAATCTGTAGCAGTTACCAAGGATGCAACTGGCCGTGTGGTCCAGACCGTAGAGACTGAAACGGTTGTTCAGCCAGGCCAAGGCTATCCGATTCGCCTGGAAAAAATTGCTGGTGTTCAGCCTTAACAGTGGGGCTGGCGACAGAGTGTTTGAACACTCGGCTTGTGCCTAACGCTGTCCATGTAAAGAAATAGCGCCGTTTGTCTTTATAAAGGAAACGGCGTTTTTTGGGGCGCGTGATGTGGTTGATCGAGTGAGTTCAATCACTCCAAGGGCTGAAGTGACTGCACTATGGTCTTGCGCGGTCCTTTCAGTCGCTTTTCGTGAGTGGGGGTGGCTGCCTTAACCAGGCCAATCATCCCTGGCGCTGAGCAACCCAGTAGTCATGCAGTGCGCGGGCAGCCGGCTCGATGGCCTCTACCTGCAAGCGGTGCCGAAGCACATCCAAGTCTGCCGGAAGTTCGAAGTTGTCTTGTTCGGCGCAGGTGCTGATCGCCTGGAACAGTGCGGCTTGAGGTGCTGGCAGCTCAGGCCAGTTGCCTACGGCGACTCCGCGCAGGTAACCGAAGCACCATTCTTCAGCCAGCGTGAGTGCCTGGCCCTGGTGTTCGGTCTGTTCAAAGCGTGCCTTGAAGGCTTGCGCGTCGAGGGCCAATTGCGAGGCCAGCGTGTTCATGTGGCGTACGCTCAACTCAATGAACTGCCTGCACTCCTCAGGGCTTTCCCAGTCCGGGTTTTGCCCGCCCCAGATGGCCGGGAACCACTCGGCGATGTCCACCTGCACAGGGCTGGAGACCAGCGCGGTGAAGTAGCCGTCGAGTTCGGAGGGGTTGAGCACTGAGTGATCATCGCCGTACTTCAGCAAGGTGTCTTCGATAAAGGTGAAGTCAGTGGCGTCTAGGGGATGGGTGTGCATGGGGCTGTTCCTCGGTCTACGCGCGTAACGTGAGAGCGTCGCTTGAAAAAGGCGTGGAGGATGGCGCTTCTGGCGGTTTTAATCCAGCCCGGCTTGTTGGTGCCACGCTGACCTGCAACGTACCCAGCCCTCTGGATGCGACCACCGCTCGATGTGTGCGGTGGTCATGTGGAGTCGTTAGAACGGAACGGCCACGGTGAGTTGGCTGTAGACGTTGGTGCCGTTGCCGCCCACCTGGTTGCCGCCGTTGGTTTCATCCTTCTTGGGTTGGTACAGGCCAACCAGCGGGCTGATCACCAGGTGCTCGTTGACCGCCCATTCGACGTACAGGTCCAGTTCGCGAGCGTCCAGGTTCAGCGCATTGCTCTTGTGCAGGGTGTTGAAGTCGAAGTACAGCGCGCCGACGGTGACGTTTTCCAGCGGGTTGGCCTTAAGACCAACGTGGTGCACGCCGGTGTTGCTGTTGAACGGGCCGGAGTAGTTGGCGGCCACTTCACCCTGGAACCAGGTGCCGTAGCCGGTGCTCAGGCCGTTGAACAGCGGGTCCCAGCCTTCGGAATAACGGCTGTAGCGGTAGGTCAACTTCGGTGCCCAGGCGACATCGGCAAAGGTGTAGCCGGCCTCGGTGTACCAGGCTTTTTCGGCGCCAGCGTCCTTGTCCTGCCAGGCGTACTCGAAGGCGAAGCTGGCGTTTTCGATGCCTGCGTTGCCTTCGCCGCGCAGGCTGTAGACATCCATGCCATCACGTTGCTTCTGGAAGTCGCTGGCCCATTGCTCGCTGACACCCAGGCCATGAATCCAGGTCAGGCCCAGGGTGCCGACGTCAGCGGTGTAGTCCAGGGTGCCGGCGGCCAGTTCGGTCTCGGCCTGTGCGCGGTTGTCGGATTTGAGCCAGAGCATGCTGCCATGCAGGCCGTCCTTGCCTCCCAGGCGCAATACGGCGGTGCGGTCAAAGGCATGACGGGCGGCAAGGTAGTAAGCGCCGCCACGGTTCAGTGCGCCGTCAGCCGGGCCGTTGCCCAGGTTCGGGCCGTCGTCGTTAAGCAAGAAGCCGCTGCCGATCTTGACCACCTGGCGGCCTGCGGAGATATCGACACCGTCCTTGCCCAGCACCGGGAACAGATCGGCTGAACGCCAGCCCAGGTAGGCGTCTTCAATCTTGGTGGTGCGTTCGGAACCGTCGGTATTGCCTGCCGCGTCGCCGTCACCCCAGGTGCCCGAACTGACCCAGTTGAGTGCACCATAGGCCGTACCGTTGCTGCCCAGCCCTTGATCGCCGCTGACGCCGTACTTGATGAAACCTTCCCGCCAGGTGGAGCCACCCGTTGTGCCATCGTAGTTCTTGCGGCTGTTGAACAGGCCATAGACCGCGAGAAAGTCGGCGTTCAGGTGCGTGTCGTCGTCGGCATACAGTGCGTAAGCCGTGGCGGTCTGGCTGGTGGCGAGTGTGGCGACGCTCAGGCCGATGGCCTGTACCCACGGCAACAGGTGAATTTTTTTACCCATGAAACTCTCCCTCGTTTTTTCTTCGTAGCACGGACGGCTGCGTTTTTTGATTGAAGGACTACCTTGTTCAGACAAGATCGTCGTCGCGTGCTGGCTGGCGACGGGCTATTAGCGCGTTGTTGTGGGGGGCAAGTCTTGTTCGTGGCTGCCAGTGCCCTTGATCCCGGCGGCCAGTGTCGGCAGTTGCTCGGCTGCCGCCACGGTCGCGTGTTGCTCAAGGATGTTGCGGGGCTGAGGCCTGGGTTTCAGGTAGCGTTGCACCGCCGTCGACAATGAGGGTTTGCCCGGTGATGTAGGCAGCCCGCTCCGAAGCCAAGAACAACATGGCGTTGGCGATGTCCTGCGGTTCGCCCAGGCGACCCAGGGGAACACCCTGAGCAATGCGCGCATTGAGTGCTTCATCGCCCAGGTTGGCCATTGCAGGTGTACGCACCATGCCCGGTTCGACTCCGTTGACCCGTACGTTGCAGGCGGCCAGCTCCAATGCCGCGCTGCGGATGAAACCGTTGACCCCAGCCTTGGACGCGGCGTAGTGGCTCAGCCCCGGAAAGGCGACCCGGGGACCGGTGACCGATGAGGTCACAAGGACAGTGCCGGCACCCTGGCGCTGGAACAGTGGCAGGGCGCCCTGGGTCAGCCAGAACAGTGCCGAGAGGTTCACCGCCAGTGTGCGCTGGAGGACCTCGGGGGTGATCTGGGCGAACGGTGTCAGGGGAAAGTAGCCTGCGTTATGCACCAGCACATCCAGCCGCTCAAGGCGTGCGAGCAGGCTGAAGATTGCCCCGGGGTCCGCCAGGTCGATGCCAATGGCTTCGGCCGTTCGACCTTCGGCCTGCAATGAAGCCACCAAGGCATGCGCCTGAGCCAGGTTGAGATCAGCGATCAACACCTTGGCACCACTGGCGGCGAAGCCCTCGACGATGCTGCGGCCTATGCCTTGTGCGCCGCCGGTGACCAGGACAGTCTGCCCGCTGAAGTCGAAGTGTGTACTCATCAGGCACCCTCCAGGTGGGTGTAGGCCAGGGTCGGCACATCGACGATGCTTGAGCCGCCGTCCGCGGCAATGACTGCCCCGGTGATGATCGAGGCCTGGTCGCTGATCAGAAATTGGCAAAGCGTGGCGATTTCGTCGGCACTGGCCGGGCGCCGCAGTGGCACATCGGCGGTAACCCGACGGTAGGCCGCCTCCAGATCTTCGTGGTAGTGCTGCATCAATGGCTGCATTTCCTCATCGGCCATGGGCGTGCGCACCCAGCCTGGGCAGACGCAATTGACCCGCACGCCCAGAGGGCCGTAGTCGCGCGCCAGCGACCGGTTGAGGCCGATCAGCGCGTGCTTGCTGGTGGTATAGCCGCACACTTGCGGGCCCGCAGCGAGAGCGGCAATCGATCCCATCAGGACGATGCTGCCGCGTCGCTCGATCAGCAGCGGAAGGCAGGCGCGGGCGCTGTGGAAGGCGCTGTCGAGGTTACTGCGCAGCGCTGCATGCCAGCCGTCGTCGGAGGTGCCCAGCGCCGCACCAAGGCCATGCCCACCGGCGCAGGCGATCAGTGCGTCGAGGCCACCGAAGCGCTTGCGGATCTGCTCGATGAAGCCGGCCCAGGCCTGGCTGCTGGCGGCATCGCCGACCAGCACCAGCGCGCCCGTTGCGGCAGCGACCTGTTCCAGTGCTTCCCGGCGACGACCGACCAGCACCAGGTTGGCGCCCTGGTCGGCCAAGCGTCGCGCGCAGGCTGCACCGATCCCGGTTCCGCCACCGGTAATCAGGATCGTCTTAGTCATGCGCGTGGACCGTGGTGTTGACCAGGTTGCAGTAGGAGGACACCGGGAAGTTCGACAGTTCATCGAAACTGCCGCCGGCATAGCCGAAAATCTTGCCGTCGCTGCGGTGGTTTTTCAGGTCGATCATCACCAGGCCCAGCGTTGGCACGATCTTCTCGCGCCAGACGAACAGGTAGAGCTGATCGGCGATCTTGTAGTAGTGCGCGCGGTCGGTGTCGCACAGGCCTTGTTCGACACCTTTCAGGCACTGCCAGGCGTAGTAGTGTTCGTTCAGGTAAATGTGCTCGTAGACCTCGGTCGGGCTGTAGCGGTAGCAGTTACGGATACCGACCAGTTCTTGCGTCGGTGCATGCGGGCAACTGCCTTCGCGCCATGGTGTGTCCAGGCTGCCGTGGAAAAATTGTGCGTCCACGCGGGTCAGGCTTTTCCCGGCCAGGGCCAGGTGGTAAAGGCCCTCATGGGTTTCTGGTTCACGCGGCAGACGGCCGATAACGGCGGTAAAGGAGTGTGTCAGGGTGTCCAGTACCAGCGAGATCGACCAGTCCTGGCCGTGCTCGCTCTTGAGGAAATCCACCAGGTAGATCCCCGGGCGTATCGAGGTCGCGCGGTAACTGGCACTGCCGCTGGAGTGGCCGTCGGCGGCGGCCCAGTGCAGCTGTTCGGCGTCGAAGCGGTGGACGATTTCCCAGCCATTGGCGAAGAACAGGTTGAATTGCTTGCCGGTCAGTTCGGCGAGCTGCGGCAGGATAAACGCTTCGGGGGCGAAGCCCTCGGCCAGGGCGCCTACAGTGATCCAGTCTGAGTGGGGGGTATTCATGGTGGTTGCTCGTGCGGTGGAAGATGCACGGATGGTGCCTCCCGCTGGCGCACGGCGGTATCAACCAGAGGGTTGAGTTCCAGTGTTTTCCGGGAGGAACAGTGCCCCGACCAACTCGGTGCGGTTTTTCACGCCGACCTTGCGGAACAGGTTGATCAGGTGGGTTTTCACCGTTGGCAGGCCAAGGTCGAGATGGCGCGCCAGTTGTTTGTTGCTCACGCCTTCCTGTAACAGCACGGCTATCTCGCGTTCGCGTGGGGTCAACCGTTGCAGGCGATCATCCCTCGGCGTGTTTGGCAGCTGACGCGCCGCTAGTTGCATCAGGCCGTGCAGCGGTAACAGGCTTTGCAGTTCGTGCGCCTGGAACAGGCCCAGACCGCTGCAGCGCAACAACGACAGGCCGGCGGCCGGTCGGCCATCGACGTGGGCAATTACCTCGACCACGTCCACCACCTGATGCTGGTTGAGAAAGCGCTGGTACCGGCGGCCGTTCGCCTCGCTCTGGTAAGCCAGGCCTTGGCGCAGCGACACCACCGGCAAGCCGATGGCCATGCAGTTGCTGGGTTGCAGTGGGTCGAGGTGACGGTAGTGCTCCAGGTAGGTCTGGTGCATGGGCGCTTGCATGCCCAATAGCTGGAAATCACAGGCTTGTAGCTGCGTGTCGATGCGATAGAACGCCCCTAGCGACGTGGGTACCTGCTGGCTGAAGGCGTGCAGGCAGTGTTGGCCGAGTGCTTCGGTGTAGGCAGGCATGGTGCAGTCTTCGTCCGCAGCAGGGGGTTAACGGCGGCCAGACCAGAAGCCTGACAGTTGGTGCCAGCTTTTGCCGGCACTGAGCAGCAGTGGCCGGAAATGATCCTTGCCATACACCTGAATACGTCTGACCGAACTGATCAAGTCGTAGCGCGCCGAGCCTTCGCTCATGCCCTCGGCCAACACCTTGCAAATGATGTGGCTGGGGGTGACGCCAAAGCCCGAGTAGCCCTGCACGAAGAAGGCATTGGCGCGGCCGGGCAGGGTGCCGATCTGCGGGAACAGGTTGGGGCTGCAAGCCATTGGGCCACCCCAGGCCAGGTCGATGTTGACGTCCTTCAGGTACGGGAAAATCTTCAGCATCAGCCTGCGGTTCCACGCTTTCAGGTCAAGCGGGATGTGCTCGATGAACGGTGTGGCTGAACCGAACAGCAGGCGATTTTCACGGGTGACGCGGTAGTAGTCGATGATCGGCCGAATGTCGCTGTAGGCCCCACGGATGGGGCTGATGCGCTGGATCAGTGCGTCCGACAGCGGCTCGGTCATCATCTGGAACGCATAGGTGTTGATCGTGCTCTTGTGCAGCTCGGGCTCCAGCTTGTTGAGAAAGCTGTCGCAGGCCCAGAGCAGTTTGCTTGCCTTGACCGACCCTTTGGCTGTGCGCACGGTGATCCGTTCGCCGTAGGACACCTCCAGTGCCGGGCTGTACTCGAAGATCTTTACGCCATGACTGGCCAGTGCCTGGGCTTCCCCCAGCAACAGGTTCAAGGAGTGCACGTGACCGCCGCCCATGTGCAGCAGGGCGCTGCTGTAGGCGTCCGAGCCGATGATCTGCTTGACCTCGGCGCCGGCCAGGAAGCGGATCTCGTGTTTTGAATCTAGGGACTTGAACGCTGTTTCCCAACTGCGCAGGGTCTTTTCCTGGCGGCGGTTGAAGCCCATGTAGCCATAGCCGTGGCAGAAGTCCGCGTCGATGGCGTACTTGGCGATACGCGCCTTGATGATGTCGGCACCGAGGTCACTGATCTCGAAGATCGAGCGCAGGCCCGCTTCGCCGACATCCTGCCTGATCTTTTCCAGGTCGTGGCCAATGCCCGCCATGATCTGCCCACCGTTGCGCCCGGTGCCGCCAAAGCCCAGGTAGCGTGCCTCCAGCACAACGGTATTGGTGATGCCTTTTTCGGCTAGCTCCAATGCGGTGTTGATGCCGGAAAAGCCACCGCCAATGACCACGACATCCGCTTCCAGGTCGGCTTGCAGGTCCGGGAAGTGCAGGTCGTACTTCCTGGTCGCTGTGTAGTAGGTTGGCGTTTCGATGTTGATCATGGCTGCCACCTGGAACAAAGGTTGTGAGGTAAAACAGGATGCGCCCTTTGAGGCGACGGTGCGGGCCTTGGCCTTCAAGCGAGCTACAGGCGTAACCGTTGACCTTGAGTCTAGTGGCCGAGCAGCGTGCGGACGCGTTCGACGGCGGCCTCGGCACAATGGCCATCGACGGCTTCGGAGGCACCGGAAACGCCAATGGCGCCGATTACCTGCCCCTCATGCAGGAAGGGTGCGCCACCACCAAACAGGGCCATATTGCGTTGCAGCGGCAAGCCTTGGCGGACGCCCTCGGAGCACTTCTCCAGGCGGGCTTGCCAGCCCTGCGTGGCGATGCCGAAGCCCACGGCCGTCAGTGCTTTGTTCAGGGCAATGTCCTGCGATGGCCGGGGCGCCCTGTCCATGTGCGCGCTGTGAATCGGCAGGCCGCTTGGGTCGACCACGACCAGGCTGATGCGTACCTGTTCTTCTTCGGCTTTTTCCAGGGCCGCTTGCAGCGCCTGCATGGCCAGTCGCAGGGTGATGGTGGGTTGCTGGCGTAGCAGTTCGTTCATGTCGCGACCTTGTCTGTTCAGTGATCGGTTGAAACGGCCGGGTGCGTGCTCAATGCGTTTCGCTGGGCTGTGCCTGTTGCCGGGCGCTTCGGCGTTGCGCCAGCAGTTGCCAGGCGCAGTAAAGCAGGAGCAAGGCGCCGGCGATCTGCATGGCCCATGGGCCGCCAAAGCGTGCCGCGAGCAGGCCGGCGAGCAGGCCACCGATGGCGTCGAAGCCGAAACGGGTCGAGGTGTAGAGCGATACCACCCGGCCACGCAGCACTTCAGGTGCCTGGCTCTGCAGCAGGATGTTGGTGCCGACGTTGTTGATCGTCACGCCGAAGCCCAGCACTGCCATTGCCGCCAACGACAGTGCCAGCTGGGTACTGGCCGCAAACACCAGCAAGGCGACGGCACTGGCGCCGGCGGTGGCGATGATCAAGCGCTGCAGTTGTTCGGCGGACCGGTGAGCGGCGAGCAGCAGGGTCGAAAAGCAGCGAGCCGAACCCGGCCGCCCCCCAAAGCCAGCCCAGCGTCCTCGCATCACCGGCGAAGATGTCCCGGGCGAACACCGGCAGCAGCACGGCGTAGCTTGAGGCCGTGATGTTCACGATCAGTACCCCGAGAATCAGGCCGCGTACCGATGGCGTCTGCAAGGCGTAGGTCAGGCCTTCGCGGAAGACGCTGCGCATGCTGCCATTGGCGCGCACACCGGCGCTCATGCGCACGGCCAGCAGGCCGGTGATCAGTGCGCCGTAGGACAGCGCGTTCAGGGCGAAGCACACCGCCTCGCCGGTCATGCCGAGCAGCAGCCCGGCCAGCGGCGGGCCGACGAAGCGTGAGCAGGTAAACAGCGAGGCATTCAAGGCCAGGGCATTTGGCAGGTCGTCGACATCATCGACGAAACGGCTGAGCAGCGATTGGCGCAGCGGTGTGTCCACGGCATTCAGCACGCCCAGGACGAACGACATGAGCACGATCAGGTTCGCGCCAATGTGGCCGCTGTAGGTCAGCAGCGCCAGTAACAGCGCCTGCAGGCCCAGCAGGCTCTGGGTCAGTATCAGCAACCTGCGCTTGTCGTGGCGATCAATCCAGGCCCCGGCAATCGGGCCGACAAACAACTGCGGCAACAGGCTGGCGCAGGTGGTGATGCCCAGCAGCGCTGCTGAATCAGTCAACCGGTAGACCAGCCAGGACAACGCCACCATCTGCACCCAGGTGCCTAGCGTGGAAATCGCATGGCCAACGAAGTACAGGCGAAAGTTACGGTGGCGCAGCGCCCGGATCGAGGAGGGCCAGCGAGACGACGTGGAAGGTTGGGGGTGGTTCACGACAAGGCGCCCGTCAGCGGCTGATAATGTTCACATATTAACTTAGTGCGCCGTCCTGTCATGCGCCTGTGCCAACAGATTATTCATCCTGCACCGCGTTCAGTAGCGAATCATCACCGACTTCAGTTCGGTGAAGTCATCGATGAAGGCCCCACCGAATTCACGGCCGATCCCCGAGGACTTGGTTCCGCCAAAGGGGACGGCCGGGTCGAGCAGGGTGTGCATGTTGACCCAGACCGTGCCGGCTTCGATTTCCGGTACCAGGCGCAGCGCTTTGGACAGGTCGTTGGTCCATAGGCTGGCGCTCAGGCCGTAGGCGGTGTTGTTCATCAGCGCCAGCAATTCCTCTTCGGTGTCATACGGGAAGAAGGTCGCGACCGGGCCGAAGGTTTCTTCATTGAGCAGGGTGTCGTTCACCGAGTTGGCCAGGATGATCGTCGGCTCCACGTAGCAGCCGGGGCCTTCGCTGATCTGGCCGCCATGAATGATGGTGCTGTTTTCGGCGCGGGCGGTAGCGAAGAACCGGGCCAGTTTCTGCTGGTGTTGCTTGTTCGCAACCGGGCCAAACTGGGTGCTTTCATCCAGTGGCGAGCCAACCTTCAGTTGCGCCAGGCGTTTGGACAGCGCGTCCATCATCGGCTCGATCTGCGAGCGGTGGACGAAGAAGCGTTCTGCGGCGGCGCAGATCTGCCCGGAGTGAAGGAAGCCGGCTTCGATCATGCCATTGACGGCCTTGTCCATATCGACGTCAGGCAGGAAGCCTGCCGAGTTCTTGCCGCCCAGTTCCAGGGTGGCACGGGTCAGTTTGGCACCCATCGCGCCCTGGCCCACGGCGATGCCGGTCGGGACTGAACCAGTGAAGGACACCTTGTCGGTGCCTGGGTGCTCGATCAGCGCCTTGCCGACACTGCCGCCGCCGGTCAGCACGTTGAGTGCTCCGGCAGGCAGGCCCGCTTCACTGGCCAGCTCGGCGATGCGCAGGATGGTCAGCGGGGTGAACTCGCTTGGTTTGATGATGATGCTGCAACCGGTGGTCAAGGCCGAGGCCAGCTTCCAGATCGCGATCATGGTGGAGAAGTTCCACGGCACAATGCCGACCACCACGCCAATCGGTTCGCGCAGGGTAAAGGCGCTGTAGCGCTCGCCAGCAAAGGAAGGCAGCGATGGGGTGATGGTTTCGCCAGTGATCTTGGTTGCCCAGCCGGCGTAGTAGCGCAGGAAGTGGGCCGCCTGATCGACCTCGAAGGCGCGTGAAATATGGATGATCTTGCCCGATTGGCAGGTTTCGATCTGCGCCAGCTCCTCACGGTGGCGCTCCAGCAGGTCGGCGAGCTTGAACAACACGCTGGCGCGTGCCGCCGGGCTGGTGCGTGACCAGACCTTGAAGCCGCGATTGGCCGAATCGACGGCGCGCTCGACATCAGCCTGGGTTGCATCGCTGACCTGCGCAATCGCCTCGCCAGTGGCCGGGTTCAGCACCGTGAGCCTGTTCGTTGAGCTGCTGGCGACATAACCGCCGTCGATGTACAGGCTATGGTCGCGCTCAAGGAAGGCGTTGACCGAGGGAAGCAGTGCGATATCGCTCATGCTGGGCAGACTCCAGGCAGGGAAGCAGGCGGCGGCTTGCCGCGCTGAAATAGACGTATGGCACGAGCTTACCCGGCGCTGGCGGGGCGATCTTGACTCTGCCTGTCAGCGACATGTCTGTGCCTGCCATCGGTCAGGCAGGTGGCTGCTGTCGGGTGTGGCCTGAAGAGGGTGTTGGCTATGGAAAGTACAATCTTCCATCTGGAACGTGCATTTTCCTGGGCGAGACTGCCTCGCATACTGGCCCGGCATTCGTAAGTGAGCGGCGCCTGGTCTACTGCGTCCAGCGCTCAATGCCGCAGCCAAATGGGTTTTGGCCGCGGCAGGTCACTTGGGTCCAATAATAATGAGCCAGACCATGAAAAAGCCAAACTCCTTGCTGGAAGATCTCAAGTCCATTCTGCCAACCATCGCCGCTAATGCGGACGAGGCCGAGAAGGCGCGTACCGTACCTGCCGAGAACATTGCGCTGCTCAAAGGCACTGGCCTGCACCGCGCATTTCTGCCGAAGAAGTTCGGAGGCCTGGAAATTTCCCTGCCCGAGTTTGCCGAGTGCATTGCACTGCTGGCCGGCTCCTGTGCCAGCACCGCCTGGGCCATGAGCCTGCTGTGCACCCACAGCCATCAGTTGGCGATGTTCCCGGCCAAACTGCAGGAGGAGATCTGGGGCAGCAACCCCGATGCCACCGCCAGCAGCAGCATCGCCCCGTTCGGGCGTACCGAAGAGGTTGAAGGTGGCGTCACCTTCAGCGGTGAAATGGGCTGGAGCAGTGGTTGCGATCACGCCGAGTGGGCGATTGTCGGCTTTCGCCGCAAAAACGCCGAGGGTACTCAGGACTACTGCTTCGCCGTGTTGCCGCGCAGTGACTACCAGATCCGCGATGACTGGTACGCTGTCGGCATGCGCGCCAGCGGCAGCCGCACCCTGATCATCGACAACGCCTTCGTGCCTGAGCACCGTATCCAGAAGGCCAAGGACATGATGGAAGGCAAGTCCGCCGGCTTTGGCCTGTACCCCGACAGCAAGATTTTCTACGCACCTTATCGCCCGTATTTCGCCAGTGGCTTCTCCACCGTGAGCCTGGGCATTGCCGAGCGCATGCTTGAGGTCTTCCGTGAGAAAACCCGTAACCGCGTGCGTGCCTACACCGGTGCTGCCGTAGGTGCCGCCACCCCGGCGCTGATGCGTCTGGCCGAGTCCACCCATCAGGTCGCTGCTGCCCGCGCCTTGCTGGAAAAAAGCTGGCAGGACATTGCCGAGCACAGCGAGCGCCACGAGTACCCAAGCCGCGGCACCCTGGCATTCTGGCGGACCAATCAGGGCTACGCTGTAAAGATGTGCATTCAAGCGGTTGATCGCTTGATGGATGCGTCTGGCGGCGGTGCGTGGTTCGAGAGCAATGAAAGTCAGCGCCTGTTCCGTGATGCGCACCTCACCGGTGCTCACGCCTACACCGACTACGATGTCTGCGCGCAGATCCTCGGCCGTGAACTGATGGGCCTTGAGCCTGATCCTTCGATGGTCTGATTCAGCGGTTCTTCTCGTCACGCGTATCGAATAACAACAAACGAGGCTGTCGTCGCGACAGCCCGGGAGTCTTGCATGTCCACCCTTACTGAAACCACCTTCGACGCACGGGCCTTCCGCCGGGCGCTGGGCAACTTTGCCACGGGTGTCACCGTAGTGACGGCTGCCGATGCCAGCGGCCGCAAAGTTGGCGTGACCGCCAACAGTTTCAACTCGGTCTCCCTGGACCCGCCACTCATCCTGTGGAGCATCGACAAGCGCTCGAGCAGCCTTGAGGTGTTCGAGGAGGCCAGCCACTTTGCGGTCAACATCCTGGCGGCAGACCAGATCGACCTGTCGAACAACTTTGCCCGCCCCAAGGATGACCGCTTCGCCGGGATCGTCTACGAGGCCGGTGAGGGTGGCGCACCGCTGCTCGCGGATTGCTCAGCGCGTTTCAGTTGCGAGAAGTACCAGCAACTGGACGGCGGGGACCATTGGATTCTGGTCGGCAAGGTAGTGGCGTTCGATGATTGCGGGCGCTCGCCACTGTTGTATCACCAAGGTGCCTACTCCATGGTGTTGCCACACACACGCATGACCAAGCGTGAGGAGGGGCAGCCGCCCAGCAGCAACTTCCAGGGCCGTCTGAGCCATAACCTGTACTACCTGATGACTCAGGCCTTGCGGGCCTATCAGACCAGCTACCAGCCGCGGCAACTGTCTACCGGCTTGCGCACCAGTGAGGCGCGCATGCTGATGGTGCTGGAGAACGATGCGGGGCTGGGCCTTGCTGACCTGCAGCGCGAAGTGGCGATGCCCGAGCGCGAGATCGTCGAGGCTGTTGCCAACCTCAAGCGCAAAGGGCTGGTGTCCGATGACCACGAGCGGGTGGTGTTGACGGGTAAGGGCATTGAAGAAACCGAAGCCCTGTGGGCGATTGCCCGTGAACAGCAGGACAAGGTGTTTGGTCAGTTCAGCGAAGAGCAGATCGAAACCTTCAAGACGGTGCTCAAGGCGGTGATCAAGAGCTGACGCCCTGGCAGCGGCGAACAACTACCTTGGCACGGCGGCGCAAGACGGCGATCTGGGAATACGGTCAACTCACTATCCCCCCCGACTGGATAGCCAAACGGTGCGCTGATGTTTTTCAAACGCAATCACTGGGCAGGTGAGTTGACTGAGGTCTTGCTGCAAATAATTGCCGGCCAGCCCGGTGCGGCGCATCAGGCGCCGTTGCTGGCCAGCCATCCGCAGTTGCGGGCGACGCTGGAAAACCTCAGCGTCGAGCGCCAACAGGTCGACCAGCAGTTGGCGCAGGCGCAGGCCACTGCAGCAGAGCTGGCCACCCGGCTCGATCAGGAACAACACCATCTGCAGAGCGCACAGGCGCAGCAGACGCTTCTGCAACAGCGTTGCGAGGCGCTGCAGGCCGCGTTACTGGATCAACAGCACGAGACCCAGGCGCTTGTTCAACAGGCGCAGATCTGGGATTTGTTGCAGTCGACCCTCACCGAAGGCACCTGGGACATCTCGGTCGCCCATGGCGATGTACGCCACCCCTCCAGCTCAATGCGTATCTCTAACCCGTTCCGTGCACTGATGGGCTATCTGCCGCAGGAGTTGCCCGATGGTTGGGATGCGCAGGTCAGTATCACGCACCCGGACGACCTGGCTGAGATCATGGCGGTTTTCGACCGGGAGATCCTCAAGCCCGGTGGTAGCGGCGAGTATGTGTTCGAGTACCGGATGCAGCACAAGACCCGCGGTTTTATCTGGTGCCGTGAGCGTGGTCGTGCGGTACGTGATGAACAGGGCGTGCTGACCCGTGTGCTGGGCGCGGTGCGCGACATCAGTGACGAGCGCAGTGCACAGGCCAGTCACGAACAGATGCTGACCCAGAATCAGGCGACTTACGCGCAGATCGCGACTGTTGTCGGGGTCATCAAGAGCATCGCCGAGCAGACCAACCTGCTGGCCTTGAATGCTGCGATTGAAGCGGCACGTGCCGGTGAGGTGGGGCGCGGCTTTTCGGTGGTCGCCGATGAAGTGAAGAAGCTTGCCGAAAGTACCCGCCAGGCCACCCAGCAAATCCAGGCCATGTTGCACCGGCAATAAAGCCGGCGAGGTCGGTTGCAGGTAAGCGCTCGACCTTCATATGTGGCAGGCTGCAACAAAGACGACGGCAGCCACGGGCAAGACGATGAGCGGAGGCGAAGCGCACAGTGGACGTACACGGTGACAACCCGCACCCGGAAGGGGCGTTGCAGGTTGACGGGTTTTGTCGCCATTTATGTCACACACTGAAGTCAGGGGCATTATCCAGATGTCAATCAATAAAAAGCTCACCGAGCATCTGAATCGCGGCACCGTCGGATTTCCCACGGCACTGGCCAGTACGGTTGGTCTGATCATGGCCAGCCCGGTCATCCTGACCGCAACCATGGGCTTCGGGATTGGTGGCAGTGCCTTCGCTGTGGCCATGGTGATTGCCGCTGTCATGATGCTGGCTCAGTCGACGACCTTTGCCGAAGCGGCCTCGATTCTGCCAACCACCGGTTCGGTCTACGACTACATCAACTGCGGCATGGGGCGCTTTTTCGCCATTACCGGTACGCTTTCAGCCTACCTGATCGTCCATGTCTTCGCCGGTACCGCCGAGACCATCCTCTCAGGGGTCATGGCCCTGGTGAACTTTGAGCACCTCAATACCCTGGCCGAATCCGCCGGTGGCTCGTGGTTGCTGGGTGTGGCGTTCGTGATCGTGTTCGGCATTCTCAATGCCTTCGGCGTCAGCGCCTTCGGTCGTGCGGAGATCATCCTGACCTTCGGTATGTGGACCACCCTGATGGTGTTTGGCGTGCTTGGCCTGATTTCTGCGCCGGCAGTAGAGTTGGACGGCCTGTTCGGTGAGTCGTTGGTGGGCACCGACCTGATCACCATCCTGTCGCTGGTTGGCATGGCCATGTTCATGTTTGTCGGCTGCGAGTTCGTCACGCCGCTAGCCCCGGACCTGCGCAGGTCTGCCTCGGTGATGCCCAAGGCCATGGCCCTGGGGCTGCTGGGTGTGGCGTCGTGCATGTTCATCTATGGCGCGGCAATGAAGCGTCAGGTCGAGAACATCGTGCTTGACCCTGCCACCGGGCTGCACCTGCTGGACACGCCGATGGCCATTCCGAAGTTTGCTGCCCAGGTCATGGGTGACATTGGCCCGCTGTGGCTGGGTATCGGCTTCCTGTTCGCCGGCGCTGCGACCATCAATACCCTGATGGCCGGCGTACCGCGGATTCTCTACGGCATGGCGGTGGACGGTGCATTGCCCAAGGTGTTCACCTACCTGCATCCGCGCTTCAAGACGCCGCTGCTGTGTATCCTCGTCGCGGTACTGATTCCTTGCCTGCATGCCTGGTACCTGGGGGGTAATGCAGACAACATCCTGCACCTAGTACTGGCTGCGGTGTGCGCCTGGAGCACGGCCTACCTGCTGGTGACCCTGTCGGTGGTCATCCTGCGCATTCGCCGTCCTGACCTGCCACGTGCCTACCGCTCGCCGCTCTTCCCGCTGCCACAGATCCTCTCCAGTGTCGGTATCCTGCTGGGGATGTGGTTCATTACCCCGCCGGGCATGAACCCCGCCGACATCTACGTTCCATTCGGCATCATGCTGGCGGCCACGGCAGCCTATGCGCTGTTCTGGACACTGTGTGTGCAGAAGGTCAACCCGTTTGCCCCGGCACGGGTCGAAGACGTCCTGGCGGTGGAGTTCGCCAACGAGCCTGGCATTCACGTTAGCGGTCATGTCCATCATGCTAGCAAAGCTGTTTGACCTGTTCAGCGCCCAGCGGGCCCCGGCCGGTTATCGGCCCGGGGTCACCCTGGAGTTGCTGCGGCGCAACCTGGGAATACACCGTTTCCACCTGACGGAGACGGGCCGTGCCGAGTTTGATCTGGGGGCGACGGGGCTGCGCGTGCAGGTCAGCGAGCGTACTCAAGCGCAGTTGCTGATGCATCTGGTCATGACCGAGTTCCGTCTCCAGGTGCCTGCCTTTGAACAGGGCAACGTCCTCTTTGATCTGCACCATACTGGCTCGCTCAAGCGTACCGGTATTCGTTGCCGCTACCGTAACGGCGACCGGACGCTGTTCGAGGCCGTGTCGAAGCGGCTGCTGGGCGACGCCAGGCTCAGCGCGGCGCTGATGCCGCTGGATTTCAAGCACCTGAGCATCGAATACGCGCTCAATGGCTGGACGGTTACTCTGGAACACATGGGGGGCAGCGAAGTCGTCAACCGTATGCCTGCCTTTCGTCGCTACGTAAAATTCAGCAGCGAACAGAAAGTGCTGCTCGAGCATACGCTGACGGCTCTGCAACGCGTGTTACTGGCACGTTAGCCAAAGGGTGGCATGAATACTGCTCCACATTGCGTGATGGATTATGGTTGTGCGCTCATTGGTAACATGTTAACAATTGAGTCATAAAAATAAGTTCGCGTGTGGAGGTATTCATGAGCATCCCCCAGCTTGATGGCAACAGACTGGAGCGTTGGACCACAGCCATGCAAAGTGTCTGTGGCCGTTTCGAGACCGAGTTGGCGTTTAACCGGTCGCTGTTCATCGGTGAAATATCGACCAGCCTGCGGGCCGGTCTGCAACTGTCCAACCTGCGAACCAATGCGGGCAACATCAAGCGCTTTGGTGACAACCCTGACCGTGACGATGACCAGCATTGTTTCCTGGTCAGCCAGCGTACCGGTTATTCGCAAATCACTCAGGGGGGCGTCAAAATCCAGCTTGCGCCGGGTGAGATGCTCTTGATGGACTCTGTCGGCCCCTGCGAAATCACCCCGTTCGGTTTGATTGAACACACCTCGTTGTCGTTGTCGCGCACTGAGGTGCGCAAGCACCTGAAAGGCCAGGGTGAGACCTTTGGCAAAATTTCCTCCAGTAACGCGTGTGGCCGCATGTTGCATGTGTTGATGGATGAGCTGTGCAAGGACACCGATGAGCATTCCTCGGCCAATGCGCAAGGTGATGCGCTGCAGAGTGCCTTTATTTCGTTGCTCAGCCCGGGTTTCGAACGCGCCGACGCCAGTAGCACTTCGCTGACCGTCAATGGCGTCAACCTGCGCAGCTACGTGCAGAAGGTGATCGATGAATCACTGACCCAGCCAGGCTTGAGCCCGGCAAGCCTGGCCAGTCGCCTGAACATTTCGGTGCGCCACCTCTACCGTCTGTTTGAGGAGGAGGGCGACAGCGTTTGCCGCTACATTCAGCGTGCCCGCCTCAAGCGCAGCGCCGACGACCTTTCCAACCCTTTCCTGAAGACCGAATCGATTACCGCCATTGCCTACAAATGGGGGTTTACCGACTCGGCGCACTTCAGCCGCTCGTTCAAGAAGCAGTTCGAACAATCGCCGAAAGATTTTCGTGCTCACGTACTCAGCGCTGCTATGGCCGGCACGGCGTAACCAATAACCTAATCACTCGATAGCACGTTTACCCAGGACGTCCGTATGTCGTCGGCAAGCTCGGTGCGCACTACCTACCTTTCGGTCGGTAGTGTCATTGGGTGAGCCGGTACGGCAGTGAGTGCGCAGCGCTTGCATCGTTGGCAAGCCAACTCCCACAAAGGGGCGCCGCAGTCTGTGAAAGCGGCTACGTTGGCTTGAAAAAGCAAACCCCCGCTGAAAGCGAGGGTTTGTTGGTGAAGGGGAGCCTTGAGACGGGTCAGACGACCGCGAAGTAGTGCTTCACAAAGCTCTCGCTGACGACTTCCCAGAGCACCGGCGTGCCCTTGGTCACGAACCAGCTGTCGCCGGCTTTGTAGCGCGTGCTCTGGCCGGTGGACTCATCAGTGAGCAGCACTTCGCCGGTGACGACCACGGCCTGTTCGTTGAATGGGTAGACCATGCGGAACTTGCCTTGGGTCGTGCCGAAGTAGGCGCTGCTGACCGGATCGGTCGGTGCACCGAAGGTCATTTTGCCGAAGGCTTTGACTTCGCCTTCCAGAATCTCGGAACCCAGGTCGGCAACGGTGCCCCAGGCGTCGAGTTCGGACAGCGCAATGTTGTTCTGTACAGTTGTAAGGGTCATGGCAGTGCTCCAGTGAGTGAACGATAAGGGGTTTCAACGCCGGCCGTTGAAGTAGCCAGACAGCTGATGCAGGCTTTTGCCGGCCGTCAGCAGCAGGGGGCGAATGTGGTCTTTGCCGAGGATCTGAGCGTGTTTGACCGAGCTGATCAGGTCGTAACGCGATGAACCTTCGCTCATGCCCTCGGCGAGGATTTTGCAAATGATGTGGCTCGGGGTGACGCCGAAGCCCGAGTAGCCTTGTACATAGAACGCATTCGGGCGGCCGCTGAGTGTGCCGATCTGCGGGAACAGGTTGGCGCCGGTGGCCATTGGTCCGCCCCAGGCCAGGTCGATCTGCACGTCCTTCAGGTACGGGAAGATCTTAAGCATCAGGTTGCGGTTCCAGGCCTTCAGGTCCTTGGGGATGTGTTCGATGAACGGTGTGGCGGCACCGAACAGCAGGCGGTTCTCGTTGGTGACCCGGTAGTAGTCGATGACTGGGCGAATATCGCTGTAGGCGCCGCGGATCGGGCTGATGCGCCGGATCAATTCGTCGGACAGCGGCTCGGTCATCAGTTGGAATGCGTAGGTGTTGATGGTGCGTGCGTGCAACTCTGGCTCCAGCTTGTTGAGGAAGCTGTCGCAGGCCCACAGCAGCTTGCGCGCTTTCACCGAGCCGCGCCCGGTACGCACGGTGATCTGCTCGCCGTAGCTCACTTCCAGGGCCGGGCTATGTTCGAAAATACGTGCGCCCAGGCCGACCAGCGCCTTGGCCTCACCGAGCAGCAGGTTCAGCGAGTGCACATGGCCGCCGCCCATGTGCAGCAGGGCGCTGCTGTAGGCGTCCGAGCCGATGATCTGCTTGACCTCGGCGCCGGCCAGGAAGCGGATCTCGTCCTTGTTGTTGATCGATTTGAAGTCTTTCTCCCAGGCGCGCAGGGTTTTTTCCTGGCGGGCGTTGAAGCCCATGTAGCCATAGCCGTGGCAGAAGTCTGCGTCGATGGCGTACTTGGCAATACGCTCCTTGATGATCCCGGCGCCCAGTTCGCTGATCTCGAAGATCTCGCGCAGGCCTTGCTCGCCGACACTGCTCTTGATCTTCTCTAGGTCGTGCCCGATCCCGGCCATGATCTGCCCGCCATTGCGGCCCGTACCGCCAAAGCCCAGGTAGCGTGCCTCCAGCACCACAACGTTGGTGATGCCTTTTTCGGCCAGTTCCAGCGCAGTGTTGATGCCGGAGAAACCGCCGCCAATCACGACGACGTCCGCTTCAATGTCACTTTCCAGCGTCGGGAAACTGAGGTTGTATTTCTTGGTAGCCGAGTAGTACGTAGGCGTTTCGATAGTGATCATGGCGCAGCCTGAACGGTTGAATTGGCACGACGGCAGGGCTTTTCGCAAGCGCTGTCCCCTGGGGCCTATTAAGTTCCTAACGAGCGGTAGGTGTCTTGACTCTGCGTGCCGACGGCTTTGATCCGGCCTGCCAGCGCAGGCGTTTCAGGCCGGGCCGCTTGACGGCAGCCCTTGCATTTCGGATGATCGTTTCATGAATACATTAATGACCTGTCGCAGCGACTATTACGGCTACCCGCTCACCCCATGAGGCGGTAGTTGCTGTGTGCACCCGATCCGCCTGAGGCGAATCGGATAGTGCTCCCTTCTCCTCGGGCCTTACCCCTGGAGACAGCAATGAACGACACCCAAGACCGTTTGATCGACCACCTGCAGGCGCGGGGCTTTATTCACCAGAGTACCGACCTGGAAGCCTTGCGCACGCACTTGGCCACGGGTTCAAGAACGATCTACCTCGGCTTTGATGCCACCGCCGACAGCCTGCATGTAGGCCACCTGCAAGGCCTGATGCTGATGCGCTGGCTACAGAAGGCCGGGCACCGGCCGATTCTGTTGATCGGTGGCGCCACGACCCGTATCGGTGACCCGAGCTTTCGTGACGAGAGCCGGCCGATCCTCAGCGAAGCGCAGATCCAGGCCAATATCGCTGGCATTACCCGCACTTTTGGCCGTTACCTGAACCTGGGAGAGGGCGCTGGTTTTGTCGTCGATAACGCCCAATGGCTCAATGGCATTGGTTACCTGCAGTTTCTGGATCAGGTGGGGCGCTACTTCTCCATCAACCGTTTGCTGACCTTCGACGCGGTTCGCCAGCGCCTGGAGCGCGAGCATTCATTGTCGTTTCATGAGTTCGGCTACACCCTGCTGCAGGCCCACGACTTTACCGAGCTGGCGCGCCAGTACGATTGCACGGTGCAACTGGGCGGTGCTGACCAGTGGGCCAACATCATCAATGGTGTGGAGCTGGGGCGTCGTCGTGACAATCGCCAGCTGTTTGGCCTGACCATGCCGCTGTTGACCAGCAGCGATGGCAAGAAAATGGGCAAGTCGGTCAGTGGCGCGGTGTGGTTGGACGGTAGCCGCCTGGCACCGTTCGACTTCTGGCAGTTCTGGCGCAACTGTGATGACCGCGATGTCGGGCGCTTTCTTGCGCTGTTCACCGAGCTGCCGCTGGAGGAGATTCAGGCGCTCACGGCGCAGGGCGGTGCCGCGTTGAATCAGGCGAAGTGCGTATTGGCTGACCACGCCACGGCGCTGGCCCATGGCGAGGCGGCGGCACAGCAAGCCCATGCGGCGGCAACTGCCGTATTTGCTCACGGTGAGGCGGCGGAGCTGACCACGCTGAATATTTCACGCGCCCAGGTGCAGGCGGGTATCACCCTGGCCGAGCTGCTGGTCGAGACGGGCTTGCAGGCATCACGCTCAGCGGCACGTCGTCTGGCCGAGGGGCGTGGGCTTCGGCTGGATGGGGAGCTGGTTGAGTCGGCTGAGCGGGAAATGGATCGGCAGGCCAGCCAATGGCGGGTGAGCCTGGGCAAGAAACGCCATTTCGACATCAAAGTGGTGGGCTGACGCGAGCGGGGTTTAGCTGAAACACGGCCTGCTCAGCAGGCCGTGTTGGTCAATGGACCTGGCCGTTACTTGATACCCAGGCACATGTACTTTTGCTCAATGTAGTCATCAATGCCGTACTTGGAGCCTTCGCGGCCCAGGCCGGACTGCTTGATGCCGCCGAAGGGGGCCACTTCGGTGGAGATCAGCCCTTCGTTGACGCCGACCATGCCATATTCCAGCGCCTCGCTGACGCGCCAGGCACGACCGAGGTCGCGGGTATAGAGGTAGGAGGCCAGACCGAACTCGGTGTCGTTGGCCATGGCGATGGCTTCTGCTTCGGTGTCGAAGCGGAAGATCGGTGCCAGTGGCCCGAAGGTTTCGTCACGTGCCACCAGCATCTGCGGGGTTACATCGCCCAGCACGGTGGGTTCGAAGAAGTTGCCGCCCAAGGCATGGGGCTTGCCGCCGGCGAGCAGCGTCGCGCCTTTGCCCAGCGCATCGTTGATGTGCTCTTCGACCTTGGTCACTGCCTTGGCATTGATCAAGGGGCCTTGCTGGACGCCGTCGGTATCGGCACTGCCAACCTTGAGCGCCTTGACGGCGCTGGCGAGGCGTTCGCTGAAGGCCTCGTAGATGCTGTTCTGGACCAGAATACGGTTGGTGCAGACGCAGGTTTGCCCGGTGTTGCGGAACTTGGAGCCGATCACGCCTTCAACAGCCGCATCCAGGTCGGCATCGTCAAAGACGATAAAGGGCGCATTGCCGCCCAGTTCCAGGCTGACTTTCTTGATGGTTTCAGCGCATTGCGCCATCAACAGCTTGCCGATACCGGTCGAGCCGGTGAACGAGAGCTTCTGCACCAGCGGGTTACCGGTCAGCTCCGCTCCGATCTCGCGCGAGCGGGTGCCAGGCACAATATTCAGCACGCCTGCAGGAATACCGGCACGTTCGCCCAACTCGGCCAGCGCCAGTGCCGACAATGGGGTTTCCGAGGCCGGTTTGACGATAACGGTACAGCCTGCCGCCAAGGCCGGGCCGACCTTGCGGGTGATCATGGCGTTGGGGAAGTTCCACGGGGTAATCGCGGCGACGACGCCAATCGGCTGCTTGATGACCAGCAGGCGACGGCCTGGCTTGTCGTGAGGAATGACGTCGCCATAGACCCGTTTGGCCTCTTCGGCGAACCATTCGATAAAGCTGGCGCCATAGGCAATTTCGCCACGGCTTTCTGCCAGCGGCTTACCCTGTTCCCAGCTCAGCAGGCGCGCCAGGTCTTCCTGGTTGGCCATGATCAGCTCGAACCATTTACGCAGAATTGCGCTGCGCTCTTTAGCGGTTTTGTCGCGCCAGGCTGGCAGGGCCGCATGAGCGGCGTCGATGGCGCGGGCAGTTTCGGCCTGGCCGAGGGAGCTGACGGTGGCGATGATTTCGCCGTTGGCCGGGTTGCTCACGCTGAAGCGGGCATGGTCGTCCGCCTCAAGCCATTGGCCGTTGACGTAGGCGTGCTCGCGTAGCAGTTTCAAGTCGTTGAGTGTCATGGTCATGCTCAGCAGTTAGTAGACGCTGCCGCCCGCGCTGGTGGGCGCGGCGCAGCCTTTGAATTTGCCGGCCAGGGCCTGCAGGCCACGCATCAGCACGGTGGTGTCGACACCGACGGCGACGAAGGCTGCGCCCAGTTCGATGTAGCGCCGGGCGAGTGCCTCGTCAGCGCTGAGAATGCCGGCTGCTTTGCCAGCCTGCTGGATCCGCACGATGGCGTCTTCGATGGCCGCCTGGACTTCGGGGTGGCCAGGGTTGCCACGATGGCCCAGTGAGGCACTGAGGTCGGCCGGGCCGATGAACACGCCGTCGACGCCGTCGACCGCTGCGATGGCGTCCAGGTTGGCCAGGCCTTCACGATTTTCGATCTGCACCAGCAGGCACATCTGCTGGTCGGCGTGATCCAGGTAGCCGGGAATGCTGTTCCAGCGCGAGGCGCGGGCCAGGGCGCTGCCAACCCCGCGAACCCCCTGCGGCGGGTAGTGGATGGCGCGGACCAGTTCGCGCGCCTGCTCGGCGCTTTCGACCATGGGCACCAGCAAGGTCTGGGCACCGATGTCCAGCACCTGCTTGATCAGGGCGGTGTCGCCGATCACCGGGCGAATGATCGGTTGGCTCGGGTAGGGCGCCACGGCTTGCAACTGGCCGAGCATGCCGCGCAGGTCATTCGGGGCGTGTTCGCCATCGATCAGCAACCAGTCGAAACCGGCATTGGCCGCCAGCTCCGCGCAATAGGCATCGGCCAGGCCGAGCCACAGGCCGATCTGGGCTTCGCCACTTTTCAGGCGTTGCTTGAAGGTATTGATGGGCATGTCCATGGGCTGCTCCTCAGACAAAACGGCAAGCGATAGAGCCGAGCATGTCGTAGTCGACATGGAAGGTATCGCCTGGGTTGGCGGCAACCGGACGGGTGAATGAGCCGCCAAGAATGATCTGACCGGCTTCCAGGGTGACGTCATACGGCGCCAGTTTGTTTGCCAGCCATGCCACGCCCTTGGCCGGGTGGTTGAGTACGGCCGCAGATACGCCGGACTCTTCGATCACGCCATTGCGGTAGAGCACGGCAGGTACCTTGCGCAGGTCGATCTCGGTCGGGCGCACGGCCCGTCCGCCCATGACCACGCCGGCGTTGGCGGCGTTATCGGAGATGGTGTCGAAGACCTTGCGGGTGGCCTTGGTCTGCGGGTCGATCTGTTGAATGCGCGCGTCGATGATTTCCAGCGCCGGGATTACCCACTCGGTGGCGTCGAGCACGTCGAACACGCTGACGTTCGGGCCTTTGAGCGGTTTACCGAGGATGAACGCGAGCTCCACCTCGACCCGAGGCACGATGAAGCGGTCGAAGGGAATGTCACTGCCTTCTTCGAACATCATGTCATCGAGCAGGGCGCCGTAGTCCGGTTCGGTGATGTTCGAGGACACTTGCATGGCCCGTGAGGTCAGGCCGATTTTGTGCCCGACCAGCTTGCGACCGTCCTTGATCTTCTGCGCTACCCAGGCGCGCTGGATGGCATAGGCGTCTTCGATGGTGATGGCCGGGTGTTCGAGCGAGAACTGGCGGACTTGTTCGCGCGAGCGTTCAGCACGGTCGAGTTGGGCAGCGGCTTGCAGAATCAGGCTGTGGTCAAGCATGGAAAAGGCTCTCTTACTGTGGATTAACGATGGCAGCCCGGGTGCGCAGCACCAGGAAACCGCCCAGAGCGATGAACAACGCCAGTACATACAAGGCCAGGCTGGCGCTGTGCGTGGTGTCGCGCATCCAGCCGATCAGGTAAGGCGCAAGAAACGAGGCGATGCTGCCGAACGAACTGATCAGGGCGATGCCGGCCGCCTGGGTACTGTTGGAAAGAAATGCCGGTGGCAACTGCCAGAACATCGGCAAGGCGGCACTGGCCCCCATGCCGGCGACAACCAGACCACTGAGCACCATGGCCGGATTGGTGGGTGCCAGGCCGGCGACTGCGATCCCCAGTGCCGACATCAGCAGCGGTACGCACAGGTGCCAGCGGCGTTCCCGGTGACGGTCCGAAGAGCGTCCGCAGGCGATCATGAACAGGCAGCCGAACAGGTAGGGCACGGCGCTGAGCAGGCCAACCTTGCCGTCGCTGCCGATGCCGGCACCGTGAATCAGGGTGGGCATCCAGAACGCCAGCGTGTTGACCGCCAGCATCACTGCGAAGTACACGGCGACCAGTAGCCAGACCTGCGAGTCCTTGAGGATGCCGGAGAACGAGGTGATCGACTTGCGTTGCTCTTCATGGCTGAGCTGTTCGCGCAACTGACGTTTCTGCTCGTCGGACAGCCAGTTCACGGTCTCGAAACTGTCAGGCAGGCACTTGAGTACGATCAGGCCCAGCAGTACGACAGGAGCGCCTTCGATCAGGAACATCCACTGCCAGCCACGCAGCCCGGCAAACTCATGGAAACGCTCGAGGATACCGCCCGACAGCGGGCCGCCAATTACCCCGGCCATCGGTACGGCAATGGCGAACAAGGCGGTGACCTGCGCACGGCGCCCGGCCGGGTACCAACGGTTGAGAAAGACCAGGATGCCGGGGAAGAAGCCTGCTTCGGCTACACCCAGCAGGAAGCGCAGTACGTAGAACCCGCTAGCGCTGTCGATCCACAGCATGCCTGTGGAGAGCATGCCCCAGACCACCATCAGGGTGGCGATCCAGCGGCGCGGGCCAACCCGGTCCAGGGCCATGTTGCTGGGTACGCCGAACAGTGCGTAGGCGACAAAGAACAGGCCTGCGCCGAAACCGTAGACGGTATCGCTGAAGTGCAGGTCGGTGCTCATCTGCATCTTGGCGAAGCCGATGTTGATGCGGTCGAGGTGGGCAAACAGGTAACAAATCAGCAGCAGGGGCATCAGTCGCCAGGTGACGATGCTGTGGGTACGGTCCTGGGTAGCGGCGGTGATGCCTTGAACGCTATGGGCTGTGTTCATGATCTTGTGCTTTTTATTAGAGAGATCAGGGGTAAAGGCAACGAGGTCAGTTGCCTTGTGATTTGAGGAACGCGTGGACGTTGTTTTCCTTGAAGTTCAGGACCTCGTGCAGCTCGATCATCTCGAAGGACAAGGCCAGCAGGCGTTCAGCCTGCAGGGGCGCAAAGTGCGCCTTGATCACCTCGAACAGGGCTTCGGCGACACGCTGGCGGGTGGCCAGGTCCCGGCCATGGCCGACTTTCAGGGTCATGTGCACGAAGGCATAGTCATGCTTGCCATCGGCCATGCGCCAGGTGTCCAAGCGAACGGCACGGCTGCGGATGCCGCCCAGCGGGAACACGCCACTGGCGCCCAAGGTGGCATGAACCTTCTCGAACAGGCCGGGCAGGTCAGCCTGCTCTTCGAGGTTGTCGGTGTACTCGGCAATGAAATGCGGCATGGGAACTCCTCTGCGCCGGGCAGCCTTGAGCCTGTTGCTCAAGGCTTGCGCTACGTTAAACCGGGAAGATGGCGTTGATTTGGCCGGTACCAGAGCTGCCGAACGGCTCGGTGAGCACCTCGACAGGCTTGTTGTAGTCGGCACCACCGAGCAGGCCCAGGAGCATCGCGGTGTCATGCATGCCGCCTTCGCCAAAGCAGTGCGCGGCGTAGTCCGGGAGCATGGCGCAGAACTCCTTGAAGCGGCCTTGCTTCCACAGCTCGACCACGCGCATGTCCATCTGCTTGTCGAATTCGCGGGTCCAGTTGTGGATGTTCGCTTCAGCGTTGCGGTCGTCCGAGAAACGGTGTGACAACGAGCCGGAGGCCAGCACCAGTACCTTGCGGTCGCTCTTTTCAATGGCCCGGCGTACGGCGGCGCCGAATGTGAAGCTGTCTTCCAGGCGATGCCAGGCGCACCAGGCCGCAACCGAAACGACGTTGAATTTCTGCTCGTCCGGAACGTCCATGTGCATGTAGCGCATGGGCACCAGGGTGCCGTACTCCAGCTCCAGGCTCGGAATGTTGTGGGCCAGGGTGCGCACGTCGGCGGCATTCGCCTCGGCGGCGATCAGTTCACCCAGTTCCGGGCAGCCGGGGTACTCAAAGTGCATGTCCTTGATGAAATGCGGCAGCTCGTTGCTGGTGTAGATACCCTTGAAGTGTTCGCCACAGTTGACGTGGTAGGCACTGTTGACCAGCCAGTGCACATCGAACACGACGGCGGTATCGGCGCCCAGTTCGCGTGCGCGGCGGCCAATCTCCTTGTGGCCGGCGATGGCGGCTTCACGGCAGCCATGGTGTTTGCCCGGCAGTTCGGAAAGGTACATCGATGGCACATGACAGACTTTGGCTGCCAGGACGACTTCGCCCATGATGAAACTCCTGAAAATTGTTCTTGTTGTGCGTTGTAGGAGCCGGCCTTGCCGACGCTGTGCTCACCCTATACAGGGTGCTGTCGTTATCGCCAACAACGGCGGCTCCCGTGCAGGTATCAGACGCCCCAGCGTGGAATGTGGTGGCTGCCCATGGAAATGCACACGTTCTTGATCTCGGCGAACACTTCGAAGCTGTACTGGCCGCCTTCGCGACCGGTACCGGAACCCTTCACGCCGCCGAACGGCTGGCGCAGGTCACGCACGTTCTGGCTGTTGATGAAGACCATGCCCGCTTCGATGCCACGCGCCAGGCGGTGGGCCTTGCCGATGTCCTGGGTCCAGATGTAGGAGGCCAGGCCGTACTCGGTGTCGTTGGCCAGTTGCAGTGCTTCGGCCTCGTCCTTGAACGGGATCAGGCAGACCACTGGGCCGAAGATCTCTTCCTGGGCAATGCGCATCTTGTTGTTCACGTCAGCGAATACCGTCGGCTGGATGAACTGGCCGCGGCTCAGGTGCGCCGGCAGGTTAGCCGGGCGCTCCAGGCCACCGGCGAGCAGGGTGGCGCCTTCTTCGATACCGATCTTGATGTAGCCGGTGACCTTGTCGTAGTGGGCTTGAGTGATCATCGAGCCTACTTGGGTTTTCGGGTCTTGCGGGTCGCCGACGATCAGGCGCTTGGCACGGGCGGCGAACTCGGCAACGAATTGCGGGTACACGCTTTCCTGGATGAAGATCCGGCTGCCCGCGGTGCAGCGCTCGCCGTTCAGCGAGAAGATGGTGAACAGTGCCGCATCCAGTGCGCGCTCAAGGTCGGCATCTTCAAAAATCAGCACCGGCGACTTGCCGCCCAGCTCCATGGAGTACTTCTTCAAACCGGCGGTCTGCATGATCTTCTTGCCGGTGGCGGTGCCGCCGGTGAAGGAGATGGCGCGCACATCCGGGTGACGAACCAGGGCGTCGCCTGCGGTGGCACCGTAGCCCTGGATCACGTTCAGCACGCCGTTGGGGATGCCGGCTTCAACGGCCAGGCGACCCAGCTCGTTGGCGGTCAGTGGCGACAGTTCGCTCATCTTCAGGACGGCGGTGTTGCCCAGTGCCAGGCACGGCGCTGTCTTCCAGGTGGCGGTCATGAACGGCACGTTCCACGGCGACACCAGGCCGCATACACCCACTGGCTGGTACAGGGTGTAGTTGAGCATCTGGTCGTCGACCGGGTAGGTGTGACCGTCCATGCGGGTGCAGACTTCAGCGAAGAAATCGAAGTTGTGCGAGGCGCGCGGGATCAGCACGTTCTTGGTCTGGTGAATCGGCAGGCCGGTATCCAGGGTTTCCAGTTCGGCCAGGTGTGGCACGTTCTGCTCGATCAGCTCGCCGAGTTTGCGCATCAACCGCGCACGTTCCTTGGCCGGGGTGTTGGCCCACTTCGGGAACGCTTCCTTGGCGGCGGCAACGGCCTGCGCGACTTCTTCAGCACCACCACTGGCGACTTCACCGATGGCCTCGCCGGTAGCCGGGTTGTAGTTGACGAAGGTGTCTTTGCTCTCGACCTCGCGGCCGTTGATCCAGTGTTTGATCATGGTGTTCAAGCCTTTTTGTTCTTGAAGAAGTCAGCTTCACTGACAATGCGGTTGACCAGGCGACCGACGCCCTCGACTTCAACTACCACCTCATCGCCTGGCACGACATCGGCCAGGCCTTCAGGTGTGCCGGTGGCGATCATGTCGCCCGGCTGCAGTGTCATGAAGCTGGAGAAGTATTCGATCAGGTAGGGGATGTCGAAAATCATGTCCCGGGTGCTGCCTTCCTGTTTCAACTCGCCGTTGATCCAGGTGCGCAGTGTCAGGTTGCTTGGGTCTGGTACGTCCGCCACATCGACGATCCATGGGCCGACCGGGGTGGTGGCATCACGGTTCTTCACCCGCAGGTTGGGGCGGTAGTAGTTCTCGAGGTAGTCGCGGATCGCGTAGTCGTTGCACACGGTGTAGCCGGCCAGGTACGCCAGGGCGTCTTCGCGCTTGACGTTGCGTGCCGGTTTGCCGATCACCGCTACCAGTTCGCACTCGTAGTGCATGTAGGCGACGTTGTCCGGGCGCCAGGTGGTCTGTTTATGGCCGGTATAGGTGCCGGGCGACTTGATGAAGGCCAGCGGCTCGGTCGGCGGTGCGAAAGCCAGTTCGGCGGCGTGGTCGGCATAGTTCAGGCCCAGGGCGAACATGCTGCCGGTGGCCGGTGGCAGCCACTCGACCTGGTCTTCGTTGATACGGCGACCATCGGCCAGGTGCAGGACGTTGTCGGCGTCGACCGTGGCGAGGTGAACCTCGTCTTCAAAGCGGATACGGGCGTGTTTCATGAGGGCTCCTCTTACTCGGCCACGATGTGGTTAACGAGGCGGCCCAGGCCGCTGATTTCGACTTCGACGCGGTCGCCAGGCAGTACATCGACACGGCCTTCAGGGGTACCGGTGATCAGCAGGTCACCTTCATGCAGGGTCATGAACTCGCTGAGTTCGGCGATCAGCTGCGCCACCGAGCGGACACAGTTGGCGGTGCTGTTGGACTGGCGCAGTTCACCGTTGACCCAGAGCTTGATGTCGAGCGTCTGAGGGTTGGCAACCTGCGAGGTCGGCACCAGCTCCGGGCCGAACGAGCAGAAACCGTCCCGGCATTTGGCTTTCACGGCAGGGCGGTAGTAGCTGTCTTCCGGCAGGCTGAATTCGTTGACGATGGTGTAGCCGGCCACATAGTCCAGCGCGTCTTCGACACTGACGCGGCTGGCGTCCTTGCCGATGACCACTCCCAGCGCGGGGCCTGGTTGCAGGTGCTCGATGCCTTGGGGGTAAACCACTGCATGGTCATGCTGGTTACGGGTGTTGGGGGTCTTGATGAACAACACCGGTTTGACCGGCGGTTGCTTGTAGGGCGGCTCGTTAAAGGCGGCGAGGTGCTGATTCAGCAGCCCCTGATAGTTCAGTGCAACGCCGAACAAGGTGCCGGTCGCAACGTCATGCAGGGCACGGCTCATGCTTTTCTCCTGGCAGGGGCAGGACATGGGCTGCCCTGCGTCTATTTGTTAATGTGTTATCGTTATAATTAATATGTTAACGACCGTCAAGGTATTTGCCATCGCGTCGGCCTTTACCGTGGCAGTGGTACGATGGGCAAACGCCGCGTGACTTGCGAACAGGTCCAGCGTGGCGACCAAGAACAGCATGAGTAGCCCGCGATGAAAGATCGCCATCCGATTCCAAACATCAACATCGGCAAGGTGTACGACCAGCGCTACAGCGATAGCGAAGTGCATTACGACAAGCTGGGTAATCTCGCCGGCTTTTTCGGCCGCAACATGCCGGTGCACCGGCACGACCGCTTTGTTCAGGTGCACTACGTCAAGAGCGGTACGGTGCGGGTTTATCTGGATGACCAGCAGTACGTGGAGGCGGGGCCGATGTTCTTCCTCACGCCGCCGACCATCCCGCACTCGTTTGTCACCGAAGCCGATGCCGACGGCCATGTCCTGACCGTGCGCCAGCAACTGGTCTGGCAACTGATGGAGGCAGAGCCCGGCTTGATCCCGGGGCCGCGTTTGCCGGCTGCCTGCGTGGCCCTCGGTCGGCTCTCGGGGGCGTACCAGGAAGAGGCGCGTCGCCTGGAGTTCCTGTTCGAGACACTGCGCGAAGAAAACAGTCAGTCGTTGCCTGGCCACGCTTCGGCATTGTCGAGCCTGACGCGCTTGATCATGATCAGCCTGCTGCGGCTGTGCGCCAATTCGCTTGAGGCAACACCGGCTCGCCACGAAGACTTGCAGATCTTCCACCGCTTCAATGAGTTGATCGAGCGCCACTACCGCGAGCACTGGGCGCTGTCGGCCTATGCTTCGGCCATCGGCGTGACCGAGGCGCGGCTCAATGACGTATGCCGACGCATCGCTGACTTGCCGTCCAAGCGTTTGGTGCTGGAGCGGGTCATGCAGGAGGCGAAGCGGCTGCTGTTGTTTACCGGCAGTTCGGCCAACGAGATCTGCTATCAGCTGGGCTTCAAGGATCCGGCGTACTTCAGCCGGTTTTTCCAGCGTTACGCGCAAATCACGCCAGGCGAGTACCGGCAGCGTCAGGTGGGCTTGCGATAGGGAGTGCATGGCGCCTCTGCCTTTTTTATTGGCCGATGGTGGCGCCTGCAGGGCTGCGCGGAAATGGCTTTTCCGGGTGATGTATTGCACTTTTCATGACGGGTAGGCGGTAGGGCTCTTCAGTTGCATAGTTAATATGCTAACGTTCTCATCCCTGTTCGTCGGTGTCTGTGTGCCCATGACTACTGTTGCCCGTCCTGATCGCTTGCTTGTGCTGCTGGCTGCGCTCGTTGCCTTTGCCCCGTTGTCGATCGATACCTACCTGCCCAGCTTGCCGGAGATCGCCAATAGCCTGGCGGCCAGCCAGACGCAGGTGCAAATGACCATCGGCGTTTTTCTGCTCGGCCTGTGCGTCGGCATGTTGTTTTACGGGCCGCTTTCAGACCGCTTTGGTCGCCGCCCGATTCTGCTGGCCGGCCTGGCGCTGTACCTGCTGGCCAGTGTCGGCTGCATGGCCGCATCCAGTGTTGAGCAGTTGATCGCCTGGCGTTTCTTTCAGGCGTTGGGTGGTGCTGCAGCGTCGGTGCTGGCCAGGGCCATTGTCAGGGACCTGTATCCGCTGAATCAGGCGGCGCGAGCGCTGTCGTTGATGCACCTGGTGACCATGATCGCCACCCTGGCGGCGCCGCTGGCGGGTAGTGCGCTGCTGAGCCTGAGTGGTTGGCGCAGTATCTTCGGCGCATTGCTGCTGTTCTCGGTGCTGTGCCTGTTGGCGTCGCTGCGCTGGATCCCGGAAACCCACCCGGCCAGCCGCCGTGGCCGTTCAGTGGGCGCTGCGTTTGCTGCCTACTGGCACATTGGCACGCAACGTCGGGCCTTGGGCTGCATGCTGTGCATGGGGTTTTCCTTTGGCGGGATGTTTGCCTTCATCACCGCCTCACCGTTCGTCTATGTGGAATATTTTGGCGTTTCGCCAAGCGACTACGCCTGGCTGTTCGGGATGAACATCGCTGGAATCATCGTCATGACCTTCGTCAACGCACGGCTGGTCACTCGGGTGGGAACGCTACCGATGCTGGGCGTAGGCGCGGTGTTGGCGGCGCTTTCGGGGGTGGCCTTGGCTGTGGTCGGCTTCACCGGGGTGGCCGGCCTGGCGGCAATGGCCACGTGCATCCTCGTGTATGTAAGCGTTACCGGGCTGTTGGGTGCCAACAGCGTGGCGCGTCTATTGGCCCTGTACCCTCAGCAGGCTGGCGCCGCCGCTGGTTTGGCGGTGTCTGGGCAGTTTGCCTGTGGCGCCGGTTTCAGTGCGCTGGTCAGCTACTTCGCCAATGGCACGCCATTGCCGATGTGCCTGGCCATAGCGGCTGCCGGTGTTGCCAGCCTTGGTGCGTTCCTGCTGATCTATCTGGGGCGTGGCGAGGCGTGTTCGGGGTTGGCAGGCCAGTTCCAGCCGGGGAGTGCCCCTGGAGGTCGCCAAGGTTCTAGTGGGTAACAATTTGTATTTTGTTAACATGTTTATTTTTCGTAGGTGCCCTTGCTGCCACTTCGGGGCACCCTTAAACTGCCACCTCATTCATTGTTTAACTCAATCATGGCTATTCCCAGACCTTCCCTGACCCTCACGTTGCTTCAGGCACGTGAAGCGACCATGTCCTTTTTCCGCCCTGCGCTGAACGCCCAAGACCTGACCGAGCAGCAATGGCGGGTCATCCGTATCCTGCGTCAGCAGGGCGAGCTTGAAAGCCATCAACTCGCGCACCTGGCGTGCATTCTCAAGCCAAGCATGAGTGGTGTGCTCAAGCGCCTGGAGCGCGATGGCCTGGTGTCACGGCGCAAATCCACGGAAGACCAGCGGCGTATCTTCATCAGCCTGACCGTGCAGGGCCATCAGTGCTTCCTGGAAATGAGCGAGCAGATGGAGCGTAACTACCAGGAGATCCAGCGTCAGTTCGGTGAAGAGAAACTCGACCAACTGATGGGCTTGCTGAACGAATTGAAGAAGATCAAACCCTGAGCGCGGGGGTTCCTGAAACGGACCATTGACGATTACGCCAAGCACGCCTATACAGGCGCCTTGGATGTATTGGCTCAATGCAGGAACCCTTCATGAACGACGAGATTGATATTCACGAACCCGAGCACGATCACCTGCTCGATCATGAGTTCGATGAAGACTTCGACGCGGTAGAGGCTGAAGCCAACCCGCTGTTCGACCACGCCGATGACGACGATAGCGAAGACGACGACGCCGAGTGGGATGAATTTGATCGCGAAGATCAAGAAAGTTGGGAGCGTAACCTCGACTGATCAAGCGCTCGCTGCTGTCTGGCCGTGACGCCTTTGGCCACGGCCGTTTTTCTTTTCCTTTACCTCCATCCTTTGGCCGCGCGTTCTCCCCGTCAGCATGCGGTTGATGCGGACGGTTTGCCGGTTTTTCCATTTTGCGAAAAACCAACTACGGCGTAGATCACAGTCAAGTATCGTTTCAGCACGGGCAAAGTGTTTTATCCCGATTTTGCCCGTCATTTCCCGACATTTTTTGTCACATTTCGCCACTGTTAAAATTTCTTCCTGCTCTTCATGTTATTACCGTTTACGTAAAGGTAATCTTCGTCTAGTGTTTGCGTTTACGTAAAGGGAAGAACACCCGCAGCGCCATAACCAATAAAAATAATCAAGGTTAGAGGGCTACACATGTCACCAGAGTTCGTGTTGGAAACACGTGGCTTGACCAAGGAATTTCGCGGTTTTACCGCGGTCGACTCGGTAGATCTACGTGTACAGAAGGGACACATCCACGCGCTGATCGGGCCTAACGGGGCCGGCAAAACCACCGTATTCAACCTCCTCACCAAGTTCCTCACGCCCACCCGTGGCGAGATCCACTACCTTGGCAAGCCGATCACCGGCATGCAACCCAACGAAATCGCCCGTCTTGGTCTGGTGCGTTCTTTCCAGATATCGGCGGTGTTCGGCCACATGAGTGTGGTGGAAAACGTGCGCGTAGCGCTGCAGCGCAAGTTGCGCAACTCGTTTCATTTCTGGAAGTCCGAGCGCAGCCTCGATGCCCTCAATGAGCGTGCGTTGCAGATGCTGGATGACGTCGACCTGCTGCCCTATGCCGATACCTTGACCATCGAGTTGCCCTATGGGCGCAAGCGCGCGTTGGAGCTGGCGACCACGCTGGCGCTGGACCCGACCGTGCTGTTGCTCGACGAGCCGACCCAGGGCATGGGCCACGAGGACGTTGAAATGGTCATTGGCCTGGTGCGTCGCGCGGCAGTAGGGCGCACCGTACTGATGGTGGAGCACAACCTCAATGTGGTCAGCCAGTTGTGCGACCGCATTACGGTACTGGCGCGTGGTTCGATCCTCGCTGAAGGTGACTACGCCAGTGTTTCTGCAAATCCGCAGGTGCGTGAAGCCTACCTGGGCAGTGAAGCAGTCTGCCTCGAGGAGGCCCACGCATGAGCAGCCTGAACGTTCCGGATTTCGAGCAACTGCGTATCAGCGACCTGCATGCCTTCTATGGCGAGTCGCATATCCTGCACGGCATCGACATGCAGGTACGGCGGGGTGAACTGGTCACCCTGTTGGGGCGTAACGGCGCTGGGCGCTCGACGACCTTGCGCGCGATCATGAACATGGTCGGCCGCCGCACCGGCTCGATCATGGTCAATGGCAACGAAACCATCGGCATCGCCGCTCACCTGATCCCGCGTCTGGGGGTCGGTTATTGCCCTGAAGAGCGCGGTATCTTTGCCAGCCTCAACGTCGAGGAAAACCTGCTGCTGCCGCCAATGGTGCGCAGCGACGGCATGAGCCTGGACGACATCTACGCGATGTTCCCCAACCTTTATGAGCGCCGTTTCAGCCAGGGCACACGCTTGTCGGGTGGCGAGCAACAGATGCTGGCGATGGCGCGCATCCTGCGCACCGGGGCCAACCTGCTGCTGCTCGATGAGATCACCGAAGGCCTGGCCCCTGTCATCGTGCAGAAGCTGGCCGAGGTGTTGATCAAGCTCAAGCAGAAGGGCCTGACCATCGTACTGGTGGAGCAGAACTTCCGTTTTGCGGCGCCGCTGGCCGATCGTCATTACCTGATGGATCACGGCCAGATCGTCGAGGAAATCAGTGCTGCCGAGCTGGATGCGAAACAGGAACTGCTGAACCGCTGTCTCGGCGTCTGAGCGCCGTTTAACCCCTGTGCTGTTTACGTCGGCGTGGCGTCAGTCATGCCGGGCGGGGGGCGCTTTGCCCTTTACAACAACAATAACTGTGGAAAGTGGGTGAACTACATGAAGGTTTTCCAAAAGACTGCTTGCACCATGCTCGCCTCCGGCCTGATCGCCGGTGCTGCCCAGGCCCAGATCAGCGACGATGAAATTCGCATTGGTTACCTGGCCGACATGTCCGGTACTTACCGTGACCTTTCCGGCCCGGGCGGCCTGGAGGCGCTGAACATGGCGGTCGAAGATTTCGGCGGTCAGGTCAATGGCAAGAAAATCGTGGTCTTCAGCGCCGACGACCTGAACAAGCCGGATGTCGGTGCCAACACCGTGCGTCAGTGGGTCGATGAGCGCAATGTCGACATGGTCACCGGGATGGTGGCGTCCTCGGTCGTGCTGGCGGCAAGCAAGGTGGTAGAGCAGTCCGGCAAACTGGCGCTGATTTCCGGCGCGGCGGCCTCAAGCCTGACCAACGAATATTGCTCGCCCAACCACATCCACTGGACCTATGACTCCTACGCCCTGGCCAATGGCACGGCCAAGTCGGTACTCGCTTCCGGGGGCAAGAACTGGTTCATCCTGACCGCCGACTATGCCTTCGGTCATGCGATGGAGAAGGACATCACCAAGGTCGTCCAGAGCGACGGTGGCAAGGTGGTTGGCACGGTTCGCCATCCGTTCCCCAGCAGTGATTTCTCCTCCTACATCCTCCAGGCCCAAGGGTCTGGTGCGGATGTGATTGCCTTCGCCAACGCCGGTGCCGACACGGTCAACTCGCTGATGACCGCAAGCCAGTTCGGTGTTGCCCAGTCCGGGCAGAAGCTGGCGGGTATGGTGGTGTTCCTCAACGACATCCATGCCATGGGCCTGGACGTTACCCAAGGGTTGATGCTGACCACGGGCTGGTACTGGGACATGAATGATGAAAGCCGTGCCTGGGCCCAGCGCTACTACAAACGCTTCGGCAAGATGCCGGGCATGGTTCCGGCGGGCATCTACTCGGCAACCACGAACTACCTGAACGCAATCAAGGCCACCGGCAGTGACGAGGCGCAGGCGGTGCGTACCCAGATGATGGCGACCCCGGTCAATGACATGTTCGCCAAGAACGGCAAGATCCGCGCTGACGGCCGCATGGTTCACGACATGTACCTGGCGCAGGTGAAAACCCCGGCCGAGTCGAAGGGGGAGTGGGACCTGTACAAGATCGTCAGCACCATTCCTGGCGATGAGGCCTACCGGCCGATGTCCGAAAGCACCTGCAAACTGCTGCCGAAAAGCTGATCGGCAACTGAATCAGGCTACGCGCCCGGTTGCTTGCAGCCGGGTGTCACGGACTTCCAGCGGATGGTAATTCATGACTATCGTATTCGGCATTCCCCTGAGCGTACTGCTCGGTCAACTGCTGCTCGGGCTGATCAACGGGACGTTCTATGCCTTGCTCAGCCTGGGCCTGGCGATCATCTTCGGCTTGCTGCGGATCATCAACTTTGCCCATGGCGCCCAATACATGCTCGGTGCGTTCGCGGCCGTGCTTGGGCTCAATTACCTGGGTGTGAACTACTGGGTCGCCCTGGTGCTGGCACCGTTACTCGTCGGCGCGCTGGGCATGCTCATCGAGCGCGGCCTGTTGCGGCGCATCGCCGGTGAAGACCACCTCTACGGACTGTTGCTGACCTTTGGCCTGGCGCTGATCGTTGAAGGCACCTTCGTCAAACTGTTCGGTGTATCCGGTTCCTCCTACCCCATGCCTGAGCAACTCAAGGGCGGCGTCAACCTGGGCTTCATGTTCCTGCCCATCTACCGCGCCTGGGTGGTGGTAGCGGCCTTGGTGGTGTGCCTGGCGACCTGGTTCATGATCGAGCGCACGCGCCTGGGTTCCTACCTGCGTGCGGGTACCGAAAACCCGAAATTGATGCAGGCGTTCGGCATCAACATGCCGCTGCTGATCACCCTGACCTATGGCTTCGGTGCTGCCTTGGCGGCCTTCGCCGGGGTATTGGCGGCCCCGATCTACTCGGTGACGCCGACCATGGGCGCCAACCTGCTGATCGTGGTGTTCGCCGTGGTGGTGATCGGCGGCATGGGTTCGATCATGGGCGCGATTGTCACCGGCCTGGCCATGGGCCTGATCGAAGGGCTGACCAAGGTGTTCTATCCAGAGGCGGCCAACACCGTGGTGTTCCTGGTGATGGTGCTCGTGTTGCTGGTTCGTCCTGCGGGACTGTTCGGGAAAGAGGTGTGACGATGACGAGTCTGGAGATCAAGCAGGGCGCTGGCGTCCTGCAACCGAATGTCGTACAGGAGCGTCGTCAGGCGGCGGCACGGCGCAAGCGCTGGTTCTACCTGGCGCTGGTGGGCGTGGCGCTGCTCGCACCACTGGCGGTGTACCCGGTGTTCCTGATGAAGCTGCTGTGTTTTGCGCTGTTTGCCTGTGCGTTCAACCTGCTGCTGGGTTATGCCGGGCTGTTGTCGTTCGGCCACGCGGCGTTTCTCGCCTCGGGCGGCTACGTCACGGGTTACGTGCTGAGTACCTACAGCGGCCTGGGAACCGAGTTGGGCATTCTTGCCGGAACCCTGGCGTCCACCGCGCTCGGCCTGGTGTTTGGCCTGCTGGCGATCCGGCGCCAGGGTATTTACTTCGCAATGATCACCCTGGCCTTGGCGCAGTTGGTGTTCTTCATCTTTGTCCAGGCGCCGTTCACTGGTGGTGAGAACGGTCTGCAGGGCGTGCCCCGTGGGCAGTTGTTCGGGGTCTTCGATCTGAACAACAACCTGACCCTTTACTACTTCGTCCTGGCCGTATTCGTGTTCGGCTTCGCCGTGATCCAGCGCACGATCCATTCACCTTACGGCCAGGTACTCAAGGCCATCCGCGAGAACGAACCACGGGCGATCTCGCTGGGCTACAACGTCGAGGCGCACAAGCTGCTGGCCTTTGTGATTTCCGCAGCGTTGACCGGCCTCGCCGGTTCGACCAAGACCGTGGTGTTCCAGCTGGCCTCGTTGACCGACGCGCACTGGCACATGTCCGGCGAGGTGATCCTGATGACCCTGCTCGGTGGCGTCGGCACGGTGTTTGGCCCATTGGTCGGTGCCGGCATCGTGGTCACCCTGCAGAGCTACCTGTCCAATGGGCCTCTGGGTGAGTGGGTGCATGTGATCCTTGGTTTGATCTTCGTCATCTGTGTGCTGTTGTTCCGGGTCGGCATCGTCGGCTGGGTGCTGAAACTCGCACGGCGCAATTTCTAAGGGCAGCGTTGCTGGCAACGCTGGGGGAATACCGCACAGACGCTGGTCTGGGCTTGGTAAGGGTGCATCCGCACGCTAATAAGAAGAGAGACCTATGAGCGCAATTCGTTCTACCCGCATTCTGTTGTTACCTGGCCTTGCCGGGGCCATTGGCGTTTGTTCACCGGCGTCCGCTGCGTTTCTGGAGGACAGTAAAGCCAGTGTGGAGATGCGCAACTTCTACATGAACCGCGACTTCCGCCAGCATGCGGCGCCGCAGAACAAGGGCGAGGAATGGGCGCAGGGCTTCATTATGCGCTATGAGTCCGGATTCACCGAGGGCACCGTAGGCTTTGGTGTCGACGCCTTGGGCCTGCTTGGGGTCAAGCTTGACTCAAGCCCTGACCGTGCTGGCGCAACCGGCTTGCTGCCGCGCGGCGCCCAGTCGAAGCGAGCACCTGACGACTACAGCGAGTTGGGGCTGGCCGCCAAGGTACGGGTGTCGAAATCCACCCTCAAGGTCGGCACCCTGATCCCCATGCTGCCGGTGCTGACGCCGAACAACTCGCGCCTGCTACCGCAGACCTTCGAGGGTGGTTGGCTGAACTCCACGGACCTCAGTGGCCTGACCTTCGACGCCGGGCGCCTGACTCAGGTGAACCAGCGCGACTCGACCAACCGTGAAGACATGACCCTGATGAAGGGCCCTCGGCGCAATATCGTCACCACCGGCAAGGCGACATCGGACAAATTCGATTTCGTCGGTGGTACCTACGCCTGGAGCAAGACGCTGAGCACGGGTTACCACTACGCGCAGTTGGAAGACCTGTACAAGCAGCATTTCCTGACGTTGGTGCATGTATTGCCCATCGCCGAGGGGCAATCCCTGAAGTCCGACCTGCGTTTTGCCGATGCCAGCGATGATGGCCGCAGCAACGTCGACAACACCTTGCTCAGTGGCATGTTCACTTACAACCTGGGGGCTCATGCCTTTGGTCTCAGCTACCAGAAAATGAACGGTGATACCGGTTTTGCCAACGTTCAGGGTACCGACCCTTACCTGGTCAACCTGGTGCAGATCAACGACTTCGCCAACCAGGACGAGCGTTCCATGCAGGCCCGTTACGATTACAACTTCGCGGCCTGGGGTATTCCCGGCCTGACCTTCATGACCCGCTATGTCAAAGGCGATCAGATCGAGCTTGGCGCGGCAGGCGGCGAGGGCAAGGAATGGGAACGTAACACCGATATCGGCTATGTCGTTCAAAGTGGTCCGCTGAAGAACGTCGGTATCAAATGGCGAAATGCAACCTACCGCTCCAGCTTTGCCAGCGACATCGACGAAAACCGTCTGATCCTCAGCTACAGCCTGCCGCTCTGGTAAGTGCAGTAATGCGCCGAACAGGGCCCGACTCGGCAACGATCGGGCCTTTTTCCTGCGCGGTTGAATGGCTGCAGCGATGACGCAAACAGACTATCGGGTGGCAGTTGCAGGTATGACGGGCCCGCGCATAAGGCTATGCTGTTTCGACATATTACAAGGCGTGCGAGGGAAGGATGCCAGTCAAGGATCTGCTGTTGGCGTTGGTGGTGATCATCGCCTGGGGTGTCAATTTCGTGGTGATCAAGGTGGGCCTTGATGGGCTACCGCCCATGCTGCTGGGTGGGCTGCGCTTTTTGCTGGTGGCGTTTCCGGCGATTCTGTTTATCAAGCGTCCCGCGCTTCCCTGGCGCTGGCTGATTGCCTACGGCGCCACGATTTCGCTGGGCCAGTTTGCCTTCCTGTTCGAGGCCATGGGTAACGGCATGCCGCCGGGGTTGGCGTCCTTGGTGTTGCAGTCGCAGGCCTTCTTCACCCTGTTTTTCGCCGCCATGTTTCTTGGCGAGCGCCTGCGTGTGGCCAGTGTTCTGGGGCTGCTGGTGTCGGCGGGTGGGTTGGTGTTGATTGGCAGTGAAAACGGTACCAGTGTCCCGGTTTTCGCCCTGATCCTGACGTTGTGTGCTGCCGCCAGTTGGGCGATAGGCAACATCATCACCCGACGCTTCGGCAATGTGGACCTGGTTGCATTGGTTATCTGGGGCGGCTTGATTCCACCGCTGCCGTTTTTTGCGTTGTCCTGGTGGCTGGAAGGGCCGGCGCTGATTGAAGCTTCGCTGCGGGGTATCGGCCTGAGCTCGATCCTCTCGCTGGCGTACCTGGCCTTTGTCGCCACTATGATCGGCTACAGCCTGTGGAGCCGGTTACTGTCGCGTCACCCGGCGGGCAAGGTCGCGCCATTTTCGTTGCTGGTACCGGTGGTGGGGCTCAGTTCCTCGGCGCTGCTGCTGGATGAGCGATTGAGCGATGTGCAGTGCTGGGGCGCATTGCTGGTCATGGGCGGATTGTTGATCAACGTGTTTGGCCCTCGTCTGCTGCAGCGTTTGCGTACAACTCAAGCGCAAGTGTCCTGAGTCACGGCTGGCCTGCAAAAAAACACCCTGCGAAGGCGTAGGCCTTGCAGGGTGTTTTGGTGTGACTCAGCGTTGCCCGCATCTGCGGGCTTTCGCGATCAGCGGCGGCGGAACAGCGGCAGCGGCTGATCGGTGGCGGCCTGATAGGTCACCGAGAAGTCCTTGAGGCTTTCCAGGGCTTCGTACGGGTCCTTGTCGGCACGTACCGCGAAGGCATCGAAACCACAGCGGGCCATGTAGAACAGCTGGTCGCGCAGCACATCGCCGATTGCGCGCAGCTCGCCCTTGAACTGGTACCGGTCACGCAGCAAACGTGCGTTGGAGTAGCTGCGGCCATCGGTGAATGCCGGGAAGTTCAAGGCGATGACCTGGAACTGGGCGGCATCTTCACCGATTTCCTCGGCTTCTTCGTCGCTGTCCAGCCACACGCCCAGGCCGCCATCGCGGGCCTTGAGGGCATGGGCGTGATCGCGCCACAGCTGCAGCGGTACGATGTAGTCGTCGCAGTTGCTCAGCTCGTCCAGGGTGACGTCCTTGGGCAGCAGGTGCCAGGTTTCGTCGACGACCTGGTTGTTCTTAATGATTCGCTGCATAGACGCGCTCCTTGAAGGGGTCAATGCCAATACGTTGATAGGTGTCGATGAAGCGCTCGTCTTCGGTACGTTGTTCTACGTACACGTCGATCAGCTTTTCGATCACATCCGGCATGGCATCCTGGGCGAACGAAGGGCCGAGGATCTTGCCCAGGCTGGCATCACGGCTGGCGCTGCCACCGAGGGAAACCTGGTAGAACTCTTCGCCTTTCTTGTCCACACCGAGAATACCGATGTGGCCCACGTGGTGGTGACCGCAGGCGTTCATGCAACCGGAGATGTTCAGGTCCAGCTCGCCGATGTCGAACAGGTAGTCCAGGTCATCGAAGCGGCGCTGGATGGATTCGGCAATCGGGATCGACTTGGCGTTGGCCAGGGAGCAGAAGTCGCCGCCCGGGCAGCAGATGATGTCGGTCAGCAGGCCGATGTTCGGGGTGGCGAAGCCATTTTCGCGCAGCTCAAGCCACAGTGCGTGCAATTGGCGTTGCTCGACGTCGGCCAGAATGATGTTCTGCTCGTGGGAGGTGCGCAGTTGACCGAAGCTGTAGCGCTCGGCCAGGTCGGCAACGGCGTCCAGTTGCTTGTCGGTCAGGTCGCCTGGGGCCACGCCAGTGGGTTTCAGCGACAGGGTGACAGCCACGTAGCCTGGGCGTTTGTGCGCACGGGTGTTGCGCGCACGCCAGCGGGCGAAACCTGGGTGTTGCTGCTCGAGTTCGACCAGCTCGTGGTCGAGGTTTTCCAGCGCCTTGTACTCAGGGTCAACGAAGTGCTTGGCGACGCGGTGCAATTCGGCTTCGGTCAGCGTGGTGCTGCCGCCACGCAGGTGAGCCATTTCGGCCTCGACCTTCTCTGCGAACACTTCTGGAGTGAGCGCCTTGACGAGGATCTTGATCCGCGCCTTGTACTTGTTGTCGCGTCGGCCGTAGCGGTTGTAAACCCGCAGGATGGCGTCCAGGTAGCTGAGCAGGTCCTGCCACGGCAGGAACTCGTTGATAAATGCACCCACCACCGGGGTACGGCCCAGGCCGCCACCGACCAGTACACGGAAACCCAGATCGCCGGCTGCGTTACGCACCGGTTCCAGGCCGATGTCATGGACTTCGATGGCAGCGCGGTCGTTGACCGAACCGTTGATGGCGATCTTGAACTTGCGCGGCAGGTAGGCGAATTCAGGGTGGAAGGTGGTCCACTGGCGAACGATCTCGCACCATGGGCGCGGGTCGATCAATTCATCGGCGGCCACACCGGCAAACTGGTCGGTGGTGACGTTGCGCAGGCAGTTGCCGCTGGTCTGGATCGCGTGCATCTGCACGGTAGCCAGTTCGGCCAGAATCTCCGGAATGTCTTCCAGTGCCGGCCAGTTGTACTGGACGTTCTGCCGGGTGCTGATGTGGGCGTAGCCCTTGTCGTAGTCGCGCGCGATCTTCGCCAGCATCCGCGTTTGACGCGACGTCAGCTGGCCATAGGGCACCGCGACCCGCAGCATGGGGGCAAAACGTTGGATATAGAGGCCATTCTGCAGGCGCAGGGGGCGAAACTCTTCTTCACTGAGCTCACCGGCCAGGTAGCGTCGGGTCTGATCACGGAACTGCTTGACGCGGTCCTCGATGATCCGCTGATCGTACTCGTCGTATACGTACATAAGGGTCCTGTTTTCAGGCTGCAGGCAGCTAATCGCGCGCACGGCCGCGCACTCCGGAGCGGAGCTGTGGAAAGATATCAGCTTGTGTTTATGCGCAAAAGTGAAGTTTTTGCATATGCAAAGAACCATTTGGACTAAGTGAGACTGTGTTGCGTTTAGCCATAGGGCAGGTTGGGGGCGTTATACTGCGCCGCTTTATTCTGTGCGAGCCTGTCCCCCATGCTGAAAGCTCTGGCTAAGTGCCTGCTGCTGAGTCTGCCATTGGCAGCCAATGCTCAGGCGCCCTCGGTGGTTTTTTTGAACCCGGGGTACTCCAATGAGACTTTCTGGGTCAGTTACTCGCGCTTCATGCAAGCGGCTGCCAGCGATCTTGGCATGCAGTTGCGGATCGAATACAGCGAACGTGAGCCGGCGCGTGCCATGACGCTGGCACGGCAAGTGCTGGAGGGGCCGCAGCGCCCTGACTACCTGGTGCTGGTCAATGAGCAATATATAGCGCCAGAGATCATTCGCCTGTCCCGTGGCAGCGGGGTAAAGCTGTTTCTGGTCAACAACGGCTTGACGCCCGACCAGACGCGGCTCATTGCCGACAGCCCGGACAAATACGCGCAACCTATCGCGACTCTGGTCACGAATGACGAGGAGGCGGGCTATCGCATGCTCACGGCATTGATTGCCCAGGTGCCGGCGCCTGCGAAGGGCCAGCAAATCGACTTGCTGGCGTTTTCCGGGATGAAAATCACCCCGGCCTCGCAACTGCGCGAGCGCGGCATGCGTCGGGCGCTTGCCGAGCACCCCGAGGTGAATCTTCGCCAGGTGGTCTATGGCGGTTGGGGTCGGGAACGGGCGTATGAGCAGGCCAGTCAGTTGCTGCATCGCTATCCGAACACCCGACTGGTCTGGTCAGCTAACGATGAAATGGCCTTTGGCGCGATGCAGGCGTTCGAGGAAGCCGGGCGCAAACCCGGCAAGGATGTCTACTTCAGCGCCGTCAACAGCTCGCCAGAGGCCTTGCAGGCGCGTATCGACGGGCGCCTTAGCGTACTCATGGGTGGGCATTTCACACTCGGTGGCTGGGCCATGGTGTTGTTGCACGACGATGCGCTCGGGTTGCCGATCAGCCGCGATGGCCAGCATCGGTACCAGGTGCCTGTGCTTCAGCTCATTGATCCCGCTCGAGCCCGGCGCTGGCTGAAGCTGGTCAACGAGCCCGACTATGGCCTGGACTTCAATCGTTTCAGCGCCGAAGGCAAGGCGCGCAGTTTTCGCTACCCATTCCTGACGGCGCCGGTGGACTACTAGGCTCTGTACGAAAAGCCTTGATACTCGGTGATGCTGCGTTGAAAACAGCCTCGGAATGCTCATTTACAACCCGTAAACTCCGCTTCCTCGGCTGTTTTCGCCTTGCCTGACCTTCGTCTCAAGACTTTTCATACATACCCTAACCGACGAACAGCCAAAAGACCTGGCTTGAGCAAAGGGCATCGCTGGGCTTAACTGCTACAGGTGTCATGCATTCCCATAACCACTACAAGAGGCGATGCAATGGGAAATTCAACCAAGTCGGTTAAGAGTGACAGTCATGTCGACGCTTGGGCGACACTCTGCCTGATCATCCTGGTGGTCGTGACAGCCGTGTACTGGGTCAGTCATCAGTGACATCACCCGCTGGGTAGCATGAGACCGCCTGCAGCATGGATACCTGCGGGCGGTTTGCGTTTCAGGCGGCGGTCAGGTGCAGGGCCAGTTTTACCAACCCCAGCAGTACCAGAATAAACAGCAAGGTGAACAGCGTACCCAGCACAATGAAGTGACTGGGTTTGCCGTGGGTGAAATCGCGCGCGCGGTTCTTGTTGCTCTGCACGCCGAAGGCGGCGGCCAGCACGCTTTGCAGCATTTGCCAGAAGGTCGGTGGCTTGCCTTGGGCGGGGTCGTCCATGATCAGCTCCTGTGGGCGGAAGGCCTGTCCACAGTGTAGCCCCTCAAGGAGCGTCTGCAGGGCGCGACACAACGTCGACCCTGCAACCGCCCATACCGATGACCGATGACCGATGCTTAAGCGTCGTATCCCAGGTTGGGTGCCAGCCAGCGCTCGCTGACGCTCAGGTCCTGGCCTTTGCGCGCCGTATAGCTCTGCACCTGATCCTTGTCGACCTTGCCCACGGCGAAATACTGCGCCTGTGGGTGGGCGAAGTACCAGCCGCTGACCGCAGCTGCCGGGAACATTGCATAGTGCTCGGTCAGGGTGACGCCGCTCTGGCCTTGCTCGCCGATTTCGGTACCGTCGAGCAGTTGGAACAGGGTGCCTTTTTCAGTGTGGTCCGGGCAGGCAGGGTAGCCAGGGGCCGGACGGATGCCCAGGTACTGTTCCTTGATCAGTGCTTCGTTACTCAGTTCTTCGTCTTTGGCGTAGCCCCAGTACTGCTTGCGCACCTGTTCGTGCAGCCATTCGGCGCAGGCTTCGGCCAGGCGGTCGGCGAGTGCCTTGACCATGATCGAGCTGTAGTCGTCGCCTTTGTCCTGATAGGCCTTGGCGACTTCTTCGGCACCAATGCCGGCGGTGGTAATGAAACCACCGACATAGTCGGTCACGCCGCTGTCTTTCGGTGCCACGAAGTCGGCCAGGGAGAAGTTTGGCTTGCCGTCGGTCTTGATGGTCTGCTGGCGCAGATGGTGCAGCAAGGCCAGCGGCTGGCCATCCTGCCCATAGACTTCGATGTCGTCGTGGTTGACCTGGTTGGCCGGCCAGAAGCCGAACACTGCCCGGGCGCTGATCAGCTTTTCATCGATCAGCTTGCGCAGCATCTGTTGGGCGTCTTCGTACAGCGCCGTGGCCGCTTCGCCGACCACTTCGTCGGTGAGGATGCGCGGGAACTTGCCCGCCAGGTCCCAGGAGATGAAGAACGGCGTCCAGTCGATGTACTCGGCCAGTACGTTCAGGTCGATGTTTTCCAGTACCTTGGCGCCGGTGAAAGTCGGCACGACCGGCTGATAGCCCGCCCAGTCGAACGATGCCTTGGCCGCGATGGCCTGAGCGTAGCTCAAGCGCTCGGTGCGGGCGCTGCGGTTGGCGGTACGTTCACGTACTTCGACGTACTCCTGGCGGGTGCGCTCGACGAAGCCGGCTTTCAGTTCCTTGGACAGCAACTGCGTGGCGACGCCGACGGCACGCGAGGCGTCAGTGACGTAGACGACGGCGTCGTTGCTGTACTTGGGCTCGATCTTGACTGCTGTGTGCGCCTTGGAGGTGGTCGCGCCGCCGATCATCAGCGGCAGGTGGAAGTCCTGACGCTGCATCTCGCGGGCGACATGCACCATTTCGTCCAGTGACGGCGTGATCAGCCCGGACAGGCCGATGATGTCGCACTTCTGCTCACGGGCCACTTGCAGGATTTTTTCGGCCGGCACCATCACGCCGAGGTCGACGATGTCGTAGCCATTACAGCCCAGCACCACGCCGACGATGTTCTTGCCGATGTCATGCACGTCGCCTTTTACCGTGGCCATGAGGATCTTGCCCTTGGCTTCCGGCTTGTCGCCTTTCTCGGCTTCGATGAACGGAATCAGGTGGGCCACCGCCTGCTTCATCACCCGTGCCGACTTGACCACTTGCGGCAGGAACATCTTGCCAGCGCCAAACAGGTCACCGACCACGTTCATGCCGCTCATCAGCGGGCCTTCGATGACCTCGATCGGGCGTGCGCACTGTTGGCGGCATTCCTCGGTGTCCTCGACGATAAACGCAGTGATGCCTTTGACCAGGGCGTGCTCCAGGCGCTTGCCGACGGGCAGTGAACGCCATTCCTCGCTTTCGACTTCCTTGGTGGCGCCGCCACCCTTGTAGTCATCGGCGATGGCCAGCAGGGCGTCGGTGCCTTCGGGGGTACGGTTGAGTACCACGTCCTCGACCCGTTCGCGCAGGGCAGGGGGGATCTCATCGTAGATCTCCAACTGACCGGCGTTGACGATACCCATGGTCAGGCCGTTCTGGATCGCATGGTAGAGAAACACCGAGTGGATCGCTTCACGGACCGGGTTGTTGCCCCGGAAAGAGAACGACACGTTGGACACACCGCCCGAGGACAGTGCATGGGGCAGGTGGTCGCGGATGTAGGCGCAGGCTTCGATGAAGTCCACAGCGTAGTTGTTGTGCTCCTCGATGCCGGTGGCCACGGCGAAGATGTTCGGGTCGAAAATGATGTCTTCCGGGGGGAAGCCCACTTCATTGACCAGAATGTCGTAGCTGCGTTGGCAGATTTCACGCTTGCGCGCGGCGGTATCGGCCTGGCCGACTTCGTCGAAGGCCATCACCACCACGGCAGCGCCATAGCGCTTGCACAACTTGGCGTGATGCTTGAAGGCGTCGACGCCTTCCTTCATCGAGATCGAGTTGACGATGCCCTTGCCCTGAATGCACTTCAGGCCCGCTTCGATCACCTCCCACTTGGAGGAGTCGATCATGATCGGTACGCGGGAGATGTCCGGCTCGCCGGCAATCAGGTTGAGGAACTTGACCATGGCCGCCTGGGAGTCGAGCATCCCTTCGTCCATGTTGATGTCGATGACCTGGGCGCCGGCTTCGACCTGCTGCAGGGCGACTTCCAGGGCTTCGGTGTAGTTTTCTTCGCGGATCAGCCGGGCGAACTTGGCGGAACCGGTGATGTTGGTGCGCTCACCGACGTTGACGAACAGCGAGTTGCGGTCGATGGTGAACGGTTCCAGGCCCGACAGTCGACAGGCCTTGGGGATGTCTGGAATAGCCCGTGGCGGGTACTTGGCCACTGCTTCGGCAATCGCCTGGATGTGCGCAGGCGTGGTCCCACAGCAGCCGCCGATAATGTTCAGGAAGCCGCTGGCGGCGAACTCTTCAACGACGGCAGCCATTTCCGCCGGGGTTTCGTCGTACTCGCCGAACGCGTTCGGCAGGCCGGCGTTAGGGTGTGCAGAGACCTGGGTATCGGCCTTGCTCGACAGTTCTTCCAGGTACGGGCGCAGGTCCTTGGCACCCAGGGCGCAGTTCAGGCCCACCGAAATCGGTTTGGCATGGCGTACCGAGTTCCAGAACGCTTCGGTCGTCTGCCCGGACAGGGTGCGGCCCGAGGCATCGGTAATGGTGCCGGAAATCATGATCGGCAATTCGACATTGTCTTCCTCGAACACCTGCTGCACGGCGAAGATTGCCGCTTTGGCGTTGAGGGTGTCGAAGATGGTTTCGATCAGGATCAGGTCGGCACCGCCTTCGATCAGGCCACGGGTGGCCTCGATGTAGTTGGTCACCAGTTCGTCGAACGTGACGTTGCGGTAGCCGGGATCGTTGACGTCCGGGGAGATCGAGCAGGTGCGGCTGGTCGGGCCGAGCACGCCGGCCACGAAGCGTGGGCGATCCGGGGTTTCCAGGGTCTTGGCGTCGGCCACCTGGCGGGCAATGCGGGCGCCCTCGACGTTCAGTTCATACACCAACGCTTCCATGCCGTAGTCGGCCTGGGAGATCTGCGTGGCGTTGAAGGTGTTGGTCTCCAGAATGTCGGCACCGGCATCCAGGTACGCTTTCTCGATTGCGGCGATGACATCGGGGCGCGACAGCAGCAACAGGTCATTGTTGCCCTTGACGTCGCTGGGCCAGTCGGCGAAACGCGTGCCACGATAGTCGTGTTCCTCCAGACGGTAGCTTTGGATCATAGTACCCATGCCGCCATCGAGGATCAGGATGCGCTCTTTGAGTGCTTTCTGAAGTGCTTGGAAACGAGCGCTGCGGTCAGACATAGGACTACCTGGTCGGGCAAAGACAAAAGTTGCGGAATAATAACAAAGCTGCGCGGTTTTTAGACGTGCCACAGATTTGCATGAATTTCATTCATGTTGGCGCGGTGCTGCCACCGGTAGAATCGTGAGGCTTTTAATTTCCAGGACAATTGGCACATGGTGCATCGTTTACTTGCCGGCGCCGTCGCGCTGCTGATCAGTGGCATGGCGTTGGGGCAAGCGCCTCAATCCAGCCCGGCTATTTCCTATACCCGGGACATTCAACCCATCTTCACTGAGAAATGCGTTGCCTGCCATGCCTGCAACGATGCCGCCTGCCAGCTCAAGCTGGAAAGTGCTGAAGGCGCCGAGCGCGGCGCTTCGAAGGTACCGGTCTACGAGGGCAACCGCACGACTGCAGTGCCCCCGACCCGATTGTTCTACGACGCCCACAGTGTCGATGCCTGGCGGCGCAAGGGCTTCTACTCGGTGCTGGATAACCAGGGCAGCCAGGCCGCGCTGATGGCGCGGATGCTGGAGCTGGGGCATTCAACCCCGCTGAAGCCAAACGCCAAGCTGCCTGAAGACATCGTGCTGGGCTTGAACCGGGAAAATGTCTGCCCGCTGCCCGGCGAGTTCGACGCCTATGCCAAGGCGCATCCCCGTGAGGGCATGCCGTTGGCGGTCACCGGCCTGACCGATGCCCAGTACCAGACCCTGCAGCGTTGGTTGGCGGCGGGTGCGCCAGTTGAGCACAACCCGATCCAGCCCAGCGCCAAGGAGGCGGCACAGATCCAGGAATGGGAAACGCTGCTCAACAGCCCGGGTTCGACCGAAGCGCTGGTAGGCCGCTGGCTGTATGAACACCTGTTCCTGGCACACATTTACTTTGTTGGCGGGGAGCCGGGGCACTTCTTCCAATGGGTACGTTCCCGTACACCCAGTGGCCAACCGATTGACCTGATTGCCACGCGTCGGCCTAACGATCCGCCTGGCACCGACTTCTACTACCGGTTGATGCCTGTACAAGGCGTCATCGTACACAAGACCCACATCACCTACCCGATGGGGCCGCAGAAGCTCAAACGTGTCAAACAGCTGTTCTACAGTGGCGACTGGCACGCGGCTGCGCTGCCGGGCTATGGTCCGCGCCACCGCGCCAACCCGTTCGAGACGTTCGAGGCGATCCCGGCGGTAGCGCGCTATCAGTTCATGCTGGATAACGCCGAGTATTTCGTCCGCACCTTCATTCGCGGCCCGGTGTGCCGCGGTCAGATCGCCACTGACGTGATCCGTGACCACTTCTGGGCGCTGTTCCAGGAGCCGGCCCATGATCGCTACCTGACGGATGCCAAGTACCGCGCTGAAGCCACGCCATTGCTGGCAATGCCTGGGCAGATCGACGATGTTGGCAGTATCTTGACCCTCTGGCACACCTACCGTGACAAGCGCAACGAGTATGAAAGCCTGCGCCGTGAAGCCTATGCCGACATGCCGGCGCCAAGCTGGTCAAGCCTATGGGCGGGTAATGACAATGCCTTGCTGACCATCTTCCGGCATTTTGACAGTGCCTCGGTCAACAAGGGCCTCATTGGTGATGTGCCGCTGACCTTGTGGCTGTTCGACTACCCGCTGTTCGAGCGTACCTACTATCAGTTGGCGGTGAACTTCGATGTGTTCGGCAACGTGTCGCACCAGGCCCAGACCCGTCTGTACTTCGATCTGATCCGCAATGGCGCCGAGGTCAACTTCCTGCGCCTGATGCCGGCCAACAAGCGTGGTGCCATCCTCAGCGATTGGTATCAGAACGGCGGCAAGGTGAAAATGTGGATGGACTACGAGGAGATCGACACCAGCACCCCGAGCGCCCTGAAGCTGGACAAGCGTGACCCGAAACGTGACTTTGGCCTCAAGCTGATCGAGCGGACCGGTAGCCTCAACGCAGCCCCTGACCCGATCAATCGCTGCCATGGCGCCTACTGCTCGCGGCCACAGATGACTGAAGAGTTCCGCGATGTCGAACAGTCGCTGAGCCGCTTGGCTTCGCGTCCTGCAGCGGGGCTGAAGGTGATCAACCAGTTGCCGGAAGCGACCATGCTGCGTATCGAAGGCGAGGGCGGCAAGCGGCAGGTCTACTCCATGCTGCGCAACCACGCCCACAGCAACGTTGCCTTCATGCTGGGCGAGGAGTCGCGGTACCAATTGGGGTTGGATACCTTGACCCTCTACCCCGGCGTGATGAGCAGCTACCCGAACTTCATGTTCAATATTCCGGCCAGGGATGTACCGGAGTTTGTCGAGGACATGGAAGCGGCCCGTGACGACACCGCCAAATTCGAGCGTATTGTCATGCGTTGGGGTGTACGCCGCAGTCATCCGCAGTTCTGGCAGTATTTCCATGACCTGAGCACCTACATCAAGGAAACCGAGCCAGTGGAAGCGGGTGTGCTGGACATGAACCGCTACGAAAACCTCTAGGGCGATTCTCCCTTCATCAGGCCGCTTCCGGCGTTTGGGCTTTCTGCTCAGGATGCCCGAAGCGGCTGTTGTTTTTCCGACAAAAATACTGGGACTTTGTTCGCGCGTCAGGTTGGCGTAAACTGCCGCCAAGTCTGTGAGGAAACCACTTCAATGAGTGCCATAACGATTACCGATGCTGCGCATGATTACCTGGCTGACCTGCTGTCCAAGCAGAACACTCCGGGCATCGGCATACGCATTTTCATCACCCAGCCGGGCACCCAGTACGCCGAGACCTGCATCGCCTACTGCAAGCCGGGCGAAGAGAAGGCCGAAGATACCGCCCTGGGCCTGAAGAGCTTCACCGCCTGGATCGATGCGGTCAGCGAGCCTTTCCTTGAGGATGCCTTGGTCGACTACGCGACTGACCGCATGGGTGGTCAACTGACCATCAAGGCGCCGAACGCCAAGGTGCCGATGGTCAATGCCGACAGCCCTATCAACGAGCGTATCAACTATTACCTGCAAACCGAGATCAACCCAGGGCTGGCCAGCCATGGCGGTCAGGTCAGTTTGATTGAGGTGGTTGATGACGGCATTGCCGTACTGCAGTTCGGCGGTGGTTGCCAGGGCTGCGGCCAGGCTGACGTGACCTTGAAAGAAGGCATCGAACGTACCCTGCTTGAGCGTATTCCCGAGCTCAAGGGCGTACGTGACGTCACCGACCACTCTCAGAAAGAGAACGCCTACTACTAGGGTGTTTGCGACAGATTGACAAAGGCCTGGCGCTGCCAGCGCCTTTGCGCGTTAGCGCAGTCGATCAGTCGGAAAAGAAGGGTGGGCGTGTCATTCGCAACGAATGATGGTCGCCTCTGTATCGCCAGCAAGGTTGGCTCTCAGTGTGAGTTGGCCTTGCTGGCGATGCATCGCAGCACTCAGGCTGCGATTTCAGGCTTTTTTAGTGCAAGGCGCACGCGTTGGCGGCAGGCATCGCCGAAGGCCTGGAACATCTTGACCGAGTCCGGGTTTTTCGCCGCTTGCCACTCCGGGTGCCACTGCACGGCGAAGAGAAACGGCGACAGGCTGGGTGCATGGACGGCTTCGACCAGGCCGTCTTCGGCGTGGGCGATAGGCTCAAGGCCTTTGCCGAGGGTTTTCAAGCCCTGGCCATGCAGCGAGTTGACGCGAATTTCATCGGTCTGCAACAGTTCACGCAACCAGCTGTTCGGTGCAAGGCGTACGCCGTGTACAGCCTGGTACTGGATGTCCACTGGGTCTTCCGGGTTTTCCCGATGGTCGTTGAAGCCTGGTTCGGCGTAGACCTTCTGATAGATATCGCCACCCAGCGCGACGTTGATTTCCTGCATGCCGCGGCAGATACCGAAGATTGGCAGGCCACGCGCAATTGCGGCATGCACCAACGGGATGTCGAACAGGTCGCGAGCCTTGTCCTGGGCTTTGCCTGGGGTGTGGTTTTCCTGGCCGTAAAGGCTTGGGTCGATGTTGCTGCCCGCACCGGTCAGGTAAACGCCGTCGGCCATGTTCAGGTATTGCTCAAGGTCGTCGGCACCGCAGCAGGTCGGTACCAGAACCGGTACGCAACCTGCCAGTTCGACCAGTGGAACGATGTACTTGTGGGTCATGACCTGATAGTCGTGGCCCTTGCGCTCCTGGGCACCCATGGTCATCAGGACGACGGGCTTGCGGAGGGTCTGATTCTTATTGCCAATGTTGCTGTTGGGCATATGTCACCTTTGGACAGGCGCAGCCTGTCATTGTTGTGCAGGCGCATCGATCCAGCCTGATGCTACCTGAGGTTTCGAGCACTGCCGGAAGGCACGCAATGGCCTGTTTCCAGTCGAAACCTGTTACATAGCTTGCCAGCGCCGTTAAATATGTCAAACAGCTTTGTGTAAAATTATTGCTTAGTAAGCTACTAATTTTGCCGTTCAGCTTGCTAAGTGTTTGAAATATAGAGGTAATTTGTGATTTTTGTAGTTCATTATATTTAACGTTTTTGGCGCGCGCTGCGGGAGTATGGGCCTTGGCGAGACAGGATCGCGCAAGGCCCTTGGCTCAGTGCAGGATCTGCGCAAGGAAGCCTTTGGCCCGTGCGCTTTGAGGGTTGTTGAAAAACGCCTCAGGCGGGCTGTCCTCGATGATCTGGCCACCATCCAGGAACAGTACGCGCTCTGCCACCTGGCGGGCGAACCCCATCTCGTGGGTAACGCACAGCATGGTCATGCCGGTGTCGGCCAGCCTTACCAGCACGTCCAGTACTTCGGCGACCATTTCCGGGTCGAGTGCCGAGGTGGGCTCGTCGAACAACATGATTTTCGGTTTCATGCACAGTGCCCGTGCAATCGCCACCCGCTGTTGTTGCCCGCCAGAGAGCTGGCTGGGGTACTTGCCTGCCTGGCTTTCGATACCGACCTTGTTCAAGTAGAAACGTGCGCGCTCCTCGGCTTCCTGGCGTGACAGGCCACGCACGCTCATGGGCGCCAGGGTGCAGTTGTCGAGCACGCTCATGTGCGGGAACAGGTTGAAATGCTGGAACACCATGCCGATCTCGCTGCGTACTTGAGCGGCTTGGCGGGTGGTTTCGGCAAGGTCGGTATCATTGACCCGAATCGTGCCCTTTTCAGCGATCTCCAGGCGATTGATGCAGCGGATCAGTGTCGACTTGCCCGAGCCTGAAGGCCCGCAGAGGACGATGCGCTCGCCTTCGCGTACCTGCAGGTCGATATCGCGCAGTACATGGTAGGCGCCGTAATACTTGTTCAGGCCTTCAATCTTCACCACGACGTTGCGTGGGTCGGGCTGGGCGATGGGTTGGGCAGTGGCAAGGCTCAGGGGGCTAGGCATTGTTATTGTTCTCCCGAAGTCAGTTGAAGCGCTGTGCACTGTAGGGCGCAGGGTCGGTGAAAGGCTTGGCACCGGTGATCATTTCCGCCAGTAAGCGGCCGCTGACCGGGCCCAGGGTCAGGCCGTGGTGAGCATGCCCGAAGTTGAACCACAGGCCTTTGTGACGCGGTGCCGGGCCAATGACCGGGCGCATGTCCGGCAGGCATGGACGACGCCCCAGCCAAGGCTCGGCTTCGATGCGCTCGCCGAGAGGGAACAGCTTGCGTGCGATGGCCTCGCAACGTTCCAGCTGGATTTGATTGGCTGGCGCATCGCTGGCGGCAAATTCGATGCCGGTGGTCAGGCGGATGCCCTTGACCATGGGGGCCAATACGAAGCCACCCTGTACGTCGCAGATCGAGTGCGTCAGCTCGGCACCAGCGCGGGGGCGATAATGGGCGTGGTAACCCCGCTTGATCTCCAGCGGAATGCTGTAGCCCAGCGGCTTGAACAGATCGGCGGCTTGCGGGCCAAGGGCGATGACGACCTCAGCCGCGCTGATCGGCCCCTGGCGGCTGTCGACCTGCCAATCGCCGGCCACCTGGCGCAGGGTGCGGGCGTCGCCATGAATGAACTGGCCACCGCGTTTGACGAACAGTGCGGCATAGCCGCGCGTCAGGCCACCTGGGTCGCTGACTGTTTTGGGGTCCAGCCAGTGGATGCCGCCAACGACGTTTTCGCTGAGATCGACTTCGCGGGCGTGCAGTTGTTGGCGGTCGAGGATCTCGTAGCGCAGGCCGTAGGGCTTGAGCGCATGGGCCTCATCCTGTGCAGTGGCAAAGGCCTCGGCATTGCGGTACACCTCGATCCAGCCCTTGGCCTTGATCAGGTCGCCGAGCTCGGCAGCTTCGATCAGGGCGTCGTGCTCCTCTACGCAGCGTTCTACCAGTGGCAGCATGGCGCGGGTGGCTACGGCGACACCGGCAGGCGAGGAGTTCTGCCAGTACTTGAGTAGCCAGGGGCCAGCCTTGGGCAGGTAGCGCAGGCTGTAGCGCACATCGGGTTGGCGATTCAGGCTGTAGCGCAGCAGGCGGGAAAGCTCGCGGGGGAAGGCGTAGGGGATCACGCTGGAGCGCTCGATCAGCCCGGCGTTGCCGTGGCTGGTGCCGCTGCCAGGCTCGGCGCGGTCGATCAGAATCACCTTGCGCCCACGGGCTTGCAGGTGCAGGGCGGTGCTGACGCCGACGATACCGGCGCCCAGAACGATGGTTTGGCATTGCATGGAACGGTCCTCGAAAGGCTGCACGGTTTAGCGCAGGTGACGGCCCAGACGGCCTTCGATGTGTTTGAGGCTGCGTCGCACGATCTCGACGATCAGCAGGTAGAGCACTGCAGCCCAGAGGTAGATCTGGAAGTCGAAACTGCGCGAGAAGGCCAGTTTGGTGATACCCATCAGGTCATAGATGGTCACCAGCGAAGCAATGGCGCTGGCCTTGATCATCAGGATCAATTCGTTGCCCAGTGGGCCAACGGCGACAATCAGTGACTGGGGCAGGATGACCTTGAAGAAGGTGGTCGAGCGCTTCAGGCTCAGTGCCTTGGCGGCTTCATACTGCCCGGGAGCGACCGCCATCAGGCTGCCGCGGAAGATCTCGGCCTGGTAGGCGGCGGTGTTCAGGGTGAACGCCAGCAGGGTGCAGTACCACGCCTCGCGGAAAAACCACCAGAGCCCGACGTCCTGCCAGAAGCCCTTGAAGGAGCTCAGGCCGTAATACAGCATGAACAGTTGGGCCAGCAGCGGCGAACCGCGGAAGAAGTAGATATAGCCGGCACTCAGGCGCTGCACGACCAGGTTGTTCGACAGCCGCGCCAGGGCCAGCAGCAGGCCGAGGATTGCGCCGAGGGTGAACGAGATTGCCACCAGTTTGGCGGTCACCAGCAGGCCATCGACAAAGCGCGGGCCGTAGCGCTCCAGCAGTTCGGGATCGAGGAACAGCCTTAGCAGATCATCGAAAGTCATGGGCGTGCGCTCCGCAGGTGGCGACTGAAATACCGCTCGATAACGTTAAAGGCGCGTCCCGACAGGGCCGAAAACAGCAGGTAGCCGAAGCAGGCGACGGCATAGAAGAACATGGGCTCCTTGGTCACGCTGACCGCCAGGTTGGTCTGGCGCATCAGGTCTACCAAGGAGATGGTCGAGACCAGCGACGTGTCCTTGAGCAGCGACAGCCAGTTGTTCGACAGGCCGGGCAAGGCGATACGTACCAGTTGCGGAAACACCACTTTGCGAAAGGTTGTGGTCTTGCTCAGGCCCAGCGCCGCCGATGCTTCGTATTGGCCCTTGGGCACGGTCTTGAACGCTGCCAGCCAGATCTCACTGGAAAAGGCGGCGAAGACGAAGCTGAAGGCGATCATCGCGGCCAGGAAGGTGTTGATCAGCACCTCACCTTCATAACCCATGGCGGCGAGGATTTTCTGTGCTGCAATCTGGCAGCCGTAATAGATGATCAGCAGGGTCAGCAGCTCTGGCAGGCCCCGGAACACGGTGGAGAAGACGGTAGCTGCAGCCTTCGGGAAGCGCTTTGGCGAGCGGGCGGCGAGGGCGACACCCAGCCCCAGGGGCAAGCCAATGGGCAGGCAGGCCAGGGCCAGGCTGATGGTGACTACGGCGCCGGCCAGCAATGCCTGGCCCCAGCCGCCGCTGGCAAACGACAGCAGTGACAGTTGTTCGATCATGCTCGAACCCTCTTTTTAGACCGTGCAGGAGCCGGTATGGCATCGACGCGTTGTCACCGCGATCTAGGCCTGGCGCCTATCGCCGGCAAGGCCGGCTCCTGCAGGGATGTGGGGCTTATTGGTAGATATCGAAGTCGAAGTAGCGGCTGGAGATCTTCTGGTAGGTGCCGTCGGCGACGATCTCGTCCAGCGCCTTGTTCAGGCGTTCGCGCAGGGCGTCGTCGTCCTTGCGAACGGCGATCGAGGCATCGGCGGTGGTGCCTTTGACATCGCCAATGAACTTGCAGCAGTCCTTGCCGGACTTGTTCAGCCACTCGATCAGCGGAAACTTGTCGGCAATCACGCCATCCAGGCGGCCTGCGGCGAGGTCGGCGTTGGCTTCATCAAGGGTAGGGTAGAGCTTGACCTCGGCGCCGGCCTTGCCATAGACGTCTTCGGCATAGATGGCCTGGGTCGAGGACGATTGCGCGCCCACGGTGTAGCCCTTGAAGTCGGTCTGTGCGTCGGTGATCTTGCTGTCCTTGGCCACGGCGACCGAAAGGGGGGTCTTGTAGTAGTGGTTGGTGAAGGCGATTTTCTTGCGGCGCTCTTCGGTGTTGATCATCGACGCGACCACGGCATCGTATTTCTTGGCCATCAGTGCCGGAATGATGCCTTCCCAGTCCTGGGCGACCAGGGTGCATTGCACCTGCATGCGTTCGCACAGGGCGTTGGCGATATCGACGTCGAAGCCGTGCAGCTTGTTATCCGAGTCGACGTAGTTGAACGGGGGGTAAGCGCCTTCGGTGGCGATTTTCAAGGTTTCTGCCTGGGCTGCGCCGATTCCGGCGAGCATCAGTACGCAAGCGCTTGCAAGGTGGACGACTCGTTTCATCATGTACCTCGATTGGTATTTTGCACTCTGGCTATTGTTTGCTCGTTGACGTGTAGCCAACGAATTCGTTGTGTAGAGCGGCAGTGGCTTCCAAGCGTTTTTCAACATCCGGTCCGAGTTTCTTGCAGACCTCGTTGACCATCAGGTGTACCCACGACAGCATCGTCGCGGTGGACTCCCAGAACAGATTGAAATCGGTGGGTATACGAAAGACTTCGTCGGCGTGGGCATCGGCCCAGTCGCAGAAGGTGTCGGTAACCAGTGTTACCGGGATGCCCGCTTCCTGCGCCTTGCGACACAGGTTCAGGGCATGGCGTGAGTAGCGGCGCGCCTCGAACACCACCAGGGCACAGTCGTCCGGCTGGCTGAGCAGCACGTCGCCAAAGTGCCCGGCGCTGCCGTCGACGGCGTGCACGCCATCACGCAGGTATTGCAGCAGGTGCACCATGCACAGGGCGATGCCGCGCTCGGTCTGAAAGCCGGCGACGAATATCTTCCGTCGTTCAGAGAGGCGTTGGGCGACGCTGTGCCAAAGCGCGGTGTGGCTGTATTCATGCACCCGCACCAAGGCTGCTACTTCCAGTTCAAAGCTGCGAGAGGCACCTTCTTCAGACTCGCGCCGTTGTTGGCGGAATTCTTGCAGGCGATCACCAACCAGCCAGGGGCCATCGCCCAGGTCATTCTTGAGGTCGTGTTTGAGCGCCTTGAAGTGCTCATAGCCCAGTGCGCGGCAGAAACGGCCGACACTGGACTCGCTGATGCCAAGTTTGTCGGCGATGCTGGCAGCGGTCTGGAAAGGCAGTTCATGCAGGTTGCCCAGCATGTAAGTGGCGATCTTGCGCCCAGACGCCGAGGCGTTCTGCAGGCTGCTTTCCAGGCGTTGTTTGATCGGTTGGCTCACGGACGACTCTCACGGGGTTGCGCTTGACGAAGAAAATGAATGTTTTCTGTCATCAAGTCAACATTTGACAGATAGCTGTCACTGCGCGAGAGTTTCCAGCCTGCTCATCGCTGTAGCCCAGTCCAATTCCAACAAGGGAGCTTCAGATGTCCGCACGTCCTGATACTGCAGTCGCGCACCTTGCCTTTGCCGAACTGCAGGCTTTGCTGCATCGGATTTTCGTTCGTCACGGTACCAGCGAGGCCGTTGCCGACGCGCTGGCGTACAACTGCGCCAGCGCTCAGCGTGACGGCGCCCACAGCCACGGTGTTTTTCGCATTCCGGGGTATGTATCGACCCTGGCCAGTGGCTGGGTAGACGGCAAGGCGCAGCCAGACGTCGAAGATGTCGCCTCTGGTTATGTCCGGGTTGATGCCAAGGGTGGTTTTGCTCAGCCTGCACTGGCCGCTGCCCGTGGGTTGCTGGTGGAAAAGGCGCGCAGTGCCGGTGTGGCGGTGCTGGCCATTCACAATTCCCACCACTTTGCGGCTCTCTGGCCCGACGTAGAGCCGTTCGCCGAAGAGGGGCTGGTTGCGCTGAGCGTGGTCAACAGCATGACCTGCGTGGTCCCTCATGGTGCGCAACGGCCGTTGTTTGGCACCAATCCGATCGCCTTCGCTGCACCTTGCGCGGGCAGCGACCCCATTGTCTTTGATATGGCCACCAGCGCCATGGCCCACGGCGACGTGCAGATTGCTGCGCGCAAGGGAGAGCAATTGCCGGAGGGTATGGGGGTGGACAGCCACGGCCAGCCGACTTGTGACCCCAAGGCGATTCTGGAGGGTGGGGCGCTGCTGCCTTTTGGTGGGCACAAGGGTTCGGCGTTGTCGATGATGGTCGAGCTGCTGGCAGCAGCGTTGACGGGCGGTCACTTCTCGTTCGAGTTCGACTGGTCGCAGCACCCCGGTGCCAAGACGCCCTGGACCGGGCAATTGATCATTGTTATCGATCCTGCCAAATCAGTGGGTAATCGCTTTGCCGAGCGCAGCCGCGAGTTGGTGAACCAGATGCATGAGGTGGGCTTGAAACGTATGCCGGGTGAGCGGCGTTATCGCGAGCGCGAGTTGTCGGCGCAGCAGGGCGTGACCCTGACGGTGCAGGAGCTGGAGCAGTTGCGCGCCCTTGCGGGAGAGCAATGAGCCGATGACGGCGATGCGGGGCCGTGCAGCGCTGCACTGACGAGTTGCACGCGAAGACATGTTCCTTGGCGTTCAGTACAGGTATCCTCGCGACAGCTGTTAGTCCGAACTGTCCTGACCCAAGGAGCTGCACGCTGTGTTCAAACATGTTGATGCCTATGCCGGCGACCCGATTCTCTCGCTGATGGAGACCTTCAAGGCCGACCCTCGTGCCGACAAGGTCAACCTGAGTATCGGTCTGTATTACGATGCTGCCGGTGTGGTGCCGCAACTGGGCGCCGTGGCCGAGGCGGAAAAACGCCTGGCCGGCCAGCCTCACCAGGCGTCGCTGTACCTGCCGATGGAAGGCCTGGGCAGCTATCGCCAGGCTATCCAGACCCTGCTGTTCGGCGCCGGTCATCCTGCGGTAGAGGGTGGACGTGTGGCTACCGTGCAGACCGTTGGCGGTTCGGGTGCATTGAAAGTAGGGGCTGACTTCCTCAAGCGTTACTTCCCGGAGTCGCAGGTCTGGGTCAGTGATCCGACCTGGGACAACCACCGCGCAATCTTTGAAGGTGCAGGTTTCAAGGTCAACACCTACCCGTACTTTGATCAGCAGAGCCGCGGGCTGAATTTTGACGGCATGCTCGCGACGTTGCAGACCCTGCCGGCCAATAGCATTGTGCTGTTGCACCCATGCTGTCATAACCCTACCGGTGTCGACCTGAGCCAGGCGCAGTGGCAGCAGGTGATCGAGGTGGTCAAGGCGCGCAGCCTGATCCCGTTCCTCGACATTGCCTATCAGGGCTTTGGCGAAGGCCTGGTAGACGATGCCTACGCCATCCGTGAAGTTGCCCGTGCGGGCGTACCCTGCCTGGTCAGCAATTCGTTCTCGAAGATCTTCTCGCTGTATGGCGAGCGCGTAGGCGGCTTGTCGGTAGTCTGCGACGACGTGGCCAGTGCACAAAGCGTATTGGGCCAGCTCAAGGCCACCGTGCGTCGCAACTATTCCAGCCCACCGAACTTCGGAGCCCAACTGGTCGCAGCCGTGCTCGGCGACGCAGGCCTGAATGCCCAGTGGGAAGCCGAAGTGGAACAGATGCGCCTGCGTATTCTTGAGATGCGCCAGGGGCTGGTCGACGCCTTGGCCGCGCTGTTGCCGGGTCAGGACTTCCAGTTCTTCCTGCGTCAGCGCGGCATGTTCAGCTACACCGGCTTCAGCGTCGAGCAGGTTCGTCGTCTGCGTGACGAATTTGGTGTGTACCTGATCGACAGCGGCCGGGTGTGCATGGCGGGCCTGCGCCCGGACAACCTGCAGCAGGTGGCGAAGGCGTTTGCTGCGGTGCAGCGTCAGGCGTAACGCCGCGCCTGTGCTGACACCTCACTGATACCCTCGCAGGCAAGCCTTGCTCCCGGCGCTCACCGAGCCGCGTGGGGGCTGGCCTGCCTGTGATGAGGTAGTACCGGTTTGACGTTGTTTTCCTGGGTGATGTTGCACTAGGTGCAACCGTTCCTCTGGTAGCACTTTGCAAGTGCAACCAATCAGCGCAAAATCGCGCCCCCTTACTATAGGTTGGGAGCGATGAGGCGTCTGTCTCGCAGCTCCTGGCCCTGTTGTAGTCTTGCGAGTGGAGTTGCACCCGGATGAACGAGCAGGCCCCAAGCGTTGATCAACGCTTTGAATCGACCCCTGTTGCCCTTGGCAACTGGGCCCGTCATGACACCACCTGGATGCTGGGCCTGTTCGGCACGGCTATCGGTGCAGGCACCTTGTTTCTGCCGATCAACGCAGGTCTCGGCGGTTTTTGGCCGCTGTTGGTCCTGGCGCTGTTGGCATTTCCGATGACCTTCTTTGCTCACCGTGGGCTGACCCGCTTCGTGTTGTCAGGCCGCGATGGCGCGGATATCACTGAGGTCGTAGAGGAGCACTTCGGGCTCAAGGCCGGTGCCTTGATCACACTGTTGTACTTTTTTGCGATCTTCCCGATCCTGCTGATCTACAGCGTGGCCTTGACCAACACCGTCAGCAGCTTCATGGAGCACCAGTTGCACCTTGCGCCGCCGCCGCGTGCGGTGCTGTCCCTTGTGCTGATCCTCGGTTTGTTGGCCGTAGTACGGTGTGGTGAACAGGCCACCGTCAAAGCCATGAGCCTGTTGGTGTACCCGTTTATCGTCGCCCTGGCGTTTCTGGCGGTGTTCCTCATTCCCCATTGGAGCGGCGGCATCCTGACGACGGCCAGCGAAGTACCGTCGGCCTCTGCGTTTCTGCATACCCTGTGGCTGGCGATTCCGGTGATGGTGTTTTCGTTCAACCACTCACCGATCATCTCGGCCTTCGCTGTCGACCAGAAACGCCGTTACGGTGTGAACGCTGAGCACCGCAGCGGGCAGATCCTGGCCCGTGCCCACCTGTTGATGGTGGTGATGGTGCTGTTCTTCGTGTTCAGTTGCGTATTGACCCTGACGCCAGCCCAACTGGCCGAAGCCAAGGCGCAGAACCTGTCGATCCTGTCGTACCTGGCCAACCACTTCAGTAACCCGACCATTGCGTTTGCCGCGCCGCTGATTGCCTTCGTGGCCATTTCCAAGTCATTCCTGGGTCACTACATCGGTGCCAGCGAAGGCCTTAAGGGCATGATCGTCAAAAGCGGCTGGCGCCCGGGTGCCAAGGCGCTGGACCGGGTTACCGCAGCGTTCATGCTGGTGGTGTGCTGGATCGTTGCCACACGCAATCCAAGCATCCTCAGCATGATCGAAACCCTTGGTGGGCCGGTCATCGCAGCCATTCTGTTCCTGATGCCGATGTACGCCATCCGTCGTGTACCTGCCATGCGTCAGTACAGCGGTGCGCTGTCCAACGTGTTTGTGGTCGCGGTGGGCTTGGTGGCCATTTCGGCGCTGGTGTATTCGCTGCTGGGCTGATGCCTTGTGCTGAGGGCCAGGAAGGCCCTTCAGCATCGCCCCGGCGGGGTATCAGGCCCGACATCGCAAACGGATATGCCTGTCGTCATCAGGTGCGACGCATGTTTGTGGCTATTGGCACTCACCTCGCGAACTTATCCATTCCCTGCAGCGGCACTACCGACTGGTTTCGCCTTTTACGGCGACCCACTTTTGAACGGCACAAAAGTGGGCAAAACGCCCTGTCCCGACATCCGGCCCTGCGCTGCGCTTCGGGTTCCTTCCTTACGCCATCGCTCCCGTGTGGACGCGCCGACGGGCCATCCATGGCCCATCAGCACTTGCGAGGCATCCCTGCCTCGCACCCCACTACGCGACGGCTCCACTCAGCCTCCTGAAGGGACGCCTTGCAGCGCCTGGCATTCCGCGCACTGACAAGCAGATGCTCGCTGTTTTGCTTGCCTGCGAAGATTTTGGGCTTTTCGGCGTTGCTTTTTTATGCGCTGAACTTGCAGGCGCTGCCAAATTGTCCCTTCAGCACGGCCCCGGCGGGAGCACTGCCGGAGTGAGAGGACCCGCAGCGCAGCGCAGGGCCGGATGTTGGGACGAGGGGTTTTGGTCACTTTTGCCCCGACAAAAGTGACATGCCGTAAAGGCGGAACGGGGTGTCGGGCCCTGCATCGCAAATGGATATGCCTGCTTCCATCAGCGGCGATACAGGTTTGTAATTTGTGGCACTTGTCTCGCGAACTTATCCATGTCCTGCAGCGGCACTACCGGCTGGTTTCGCCTCTTACGGCGACCCACTTTTGAACGGCACAAAAGTGGGCAAAACGCCTTGTCCCAACATCCGGCCCTACGCTGCGCTTCGGGTGCCTTCCTTACGCCATCGCTCCCGTGTGGACGCGCCGACGGGCCATCCATGGCCCATCAGCACTTGCGAGGCATCCATGCCTCGCACCCCACTACGCGACGGCTCCACTCAGCCTCCTGAAGGGACACCCTGCAGCGCCTGCTACTTCGCGCACTGAAAAACAAAGCCCACTCAGGAAATCGACGCTATTCATCAAGGCGCCAACCTTGGCGCCAATGCTTTTCCATACGCGGACCTCGCAGGCGCCGCCAAATTGTCCCTTCAGGAGGTCGAACGCAGGCAGTGCGTAGTCGGGTGCCAGGCAAGGATGCCTGGCAAGGGCTGAGGGCCAGGAAGGCCCTTCAGCGCGGTCCCGGCGGGAGCACTGCCGGAGTGAGAGGACCCGCAGCGCAGCGGAGGGCCGGATGTTGGGACGAGGGGTTTTGGTCACTTTTGCCCCGACAAAAGTGACACGCCGTAAAGGCGGAACGGGGTGTCGGGCCCAACATCGTGAATGGATATGCCTGCTTCCATCAGCGGCGATACAGGTTTGTAATTTGTGGCACTTGTCTCGCGAACTTATCCATTCCCTGCAGTGGCACCACCGGCTGGTTTCGCCTTTTACGGCGACCCACTTTTGAAGGGCACAAAAGTGGGCAAAACGCCCTGTCCCGACATCCGGCCCTCCGCTGCGCTTCGGGTTCCTTCCTTACGCCATCGCTCCCGCGTGGACGCGCCGACGGGCCATCCATGGCCCATCAGCACTTGCGAGGCATCCATGCCTCGCACCCCACTACGCGATGGCTCCACTCAGCCTCCTGAAGGGACACCTTGCAGCGCCTGACATTCCGTGCACTGACAAGCAGATGCTCGCTGTTTTGCTTGCCTGCGAAGATTTTGGGCTTTTCGGCGTTGCTTTTTTATGCGCTGAACTTGCAGGCGCTGCCAAATTGTCCCTTCAGCACGGCCCCGACAAAAGTGACCCGCCGTAAAGGCGGAACGGGGCATCAGGCCCGACATCGCGAATGGACATGCCTGCTTTCATCAGGAGGGTGCGTGTTTGAGGGCGCTTGACCAATCCCGCTAATTGGGCGAACAGTATGCCGAGGGCCGGGTTTAAGCTTGCAGATTGTCTACAAGAATTGTCTGAAAACTCAACAATTTTTGTCTGCCCATAGGTGACGGGGCACTTTCGTGGTTAACTCTGGTCCTTTACTCAACTCCCGCATAAGGACTCCGTTCATGGCTCAAGTGACTCTTAAAGGCAATCCGGTTCAGGTCAACGGTGAACTGCCGCAGGTTGGTACCCAGGCACCTGCGTTCAGCCTGGTCGGCGCTGGCCTGGCTGATGTGTCGCTGAAAGACTTCGCCGGCAAGCGCAAAGTGTTGAACATTTTCCCAAGTGTCGACACCCCGACCTGCGCCACGTCCGTGCGCACCTTCAATGCCAAGGCCAACGATGTCGCCAACACCGTTGTGCTGTGCATCTCGGCTGACCTGCCGTTTGCCCAGGCCCGTTTCTGCGGTGCCGAAGGCCTGGAAAACGTCAAGAACCTCTCGACCCTGCGCGGCCGTGAGTTCATCGAAAACTACGGTGTGGCCATTGCTGACGGCCCACTGGCTGGCCTGACGGCACGTGCCGTAGTGGTTCTGGACGAGAACGACAAGGTGCTGCACAGCGAGTTGGTCAAGGAAATCGCCGAAGAACCAAACTACGACGCGGCCCTGGCTGCGTTGAAGTAACGTTGAAGTAATCCGACGCCATCGCCGGTAATACCGGCGATCAAGGCGTATGGATTTGCAAGCGTTTGTAACGGCCTGGCCTTCGTCCAGGCCGTTTTTATTTATAGTTCAGCATCTTGCCTCTGTCAGCGCTAAGTAAATTGCCGGTAAAGGCGCTTTGCTTAACGGTCTCATCTGCTTATCGTTCAGCCTTCTCAAAAGATATCCCTGCGCACAATGGTCGATCACCCAATGCATGCTCCTGCTTCCCGTTCCCCTCGTCCCTGGCTCGTTGGCCTGCTGATCCTGTTGCTGGTCGCCGGCCTGTGTTGGTGGCTGTGGCCTTCGACGCCGGTAAAAAACACCAGTATGGCGCCAGGAAAGGGCGGTCGACCGGGCTTCGGGGCCTTTGGTGGGCCGGTGCCGGTGCGTGTGGCGCCTGCTACCGTGGCGGATTTTCCGGTGTACCTCAAGGCATTGGGCACGGTTACGGCCACCAACACGGTGAACGTGCGCAGCCGCGTGGCCGGTGAGTTGGTCAAGGTCAACTTCCAGGAGGGGCAGAAGGTGAAAGCCGGTGATCTGCTGGCTGAGATCGATCCGCGCAGCTATCAGATCGCCTTGCAACAGGCAGAAGGCACCCTGGCGCAGAACCTTGCGCAACTGAAAAATGCCCAGATCGACCTGGAGCGTTACAAGGGCCTTTATGCTGAAGACAGCATCGCCAAGCAGACCCTCGATACCCAGGCGGCCTTGGTTGAGCAGTATCAGGGCACCATCAAGACCAATCAGGCGGCCGTTGGCGATGCCAGGCTGAACCTGGAGTTCAGCAAGATCCGTGCGCCGATCGGTGGTCGTCTTGGCCTGCGCCAGCTTGATGTCGGCAACCTGGTGGCGGCCAACGACACCACGGCGCTGGTGGTCATCACTCAAACCCAGCCGATCACCGTCGCCTTTACCTTGCCCGAGGCCGAACTGTCGACGGTGCTTGCGCGTTATCGCAGTGGCGCCAAGCTGGCGGTGGAGGCCTGGGATCGGGGGGATCTCAAGCAGCAGGCCGTCGGGGTGCTGAGCAGCCTGGACAACCAGATCGACACCACGACCGGTACCCTGAAGTTCAAGGCACGCTTCGAGAACCAGGACGAAGTGTTGTTCCCCAACCAGTTCGTCAATGTGCGCTTGCTGGCCGATACGCTGAAAGACGTGGTGTTGGCCCCGTCGGCAGCGATTCAGTTCGGTACCGAGGGCTCCTTCGTCTATGTGATGGACGGCGACAAGAAGGTACGCATCCGCAAACTCAAGGTCGGTGCCAGCGATGGTGAGCACACCGTGGTGATCGAGGGCCTGGCCAAGGGCGAGCGGGTGGTGCTGGAAGGCACCGACCGTTTGCGTGATGGCAGTGATGTGGATGTGGTCAATGACAGTTCCGAGGTGCCAGCGACCCCCGGCCAGCACTTGCAGGGGCAGGAGCAGCAGGATGCCTCGGCGCGCCCGGGTGCTCAGGGTGCCAAGGGTAAGGCGGGCGCATGAACCTCTCGCGGCTGTTCATCCTGCGCCCGGTGGCGACCACACTGAGCATGCTGGCCATCGTGCTGGCGGGCCTTATCGCCTACAAGTTGCTGCCGGTGGCGGCGTTGCCGCAGGTCGATTACCCGACCATTCGGGTCATGACGCTCTATCCCGGAGCCAGCCCTCAGGTGATGACCAGCGCTGTCACCGCGCCGCTTGAGCGCCAGTTCGGGCAAATGCCCGGGCTGACCCAGATGGCCTCCACCAGTTCGGGCGGTGCTTCGGTGCTGACCCTGCGGTTCAGCCTGGACATGAACATGGACGTCGCCGAACAACAGGTGCAGGCGGCGATCAACGCTGCCAGCAACCTGCTGCCCAGCGACCTGCCGGCGCCACCGGTGTACAACAAGGTCAACCCGGCCGATACCCCTGTGCTGACCCTGGCCATCACCTCGAAAACCATGCTGTTGCCCAAGCTCAATGACCTGGTCGATACCCGGGTCGCGCAGAAGATTGCGCAGATCAGCGGGGTAGGGATGGTCAGCATCGCCGGTGGCCAGCGCCAGGCGGTACGCATCAAGGTCAACCCCGATGCCTTGGCGGCAGCCGGGCTTAACCTGGCCGATGTGCGTACATTGATCGGTGCGTCCAACGTCAACCAGCCCAAGGGCAACTTTGACGGCCCGACCCGGGTGTCGATGCTCGACGCCAACGACCAGCTGCGTTCGCCCGAGGAATACGCCAACCTGATCCTGGCCTACAACAACGGCGCGCCGCTGCGGCTCAAGGATGTTGCCGAGATCGTCGACGGTGCCGAGAACGAGCGTCTGGCGGCCTGGGCCAACCAGAACCAGGCAGTGCTGCTCAATATTCAGCGCCAGCCGGGGGCCAACGTCATTGAGGTGGTCGACCGGATCAAGACCCTGCTGCCGTCGATTACCGACAACCTGCCTGCCGGCCTTGATGTCGCGGTACTCACTGACCGTACCCAGACCATTCGGGCGTCGGTCAAGGACGTACAGTATGAGCTGTTGATCGCCATTGCTCTGGTGGTCATGGTCACCTTTGTCTTCCTGCGTCGCTTGAGCGCCACCTTGATTCCATCCATCACTGTGCCGCTGTCATTGATCGGCACCTTCGCGGTGATGTACCTGGCGGGCTTCTCGATCAACAACCTGACGCTGATGGCGCTGACCATTGCCACCGGCTTTGTGGTGGACGATGCCATCGTCATGCTGGAGAACATCTCCCGGCATATCGAAGAAGGCGAAACGCCGCTGCAGGCTGCGCTCAAGGGCGCCCGGCAGATCGGCTTTACCCTGGTGTCGCTGACCTTCTCCCTGATTGCGGTATTGATCCCACTGCTGTTCATGGCCGACGTGGTGGGCAGGCTGTTCCGTGAGTTCGCCATTACCCTGGCCGTGGCCATCCTGATTTCCCTGGTGGTTTCACTGACACTGACGCCGATGATGTGCGCGCGGCTGCTCAAGCGTGAACCCAAGGCAGAGGAACAGAGCCGTTTCTACCGTGCCAGCGGCGCCTGGATCGACTGGATGATTGGTCATTATGGCCAGGGTTTGCAGTGGGTGCTGCGTCACCAGCCGCTAACCCTGTTGGTGGCGGTGGCAACCCTGGGCCTGACCGTCGTGTTGTACCTGATGGTGCCGAAGGGGTTCTTCCCGGTGCAGGACACCGGGGTTATCCAGGGGATTTCCGAGGCGCCGCAGTCGGTATCGTTCGCCGCCATGAGTGAGCGTCAGCAAGCCTTGTCGGCGATCATCCTCAAGGACCCGGCGGTGCAGAGCCTTTCGTCCTACATCGGGGTTGATGGCGACAACGCCACGCTGAACAGTGGCCGCTTGTTGATCAACCTCAAGCCGCACAATGAGCGTGACCTGACTGCGGCCCAGGTGATCCAGCGTCTGCAGCCGGAGGTCGACAAACTGGTCGGTATGCGCCTGTTCATGCAGCCGGTGCAGGACTTGAGCATCGAAGACCGGGTCAGCCGCACGCAGTACCAGTTCAGCCTGTCATCGCCGGACGCCGAGTTGCTGGCGCAGTGGAGCGGCAAGCTGGTCGATGCCTTGCGCCTGCGCCCGGAACTCACTGATGTTGCCAGCGACCTGCAGGACAAGGGCTTGCAGGTGTACCTGGCCATCGATCGCGATGCGACCGGGCGCCTGGGCATCAGCGTTGCCGACATCACCAACGCGCTCTATGACGCCTTCGGGCAGCGCCAGATTTCCACCATCTACACCCAGGCTACCCAGTACCGTGTGGTCTTGCAGGCTGCTGACGCTGCCACCCTTGGCCCACAGGCGCTGGAGCAGGTCTACGTCAAGAGCGCCGATGGCGGGCAGGTCCGCTTGTCGAGCCTGGCACGTATCGAGCAGCGTCAGGCGCAGTTGGCAATTGCCCATATCGGCCAGTTCCCGGCAGTGATGATGTCGTTCAACCTGGCGCCCGGTGTTGCGCTGGGCGAGGCGGTCAAGGCGATTGAGCAGGTGCAGCAGGACATTGGCATGCCGCTCGGGGTGCAGACACGCTTCCAGGGCGCAGCCGAAGCGTTCCAGGCCTCGCTGTCGAGTACCTTGTTGTTGATCCTGGCTGCCGTGGTAACCATGTACATCGTGTTGGGGGTGCTCTACGAGAGCTACATCCACCCGGTTACGATCCTCTCGACCTTGCCGTCTGCTGCGGTCGGGGCCTTGCTGGCCTTGCTGCTCAGTGGCCATGACCTGGGGATGATTGCAATCATCGGCATCATCCTGCTGATCGGTATCGTCAAGAAGAACGCGATCATGATGATCGACTTCGCCCTGGAGGCTGAACGTACCCGCGGTGTTGATCCACAAACGGCGATCTATGAAGCGGCGTTACTGCGTTTCCGTCCCATTTTGATGACTACCCTGGCGGCGCTGTTCGGTGCTGTGCCGTTGATGCTGGCTACTGGCTCTGGCGCAGAACTGCGTCAGCCACTGGGCCTGGTGATGGTGGGTGGCCTGTTGGTCAGCCAGGTGCTGACGCTGTTCACTACGCCGGTGATCTACTTGTATTTCGATCGGCTGGCGCGGCGTTTCAGTGGTCGCAGTGCCGCGGGTGTGCCGGTATGACGTTGGACTGGAGCTGCCGCCGATGAACCTGTCCGGCCCGTTTATCCGCCGTCCGGTGGCGACGATGTTGTTGAGCCTGGCGATCATGCTGCTGGGTGGCGTGAGTTTCGGCTTGCTGCCGGTGGCACCGCTGCCGCAGATCGATTTCCCGGTGATCGTGGTGTCGGCCAACCTGCCGGGGGCCAGCCCCGAGGTCATGGCCTCGACCGTGGCAACCCCGCTGGAGCGCTCGATGGGCGCCATTGCCGGGGTCAACACCCTGACCAGCCGGTCCAGCCAGGGCTCGACGCGGGTGATTCTTGGCTTTGAGCAAGGGCAGAATATCGACGCCGCTGCCCGCGAAGTGCAGGCAGCGATCAATGCCTCGCGCAACCTGTTGCCCAGCGGTATGAAAAGCATGCCGACCTACAAGAAGATCAACCCGGCCCAGGCGCCGATCATGGTATTGGCGCTGACGTCCAGCGTGTTGCAGAAAGGTCAGTTGTACGACCTTGCTTCGACCATCCTGTCGCAGAGCCTGTCTCAGGTGCCCGGGGTAGGGGAGGTGCAGATTGGTGGTAGCTCGCTGCCGGCGGTGCGCATCGAGCTGGAACCACAGATGCTTAACCAGTATGGCGTGGCCCTGGATGAGGTGCGCGAGACCATCGCCAACGCCAACCAGCGCCGGCCCAAAGGATTCGTCGAAGACAGTGCGCGCAACTGGCAGGTCCAGGCTAACGATCAACTGTACGAGGCCAAGGATTATGAGCCTCTGGTGATCCGTTACCAGGACGGTTCGGTGCTGCGCCTGAGCCATGTGGCCAAGATCAGTGATGGCGTGGAAAACCGCTATAACAGCGGCTTTTTCAATGATCAGGACGCGGTGTTGCTGGTCATCAACCGCCAGACCGGGGCCAACATCATCGAGACCGTGGCGAAGATCAAGGAGCAGTTGCCGGCCCTTGAAGCGCTGATGCCGGCCAGTGTCAAACTGGACCTGGCCATGGACCGTTCGCCCGTGATCAAGGCCACCCTCAAGGAGGCTGAGCATACCTTGCTGATTGCGGTGGCCTTGGTCGTCCTGGTGGTGTTCCTGTTCCTCGGCAACCTGCGCGCCTCGCTGATTCCGACCCTGGCGGTACCCGTATCGCTGGTGGGTACCTTCGCAATCATGTACCTGTGCGGTTTTTCCCTGAACAACCTGTCGCTGATGGCCCTGATCCTGGCCACTGGGCTGGTGGTGGACGATGCCATCGTGGTGCTGGAAAACATTTCCCGGCACATCGATGAAGGCATCGCGCCGATGCGTGCAGCGTTTCTCGGGGCCAAGGAAGTAGGTTTCACATTGTTGTCGATGAACGTGTCGCTGGTGGCGGTGTTCATCTCCATCTTGTTCATGGGTGGCATTGTTCAGTCGTTGTTCCGTGAGTTCTCCATCACCCTGGCGGCCGCGATCATCGTTTCGCTGGTGGTGTCGCTGACCCTGACACCGATGCTCTGTGCCCGCTGGCTCAAGCCGCACCCGGTTGGCCAGCAGACCCGCCTGCAGCGTTGGAGCGAGCAACTCAATCAGCGCATGATGGCCGGTTATGACCGTACCCTGGGCTGGGCACTGCGTCATCGTCGGCTGACACTCATCAGCCTGTTGCTGACCATCGGTGTGAACATTGCCCTTTACGTCGTGGTGCCCAAGACCTTCATGCCGCAACAGGACACCGGCCAGCTCATGGGGTTCGTGCGCGGTGACGATGGCCTGTCGTTTTCGGTCATGCAGCCGAAGATGGAGATCTACCGTCGGGCGTTGCTCCAAGACCCTGCGGTGGAAAGTGTCGCTGGCTTCATCGGTGGCAACAGTGGCATCAACAACGCCATGGTGTTGGTACGCCTGAAGCCGATCAAGGAGCGCAAGGACTCGGCACAGAAAGTCATCGAACGTTTGCGCAAGAACATGCCCAAGGTGCCGGGCGGGCGCTTGTTCCTGATGGCGGATCAAGACCTGCAATTTGGCGGTAGTGGGCGCGAGCAGAGCTCTTCACAGTTTCTCTACACCTTGCAAAGCGGCGACCTGGCCTTGTTGCGCGAGTGGTACCCGAAGGTTGTTGCCGCCCTGAAGACCTTGCCAGAGCTCACCGCGATCGATGCGCGTGAAGGCAGCGGTACCCAGCAAGTGACGCTGGTGGTCGATCGCGAACAGGCCAAGCGCCTGGGCATCGACATGAACATGGTCACTGCGGTGCTGAACAATGCCTACAGCCAGCGGCAGATCTCGACCATCTACGACAGCCTGAACCAGTATCAGGTGGTGATGGAGGTCAACCCGCAGTACGCGCAGGACCCACGTACCCTGGAGCAGGTGCAGGTGATCACTGCGGCGGGCGCGCGCGTGCCGCTGTCGGCGTTTGCCCGCTATGAAAACAGCCTGGCCAGCGACCGGGTCAGTCATGAAGGGCAATTCGCTTCTGAAGACATTGCCTTCGATATTGCTGAAGGCTACAGCCAGGAAGCGGCCATGGCCGCCGTGGAGCGTGCAGTGGCCAAGGTCGGCCTGCCCGAAGAGGTGATCGCCAAGCTGGGCGGTACCGGCAATGCCTTTGAGGAAAGCCAGAAAGGCCAGCCGTTCATGATTCTCGGCGCACTGCTGGCGGTGTACCTGGTGCTGGGCATTCTGTATGAAAGCTACATTCACCCGCTGACCATTCTGTCGACGCTGCCGTCGGCCGGGGTCGGCGCCTTGCTCACGTTGTATCTGGTGGGCAGCGAGTTCAGCCTGATCTCGTTGCTGGGGCTGTTCCTGCTGATCGGCGTGGTGAAGAAAAACGCCATCCTGATGATCGACCTGGCCTTGCAGCTGGAGCGGCATGACGGGCTGAGCCCTGAAGAATCGATCCGTCGCGCGTGCCTGTTGCGTTTGCGGCCGATCCTGATGACCACCCTGGCGGCCATCCTTGGCGCGCTACCGCTGTTGCTCGGCGGTGCCGAGGGTGCCGAGATGCGTCAACCGCTGGGCCTGACCATCATTGGTGGGCTGGTCTTCAGCCAGATCCTCACGCTTTACACCACCCCAGTGGTCTACCTCTACCTGGACCGTCTGCGCCATCGCTTCAACCGTTGGCGTGGCGTGCGTACCGATGCTGCTCTGGAAACCCCGCTATGACTCAACGCCCGTTACTTTCCGACCGCACCCTGCAGCAGTTGCTGGCCGCTCGAGGCTCGCGCTTGCTGGCGACCGGCATGTGCCTGGTGATGCTCAGCGCCTGTACCCTGAGCCCGAATTACCAGCGCCCGGAAACCCCTGCGCAAGCGCCGTTCAAGTATGCCGAAGGCTGGACACCGGCAACGCCGTCCGATGCATTGGCCCGAGGCGCTTGGTGGGAGCTGTATGGCGACAGCCTGCTCAACGACCTGATTGTGCAACTCAATGCCAATAACCAGACGGTCGCCCAGTACGAGGCTCAATACCGTCAGGCCCAGGCCTTGGTACGCAGTGCTCGCGGCTCGCTGTTTCCCAGCATCGACCTGAGCGCCGGCAAGACGCGCTCAAGCCAGGGCACCGGTAGCAGCAGCTCGAGCCTGAGCAATAACAGCAGTGGTATCCGTAATACCTACAGCACCCAACTGGGCGTGAGTTGGGAGGCTGATCTGTGGGGCAAGCTGCGTGAGGAGTTGGCCGCCAACGAGGCCAGTGCTGAAGCGAGCCTGGCCGATATGGCGGCGATTCGTCTGAGCCTGCAGTCGGAGCTGGTGCAGAATTACCTGCAACTGCGGGTGCTGGATGAGCAAAAACGCCTGCTTGAGGCGACTGTCGAGGCTTACCAGCGTTCGCTGAAAATGACCGAGAACCAGTACCGTGCCGGCATCTCCGGCAAGGATGCCGTGGCTCAGGCACAAACCCAGTTGAAAACTACCCAGGCTGACCTGATCGATCTGATCTGGCAGCGTGCCCAGTTGGAAAACGCGATTGCCGTATTGCTTGGCAAGGCACCCTCTGAGTTTGCCTTGGCGGCGAGCGATCGCATCCCGGCGTTGCCTCAGGTGCCGCTGGCCTTGCCGTCACAACTGCTGGAGCGTCGTCCCGACATCGCGTCGGCTGAACGCAAGGTGATGGCTGCCAATGCCAGTATTGGCGTGGCCAAGGCGGCTTACTTCCCCGACCTGAGCCTGAGCCTCAGTGGTGGTTACAGCAGTAGCAGTTTCAATGATTGGGTCAGCCTGCCGAACCGTTTCTGGTCGGTCGGGCCGCAACTGGCCCTGACCTTGTTCGACGGCGGCAAGCGCGCCGCTGAAGTCGACCGTACCGAAGCGGTCTATGACCAGACCGTCGCCCAGTACCGGCAAACGGTGCTGGACGGTTTTCGTGAGGTGGAAAACTACCTTGTGCAGTTGAAAGTGTATGAGGATGAGGCTCAGGTACGTAACGAGGCGCTGGCCTCGGCCCGCGAGTCGTTACGCTTGACCAATAATCAGTACAAGGCCGGCTTGATTGGCTACCTGGATGTGGTCAATGTGCAGGCCACGGCCTTGAGCAATGAGCGCAGTGTGCTGACCTTGTTGCAGGGGCGTCTGGTGGCCAGTGTGCAGTTGATCGCGGCCCTGGGTGGTGGTTGGGACACACAGACGGCGTTCGCCCCGCAGCCTTGACGGTTCTGTCAGCGAGGGTGGCGGTACGGTGCCCGCTTTGGCACGGTGCCGCAGCCCGCGCAGGTTGGAACGTACCCACTGAAACTCCGTGCGTTTCGCTAAAGCTTGAGTACAATCATCGGTTTTATCGGGCCTCAACACAGGTCCTCCAACCCGGTTGTCAAAGGCCTCATGTTGATTGGTAGTTACTCCCCCTCGCTGGTATTGATTTCCCTGTGTGTGGCCATCCTTGCATCGTATACCGCGCTTGACCTCTCCGGCCGCATCGCGACGGCCAAGGGGCGTGCGGTACATCTGTGGATGGGCGGAGGGGCCATGGCCATGGGCTTTGGTATCTGGTCGATGCATTTTATCGGGATGCTCGCCTTCAGCCTGCCGATCCCGCTGGGGTATGACATCACCTTGACGGCCTTGTCATTGCTGGTTGCGGTGTTGTCGTCGGGTTTCGCCCTCTGGCTGGTCAGCCAGCCGCGCTTGCCTTGGCGTACGTTGGGGCTGGGTGCCTTCATCATGGGTGCCGGCATCAGTTGCATGCATTACACCGGCATGGCGGCCATGCGCATGCAGCCGGGCATCGAGTACGACCCCGTGTTGTTCGTGGCCTCCTTGCTGATCGCCGGGGGCGCATCGGCGGCGGCGCTGTGGATCGCATTTCGCTTGCGCCTGCACACGCCTTATGTTCGTCAGTTCCGTGGCTGTGCCGCCGTGGTGATGGGGATTGCCATTGTCGGCATGCACTACACCGGCATGGCCGCGGCCAACTTCGCCGATGGCAGTTTCTGTGGTGCCCAGGGCGGTCTGAGCGGCAGTGGTCTGGATTATCTGGTGTTGATCACCACCCTGGCGGTATTGGCCGTGGCGTTGTTGACGTCGGTGCTGGATGCGCGCCTGGAAGCGCGCACGGCTGAACTGGCGCGCTCGTTGACGCTGGCCAACGAGGAACTGACCCAACTGGCCTTGCATGACACCTTGACCGGGCTGCCCAATCGTACCTTGCTGGCCGACCGGATCGATCAGGCCATCAGCAAGGTGGCGGAGCAGGGCGGCTGCTTTGCCCTGATGTTTATTGACCTTGATGGCTTCAAGCCGGTCAACGATGCCTTCGGTCACCATACGGGGGACCAGTTGCTCAAAGAGGTTGCCTTGCGTCTGCGCGGGCACCTGCACAGCCAGGATACCCTGGCGCGTATTGGCGGCGACGAGTTTGTCTTGCTGGTAGAGCTGGATGAGCCGGATGATGCCCTGGGTGTCGCGACCAAGCAGGTCAACCTGATATCGCGACCGTTTCGCATCAGCGATCAAAACCTTCAGGTATCCGCCAGCATCGGCATTTCCCTGTACCCCGGCAACGGCACCGATCAGCACGAGCTGCTGCGCAATGCCGACGCGGCGATGTACCACGCCAAAAGCGCGGGCAAGAATGGCTACAGCTTTTTCGATGTATCGATGAACAGCAATGCCCGCTTGCAGCTGCAATTGCTTCAGGATCTGCGCATGGCGCTGGAGCAGGGGCAGTTTCGTCTCTTCTACCAGCCCAAGTTCGATGCCCAGAAGTGCCAGCCCATTGGCGCGGAGGCCCTGCTGCGCTGGGAGCACCCACAGCACGGTCTGTTGCTGCCGGATCGTTTCATTGTGCTGGCGGAAAAGACCGGCCTGATCATCCCCATCGGGGATTGGGTGCTGAATGAAGCGTGCCGACAAATGCGCCTGTGGATCGATCAGGGGTATGTCGATTGGCGTATCGCTGTGAACCTGTCGGCGATCCAGTTCTGCCATGCCAGCCTGGTCGAGAGCGTTGCCGGGGCATTGGCACGGCATCGCTTGCCGCCCAATACCCTGACGCTGGAGATTACCGAGACCACTGCCATGCGTGATGCCGATGCCAGTTTGCTGGTATTGCAGCAGCTCTCGGACATGGGCGTGGACTTGTCGATCGACGACTTTGGCACGGGCTACTCCAGTTTGATGTACCTCAAGCGGCTGCCGGCCAACGAGCTGAAAATCGACCGCGGTTTCGTGCGTGATCTGGAACAAGATGGCGACGATGCGGCCATTGTTTCGGCAATTGTTGCGTTGGGCCAGGCGCTGGGCTTGCGCATCGTTGCCGAAGGGGTGGAAACCGATCGGCAACAGGACTTCCTGACGCGCTTGGGCTGTGACTCGCTGCAGGGCTATCTGTTGGGTCAGCCGCAGTCCGCCGAAGACTTCATGGCCAGAATCGAGTCGGCCAGCCAGGCCGGTGTACCGGCCTAGCTGTCATGCCGAGTGCAAGGTGCTGGACGGTGCAAAGGCATCGAGCTCGGCCTCCACGGCCTCGATGATCAACTCGACATCGGTAGCCTGCATCACGGTGGCGCAAGGAATGCCGGTAATTGCCAGCAAGGTTTCGCCCGTGGCGCGGTCAAACAGGCGGGCTACCATGCTGCTGGGCGCATCCATGCTTGCCTCAAAGCCTAATGGATGGAAATGCCAACGCATTACCTGACAGGCGTTTGGAAACGTCAGTTTGCTCATGCTGGCCTCCTTGATTTTCAGCGTCACACGGTGTGTTGGCTATTTCTCAGGGTACAGCGCGACCCTAACCATAGCATTCACTGGGGGGTTGTCCGGGACCTGAACGCGGTTTATCACCGGTTTTTTGACCCTGGTCATGGCCCTTCGTTCGGATAGTTTTTCAACGCAAACGTTTGTCTTTGGGGGTTGAGCCGCCAGGCACACGGCATTCTGCTATTTTTACCGGCAGTCGGCTGGGATGCCCGCCTGGAGGTTTCTGACCAGCGGTACGCCCGAGGTGTGCCATCAGTCAAGGAGCCCTCCATGCAGTATTCAACCCTGACCCAACGTATTGCCGGTGATGGTGCTGCCGTCTGGAACATTCATTACCGAGCCTTGGAACTGCAGCAGCAAGGCCGCGACATTCTGTTGCTGTCGGTTGGCGACCCTGATTTCGACACGCCGAAGTCGATTGTCCAGGCGGCGGTCGACAGCCTCGCAGCAGGCGACACTCATTATTCGGATGTGCGTGGCAGCCTGGCCTTGCGCCAGGCCATTGCCCGCCGACATGCACGGCTTAGCGGGCGAGCGGTGGATGCGCAAGAAGTCGTCGTGCTGGCCGGAGCACAGTGTGCACTGTACGGCGTGGCCCAATGCTTGTTTGATCCGGGGGATGAGGTGATTGTCGCCGAACCCATGTATGTCACCTATGACGCGGTGTTCGGTGCTTGTGGGGCCAAGTCGGTGCCCGTTGCGGTCAAGCCCGAGAAGGGGTTTTGTATTGAACCGGCGGATGTCCGGGCGCTGATCACCCCGCGCACGCGGGCCCTGCTCATCAACAGCCCGCACAACCCTTCAGGCGCCAGCCTGCCACGGGCCACATGGGAGCGCCTGGCGCGGCTGTGTATCGAGCATGACTTGTGGCTGATCTCCGACGAGGTCTATAGCGAATTGCTGTATGACGGCGAACATATCAGCCCGGCGAGCCTGCCGGGTATGGCTGAGCGTTGTGTGACAATCAACAGCCTCTCCAAGTCCCATGCCATGTCCGGTTGGCGGGTAGGGTGGATGATCGGTCCGCCAGCCCTGGCCGATCACTTGACGCACTTGGCCCTGTGCATGCTCTATGGCCTGCCGGACTTCATCCAGAATGCGGCTCGGGTGGCCCTGGAGCACGAACTCCCAGAACTTGTGCAGATGCGCGAAGCCTACCGCGAGCGGCGTGACCGGGTGTGCGCCAGCCTGGAAGGCTGTGCGGGAATCCGTGTGCACAAGCCGGATGGCGGCATGTTCGTGATGATCGATATCCGTGAAACCGGCTTGAGTGCACGGGCCTTCGCTGAGCGCCTGCTGGAGGAGCATGGTGTGGCGGTGTTGCCCGGCGATGCATTCGGCCCCAGTGCCGCCGGGCATCTGCGCCTGGGCCTGGTACTGGACAGTCAACGACTGGTGTTGGCCTGCCAGCGCATTGCCCGCTGTGCGGTGCAAGCGCTTGAGGGGCAGGGCCCGTCAGCTCAGTAAGCCGGCAGCAATATTGATCGTGAAACCCAGGATGGCCGTGTTGAAGAGAAAGCCGATCAGTGAGTGCGCCAATACCACGCGGCGCAGCTCACGCCCGGCGACGCCGACATCGGCGGTTTGTACGGCCACGCTCAGGGTGAATGAGAAATAGTGGAAGTCCCAGTAATCGGGGTTGCATTCGCCATCGGCAAAACGCAACAAGGGTGCCTTTGCCTCATCGGTGTAGAACAGCCGCGCATAGTGCAGACTGAAGACAGTGCCGATCAACAGCCATGAACCGCTTACGGTGAGCCCGGTGAAGGCATAGCGCAACAGCTGTTGGCCATTCTCCAGGCCCCGGCTGCCGACCAGTTCGAGGGTGACGGCGGCCAGGCTGGCGATGGCGGCGATACTCACGGTGAACAGTACCAACCCGGCATTTTCGTCTTCGATGCTGGCCACCTTGCGAACCCGTTCCGGGTTGGCTCGCAGGGTCAGCCAGAGCACCAGTGCCAGGTAGAACCAGACACCGATGTTCCAGCCAATCAAGATGTGCTGGATCAGGTCATGTGCGGGAATCAGTATGCCTGCAATAGCGCCCAGTAGAGCCGCTGCGCTCAAGCGTGGATGAGTGTGTGCCAGTTTGTGAAATGCCATGCTGCCTCGTTTTGTTGGATGCCTGCGCAACTCTAGCCTATACCTACAGAGCCTTCCTTTGCGCGCCATGGAGCGAGAGCATGAAAAGAGCGTTGATCGTCGGTACGCTGTGCCTGAGCGGGCTTGTTCTGTCCGGCTGTTCGAGCAAAGTCGTCGAACCGGAGCAATATTCCGGTTTTCTCAGGGATTACAGCCGTTTGACTGAGAACACATCGCCTTCCGGGGCAACGGTGATGCGCTGGGTGGACCCTGACCTGAAGGTTGGCCGTTACACGAGCGTCTACATCGAGCCCAGCCAGTTCTACCCCAAGCCACAGGCGACCGAGCGTATACCGCAAAGTACCCTGCAAGGGATTACCCGCTACTATGACGCAGCACTCAAGCGAGAAATCAGCAAATCGATGCCGCTTGCCAAGGGGCCTGGCCCAGGCACTATTGTCGTCAGGCCGGCAATCACTGCGGTCAGCAGCAAGACCGAAGGCTTGAAACCGTATGAAGTGATTCCGATCGCCTTGGTGGCTGCTGCCGTGAGTACCGCTTCGGGAATCCGTGACCAGGAAACCGAGATCGCCACTGAAGCAGCATTTCTCGACGGGGGCAATAACAAGGTACTGGCTCAGGTCGTGCGCAAGGGCAGCGGCAAACCCCTGGAGAATGAAAAACAGGTATTGGTCCCGGACGATGTCAAGGTCGTACTGGATACGTGGGCCTCGGATATGAACCTGTCGTTCCAGAAACTCAAGTCCCATTAGGTTTGTTGGTTTGTCCTGAGGCCGACTGCTCGACCGGGGTATCGGTTTCCATGATGGGAGGGCTTGTCGGCTATTGGCAGCAGCGTTACGCGGGATGAGTTACCATCCGCCCGGTGCCAGGTCAAAATGCTTGGCAATCAATGACCTGGCTCTGGCCTCGGACCATGCTGGCGCTGCTACAGGACCTCCCGTTTTGCCCGATTCACTGCACAACCCGCTGCTGCAATACCTTGCGCGCCTGGCGCCCTCCAGCCAGTTGACCATGAAGTACGTCCTGCAGGATGCTGCCGACCGGCTCGGCTTCGAGGATTGCGACATTGCCGAGGTACCCTGGCACCTGCTCGACCCCGCACATGTCACCGCGCTGGTGGCGGCGCTGCGTGCCGACGGGTTTACCCCCAACACCTCATCGCTGTATGTCAATGCGGTACGGGGCGTCATGAACGAGGCGTGGCGGTTGAGTCTGATCAGCCACGAACACCTGCTGAAAATTCGCACGGTGAAAGCGACCCAGGGTGTACGCCTGCCCGTGGGGCGAAACCTCAAGCGCAGCCTGATACGCGAACTCATGGAGGTGTGCGCCGCTGACCCACGCCCACAAGGGTTACGCGATGCAGCGGTAATTGCCTTGCTCTATGGCACAGGGATGCGCAAATCCGAGTCGGTCGATCTGAAACTGTCGCAGATCGACTTTTCCGAGCGCAGCCTGCAGGTGCTGGGCAAAGGCAACAAACAACTGATCAAGTATGCGCCGGCCTGGGCGTTCGACAGGCTCAATGCCTGGTTGGCCTTTCGTCGTTCGCAACTGCCGGAAGGGCAGGCCGATGACGACTTCCTGTTCAACCGCATACGACGTGGCAGCCATATCACCCGCGAACGCATCACCAAGCATGCGATCTATTACATCGCTCGCCAGCGGGGGCAGCAGGTCGGGGTGAAGATCATGCCCCACGATTTTCGCCGCTCGTTCATTACCCGGGTGATCGAAGAGCACGACCTGTCGATTGCCCAGAAACTTGCGCACCACAGCAACATCCAGACCACTGCCAACTATGACATGCGCGACGACAACGAGCGGCGGCGGGCGGTGGATCGTTTTGATATGTAGCGGTCGGCGTCGCGAGCTTCCCGCTCACTGGATGCTCGACGCCACCTCGAAGATCGGTATGTACATCAGGATCACGCCGAGCAACCTTCGGCTATCTGCGCACTGGCGCGTCCTGTGCAACGACGGCTGCGCGTGTGGCAGTGGGGCGTTCTGTACCGACCCTCGGGGTGGTGTGTATTGCCTGACGCCAAGTGGCAAGAAAAGCTACCGGCGTCACTGAGCCTGGTTGGACATCCCGTCAATCAATGCCCACAAGCGGGCATCGGTGAAGTCCTCCACCACCAGTTGCGCGCCAGCGGCTAGCAGCACCTCTGGCCGTTGGCTGGTGCTCAGGCCAACAGTGAAAATGCCGGCCTTGCTGGCTGCCGTTACCCCAGGAATCGAGTCTTCGAACGCCAATGCGTATTCGGCGCGTGCGTGCAGGCGCTCAAGGCCGGTGAGATAGGGCAGGGGGTCGGGCTTGGCGCAGGGCAGCTCTTCGGCCACCAGGATATGTCGAAAACGCCCGGCCATACCCATGGCGGCGAGCATGTGCTCGGCGTTGGCCCGTGGTGCATTGGTGACGACGGCCATGCCCAGGCCGGCAGCCTCGCCATGTGCAAGCAGGCGCGACAGACCGGGTGTCGGTTGCAGGCGCGGCGACAAGGCGCGAAAGCGCTCCTCCTTGCGCTCGGCGAAGGCCCGGTGCTCGGCAACCGAGCGTTCCGGGAACAGGTAGCGGCACAAATCGGCATTGGCCCGGCCACTGACATGCGCATCGAACTCTTCTTCGGTAAAGACCCGGCCTTCTTCGAGCAACAACTGCTGCATGGCCAGCAGGTGCAGCTTGTCGGTATCGGTCAGGGTGCCGTCGAGGTCGAACAGCAGGGCATTGAGCATGGTGGGTTTCCGCTACAGGTCTGATGGCGACGATCATAACGGACTCATTTCGCCTTGGGGCGATCAATGGGGCTGGTCAGTGTTTTACGAAAAGAGTACAAATGTACTCCATGACTAGATTATCGCCCAAACGCACCGCCATCCTGACCTTCATCCGTGAACGCATTGCCGAGCACGGTCAGCCACCGAGCCTGGCCGATATCGCCCAGGCCTTTGGTTTTGCTTCGCGCAGTGTGGCGCGTAAACACATTCAGGCCCTCTGCGAGGCGGGGCTGATCGAGGTCACGCCGAACCAGGCACGCGGTATCCGCCTGGCCGGTGTGTTGCGTCGGCCCGAGGTGCTGGAAATTCCGGTGCTGGGGCAGGTGGCGGCCGGGCGACCGATTGGCCCGGATATCGATATTCATGAGCAATTGCTGCTGGACCCGCAGTTGTTCAGCCGTACCCCGGACTACCTGCTCAAGGTGCGTGGTGACTCGATGATCGACGACGGTATTTTCGATGGCGATTTGGTCGGCATCAAACAACAAGCCGATGCCCGTGACGGGCAGATCGTGGTTGCCCGGCTGGACGGTGAGGTGACCATCAAGCGCTTCCAGCGTGCCGATGGGCATTACCGCCTGTTGCCACGTAACCCGGCCTACGCGCCGATTGACGTTGGCCCCGAACATGAACTGGTGATCGAAGGTGTGTTCTGTGGCCTGCTGAGGCGCGGCTGATGGGTGCCGTCGTCAGTCTCGACGGGCTGCTGGACACGCGCCAGGTCTGGAAAGGGCGGCCGGTTGCCCCACCGCGTGAGGTACAACCCACCGGGCATGCGCCGCTGGATGCAGCCTTGCCCGATACCGGCTGGCCGTCCGGGGCGCTGACCGAAGTGCTGCTGGCGAGTGCTGGCAGTGGCGAGCTGCAGTTGCTCTGGCCGAGCCTGGCGCGCTTGACCACAGGCGGCGAGCGGGTGGTGCTGGTAGCACCACCCTATATCCCGTATGCCCCTGCTTGGCAGGCCGCTGGTGTCGACTTGCGCTGGCTGTCGCTGGTGCAGGCCGACCCGAGCGAGGCACTCTGGGCCACCGAGCAATGCTTGCGCTCGGGCAGTTGCGCCGCAGTGCTGTGTTGGCCGCAGCATGCCGATGATCGAGCCCTGCGCCGTTTGCAGGTCGCTGCCGAAACGGGCCAGGCCCTGGCATTTGCCTGTCGCCCTCAACACACGGCGTTGAACCCTTCACCGGCGGCCTTGCGTATCGCCGTCGATTGCCAGCCAGCGCAGTGGCGGGTGCTCAAGTGCCGTGGCGGACGGGCACCGACAACCCCCATTGCTGCGTGCTGGCGAGGCTGATGCAGCATGCTCTGGGCCTGTATCCTGCTGCCGCAGCTGGCACTCGATGGTGTACTGCGCGGGCGTAATGATCCCGACGCACCGTTGGTATTGATCAGCGGGCCTAGCCAGCGCCGGGTGTTGCAGGCCGTCAACCCGGCGGCCCATGCCCTTGGCTTGCGTGCGGGGCAAACGTTGAGTACAGCGCAAGCCCTGGCCCAGGGGTTTACGTGTGTTGAGCATGACCCCGCAGCCACGGAACACTTGCAGCAATTGCTTGCGGCCTGGGCGTACCGCTTCAGCTCGCAGGTCAGCCTGGATTACCCCCGAGCCCTGTTGCTGGAGGTCGAGTCCAGCCTGGGGCTGTTCGGGCCCTGGCCTGTGTTTGAGGCGCGCTTGCGTGAGGAGTTGACGGTCCTCGGTTTTCGCCATCGCATCGTGCTGGCCAGCAACCCGGTAGCCGCCCGGATGCTTGCCAATGGGCATGACGGGCTGGCCGCTTTCTGCCCCGAACAAACCCGCGCCGCCTTGGTGCGGATGCCCGTTGAGCGTATCGGTCTGGCGCCGGACGCCGCCACGGCGCTTGTGCGCATGGGGTTGCGCCGCCTGGATCAGGTGCTGGCGCTGCCGCGTGATGCGCTGGCCCGACGTTTCGCCGCACCGGTGCAGTTGCATCTGGATCGGCTGCTGGGTCTGCGGGCCATGGCATTGACGTGCTACATGCCGGCAGACCGTTTCGATGCGCGGCTGGAGCTGAATTTCGATGTTGAATCCCATCAGGCGCTGTTGTTCCCCTTGCGCCGGTTGATCAACGACCTGGCGGTGTTCCTGGTCGGACGGGATGTGGGGGTTCAGCGCTTTACGCTGCACCTGGAGCATGTCGAGGTCGAAGACACCCGCGTGGTGGTCGGCTTGCTGGCGGCTGAGCGTGAGGCGGGCATGTTGTTCGAGCTGGCCCGTGGGCGGTTGGAGGCGCTGCAGCTTGCGGCCCCTGTGCGTAATCTGCGTTTGCTGGCTGAGGATTTGCCACGTTTCGTACCGCCGTTGGCAGCGCTTTTCGAAGCCCGGCCGCAGCAGTACCAGGCATGGGAGCAGTTGCGCGAGCGGTTGCGTGCGCGCCTTGGCGATGACGCCGTAGGGACGCTGCAGGTGCAGGCAGACCACCGTCCCGAGTGCGCCTGGTACTCAGGGGAAGGGCGTTCGGCTGACGTGTCGCTGCCGGCTGCACCGCGTCCCGGCTGGTTGTTGGCCGAGCCGCAAGCGTTGCTGCCTGAGGGTTTGCAGGTGTTGGCCGGGCCTGAACGTATCGAGTCCGGTTGGTGGGACGGTGACGATATACGCCGTGACTATTACCTGATTGAAACCGCCAGCGGCCAGCGCGGCTGGGCCTACCGCAATGTCGGCGACAGTCGCGTGCTGTGGTTGCAAGGCTGGTTCGCATGAGCGTTGCTTATGCCGAACTGCACTGCCTGTCGAACTTCAGTTTCCAGCGCGGCGCCTACAGTGCGCAGGAGCTGTTCGCGCGTGCTCGCCAGCAAGGTTACCAGGCTCTGGCGATCACTGATGAATGTACCTTGGCCGGTATTGTGCGGGCCTGGCAGGCGGCGAAGGACAGTGGCCTCCCACTGATCATTGGCAGCGAAATACGCCTGGAAAATGGCCCGAAACTGGTGCTGTTGGTGGAGGACCTATGTGGTTATCAGCACCTGTGCAGGCTGATCACCCTAGGGCGTCGTCGGGCAAAGAAGGGCGAGTACTGCCTGTACCGCGATGACTTCAACAGCCCTTTCCCGGGGCTGCTGGCGTTGTGGGTACCGGATGACGAGCGTGACGCCAGTAACGGCCACTGGTTGCGTGAAGTGTTTGCTGAGCGCCTGTGGCTGGCGGTGCAGTTGCACCGTGGCCCGGATGACCGCCAGCGGCTGGCGAACCTGCTGGCGCTGGCCGCTGAGACCGGCATTCCTGCGGTCGCCTGTGGCGATGTGCATATGCATGCCCGTGGACGTCGGGCCTTGCAGGACTGCATGACCGCTATCCGCCATCACACGACCGTGGCCGAGGCCGGGCACCGTCTGTTCGCCAATGGCGAGCGACACTTGCGACCGTTGCAGCACCTGGCCGAGTTGTACCCACCCGAATTGCTCCAGGCCAGTGTGCAAATCGCCGAGCGCTGCCAGTTCGACCTCGGTCAATTGCGCTATCAGTACCCTCGGGAAGTGGTGCCGCACGGCCATACCTCGACCAGTTGGCTACGTCAGTTGTGCGAGCACGGTCTACGTTGGCGCTGGCCTGAGGGTGTCGACGACAAGGCCCGTGGCATGCTGGAGCATGAGCTGGCCCTGATCACCGAGCTTGGTTACGAAGGGTACTTTCTCACGGTCCATGACATCGTGCGGTTTGCCCGCGAGCAGGGCATCCTCTGCCAGGGGCGGGGCTCGGCAGCCAACTCGGTGGTGTGCTTCGTGCTGGGTATCACCGAACTGGACCCCATGACCTCGCACCTGTTGTTCGAGCGTTTCCTCTCCCGCGAGCGTAACGAGCCTCCGGACATTGATGTCGATTTCGAACACGAGCGCCGCGAAGAGGTGCTGCAGTATGTGTTTCGTCGTTATGGGCGTCATCGCGCAGCGCTCACGGCCGTGGCCAGCACCTACCATGCCGCCGGTGCCGTGCGGGATATTGCCCGGGTGCTGGGGTTGCCGCCCGATCAGATCAACGCATTGGCTGATTGCTGTGGCCGTTGGAGTGACCGTGTGCCGTCTGCCGAGCACCTGCGTGAAGCGGGTTTCGACCCTGAAAGCCCGTTGTTGCACCGGGTACTGTCACTGACGGGGACCTTGATCGGCTTTCCCCGGCACTTGTCCCAGCACCCGGGCGGTTTTGTCATTTCCGAGCAGCCATTGGACAGCCTGGTGCCGGTGGAGAACGCGGCCATGGAAGACCGTACGGTGATCCAGTGGGACAAGGACGACCTCGACCTGGTCGGGTTGCTCAAGGTCGATATCCTGGCCTTGGGCATGCTCAGCGCCTTGCGTCGGTGTTTTGACCTGCTTGAGCGCCATCGTGGGCGTCGCTTGAGCATCGCCACGGTGCCTCCCGAGGATGCAGCGACGTATGCCATGATCGGTCGGGCCGATACCATCGGCGTGTTCCAGATCGAGTCGCGGGCGCAGATGGCCATGTTGCCGAGGCTCAAGCCGAAGACGTTCTATGACCTGGTCATTGAAGTGGCGATTGTTCGCCCCGGGCCGATTCAAGGCGATATGGTCCACCCCTACCTGCGTCGCCGCAACAACGAAGAACCTGTCGATTTTCCTTCGCCCGCGCTGGCGAAGGTGTTTGAACGCACCCTTGGCGTGCCGCTGTTCCAGGAGCAGGTCATGGAACTGGCCATCGTCGCGGCAGGCTACAGCCCGGGCGAGGCCGATCAACTGCGTCGCTCGATGGCCGCGTGGAAACGTCATGGCGGGCTGGAGCCGCACCGTGAGCGCTTGACCCGCGGCATGCTCGACAACGGTTACACCGAGGCCTTTGCTGCGCGGATCTTTGAGCAGATCAAGGGTTTTGGCAGTTACGGATTTCCCGAGTCCCATGCGGCCAGCTTTGCCTTGCTGACCTACGCCAGTTGCTGGCTCAAGTGCCATGAGCCCGCTATTTATGCCTGCGCGTTGATCAACAGTTGGCCGATGGGCTTCTATAGCCCGGACCAGATTCTTCAGGATGCGCGGCGACATGGCATCGAGATTCGCCCGGTGGATGTGTGCCACAGCAACTGGGATTGCAGCCTGGAGCCGGTCACCGATGATGCCTTGGCGATTCGTCTGGGGCTGCGTCAGGTGCGAGGCTTTCGTGAGGAAGATGGCCGGCGTATTGAGCAGGCGCGCGCCGTGAAGGCATGGGCCGATGTCAGCGATCTGAGCCTGCGGGCCGGTCTGGATGCACGCGCACGTGAGTTGCTGGCCGATGCCGGAGCCTTGCAGGGGCTGGTCGGGCACCGTTACCAGGCACGCTGGGAAGTGGCGGCGGTTCAGGCCCAGTTGCCGTTGTTCGCCGGGCTGGCGGCGCCTTCAGACGAGGCGGTGGCCTTGCCCGCGCCAACCTTGGGTGAGGACCTGTTCGCCGACTACAGCAGCACCGGCACGACCCTGGGGCCGCATCCATTGGCCTTGCTGCGGCGTCGCCTCGAAGGCCTGGGTTGTCGCAGTTCGCAGCGGCTGGTCGAGTTGGCTCATGCTGACAAGGTCAGCGTCGCCGGTATTGTCATCGGACGACAACGACCGCAGACCGCCGGTGGGGTGACTTTCGTCACCCTGGAGGATGAGTTCGGCATGATCAATGTGCTGGTCTGGCGCGCGCTGGCCGAGCGTCAGCGCCGCATCTTGGTGGGGGCACGGCTGTTGCGGGTGGTGGGGCGGCTGGAGTGCGAGAGTGGGGTGCGCCATGTGATTGCCCGACGCCTTGAAGACCTCAGCCCGCTGTTGAGCGGGCTGGACGTGCGCAGCCGGGACTTCCATTGATGTTTCAGCGCGTCGCCCAGCGCCGCTTGCGGGTCGATGCCTGCGCAGGGAACGGTAGAGGGTCTATTATTTTTTAAAACCAATTAATCAATGAAAAAAACAAAATTAACAAATGAGTCTGGAGGGGTGAAGATGGCCCAGACGCTCCTCCGACACCTGAGGTCGGTTCTACAACTACAAAAGGCGGATCAGCATGGCCGGACTGGACAAGCGCGTAGCAACCTATGAAGAGGCCCTCGAAGGCCTGACCGACAACATGACAGTACTGGCCGGCGGTTTCGGCCTGTGCGGCATCCCGGAAAACCTTATCGCTGAAATCAAGCGCCGTGGCGTCAAGGGCCTGACCGTTGTCTCCAACAACTGCGGTGTCGATGGCTTTGGCCTGGGTGTGCTGCTGGAGCAGCACCAGATCCGCAAGATGGTTGCTTCCTACGTTGGAGAAAACGCCGAATTCGAACGCCAGTTGCTCAGCGGCGAACTGGAAGTGGAATTGACCCCGCAAGGCACCCTGGCGGAAAAAATGCGCGCTGGCGGTGCGGGTATCCCGGCGTTCTATACCGCCACCGGTTACGGCACCCCGGTTGCCGAAGGCAAGGAAGTGCGCGAGTTCAATGGGCGCAAGTACATCATGGAAGAAGCCATTACCGGCGACTTCGCCATCGTCAAGGGCTGGAAGGCCGATCACTACGGTAACGTGGTCTACCGCAACACCGCACAGAACTTCAACCCGCTGGCCGCTACGGCCGGGAAGATCACCGTGGTCGAAGTCGAAGAAATCGTCGAGCCAGGTGTCCTGCTGCCCAGCGAGATCCATACCCCAGGCATCTATGTCGACCGGGTAATCGTCGGCACCTTCGAGAAGCGCATCGAGAAGCGCACCGTCAAAGCCTGACCCGCCCCCGCACAGAACAACAAAGAGATCCTGACCATGGCACTTACCCGCGAACAAATGGCCCAGCGCGTCGCCCGCGAACTCAAGGACGGCTACTACGTGAACCTGGGCATCGGTATTCCGACCCTGGTGGCCAACTATGTCCCGGCCGATATGGACGTGATGCTGCAATCGGAAAACGGCCTGCTCGGCATGGGTGAATTCCCGACCGAAGCACAACTGGATGCCGATATGATCAACGCCGGCAAGCAGACCGTAACGGCGCGCCGCGGCGCTTCGATTTTCAACTCTGCCGAGTCCTTCGCCATGATCCGTGGCGGCCACGTCGACTTGACCGTACTGGGCGCTTTCGAGGTGGACGTGGAGGGCAACATCGCCTCCTGGATGATCCCGGGCAAACTGGTCAAGGGCATGGGCGGGGCGATGGACCTGGTGGCCGGTGCCGACAACATCATTGTCACCATGACCCACGCCTCCAAGGATGGCGAGTCCAAATTGCTGTCGCGCTGCAGCCTGCCGCTGACCGGTGCGGGCTGCATCCGCAAGGTACTCACCGACCTGGCTTACCTGGAGATCGAGAACGGTGCGTTCATCCTGCGCGAGACCGCTCCGGGCGTCAGCGTCGAGGAAATCATCGAGAAAACGGCCGGCAAGCTGATCGTCGCAGACTATGTGAAGGAAATGACCTTCTAAGCAGTCGTTTTTATCTTGACCGTACCGGGCCTGTCGCCCGCAAGACGGGTTCCTGCAAAGAGCGGAGCCTGCCTTGCGGGCGGGCATTGTCAGATCAGTTGATCCAGCAACGCCTGCAACTGCATACGGCCAGTTTCATTCAGCCCGAACACCGGGCGACGCGGCTCGCCCACGGGCAGGCCGGTTAGCGCCAGGCCGGCCTTGATGGTTGCCGGCAAGCCACCCTTGAGAATGAAGTCGAGCAATGGCAACTGTTGGTAGAACAGTGCTTTTGCGCGCTCCAGATCGTTGGCTTGTACTGCCTGATAAAGGGCCAGGTTAAGTGCCGGAATCAGGTTGGCGGCGGCAGTACACCAGCCTGTCGCGCCTGCCACGAATGCTTCCAGCGCCAGTGGGTTGCAGCCGTTGTAGAACGGCACCTGGCCTTCGCCGAGCACCTGCAGTTTGTGCATGCGCTGGATATCGCCAGTGCTCTCCTTGACCATGGTCACGTTCTCCACCGTCTTGACGATGCGCAGAATCAACTCCACCGACATGTCGGTGCCGCTGGTGGCCGGGTTGTTGTAGAGCATGATCGGCACGCCAATGCTGTCGCCAATGGCCTGATAGTGCTGGAGAATCTCCGCTTCACTGAGTTTCCAGTACGCGGTCGGCAGCACCATGACTGCATCGGCGCCCAGGCGTTCGGCCAGTCGCGCCCGGCGTATGGCGCCGGCAGTGGTCAGGTCGGAAACACTGACGACCGTGGGGACGCGGCCGTCGATGTGCGCCAGGCTGAACTCCGCCACCTGATCCCATTCGTGATCACTGAGGTAGGCGCCTTCGCCGGTGCTGCCCAAGGGCGCGATAGCGTGAGCGCCGCCTTCGACCAGACGATCGATAGAACGACCCAGCGCGGGCAGATCAAGGCCTTCGCCGTCTGCGGTGAAGGGCGTGATGGTGTAGCCGATGATGCCGTGAATTGCGGTGGACATGGACAAGGCTCCGATAAGAATGTGATCAGTTCAGGCAGTCGGCGTGCTGGCGCAGGCTTTGCCGGGCATAGTAGTTGAAGGCGGCAACGTGGCGCTTGGGGCGGGCGATCCAGTCATGGGCTTCACGACCCAGGGCCGGCTCGATCGGTTTGATCTGCCCTGCGGCCATGGCCAGTAACTGCAGCTTGGCGGCACGCTCGATCAGCTGTGCTATCACGCAGGCCTCTTCAACACTGGCCCCTGTCGCCAATTGGCCGTGATGCGAGAGCAACAGCGCCCGCTTGTCACCCAGTGCGGCGCTGATGATTTCGCCTTCTTCGTTGCCCACCGGTACCCCGGGCCAGGCCTCCAGGAACGCGCAGTCTTCGTACAGCGGGCAGAGGTCCATATGGGAGACCTGCAGGGGAACTTCCAGCATCGACAAGGCCGCGACATGGGTCGGGTGGGTGTGAATGATGCAATTGACGTCCGGGCGAGCACGGTACACCCAGCTATGGAAGCGGTTGGCCGGGTTGGGCATACCATCGCCTTCGAGCACTTCAAGGTCCTCATTGACCAGCAACAGGTTGCTGGCCGTGATCTCATCGAAACCCAGGCCCAACTGTTGGGTGTAATAGGTCCCGGGCTGCGGGCCACGTGCAGTGATTTGCCCGGCCAGACCGGAGTCGTGGCCATGTTCAAAGAGAATCCGGCAGGTGAGGGCCAGCTTTTCTCGGGTAGTCCACGTATTATCGGCAAGCGAGCCTTGCATGTGCGCAAGGGCCTGCTTGATCAATTGATCCTTGGGCAGTGTTAATGTCTTGGCCATGGAGATGTCCTGTGCAGTAGTCATGGGTGTCAGGGAGGTATGTCGCCGGGTTGCTGGGAGGTGGCGCGGCGACACGCATATGACACAAAAGATGCTATATGACACAAAGTGTCATTGGCAAGGCAAAATCGCACACGCCTGTGGGGATCTACGGCTTCGCATGTCTATCCGATTGAAATTATTGAGAAAAAAATTGGGGATAACGCTGGAGGCGTTGGCTGAAAAAGCCGGTATGACCAAGAGCTACTTGTCCAAGGTCGAGCGCGGCCTGAACACCCCTTCGATTGCCGCTGCCTTGAAACTGGCCAGTGCGTTGAACGTCAAGGTTGAGGAGTTGTTTGCCGCCGACACGCCAACGCAAGAGCGTTATAGCCTTGTGCGCAGCCACCAGCGCCAGTTGCTGCCAGGTGCCCGCGAGGTCTCCGGTTATGCCGTGCTTGCCAGCCAGATCAGCCATCGCAGCCTGTTGCCGTTCATGCTCAGCCCGCCAAGCGAGTTCAGCGATTCAACGTTCAAGGAGCATGAGGGCGAAGAATTCCTGTTTGTCCATGAAGGCCAGGTAGAAGTTGACTTCATGAACGAGCGGGTCATTCTAGAGCGCGGTGATGCGCTGTATTTCAACGCACAGACACCGCATCGATTGCGCTCGCTGGGGCCACAACCCGCGCAGTTGCTGGTGGTGGTGCATGAGATGAACGGTTAGACGAGCCTTCAGGACCTGAGCCAGCCATGAGCATTCATTCACAATTCTGGCGTGACCCGGCCTTGCCCTTCATTGAGGCCCGCAGCGTGGAAGACGGACGCAAGGTCTGTTATGCGCGACATTCCCACGCCGGCTTTTCCATCGGTGCCGTCACGGCGGGGCGCAGCACCTACCTGAACGGTGATCACTGGCACGAGATCAGCGCAGGCACGGTGGTCATGATGAACCCGGGTACGGTGCATGCCTGCAACCCGATTGCCGATCAGCCCTGGTCCTACCTCATGCTGTATGTCGATACCCCCTGGCTTGAGCGATTGGGATTTCAGCCATTGGCGGCGACCCATACCACGTCGGTACAGGTGTACAGCGAACTCTTGAGGCTGTATGCGTGGCTGGTTGATCCAGCACGCAGCCCCCAGGAGAAGGCCGCGGCAGCAGAGGCATTCTTTGTTCAGCTGCTGGATCAATTGGGGCCCGTTTGGGTCGAGCCAGCGCAGGGCAACCAGCGTCTGGAACGTGCCGCCGACTATATTCGCCAGCACTGCACCGAGCCGCTGAAACTGGAGGACATCTGTCAGGCCGCCGGGCTATCGGCGTCTTACCTGATTCGGGCCTTCAAGCAGCACTACGGCCTGACGCCTCACGGCTACTTGCTTGACCATCGCATCCAGTATGCCCGGGCGCAGTTGCGTCGGGGGCGGCTGATTGCCGAGGTGGCCGCCGACGCCGGATTTGCCGATCAGGCCCACCTGCAGCGGGCTTTCAAGCAGCACCTGGCCGCCACGCCCGGGCACTACCGTTCAGCCGAGTAACAGGTAGATCGCGCTGGCCACTAACAATAGCGCCAGGCTGCGATTGAACAGGCGCATGCGTCGAGGGTTGTTCAGGTAGTGGCTGATGACACTACCGGCCCAGGCCCAACTGGCGACAGACAGATAACAGATCACGAAATACAACCCGGTGAACTGCCACAGCAGGCCCACCTCGCCTTCGCCGACGTACGCGCCAATACCGGCAACGCTCGCCAGCCAGGCCTTGGGGTTCAGCCATTGCAGTGTTGCCCCGTAGAGCATGGAGGGCGGCTCTTCACGGTTCCCTGCGCCAAGCTCGCCATTGTCGCTGCTCAGCTTCCAGGCCATGTAGAACAGAAACAGCACACCCCCCGCCTGCAGCAGGCGGGCCAGGCCGGGCCAGTGGCGCAACAGCTCGTGAAGGCCAAGCCCGACCAGCACCAACAGCAGGCAAAAGCCTAGCGTCGCCCCCGTGACATGCGCCAGGCTGGCGCGCAAACCATGCCGGGCTCCGGCACCTAGGGCGACGATATTGACCGGGCCGGGAGAAATCGAAGCGGCCAGCGCAAAGGCGGCCATGGATAACATCAGGCTCATAGTGACCTTCTGGGTTAAGGGGAACGGTCACATAGCCTAAGCAGCAGGGGAGGCAGGGTATTGAAGAAAATCACCCTGGAGAGGCGTCATGGAGGAGGGCGTTACAGCTTTTGTAATAGTTTCCCGCTATATCAAGAGCACCTGACGCTTGTAGGATCGATGTCCCTTATTGATATCAAGGTTGATATGACTTCGTTCTCGGAGCCCCCCAGTAGCTGGCCGTCCTGGCCTTTCTCTCGTCCCTGTGACGCCTTGCTTGCGAGTACCTCCCCATGGAATGGCTAGCCGATCCCACGGCCTGGCTGGGCCTTGCTACGCTGATTGTCCTGGAACTGGTACTGGGCATCGACAACCTGGTATTCATCGCCATCCTTGCCGACAAACTGCCGCCGCATCAGCGTGATCGCGCGCGGGTGATTGGTTTGAGCCTGGCGCTGATCATGCGCCTGGGCCTGCTGGCCAGTATTTCCTGGATGGTGACCCTGACCGCGCCGCTGTTCGAGATTCTCGACAAGTCGTTCTCCGGGCGAGACCTGATCATGCTGTTTGGTGGTGTGTTCCTGTTGTTCAAGGCCACCATGGAGCTGCATGAGCGCCTTGAGGGGCATGTTGCCCAGACAGGCGGAACGGTTCGTCACGCGGCTTTCTGGCCCATCGTGGCGCAGATTGTGGTGCTTGACGCCGTGTTCTCGCTGGATGCCGTGATTACTGCGGTGGGTATGGTCGAGCACTTGTCGATCATGATGATCGCGGTGGTGTTCTCCATCGGCATCATGATTGTCGCCAGCAAGCCGCTGACTCGCTTCGTCAATGCCCACCCGACCGTGATCATGCTCTGCCTGGGCTTTTTGATGATGATCGGCTTCAGCCTGACGGCCGAAGGCCTGGGTTTCCACATACCCAAAGGTTACCTGTATGCCGCGATTGGTTTCTCGATTCTGATCGAAGTGTTTAACCAACTGGCCCGTGTGCGCCGCAAGCGCAGCCTGCAGCAGCACCGACCACTGCGTGAGCGCACCGCCCATGCCGTGCTGCGTCTGCTCGGCGGGCGCCGGCTTGAGGCAGACGAAGTCGGCGAGGAGATCGCCGATCTGGTCGAGGGTGGAACCGAACAGGTGCTATTCGATCGCCGCGAGCGTGTGATGATCAGTGGCGTGCTGAACCTCGCCGAGCGCCCGATCAAGACCGTGATGACGGCTCGGGCCGAGGTCGATGTCATTGACCTGGCACAATCGGCAGAGGCGATTCGCACGGCACTGATGCATTCGTCCTATTCGCGTTTGCCTTTGATCCGTGATGGGAACGTCGAAGAGCCGTTGGGTTTTGTGCACAAGAAAGAACTGCTCAAAGAGCTGCTGGCCGGCAATGAGCCAGACCTGGAGCGCCTGGCGCGCACACCGTTGCATGTGCTGGAAAGCTTCAGCGTGCTCAATGCGCTTGAGCAAATGCGCAACCAGTCGACTCACATCGCCTTTGTGGTGAACGAGTTCGGCGATTTCACGGGTGTGCTGACCATGACCGACATTCTTGAGTCGATTGCCGGCGAGTTGCCGGATGCCACTGAGGTCGAGGGGCCGGACATCGTCGAAGGCCCAGAGGGGTACCTGGTCAACGGCGCCTTGAACCTGAGCCAGATTCAGGCCCGTACCGGCTTTGTAGCCAAGGCCACCGAGGATTACCAGACCCTTGCGGGCCTGGTCATGAGCTTGCTTGACCGGTTGCCGATGGTCGGCGATAAGCTGAACTGGAACGGCTGGCAGCTCACGGTTGTGGCGGTGGCCGAGCGCAGGGTGCGGCAGGTGCGCCTTACGCCAGGCGGCGACGCTGACGCAGCAGGTGCTTGATGCCCTCAAGCACCAGCACCACCACAGCCAGCCAGATCGGGATATAGGTCAGCCATTGGTCGGCGGCGATGCTTTCACCCAGCATCAGCGCTACCGCGACCAGCAATACCGGCTCGACATAGCTGAGCAGGCCGAACAGGCTGAACGCTAACAGCCGGCTGGCCAGTACGTAGCAAATCAGGGCCAGCGCGCTGATCACGCCGAGCAGCGGGATCAGCGCGTAAAGCCCCGGATGCTCAACCAGATCGGCCGCCGACAGTGGTCCCTGTACAATGAAATAGAGTGCCGCTGGCAGCAGCAGGCACATGTCGGTCCACAGCCCGCCCAGGTGATCGGTGCGCAGTTTGCGCCGCAGTACGAAATACACAGGGTAGCCGCCGGCCACCAGCAGGGTCTCCCAGGCGAAGCTGCCATGTTGGTAGAGCGCGTGGGCAACACCGGCCATGGCGCAAAGCACGGCCAGTTTTTGCAGGCGTGACAGACGTTCGCCATAGACCATGCGCCCGGTCAGCACCATGCTCAGCGGCAGCAGGAAGTAGCCCAGGGAGACTTCCAGGCTACGACCGTGTAGCGGTGCCCAGAGAAACAGCCAGAGCTGCACGCCCATCAGTGCCGACGTGGCGCACAAACCCAGCAGTAACATCGGCTTTTGACGGATTCTGGCGAATAACCCGATGACCAGTGACCAGTCCCTGGAAATCAGCATGAACAGGGTCACGCAGGGCATTGTCAGGAGCACGCGCCAGCCGAAGATCTCCTCACCGTCCAGCGGGCTGAGCAGCGAGGTGTAGAAATACATCACGGCAAACAGGAACGAAGCCATGACGGATGAAACGATACCTTTGGACAAGGGTGCCTCTAACTAACGCAAGTGACAGAACGGTTGACCTGCAATGATCTCAGGGGCACGAGGGCTGGGCAACCGCAGGCTCTTTTTTCTGGCGGGCCAAGGCGTCGACGAAACCGTTCAGCGGCAAGGGCTTGCCGAACAGGTAGCCTTGCTGGAAGTCCACTTGGCGTTGGGCCAGGTAATCCCGTTGCGCCTGTGTTTCTACGCCTTCGGCAACGACGCCCATGTCCAGCTTGTTGGAGAGCTCGATGATGCTGTCGAGAATGTGCAGTGACAAGGCATCCACACCGATCATGCCGACAAAACTCTTGTCGATCTTCAGGTAATCCACCTTGAACTGGCGCAGGTAGGTCAGGCTCGACTGACCCGTGCCGAAGTCATCCAGGGCAATCATCACCCCCAATTCGTGCAGCTTGGCGAACAGGTTGAACGTGCAGTCGGTGGGGGTTATCAGCGTACGCTCGGTCAGCTCCAGGGTCAGCCGAATGCGCCCAGTCGGAAAGGCCGCCAGCAGCTTCTGGCAGTCATCGTAGAGCGCCAGGTCCTGGCAGTGGGCTGCGCTGATATTGATACCGATATGAAAACCTTCCTCGAAGTTGTCCGCATGGGGTGCCAGTTGTTCAGCGACCTGCTGCATCAGGCGACGGGTCATTGGGATGATCTGGCCACTGTGCTCGGCGTAGGGAATGAACAGGTCAGGACGCACCAGGCCGTCACGCGGGTGCATCCAGCGCATCAGCACTTCGACGCCGGCCCAACGATAGTCACCCTGGCGTACGACGGGTTGAAAGTACGGCACGAATTCATCTGCCTCGAGTGCCCGTTGCAGTTCAGCCCGAGGCGAATTGGCGCGCTTCAGTTGCCAGTTGCAGGCTACTCCGGCAATGATGCCGAGGAAGACCAGCAGGCCGAACAAGGGGCCGTACTGGCGTTGCATCAGGCGCCATACCTCGCCCTCCGGGTAACCGCTATGGACCGTGAAGCTGAAATGCGAGGACTTCAGGGCTGTCGGGGCCACGGCAAAGTCTGGCACGGGGTCGTTGCGCACCCGGCCGTCAGTTCCCATCCAGTGCGTGCCCACCTGTACACGCAGGTCGGAATCCGGGTCGATCAGGCGCAACAGGTGTATCAAGTGATCGCCATCGACGGTTGTGATTGCTCCCTTGCTGCCTTCACTGAGGCGGTAGACCAGCAGCGGGTGCCCCGGGGAGACGGAGTTGCCATCCATCAGCCAGAGGCTGCCGTCGGTATAGTCGCCAGGGTTGACTGCTTCGCGGTAGCTGCCGAACAGTGAGCTGCAGTAAAGGGCATCGTCGTAGAACAGGTTGGTCGAACGAACGAAGGTGCCTCGCGTGACCTGTTCACGCAAGGGCAGCTTGACCTGCTCGCAAGGTTGGCCCGCCAGCGGCAGCAGGTTGCGTGCGGCCTGGGCGATGTTGTCCAGCACCCGGTCGAACTGTTCGATGGCGTGCTCTGCGTTGAGCTGTGCCCTGGCGTGCAGCTCTCGCTGTGCCTGCCAGTTCAGCAGGAGCACACCGCAAATTACCGGAATGAAACCCACCAGCCAGGGCAGCAGGACGCATCCAGTGGAGCGGCTGCGGCGTTTTCGCGAAAGGGGCATGGTTGACTACCTGTCATGGCAAAGGGTCCTTCGTTGGCAAGCATAGCGCTTGCCCCGCCCGCCTGTGATAGCGGGTGTGGCAGTAGTCTATTATGGCTACAGTGTACTCACCATCCTGATAGGGCACCGGCGTTGTCCGAGAGTGTGCCCTGCAACCCCCATGGCCGTGCAAGCAGTGGCGTGAACTAAAGTGCGGACAAATGTTTTTACGCCATGTAGAATCAGGTTACGCATACAATAATAAGGTTCTCCGCCTCCGGGGAATCAAACCCGCCGAGAATGGGTCCATATGAAGTGTCATGGGTTCAAACTGATCTTTGGTGACTACCTCGCACGCAGTGTGAGGGGCATCTCCTGCGCGCCACCCCGTCTGCTCGACATCGATAGCAATTGAACCTGTTTTTACCGTATTGATGAGGACACGAGCATGGCTGATATCTTTGACAACCCGATGGGCCTGATGGGCTTCGAATTCATCGAGTTTGCTGCACCGACCCCCGGGGTTCTGGAGCCGATCTTTCAGATCATGGGCTTCACCAAAGTGGCGACCCACCGCTCCAAGGACGTCCATCTGTACCGCCAGGGCGGTATCAACCTGATCCTCAACAACGAACCCAAGAGCATTGCCTCGTACTTTGCTGCCGAGCACGGTCCGTCGGTGTGCGGTATGGCGTTTCGCGTGCGTAATGCCCACGAGGCGTATGCCCGTGCACTGGAACTGGGTGCGCAGCCGGTGGAAATCGAAACCGGGCCAATGGAGCTGCGCCTGCCAGCGATCAAGGGGATTGGCGGCGCGCCACTCTACCTGATCGACCGCTTCGAGGAAGGTAGTTCGATCTACGACATCGACTTCAACTTCATTGAAGGTGTCGACCGTCATCCAGAGGGTGCGGGCCTCAAGATCATCGATCACCTGACGCACAACGTTTATCGTGGTCGTATGGCCTATTGGGCGGCGTTCTACGAGAAGCTGTTCAATTTCCGCGAGATCCGCTACTTCGATATCAAGGGCGAGTACACCGGCCTGACCTCCAAGGCCATGACCGCACCGGATGGCATGATCCGCATTCCGTTGAACGAAGAATCGTCCAAAGGTGCCGGGCAGATCGAAGAATTCCTGATGCAGTTCAACGGTGAAGGCATTCAGCATGTGGCCTTCCTTACCGACGATCTGCTCAAGAGCTGGGATGCCCTGAAGAAACTGGGCATGCGCTTCATGACCGCACCGCCGGAGACCTACTACGAAATGCTGGAAGGCCGCTTGCCTGGCCATGGCGAGCCGGTAGAAGAGCTGAAGGCGCGGGGCATTCTGCTCGACGGCTCCTCGCAGCCTGACGACAAACGCCTGCTGCTGCAGATTTTCTCGGAGACCCTGATGGGGCCGGTGTTCTTCGAATTCATTCAGCGCAAGGGTGACGACGGTTTCGGTGAAGGTAACTTCAAGGCACTGTTCGAGTCGATTGAACGTGATCAGGTACGCCGTGGTGTATTGGCTACCGACTGATTACCGATAGCGTGATACACAAGAGGCCAGCGTTCGTACGCTGGCCTCTTTGTTTTTCAGGTGATGACGCCTGCTCGTGCCGCCCTAAAGCTTGCGGTTGCGTCGGGAAAACAGGCTCCAGTACACAAAGGCGGAGGTAATGATGCCGACCAGTAGTAGCGAGGGCGCACTGGCAAGCATGTTGCTGCGCACTTCCTGCCAGGTGCTACCGTCCGCAAAGCCGCTGTGTACGATAAAGCCGTGTTTGTGGGACACGACGTGAAGGTACTGTTCGTTGATGTTGGTGTGGCTTATATCTTCGACAATGTCCGTCGCTGACAAGTATTCCGTACCGAATTGAACGACCACGGTCGCGGGCTCCTTGATGGCACTGATCATTTGCTGCAAAAGCAAGCCGTTGGTCAGCGCCAGTACCCCGAACGGGTATTCCTGAAGGCGGTAGTACAGAACTGGGGAGTCGGGTGTTACCTGGTTACCGGCGGCCAGCAACAGTTTCTGGTTATGGAAAGTGCCTGGGTCGACGATGATTTCACTCTCTCCATGTTGAGTGCTGCAGTAGGCGCGGTTTTCTCTCAGCAGCACCAATGAGCGCAGATTCGGCTCGGAGACGACTTCCACGCGCAGTTTGGGCATTGCTTTATCACAGGCCAGCTCTGCAAGACTGAGCACTTTACTGCTGGTAGTGTGCAGCGTTTCGATAACGGTCTCGATTCGATCAAGCGCTTCATGAGCGGCTTTTTCAGCCGCCTCCAAATGCTTTCGGTCTACTTGCAGGGCAATGATCAGCAGGCCGCTGGCCACAGGGGTCAAACCGATCAACATGATCGTCAGGAATTCGAGCAGGACACGGCCTGCGCGTTTTTTATGGATAGCCACGGTTCACCTCTGGACGCTGAGTGAAAGCCAGGGCTCGTATGCCCCGCAGAGGGGCGTTGCGAGCTTTTCGACTGTGTCGTCAGCATAAAGGGTGTTGTGGGGCGCTCCTGTAGTCCCTGAAAACGATCCGCCGTGGTATCGGTCAACAGCGAAGGTCAGGCGTATCGGTCAGGCACGCGGCAGTGTTGCCAGTACCCGCTGCGCTACTGCCGCAGCAGATGCCGGATTTTGCCCGGTAATCAGCCTGCCGTCCTTTGAGTCAACGGCTACAAAGGACGCCCAGGGCTCTTCAGCTTTCTGATAAAGCCCGCCGCGTGCGATCAACTCGGTTTCCGTTAAAAACGGAACGGTTTTGTCCAACTCTGCCAGTTGTTCTTCGATATTGGAGAAACCCGTGACCTCACGGTCCTTGACCAACAAGGTGTGATCGCTGAGCTTGATGTTCAGCAAGCCAACGGCGCCATGGCACACGGCCGAAACAATACCGCCGTTGTCAAAAATCGTTCCAGCAATGCCTTGCAGTGCCGTGTTTTCCGGGAAGTCCCATATCACGCCATGACCACCGGTGTAATAGATGGCATTGTAGTCCTGCACCTTGACCTGCTTTGGGTTCAGGGTCGTGCCCAGCCTGTTCATGAAGGCCTTGTCTTCATACCAGGCCCAATCGATATCGGCAGCCATGCTCAGGCTATGCGGGTCGACGGGGACATAGCCACCCGCAGGGCTGACATAGTCAACTGCCAGGCCCGCCTGTTGAACCGTATCGACAAAATGTACCGCTTCGCCCAACCACAACCCTGTGGCGCGTTTGAGTGAGGGGTATTTGGCAGTATTGGTCAACACCACCAGGATTTTCTTGCTCATTACGGTCCTCCTTAGACGATCGGTGTCTTGGCGTACACCGGCAGCTCAATCTCGGACTTTTGAGCATAGCTGTCGGCTTGAAAGGTGCCATGGTGACTGCCGCGTTAATGGCCTTGTGCTAGTGTTCATTTATCCAAATGCCATTGAGTCAGCCTTATGAGCACTAACCACTCGTCATTCATGCAGGCGGCTATCGATGAGGCCCGCGCCGGTCTCGCCGAGGGCGGTATTCCGATTGGCTCGGTGATTGTCTATGAGGGCCGGATTATCGGACGCGGCCACAATCGTCGGGTGCAGTCGGGCAGTGCAATCCTGCATGGCGAAATGGACGCCTTCGAGAATGCCGGTCGCCAGCCTGCCAGCGTGTATAGGCAAGCCACCCTTTACACCACATTGTCACCCTGCTCGATGTGTAGTGGGGCGATTCTGCTCTACGGTATCAAGGAGGTGATCATCGGTGAGAACAGTACGTTCATGGGGGAGGAGGCCCTGCTCAAGTCGCGGGGCGTGCATTTGCAAGTGTTGCAGGATCCCGACTGCATCAAGCTGATGAACGATTTTATCGCCGATAACCCCAAGTTGTGGAACGAAGATATCGGTCTATAAGTTTCAGTTGCAGCATTTCAGGACATGGAGTCGACAATGCGCATGAAGCATCTTGCTTCGCCGCTCATGCCACCGAGCGAAATGGGTGAAAAAGTCAGGCAGTTCCCTTGGGAAGGCACGCCGCTGGGGCCTATCTTGAGCTGGCCCGCGACCTTGCGCATTGCGGTGGACATGCTGCTGGTGTCAAAGGTGCCGACGTGCCTGGTATGGGGGGCGCAACTTTCCACGATCTACAACGACGCCTTCAACGAGATGCTGGGCAAGCGCCAGGTATTGGGCTGCAGTTTTGATGACGTGCTGGGTGAGAGTTGGGAGAAGGTCGGCCCGATCCTGTTCAAGGCGCTTTCGGGTGAAGCGACGCTGATCGAAAACCTTCCGTTGATCATCAACCGTAATGGGGCGTCAGAACCCAGTTACTTCACCTTCAGTTGTACGCCTGTACGGGATGAGAGTGGCGCTATTGTCGGGGTGCTCGACAAGGTGATCGAAACAACGGCCCATGTTCAGTCCGAGCAGCAATGGCGCATGCTGGCGTTTGCCCATGAACAGCAAGTGCGGGCGCGCACCGCCGACCTTGAGCATCTCTGGCAGTTGTCGGGTGGCATGGCGCAGGATGTGAAAAACCTGCTGGGCGGTATTTGCTCCAGCCTGGCATTGCTCGAACAACGTTTGGCGCAGGGGCATCTGGAACGTCTGGACACCTGTATTGAAAGCGCCAGGGGGGCGGCAAACCAGGCCATTGCACTGGCAGATCGGTTACTTGCCTTTTCTTGTTTCCAGGCGCTTGACCCTCAACCTGTCAATGTCACTCAACTGATTGATGGCATGGCAGCGGTGTTAAGACGATCCCTCGGCTCGCAGATCACCCTGCAGATGCACCTGGAGCTGTTGCCCTGGACGGTGCTGGTGGATGTCGAGCAACTGCAGAGCGCGTTGCAGAGCCTCTGCTTGAATGCCTGTGATGCCTTGCCGAACGGCGGCAGGGTGATCGTCAGCACCGGCAATGTGCGCTGTGACGCGTGCGAGCAGGGCCATGACGGCCTGCTGCCTGGCGATTACACCTACGTGCAGGTAGAGGATAACGGTTGTGGCATGGAGCCTGAGGCTGTGGTGCGGGCCTTCGAGCCATTTTTTACGGGCAAGCCTGCTGGTCAGGGGTATGGACTGGGGTTGGCGATGATCTACGGTTTTGTCCGGCAGTCGGGGGGACGAGCCTTGATCGAGTCCGAACCTGGCAAGGGCACTCGGGTAAGACTGCTGTTGCCTCGACACTTGGCTCAGGATTGAGCGTTGCGCAATCGCCGCAGCGCTCAGAGGCCTTGTTGTACCAGCGGATCGTCTGGGTTCTGCTGTTCCAGTTGGGCCAACAGAATCTGTACATTCTGCAACTGGCCGGTTTCCTTCCAGTAGTTGATCAGCAAGACCCTGGCCTTGCGGTTGGCCGGTTGTCGGGCAAGGATGGTTTCCAGCTGTTTCTGTGCTGCATCGGTCTGGTCGAGGTCGTGCAGGCTGGTGGCCAGGGTATAGCGGTAATCGTTGTTGGCCGGTTCAAGCTCAAGCGCTCGGGCAAACGCCAGCAGTGCATATTCATCCTGATGATGACGCAGCAGCCAGAGGCCCAGCTCATGTTGCAGGAAGGCAGACTCGGGGTGGCGCTGCAGGGCCTTGGCCAGCACCTCGCGAGAAGCGTCAGTATGGCCTTGGCGCTCAAGCAGGCGCACCTGGGTTGCCAGTGCCTGCAAGTCATCGGGTGCCAGGCTCAATGCGCGCTCCAGTGCGATGCCTGCCTGGTCGAAGCGTTGTTCGTGGATGTACAGCCGTGCCAGATGCACTTGAGCGGAGGGGTCGTCGACACTTTGCAGTACGTGTTGGTACTGTTCCAGTACATCCTGCAACGGGCCAAAGTACAGGCCGATTTCATCAGGGCTGAGCCCCAGCAGGGCGTCGGCAGCGGCAAAACGTACGCTTTGATCCTTTTCATCGAGCAACGGCCCCAGCAACAGGCTGCGCTGCGCTGCCGGAACCAAGGCGGCAATGCTGGTGATTGCGGCGCGGCGTACCTGCGGGTCTTCATGCTGCAGGTCTTTGCTGGCCAGCTTCAACGCCAAGGGAGAAGGGTAGTTTGGCAATTCGGCATGCAAGCTGGCTCGGCGGATGGGCGACAAGTCGTTGCGGGCCAGTTGCTGGTAGAGCACGCGTGCGGCGCCTGGCAGGCCGTCATGGGCCTGGGCCAAGGCGTTAGCGTAGCTGTTTGTGAGCGCTGGGGAAGGCTCAGGGCTGTCGTCGCGCCAAAAGTAATTGCCCAGCCCGAGAACAATGAGCAGGGCCAGACTGATCAGCGTGTAAGTTTGACGCTTGGGCATGCTGAATCCGCGTGTACGGCTGGAGCCAAAAGGGCAGCTTGTGGCAGTGCGCTGTTGGAGTCAAATCGGTTGTCGGCGTGACGCCTGGGGGCGGGCAATTCCAGGCCTGATAAAAAAGCCCCGCAAGCCATGAGCTGCGGGGCAAAGGGTTGGTTTGCAACCAACCAAAGGAGCCGTTGCGTCAGTGCGCCGAGGCGACGGTTTCGGCTTGCCAGCCTCCACCCAGTGCCTTGTAGATGGCGACGACACCGCTATAGAGTTCAACTTCCGCTTGGGCCTGGGCATCTTCGGCGCTGAGCCGTTCACGCTCGGCATCCAGTAGCACCAGGTAGTCCACCGTACCTTCGCGGTAGCGAATGGATGCCAGCTCGGCCGCCTTGCGACTGGCCTCACTTTGGCGCAGCAGCGCAAGCAGGCGTTGCTGGCGCTTGCTGTAGTCGCTGAAGGCATTTTCCGACTCTTCCAGGGCGAGCAACACCTGCTGCTCGTAGCTGGCCAAGGCGCCTTCGGCTTCAGCATTGGCCCCGCGCAAGCGGGCTTTGACGCTGCCCAGGTCGAAGGCTGCCCAGGTAATGCTCGGGCCCAAGGCCCATGCCTGTGCTGCCGAGGAGCCCAGTTGCGAGCCGCGTGCGGCGGTGAAACCGAGAAAACCGCTCAGGCTGACCCGTGGGAACAGGTCTGCGGTTGCCACCCCGACATTCGCGGTCGCCGCCGCCAACTGGCGTTCGGCACTGCGTACGTCTGGGCGGCGCTTGAGCAGCTCGGCAGGATCACCGATCGGCAGCGCCTTGGCGATGGCGGGCAGTTGCGCCGGGGACAGGTCGACGCTCAAGGTGTCCGGACGCTGACCCAGCAGGGTGGCGATACGGTTACGTGCCCGTACCTGTTCTGCCTGCAATTGCGGCACCGTAGCTTCTACTGCGGCCAGACGCGCATCGGCACGCACCACATCCAGCTCATTGCCGACGCCGGCCTCGTTCAGGGTCTGCGTAATGGCCCTGGAGTCCTGCTGGGTTTTCAGGTTGGCCACGGCGATCTTTTCACGCAGCTGGGCGCCGCGCAGCTTGCCGTAGGCATCGACCAGCTCGGCGATCAGGCTGACCTGCAGCTGCTGCAAGTCGGCTTCGGCAGCATCCTGCTGCGCCTCACTGGCTTCCAGTTGCCGCTGGATGCGGCCAAACAGATCGAGCTCCCAGGCCATATCCAGGCCCAGGTCATAGCGCTCGCTGTTGACCCGATGGTCGCTCTGGCCTGGAATCTGGCCTTTACCCAGATCACTGCTGGCGCGGCTGGTCACGGTTGGCAGGGCATCGTTGCTGACGTCATCGCGGATCGCCCGCGCGGACTTCAGACGGGCGAACGCCACGCGCAGCTCACGGTTATCGGCCAGCGACTGAGCCACCAACTGGTTCAGCACCGGGTCATCGAACTGGCGCCACCAGGCTGCCTCAAAACGGTTGCGGTCGAAGGCTTTAGGCGCCCCCGGCTGGTCCGCTGCACTCAGGTGTGCCGCTGCGGTATCGGGTGCGCGGTAGTCTGGCCCGACCGCACAGGCGGCAAGGGCCAACACCAGCAGGCTGGGCATCAACAGTTTAACGTGGCTCATGCGTGCTGCTCCCGCTGGGCAACCCGGGCCGCCTTGCGGGCCTGGCTGCGTTCGACATAACGACGGATCAAGACAAAGAACACCGGGGTCAGCAACAGGCCGAAGAACGTTACCCCGATCATCCCGGAGAACACCGCGACACCCATGGCATGACGCATTTCAGCACCGGCACCGGAAGAGAACACCAGTGGTACGACACCCATGATGAAGGCGATTGAGGTCATCAGGATGGGCCGCAGACGCAGGCGGCAGGCTTCCAGTACCGCTGCCAGCGGGTCGAGGCCTTACTGCCTGTTTATCCTTGGCGAACTCGACGATCAGAATCGCGTTCTTGCAGGCTAGGCCCACCAACACGATCAGGCCGATCTGGGTGAAGATGTTGTTGTCGCCACCGGACAGGATCACCCCGGTAATGGCCGACAGCAGCGTCATGGGCACGATCAGGATCACGGCCAGTGGCAAGCTCCAGCTTTCGTACTGGGCTGCCAGCACCAGAAAGGCCAGCAGCACACAGAGCGGGAACACGAACAGCGCGGTATTGCCGGCAAGGATCTGCTGGTAGGTCAGTTCGGTCCATTCGAAGGTCATGCCGTTGGGCAGTTCTTCCTTGAGCAGCTTCTCCATGGCTTTCTCGGCTTGCCCGGAGCTATAGCCTGGCGCTGCGGCACCGTTGATTTCGGCCGTGATAAAGCCGTTGTAGTGCATCACCCGGTCGGGGCCGGCGGTGTCGCTGACCTTGATGAAGGTCGCCAGCGGGATCATCTCGCCTTGGTTGTTGCGCACCTTCAACTGGCCGATCTGCTCGGCATCAAGGCGGAACTGCTGTTCAGCCTGGACGTTAACCTGATAGGTGCGGCCAAAACGGTTGAAGTCGTTGGTGTACAGCGAACCCAGGTAAATCTGCAGGGTGTCGAAGATGTCGTTGATCGCAACGCCATGGGTCTTGGCTTTTTCGCGGTCAATAGCAGCATCGACCTGTGGCACGTTGACCTGGTAGCTGGTGAACAGCCCAGCTAGCTCCGGCACGCCACGGCTCTTGGCGATAATGTTCTGGGTTTCCTTGTACAGCGCTTCATACCCCAGGTTGCCACGGTCCTCGATCTGCAGGCGGAAGCCGCCGATGGTACCCAGGCCCTGTACTGGCGGTGGGGGGAAGATCGCGATGTAGGCGTCCTGGATGTCCGCGAACTGGGCATTCAATGCGGCAGCGATGGCGCCGGCCGACTGGCTGGGGTCCTTGCGCTCATCGAAGGGCTTGAGCGGAGTGAACACGATGCCGCTGTTCGGGCTGTTGGTGAAACCGTTGATCGACAGGCCCGGGAAGGCGACCGAATCGGCAACGCCAGGCTGCTTGAGGGCAATCTCGCTCATCTTCTTGATCACCGCTTCCGTACGGTCAAGGCTGGCCGCATCGGGCAACTGGGCGAAGGCCACCAGGTACTGCTTGTCCTGAGCCGGGACGAAACCAGTCGGCGTCGAGGTAAAGCCCAGCCAGGTCATGACCATCAGCCCGCCGTAGACGAACAGGGCAATGCCGCTGCTGCGGATAACCCGTCCCACGGTGCCCACGTAGCTGTGGCTGGCGCGTTCGAAGAAACGGTTGAACGGGGCGAACAACCAGCCGCCCAGCAGGCGCTCAAGGGCCTTGGAGAAACGGTCCTTGGGCGCATGGTGGTCTTTGAGCAGCACCGCTGCCAAGGCTGGCGACAAGGTCAGCGAGTTGAAGGCCGAGATCACGGTGGAAATGGCGATGGTCAGGGCAAACTGCTTGTAGAACTGCCCGGTGAGGCCGGAAATGAACGCCGCCGGTACGAACACCGCGCACAGCACCAGTGCCGTGGCGATGATGGGCCCGGTCACTTCGCCCATGGCGCGCTTGGTGGCTTCCAGCGGGGTGAGGCCAAGGCCAATGTTGCGTTCGACGTTCTCCACCACGACGATGGCGTCGTCGACCACGATCCCGATGGCCAGCACCAGGCCGAACAGCGACAGCGCGTTGAGCGAGAAGCCGAACAGGTGCATGACCGCAAAGGTACCGATCAGCGAAACCGGCACTGCCACCAGCGGAATGATCGAGGCGCGCCAGGTCTGCAGGAACAGGATGACTACCAGTACCACCAGGATCAGCGCTTCAAACAAGGTATGGACGACCGCTTCGATGGAGCCACGGACGAACACGGTCGGGTCATAGACGATGCTGTAGTCCATGCCTTCAGGGAAGTTCTGCTTCAGCTCGTTCATCTTGGCCCGCACTTCATCGGAGATCTCGATGGCGTTCGAACCTGGACGCTGGAAGATCGGGATGGCGACGGCGGGTTGGTTGTTCAACAGCGAGCGTAGCGCGTACTGGCTTGAACCGAGCTCGACCCGGGCGATGTCTTTCAGGCGAGTGATTTCGCCGTCGGCACCGGAACGGATGATGATGTTCTCGAACTCTTCTTCGCTGACCAGACGGCCTTGGGTGTTGACCGACAGCTGGAAGCTGGTGGCGCCCGGTGCGGGTGGCGCACCCAGTTGCCCTGCGGCAACCTGACGGTTTTGCTCACGGATTGCTGCCACCACATCGCTGGCGGTCAGGTTGCGCGATGCGGTCTTGTTCGGGTCGAGCCAGACCCGCAGCGAATAGTCGCCCATACCGAACAACTGTACGTCGCCGACACCGCCCAGGCGTGCCAGCTCGTCCTTGATGTTGAGGATCGCGTAGTTGGACAGGTAGAGCATGTCATAGCGGTTATCCGGCGAGGTCAAGTGCACGACCATGGTCAGGTCGGGCGAGGCCTTGTCGACGGTGATGCCGATCCGCGTCACTTCTTCGGGCAGTTTCGGCTGGGTTCGGGTCACGCGGTTCTGCACCTGCACTTGCGCGTTGTCCAGGTCGGTGCCCAGGGCGAAAGTGATGGTCAGGGTCAGCTTGCCGTCGGCGGTGGACTGCGAGGACATGTACAGCATGTTCTCCACACCGGTGATGGCCTGCTCCAGTGGCGCGGCGACGGTTTCACCAATGACCTTGGGGTTGGCGCCCGGGAAGTTGGCGCGCACTACCACCGTCGGTGGTACCACTTCCGGGTACTCGCTGATCGGCAGTTGGAACAGCGAAATGCTGCCAGCGATCAAGATCAGCAGTGACAGCACTGCGGCGAAGATCGGCCGAGTGATAAAAAACTTGGAAAAATTCATCGGTGGTGTCCCTTAACCGCGTGGTGCCTGGTTACTGGCGAGCTTGACCGTGGTGTTGCCCATCGGTTTGCCCTGGGTGCTGGCTTCAAGTGCCTGACGTTGCCGGGCGAGGGCGGCCAAGGTCGCTTCGCTGGCCATCGGTGTGTCCTGCGGGGTGACTGGCGAGCCAGGGCGAACCCGCTGCAGGCCCTTGACCACGATGCGCTCGTCCTTGTTCAGGCCGCTACGAACGATGCGCAGGCCTTCCAGCTTCGGTCCCAGTTCGACCGCGCGATAATCGGCCTTGTTGTCCTTGTCCATCACCAGCACGAACTTCTTGCCCAGGTCGGTACCGACGGCTTCGTCGTTGATCAATACCGCGGAGTAAGTGGCACTGCCGACCAGCTTCAGGCGTGCATACAGCCCAGGGGTGAATTGCCCGTCGCGGTTGTCGAACACGGCACGGCCGCGGATGGTGCCGGTCTTGGGGTTGACCTGGTTGTCGACGAAGTTCATCTGCCCCAGGTGTGGGTTGCCCTGTTCGTTGGACAGGCCGAGGTACACCGGGGTGCTCTGGCCACGCTGACCATCGCGGGCCAATTGGCTGTACTTGAGGTAGACCCGCTCGTCGGCATCGAAGTAGGCATACACCTTGTCGGTGGAGACCACACTGGTCAGCGGCGTGACATCGGCGCTGACAATGTTGCCTGCGGTGTACTGGGCGCGGCTGACGCGACCGCTGATGGGCGCGGTGACGCGGGTGAAGCTCAGGTTCAACCGGGCCAGGTCCAGTTGCGCCTGAATTGCCGCGACGCCGGCGCGTGCTTCGGCAGCGGCGCTGGTGCGCGACTCGGCCAGCTCGGCGGAAATCGCATTGCTGCTGCGCAGGCGCTCGCCACGTTCGGCTTCGTTGGCGCTGCGGGTAGCGGTGGCACGGGCTTGCTGCAGTTGTGCCTCAAGGCGGCGGACTTCTGCCTGGAACGGGCGCGGGTCGATCTGGAACAGCAGGTCGCCTTTCTTCACCTGAGCGCCTTCGGTAAAGGCCACCTGATCGATCTGCCCGGAGACACGAGGCCGAACCTCTACGGTTTCCGGCGCTTCCAGCCGGCCGGTGAATTCGTCCCATTCATTGACAGGCTGCTCCAGCACCTTGGCCACACTGACCGTGGGCGCGCTGGGTGCCTGTACGGCTTCAGGGGTACGGCCGCAGGCACTCATGACCAGAAGTGCCAAAGCGGCGAGGGGATAACGCAAGGGTTTGAGTGACTGCTCCATGGAGAGAATCCGCCAATTATTGAAAGTGGGCGAATTCTGCGTGCTAGAGCGGTCAACAACGAATCGAACGAGGCGAAGGTAACTATCACTGGGAATGATGGATGGTGTTGGATCCCTATCATCAGTATCAGCGATAGGCGTCGCCTGGCCCGTCCAGGGGCGCGTGGTTGGGCATCAGGCCTGCTGGCGGGTCGCTGCCAGAACGATCTCGCGGATGCACACGCCTTGGGGCTGGCCATAGGCGTAGTCGATGGCATTGGCGACGTCGTCGGCCGAGAGCACCACGCCACCCATGTCCTGTTTCCAAGCGTGGTAACCGGTCTTTATGGTTTCGTCGGTGGTGTGGCTGAGCAGTTCGGTTTCCACCGCGCCTGGCTCAATGGTGATGACCCGGACGTTGTGGGGGGCCAACTCTTCACGCAGGTTTTCCGAAAGGCCTGTGACGGCGAACTTGGTGCCGACGTAGGCCACGTGGTTGGAGAAGGTTTTGCGCCCGGCGACGGAGCTGACGTTGATGATGGTGCCGTGTTTACGCTCTACCATGCCACGGGCTACGGCGAGGATACCGTTGAGCAGGCCACGTACGTTGATGTCCAGCATCTGGTCCCATTCCGATGGGTCCTGTCGGGTGATATCGCCCAGCAGCATGACTCCGGCATTGTTGATGATGGCATCCACCGGGCCGAACTGTTGCTCGGCCTGGGCGACCGCGTCGAGCAACGCGGCGCGGTGGGTTACATCCACTGATACCGCCAGGGTGTCAGGCAGGTTCAGTGCCAGCATGGGTTCCAGGCGACGAGCCAGCAGTAACAACGGGTGTCCACGACGGGAGAGCAGTCTGGCGGTGGCTTGGCCAATACCGGAACTGGCGCCGGTGATGACAATGAGGGGCTTGCCGGTAGTCGTCATGAAAGGTGCTCCTGGGATCGAAATATTTGATGGCTTGAGGTGAGCAAAACTATAGGGGTCTCTTGGAAGCCTGAAAAATGGATTATTCTTCTTCCTGCCATCGGTTTTTGTTATGGGTAAGCAATGGACTACCGCCAGCTTCGCGCTTTTATCGCCGTTTTTGAGGCGCGCAACATCACGGTTGCTGCGCAGCGTATTCACCTCAGCCAGCCGGCACTTTCCGCGAGCATCAAGCTGTTGGAAGAAGCCTTGGGTACCCCATTGTTTGTGCGCCAGGCGCGTGGGGTGGAGGTCACCGAAGATGCTCGCGCGCTTTACCCGCAGGCCAGACGCATGGTGGCGGATGTCGACAGTCTGGCCCGACAATTTCGAGAAAAGCGTCACCGTGTGCTGCTGCAGGTCGGCGTGGAGCAGGACATAGCCCAGTGTTACGTTCAGGCGCTGATTCGCGGCGCGAGTCAACTCGTTCCCGGCGTGTTACTGGGGCTATTGGAGGGCTGTGAAGGAGATGCTCGGCTGGCGAGCGAGGAACTGCGTTGTGAAGACGAACTGTTCTTGCCGTTGTGGAGCGAGCCTTATGTGCTGGCGCTGCCTATGGACTTCAGCCTGGCGGAAGGTGAGTCGACCGTCGACCCTGCACTGGAGCAGGCAGCCTGGATCACATGCCCAGGCCATGCCAGTCATCAGCGCTTGCTGCCCTTGTATGGCGCAGGCGCCATCACGCCTGAAGCCCAAGCCGGCTCCTTCAGGCTGGCACTGGCCTTGGTCGCTGCCGGTCAGGGCATCGCGGTGGTACCAAAGTCCTTGGCCGAAGAGCAGCCTGAAGTTCTCGTACGGTCATTGCCCATGCTTGATCTCAAACGCCGCATTGGCCTGTGCTATTCGGCCCAGGCACTGGACAACCCGGCGTTGGTGCAACTGCGTGATGCCATGCGTTGACCGCCGGGCGTTAGCCAGTAATTCGACCGTGCTGTCGACCTTGAGCTTGCAACATCAAGGAAGAGGCAATCTTCGGCAGCGGCCAGAGAGGCGCGTGCAGGCAACAAACACACGCTGAAACCCGCATATGACGACAGCGGGTTCCGCGTATTACAGGTTTACTTGCTGTCAGGCAGCGCGTAAGCCATCACATAATCGCCGCGATCAGGTGACTGACGCGCACCACCCGCGGTGATGACGATGTACTGCTTGCCCGTCTTCGGCGACACGTAGGTCATTGGGCCACCCTGACTGCCTACAGGCAGGCGGGCTTTCCAGGCTTCTTCACCGGTGGCCGAGTTGAAGGCGCGCAGGTAGTAATCCTGAGTGCCGGCAATGAACACCAGTCCGCCCTGGGTGGACAGCGTACCACCTAGCGTCGGCATGCCGATCGGCAGAGGCAGGTGCATCTTGATACCCAATGGGCCTGTGTCCTGGACGGTGCCAACCGGTACTTGCCAGGCGATTTTCTGGCTCTTCATGTCGATGGCGGTCAAGGTCCCAAAGGGGGGTGCCTGGCAAGGGATGCCGGCAACCGACAGGAAGCGGTTCTTGTTCACCGCATACGGCGTGCCTTTGAGCGGTACCGCGCCCATGCCGGTGTTCAAGGCTTCACCACCGGAAGAGGCCTTGGCATCTTTCTGTTGTGGAATCATCTGGATCCACAGGCCCAGACGCATGTCGTTGACGAAGATGAAACCGTGTACCGGATCGGTCGAAATACTGCCCCAGTTCATCCCGCCCAGCGAGCCCGGGAAGCTCAGCGACACATCGGTGCCAGGCGCGGTGTACAGCCCCTCGTAACGCATTTTCTTGAACGAGATACGGCACAGCAGTTGGTCAAATGGAGTGGCTCCCCACATGTCCGACTCCGAAAGGTGCTGGGCGCCGATCTGCGGCATCCCTACCGATTTCGGCTGGGTCAGCGAGTAAGGCTCGTTCGGGATGTTGGCCGCCTTGACCGGAACTTCTTCAACCTTGGTTAACGGCTGGCCAGTGTGGCGGTCCAGTACATAGATCTGGCCGGCTTTGGTACCGATCACAACGGCGGGGACCTTACTGCCGTCAGCCTTGGTGAAATCGATCAGGCTTGGCTGCATCGGCAGGTCGAAGTCCCACAGGTCATTGTGGACGGTCTGGTAGACCCACTTCTCTTCGCCAGTGGTCGCGTTCAGCGCCAGAACGGAAGCACCGTACTTGTGGTTCAGCTCGGTACGCTCCACACCGTAGATGTCGGTGGAGGAGCTGCCCATCGGCAGGAAGACGGTGTTCATCGCCGGGTCATAGGACATCGGGGCCCAGCTGTTAGGCGTACTGCGCACGTAGGTGCTACCGGCAGCCGGCGCTCGCTTGTCTTGCGGGTTGCCCGGGTCGAACGCCCAGCGCATTTCGCCGGTGATCACGTCGAAGCCACGGATCACGCCGCCTGGCATGTCGGTCTGGACGTTGTCGGCCACACGGCCGCCCACTACCACCGTGGTCCCGGCCATCAGCGGCGCCGAGGACAACTGGTAATAGGCGTCAGGCACATTGCCCAGACCAACTTTCAGGTCAACCTGGCCATTCTTGCCGAAGCCTTGGCAGTACTCGCCGGTGTCGGCGTCCACGGCGATCAGGCGCGCATCGATGGTGTTGGTCAGCAGGCGGCGTTGGCAAGCGGCACCGGCCGGCACCGATACAGGCTTGACCGGCGTGCTGCCATCGGTGGGCTGGGCGACCGCAGCGGTAGCATCGAAGTAGGCGAGACCGCGGCAGCGCTGCCAAACAGCAGATTTGGCGTTGATCTCGTTTTTCCACAGTTGTTTGCCGGTGTCGGCATCCAGTGCAATGACGTTGTTGTGCGGGGTGCAGATGAACACCTTGTCGCCAACCTGCAACGGCGTCATCTGGTCTTCGGCGCCATTGCCATCACTGATGGCCATGTCTCCAGTGTGGTAGGTCCAGGCCGGCGCCAGCTTCGAAACGTTGTCACGGTTGATCTGGTCCAGCGCGGCGAAGCGGCCACCCCCTTCGTCGTTACCGTAGTGTTCCCAGTTTTTCTGGGCCTTGGCAGGGTCGACCTTGGTCAGCCCAGGGCCGTCACCGGTTGGCGCCACAGGCGCGTGTGGGACGAACATGCCAGCGAAACCGGCTAGCAAGGCGATCGCCAGAACACCGCTCGGGGCGTAGCTAGCGCTGCCGCTGGCCAGGCCATTGGCCTTGCGCAGGGTAGGGTAGACCAACGCCACCAGTAGGCTCAGCACGCCCAGAGCGAACAAACGAGAGACCAGTGGCCAGAAATTCAGACCGGCATCGGCGAGTGCCCAGACCACGGTGATTACCATCACCGCCGCGAACAGCCAGACGCCCGACAGGCGCTGTTTGAAGAGCAGAATGGAGGACACGATCAAACCGAGACCAGCGAGCAGAAAGTACCAACTGCCGCCAAGCGTAGCGAGGTATCCACCACCTGCTGCGAAGAGTAACCCGAATACCAGCACACCAAAGGCGCCGAACCCTATGAGCCAGCGACCGGCGGATGCCGGAGGTCGAGACGTAGTCATGTTGCATGATCCTTCTGACGCATGAGCGTTTGTGGGAGTAGTTTTAGAGTAGTGGAGGCCAGAGTGCTTGGCCTGGTTTTCAGGGCGCCGGTCGCTGGGGAGTCCCAACGCCTGCGCATCGCCGCTGACACAACCGCTCAAGGCGATGTGTTCGATGAAAGCCCGAAAATTATGAACTAAATAGTTAGTCTTGTGACGATATCAAAAAATGAGGGTGGCTGCGACACGTTGTCATTTGCCAGAAAGGTCGATGTCAAAGCCGAACTTGGTCACCAGCGCCACGTACTCACGAATCTTGCGTGTCTCTTTCTGAGGCGAGCCTTCCAGGCTCGTGAGCAGCATTCAGCATGGGTGCGAAGCACCCATTCGACCACCCCAGACCTTGCCCTTCAGTAATTTAGATAATATGTTAATAAAAATAGATCCTGGAGGCGCCATGTTCCTGTCATCAAGCGAGCAGATCGGATTCGAACGCTGGTGCCAGTCCCTACGCAGCATCTGCGGCAATTTCAGCACGCTGCCTTCTAGCCTTACCCGGCATTTCATCGGAGAAATCCACAGCCAGGCGATTGGGGCGCTGGATACGGCGCATATCCGTACTAATGCCAGTTTGATCAGTCGTGAGCGTATCGGTATCGACAGTGATGACAGTCACTGCTTCCTCATCTATCAGCGCAGCGGCCGCCAGCGGATCCGTCAGGCCGGGATGGAGGTGGAGTTGGGGCCGGAGGACATTGCACTGGTGGACTCGGCGAGGCTGTTCGAAATTGAGCCGCTGGGGTTGGTGGAGAACGTCTCGGTGCATCTGCCCCGGGACATCGTCACCTGCAAATTCAAGGGCGATAACCTGTTCGGCAAACTGTCGCGCAATAACGTTTCCAGTCGCATGGTGCGTTCGCTGGTGCAGTCGATCGGCATGCTTGGCGACGGTGCCGCCAGTGGTGACGATGGACAGGCGATCCAGAGTGCGCTGGTCAGCCTGGTGCTGCCGGCGATGTCCGGCCAGGCGCAAAGGCAGGAGCATCCGCTGGAAAGCAGTAATCTGTATTTGACTGCGCTGCGCCTGGTGGATGAGTCTTTGCATGATGTAGATCTGGGCCCGGCCTATCTCGCCGATCAGTTGCACACGTCTGTGCGCAGCCTTTATCGCCTGTTTGAAGAGCACGGTGAAAGCGTGTCGCGCTACATACTCCGAACCCGCCTGAGTAAAGTGGCCCATGACCTGTGCAGCCCGCCATTGCGCAGTCAGTCAATCACCCAGATTGCCTTCAAGTGGGGCTTTGTCGATGTTGCCCATTTCAGCCGGGCGTTCAAGCGTCAGTTCGAAGTCTCGCCCCGTGATTACCGGGCGCATGCGTTCCAGAAGTAAGCCCAGTCGGTACTGGCAGAAAATGCCAACTGAATTGGCGGCCACAGTCAAGCGCAGCCCTCCCGCAAAACTTCTAATACCTCTACGTAGCGCAAGCCCTGCTATTGCGTGACCCGCGGGGGCGGTCTGCCCTGTGGATTCATAAAAACAATAAATGTGTCGTTGGAGTCAGAAACACATGAAAACCCTCTTTCTGCTGGCGGGTCTCCCATTGCTGCTTTCCTCCCTGCATGCCTCGGCTGTGGAAAGCACGCATCCTGCCCAGGTCGATACGAAACGCCTTGTCAACGCCAATCTCGAACCCGGCAACTGGATGAGCCACGGTCGTACCTATGATGAACAGCGCTACAGTCCGCTCAGTGGTGTCAATGACAAGAACGTCAGCCAGCTCGGCGTGGCCTGGACCACTCGCCTGGATATCGACAGCGGTACTGAAGCGACGCCCTTGGTGGTTGACGGGGTGATGTATACCACCGGTGCCTTCAGCATCGTCTATGCGATGAATGCGGCCACCGGTGAGCTTCTGTGGAAGTACGATCCGAAAGTGCCGCCAGCCAACCTCAGCCAGGGCTGCTGCGGCCCGGTCAACCGCGGTGTCGCGGTGTGGAACGGTAAAGTCTACGTCGGCAGCTTCGACGGCCGTCTGATCGCCCTCGACGCGGCTACGGGTCAGGAAGTCTGGTCGGTGGACACCATTCTCGATCGCTCCAAGAGCTACTCCATCACCGGCGCCCCGCGCATCGTCAAAGGCAAGGTGTTGATTGGCAACGGCGGTGCCGAGTTTGGCGTGCGGGGATATGTCACCGCCTACGACGCCGAGACTGGCAAGGAAGCCTGGCGCTTCTACACCGTACCGGGCGATCCGAAGCTGCCGCCGGAAAACCCGGCGATGGCCATGGCCCTCAAAACCTGGACCGGCGACAGTTGGGTAAAGTGGGGCGGCGGCGGCACGGCTTGGGACTCCATGGCCTATGACCCGGAGCTGGACCTTCTGTACATTGGCACCGGCAACGGCTCGCCGTGGAACTACCAGTTCCGCAGCGAGGGCAAGGGCGACAACCTGTTCGTCTCGTCGATCCTGGCCCTGCGCCCGGACACCGGCGAGTACGTCTGGCACTATCAGGTCACGCCGCAGGACCGTTGGGACTACACCGCAACCCAGCACATGATTCTCGCCGACATCAAGGTTGACGGCCAGGTGCGTAAGGTGTTGATGCAGGCGCCGAAGAACGGCTTCTTCTATGTGCTAGACCGCACCAACGGCAAGCTGATCTCGGCGAAGAACTACGTGCCGGTGAACTGGGCCAGTGAGATTGACCTGAAGACGGGTCGTCCGGTGCTGACCGGCGCCGCGGACTACTCCAAGGAGCCGAAAGTCGTACAACCGAGCTTCCTCGGTGGACACAACTGGCACCCAATGTCCTATAACCCCAACACCGGTTATGTGTACATTCCAGCCCAGCACACCCTGGCCGAGCTGAAGGCGGCCAAGGAGCCGGTGTTCGTCCCGAACAAGTCGGTAGTGAACTTCGGTCTGGACGTGCCCGACCTGCCGGAAGACCCGAAGATCCTCAACCAGATCCGCGACGCCTGGACCGGCGAGTTGATCGCGTGGGACCCGGTCAAGCAGGCGCCGGCCTGGAAGCAGGCGTACATCAGTGCAGGCAACGGCGGCACCCTGAGCACCGGCGGCAACCTGGTGTTCCAAGGCACCGCCGATGGAAGGGTTGTGGCTTACAGCGCCGACAAGGGCGAGAAACTCTGGGAGCACCGCGCCAACTCCGGCGTGATGGCTGGCCCCATTACCTACACCGTTGGCAACGACCAGTACGTGGCGTTCTCCGTGGGCTGGGGCGGTATTTTGCCGTTGCTGACTGGGCCGCTGACTAACAAGGGCAAGGTGCAGCCAGAGTCGCGGATCATCGCCTTCAAGCTGGGCGCCAAGGGTGAACTGCCGCCGCCGCGTCAGGCACCTGTGTTCCCCAACGTCGACCTGAAACTGACCGCCACGCCGGAGCAATTGGTCCAGGCCCGCGGTATGTTCAACGGCCTGTGCGCCGGCTGCCATGGCCTCAACGCCATCAGCGGTGGTGTGGTCCCGGACCTGCGCTACCTGACCAAGGACAAACATGCGGCTTTCCCGGCGTTCGTCAGCGGCGCGCTGATCTATCGCGGCATGCCGAACTTCTCCGACATCCTCAAGCGCGAGGACATGGAGCTGATCCGTCAGTACCTGATCAAGCGCACCCATGACCTCCAGGCCGACCTGAAGGCCACTGCCGCGCACTAAGTCTCACCGCCGACCCAACCAAAGCCTTGGTGGCCCCTGAAAAGGGGCTGCCCGGGGCGCTTCACGCCAACAAAAACAACAACGAGAGTTCACCATGAAGATCATCAGTCCCTCGACCCTGGCGACCGGCCTGGCTGTGTTTGGTATTTCCCTGTCCGCGCTGGCCGACGTAAAGCCCGATCCGGGTGACTATACGGCGCTGCCCAAGGGCACCGACGTGGTCGTGCTTTACCAGCAGAACCCGCGCGGCGACAAGGTCTACTCCGGCGGCAAGAAGGTCGCCGACGACCTCGACCTGGACATGACCGTCGGCGTTCTGCGTCTGATCCACTTCACCGACTTTTTCGGCACCGGGTATACCTGGGACCCACAGATCGTTATCCCCTTCGGCCAGCAGGATATCGGCGCTAGCCATAGCAAGACGTCAGGGCTGGGCGACATCACCTTCGGCGGCACCTTGTGGACCATCGGCGATCTGGAACACAACGAGCACCTTGGCTGGTCGGTGTTCTTCACGGCGCCTACCGGCAGTGACAAGAACGAAGGTTTTGCCCTCAGCAACAACCGCTGGGCCGTGGACTTCCAGGTGGGCTACATCAAGGGCCTGACTGACAAAATCAGTTGGGATGTGATCGCCGAAGCTGAGTTCTATGACGATCAGCGCTCTACCGACGCGAAAAAGGACACGCTGCTGCAGCTGCACAATCACCTGCGCTACAACTTCACGCCTGACACCTATGCCGCCATCAGCTACAGGCACAACTGGGGCGCACGGGAAACCCTCGACGGCGAGACCCTGGCCACCAGCCACAACAATGGCACTGTCGGTTTCACCATGGCGACCATGGTCAACAAGCAATTGCAGTTGATGGGGCAGGTGATGCACGACACCTCGGTGCGTGAGGGGGTGAAGATCGATAATTCGCTGCAGTTTCGGTTGGCGTATTTCTATTGATCCGACTCGCTGGGGTAACGGGCCGCACGGCGGCCCCAACTTCCTGCCTTCGAGTGACCAACCTTCGTACCCTGCGCTTCTAAGTCCTGCTTAATAGCCATGTGCCTGTGAGCTTGCGCATGGTCTGCCTTAAACAGCGTCCAACCCAAGAGAGGGCGCCCCGGTACGTTGGAAAATGTCCAGCGCTGCCAAGTGGAACAACCCATGAAAAATAACCAGCGGCACCGTGCCGCACATCGCCGTAATGCATTCGGCGCACTTTTACTGACCACCACCGGCGCTCTGGCGGACTCATCCGTCGAAGTCGAACCGGTAGTCGTCACGGCTACCCGCACCGGTGACCAGTGGGCGCAGACCGCGCTGTCGGCCAGCGTCGTAGATGCCGCTGACAGCCGTGGCGAGCAGGCGTTGACTCTCGGCAATATGCTTTCCAGCGTGCCCGGTGTCGTCGTGCAGAGCCGCTACAACGCCGCCCAGGGCCTGCGGCCGGCGATCCGCGGTTTCGGCTCGCGCTCCAGTTTCGGCGTGCGCGGCATCCGCGTGCTGGTGGACGGCGTTCCCCTGACCATGCCCGACGGCCAGACTGAACTCGACGGCGTCGATATCGGCCTGGTGGAGCGTATGGAAGTCATCCGCGGCCCGGCCGCGGTGCTCTATGGCAACGGCGCCGGTGGCGTACTGGCGATCAACACCCGCGAGCCGGGCGACCATCCGAGCGTATCCGGCAACTTCGGTTTTGGCAGCTCCGGCTATCGCTGGCGGAGCGTCGAAGCCAGCGGCACCGAAGGCAACTTCGGCACTTTGGTGGCGGTCAGCTCGACCCAGGTGGATGGCTATCGTGATCACGCTACCAGCGAAGCCAACAATCTCACTGGCAAACTGCGCTGGTGGGGTGAGACCGGCCGTTTGGCGCTGACCTTGCACGCCCTCGACAATCGATCCGAAGACCCCGGTGGTCTGACGCTCGATCAGGTTCGTACTGATCGTCATCAGGCGCGTCCGCAAAGCCTGAGCTTCGACGCTGACGAGCGCATCACCCAGCAGCGTCTGTCGCTGGTTTGGGACGGCCAGTCGGTGGGCGAGGATACGTATCAGGTACGCAGCTACGTTGGTCAGCGCGACTTCACCAACCACCTACCGTTGGCGGCCAACGGGCAGACGAGCTACGAGCGACTGTTCGATGGTGTCGGCGCGCACTACAGCCATGTCGCAGACTGGTTCGGCCTGAGCCATACGCTGACGTTCGGTGCGGACCTGGAGTCCCTGCGCGACGACCGTGATCGCAACAACAACCTCATCGGAGGCGAAAAAGGTGCCCTGACCCAACGTCAGCGTGAAGAGGCCCAGAGCCTTGGACTGTTCATTGAAAACCAGACTGCGCTAGGCGAAAACTGGATGCTCAGCCTCGGCCTGCGCCATGACGAAGTGCGTCTGAGCATCGACGATCACTTCCTCAGTGATGGCCGCGATGACTCCGGTGATCGGGTCTTGCGCGACCTTAACTACAGCGCTGGCCTCAGCTACCGTCTGGACGAGCACCACACCCTTTACACGCGCGTTGCGACCTCCTTCGAAACCCCGACTGTCAGCGAACTGGCGAACCCCACGGGAGGCGGTTTCAACAGTAGCCTGGAGCCGGCCCACGCCCTCAACCAGGAAATCGGCCTGAAGAGCGAAACCGCGCACTGGCGTTACGAAGCGGTGGTCTACCGCATCGACACACGCGATGAGCTGGTGCCTTATGTCGATGGCCGTACCTTCTACCGCAATGCCGGCTCCACCCGCCGCGACGGCCTGGAACTGAGCGCGCGCTGGCAGCCCGACGAGCACTGGCAACTGACCACCGCCTACAGCCTCAATGACTACAGCTACCGCAGTTTCGAGAATTACGATGGCAAGCACCTGCCGGGCATCCCCGTGACGAGCCTGTTTGGTGAGCTGAGCTATAGCCGGGACAACTGGTATGCACGCATCAACACCTCGGCCTACGACCGCCAGTACGCGGACAGCGCCAACACCGCACGGGTGGGTGGCTATGCGGTGGTTAACCTGCGTGCCGGTATGTCACTAAAGGGCAAGGCGAAAAATCTGGAGCCTTATGTGGGGCTGGATAACCTCACGGACCGGCGTTACTACGACAACTTGCGGATCAATGACAATGCTGGTCGTTACTACGAACCTGCTCCAGGGCGGACGTTCTATGCAGGGCTGAAGGTACAGTTCTGAGTGGGGAGGGCAGTGCTCAGCTTGCGGTACATGAACGCGTACCGCTGATTTAGAAACCGATCTCAAAGACTGTCCGGGTCCTTAACCGAGTCCGGTTCTTCGAATGCTGAGCGCACGGCTTCCACAACACGTTCTGCCCGGTGAGCGTCGTCCAGTTGCGGATACGCTTTTTTCAGCTTGCCAGATACCTGCCAGCCGTTCTCCTTGATAGAACGAATGATCCGGCTCGCATCCTGATCCGGCATTTCCAGCACCTCTTTGAGCCGTTCCTGAGCACGCTGGAAAATAACCAGCACACGGGCCTCGTCTGCCATTTCGGTACGGACCGTATGCGCAAAGACCTGTGCCGCGTAAAGAACGCGTTCGGTCAAATCGATAGGATGCTGCGTATCGTTGCATGAGTGGCCGCGAAAACACCTCCAGCGTACGGTCGTAGCGTGTCCGGAAATCGATCGAGCTCGTGATGGTGGCCGACACTGGCAGAATCACGCCATCCGGCACCATGTTATCGCGGATCAGGGTGTCATTGATCAGGAAGCGCTGGATCCGGCCATTGCCGTCCCGCATGGGGTGGATGTATGCAAAAGCGAAAGCGATAGCCGCTGCTCGAGCCAGCGGCTCGGCGCCCCGCGTTGCCAGCTCGAACGCTTTCAGGCCTTCGAGCAGTTGCGGCAGCACCTCAAATTTCGGCGCAATGTAGTGCACGATGTGCTCGCGCATGGTCGCTTGCGCGACGAAGACCGGCGAGTGGCTTGAAACCCACCTGCAGTGTCGAATCCCTTAATGGGAGCTGGAAAATGATAGCCAGAAGAAGGTGGTACGTGAAAACAGTAATTTGTTGGGCGCGAAAACGCTAACGATCACTCAAATTTGATGACGAATCTGCTAGTTTTTCCGAAAACGATAACGCGCTAGAGGCCCCGCTCTACACTTGCCCTCAAGTCAGGCCCAGGCCCTAGTGGCACTTGGTGTGTTGGGGCCACAACATGCCAGCATGTGCTCAAGGTTGGGCTTAAGCCTGTAGGTACGCACTCACCCAGTCTTGAAATGCCGAGGCTGTGTGCCTTGCAACCAGGCGTTCAGCCGGTGAAACGGGCCTTTGATCCATAGCGGCAAGCCGCCCTCCTCGCTACCGAATAGCTCGAGCATTTCCAGTACCTCAGGCAGTGGGATACCGGCATGGTCGAAGAGGAACAGCTGGCGCTGGTAATCGCCGAACTGCTCGCGGAAGGTCAGTGTCTTGTCGATGATTTCCTGAGGGCTGCCGACTGACAAAGGGGTATCGCGCATGAACTCTTCCAGCGAAGGGCCGTGGCCGTACACCGGCGCGTTGTCGAAGAACGGGCGGAAACGCTCGCGGGCAACTTGCGACTGGCGGTTGACGTAGATGTGCCCGCCAAGGCCGACGATGGCCTCCTGAGGGGTGCCATGGCCGTAGTAGGCGTAGCGAGAGCGATAGAAGGTGACCAGGCGCTGGAAGTGACTCTTGGGCCAGAGGATATGGCTGGCAAAGAAACCGTCCCCGTAGCGCGCCGCCTGTTCGGCGATCTCTGGGGTGCGGATCGAGCCATGCCGGTCGATGTTTTCCTCCCGCCAGAGCATGGGTAAGCAGACAAGGAGATCCTTGATGCCAGAAGTCATCGCCTATGCAGCCGCTGCCCGTTCCCAGCAGCAGAAGAATAAATTGCTGCGTTCGGGCACTGACTACGTTGCCAGCAGATTCGAAACTGCCCGCGAGCACATGGTGCAGATCGTCAAGGCGCAGCCTGGCGACAAGGCCAGGGGCGGGATCCCTTTCGACGAGCGCTGAAGGCCATACATGCGGCTTATTACAGAAAGATTGTACGACTACATTGAAATAGTACGTTAATGTGCGTACAGTCGTATCGTTCGATGTCGATACGGACCTCCAGGATTCATCTCACCCCAGCAGGGAGCTGAACATGAGGACAGTGATGCAGTGGCGTGACCTGCCTGCTGAGGCCGAGGAATGGGTAGCGCGTATCGAGGCGGTTCGGCCGCTGATTCGGCTGTATCGCGATTACGCCGAAGAACAAGGTGAAGCCCATCCCAAAGTCATTGCCGAGCTGTGCAAGCTGGGCTTTTCCCGTCTGTGCGTGAGCAAGGACTTTGGTGGCCAGCAACGGGATATCCGCGTCATTTCGCAGATCGTACAGCGCCTGGCCGCGCTGGATACCTCGGTCTCGTGGCCTCAGGTACGGATGTTTTTCATGCCGCGCAGCGAGTGCCGCATCACCAACACCTACGTCCAGCAGGCCGATGGCGATGGCCTGAACGTGCGGGTCGGGCTAGCCGGGTCGATGCTCAGCGAGCATGCCGTTAACACGGTCGGGCCAGTGCAGATGCAGGTTGGAGTTTTTCAAATGTTGAATTTCCAGGCGGTCGCCACCAGAGGCGACAGGGAGTAAGTCATGCGGGCGAAACACTATCTAGGGAAGGTAACGGCGTCGGTGGTCACGCTTGCTGTGCTGGGCGGCTTGACGCTGCGTTACATGGCTCACGGAGAGGAACCGGCGCCCGCCCCTGCACTGGTACCCGCGGCACTGGCTCTGGTCAGACAAGTGCCGTACACCTATTACCAGGTCGCCATCGGCCAGATCGAGGCTCGCCAGCAGGTGCTGCTGTCGGCCGAGGTCAGTGGGCAGGTGGTGGCGCTGGCCTTCGACTCGGGCGACCGGGTCAAGGCGGGCAATGTGGTGGTCAGGCTCAACACTTCGCCGGAGGAGGGTGAGCTCACCCGCCTGCGTGGCGAGTTCGAGGCCGCCAAGACCCATTACGCACGGCTGCAGGCGCTGGCGCGCAATGGTGCCGAGAGCCAGCGGGCGCTGGACAGCGCACGGGCGCAGTTCGATGCGGCCAAGGGCAACCTGGAGAACATCCAGGCGCAGATCGCGCAGAAGACCATCCGGGCACCATTCTCCGGCGAGCTGGGCATCCGCCAGGTTCACCTGGGCGACTACGTCCAGGCTGGCCGACCGTTGGCCACGCTCACCGACCTCAACGGGCTGCGGGTCAACTTCACCGTGTCCGAGCGTGACAGTGCCAGCATCGTCAAGGGGCAGGCCGTGGAAGTGGCGGTCGATGCCTGGGGCGGCATGACGTTCGAAGGCGTGGTCAGCGCCATCGATCCGCAGGTCAACAATTCCCATGTGATTCGTGTCCAGGCGCTGCTCAAGGACCATCAGGACAAGCTGCGCCCGGGCATGTATGCCAAGGTGAAGGTGCAACTGCCGGGCAAGGACGAGCTGGTCGTGCCGGAGACCGCGATCACCTACAACGCCTATGGCGAGAGCGTCTTCGTCACCTACGAGGAAAATGGCCAGAAGAAGGTGCGGCGCAAGAACATCAGCATCGGCGAGCGTCGCGATGGCTTGGCGGTGGTGCTCAAGGGGTTGCAGGCCGGTGAAGAGGTGGTGACGTCCGGGCAGATCAAACTGCAGGACGGCGTTGCCATTGAGCCCGTGACCGACACGGTGCGACTGAACGTCCAGCGCTGAGGAGCGATCATGCATTTCACTGATATTTTCCTGCGCCGCCCTGTGCTGGCGCTGGTGGTCAGCACGTTGATCCTGCTGTTCGGGATCATGGCTTTCAGCAAGCTTCCGGTGCGTCAGTACCCGATGCTGGAAACCTCTACCATCACTATCACTACCCAGTACCCCGGCGCCTCGTCGGAGCTGATGCAAGGCTTCGTGACGCAACCGATCAGCCAGGCCGTGGCCTCGGTCGAAGGCATCGACTACCTGTCGTCCACCTCTACCCAGGGAAAGAGCCTGGTGACCGTGCGCATGCAGCTCAACAGCAACTCGATCAATGCTCTGACTGAGGTGATGGCCAAGGTCAACCAGATCCGTTACAAGCTGCCCGAAGAAGCTTATGACCCGGTGATCGAGCGCACCTCGGGCGGCTTCACCAGTGTCGCCTACGTGGCGTTTTCCAGCGAGCAGCTGTCGATGCCCGAAGTGGCCGACTACATCTCGCGAGTGGTCGAGCCGATGTTCTCGGGGATCGATGGTGTCGCCAAGATCAACGTGCTGGGCGGGCAGACCCTGTCCATGCGCCTGTGGCTTGACCCGGACTTGCTGGCCGGCTACGGCATCACGGGCCAGGACGTGGCGGATGCGATCAAGGAAAACAACTTCCAGGCCGCGCCCGGCCAGGTCAAGGGCCTGTATGTGGTCAGCAACCTGCGGGTCAACACCGACCTGAGCAGCGTCGACGACTTCAAGGACATGGTCCTGCGCAACGACAACGGCAACATCATACGGGTGCGCGATGTCGGTACCGTGGAGCTGAACGCCGCGTCGTTCGACACCAGCGGTGCGATGAGCGCGGTCCCGGCGATGTTCCTGGGCCTCGACGCGGCTCCCACCGGCAACCCACTGACCATCGTCAACGCGGTCAAGGCACTGATCCCCGAAATCGAGAAGACCCTGCCGCCAGGCGTCAGGGTGCAGATCCCGTTCGAGGTGGCGCATTTCATCCAGTCGTCCATCGACGAGGTGACCCATACCCTGGTCGAGGCACTGGTGATCGTGGTCCTGGTCATCTACCTGTGCCTGGGCACCTTCCGCACCGTGCTGATTCCCCTGGTGACCATTCCGCTGTCGATGCTGGGTGCAGCGGTGCTGATGCAGATGTTCGGTTTCAGCCTGAATCTGCTGACCTTGCTGGCGATGGTGTTGGCGATCGGCCTGGTGGTGGATGACGCCATCGTGGTGGTGGAGAACGTTCACCGTCACATCGAAGAAGGCAAGACACCGTTCGAGGCGGCCTTGCTCGGCGCCCGTGAGGTGGCCGGCCCGGTGGTGGCGATGACCTTCACCTTGGCGGCGGTGTATGCGCCTATCGGTCTGATGGGGGGGCTGACCGGGACGCTGTTCAAGGAGTTCGCGCTGACCCTGGCCGGCTCGGTGGTGGTATCAGGCATCGTCGCCCTCACGCTGTCGCCGATCATGAGCACCCGCCTGCTCGATGCCAAGTCGAGCGAAGGCTACATGGCGCGCAGGGCCGAGGCTTTCTTCAGTTGGCTGGCCGAGCGTTATGGCAAGTTTCTGGGCATGTCGTTGTCCATGCGCTGGATCAGCCTGGCCATCGCCCTGGTGATCTTCTTCAGCCTGCCAGTGCTGTACAAGTCGGCGCAGAGCGAACTGGCCCCGCTGGAAGATCAGAACATCCTGCTGACCGCGATCAAGGCGCCGCAGCATGCCAACATCAATTATGTCGAGGCGTTTTCCCAGAAGCTCCACGAGGTGTTCCAGGAATTCCCCGAAGGCTACAGCGACTGGGTGGCCAACGGTACCGACGGCTTGTCCAATAGTGTCGGCGGCATCAACCTGGTGGATTGGGACAAGCGCGAGCGCAGTGCCAATCAGATCCAGCCACTGCTACAGCAACGGGTGAGCCAGATCGAAGGCACCAGCATCTTCGTCTTCCAGATGCCGCCGCTGCCAGGTTCCACAGGTGGCCTGCCGGTACAGATGGTGGTGCGCAGCGACCAGGACTACCAATTACTGTTCGACGTAATGGACAAGCTCAAGGCCAGTGCTCGCAGTAGCGGCCTGTTCGCTGTGGTCGACAGCGACCTTGACTTCAACAACCCGGTGGTCGAGGTTCAGGTCGACAGGGCCAAGGCCAATGCCATGGGTATCCGCATGAGCGACATCGGCAGGACGCTCAACAGCCTGATCGGCGAGAAGTACGTCAACCGGTTCGCCTACCATGGCCGTTCCTACGATGTGATTCCCCAGTCGGTGCCCCAGGACCGCCTGACCCCCGAGGCGCTCAATCGCTACTACGTCAAGGACCAGCATGGCAATCTGGTGCCGCTGTCGACCCTGGCTACCATCCAGGTCAAAGTCGAGCCGAACCTGCGTCCGCAGTTCAACCAGCAGAATGCCGCGACCTTCCAGGCCATCCCGATGCCAGGCGTGACCCTGGGCGACGCCGTGGCCTTCCTGAGCGAGCAGGCCAGGCAGTTCCCGGCTGGCTACACCTACGACTGGCAGTCCGATACCCGGCAATATGTGCAGGAGGGCAACACCTTGGTGCTGACCTTCGCCTTCGCCCTGGTCATCATCTACCTGGTGCTGGCAGTCCAGTACGAAAGCTTCATCGACCCGTTCATCATCCTGATCAGTGTGCCATTGTCGATCTGCGGGGCGCTGCTGCCGCTGGCGCTGGGCTACACCTCGCTGAACATCTACACGCAGATCGGCCTGATCACGCTCATAGGGCTGATCAGCAAGCACGGCATCCTGATGGTAGCGTTCGCCAACGAACTGCAGATGCAGCACGGCATGGGCAAGCTGGAGGCGATCCGGCATGCGGCCGAGGTGCGCCTGCGGCCAATCCTGATGACCACTGCGGCCATGGTGGTGGGGCTCGCACCGTTGATCTTCGCCACCGGCGCGGGTGCCAACAGCCGCTTCGGCTTGGGCCTTGTGATTGTCGTCGGCATGTTGATCGGCACCTTGTTCACGCTTTTCATCCTGCCGACGGTCTACAGCCTGTTGAGCACTGGCAGGCAGCCAAAGGTGCTGCCCGTCGCGGAGCACGACGGCCAGGTCATCGATGCCGCGGCGCGGGGATAATCCAATGTTGAAAATGACACGATGTGCACGGCCGCTGTCGCTGGCGGCCCTGGTGGTAATGGGTGGTTGCGTGAACTACGCCGGCATCGACCATCGTCAGACCCTGCTGACCCCCGAGGGAGCGCCTTCGGCGTCCCTGGCCGACGCGCGGCTGCCAGCCGCGCCCTGGCCGACCGACAATTGGTGGCAGCAGTATGCCGATGCCCAGCTCGACCGTCTGGTGGCCAAGGCCTGGGCGAGCAACCCCGGATTGCAGGAAGTGCGGGCGAGGGCCGACAAGGCCAACGCCTACCAGGAATACTACGACGCCGACCGTGCTCCACAGGTCGATGCCGCAGGTGGTGTGTCCCGCTCGCGGCTGTCGCGCAGCGAGGACTTCGCCGGACAGGGCAATCGCTATGTCAGTGTGCGCAGCCTGGGCGTGACCTTCGACTACGACCTTGACTTGTGGGGCGGTAAGCGCAGTGCCTGGGAGGCTTCGGTCAACCAGGCCCGGGCCGCGGAGGTCGAGCTGCAGTCGGCGCGCTTGCTGCTGGCCGCCAACGTGGTCAAGGCCTACAACCAGCTGACCTATGCCTGGGACGTGGTCGACCTGAGCGAGCGTGATCTCAAGCGTTTGCGCAACCTGCAGAGCCTGACCGGTGACCGCTTCCATAACGGTTTGGACAACAAGTCCCAGCTGCAGCGGGTCGATGGCCTGGTGGCGCGCGCCGAGGCGAGCCTGCTGGGGGCGCGCAGCGATGTGGAAATTGCCCGCCTGCAGCTATCGGCCCTGCTCGGCGCGGGCGTTGACGGTGCCCGCGACATCGTCCGGCCCAAGCCGCTGAAAAGCACCGAGGCGGCGCTGCCGGAGAGCCTGCCTGCCGAACTGCTTGGGCGGCGTCCAGACATCGTCGCGGCCCGCTGGCGGGTTGAGGCCGAGTCTCGCACGGTGGCCTCGGTGAAGACCCGTTTCTATCCCAACATCAACCTGCGTGCCGCAGGCGGTATCCATGCCATGTCTGGCGACAGTTTCAACGACACCGTCAGCCGGTTCTGGAACATCACGCCAACCGTGACCGTGCCGTTGTTCGATGCCGGTCGCCTGCGTGCCGACCTCAAACAGAGCAACGCCGACCTGGACCTGGCGATCGCCCGCTACAACGCCACGTTGAACACGGCGTTGCACCAGGTCGCGACGTCGGTGACCGAATTGCAGGCCGTCAACCGGCAGATCGGCCTGCAGCGTACTGCGCGCGATACGGCCCAGTCGTCCTTCGACCTGGCTGTAGAGCGGTTTGAAGTCGGGGAAAACAACTTCCTCGATTCGCTCAATATCGAGGAGCAATTGATTGAGGACGAACTGCGTCTTGCCCTGTTGAGCAGCAAGCAGATTGACTCGGCAGTGGGCCTGGTGACGGCACTGGGCGGTGGTTACCAGCCCGAGTCAGTGAACGTTCAGTAGATGCCCGTCTTCCGGCGCCAGGGTTGCATTCTGGCGCCGGCTTTACACCTTGAAACAATCCCTTTATCCGCCCCACATGGTTTTCAACCCTTTGTTTTGCAAGGCCCAATGGGTTGCGCCTCAAGGGCATCCGGTAGCACGTTTGCCGTGTCTGGCTCACGGAGCGCTGCAAAACTGGTGTATAGTCCTACATTGCTCGTACTAACAAACAGTCGCGATTCCAGATGCAGACAGCCATAGGCTGACGGCCCGAGGTCAATGGGAGATTGCTTTCCCCCAAGGGCGCGACATGGAATCGTACCTGTTCAATACGAGGAAACCGCTGTGCCGACGCGCTTCCATGCTTCAGTACGCGGTGATCCTTGTAAGGTTATTGAGGTATCGCATGTACACTGCCAACCACCCCAGCATTGAACAGATCCGCCTGGAAAACGTCCTGACAGCACTTGGCAATCCGTTGCGCCTGACCGTGCTGAAGGTACTTTCCGATGGTGAGGAACACCCTTGTGGGCGCATTCTCAAGGGGGCATCGAAATCGACCATGACCCACCATTGGCGTGTCCTGCGTGACAGCGGTGTGATCTGGCAACGCCCTTATGGTCGCGAGAACCTGCTGTCGATTCGCCGCGAAGACCTGGAGAGCCGTTTCCCCGGGCTGTTGAGCTCTCTGCTCGAAGCCGTTGCGAATGACCCGCAGACCGTGCAGGTCATTCGCGACAACGAAGCACGTTTGGAGGAAGGCTGAGTCGCCTTCCTTCCTGGGGGCGCCCCTGGCTCAGATCGCCAGCTTGAGCGGTGTGCCAGCAGGCCCATGCAAGACTGGCCTAGTGACTGGGTAGAGGATGCTGTGGCTGCCCGCGCCGCGGATTTCGTTGATCCGGCAGTCGAAGCCCACCATTGCCTCGTCCATCGTTGGTGCGTCACTGCGGCCGGTGGACCACTTGGTGGCGAGGAAACGCTGTTTCATATCTAGGTGTTTATTGGCGAAAATTCCCGACAGGTGCTGATGGTCGAGACGGCGCTGCCGAGTCGGGCCATGGCATTCATGGCGTTTCATCAACCAGCGAAGGCAGCCAGGCGATCGTGCAGTGGTTGCTGGAGCAGCCGATACTGGCTGGTCTGATGGCGCGGCAGAAGAGCCAGCATGGTGAACTTGAACGGGCGGATGCAGGGCCGACCTATGAATAAGGCCCCACAGGTTTGTCGCAAGCGTCAAAGGCTATCCGGATCCCCAAAGAACATCTGAATCCGCGAACGCAGCCAGCGTTCACCCGGGTCGTTGTCCTGAGCGCCGCGCCAGGCCATGTGCAGCTCAAAGCTGCGGACGTCGATCGGCAGTTCTTCGGCGCGCAAGCCGCCTGCAGCGGTCAGCACTTCGGCGGTGTAGTCGGGCACGATGGCCAGGATGTCGGTGCCGGTCAGCAGGCTACCCAGGCCATTGAACTGTGGCACGGCCAGTACGACATGGCGCTTGCGGTCGAGTTTGGCGAGTTCTTCGTCGATAAAGCCACTCAGGTCACCGGCGAACGACACCAGTGCATGGGGCCGGCAGCAGAAGTCGTCCAGGCTGAGGCTGCCCGGCATGCTGTCGGCCCGCAGCAGCTTGGGCTTGCTGCGCCGCAGTACCTTGCGCTTGGCATTTGCTGGTAGGTCACTGGTGTAACTCACACCCACCGAGATCTCGCCCGAGGCGAGCAAGGCCGGCATCAGAATGTAGTTCACCCGCCGCACGACCAGTACGATACCCGGGGCTTCGGCGCGAATGCGTTTGAGCAGTTGCGGCAGCAGGGCAAACTCGGCGTCGTCGGAGAGGCCGATGCGAAAGACCGCGGTGCTGGTGGCGGGGTCAAAGTCGGCCGCACGGCTGACGGCAGTGGAGATGGAGTCCAGCGCGGGGGAGAGCAGGGCGAAGATCTCTACCGCACGCGCCGATGGCTCCATGCTACGACCGGTGCGGACGAACAGCGGATCGTCGAACAGCGTGCGCAGGCGCGACAGTGCGGCACTGATGGCCGGCTGGCCGAGGAACAGTTTCTCCGCTGCACGGGTCACGCTGCGTTCATGCATCAGGGTTTCGAAGACGATCAGCAGGTTCAGGTCGACGCGGCGCAGGTCGTTACGGTTCATCGCTTTGCTTCACTGGATGGGGCAGGGGTGAATCTTAAGGGGAAAGGCTGCTACCCTGCACCGAATAAATTGAACGTATGCCAGTACCTTCAATCAATGACAGGCATGTCGACTATTAATAGCCACGGATGGCCTAACCAGGAAAGCCCCGATAGAGTTCAGGGTATTAGCGATTCACTTGGCGAGGTTTGCGATGTCCCGCATGATCCGTTTCCACAAGTTCGGTCCGGCCGAGGTGCTCAAATGCGAAGAGCAGGCAGCGCCGACCCCGGCTGCCGGCGAGGTGCAGATTCGCGTCCAGGCGATCGGCGTCAGTTGGTACGACGTGCTCTGGCGGCAGAACCTCGCCTCGTCTCAGGTTCGCCTGCCGGCCGGCATCGGGCATGAGATGGCGGGCGTGGTCATGGCCGTGGGTGAGGGTGTCGATGACCTCGCCGTTGGTGACAAGGTCGCCAGCTTTCCGGCCAGCAGCGCCAATACGCACCCGGTGTACGGTGAAGTCATTGTGTTGCCGCGAGATGCCTTGACGCGCTACCCCGATGTCCTCAGCCCTGTCGAGGCCAGTGTTCATTACACGCCCTTGCTGATTGCCTATTTTGCCTATGTCGACCTGGCCAGGGCCAAGGCCGGGCAGACGGCGCTGGTGACCGATGCCAGCCACTGTGCCGGGCCTGCCTTCGTGCAACTGGGCAAGGCGCTGGGCATTCGGGTCATCGCTGCCACCAAGCAAGCGAGTGAGCGTGACTACCTGCTTGGTTTGGGTGCCGAGAAGGTGATCGTCACTGAAGAGCAGGACCTGCTCATGCAGATCAACAAGTACACCGAAAACCGTGGCGTTGACATGGTGCTCGATGGGCTCGGCGGGCCGCAGATGTCGTTGCTGGGCGATGTCCTCGCACCGCGTGGCAGCCTGGTGCTGTACGGCTTGCAGGGCGGTAACCAGACGCCGTTCCCGGCGTGTGCGGCCTTCCAGAAGAACATTCAGTTTTTCGTTCACTGCATTGGCAACTTCACCGGCAAGCCGGAACTGGGCATTGTGCAGGACCATGTGGCATTGCAGCGTGCACTGCGTGACATCAACCAGTTCACCGCCGACCACTTGCTGACACCCCAGATCAGCAAGGTCTATCCGTTCGAGGCGTTTGTCGCCGCGCATCGGCATATGGATGAGTGCCCGTGTGGCGGGCGGATTGTGCTGGAGCTTGCTCCGCACTGACGGCTTGGGCCTGGTTGAACCGCGGCGTCCGCATCGTTTGATTTAGCGACAGGTCAGGTCTTACGGCTCCGGTTCGTACTGCTGTGGCGGGGCATCGGTAGCGCGAACGCTGCTTTCGATCTGCTCTGCCAGGTAATACACCCCGGCCATGACTCCCGAGGCTCGGTTTTCCAGCAGTGTTGCCCATTCTTCGTCCAGGGCGACGTTCAATATGACCCTGAGCTGCTCGACCATTTCAGGCCGCTCACTGTCATGCATCAGCGCACCAACGCCCGTCACTACCAGTGAAATCATCATTCCGGCAACCCGGCCTACGGCGGCCGCCGTTGCGCTCGCCGCACCGCGCACGGGCAGGGTGGACTCCAGTTTTTCGCTGGTGCGTTGTGCAACCGAGGACAACACCGCATCTGCCTGGTCTGCGCCACCTGCGCCCGTCGCGGTGCGCACCTGCGTTACCAGTGCCGCATACGCCGGCAGTTTGCTGACTGGGTTGGTGTAGACCAACTGGTAAAGCGATGCGTTGAGGGTAGGGGGTGGCCCCAGGCTGATCGCAGGGATACGGCTGAGCCGCAGGTTGAATTGGTCGGGCGGTAAACGGTAGCGCTGCACGATACCCTGAAGTTGCGGACCGAGCAGTTGGGCGTACAGCGCGATGGCTTGTTGCATGACCGCATCGGGATCAATCTCCTTGGCGACCGGCTCCAACACCCGTTCGTGGTATTGCTCTTGAAGGTATGCGGCCAGGCGCTTTTCGCCGGGTTCAGTGTCATTGCCGGCGTTCATTTTGTACCAGGCAACCTTGATGGTCAGCCATTGCTGGGTCCAGTAGCTGGTGAACCAGGGAATGAAGTCGGCTTCGGTCTGCTGGTAGACGCGGTCCCGCCAGGCTTTCATCGAGCGGCGTGCGTAGTCTTTGACCGACTCTGTGACTGCCTGCGAAGCACTGACAATTTCCCAGTCCACCTGCTGCCAGGTGGATTCAGGTATCACCACGGGCGCTTGCGTCTCGGGTGCCGGCGCTTTTGAGGCGCAGCCAGGGATTCCCGCCAGCAGTGCAATGATCAGGGTCACGGTCAGGGCGCGTCGATTCAAGACCGCGGTCCCCCAGAAGAGGTTCGAGAATGGGTGGGTTCTGCTATGCCTGAACCCCCGCCCGTACGCTACTTGTTAAGTATAGGTGGCGAACCGTTCGTTCAGCGCCCTTGCGGTACGGCGCCTTCTGTTCTGCTCAAGCCGCTGTCCAGTGGCTAACAGCGTTGTATGACGGCTGTTGCGCGAACAACAGTGGCGGTGTTCTTCCTGAAAAAATATTCAATAAAAACAATTGGATACGATTGGCACAAAAGCTGCTGATAGTCCTGCAGCCTGTCCGCCGGACATACCGAAACAGTGCCTTAGCCGGTGCGGTGTTTAGCCCGCACCCAGGTCCAATCGAAATCGACAAGGAAGAACCGCATGTCAATACACTGGCTTCGCCATGCCGCCCTGGGGGGGCTGCTGCTGGCGGCGAATGGCCTCGCTCTGGCGGCAGACAGCCCTTGGCAAGTGCGCCTGGGCGTCAGCAATATCGTCCCAACCTCCGACTCTGGCAGCATTCAGCCTGGCACGGTCGATATCGACAGTGATGCCGGCCCGACCTTCAACCTGGCGTACTTCCTGACACCAAACCTTGCCATCGACGTACTGGGCGGCTTGCCGTTCAAACACGACATCAAACTGAACGGCAGCAAGGTTGGCAGCACCAAGCAATTGCCGCCGATTGTCTCGCTGCAGTGGCACTTCGCTCCCGACGCCCGTGTGCGGCCCTTTGTCGGTGTCGGCCTGAATTACACCTATTTCTACGACGAGCATCTGGATAACGGCGCCAAGCTGGAGCTTTCCGACTCTTGGGGAGCCGCCTTCCAGGCGGGGCTCGATATTGCCATTGATGACCACTGGAGCCTCGGCGGCGATGTGCGCTACGCGAAAATCGACAGCACCGTGAAGATCGACGGCCAGAAGGTCGGCAGCGTCGATGTCGACCCGACGGTGTACAGCCTCAACCTTGCCTATCGTTTTTGAAGGAAACTCGCCATGACTGACTTGAACACCCCATTGGCCGAGCAGGCCGACGCCTTTATCCAAACTCAATCAAGCACGCCGGCACAGCGCCTGACCAGTGAAGCGCAGGCCATTGAAACGGCCCGGCGCCTGGCCAGCGAGTTTGCCCGTGAGGCCGTTGCGCGTGATCGCGAGCGGCGTCTGCCGGTTGCCGAACTCGACGCATACTCCCAGAGCGGGCTATGGAGCATCGTGGTACCCAAGGCGTACGGTGGGCTGGGCGCCGGTTACCGAACGGTCGGTGAAGTCTTCAAGCAGATCTCGTCGGCGGACGGCTCACTTGGCCAACTGGCGCAGAACCACTTCGTTATCCTGGCCCACATCGCCTTTGACGCCAGTGAGCAGCAGAAGCGCTTTTTCTTCGACCTGGCACTGTCAGGCGCACGCTTTGGCAATGCCTTCTCCGAGCGTGGCAGCAAGCACGTAGCAGACTTCCAGACCCGTATCAGCGCTGAAGGCGACGATTTTGTAGTGAGCGGCCAGAAGTTCTTTTCCACGGGGGCGCTGTTGGCGCACTGGGTGCCGATTGTCGCGGTTACCGAGGAAGGCTTGCCGCACCTGGCCGTGGTGCCACGCAATGCACCGGGGCTGAAGGTGGTGAACGACTGGTCCAGTTTCGGTCAGCGCACCACCGCCAGCGGTACGGTGCTGATCGATCAGGTAAGGGTACCTGCCGCGCAGGTGGTGCCGATCTGGAAGGCGTTCGACCGTCCGACCGCAGGCGGTGCCATTTCTCAGTTCATCCAGGCTGCCATCGATGCGGGCCTTGCCCGCGGCGCGTTCAACGATACCCTGGACTATGTGCGCCGGCATACCCGTCCATGGATCGACTCGGGGTTGGAGAAAGCCACGGATGATCCGTACATCATTCAGCAGGTGGGTGATTTGCAGATTCGCTTGCGTGCCGCTGATGCGGTACTGGACCTGGCGGCTGATGCGATTGACCATGCACTGCACGAGCCAACAGAAGACAACGTGGCGCAGGCCTCGCTGCTCACCGCCGAAGCCAAGGTGCTGACCACCGAAGTAGCAATCCTGGCCAGCAACCGCCTGTTTGAATTGGCGGGTACCCGGTCGACCCTTGAGGAATACGGGCTTGACCGTCATTGGCGCAACGCCCGCGTGCATACGCTGCACGACCCGGTGCGCTGGAAGTACCACATCGTTGGCAACTATGCGCTCAATGGCGTCAAGCCACCTCGCCACCCCTGGAGCTGATCGGCGTGTGCTGGCTAGGCACTGTGTGGTGTTGTAATGCGACCTAAGTGTCCTGTTTTTATCCAAACGCTTGCGCCATCAGTGCCCGCTGTGGCGACCAAATGGTCGCCTTTGGGCAGGCGCATCCACGACAGGGTTGAGAGCAGGTCGCCATCAACCTCCACCTCACCGGCCAGCACCAGCAATTCGGCGCCATCCGGGCATGCCATCTCGATGTGCGTGCCTGGCACCAATACCTCCAGACGTACCGTTTCGTGACCGTCCTGGAACAATGGGATAACGCCTACACCCGGGCGTTGGGCATCCGGTATCAGCGTTGCGTGGTTCATGTCGATCACGCAGTGATGACGGTCTGCCGGATCGAACTGCCAGAGTTTGACGAAGATGATGCAACCATCGCTGGAGCCGGGTGTGTGCCGCGAGGTTGGAGGATTGCGCACATAAGTGCCGGCAGGGTAGTCGCCATGTTCATCCTGGAACACACCCTCCAGTACGATGAACTCCTCGCCGCCGTCGTGGGTGTGAGGGCTGAACTGACTGCCAGGCGCATAGCGCACGATGGAGGTGGCGCGTGCAACTTCGTTACCGATGCGGTCGAGCATTCGTCGCTGCACGCCCTGCATAGGGGAGTCTACCCAAGGCATGTGTGCTGCGTGCAGCACGATACGCTGGTCGAAGTCGGCGTTGATTTCCATGCAGGGGGTGCTCTCTTTGGCGGCGGTTCGGGTTACCTGTCACCCGTTAGTGTTGTGCCAACGCAGCGGCCGCGCAAGGCGTTAGTACTTGCCGTTGGGTAGCAGGCTCTTTAAATAAAAAACCCTTGCGTTCTGGCAAGGGCTTTTCCACGTCTGAGGGTGGTTATTCTTCGACAGTTTCGAGGGTGTTCTTGATGTGCTGAAACAGCGTGTCCTGGCACGTCCGGTATTGGCGTTCTAGTTCATCAAGCTCTTGCATTCTAGAAAGCCAAACCTCGTCGGATACAGTACTTAGATGTTCCACGGTGTTTTGCCAAGTAGCTTTGGCGCAGTCGGTGGCATTCAGCAAGGCTAGGAAGTGTGCGTCTACAGGCAGTGCTTGCGCAGAGTGTTTCCGTGACAACATTAAAAAACCCGGTAATCCATTGATTTAGTGTGGTTAATGTTAACCCTCTGGGAGCAAAAAATCGTGCGGTATACGACGAATGGATAGTGGGCTATCAATCTGTGCGCGGTGCTGTCAGAGGTTTTCCCCGGCCTGTCACAAGGCTTAAACATGGCGTCGGCAAAATGACGTCAAAATGCTTACGTGGCGATATTAAAGTGATATTATCCTGCGCTGGCGATGTGCAGGTCTGAGCTGTGAGGGTGTGCGTATCGGCCCAGGAGCAGATTATTTATAAGCGTATTCACGGATGGCATCGTAAAAAGAACCATCGGGTTTGTAACTTTCACATACCGCATTCATAACCGCTCAACTTATTCAGGGTTTGCCGTGTGCCTTGCGATTTAACGTCATGAACGCTGCGACGCAGTACCACTCGCCTGAAAATCATCGGATATAAAGTTTTTGCCAGCGCGTTTAACACGTCGTGGCCGCCAAGGATTATGTGCATGTTCAATCAGCTAAAATTCAGCCAGAAAATTCTGCTCGCTGCCGCTGTGGTAGTGGTGATGATTTTCTCTTTATCCAGCCTCTATAGTTACTCGTTGCAGCGCGATGCGGTCAGCAAGAGCCTGGAGAACTATCTCAACGATGTTGGCGGCGCCACTGCCAAGGGCATCCAGAGCTGGCTGGCAGGGCGCATTTTGCTGGTGGAAAACACCGCCCAGTCGATTGTCCGTAACCCGGCACCTGAGGAGGTCGTTGGCCTGCTGGAACAAAAAACGCTGCTGTCGAACTTTGTGTTCACCTACCTGGGTAGTGTTGACGGCCGTTTTACCATGCGCCCGGACAGCAAGATGCCTGATGGCTATGACCCGCGCACACGACCTTGGTACCTGGCCGCCAAGGCGGCTGGAGGCACCATCCTGACCGAGCCCTATGTCGACGTGGTCACCGGCGGGCTGACCGTAGCCATCGCAACGCCTGCAGGCAGCGCGGGCGTGCTGAGCAGCGATCTGAACCTCAACGTGCTGAATGACACCATCAATTCGCTGAACTTCAATGGCTTGGGTTACGCGTTCCTCGTGAGCAGTGATGGCCGGATTCTGGTTCACCCAGACAAGAGCCTGGTCATGAAGAACCTGAAGGATGTGTACCCTCACAATACGCCACGTATCGGCGACAACTTCAGCGAGGCGAGCAACCAGAACGGTACGCGCATTCTCAGTTTTGCCCATATCGACGGCCTGCCTTCCGCTGACTGGTACATCGTACTGTCCGTTGATAAAGCCAAGGCCTACTCGCTGCTCAGCGAGTACCGCACGTCAGCGATCATCACCACGCTGGTCGCGGTCGCTGTGATCATGCTGTTGCTCGGCGTCCTGATCCACGTGCTGATGCGCCCGCTGAACGCCATGGGTGTTGCCATGCGTGACATTGCCAAGGGCGAAGGGGACCTGACCAAGCGCCTGACGGTACATACTCAGGACGAATTTGGTGAGCTGGCCACGGCCTTTAACCAGTTTGTCGAGCGCATTCATGCCTCTATCCGCGAAGTGTCGTCGTCGGCTTTCCATCTGAGCGATGTGGCGACCCAAGTGGTCACGGCTTCCAATTCGTCGATGCTCAACTCCGACGAACAAGCCAGCCGTACCAATAGCGTGGCTGCGGCCATCAATGAACTGGGTGCTGCTGCCCAGGAAATTGCACGCAATGCGGCAGAGGCTGCACACCAGGCCAGCGATGCGCGGGCGCGGGCGGAAGAAGGCCAGAGCATTGTGGACGCCACCATCAAGACGATGAACCAGCTGTCCGCCAGGATCAGTGACTCGTGTGGCAACATCGAGGCGCTGAACGGCAAGACGGTCGACATCGGGCAGATTCTTGAGGTCATCCAGAGTATTTCCGACCAGACCAACCTGCTGGCACTCAACGCCGCCATTGAGGCAGCGCGTGCCGGTGAAGCCGGGCGCGGCTTCGCTGTGGTCGCCGATGAAGTGCGCAACCTTGCCCATCGCACACGAAGCTCGGCGCAGGAAATCCAGCACATGATCGAGGAGTTGCAGGTTGGTTCCAAGCAGTCGGTAGAAACGATGGTAGAAAGCCAACGCGACAGCGAAAGTAGCGTCTTGATCGCCAATCAGGCCGGCTCCAGCCTTGGGGTTGTCACCGAGCGTATTGGTGAAATCGACAATATGAACCAGTCCGTGGCCACGGCGACAGAAGAGCAGACATCGGTGATCGAGGCGCTCAACCTGGACATCAACGAGATCAATACCCTCAACCAGGACGGTGTCGAGAACCTGCAAGCGACCTTGCGCGCCTGCAACGATCTGGAGCGCGAAGCCAACCGCCTCAAGCATCTGGTCGGAACCTTCCGCATCTGATTGCGGCGCAGCCGCTGCGCCAAGTGGGCCAAGGCGCAGTGTTGGACGGGTAGGGGCTTGCCCTTACCCGTCCTGGTGCTGGCGTGCGCCGTGCCGCAAACTCATCCAGTTCTCACGACTCAAGCGGTACATGCGCACTGGCCGGCCATGAAACTCGCGTAACTCGAATGTCGTAAAGCCGGTTTTTTCAGCCACCCTCAACGAGGCGATGTGCTCCGGTTCGATGACTACAACGACAGACGCCAGTTGTTTTCGAGCAAAAACGTCATCAACAACAGCGTTGCTCGCTTCGCAGGCAAGCCCTTGGTTCCAGTACCTTCTGGCCAGGCGATACCCCAGATTGGCCTCTTCTGCGCCATCAATCACTTCTGGCCCAACGCCACAAAATCCGACGAGGTCATTCGTGGCTTTTTCGACCAAGGCCCATGGGCCTATGCCGAGCGAGGCGTAGCAGGCCTGGCACCATTCAATAAAACGCCGGGTGGCCTGCTCGTTACATACCCCGCGCACCGAATACCTCATCACCTCAGGGTCGCTCAGCATTGCTGCCAGCGCGGGTAGATCGTGCTGTGATAGATGCCGCCCAATCAGCCTCGGCGTTTCAAATACATGCACTCATCTCTCCTTGTGCCTGCCCTTAAGTTGACCGGCGCGCGGGTGCGCGTCGTCCTTGCATGCAGCGTCAGTCGTCAATACGGTAACATCCTGGCCGCCGCTAGGTAGATCAAGCAACAACCGTTTACCTCTCTGGAAAATAGCGAGTAGCGCCCATGCACCTGCCGAGTGTGAACTGATGACCGCCTTGACTGCCCGCGAGGTGTACCAATGCCTGCGAGACGCCGCCTTGGGCATTCGACCCTTGCAGCGCCTTGGCCAGCCGTCTGGGCATGGCCTGTTGGAGGTTGCCATTGAAGGGTGGCAACTGACGCTCGACTTCAGCGGCAACAGCCTGCACCACTGCCTGCGTGGTCAGAGCCCGGATGGTCGTGTAGGGGCCTGCGACAGTTGGCAACGTACCGACCCTCAGTACCTGGGAACTGGCCCAGGTTGAGCGGTTGCTGAAGGGCGCCTGAGTCAAGGCTGCACGGGTTCGTCGGCACACTGCTTGAGCCAGTCAATCAGCACCTGTACACGCTGGGGCATGGCTTCGCGGTTGGGGTAGACGAATAACCTGTGGCCACGGCGCTGCGATCAAGGGCTAGTGTCCAGCCAGTAGTGTACGGCCCCGGCTCAGGTAGGCGTCCATTTCTTCGTCCGGGACCATGCTGCCGCCGGTGCCCCACATGATGTGCGTCGCCTTGGCCATACGTGGGTCATCCAGCCCCAGGCGTGCCCTGTAGCCTTGTTGCTCCTGCAACACCCGCAGGAAACCGGGCAGCCCGGCCAGTGCCGAGGGCTCCAGCTTCAGGCCTTCGGTAGCCTCCATCAGGGCCAGCAGGCGGTAGAGTTCGTCATCGGTGACGGTGTAGTAACCGTCGATCAAGCGCTGCATGGCGCGCCCGACAAAGCCTGATGGCCTGGCCACTGCCAGGCCATCGGCGGCGGTGCGGTTGTCGATGCCGACGTCGTAGACGCTGACCGCATCGTGCAACCCGGTGTAAACCCCCAGCAGCATGCAGGGCGAGTGCGTCGGTTCAGCAAACACGCAGTGCACCGCATCACCGAAAACCTGCTTGAGACCGAACGCCACTCCGCCAGGGCCACCACCGACACCGCAAGGCAGGTAGACAAACAGTGGGTGTGCCTGATCTACCGTGATGCCTGCGGCGTCAAGCTGGCGTTCCAGCCGGCGTGCGGCCACGGCGTAGCCAAGGAACAGGTTCAGAGAATTTTCGTCGTCGACAAAATGGCATTTCGCGTCCATCTCGGCCTGCTTGCGGCCTTGCTCCACCGCTACACTGTAGTCGGAGGCGTATTCGATCACCTCGACCCCGCAGGCGCGCAGCCGGTCTTTCTTCCATTGCCGGGCATCGGCGGACATGTGCACGGTGGCCTTGAACCCCAGGCGGGCGCTCATGATGCCAATCGACAAGCCGAGGTTGCCGGTGGAGCCGACCGCGATACTGTACTGGGCAAAAAAGGCCCGGGCTTCATCGCTGTCCAGTGTGCTGTAGCTGTCGCCGGGCTGAAGCAAGCCGCCGGCCAGGGCCAGGTCCTCAGCGTGCTTGAGTACTTCATAGATACCGCCCCGGGCCTTGATCGAGCCAGAAATCGGCAGCAGGTTATCGGCCTTCAGCCATAGCCGGCCTTGCATCGGCAGCTGTTGCTCCGCGCACAAGGCAGCCTGGAGCTGGGCCAGCGGCAGCAGCGGTGACTCGATGATACCGTCACTGGCCTGTGTCTCGGGGAAGGCTGATTGGATAAATGCCGCAAAGCGTTCAAGCCGGGAGGCGGCGTCGTCGACATCGGCGACGTTCAGGGGCACATCACCCAGCGCCTGTGCTGTCGGTGCCAGCGCCGGATTGAACCAGGTGGTTGGTTCAAGACGGATCAATTCGGCGAGCAAAGGATGGTTTTCGCACCCGTTGTCGATCATTTCATTGACGGTCATGTTCTGCCCTTTGTTCTCGTCAGTGCATGAGGTTGTGTAGATCGCAGTTGCAGCGATTAAGCCTCGGACGCTGGGGCTTTACAACGGATGGATGTTCAACGGATGGCTGATCTGTGGTCACCTGTGCATGTTCGGCAGAGCACGTCGGGCATGGCTTCGAGCCGGTGCCTGTCTGCCAGGCTTGCGCCATCACAAAGGAAGAAGCCTGTTCTGGATGACTTGCTTCATTACCAGGGTGGAGGTCAGCCGCTGCACATTGGGCAGTGTCGAAAGGCTTTCATCGTAGAGCCGCTGGAAGGCCGGCAGGTCCTGAGTGATGACCTGAAGCAGGTAGTCCGGCTCGCCAAACAGTCGCTGAGCGTCGACCACCTGGGGAATGTCAATCAGCGCCGTCTCGAACGCCTCGACGGCGCGCCTGTCGCCCTCTCGGAGCGTTACAAACACCATGGCAGAAAAATTCAGGCCCAGTGCGCCGGGATTCAGCTGTGCGCGATAACCCAGCAACACGCCAGACTCTTCCAGTGCCCGTACTCGCCGATGGCACGGAGAAAGGCTCAGGCCCACGCGCTCGGCCAGTTCGGTGACCGACAGACGACCATCTTTTTGAAGCTCAGCAAGAATCTTCCGATCAGTCCGGTCCATGCAGAAGAGTCTCCCCGTTAGCAGCGTATGCATGATGATATTCGAAAGAAAATTCTAGCAAGATTTCACTAATCTTCCTCGCACCCTTAACGGCTGTACTTTTCTGGCGACCAGAGGAGGGCGGCGTTTGATTCACGGAGCGAGACGATGCAGATGGCGATGAGTAAGCAGCAGGGGCGGGTGGCCCGATGACGTTCAGTGTGGTCGTTGCATTCTGGGCGGTGTCGATTCTGTTCATTATCACGCCCGGCGCGGATTGGGCGTATGCGATTTCGGCGGGCCTGAAGGGGCGTGTCGTCATACCTGCGGTGGCCGGGCTGCTGTCTGGCCACTTGATTGCAACCGTGATTGTGGCAGGCGGTGTCGGCACGCTGGTTGCCAGCCACCCGGTAGCCCTGTCGGCACTGACCGTTGCCGGGAGCGCTTATCTGCTTTGGTTGGGCATCAATATGCTTGCCCATCCGGCTACACCGCACGCTGATGCCCGTCAGGCATCGGGCTCCTGGTCGCGCTGGGCAATCAAGGGGCTTTGCGTGAGCGGGCTGAACCCGAAAGTGTTCCTGCTGTTCCTGGCACTCTTGCCTCAATTCACGGATGTCACCGCGCCATGGCCCGTTCCCATGCAGATCATTGCGCTGGGGCTCATACACGCCTTGAGTTGCGGTGTGATCTATCTGCTGGTCGGGTTTGGTTCACAAGCCGTTCTTCGGGCGCGCCCGGCTGCAGCGCACCTCATCAGCCGGCTCTCTGGTGCAACCATGATCATCATCGCGGTAGTGCTGCTCGCCGGGCAGCTGTCCGGTTAATTCTATTTCAGCGAGGCGACACCCGATGAGCGACCAGCCTTCACCTTATGGCAGTGCCCCTCGTGCCCAACAGGCGACCCGCGTCAGAATTTCACACCTGAAACAGATGAAAGTTGACGGCCAGAAGTGGGCGATGCTCACTGCGTATGACATGTACAGCGCCGCTATCTTTGAAGAGGCCGGGATACCTGTCCTTCTGGTGGGGGATTCTGCCGGGAACAATGTCTATGGCAATGAGAACACCCTATCGGTAACCGTTGATGAACTTATCCCGCTGGTACGCGCGGTAACTCGCTCGACACAGCGAGCACTAGTGATTGCGGATCTGCCTTTTGGTGCTTACCAGGCTTCGGTGGAGCAGTGCTTTAACACTGCGGTCAGGTTCATGAAGGAAGCCGGTGCGCACGCTGTCAAACTCGAGGGCGGTATCGAGGTGCTGCCGCAGGTTGAGAAGCTTGCCAGCTCGGGTATCCCCGTCATGGCGCATATCGGTTTTACTCCACAACTGGAACATCAATTAGGTGGATACCGCGTACAGGGTCGTGGCGAAGATGCACAGCGACTGATCGACAGTGCCAAAGCCTTTGAAGCCGTGGGCGCGTTCGCTATCTTGATCGAGATGGTGCCGGGGGACGTGGGTGGCGCGATCACTGCAGCTGTTTCGATTCCTACTGTCGGGATCGGCGCGGGTAACCAATGCGATGCCCAAGTGCTGGTCTGGCAAGACATGGCCGGGCTGCGCACGGGGCGGCTGCCGCGGTTCGTCAAGCAGTACGCCGATCTACGTTCGATCCTTCACACCGCGGCAAGGGACTTTGCAGGTGAGGTAGAGGCAGGAACATTTCCCGGCCCCGAGCATACGTTTTAACCGCCGACTATCAGTAGCCAAGGAACCCCACATGAAAAGCCCGAGAGAACGTGCTGCTGAAGGTCTTCAGGTCGGCGACTGCTTTACAGTATCCCGCTGTTTCTCAGAGGACGATGTTCGTCAGTTCGCACAGATATCTCGGGACTACAATCCGGTTCACTGCGATGCCTGCTATGCCGAACTGCGCAGGTTCAAGGCGCCCATTTCCCACGGTCTTCTGACGGCCAGCCTGCTCACTGAAATCGGCGGGCAGATTGGTTGGCTGGCGACAGGGATGCAATTCGAGTTCAAACGCCCGGTTTACCCAGGCGAACAGATCACGTGCCATTGGCGCATCACTGACATCAACGAGCGGGGGCAGGCAAAGGCCGAGGTGATAATACTCAACGCAGAAGGCGTCACGGTGCTGGAGGCTTTGACCTCGGGTGTGCTGCCGGGCGTACAGGAGCGTGAACGCCTCAAACAGATGCTTTGTGAGGGGGACCCCACCAACGGTGCCGCCACGTCTGTGAGTTGATTGGCGGCCATGAACACCAAGCGGGCAGGGCGCTATGCCACTACCCGCATACACCGCTAGCGTGCTTCCGGCCTTGACCGGTCGGCCTCCATGCCTCCGAGTAACGCCTGCGCCAGCCCTTGAGCCATATCAACGGCCGTGCGCGTGGACCAGAGCAGATGACGGGTTTCGCTGTCGACCACCTGACAGGCCTGTTCGTTGGTGGCGTAGGCGGAGCGTAGCAGGATGGTGAGGTGGATCAGCACGTCTTCGACGTTGAGCCCGGCGCGAACACTGAACAGCGGATCGTGACTGTCTTCGCAGGAACCGAACGTGGCGCAGGCGGTGGTTTTCAGGATGTTGGTGTGCGGGGGATCGGGGACTATCTTGGTCATGGTGATGCTCCTGGAAAATCTGACCGCTGACCTCTTGCGCTAGGTGGACGGTCTCGCTGAGACCCTGTTCAATCATGTTAAGGCTCAATAATGTCAATGGGCCGCTATGCCAAAAGGACGAGGTCATGCTTCTGCAAACCCGCAATTTTATTCTTGAAGCACTTGGCGACCTGGCCATTGGAGATTACAACGCACGCCCCTTCGACTGCGCTTTCGAGTTGCTCGCGGCACCACCAAGCCGCAAGCGTCTGATCATGGTCGGCTTTAACGGCTCTCTTGCCGATGCCGTCCACACCAACGCCGGTTCAATAGGTGCAGGTTACGATCAGCCTGAATTTTCCAATGTTGCCTATGGCCTTGATGGCGGTTGGGGGCCGAAAACCCTGGCTCGGCGCCTGACAGAGTTACCCACCGCACTGGGTTTTGAGTGGCGCGATACCATTTACACCAATGCACTGTTGATGTGCTCCAAAGATGCCGCATCGATACAAAAAGTTGCGCTAGGATCCTCTGCTGCGAGCCTGGAGTCACTGACACGCAAATCAATGCAGTTTTTCCAACGGGTGACGATGTCGCTCGCTGAACCAGAACTGATCATCGCGTACAGCAATGGGTTGGGGAGCCCGTCCGCAGCGAGGATCATGTGGGAGGCATTCGGCAACGGTGAGGCATTGGACCATGTCGATTCGTCTTCCTACCGTGCGACGTACGGGTTCACCGCTACCATCGCAGGGCGGAGGGTACCGGTTGTGGGAATACGGCATATGTCCAGGTTTGTACCAAGCGTTGAGAACATAAAGCTGGCCTGGACAAGGCAACGAGAGCGGGCTTGAAAAGCTGAGTGGCCAGTTAAAGCAAGACAACCAGCCACTCAGCCAGCGCCTCAAGCAATGGTGGAGGTCGAGCTTTTACTCGCGTAAATCTGAAAGAAAGACGTTTCAGTAGGGGGCTCACCACTCAGGCGGGTTTGTTGGTGGTCCAGACACAACAACGCTGCTCCGCGCGTTCGGGGCGTGATGCGTCTGGAGGTTTCGGTCAGTCGTACGCTCTGACAGCCGTTCCGACCTGGCTGAGAGAGGCTTACTCAAGAACGCCAGGGTCGCGGCGGATTTCCTCGCGTGCCATGGCTTCCCACAGGAACGGGAAGCCATTCGTATCGGTGCGCGTTCCGGTTGCGAGAGCGACGCTAGCGGGCAATGGTGAGCCGCCACCTAGCGTTTCGACATGCCAGGCCAGACGGCTGCGCCACTCCAATGTGATAGCGCGCAAGTGCGCCTGGCGAATGCCATTGGCCACCACCAGTACGCCGTGGTTTGCGAGCAGCGCCCATTTATGCGTGCCCAGTGCATCTACGACAGCTCGGCCCAATGCAGTGTCTTCCACCGTGCCTCGATACTCGTCATAGAGTACCGGGTCAGTGTCAACCAACGCGGATGTCTGGTCGTAAATCGGCGGAATTCGTCCGGCCGCCGACCACACCGATCCCCATCGCGGATGGTTATGGATCACCACGCCCACATCATGACGGGCTACGTGCACATCCATATGCAGATTGATGGCCGGCGTGATGTTCCATTCCCCCTCGATCACCTTGCCTTCCTGATCGAGGCGCACGATATCCGAGGCGGTCACTTCTCCCCAGGTGAGTTCCCAAGGGTTGGCCAGGTAAGTGCCATCGTCCTGGCGAACGGTGATGTGACCGGCGATGTGGTCGTTATAGCCTTCGCGAGATAACACCCGGCAAAGTAGCGCCACGCTCTGGCGCGGAGTCAATTCAGGCAGCAGCGCATAGCGACCTGGCCTGGGTATGTAACGGGTCAGCAAATCGTAGTTCAGTTCATCCTTCAGCATGGCTGTTTCCTTGAGAGTTACGCGTGGAAAGGCCCGCGAGCGAATACCGAGGTACGCTGCATGCGCCGTTGATGCGGTTGATAGTCCAGGATGGCGTTGTGGAGCACGCTGCGGTTGTCCCAGAGCACCATGTCACCCACTCGCCAGCGATGGCGGAAGCCGAACTTAACGTGTTGGCAATGTGCATTCAGGTAGGCAAGGATCGCATCGCTTTCCTGGGTGGCCAGGCCGTCGATATGGGTGGTGTAGGTCGGGCTCAGATACAACGCCTTGCGACCTGATACCGGGTGCTGAATAACCAGCGGATGCAGGTGTCGACGGTTCATGTTGATGACCTCGACATAGCGATCATGCGTGACAACGTTCTGGCGCAATGCGGCCGTCATTGGCCCGTTCATGTCGTGCCAGGCGCCAAGGCCTTCAAGGTAACGCTTCATGCGCTCGGACAACTCGTCGTAAGCCGTGGTCATGCTGATCCAGCAGGTGTCGCCGCCACACGGCGGCAAGATCTGAGCGTGTGTCATGGTGACGATAGGTGGGCTTGGCAGAAAGCTCTCATCGTGGTGCCACATATCGGCGCGGTCGCCCAGCTTGGAGTCGATCACGGTGATCTGTTCAAAACCTTCGCCCAGGTTGGGATAGAAGGTGTGAACTTCAGGCTCACCGAAGTACCGTGCCATTGCCAAATGTTGCTCGGGCCTTAGCCCAGGGACGTGCAGCACTATGGCTTCATGTTTTACAAGTAGCGCCTCAAGCGCCGCCAGCGTTTCCGGCAAAACGATTGAAGCGGGATCTAGATCAAGCACCTCGGCACCCAGGTTTGGGCCAAGAGGCTGGACGCTGAACGATGAAGACATAGGCAATCTCCCGGTAGGGTTGGAATATCCGATCTTATGGGCCGTATCACGCTGCGTTTAGACGTTGTCTGATCGACGAAAATGATCATACTCACGTCGCCAACGTTGAGATATTCGCATTCCGGAAGCCCTGGAATTTGAAGTTAAGTGATTGATTTAAATGGATAAATATATAAATCGTGGTGCGGCGATAAACGCAGCACTCGGGTTTTCATGAGCAAGAGAGGCGATGAAACCACGATGGCCCCAACGTCTAAGCCGGAGCAGCTTCCTGCGTTACGCAAGCGTCCGACTCAATCACGCTCTCGCGCACTGGTCGATGCTGTGGAGCAGGCGTGCCTGCAGATTCTGGATGAAGCAGGCGAGGCAGCGCTGACCGTCGCGCGCATCGCGGAAATATCAGGGGTCGCAGTTGGGTCGATCTACCAGTATTTCCCCAACAAGGACGCGATCGTCGCCTTGCTGTACGAGCGAGTACTCGATGAGGAATCCGAGGCATTATTGAGGCTGCGCGAAAGGTTGGTTGGCGTGCCCTTGAAGTCGGCGCTGCGGGTAATTCTGGCCAATATCATTCGGGTCGAAACACGTCTGTTCAAATTGAACCAGGCGTTTCACTTGCGTTATCACTCGGCCTTGCACCTGGGAATGTGGCGCGGCCCTTATCACACGGCGGGAGAGTTCATCGAAGCGACATGGCTGCCGCTCCTGCACCTTTACCAGGATGAGATCGCTACCGAGCACCCTGCTTTGGCGGCTTACTTGCTCGGGCAGGGACTGCGCAGCGTCATCCGGTCCGTACTGGAGGACATGCCGAACCAGCTCGAATCCCCGGCGTTACTCGATAGCCTGGTGGCCATGGCGCTCGGTTGCCTGCGCCCCTCAACATTCGACTAATACGCCGTCACGCAGTCAGTGTTGGCTAACGCGGCACTCAGGCTGATCGAGTCGTTACGCATGAACAAGGGATGTTATCAGGGCTTCGGGTTGAATATTCCAAGCTGATATCATTCGCCAAATTGAATGCTGAGCAGACACAAATGAACCGTCGTAAAAAAATAAACCAGTTGTTAAAGGCTCATGCCAAAAAGGCGAGTGCCAAACTGGCACCGAAGAACAAGCCTAAATATGTGAGCAAGGCTGATCGATTGAAGCTGGAGCTGGCTGCTGAGTCCGACCAAGACTCAATTAGACCGTAAGCGTCTGCCCCCCCATGCGTTGCAGTGAATGAGTGGCCAACGCTATACGTTTGCTACCATTAACGAACGGCATCGAGATGGAGGTCTGCAGCGTGCAGAGTCGGCCTTCGCCTCCCTGGCATTGACCCACTTGTTGCAAGCCTGCCTGACCACATTGGAGGTGCAATGCGCATTCCATTGTTTTACGCGGTGTCCGCTGCACTCTTCTTGACCGGGTTTTCCTGCTTGGCGCAACCACTGGATGCGACCGAGAGCGCAAACACTGCCGATACAGCGGCTGTCACGGCGGCGGCCAAAGATGCCGTGTTTACCCAGGAACAGCTGGATCAAATGCTCGCGCCCATTGCGCTTTACCCGGACCCGCTGCTGGCACAGGTGCTGATGGCCACCACGTACCCCGGGGAGGTCGCCGAAGCGGTAACCTGGTCCAAAGCACACCCGGACGCCAAGGGTGATGATGCGGTCAAGCAAGTGGCGAACCAGCCGTGGGACCCTAGCGTGCAGGCTCTGGTCGCGTTCCCGCAGGTTCTGGCAACGCTGGGCCAAGATCCCGTCTGGGTACAGCGCCTGGGCGATGCCTTCCTGGCGCAACCCGACGATGTCATGGGCGGCGTGCAACGCTTGCGTCATCAGGCGCAAGCAGCAGGCAACCTTCAGAGCAACCAATATCAGAATGTGACGGTTCAGGCTGCTACGGCCCCGGCCCCCACGAATGCGACCTCCGCCCCCGCTAGCAGTACCTCGACCATCATCATCATCCAGCCTTCCGATCCGCAGGTGGTGTACGTACCCAGTTATAACCCGACAACCACCTATGGTGCCTGGGCCTATCCCGCGTCACCTCCGGTGTACTACCCACCGCCGCCTGCCTATTACCCCGGCTCGGCATTGCTGGCTGGGCTGGCATTCGGTACCGGTGTGGCGATCATCGGCTCGCTGTGGGGCGATTGTGACTGGGGTAATAACGACATTGATATCGACGTCAATCGCTACAACACCATCAATCGAAACAACCAAATCACCAACAATCAGAACAAGTGGCAGCACAACGCCGTTCACCGCGATGGCGTTCCCTATCGAGACAGCAGGAGCCGCGAACAGTATGGCCGGCAACTGAACGGTGCCAATCAGCGTGAGGCTTATCGCGGGGACAATGCACAGCGAGCCCAGGCTCGTGAGAAGGCCCGGGGTTCCATGGACAAGTACGGTATGGAACGACCGGCCACCAGCAACCGCGAAGCCCGTGATCGCGCGAATGCAGCTCAGCCCGGCGCCCCGGACAACAATCGGTTGCAAGCAGGTAACGACAGGCTGAAGTCGTCTGACAGGGGCCAAGGTACAGCCAGAAACACTCGGGAGAGTCAGCCACCCAGGAATGCCACCCAGGAACGTGGCCAGGGCGAGTTGCAGGCACGCCAGGCTGCGCAAAAACGGCCATCCGCCAGCACTGGCAGTGCCCGCAACAATGTATTTGCCGGCGCTCGCTCGCCGTCCCAGGCTGACGCACAAGCCAGTCGTGGTCGTACCAGCCAGGTATCCGCCCAGCGCCCCAGTGCCTCGCGATCAGCCGGCAACCCGATCAGTCGGCCGTCCAATCCACCTGCACGTCAAAGGGGAGGGCGACGTTGAAAAACATTCCTCGAGTAACGGCCCTCATGGGCCTGTGCCCTCATGCCTTGGTGATAGCTGCCAGTGTGGCATGGTCGTGCATTGCTGCCGCACAGCTGGCATTTCCAACGCCTGAAAAGGCCGCTGAAGCGTTCGTTGAAGCCGTGGGGACGGAGCATGCCGATCAGGCACGTTTAACCGAGTTGCTCGGTGAGGAATGGCGCAGTTTCATTCCGCGCGAAGGCGTGCAGCGCAGCGATGTGGATGCGTTTTTGCAGCAATACCATGAGCAACACCGCATTGAAAAAACTGGCGATAACAAGGCGCTTCTTTCTGTTGGCAGTGACCACTGGACACTGCCCATACCCCTGATAAAAGGCGAGAACGGTTGGCGTTTCGACATCAAGGCCGGTAGTGCCGAAATCCGTGCACGTCGAATTGGCCGAAACGAACTCGCTACGCTGCAATCGGTGCTGACCTATCACGACGCCCAGACGGACTATGCATCAGTCGACCGTGATGGTGACGGCGCACTCGAATATGCGCAGAAAATCTTCAGCACCCCCGGCAAGCATGACGGCCTCTACTGGGCGGACGACGACAGCGGTCAGATCAGCCCGTTAGGGCCGTTGTTCGGCAAAACCATTGCCGGCGAAGACTGGCATGGTTACCGCTTTAGGATTCTGGATGGCCAAGGTCCTTCGGCACCTGGCGGCGCCTACAGCTACCTCATCGGTGACAAGATGAGCCGTGGCTTCGCACTGATCGCCTGGCCGGCGAAATATGCTGACACTGGGGTCATGAGTTTCATGATCAGCCATGAAGGGCAGGTGTTCGAGAAAGACCTGGGGCCTGCTGGTGACAAATTGGCACAGTCGATGAAGCGCTTTGATCCAGATGACAGTTGGAAGGAGGTCACTGTAGATAACGACTAACACGTGGGGCGGTGGTCAGTAGAAGCGCCTGACTTTTACCTGTCGTGCTGATCGTTGTACTCGCGGCTGGTACTCTCTGTCGTCTGCCTGCGCGCTGAACTGCCTACCGAGGCCTTGCATGCCACTGTCTATCCGTACTGAAACCTGCTGGATCGATACGCCATACGGGCGACTGTTTTGTCGTCGCTGGTTTCCTCTGAGCGTATCAAGCAACACGCAAAAGCCACCGATCATTCTTTTCCATGACTCCCTTGGTTGCGTCGCGCTGTGGCGGGATTTCCCCCAGCGGCTGTGCCAGGCAACCGGGCATGAGGTCATTGCCTATGACCGGCTCGGCTTCGGGCAGTCGGACGCTTACCCCGGGCGATTACCGCTGCACTTTATCCGAGACGAAGCCGAGTGTTTTTTTGCGCACCTCCGGGCCGCGTTGAAGATCGATCGTTTTATTGCCCTGGGCCACAGCGTTGGCGGCGCCATGGCGGCGAGTTGTGCGTCCTTGTATGCGCAGGGCTGCACGGGGTTGATTACCCTGTCGGCGCAGGCGTTCGTCGAGGACCTGACGTTGCAAGGCATTCGAACGGCCGAGGTGCAATTCGAACAGCCGGAGCAGATGGCGCGGCTTGAAAAGTATCACGGCGACAAAGCAGCGTGGGTGTTGTCCGCCTGGACCCGTACATGGCTCTCCCAGGCCTTCAGGGCGTGGACTATTGAACGCACGATTGACGCAATCCATTGCCCACTGCTTGCCATCCATGGGCAGTACGATGAGTACGGGTCGACGCTGCATCCGATGCGTATCGCAAAACTGACGACAGCCACGGGGCAGTATTTGATCGTGGATGATTGCCACCATGTCCCCCATCGGGAGGCACCTGAAGCCGTGCTTGAGGCGGTCGGTCATTTTCTCGGTGTTTCCTCGGCGACCGTCCGCACAGCCTGCACGTAGTCCATATGACCGGTTACCTCGCCAAGTGAGCATGCCGTGGCCTGAGGTACCGAAACATCCTATTGTTGGGCAGTGGGGGATCACAGAGAGGACCGCGCGATGAGCAACGAACAGGAAGCACCTGAGACACACGGTGTGACGGTGAAGTTACTTGCAACGCTTGACCTTGGCCCTGAGATCGCCGGCATGGCAGGGCGCCAACTCAGAATGCGCCTGGTGACTATCGAACCCGGAGGCGTCTTCGGCCCGATGCACAGCCATAAAGACAGACCAGGTACCGTTTACATCTTGCAAGGCACGATTACGGACCATCGTAATGGTGTCGCCACGGACTACGGGCCGGGAGTAGGGTGGCCCGAGGACAGGAACACCACCCACTGGCTTGAGAACAGAGGCGCGATTCCGGCGGTGGAGATCTCGGTCGATATCGTCAGGCAAGCGTAAATACAGGCCCGACCGTTAATGCGATCGGGCCTGTCAATATCCTCATCTGCTTTGAATTGTGTTATTGCGGCCACAACTAAATACAGCGTGTCTTAAAAGTACAAACGCATTCATTGCCGTATTCATATCAATCGTATCCGCTGGGTGTAAGGCTCACCTGCACCGTGCGTTGAATCTTGAATACCTGAGCCTGCCAGAACGCCGGGTGCGGCGTGAGGCCGTCAGCAGCAACGCGGGTTGCTGCTCTGCAGCCTGGCCTGACGTGGCGGGACCGGCCAGCGGCCATTGCTCAAAAGCACAAGACTTCCAGCCGAAAAGCCGGATAATGGCGGCCAAATCGTTTGGCTCGTATTCAGGTAATCCCGCATGGAAATCAAGGTTAACTTTCTCGACAACCTTCGGCTTGAAGCCAAGTTCGATGACTTTACGGTGGTGGCTGATCAACCTATCCGCTACAAGGGTGATGGCTCCGCACCGGGTCCGTTCGATTACTTTCTGGCTTCATCGGCTTTGTGTGCGGCTTACTTTGTGAAGTTGTATTGCCAAACGCGCAATATTCCCACCGACAACATTCGCCTGTCGCAAAACAATATTGTTGATCCGGAAAACCGCTACAACCAGATCTTCAAGATTCAGGTCGAGTTGCCAGCGGATATTTCCGAGAAAGACCGCCAGGGCATTTTGCGCTCCATCGACCGTTGTACGGTAAAGAAGGTCGTGCAAACCGGGCCTGAGTTTGTGATTGAAGAGGTGGAAAGCCTGGATGCCGATGCCCAGGCATTGCTGATGCTGAACTCAGCGTCAGACGCGAGCACGTACATCCCCGGCAAGGACCTGCCACTGGAACAGACCATCGCCAATATGTCTGGCATTTTGGCGGGCCTGGGCATGAAGATTGAAATCGCTTCGTGGCGCAATATCGTCCCCAACGTATGGTCGCTGCACATTCGCGATGCGCACTCGCCACTGTGCTTCACCAACGGCAAGGGTGCGACCAAGGAAAGCGCACTGGCGTCGGCGTTGGGCGAGTTTATCGAGCGACTGAACTGCAACTTCTTCTACAACGACCAGTTTTGGGGTGAAGACATCGCCAATGCGGCGTTCGTGCATTACCCGAACGAGCGCTGGTTCAAGCCAGGCCGTAGAGATGCACTGCCGGCTGAGATTCTCGACGAGTATTGCCTGGAAATTTACAACCCTGACGGCGAGCTACGCGGCTCGCACCTGTACGACACCAACTCTGGCAACGTAGAGCGCGGCATCTGTTCTCTGCCGTATGTGCGTCAGTCGGACGGCGAGGTGGTGTATTTCCCGTCCAACCTGATCGAAAACCTGTTCCTCAGCAATGGCATGAGTGCCGGTAATACGCTGGCTGAAGCGCAGGTGCAATGCCTGTCGGAAATTTTCGAGCGTGCGGTAAAGCGCGAAATTCTGGAAGGTGAAATCGCACTGCCTGATGTCCCGCACGACGTGCTGGCGAAATACCCCGCTATTCTCGCCGGTATTCAGGGGTTGGAAGAGCAGGGCTTCCCGGTGCTGGTGAAGGACGCGTCGCTTGGCGGGGCATACCCGGTGATGTGCGTCACCTTGATGAACCCGCGTACTGGCGGCGTATTTGCCTCGTTCGGGGCGCACCCAAGCTTTGAGGTGGCGCTGGAGCGCAGCCTGACGGAACTGCTGCAGGGCCGCAGTTTTGAAGGCCTGAACGATTTGCCTCAGCCTACCTTTGAAAGCAATGCGGTGACTGAGCCGAACAACTTTGTTGAACACTTTATCGACTCCAGCGGTGTGGTGTCGTGGCGCTTCTTCAGTGCCAAAGCTGATTTCGAATTTGTTGAGTGGGACTTCTCCGGCGAAGGTGAAGACTCCAATGCCGAGGAAGCTGCGACCTTGTTCGGCATTCTCGAAGACATGGGCAAGGAAGTTTACATGGCGGTGTACGAGCATTTCGGCGCAACCGCCTGCCGCATTCTGGTACCGGGTTATTCGGAGATTTATCCGGTAGAAGATCTGATCTGGGATAACACCAACAAAGCGTTGTTCTTCCGCGAGGATATCTTGAACGTGCACCGTCTGGATGACGCCGGCCTGGAAGCACTGGTTGAGCGTTTAGAAGACAGTGAACTGGACGACTACACCGACATAGCCACCTTGATCGGTATCGAGTTTGACGACAATACCGCCTGGGGGCAGCTGACGATTCTAGAGTTGAAGCTGCTGATCTATCTCGCCTTGCAGAAATTTGAAGAGGCGAAAGAGCTGGTGGAAGCCTTCCTGCAGTTTAACGACAACACGGTCGAGCGCGGTTTGTTTTATCAGGCCTTGAACGTGGTGCTGGAAGTACTGCTGGACGATGACTTGGCGCTTGAAGATTACGAAGTCAATTTCCGCCGGATGTTTGGCAACCCGCGGATGGACGCCGTGTTGGGGTCAGTGGACGGCAGCGTGCGCTTCTTCGGCTTGACGCCTACGAGCATGAAGCTGGAGGGGCTCGACAGGCACCTGCGTCTGATCGAGAGCTATAAAAAACTGCACACGGCGCGGGCCAATGTGTCGGCGCTGTCCCGCTAATAGCGCAGCCGTGAAAAGCCAGGCACTGCCTGGCTTTTTTTTGTGAGGCGTTTGATGGCTATCACGACCGGCTGAAACCGGCCAATAGTGGACGTTTAGCACACGCGAAAAATTTTTCATCTTTATGCACTTCGCCGGTGCTAGGCTCTCACTGTAATAGCTTCAAGGTCTTTTTGATCTTCAAAGCCTTTTACTTATGCCGGTACTAGTGTGCGGCATCCGCCGCTTGAGTACACAGCCGAATAACGATTCTTGACTCTGGCGACAAAATAAGAGGTCATCCGGTCATTCCAGTGGACTAGTATTCATCCAATATTTCCCACTCGTCATTTTAGTGTGAGAGAGCAAACAATGAAGCGGACAGCTAAAGCGATGGGATGCGCCTTACTTACCTTGGTTGTCACTCACTCGTTTGGAGCACAGGCGCAGACTGGGGCGGATACCATCTACACAGGCGGTGACATAATCACCGTCAATGAGTTTCAGCCGCAGGCTGAGGCAATTGCAGTCAAGGACGGCCGTATTCTCGCAGTCGGATATCGCGACGAGGTCATGAAGTACAAGGGCGCCAAAACGCTGCTGGTTGACTTGGCTGGCAACACCCTGGTGCCAGGCTTCGTCGACCCACATGGCCATGTGTTCAATACCGGCATTCAGGCGATCTCGGCCAATCTGTTACCACGTCCAGACGGTGGTGTGAACGACATCGCCGAATTGCAGGCTGCGTTAAAGGCCTGGGCCGAGCAGAACCAGAAGCTCACCGCGCAGTACGGCTGGATTGTCGGGTTTGGTTACGACGATGCACAACTCAAAGAACAGCGCCATCCAACACGCGATGACCTGGACCAAGTCTCGAGCACGTTGCCGGTGGTGATCGTTCACCAATCCGGACATCTAGGGGCAATGAACAGTAAAGCCCTGGATATTCTTGGCCTTAATGCAGGCACAATAAACCCTCCCGGCGGCGTCATTCGACGTAAGAAAGGCAGCCAAGAGCCCGATGGGGTGCTTGAAGAGAATGCTTTTTTTAGCCAGCTCTTCGGCCTGATGGGCAAACTCAGTCCGGATGCAAACAAGGCGCTATTCGCAGCAGGCGTCAATCTATACAAGAGCTTCGGTTACACCACAGCACAGGAAGGCAAGGCATCGCTCGCCTCGGTGGCCACCATGGAAGCGGTGGCCAACAGTGGCAAGCTGGACATCGACGTAGTGGCTTATCCCGACATTACCGTGGGCGCAGAGGCCATGAAGGCGCCGTGGCTGTCAGGCACCTATTCAGGTCACTTCCGTCTCGGAGGGATCAAGCTCACGCTCGACGGTTCGCCGCAGGGTAAAACAGCATGGCTCACTCAACCGTATTACAAAGTGCCAACCGGACAGGCGCCGGACTATCACGGCTACTCTGCGTTCACTGACCAGCAGGTTAACGGCTTCGTTGATCAAGCGTTCAAAAATAACTGGCAAGTTCTGGCACATGTGAACGGCGATGCCGCCATCGATCAATTCATTGGTGCCATACGTACTGCTGAAAAGAAATATGGCATGGCTGATCGCCGCCCAGTCGCCATACATGCGCAGACTGCGCGCTTGGATCAGGTTGAGGCATTCAAGGCGCTGGGCATCATTCCGTCTTTTTTCCCGATGCACACATACTACTGGGGTGACTGGCATCGAGACTCAGTATTGGGGGCTGATCGTGCGTCCAACATCTCTCCGACTGGCTGGGCAATCGAGCGCGGCATGATTTTCACCTCGCACCATGATGCGCCAGTAGCAATGCCTGATGCGCTGCGGGTTATTTCTTCCACGGTCAATCGCGTTACCCGCAGCGGCAAGGTGCTTGGCCCCGAACATCGAACGACGCCATTGGTTGCACTAAAAGCCCATACGCTCTGGTCGGCATATCAGTACTTTGAAGAGAAATCGAAGGGCTCGCTCGAGGTAGGAAAACTCGCGGACTTTGCAGTGCTCGACGGTAATGTGCTCACTGTAGACCCGCTGAAAATTGCCGAAATCAAGGTGCTTGAGACGATTAAGGAAGGCAAGACCGTCTACCGACGCGATACCGCGCTGAAGGCTGACGCGATAACCGGTTGCGCCGAATCGGATGCTTGTTTCATGGTCGCAAGTCGAGTGCTGGGTATGGCAGGGCTCATACATGCTCATGCGCATTGAAATTTACCATTGGGCAAACTTGGGTATGTAACGCGAGCACGCTTCCCTCGGTTATCACGCAAAGGACATGGGTCAATGAAACGGGCTCGTAAATCGACAATGTGTGCGTTGGTGGCCTTGGTAGCAGTACGCACTGTCATCGCACAAGAAGATCCAAGCGCGATTACCGTCTTCACTGCGAAAAAGATTGTGACGATGGACCCGACGCGACCAACCGCGACTGCTGTCGCTGTGCGCGACGGGATGATCCTCGGCGTCGGCTCTCTGCCAGACCTTGCGCCCTGGTTGAAGGATAAACAGTACACGGTCGACTCCCAGTTCAAGGACAAGGTATTAATGCCTGGCTTGATCGACCCGCACATGCATCCCATGCTTGGAGCCATCGCCTTTCAGACTGTCTGGATCACCCCCGAGCCTTGGAATGTAATGGGCCATAAGACTCCCGCCACCTTTGGTGAGAAGGCTTATAGAACAGCCCTTAAAACAGCATTTGCCGAGCGCAATAAAGACGCCCCGATATTCATGACCTGGGGCTTCAGCGCAGACACCCACGGTGAGCTGTCGCGCGAGGTATTGGACGGCATATCCAAGGATGTCCCCATCATGGTGCTGCAGCGTTCCATGCACGAGGTGTACTTCAATAGCCCAATGATGGCGTTGTTGAAATCCAAGGGACTCGACGAACAAAAGTACAAGGATCACCCTCAGATCAATTGGAAGAACAGTCATTTCTGGGAAGACGGTATGTTTAGCGTGGTCTTGCCTTACCTGGCAGGCAGTCTGCTCGACCCCGTTTCAGTAGACCCTGCGTACTTAAAGACGCGTGACTACCTGACCTACAATGGCGTGACGACAGTGGCGGACCTGTCCACCGGCAGCACGAATTGGGACATGGAAATGGCCGCCCTAAAGCGCACCATGGATACCACAGACTCGCCGATTCGGGTGCGCCTGACGCCAGATGTCTACAAGCTCAGCCTTGCCCTGAAGAGCCCCGACGTGGCGATGAAACTGGTCGGCCAGTTGAAGGATCAGAACACCCGCCATCTGATCTTCAATAATGCCATCAAGCTGTTTGCCGATGGTGCAATGTTCTCTCAGGCTATGCAGATCAGCGATCCGGGCTATATCGATGGCCACAAAGGCGAGTGGATTACCCAGCCTGAAGCGTTTGCTGAATTTGCCCGCAGCTACTGGAACGCTGGTTACCAGATCCATGTGCACACCAATGGCGACGGTGGCGCCAAAATGGTGCTCGACACGTTGCAGACCCTAGAGGACGAAAAGTCGCGCGCAGATCACCGTTTCACTATCGAACATTACGGTTATGCCAACGACGGCACCTCGCGACGCATAGCCAAGCTGGGCGCCCAAGTCTCAGCCAACCCTTTCTACCTCTATGACCTGGGTGATCGCTATGCCGAGACGGGCCTTGGCTTTGATCGCGCCGCGCGCATTGCGCCATTGGGCGGATTGGTAAGGCGTAATGTGCCGGTAGCGCTGCACTCGGACTTCCCAATGGCACCTGCCGAACCGCTGTTTCTAGCCTGGACCGCCGCGTCCCGTGAAACCCTGAGCGCAAAAGTGTTTGCCCCCACCGAGCGGCTGACATTGGATCAGGCCATGCGCGCCATCACCATCGACGCCGCTTATATGATTGGCATGGAAAATGAGATAGGGAGTATTGAATCAGGCAAGCTCGCCGACTTTGCCGTGCTCGATAACGACCCCTATGACGTTGGCGTGAAAGGGCTTCGCGACATCAAGGTTTGGGGCACAGTGTTTGAGGGCAAGGCACACACCGCCACGTCGAGTACACCGAAGAGATAGTGGGCGTCGTTAGTGAGCACGTGAGTGACGAATCACCTGCTTAGCTAATCGGGCCGCGTCGCTTGGCAAAAAATTTAGCGATACCGGCTGACTTGCCCGTTACTGACTAGAAGGATATTCGATAAAGCTTTGCGGAAACGCAGCTAACTCGGTTTGTCTAGGATGTAGGATGCGCGAAAGCCATCTTTTTCGTGTGGCTGTTCAGAATCCAAACGGGACAGATGCCAGTACAGTAGCGATAATGTGAACTCACGGTTGCTTTTGGGGCGTTGCCTTCGTGATCGATTTTAAGGGCTTCTTCTGGCCGTTTTCTGCATTTCGCCGCCATCTGCCATTAGCCGACATTCGATAACACAGCGAGAATGGCAGCATAGCCCACACCGGGATTCACCGCGGAACGTGACCCAGGATCAACGGGCGGGTGCGCCTCATCACACGTCAGGCAGCGCCAATACGAGGAGGACCGTGTCTATGCAAACGCGTATCAATGAAGCAATCCAGACGCACTACACCCGTGCGGATTTGGGGGGCGTCATACTGACGGCGCTGGAGAAAGCGGGCAAGGACATAAACCACCTCACGCCCGAAGACTTGGCGCCCATCGATCAGTTTCATATCCGCGGACGGGCGGCGACCCTCGAGCTTGCCCGGGCTGCAGGGCTCGATGCATCAAAGCACGTACTTGATGTGGGTAGCGGCGTAGGCGGGACCTCGCGTTGCCTGGCGAAGGAGTTCGGTTGCCGTGTCACGGGCATCGACCTTACAGACGAGTACTGCCGCGCTGCTTCGATGCTCTCGGCCAAGACTGGCCTTGCACACCTCGTCGACTACCGCCAAGGCGACGCCACCAAGCTGCCATTTGATGACCAGACATTCGATGTCGTATGGACGGAGCATGTGGCAATGAACATCCCGGACAAGACGCGGCTGTACAAGGAAATGCACCGCGTTCTAAAGCCGGGCGGCACGCTCGCTATCTACGATGTACTTGCTGGTCCGTCTGGCCCGGTGCTGTTTCCGGTCCCGTGGGCGCACACACCGGATACGAGTTTTCTCGTGTCGCCAACTGAGTTGCGCGCGCTTCTCGAGGAAGCAGCATTCACGATTAACGACTGGTCTGACACAACAGAAGCGGCGCGCGCGTGGTTTGTGACCCTGGCCGAGAAGATCCAGAAAGAAGGCTTACCATCCCTTGGATTCCATTTGCTGCTTGGCGCTGATTTCAAGGTAATGGCGCAGAATCAGGGTCGAAACCTGCAAGAGGGGCGGATTGCTCTTGCACAGATCGTTGCGAGGAAGTGAGCTATGCTCGCAGGGTAAGTACGTTGAAGTAAATCGCTTCGGCTACCCCACTTATACCTGAGTCGTTGTTCATGGGTGAAACCACTACTATCCCCTCGGATGATGTACCTGACCTTCAACGTATAGTGCAGCGCAAGCTCGGGCGCTGCCTGGTGCGTTTGCAACAATACGAACGGTTGCTGAAAACCATGGTCGCGCATAATGAATTGAGCTGCCCAGCGGATCAACTGCATACCATCCGTGAGCAGAAGATCGCATGCACCCAAAACAAGACAATGGGCACGTTGGTCGGGATGCTGACCAATAGCTTTCTGACCCTGCCGCTTTCAAATGAGGAAGAACCAAAAACACAAATCGATACAAGTGACCAGATCTGGTTGAGCTATCGATACCAGGTGGAAATGCCAGCCGAGCACTATGAGGCAACGAAGGTTGCCCTCAAGGAGTTGGTCGACTTGCGCAATAAACTGGTTCACCAATTCCTTGAGTGTTTCGATCTGTGGTCTGCGTCAGGCTGCCAGGCGGCGGATGGTTTCCTGGAGGAAAGCTACGAAACCATTAATCGGCATTACCTGAATCTGCAAAGCTGGGCCAAATCCATGAATGAAGCACAAGCTAAAATGGCTTCGTTTATGCGTAGCCCAGATTTCTTGGATATGTTTATCGACGGTATCTGTGTGGATGGTTCAGTCGATTGGCCTCGCAGTGGGATATGCAGCTGTTTACGTGAAGCAGAAACCAACCGTTCCGAAGGAGGTTGGACTCGACTGGAAGCCGCTATCCGCTGGATTGGTATTACCTATCCAGAGCAGACCCCCAAACGCTATGGTTGCAGCAGTTGGATGCATGTCCTGTACGAATCAAAGCAGTTCGAAATACGAAAAACCCAAGCTGAATATCGGCTTACTACCGTTTGGTATCGCAGTAAGACCAACTTAATGGAAAGCTGAATCGATCCTCTTTTTGTGCGTGCGTGGAGTGAGGGCTTCTGGCCGATAGCTGCCCTCTCCTGAAGGCAGCAAACGGCCAATAGCGGTAACTCGCGAGCGGCCGCTACCGGTCAGATACTGCCATTTACCCAGAGGCTCGATGGCTTTCACGAGTTTGCTTAGTTGAATTAGTCCGAACCAGAACTGCTGGCTTCACCCGACGAAGATCGCGAATAAAGTTCTGTACGCTTCGCCAATCACTTGGTGTCCGTGACACCGTTAATGTCGGGCAACCGGCAGGATGAGTTAAGCGGCTATGCTTGCTTCCGTTTCGGTAACTCCAGCCCTGGCGGAGCAGTTGTCGGATCATTCGGTCAATATCTTTGTTTGCGCAATACTTCATATGCCCTCTCCAGCCGAGAGCAGGCTGTCGCGGAGGCTAACGGTAGTTGTAGGCTTCGGTGAGATGTCAATTGATGACCAGAGGGGGGTATGCATGACACGGACTCCGAGGAATTGAGTCCGCGCAGGGTGTCAGCGGGGGCGTTAGAAAGGTATGAAGAACCGCGTCCCCCCCTTCCATCACTGGCCTTTGAGGGGAGGTACGGGATTTTACAGTGGTAAGGTGGCCTAGCTTTGTAAGGATTACCGCACCGTCAACAACACCAAGGACAGGCACTATGAGCACACTACCCTCGTTTGAGTCGATTCTATTGCAGGTTCATCAGAGCCTAGGGTGCACACCCTACCAGACCTCGCTGAAGCGCGACTTTGCTACTGGTCAAAAGCAGCTTTCTCATCATAAAGAGATGGCTGACGAAATTTTCGATGCCATATTCGATGCGCTTGATCTCGACCAGCAGGCGCGCGGCGACATCATGCACAACGTGTTGGACTTGGCGAACTTCAACAAAAACCTCGAGCTGAATACCTGGACCTTTGCAGCCGACAAGCGCCAGGTTCTCTGGATGTTGCAGGGCTACTCCTACGCGCCCGGCGTTGCTCGGATGGCAGCTTTCTGGAATTTAGAGGAAGCACTGGACAAAGGCATGCCGGGCGGGCGCTTCTGGTATCTGCCCGAGCCCCGCGAAGTGGACGGCAAGCCCAGCCTGTACCTGCCGGTCGCTCAGGTTGTGGACTGGTTGTTGGATCTGCTGGGGATGCCGCTGGAAGAATTTGCCGACAAACGCAGCCAGCGCCTAAAAGACACTGGCGACAAATCCTCAGAACCCCTGATGCGCTCGCTGTACAACTGGCGCAAGGAAACCACGCCCAACCCGGCCTCCATCAAGGAGTACTTCCCTGATGAAATGGATGTGGAGTTCAAGGGCGTTTTCTCGCTGGACAGCAGCCGCTCTCCTGCCGATCAGTTCGCCGACGCCCTCGACTTCGTGACGCGCAAGAAGCTGACCCCCGACAAACTGCGACTAGAAATCCCGATGACGCAGGCAGGTCGTCTGAAGGCGATTCTGAATGGCACCGCGGATGAGGATGAGAGGGCTGATTTTGTTGGATGTCTGGCTGACCGCTACGCTGTCCCTTCCCCGCACACCATCCGCCAACGCCTGCTGTTTGCGCGCATGGTGCAGGATGGCTATACCCGTCTGCTCAAGCTCATATGCCCGGGCGTTGATCGGCTATGTGCCGACGCCAGACAGAACAAGCTGCTGCAGCTGTTCGCCATCTACAAACTTATCTACAACCTGACCATTGACGCCTGGCGCAACTGCAGGGAGCAGGGCGAGGCGGCGGAGAATGCCTGGTTCGAGGAGCTTCTGCCCTCTGCGGATAAACATGGATTGTTTCTCTCCATCCTGCCTTCGCGACGGGAAACCGGCTATCTGGAGTTGGCACACCTGCTGACTCGCCATTTCTTCGATTTGCAGGCAGGGGCAGAGCTTGAAGATCACGTGGGGCTCGATGCAGAGTCAGCGATGCCGATCATCAAGCGTAATGCGCAACGGGCTGTGGCCATTGCAGACGAACTGAACACTGAACTGCTTCTGGTTGCTCGCATGAATAACTCTTCCTCATGGCGGGCCCTGCAAAGCGAGCACCGCTACTGGGTGATCAGCCAGGTGGCAAATCATGCAGACCTCAGCCCGTACGCCAAAGAGGCCACCATCCAGCGCCTACGTGAGTTGGCCAGCACGCCCGCTCAAACTGTCCAAACCATTCTGCTCGAACTCGATGGGTATCTGAACGATGAGGGCAAGCAACGGCCGAAAGACACCTGCAAGCGGGTCCAGGCCTTGCTCGAAGAAGCCGAGGCCTGCGAGGGGCATCAACTGTGGAGAGCGCCACTCCTGCAATACAAGGCTAAGCATCTGTTGGCGTGCAATGACTTCGAGAACGCTGAAAAGCTATTCAGGGAAGCTCTGGAGGCTGGACGGGAACGCAACTGCGGGCCACTGCGTGGCGAGGTAGCTAGGGACTGCCTTGCAATGGCTGTAGCAAACCAACGGCTGATACCGGAGAGCCACGAAAAGTATTACCGGGAGATGCTGGCTGGCGGCATGGTCGAGGGCGGCGAGGTTCCCAATATCGAAGATACGGCGCGTTGGGCTGCCGACTACTTTTGGAACACCCTATACAAACCTTATCCGGGAATTGAGCGCATGGCGCCCTTGATGCGCGAGAGGGTAGAGGAGTCGCTCAGACTTTTGATGTCCGGCGACTCGGATGGGCTGCGTGAATGGACGACACGCAACCGCAGCAAGCTCAACTCAAGCCTACCGCTGGTGACCGGTGACTCGCTGTTGATGAACTGGATCAAGGGGCGCGCACATTTTGTGAAAAGCCTCCCAATGATGCGCCAGATGCTCCCCGCCGAGCTGCAAACGGAGCAGAACAAGTTTGAAGTTATGCTGGAGCATTGGCGTCAGTCCATCGGGCTGCTGGCACAGCAAGCACCGAAACAGTTGAACATTACCGATTTCAAAAAGCAGACTCCATTGATGCTGATGGCTGAGGCCGGGGATACTGAGCTGGTAATGATCATGTTGCAGGCCGGTGCCGATCCAGAAATGCAGGACCGGCAGGGTATGACCGCCCTTCACTCGGCGATCAAGTCCCACGTAGGCAGTTGCGTCGATGCACTGCTTGATCACCCGTGCCACCTGGATAAGCTCACTCTCGACGGCCAGTCGCCACTACATACCGCAGCCTGGAGCGGAAATCTGCATGCGACACAGCGTCTGCTGCAGTTGGCCCCCGAGCTTGCCTGGCAGCGTAATACTCAGGGAGTGACGCCCTTGGAGAGAATCGAGTACCTGATCAACAACCCTCAAGCTATCCAACTTCTTGCGAAGGAGCTTGAACTACAGGGAAGACGTTGCGCTACCAAAGATGAACTTGTGAAAGTCGTTAATATACTTGAAAAGGCAGAGCTCCCGCCGACCGGCTAAATGCCAGTTGACTGATAAACAGTGATAGCCATGCCAAACTCCGCTTCTGGCCGATTCTTGCCTGTTGCCACCATCAGCTATGGGTCGAATAGCGACCACCACTCATTGTGACTGATCCACCCTTGTCCTCCCTCAACGTGGAGGACAAGCCATGAACACTATTGCTACATACAGCCATCAGCCTTGGAACAAGGGAAAGCTTGTCGGGCAGAAAGCCCCGCTCCGAGTGAGAGATATCTGGGCCATCCGAGTAAGACTCCAGCTTGCTGAGAAGACGCGAGATTTGGCGCTTTTCAACTTGGCCATCGACAGCAAGCTGCGTGCCTGTGACTTAACCAAGCTGCGAGTCCGAGACATAGCCCATGGGGAGCACGTGTCGTCGCGGGCCATCGTGATGCAGCAGAAAACTCAGCACCCAGTACAATTTGAAATCACGGAGCAAACCCGAACGGTTCTGGAGGCTTGGATGCATCAGGCCCACCTCCGCAGTGAGGACTTCTTGTTTCCGACCCGGTTGCACGACTCAGACCATCTCTCCACCAGACAATACGCTCGGATAGTCAAAGCGTGGGTGGTCGCCATTGGCCTTGACCCAACTATGTACGGTACTCATACGCTACGGCGAACCAAAGCATCGCTGATCTATCGCAGGACGAAGAACCTGAGAGCTGTCCAACTCCTGCTTGGTCATACGAAGCTTGAAAGCACCGTCAGATACCTAGGAATCGAGGTCGATGATGCCCTGGAAATGGCGGAATAGGCGGAACAGGCGGAACAGGCGGAAGTTTAACCACCCACTGCGACGGTCGATGCTAGACCGTCGCTATCCGACCCAAAGCTGCCAGTGGCGAATGGTAGCAATCGAATACCGTGACTATTCTTTCGGTTATACAGCCAACTGGAATTGGTCTATGACCCCTCTCACAAAACGTAGAGTTTTACTCACAACAATGGCGTTGTTTGTAATGGTTCCGCCGACAGCATTCGCTGCATTATTCGGTGTTATGGGGCTGATGGCTTCAATCGCGATTATGTCAGAAGGCGACTTCTCGGGTTGGCTGACACTCCCAACGGTAGTGTTCGGTTGGCTAGGGGTTTATTCGGGGTGGTACATCTACTTTGGACTACTGTGGTCGCGACCTAGATTCAGAAGCAAGCCCAGGTTGATGGTCGGCTTGTTGTGCGGAATGCTTGCAGCTGCGGTCATGATTTACGGTGTTCAACCGCTTAACGTCAGTATTCCTTTATTTGTGCCCAGCATCATCGCTGCAGCTATTCTGGCAGTGCTGATGTGGAATAGTCCTGCTGAAAACCAATGATTAAAAGCGTCAACCTCACGTGCCATACACTGAGGGTTGAGCCCTCCATTGTGACATACCAAATGTCCGCTTCTGGTCGATTGCTGCCTCTCGTGAAAGGCTTCAAATGGCCGTTACCTGCCCTCCGCGAAGGGCAGCTTTGGGTCAAGGGCTGCTGGTCATGGATGAGCGCTACCCGACCCTTAGCAGAAGCTCAAAGGTTCTCTATGAATGACCGGTAGTTGTTTGCTCTTCTGCACTTTCAACTGCAGACCCGCGCGCTTCACCCTCCAACTGCACATATTCAATGCGGTGCCGTCCATTGTTTTTAGCCGCATATAGCTGCTGGTCTACGGCGTTGATGAAGTCTGTAGGCTTTTCCCACTCACCTGGCACTACCGAGCCCGCGCCTATGCTGACCGTGACGCGGTGACCATGCGGCGATAGCGCATGCACGATGGACTGCTTCTGAATCAACCGCTGGCAGCGCTCAGCAACTCTACGCGCCACCTCGGCATTGGCTTCGGGCAGCAGCACGACAAACTCTTCGCCTCCGTAGCGAGCCACAAGATCGCGAGGGCCATCCAACGCCAAACTCAGCGTCTGTGCAATCGCTATCAAACATTTGTCGCCTTGAATATGGCCGTACAAATCGTTGTACTGCTTGAAAAAATCGACGTCAAACAACAGCAGAGACAGTGGCTGGCGCTCGCGGCGCGCGCGTTCCCACTCCAACTCGAAGCAGCTATCGAAGCGGCGGCGGTTGGCGATACTCGTCAAACCGTCCTTGAACGAAAGCACCTCTAGCTCTTTCTGCAAGCTCAGCAGTTGGTCCTCGGTCTTCTTGCGTTCGCTGATGTCAAACATGAAGCCGATCAGTGCTTCGACCTCGCCTCTGTCATTGCGCACCACGTGCACAACGTCGCGAATCCACACATAGCCGTTGTCCTTGGTCAGCGCTCGGTAGTCCGCCTCGTGGTCCACGCCAGCCTGGGATTGTGTTACGCAGAAATTCACCACATATTCGCGATCTTCTGGATGCATGCGCATAGCCCAGTCTTCCACGCTCACCCAACTTTCAGGGCTCCAGCCCAGCAACGCTTCGATCTGAGGGCCGATATAGGCGAATTTCATTGAGGCCCAATCAATCTTCCAAGGAATCGCCTTGGTCGACTCCAGCAAGGTTCTGTACACCTCACTGTCATTAACGAACTCGCTTGCATCGGACATACGCAATAGCCCTCAGAGTCATATCAGTAAGCCACTTTAGCCTTAAGCAGGCAGTCGTGGAAATTTACTGAGTGTGTTGCAACGTCATCTGTCCTGCGACCGATCAGCGATGCGCTCTCACCGGCATTCGCGACTAGAATTCCACTGCCGACCCTTCTAAAGCCAGGTCCGGTTTCAACCCTGCAATGTCAGGTCGCTAGTGTTATTTCCGTCTATGGGATACCGGTATGGCAAATCTGCAAGACAAAACCGAATCCGAAGAGGATCTGGCCCAGATGGTAATAGGGCGGGGCCCCTGCACCTACCTGTTGTTGCTGTTGCTCGGATTGATCCTCCTGTTTCCTTTTCTCGAGGAGGGGATACTGGCCCGCACGTTGCTCGGCATTCTGTTTTCAATCGTGCTGCTGGTGGGCGCCTCTGCCACTCGGCAGACTCGACGGGGGTTGATCCTCAAGCTGGGCCTGGCGTTGCTTGGGGTTGGCCTTCAATGGACGGCGTTGTGGGCTGAGAGTGTCGCGACTCTTGTCTTTGCCGCTGTATGTTTTGCGGCGTCGCTTGCCGTCTCGTTTAGCGGCGTGCTCCGCTACATTCTCAAACGCGGGCCTATTACAGCCGACAAGCTGCATGGTGCGCTTGCAGGTTACATCATGCTGGCCTTCGTCTGGTCCTTCGTCTATGGCCTGGTCGAGGTATCCAGCGCGGGTTCCTTCGGCCCCGGCCAACTCGACTTCATGCAGCCCGGCTCGTTCTTCAAGCTGATCTATTTCAGCCTCACGACGCTCACGACCACCGGCTATGGTGATGTCATCCCGTTGACTGACCACGCCCGCTCACTGGTGATGGTCGAAGAATTTTCAGGCGTCTTTTACGTGGGTGTTGTCATCGCGCGGCTTGCCGGCCTTTATCCGTCGAATCAGATCAGGTGACGCTCGATTTTGACTGACGTGTTCTTGATTGAGTACACACATGCCAGACGATCCCATGAAGGCGATGCAGCGCATGTCTTGGGGATCAGAGCCCTCCGCCGAAGCGGTACTGCCAGACGATGCCAATGGCATCGTATTCGCTGCCCGTACGGGTATGCCCGCCATTACTCGCGTTCAGCTTTAGCGAATGGTTGCGGTTCAATGGCAGCGTAAGGGTGCATCCGTAGCGTGTATTTTCCTGAAAGTCATGGTTGCCGACCCCATCGACTGAGCTACTTCCGCCCGCGAAATAGGTTGTATCCAGCGACGCCCAAACACCATTGCTAAAGGCATAGATGAGATGCCCTTGTACTTGGTAGATCGGGTTCTGTGACAGCGTGTGGTCGCCGAGGAACTCGTTATTGTCGGTGTAAAAGGTACCCGCGCCGGATAACTCCAGGGTCACTGGCCCCAGGCGTTTGGAAATCCCAAGCTCGGGTTTGAACGACCAGCGGTTGTTGCCCAGGTTCACCAGTTTGTTCGCGTCGTATTGCCCCAGAGGCGCTGTGATCGCCAGGCTGGCGCCGATAATGACATCTTGTTGATAGCGGGGGAATTCAGCCAGGGACATCGCCGGGGCGCCATACAGGTTCACCGAGAAGCGCAATCTTGGATCGATCAAACCCGTGACATTGCGCTCCTTGGGTTCACCGTTGAACAGGGCAGAGCCGCTCAGTTTTGCCTCAGGCACGACGATGTCGAACTTCCCCGAGCGGCCCCAGACGTCGAGGGACCTGGCAAAGGCAAACACGACTGTCTTGATGTTGAGCTTGGCATCCTGGAGCGGAACTGAGGGGTTGGCCGTCACGCTGCCATGGAGATCGCTGTAGCCCATCAGCAGGAAATTGATACCGACCGGCGTATTGGCGTAAGACCTGGGTTCGAGATCCTCTGCGACCGCGTTGGGGGCTGTGATGACGAGCGAAGCGGATGCGAATCGAACCAGCCTGACGACGCAGCGTTTGTGTTTCATCCACGTTTGCTTCCTGTCAGGCCCTGAAGTTCTATGTATTGTTGTAGCGCATCTGGATTTGTTTGGCACTGGCCGCGGCTACCCGCTCCATGTGCTGATCGCTGAGGATGTCTGTGGGTGAGTCGATATCCAGCAGGACACCTGAATCTTCAACCTCTACCGGAATACAGGCATCAGCATTGTCGAGGATGACCTGCCTGCCGCCCTGATCGCCTTGCAGATGAGCAAGCGCTGGCCAGAAGCGCCGACCAAACACCACGGGATGCCCCCGCTGTCCTTGATGGAAGGGCAGGACGATATGGTCGGTGCTGGACAACGTGCGCAGTTGCTTAAGCGTCTGCGCGTCGATCCATGGCATGTCACCGAGCAGAACCGCCACGGCCTTTGCCCCTGAATGCTCAAGTGCGCGTACGCCCGCCGCGAGACTGGCCCCCATACCGTCATCTGCATGCGCCGCCCACACGATGTCGACCTGGAGGTCGATTGCCAACTGTTCGGGGACGTCACCTGGACGTAGCACCACCCGAACGTCGTCGAACACCTCCCGCGCACGCGCCAGGGTTGCCGCCAGTAGTGATTGCCCCGAACGCAGTCGGGCTTTTCGCTTGTCGCTGCCAAAGCGCTCGGCGCGGCCCGCTGCCAGTACCAGCGCGACACAGCCGCCCTGCGAGCCATGAGGCTGCTGATTACACCTGTCGTGTTGCTCCCTCGTACGCTTGGCCTGGCCCACGGACAGCTCGCCAGGCAGTGCGACATTGTTCTTGGCGGCAAGCACTTCGGCCATGACACTGACCGCGATTTCCGCCGGGGTCTTGCTGCCGATGTAAATGCCGATCGGCCCATGCAAGCGCCTGAGCGACGCTTCGGTCTCACCGAAATGCTCGATCAGCCGCTCTCGGCGGTTCTGGCTGTTGCGCCGGGAACCAATGGCTCCAATGTAGAACGCCGGGCCATGCAGGGCTTCGAGCAAGGCCAGGTCGTCCAGTTTCGGGTCATGGCTCAGGGCAATGATGCAGGTACGCACGTCAGGTGCGAAGGCCCGGACGACGTCGTCGGGCATGCCGACCACTGTATCGACGCCGGTAACCGTCCAGGTGTTGATGTACTCGGGCCTGGGGTCGCACACCGAGACCTTGAAGCCATTGAACTGGGCCATGATCGCCACATATTCAGCCAGTGCGCCGGCGCCAATCAGCAGCATGCGGTAACCCGGGCCGAGTGGGTTGCTGATGCGCTGGCCGTCGAAGCTGAACGGATCTGGTGTGGTGGTTGCTTCGAGTGCGACCTCGCCGGTCGCCAGGTTCAGGTGGCGACGCATCAGCATGCCTTCATCAAGTCGTGCCAGAAGCTGTTCCAGTGCCTGCAGGCACGGTGCGAATTCAAGGACGATCTCCAACGTGCCGCCACAGGGCAGGCCGAAGCGGTGTGCTTCGTCGGTGCTCACCCCGTAGCGAACAAGCTGCGGTGCACCTTCCGGCAAGCCGGACCCTTCGTAGGCGCTACTGTAGCGGTGAATCAGGTCATCCTCGATGCACCCTCCGGAGACGCTGCCCACGACGCGTCCGTCGTGGCGCAGCACCATCATCGAGCCTACCGGCCTTGGCGACGAGCCCCAGGTACGGACCACCGTCGCCAGCAGGCAGCGCTCGCCGGCAGCGAGCCAATCCCGGGCGGTGCGAAGAACGAGCAGGTCAATGCTTTCCATGGAATATCCTCAGTGAGCACTTCGGCTTCACAGGTTGAGCCTGAGGCTCGATGTTCATCGGCCTCGCGGCTTCAGGCCTGTCTAGCTGAAGGTGTACCTGGACAACGGCATGCTACGGATGCGCTGGCCAGTCAGCCGCGCCACCGCGTTGGCCACCGCCGGTGCGACTGCCGGCAACGGCGGTTCGCCAATCCCGCCCATCTTCGCGCCGCTCTCGATGATGCGCACATGCACCCGCGCCATGCGCTGCGGTGTCAGGATAGGGTAGAGGTTGTAGTTGCGTGCACGTGGCTGGCCGTTGGCATACACCGCTTCCTCCACGAGGGCCTGGGACAATCCCAGCGCTACGGCGCCATTGACCTGAGCCTCGATGATGGCCGGGTTGACGATGCTGCCCGGATCAATCGCTTGCCAGATATCGTGGACTTTTACCTGGCCCTGCTCGATGGACACCTCGGCAATTACCGCCGCTTCCGAGCCGAACGGCGAGGCCATGGCCACGCCCCGTGCCCGGCGCGAACCATCTTCGGCGGTGAACGGGCCACGTTTCCAGCCACCCGACAGTTCGGCGACCGCCTGCAGGAGATGGGTCAGGCGGTCGTTGCCGCGCAGCAGGTGCAAGCGCAGCTCAAAGGGGTCCTTGTTGCCGTGGTCGGCCAGTTCGTCGAGGAACGCTTCGTAGAAGAAGTCATTCATCGAGTTGCCCACCGAGCGCCAGTAGCCCAGCATTGCCGGGCCTTTGACATACACCTGGGCGATGCGTTTGTGGGTGATGGCGTACGACTTGCCCGCCAGCCCCTCGAGTGCCGAGGGGTCGAGTCTTTCGCCCTGTTTTCCGGCGATTGCTTCGGTTGGGCCTTCGGTCGCGCTCACGGCTTCAAGCGCTACGGGCAGGCCCTCGGCGTCCAGTGCCGCGCGGAACTTGACCACCGCCATGGGGCGCAAGGCATCGCGCAAAAACTCCTCCTCGCGGCTCCAGATCAGTTTGACTGGGCGCCCGACGGCCTTGGCCAGCAGGATCGCCTGTGGGTAGGGGTTGGCGCTGTCGTAGAGGAAGTGACGGCCGAAGAAACCACCCAGTAGGGGAGAGTGCAGGGTGATCTGTGACGGGTCCAGGCCGGTACGCTTGGCAATATCGGCGCGGAACATGTCGGGTGCCTGGTTGGGCAACCACAGCTCAAGCGTGCCATCGGCGTTGAAGCGTGCCAGGGCCGAAGGGGGCTCAAGCTGCGCGTGGTTCAGGTACTGGTTGTGGTAGGTGGCCTCGACCTTGGTTGGCGCCGAGGCGAACGCCGCGCTGAAGTTGCCCTCGTTCTCCGCATCGCGGCCTGGGCCCGGCTCACCGGCCAGTCGCTCACGAAAGGCGTTACTGGAGAAGTCAGCAGGCATCGGGCGCAGCGGCGAGTCTTTGCCAGCTTCCTGCCACTCCACCTGCACGGCCTCCACGGCGCGCTTGGCATGCCACCAACGCTCGGCAACCACGGCGACCGCGCCGGGCAGGCGATGAACCGAATGCACGCCCTTCATGGCCTTGACCTGCGCTTCGTTGAGCAAGGCGCCTACGGTCATGCCCAGGCGCGGCGCATGCTGCACGGCTGCGTGCAGCATGCCGTCGAGTTTGACATCAATGGTGTAGATGGCTTTTCCGGTGGACTTGTCGTAACCATCGACCCGCTGCACCGGCTTGCCGATCCAGCGGAATTGGCTCGGATCACGCAGTTGCACATGGGCAGGATCAGGCACCGGCAGGTCCATGGCGCGTTCGGCCAGTTCGCCATAGCTCAGGACACGGCCCGAGGCGGCATGGACCACGCGACCGGGTTCGGTGGTCAGTTCGCCGACCGGCACCTCCAGGCGTTCAGCGCCTGCCTGCAGGAGCATGGCCCGGGCCAGGGCACCGAGGCGGCGCATGGTTGGGTAGCTGGTACGCACCGACATGCTACCGCCAGTGATGCGCATACCGTTGTCCATGACCACGTATTGCTCGCCGGGCGGGGCGCTGTCGACCAGGAAGGTCGCAGGGTCGGCATCCAGCTCCTCGCCGACGATCTGTGCCATGGCGGTAAAAGTACCTTGCCCGCCCTCCATGAATGGGCTGAGCAGGCGAACAGTGCTGTCCGGGCGGATTTCCAGGAACGCCGGGACTTGTGTGCCCGCCGCCTGCCCACCATTTGCGGCGGCTTGGGCCCGGGTCAGGCTGATTGGCAGGCCGAAGCCGAGCACCAACGCGCCAGCGGCGGTTCCAGCGGACGCAAGGAGAAACCGGCGCCGGGAAATATTCACCGGTTCTCCGAGCGGGTATGGCTGTCCGTCGGGGCTGCTGAATATGCTGTCGTTCATCAGCTGTTCTCCTGATCGGCCGCTACCTCATGCACGGCGGCCTGGATGGCGTTGTAGGTTCCGCAACGGCACAGGTTGGTCATTGCCGCCGCGATCTCTGCGTCGGTCGGATGGGGCGAGTGCTTGAGCAGGGCGGTGGCCGCCATGACTTGTCCGGACTGGCAATAGCCGCACTGGGCGACCTGATGCTTGACCCAGGCGGCGACCACCCGTTTGCCCACCGCATCGGCTTCGATGGCTTCTATGGTGGTGATATCGCGCCCGACGACGCCCGCAATGGGGGTGACGCAGGCGCGCAGCACGTTGCCGTCGACCATCACCGAGCACGCGCCGCACTGTGCCAGGCCGCAGCCGTATTTGGTCCCGGTCAGCCCCAGGTCGTCCCGGATGACCCACAGCAGTGGTGTGTCCGCGTCGGCATCGACCTGGTAGGTCTGTTGGTTGATTCGAAGCTCCATGGCTCACCTGCAATCAGTCGGTTGGTGTCTCGGTTTTCTCGTGGGAGCAATACGCTAGGCGCACGTCATCCAAAGACGCTAGCACAAGGTCGGCCCGGCGATGCCCGCAGGGTATTGCTATGACCTAGCGATGAGCTTGATAAAACGGGCTATGCCGTAGTGCGCCTGAAGGCAATCAGTCCACCAGGCGCAAGGCGTCGATCACGACCTGCATGGCCCGTGAGGTCTCCCGCTGGGCGGCGTAGTAGAGGTGATAGCCGGGAAAGCTGCGCCACCATTCTTCGAGCACCGGCACTGCCCGGCCCGACGCCAGGTGTGGGCGGGCCAGGTCTTCGGGTACGTACGCCAGGCCCCATCCTGAAATGAGGGCTCTCCTCCGTATGCGACAAGTCCCCAAGGGGACGAAGCTGCCTACTTTAGGTGCTGCTCGACTAGCAGGTAACCCGCATAAAGCGCATGTACCTATGCAAGAAATTGATTAATCAAGCCGACAGGGTGGGGCGCTTCACTCCAGACGCAGTGCTGCGATCAATAGTGACATGGCGCCGGTGGGTTGCCGTCGGCTGGGATAGTACAGGTGCAAGCCGGGCCACATCGGGCACCAGTCATCCAGCAGTCGTACCAGATGCCCGTAGCGCAGGTAGGGCTCGGCCAGTTCTTCCGGCAGATACGCCCAGCCCGGCAATGGCGGTGTCCAGGCAGTCGAAGGTCGTGATGAAGATCAACTGGCCGTCGACCCGGATGTTCAACCGGCGGTCGTCCTTCTCGAACTCCCAGGGCCACAGGTTGCCATGGGTGGGCAGGCGGATATTGATGCAGTTATGGTGCATCAGATCCTCAGGCTGTTCAGGTGCGGGGTGTCGGGAAAGATAGCTTCTGGTTGCCACCGCAGCGAACCGTGCGTCGGGGCCGATGCGCACGGCGATCATGTCCTGGTCCAGGGACTCACCGAGCCGCACGCCGGTATCGAAGCGCTCGGCGACGATATCCACCAGCCCGTTGTCGGTGAATACCTCCACCTTGATACCGGGATACTTGGGCAGGAAGCGCTTCAGCTTGCCCATCAGCACGGTATGAACCGCGTGGTCCGAGGCGGTGATGCGCAGGGTGCCGGTCGGGCTGTCGCGCAGATCATTCAGCGCTTCGAGTTCGGCGTCTATCTGCTCCATTTGCGGCGCCACGGTCTGCAACAACTGCTCACCGGCTTCGGTTGGGGTCACGGTACGCGTATTGCGTGACAGCAACTGCACGTCTCCAGCGTACGCACGGCGTGGCTGACGGCGGTCTGGGACAGGCCCAGGCGTGCGGCTGCCTTGGTGAAGCTCCGCTCCCGCGCCACCGCAAAAAATACGGTCAGGCCGGCAAAAGCGTCGCGTAGGGTCTTGTGTTCCATGGGCTGGCAAACCTCGAATAACCGCCTCTGTAGCAGGCTTGGCAACGTACTCGCTCATGGATGACCTGAAAAGCCCTCTAGCTGCCGAAGGATTCCATGAGTACTTGAACCAGCTCTCCACCTTCTGGGGTTGCCCAGCTACCTGCCAGTTCGGCAATCAACTGGTTGGTGGTGGTGAGTGTTACACCGGCCTTGTCCATCCGGCGCAATGCGATGTCATCGGCCATTGCCGTTGGCGAGGCGCCTGCATCGGCGACTACCTGGACTTCATAACCTTCCCGTACCAACGTCAGTGCTGGGTATACGGTGCACACGTCATTGGTTACGCCCGCGATGATGAGCTTATTGCGACCTGTAGCTTTCACCGCAGCAGCGAAGTTTTCGTCATCCATCGCGTTCACGATACCCAGCCGTTTTACGCGGGCGGCAAACGCCGAGGGAAGGATCTGTTCCAATTCGCTCAGCAACGGGCCTTGTGCATATGCTTCCATGCTTGATGTCAACACGACAGGCATCTTCAAAATGCGTGCGGCCTTGGCAAGCATCAGGGCGTTGCGTTTCAGCTCGTCAAAGGGCATGGACTTGGCCCAGCCCATAGTGCCGACCTGATGATCAATCAGCAGGAAGGCGGCATTGTCAGCGCTGAACTTTTCGTACTTCATGGTGATTCTCCTAATCGTTACAGGTGGGTACAACACCCAGTGGTGGGGTCAACGAGCGTGCAGTGTTCCAAAGGCACCGCGCCGGTAGTCGTCTACCGCCTTGGCCAGCGCCTCCGGCGAAGCAAGGGCAAGAGGGCCTTGCCAATACACCGGTTGATTCAACGGAGTACCCGAAAACACCACGGCTTTCGCGTGTCCGTTTTTTGCGTGCAACGTAACCAGTCGATCCGGCCCATGCGGCAGGTTTACCGGGGCTTTCGGGTCAGTCAGGTCAAAGGCATGACCATCGACATGAATCTCCCCGTCAATCGGCATCACGAATGCGACGTGCCCTTCTGGAACGGGAATCTGCACCTCGCATCCGTGCTCAAGGGCGATATCCAGCAGCCGGACGTCCGTAGGGAGTGACAGGGGTGACACTGCGTCCGCAAAGCTTCCGAGGGGCACTCGAACGTTAGCGCCTGCCAGGCGGACAACAGGCACGTCCTGCGCTTCCAGGCTGAAGACAAAAGGCGCGCCTGCCTGTTTGTCCTCCGGCAGGTTGATGAAAATTTGCAGCATGTGAACCGTCTTGCCTGGTTCGGCTGGAACCTCTTCATGCACCACACCGTTACCCGCCGCCGTCCAGTGCAGGCCACCCGGTTGAATCAGGTTGCGATTGCCCAAGGCGTCGCGGTTGTCGATACCGGTTTCCGAGTCCAGAAACAGGTAAGACACTGCCGAGAAGCCCGCATGAGGATGGGCGGGGAATGTCGGCCCACTCATCCAGGCATGATCTACCCCCAGGAACGGATCGATCGGTTTCGCATACAGGTCGCCACGGAGGCTGAATGCTCTGAACTGGCTGCCGTGATTCATACGCTGCAAGCGGGCGATGGGTTGCATGACAGTGCTCCTCAGGCCCCTTGGGACAGGGTTGGGTAGTCGATGTAGCCTTCAGCGCCCGGTGCGTAGAAGGTGTCCTTGTTTGGCAGATTCAACTCGGCGCCTGCACGGAAGCGATCAGGCAGGTCGGGGTTGGCGAGGAATGCGCCGCCGAATACAGCGGCATCCGCTTTGCCGGTAGCGATCAACGATTCGGCGCTGTCTTTGTTGAGGCCGCTGCCAATCAGGTAGCTGCCGCCGAACAGAGGGCGCAATGCCGCGTGGTAGTCGAACGTGGTGCCGAACAGTGCCACGTGCAGGTAGGCCAGGTTCAGACCACCAAGCTGCTTGACCAGATAGGTGTAGGTTTCCTGCGGATTGGCATCGACGATGTCGTTAAAGTTCATCTCGGGGGAAATCTTGATACCCACACGGTCGCTGCCCACTTCACTTATCAGGGCGCCAATCACTTCCAATACGAAACGGACTCGATTCTCAACCGAACCGCCATAGTGGTCATCGCGCTGGTTGCTGCCGGTCGACAGAAACTGTTCAGGCAGATAACCCGAGGCGGTGTGCAGTTCTACGCCGTCGAACCCGGCTTCAATCGCGCGGCGCGCGGCTTGGCGGTAGCCTTCGACAACAGCGGCAATCTCGCTAACGGTCAGTGCGTGCGGTGTGACGAAGTCTTGCAACCCCGTGGCAGTGTAGGTCTGACCCGCCGCCTTAATGGCAGAAGGCGCCTGCGGTTGAGCTCCGTCAGCCAGCAACGACGGGTGTGAAACACGACCGCAATGCATAAGTTGCATGAAGATGCGGCCACCGCGAGCGTGTACGGCTTCAGCGACTTTCTTCCAGGCGGCGACCTGTTCGGCGGTTTCAATACCAGGCGTACGGACATAGCCCTTGCCGAGTGCAACGGGAAACACGCCTTCAGAAATGATCAGCCCGGCACTTGCCCGTTGTGCATAGTAGGTGGCGACCAGATCATTCGGCACACCCGCATCGTCAGCGCGCGAGCGTGTCATGGGGGCCATGACCATGCGGTTGGAGAGCGTGTAGCGACCTACTTGGACTTCGGAAAACAGAGCGTTCATTTGGGGCTCCTCAGTGGTGATGGAGCCATGATGGATCAATCCGAATACGGGATAAATCCGGTAAAATTGAAATCACTGATCCACTGATGGAGCAATCATTTGGAATATCTCAATGACATGGCCTTGTTCGTCGAGGTCGTGAAGATGCGCAGTTTCCGCGGGGCGGCGGAGTCCTTGGGCATGCCGAACTCGACGCTCTCGCGGCGCATCAGCGGCCTGGAAAAGCAGATTGGCTTGCGCCTGCTCCATCGCACGACTCGCAGGATCGAGCTAACCGAAGCCGGTCAGCTCTACTTCGAGCGCTGCAAGCGCATCGTCGACGAGGCCCGCTTGGCCCATGAGCAGTTGGGCGAGATGCTGGCCCGCCCTGGTGGCTTGTTGCGAGCTTCACTGCCGGTAGACTTCGCCAACATCTACCTGGCGCCATTGATTGCCGAGTTCGCCCGGCTGTATCCCGGCATCAGCTTCGAGTTCGATCTGACGCCCCGTCAGGTGGACCTCGTCAGTGAGCCTGTGGACGTTGTCATCCGTATGGGCGAGCCGCCCAACTCAAACCTGATTGCGCGTAAACTCGCAAGCCTGCAACGTTGCCTGTACGCCTCACCCAGATACCTTGAGCGTTCTGGTGAGCCGGACCATCCCTCCCAGCTCATCAACCATGAATGTCTACGGATGCGCGGAGTAGGTGCCGACCGCTGGACGCTGTCCAGCGAGGCCGGCAATGAGCACGTGGACGTAAGAGGGCGATTCGCACTCAACAGTGTGGGGATGCTCAGGCGCCTGGCATCCCTGGACCTGGGCATTGCCTTGCTGCCGGAGGGTATTGCCGCACAGGATGTGGCCAGTGGGGCACTGCGAAAAGTTCTGCCGCAGTGGCAAGCGTCACCGGTATCGGTCTACGCACTGACCGAGACACGGCTGTTGCCAGCCAAGACTCAACGGTTTATCGAGTTTTTGCGCGACAAGCTCGAAACCGCCTGAGCGTCTTAGGCGCGCTTCATAGAGGCTTGGCAGGCATTTGCATCCCCGCAACCATCTCTCGTGCTGCCGCGATGAATGCCGTCGAAGCCCCATTGACCTGGCACGTGACGATCAGCCCCTCACCGATCACGAAAAGCTGCATCGCAGCCACAGACGGTTGCTTGAGCTGTGCCTCGGTACAGATCGTTTCCAGGTAGGCGAGCACCTGTTGCTTATGTTGCTTTGCCAGTTGGTGAGGTGTTTCGCGCTGGTCACTGTATTCAGCAGCGGCGTTGATAAACGCACAGCCAAAAAAGTCTGGCCCTTGCGCCCAAGCGGCAATGAAGTCGATGTAGGCCAGTGGTCGCAGCGGGCCAGGCGCTGCCTCTAGCGCTGCCTTCATCTGCGCCATGAATTCGGTATGGCGAAGCTGTAGCGCGGCGTCGATCAGGTGTTCTTTGCTCGGGAAATGCCGATACAGCGTTTTCTTGGTGACCCCGGCCACCTGGCTCAGTTGCTCTACGCCGGAGGCGTGGTAGCCCTGGCGGTAAAACAAGCGCAAGGCCGACGCGGTGATGGTCTGGGATGTGCTCATGTGTTCTGGCCTCCTGGGGTACTGGACGTAGTGTACACCGATCGGTTGACATGCATGTATACCGATCGGTATCTTTTGCGCGGTCTAAAGCCTTTCTGGAGTTGCTACGATGCCCATCGGCCCCATCCTCAAATCGAGTGCGCCCCCCGCGCCTTCGCTGCATTTCAGCCTGTTGTCATTCATTGGTGCGGTTATCGCGATTGGTGCCACAGGCTGGCTTAGCCATGTGTCTGGAGCTCCCTGGTTGATGGCGTCCTTTGGTGCAAGCTGTGTACTCGCCTTCGGGTTGCCGGAGTCACCCTTGGCCCAGCCGCGCAGCATCATCGGTGGGCACCTGGTATCGACACTGGTCGGGTTGCTGGTACTTCACACGTTGGGGAATTCGTGGTGGGCCGGTGCGCTGGCCGTGGGCCTGGCGCTGGTAGCGATGCAACACACGCGCACATTGCATGCTCCGGCAGGCGGGAATCCATTGGTGGTTTTGGCAGCCGGTGCGCCTTTCAGTTTTCTGCTCACGCCGGTATTGGCCGGCTCAATCGTGATCGTTGCCGTTGCCTGGTGCTTGAACAACGCCCGTAGCCGTTCCAGTTATCCGAAGTACTGGCTATAGGCCGACTGTGCTCAGTTGCGAGGTTCGCTGCTGTCGGTCGAGGCCGGGTGGAGGCCTTGCCGTTCGGCGACAGCGCGTAGTGTTCTCAGGGTAATCATCGGGGCGTCGATGACGAACTGATTGGCCAGCCATGAAGGAATATCCCCTGCAGGATCGGCTTGCAGTTGGTAAGTCACCTCCGTTTCACTGTCGCTTTTGGGCACCATTTTCCAAAGGCCACTCAGCTTGCGCACCCGGGTCTGGCCCGGTACGCCAGGCACCATGCCAGGCACGGCGCTGAGGTGGCGTATGACTGCGCCGTCGTCGGTACGCTCAGTGTGTACCTTGAGTACGATGTCGCGGGTATTGGCCGGCCATGGCAGGGCGGTGGTGAGGTAAACCCAGGTGTCATCGCCTTCGACTTTCAACAGGCGCATGTCTGCGCAGGCGTATAGCCATTTGCAGGCGACCCGCAGGTTTTCCTGCAGGTCGCTGAGGGTGGCCACGCTGGCCTTGATCAGCGCTACGCCACGAAAGCGCTGGTAGGGAGAGCCCGGCACGTTGCTCAGGTAGACCTGGATGCCGTCCTCGTTTGCGGCCAGTTGCCAGTCCTCGGCGCTGACCAGCGTTGGGCGGCACAAGCCCAGCATGAGCAACAGGCCCGTGGCCATCGCTGGGAGTAGGTTCATGGTCAGACTCCCTGTGTACTAGCACGTTGAGCCGCTCCGCTGCTGTGAGTCTCCGGTTCTAGGGTTGGGCATACACCTTGAAGAGTTTTTTGGCCGTCTCGCCGGCGCCTCCCAGGTACTTGTCGTAGGCCTGTTCGATTTCGCCGGAACGGTACATTTCGCTGAGTGTGGTATCGACCAGCAAGCGGAAGTTTTCATCGCCGCGCTCCACCATCAATGAGACGGGTGCGAATTCAAAGATACGGTCCAGTATCATCAGCTTTGCGCCCGGGTAATCGGCGGCGACATGGGTTTTGAGCGACATCCGTTCAGAGAAGAACGCATCGGCCTTGCCATCGGCGACCAGTTTTATCCCTTCGTCGTTGTCCTTGACCGTGATCAGTGTGGCAACAACGCCGAGCAAGCGCATTTTCTCGCGGATCCACGCCTCGGAGACGCCGCCACCGGTGGTGACGAAGGTCTGGTTGGCGAGACCACGGTTGACGGTGGCGCGCCAGGTCGGCCCGCTGTGGGCCACCTTGCCATTGAGCACATTGAGTAACGCCTCATTGGCGTTGTCACGCACGACCACGGAAAGCCCGGCCGTGTAGACTGGTATTGAGTAGCTTACGGTTTTGCGCCGTTCCAGTGTCGCCGGTGTTGGCGTACAGAGGATGTCGATCTTGCCCGAGCCGACGGCGCTGGTGGCCTCGGTGATGTTGATGGGCTGGTAGTGCACTTGCAGCGAGGTCAGCCCCAGTTCGGCCTTGACCTTGTCGGCGATTTTCAGGCATAGGTCGATGGCGTAACCGCCGACCTTGTCGCCCTCCATGCTGCTGAACGGTGCGTAGTCTGGCAGGTAGCCCAGGTTAAAGGTGTTGTTGGCGCGAACGCGCTCCAGGGTGTTTGCGCTGGCCACGACCGGCATCAGCGCAAGCAAGCAGGTCATCAGCAGGCTTGCGGGTTTGGTTAACTGTACGTTCATATCCTGTTCCCCGTGTTCAGATGTCTTTGCAGTCCTGACAGCAACGCCTAAGGATTGCCGGCCCTGGCCTGGGCGGTTTGAGGCTCATTGACAAAACGTTTGGCGAGGAAGCCGTAGAGCAGGTAACCGAAGGCCAGCACCAGAGTGCCACCGAACACGGCGTCTCTACCGCAGGCATAGAGGGCATACAACGAATAGGCCACGGCAACCAGCAGCACGGCGGTATTGCGTGTGTTGACTGCTGATGAAGCCTTGGCCTTGTACATCATGACCAGCAGCCCGGTGAGCGCTGTCACGTAGGGAATCAGGTTGGTCACTGCCGCCAGGTTGACCAGTTTGCTGAACTGGGCACTGGCATTGGGCGAAATGGTCGACAGTGCCATGAGGGTCTGCAGTACGCCGCAGACGATCATGCCGATGATCGGTGCATTCCGTGCGCTGACCTTGCTGAACAGTTTCGGGAACATGCCTTGGTCGGCGGTCATCTTGGCCGTTTGCGCCAGGGTGAACTGCCAGCCCAGTAGCGAGCCTACGCACGCCATCACTGCCAGCGCCATGATGATGTTGCCGACCGTTGGGTTGAAAATGTGCGCATAGACGAGTGCGAAAGGTGCTGACGCGTTGGCCAGCTCAGCGTTGGGGATGATGCCCTGGATGACGGTAGTCGACAGCACATACACCACCGCAGCCCCCAGTGTCCCGAACAGGCAGGCCAGCGGTACTGTACGTTTGGGGTCTTCTACCGCATCGGAGGCCTGCGCGGCCGACTCCATGCCCAGAAATGCCCACAGGGTCAAGGGAATGGCTTTGCTCACTGCCTCGGAGATCGGCAGGCTGTTAGGGTTCCAGGCCGCGGCCAGCACGTCAGGCTTGAACCAGAACCAGCCGATGATGCACAGGCCTGCCACCGGGATGATCACGCCCCAGACGGTGACTGCACCGATCTTGCCGGTGATGCTGGGCCCGCCAAAGTTGGCCAGGGTGGTCAACCAGAGCAGGCCCACTGTACCGATGAACAACGGAATGGCGCCGCTGCCCAGCCAGGGCACGAATGAGGTCATGTAACCCACTGCGGAAATGGCGACGGCGACGTTGGCGATGGCCAGCGACAGGAAGTACAGGTACGAACAGAGGAAGAACCCGGACTTTGCGTGCGCCTCTTCGGTATAGGCAGACAATCCGCCTGATCGTGCGCAGAAAATGCCACATTGGGAAAAGCAGTAGGCGATGGCCATGGACCCAACAGCGGTCACTAGCCATGACAACAGTGATACTGCGCCGAGTTGGGCCATGCTTGTGGGCAGCATGATGATGCCGGAGCCCATCATGTTGACCGTTACCAGAGTGGTCAGCCCCACGAGGCTCATTTTCTTGCTTGAATCAGCCATCTGAAAACTCCTTACGCTCTCAAAAGCACTGACCCTGATTCCGGCGGTTTACTGCAAGCCGCAGGGGAGGGGGCTAAACGCTATTGTTTGACCACATACACCTTGTAGGTTGGCCGCCCCTGGCCATCACGCTCGATTTCGATGCCATGGTTGTCATGCTCGAAACCCGGAAAGTGACCATCGAACAGCTCCATTGCCAGCAAGTAATCGACGATGGCCTTTTTGTCGGCACCGGCTTTCTCTCCCGGCATCATCAGCGGGATGCCCGGTGGATAGGGAACGATCTGCACCGCGACCGTTCGATCAAGCATGTCGCGTACGGCAATCTGCTCTATTTCGCCACGAACCAGCCTGGCGTAGGTGGCGCGGGGGGAGGCGACCGGGTCAGGTAGCAGGGTGTAGGCAGCATCCATGTTGTGCAGCATTTTCGAGGCAAGCATGTCCTGGTGCATCTGCTCGGCAAGGTCCTTCAGGCCCATGTCGCGATAGCGATCACCATGGCTGGCGACCAGGTCGGGCAGTACCTGTTCCAGCGGCGAATTGTTGTCGTAGTGCCTCTTGAATTCCATCAGGCCAGCGACCAACGTGCCCCATTTACCTTTGGTCACGCCGATGCTGAACAGCAGCAGTATCGAGTACGGTTCCGTCTTTTCCACCACGGTTCCACGACTGGCGAGGAAGGTCGAGACCAAGGGGGCCGGGATACCGCTGGGCTCCATTGCGCCTTCGAGTGTCTGACCGGGCGTAAGCACCGTGACCTTGATCGGGTCAAGCATGCAGTAGTCGTCACCCAGGTCGCCGAACCCGTGCCAACTGGCCGTTGGTTTGAGCACCCAGGCATCGCCTCGGTGTAGCGCATCGGGGTCGATCTCGGCAAAGGGCACGCCGTTGACCTCATCCGGTTGCCAGACGCCAAACCACCAGTCGCCGGGATCGCGCTCACGCAGTTCGTTGCTCAGGCGCACCATGGCCTGGCGGAAGGCAATGGCCTCGCTGATCGATTCGTCGGTGAGGTACTCGCCGGCATCGTCCATCATCTTCGACGAGACATCGATCGACGCGATAATGCTGTATTGCGGCGACGTCGAGGTGTGCATCATGAAGGCTTCGTTGAACAGTGCCGGCTTGACCGGCACCTTGCCTGAGCGGATGTGGATCATCGACGCCTGTGACAGCGCAGCCAGCAGTTTGTGGGTCGAGTGGGTGACGGTGACTGTCGCATCATCGGCATGGCGCTCGCCACGGTGCATGCCATAGCGTCCTTCATAGAGTGTGTTGAAACGCGCGTAGGCGAACCAGGCTTCATCGTAGTGGATGCGGTCGACACTCTGGCTCAGCTCTCGGGTGGTGACCTGCACGTTGTAGCACAGGCCATCGTAGGTCGAGTTGGTCAGCACGGCCAATACCGGGCGTGCCTGCTTGTGGGTTGCCAAGGGGCTGTCGGCGAGTTTCTGGGCCACGGCTGCCGGTGTCAGTTCGCTGCGCGGTACAGGGCCGATCAGGCCGCGTGCATTACGGCGTGGGCGCAAGTACAGCGGTACCGCACCGGACATGTTCAGCGCATAGTTCAACGATTTATGGCAATTACGGTCGACCAGTACTGCATCGCCGTCGGTCACGGCAGCGTGCAAGACCATCTGGTTGCTCGCGGAACTGCCGCCCATCGAGAAGAAGGTGTAGTCGGCACCAAACACCCGCGCGGCGTATTTTTCTGCTTCGTCCACCGGGCCGGAATGGTCGTTGAGCGAGCCTAGCTCGCCAACCGAGACGCTGAGGTCTGAACGCAGCATTTGCTCGCCATAGAATTCGAGAAAGCTACGTCCGACGGCGGTCTTCATGAACGCCGTGCCGCCGGTATGGCCCGGTGTATGCCAGGAGTACTCATGGGTGCCGGCAAAATTGACCAGGGCACCGAAGAACGGCGGCAGGATGCTGTCGAGGTAGCGACGGGCAGCCGTTTCGATGCGTCCGGCGATGAATTGAGGGCTGTCTTCAGGTTGCCAGATAATCCCGTCGATGTGCTCGAAGAACGCCAGCGGAATCTGGCCTTGGGTCGCTTGGCTCAGGCCCAGCATGATCGGCAACTGTGCGGTGCGTCGCCGGATCAGGCGAATAAGTCGCAGCGCCTGTTCAGGTGCCGCGTCGCATAGCCCCCAGCCGATAATGGCGCAGCTGTAAGTTGAGTTGGCACTGATGGCGATCTCTGCCTCATCGAGCGACCCCACCAGCTCCACCCCGAGTTCATGTTCATGCAGCGCATCAGCGATGGCGTGGGCGCTGCGCACGATAATGCTGTCGTCGTGCCCCTTGGCATTGATCACGATCAGCACGGGGAAGCGTTGAACCATGTCGGCGGGTAAGCGCGTTTGCGATTGACTCATCGGGAAGGCTCCTTGAGGGTGGATAGCGTGTGTCGCGTCAAGTCTTGAGCACGTAGCCGTAAGCGCGGGTGCGTCCACCGTCCTGTTTCAAATACACGCCTTGCAGTTCCGGCGTGAAACCGGGCAGTTGGTTGATGCCTTCTTCCAGCGCCAGGAAATACTTCAGTACTGCGCCGCCCCATATTTCCCCCGGCACTACGCAGAGCACGCCAGGCGGGTAGGGCAAGGCGCCTTCGGCGGCGATGCGGCCGTCGGCGTCAGCCAGTGCTATGAGCTCGACGTTGCCGCGGATGTACTGGATCTGGGCGTCCTGAGGGTTCATCGCTTTTTTCGGAAAGTGCGCCTTGCGGAACATGTCTTTCTGCAATTGCTGAACGTTGTGCTGGCGGTACAGGTCGTGCATTTCCTGGCAGAGCTGGCGGATCGTGTAGCCGCTGTAGCGCTCCTGATACTGCTCGTAGACCGTGGGCAGCACCCGGCTCATGGGGGCGTTATCGTTGATGAACCGCTCGAAACGGGCGATCTGTGCGCCAAGATGGCTCATCTTCGCCCAGTCTTCTGCGGGGGTAAGCAGGAACAGGATCGAGTTGAGGTCGCATTTTTCCGGAACAATGCCGTTCTGGCGTAGGAAGTTCGCCAGTATGCCGGCGTGAATACCGAAATCCGCATAGCTGCCGTCGGCGGGATTGATGCCCGGTGTTGTAAACAGCAGTTTGCAGGGGTCGATGAAATACTGCTTGTCGGCATACCCTGGGAATGCGTGCCATCGCTCCCCTGGCTGAAACTCGAAAAAGCGGATGTCCTTGGCGATTTCGTCGGTCGGATAGTCCTGCCACGGCCGGCCGTCAATGGTGCCCGGCACGAACGGCCGGACCAGGGTGCAGGCCTCCAGGATCAACTTGCGTGCATTGATGCCGAACTTGATGCAGTCGTCCCACAGCCGCACGCCACTGCGACCGGAGTGGATACGTGCATTGATATCCAGAGACGCGAACAGCGGGTAGAAAGGGCTGGTGGAGGCCTGGGCCATGAACGAGTTGTTCAAACGGGCATGATTGCAGTAGCGCGGCTGCCCTTTGATGTGGCGGTCTTTTTTATGGATCTGCGAGGCCTGGGAAAAACCGGCTTGCTGTTTGTGGACGGATTGGGTGACGAAGATGCCCGGGTCGTTTTCATTCAGATCCAGCAGCAGAGGTGAGCAATCCTTCATCATCGGAATGAACTGTTCGTAACCTACCCACGCTGAATCGAAAAGAATGTAGTCGCACAACTTGCCGATACGATCTACCACCTGACGGGCGTTGTAGATGGTGCCGTCATAGGTGCCCAACTGGATGATCGCCAGGCGAAACGGGCGTGGCAGGGTTGCCTTGTCTGGCGCGACTTCGCTGACCAACTGACGCAGGTAGCCTTCATCGAAACAGTGGGCATCAATACCGCCGATGAAACCGTAAGGGTTGCGCGCAGTCTCCAGGTAAACCGGAGTGCCGCCCGACTGGAGTAAAGCACCCTGATGGTTGGACTTATGGTTGTTGCGGTCGAACAGGACCAGGTCACCTGGGGTGATCAGGGCGTTGGTAACCACCTTGTTGGAGGCCGAGGTGCCGTTGAGCACGAAGTAGGTCTTGTCGGCGTTGAACACCGTGGCTGCATGTTTTTGTGCAAGCAGTGCAGGGCCTTCATGAATCAGCAGATCGCCCAGTTTGACGTCAGCATTACACCTGTCGGCGCGAAACAGTGTTTCGCCGAAGAAGTCGAAAAACTGCCTGCCTGCCGGGTGTTTGCGAAAAAACTGGCCACCCTGGTGGCCGGGGCAGGCAAATGTTGAGTTGGCCGCCTCCGTGTAGTACTTGAGTGCGTTGAAGAACGGAGGCAGGAGGGCGTCCTCATAGTCCTTGGCCGCGGTCTCTAGTTGATGACCGTAATAGTCGGCGTTATGACTGGAGAGTTCGAAAACACCATTGACCTGCAGGAGTACGTCCTGCACACGCTTGTAGTCTTCCAGGGCACGTTTACCGCCTTGTTCGACGGCGAAAAAAATGGGGATATCAAAGCCGTTACGCTTAATGACCTCAAGCGCTCCCGCCAGCACATCGTCCAGCGAAAACACTGCAGCGGCGACGTCGGTGTAGTCGGTTTGATCCAGGGGTACAACGTCTCGAGTGGTATTGAAGCAAGCACGAACCGAATCATTGGCAGCGACTTTCAAGGCGTCCATGAATGGGCCTCTTAAGGGGGTGTGTATGTCGTCTGTTTCAATGGAACAGCAGTGTTTAGGGTGGGTTAATGATTCCGACCCCAAGCCATCGGTTTTATTGGTTATAGATCATGATTGATGAGCGCGTAATGTTTTGTCGAAAGGGTGAACAGCGAGGCTGCACGCTGTCGATTTCATCCACAGAACTTCACAGTCACGTGCCAGCGAGGTCGGGCGTCGATAGGGTCAATGTCATGAAACAATCACGGGTTACCTCGGCAACCACTACCAAGGCCGCCAGAGGCGGGGCGTGAGCCAGTAAGCGTGCGAACCCTAAAGATCCTGTCAGCGATGGACAGGGCCCTGTTTGCCCTTGTGTCGCTGGCTGCCTACCTCAAGCGCTGAGCCACTGTTCGACCTTGTCACGGGAGGGGACGCCCCCTGAGTGAACAACTTTTCCATCAATCACAACGCTGGGCGTGGACATAACCCCGTAGCTGACGATCTGTTGCATGTCTTCGATCTTCTCCAGCTTCACCGGGATGCCTGTCGCGCTCGCCACCTGTTCGATGATGGCCACCGTTGATTTGCATTTGGCACAACCGCTACCCAGAACCTTGATGTCTTTCATAAAAACCTCAATACGTGGATTAAAGCGCGAAGTTGAAGAGGTAACCGACGATGAGAATGCCGACGCCGACGACCCCAATGAAGGTGGCTATCAGGCGAACCTTCAGCACCTTGCGCAAGATCACCATCTCCGGAAGGGAGAGGGCGATGACACTCATCATGAAGGCCAGCACAGTGCCCAGCGCCGCGCCCTTTGCGAGCAGTGCCTGCACAATCGGGATGATGCCTGCAGCATTGGTGTACATGGGGATGCCGATAAGTACCGCGAGCGGAACCGACCACCAGGCTTCCTTGCCCATGAAGCTGGCCATGAAATCCTCAGGCACATACCCGTGAATGCCTGCGCCAATGGCAATACCGGCAAGGATGTAAGGCCATACTCTCCCAACGATTTCACGTACGCTGCTAAACCCGGCATTTATCCGCTCATACAGCGGCATACTCGTGTCACCGGCGGTTGCCTGGATTTTGGGCATTTCACGAACCCAGTCCTCCAGATAGGCCTCCATTTTCAGGCGTCCAATGACCCAACCTGCGACAACCGCAATAAACAAACCCAAGCCCAGGTACAGCAGTGCGATCTTCCAGCCGAACAGGCCAAGCAACAGTGTCAGCGCTACCTCATTCACCATAGGCGCGGAAATGAGGAAAGAGAACGTCACCCCTAGTGGCACGCCCGCTTGAACAAAACCTATGAATAGAGGAACGGCTGAGCAGGAGCAAAATGGAGTAAACACACCAAGTGACGCGGCCATGACATTGGCCATCCCCTCGCTTCGTCCCGCCAGCATTGCGCGGGTGCGCTCAGGCGTGAAGTGGGAGTTGATCATGCCCATCAAGAACACAATGCCGGTCAGCAGCATCAGCACTTTGGGTGTGTCGTAGAAGAAAAACTGTAAGGCGCCGCCAAGGTGGCTATTGCGATCAACCGGAAGCGTTGCGACCAACGCTTCGGACGCAGGAATCAGGGCCTCATACAGTCCGAACCAGACAGACGCGGCCACTGCCAAAAAGAGGCGGGGGTTACGTTCAGGCCAGCGCACAATTACTTCGTTCATGCACACGACTCCCAGGGTGCAGACGCACTAGACCACGGACGAATGGCCAAGAAAGGCTGAAATTTCGTTGACGGTGCTACGTGCGGTGCGTGTTACGCCGATCAACGTGGCAGAAGCCGAACCTGTCCACTCGCCATAGCCGACCAGCCATAGCCTCGGTTCTTGGGTCGAGTGAGTGCCTTCGACGTCAACGCGGCCTTCGGCATTGATTACGCCAAGTCCATTCAGATGCTGCAGGGCTGGCCTGAATCCGGTACACCAGATCACCACATCCACGGCAGATTCAGTTCCATCGGCCCACCTCACGCCGTTGCGAGTGAAATGTTCAAAAGGGCGTACAGATCTGAGAGCGTTACGCTCACGAGCCTCGACAACGGGAGGCACCATGACGATGTCTCCCAACCCGCCGACGGGTTGGTCAATGACACGCCCCTCCTGTTGAGCTTTCAATCGCTCAGTCGCACGCTCGAAAAGTACCCGCCCATCAACATTGTCAGGCAGAAACACCGGTTCAGCAGGGGTTACCCATGTGGTCTCGGCGACCTTGGAAACTTCTGCCAGAATCTGCGCCCCGGAATTACCGCCGCCCACCACCAGCACTTTCTTGCCCGCAAATGCATGTGCTTCAACATAGTTCGCAGAGTGCAACTGCCGCCCAGCGAACTGTTCGGCACCGGGGTAGTGAGGAATGTAAGGGTTGCTCCAGGTACCTGTCGCGCTGATGACAACCTTGGCATCCCAATGCCTGTCGTCAGCGTGTACTCGCAAGCCAGACGCTGTACGCTCCACACGCGAGACCTGCACTGGGCGCTCGACCGGAAACTGGTACCGCTGCTCGTACTGGTTGAGGTACCCGATCACATGATTTCGTGTCGGGTAGCCATCTTGCGTGGGGGGCATCATCCAGCAGGGGATTGAACTCCAGGTGGACGGTGAGAACAGGCGCAGTGAGTTCCAGCCATGACGCCAGGCGCCCCCTGGCGCTTCCTCTGCGTCGAGGATGACGAAAGAAAGTTGGGTGCGGCGCAGGAAATACGCTACAGCCAAGGCTGATTGGCCCCCACCGATGATGACGATGTCTAGTTGACTGCTAAGCGGATGAGCCATGGGAGGGGAGCCTGGAGTCGATGCGGGGCGGTGCTTAGTATAGCGACTCCGTTTTGACGCCAACTGATCTGGCTCACAAAGCCATTGCGATTATCAGGCGAAAAAAGTGCATTTTCAGATGGCCATGACTGCTATGCGTTTTGCGTTTCGTGCAAACCACAGGCCTCTTGACTCGCCAACCAGCCAGGAAACGAAGGTGGCGCTTTACTGTATATTTGAAAAATCATATATTCGTTTAACCATATAAGCCCCTGAACTTGGCAATGAGCGCCAAGCCCGATGCTTACCGCCATCCTCTTCACGACAGCCATGAACATATCAAGAGGTTTGTGCTGGTGAAAACCAAACGTCGAGACCCCTATGGCTGACCCCCTGACGCCAACCACCGTATTCAAATGCCTGGCCGATGAGACCCGCGTTCGCCTGATGTTGCTCATTGCTCGTGAGCAAGAGCTGTGCGTTTGTGAGCTCACCTGTGCGCTCGATGAAAGCCAGCCCAAGATTTCCCGTCATCTGGCACAGCTGCGCAATTGCGGTTTGCTTGAGGATCGTCGGCAGGGGCAATGGGTTTATTACCGCCTGCATCCCAACCTCCCGGCCTGGGTGATCGCTGTGCTCAAGAGCACCCTTGACGCCAACCAGCGTTGGCTCAGCCCCGACGCCAAGCGCCTTGACGTGATGGGTGACCGCCCACAGCGCCTTTCTGCTTGCTGTTGAGTCAACGCTTGCCCGAGCTGTGCTCGGCTTTTATGAGATAGCCCGCAGGGCGCACTTGCTCAGGAGTCAATCCGTGACTGAAGAACATCTCCCCAACCTTAATGCTGAACTGGTCGAACTGCCGACTCCCGATAAGCTTGGCAGTACCCTGTTGGCCACGCACAAGCCACGCATCCTGCTTCTGTACGGCTCGACCCGCGAGCGCTCGTTTAGCCGCTTGCTGACGGAGGAAGCCGCTCGCTTGCTGGAGCATTTCGGTGCCGAAACACGAATCTTCAATCCATCCGGTCTGCCCTTGCCTGACGATGCTCCGGACAACCATCCCAAGGTGCAGGAACTACGCGAGCTGATGCAGTGGTCGGAGGGGCAGGTTTGGTGCTCACCTGAGCGTCACGGTGCGATGACTGCCGTGTTCAAGGCGCAGATTGACTGGGTACCGCTGGCCATGGGCGCCGTGCGTCCGACCCAGGGCAAGACCCTGGCCGTGATGCAAGTCAGTGGAGGGTCTCAGTCTTTCAATGTGGTCAATCAGTTGCGCGTACTCGGACGCTGGATGCGCATGTTCACCATTCCGAACCAGTCGTCGGTACCCAAGGCCTACCTGGAATTCGACGAAGAGGGCCGTATGAAGCCGTCGACGTTCTACGACCGCGTCGTGGATGTGATGGAAGAACTGGTGAAATTCACCCTGCTGTTGCGTGAGCGCTCCGACTATTTGGTCGACCGTTATTCCGAGCGAAAGGAGTCCGCAGAAGAACTCTCCAGGCGTGTCAATCAACGCGCCATTTGAAGGGTTCGTTACTGTTTCGTAATGCCCGTACGTCATTATCAACGGCATCTACAAGTCCGACATCGTCACGTCGTAACTACCTGCAGGCCGTTGCTTCAAGAGAACAAACACATGCGTATAAAAGTAGGTATCAACGGTTTCGGTCGCATCGGTCGTCTTGCCTTGCGTGCAGCCTGGAGCTGGCCTGAGTTTGAGTTCGTGCAGATCAACGATCCGGCAGGCGACGCAGCAACGCATGCGCACCTGATCAACTTCGATTCGGTGCATGGCCGCTGGTGCCACGAAGCGAGCGCCGAGGGTGATCAGGTTGTGATTGACGGCAAGCGGATCAAGGTGACCGCCAACAAGGCGATTGCCGACACCGACTGGTCGGGTTGCGATCTGGTCATCGAAGCCAGCGGCAAGATGAAAACCGTTGCGGTACTTCAGGCCTACCTGGATCAGGGTGTGAAGCGTGTGGTTGTGTGCGCGCCGGTCAAGGAAAGCGGCGCGCTGAACGTTGTCATGGGGGTTAACCAACACCTGTTCGACCCGGCATTGCACCGTATCGTGACCGCTGCCTCCTGCACCACCAACTGCCTGGCCCCGGTGGTCAAGGTGATCCATGAAAACCTGGGGATTCGCCACGGCTCGATCACCACTATTCACGACCTGACCAACACCCAGAGCATCCTTGATCAGCCGCACAAGGATTTGCGTCGCGCCCGTGCCTCGGGCATGAGCCTGATCCCGACGACCACGGGTTCTGCCACCGCGATTGCCGAGATCTTCCCTGAGCTGCGCGGCAAGCTGAACGGCCATGCCGTGCGCGTGCCGCTGGCCAACGCCTCGCTTACCGATTGCGTGTTCGAAGTCGAGCGCGCTACCTCCGTGGATGAGGTCAACGCGTTGCTTAAAGCGGCCGCAGAGGGCCCGCTGAAAAATATCCTGGGCTATGAAGAACGCCCGCTGGTGTCCATCGACTACCGCACCGACCCGCGCTCCTCGATCATTGATGCGCTCTCGACCTTGGTGGTCAATGACACCCAGGTGAAGATCTACGCCTGGTACGACAACGAGTGGGGGTACGCCAACCGTGCTGTCGAGCTGGCCAGGCTGGTCGGTTTGGCAGGCTGAGAAGGGAGTGATCATGCACGCGCTGTCAGCCCTCTCCCCGCAGGTGCGCCAGTACCTGCTGGTCACCGGTAATTACTGGGCCTTTACGCTCACCGACGGTGCACTGCGCATGTTGGTGGTGTTGCACTTCCATGCGTTGGGCTACAGCCCGTTGCAGATTGCGTTCCTGTTCCTGTTCTACGAGATCTTCGGGGTCATTACCAATCTGTTGGGTGGCTACCTTGGCGCCCGGGTGGGGCTGAATCGCACCATGAACATTGGTCTGGGGCTCCAGGTTGCGGCGTTGTTGATGCTTGCCGTACCTGCGGCTTGGCTGACCATCCCTTGGGTGATGGGTGCCCAGGCAATGTCGGGGATTGCCAAAGACCTCAACAAGATGAGCGCCAAGAGTTCAATAAAACTCCTGGTGCCCGACAGTCAACAAGGCACGCTCTACCAGTGGGTAGCGATCCTTACCGGCTCGAAGAACGCATTGAAGGGCGTTGGCTTCTTCCTAGGCGGCGCATTGCTCGCGCTGATGGACTTCAAAAGCGCAGTACTGGTCATGGCGGCGGTCTTGGCGTTGATCTGGCTAGCTAGCCTGTTCTTGCTGAAGAAAGATCTTGGCAGGGCCAAAGGAAAGCCAAAGTTCCGCGACATCCTGTCCAAGAGCCGGGCAATCAATATCCTCTCGGCAGCGCGAATGTTCCTCTTTGGTGCCCGCGATGTGTGGTTCGTGGTGGCCTTGCCGGTCTACCTGAGTAGCGTGTTTGGCTGGGATTTCTGGCAGGTGGGCGGATTCCTGGCTGCCTGGGTGATCGGCTACGGCATTATCCAATCGCTGGCTCCAAACATCACAGGAAAGAAACGCGGCCACGTTCCTGATGGGCGGGCTGCCTTCGTTTGGGCGGGGCTGTTGGCAGGCCTGCCTGCGGCCATTGCCCTGGGGCTCTCGGCGGGCAGCTCTCCGCAACTTGTGCTGCTGGGCGGCCTCCTGGTGTTTGGCGCACTGTTTGCCGTGAACTCGTCGCTGCACAGTTACCTGATCGTTTCCTACGCCAAGGAAGACGGGGTGTCGTTGGACGTAGGCTTCTACTATATGTCCAATGCAATGGGACGATTACTGGGCACTGTGTTGTCGGGCTGGATTTATCAGCGTTACGGGCTGGAGGCGTGCTTGTGGGTTTCCACCGCATTCGTCCTGTTGGCCGCACTGATTTCCGTGGCTTTGCCTCGGCACGCGATTGTGCACTAACGATTCAATCAACCGGCCTGAACCACGCTTGGGTCGGTTGAGCGTACAGAATGACCACCATCGTCATACCCAACGAAGGCTAAATCCGAAGGATCGAATCGATCGCTCGTGTCCATCCGTACATTTCGCAGGCCCACTGTTTGCAGGTGCGACGCGTACAGACGCTCAGAAAAATAGCTGATCAGCAGGGTGCGACGGCGTGCGCCGATTGCGTTCAGGCTGGCGGCATGCACCAGATCGACATCAAACACCAGAATGTCACCCGCAGAGCCTGAAAGCTGCACAGACCGGGACTCGTCGTTGAAGTCGAACGGCGGTGCTCCGTGCACGGGGCGATGGCTGCCGGGGACGATACGGGTTGCGCCGTTCTCAGGGCCATAATCGTCGAAATAAGCTAAAGCACCGACGATGTCGCCTGGTCGTTGCGCCGACAAGTCGCGGTGCAGTTGCTGATGGCCGCCACCTGCAAGGGGTTCGCGACCCTCGACCTGTGCGAGGAAGAACCGTTCTCCAATCAGCTCGCCAACCACCGTCAGTACCTGCGGCAGACGACACACCGCCTGAACCTTCGCGTCGGTGTCCAGCAGCGAGTGACGCCAGTCCATGCCGCGCGGCACCGGCCATTGGTCAGACGGCTTCACGCCCGCATCGAACACGGCACGAAGGTCACTCAGCCACTCGCTTGGGATTACGCGACGGAGCAGCACATAACCCTCTCGATGGAGCTGTTCGCGGTCTGTCATAGCGTCCTCAGTTCTCATCGCCACCAACGCGTCTTGCAGGGTGGCCCGGCGCTAGACTAAAGCAATCGACAAAACCGGCCAATGACTCAGCGCAGCGTTTGCGAGCCCACTACGACGATCAGTCAGGTGTGCCAGCAGGACCTTGACGGTGATGGCGTTGCAACACCAACCGCATGATCCTTAGCAACTGCACGGATCACCGGTAGCATTCTCGCCTTTTTTTATAAACAATAGCGCGCGCAAAACGGCCGTTGCCTGCGGCCGCCATTAGTATTTTCTCTTTGAGCTTCCCATGCCTTCGACGACTGACATCACCCTTGAACTGGTGCAGGCCAGCCCTGATCAAATCGAACTGGTGCGTAACCTGTACCAGTTCTATGCCTACGAGTCCTCGGACTGGGAGCAGGAAGACGTTGAACTGGACGGTCGCTTCTATATCCACGATGAGCACCTGCAGCGCTACTGGCAAGAGTCGCAGTGGAGCGCCAACCTGTTGCTGGTCGACGGTTTCATTGCCGGTTTTCTGCTGATCGAGCGCAGTGACTTACCCGGTATCGATGCCCTGGAACTGGCGGATCTGTTCATCCTGAAAAAGTACCGCCGTAAAGGCATCGGGCGTGCTGTAGCGGCCCAGATGCTGATGAGTGCGGAGCATGCCTGGCTGGTGCGTTACTACTATCAGGATGAAGCCGCAGCGGCATTCTGGGGTTCAGTCATGGAGCACCTGCCGCGCGCGGTTCAGGCTATCGAGCCGGATGATGACCCCGAACTGTTGAGCTTCCTGCTACCGCGCGTGGTGCACTGAGTACGCGTAGGGTACTGAAAGCACTGCTAACCTTCGGCCAGGTAATGAAATCTTCATGAAATCGAGGTGTTTTCAGTTTGATTTCTACCGTGCAGGAATTTAGTTTCTGCACGCATTTCGCGGGTTCGCAAGGGGCCCGTCCTGGGCGATGCCTCTAGGCGACATTGCCGCAAGCAAACGAGGAATGACGGTAGCCTGATTGGGGACTCTTGGCGGTGAGACAGTAAATTGCTGTTTTAAAACCGATTTTTTTGTTTTTGAGGCTTCCCATACAGCGCGAAAGTTGATAAATTTCGCACATTCCTGCAGCGGCGCTGGTTCGCAAGCTGCAGAATGATCAATCGAGTCATGGCACTCGTCGCAACAGATACAGGGGCGTCGCCAAGCGGTAAGGCAGCAGGTTTTGATCCTGCCATGCGTTGGTTCGAATCCAGCCGCCCCTGCCATTTTCTATCAGCATCCACGTATGGCTCAGCGCGCAGATTCTGCTCGAGTTCAGGGTGTTCGTCTTTTCGGGAAGCGCGATCTAGTGTTTCCTGAATCAGCAGCATTTACCTCAATGTAACGTCTCTGGCATAGCACCGATTGGCGCACTGCCATGTCCCTGTCCTGCATTTGATGGCCGGGATCGGGGCCTTTACTGCCCCAATCCCGGCATTTCGGTTACTGGCCAGCCGACAGCGGTGGTGTGCGTGGTGGGATCATTCGTTTGTTCCCGGTCGATTCAAATGCGCAAGCAAGGTGCAACAAGTTTGAATCGTCATAGGCGCGCCCAGCGAAGGTCAGCCCCACGGGCATACCGATGTCCTTCATCACACCCATTGGTACGGTGACGGTTGGAACCCCGAGGTGGCGGATGGCGAGGTTGCCGTTGGCGACCCATACGCCGTTGCTCCAGGCAATGTCTGCCGCTTCAGGGTCGACATCGGCATTTGCTGGCCCAACATCGGCCACCGTCGGGAAGATCACCGCATCCAGGCCAAGCCGTTCCATCCAGTCTTCAAGGTCGATCTGGCGGGTCTTTTCAAGCCCGCGCAGCCCGTCTGGCACGGTCGGGATCTTGTCCCACGGCGTAATCCCGCGCTCGGCCATCCGCACGTATTCGTCCATGCCAGCGGCAAGGTCGCCCTCGCGGTTGGGCAGGGTACCCGGGTCGTGGGGGAAGATCAGCGGGCCGTTCACATCGACCAGACGGTTCAACTTCGGATCGCCGTTGGCCTGCAGGAAGTCATCGAACGCCCAGGCGGTCAGGTCCCACAGTTCGTGATGCAGGAACTCTTTGGACACCAGGCCTCGCGTAAACACGGTCGGCGCCCCTGGGCGATCACCCTCGCAATTGGAGACCAGCGGGAAATCGACTTCGATCACTTCAGCCCCGGCGGCTTCGAGTGCCTTTCGTGCGTCTTCCCAGAGCGCAATCACTGACGGGCGGGTATTGATGCGCTGCCCGGTCGGGCCACCGATGCCGGGAGCCTCTGAGGTGCCTGCTTCGGGGTCTGCATTGATATACATGCGGGGAACACCGAGCCGTTTGCCAGCGAGTGACTCAGGCTTCGCGGCAAGCGACAGGTAGGAGGCAGGACGAACCGAGGCGACACTCGGAATCGGCACCCAGGGCTGCATCCGCCACAGATCGCCGCGGGTGTCGGGATCTTCTGCGACCACCACATCGAGCACTTCGAGCAGGTCGGCCATGGTTCTGGCGTACGGCACGACAACGTCCATCGTCGGCGTCAGTGGCCAGTTGCCGCGCACCGAAATCACCCCACGCGAAGGCGTATAGGCGCACAGGCCGTTGTTCGAGGCTGGGCCGCGCCCGCTCGACCAGGTCTCTTCGGCCAGGCCGAAGGCTGCGAAGCTGGCCGCGGTGGCAGTACCGGCGCCGTTCGATGAGCCCGATGCGAAGGGGGCGGTGAGGTAGTCGGCGTTGTACGGGCTCTCTGCTCGGCCGTAGACCCCACGCTGCATGCCACCGTTGGCCATGGGCGGCATGTTGGTCTTGCCCAGGCAGATCGCACCGGCGGCGCGCAGCCGTTCAATGGTGAACGCGTCGCGATAGGCAATCAGGTCGGCAAATGCCGGGCTGCCAGAGGCGGCGGTGAGGCCCTTGACCAGATAGCTGTCCTTGGCGGTGTAGGGGATGCCATCGAGTGGCCCCAAGGTTTCGCCCCTGGCCCGACGGGCATCGGAAGCCTGCGCGTCCTTGAGTGCGTCAGGGTTGCGAACCACCACTGCATTGAGCGCAGTGGCTGTGCCAGGGGCGTCATAGGCGTCGATCCTGGCGAGGTACGCTTGGACGAGCGCGACCGCTGTTGTCTGCCCGGATTCGAGCGCCGCACGCAGGTCGGCAATGGAAACCTCGGTTACCTCGATCATGCTGCGGGTGCTCCGTCACACGGGGAATTGGATACTGGGATGTCAGTTGTCTGAACAGGGTGTCTCATGTCGGTTCTCATTGCACGGCAGGGGCCGGGCTTGCACGCTGGGCCGGGTAAGCGCTTGGGCGTCCTGTCTATCAACACACCAGGAGCGGGTGCGTTAGTGTAACGGTTTGCTGCTACGGTCGACTTCTATTGACGCGGCACGTTCTGGCAGTTATTGGTTGCAATACGGCCTGTGACGCACGTCAGTGTGACGTTCTGATAACCATAAGCACATTGCCATTCCCGCCCAGGGTTCAAGGGGGGAGGCACTCCCTCGTCGCACCCCTCAAAAATAATGCAGTTTCCCCTCATTTTTTTGCATTACCGCCAGCGTACTCATCTCCTTCAGAATCCCTGCGCAATCGAGTTTTGCCCCGCATGGCTGCTTGCGCAAGGTGTATCGCTCGGTATTGACGGTGCGTGTTTTTCAAAAGGTATTTGCTCCTCCCATGTCTACCCGTGGACTGCGTCATTGGCTGCAGCGCCTTGCCCCGGCAACGCTGAATATCCCCCCCAAAGAATGGTTTCGCGCCGGTCTTGGCGCGTTGCTCGGTGTTTTGCTCGCGGGCACGGTGTGCAGCGCGCTGTTCGGCAGCGCGGTGGCCCTGCATCTGCTGGGGCCTTTGGCGGCGTCGGCCGTGTTGCTGTTCGGGGTGCACTCCGGGGCGTTGTCACAACCGTGGCCGCTGATCGGTAGCTATGTCATCGCCGCATTGGTGGCGCTGGGGCTGCACCACTGGATCGGCCCCGGGCTGCTGGCCGCCAGTTCGGCACTAATGTTGGCCATTCTGCTGATGTGCCTGCTGCGTTGTCTGCATCCGCCGGGCGGGGCACTGGCGGTGAGCCTGGCATTGGCGGACCCCTCGCTCGCTGTACTCGGTGTTCAGGTCCTGGAGCCCGTGTTGCTCAACGCTTTGTGCCTGTTGCTGGTGGCGGTGCTGTACAACCGGGCAACCGGGGTGCGCTACCCAAAGACGGCTGCGCCGCGCAAGGACTTGCACCATACCCTCGACCCATTGCCGAGTGAACGGGTAGGGGTCAGTGGCGAAGATCTGGATCAGGCGCTGGAAGCGTTGGGCGAGTTTGTCGATGTCACCCGTGATGAACTGGAACGAATCATCATGGCCACCGAGCAGCAGGCGTTGAAGCGTAGCCTTGGCGGGATTACCGCAGCCAGGGTGATGTCACGGGACGTACAGTTCGCCACGCCCGGCACCACGCTGGAGCAGGCCTGGCAGCAGTTGTCGGGTCATCATGTGAAGGCTTTGCCGGTGCTCGATGAGACGAAGCGCCTGGTCGGGATTGTCAGCCTGAGTGATTTGATTGGCCCGGCCATGGCCCAGCAACGGTTCAGTTGGCGTGCGCTGTTTGGTCGGCGTCAGTCGGTGCGGCTCGAGACGATCATGAGCCGGCGTGTGGTCAGTGTCGGCAGTCAGCAGCAGGCGGTCACGCTGCTGCCGTTGCTCTGTGAGCAAGGGTTGCATTGCCTGCCGGTGCTGGACGGTGAGCAGGTGGTAGGGGTGATCACCCAGACCGACCTGATTGCCGCGCTCAAGCGTCAGTTGCTCAGCAAAGTGGCAACGGTGCGCTCAGATCTGCGGGTCCCAGCGTTGTGACCAGTCATTGTCGCGGGCGACGACTTCGCGTAATACGCTGAACGCCTGTTGCAGCACTTGCGAGTCGCGTTCGCGGGCATACACCAGGTAGGTGGGGTAGGTGAATTCGGGCGCTTGCGGCACGCGCTCGAACACGCCGCTGTCCAGGTAGGCTTGTACCACGCGTGTGCGAAAATAGCCGCTTCCGCCGTGTTCGAGTATGTACTGCAGGGCCATCGGGCCGAGGTTGAAGCTCAGTGCCGGGCGGGCGCATTCGGGCAAGGCTGCATCGTGCAGGCGGCGGAAGGCATCGCCCCAATCAATGTAGACGTAGGGTTCGGGCGTGCAGGCCTTGCGAATGCGGATCAGCTTCTCTTCCATCAGTTGCTCGACCTGCAGGCCCGGGCCGTAGCTTGGCTGATAGACCAGCACCGCGTCGAGTACCCCTAGCTCCAGCTCTTGCAGCAAGCTGTTGCGCTCGCCGACTTCACAGCGCACGGCATGGTTTGGCAGTTCCCGTTGCAGGGCACTGACCCAATTGAGCATCAGTGGGTTGCACAGGCTGACTTCGCCGCCGATGTGCAGCACCTGATGGCAGCCATCGGGCAGCGGCAGGTCGCGGCGCGCGGCTTCCCAGGTTTGCACCAGTTGGTTGGCGTACACCACGAAGGCTTCGCCGTCGGCGGTAAGGCTGGCGCCGCTGCGGCTGCGCACGAACAGTTGGCAGGCCAGTTGTTGTTCGAGTTTCTGCACCCTGGCGGTGATGGCGGTCTGTGTGACGTGCAAGCGCTCGGCCGCCGAGGCCAGGCTGCCGCAACGGACGATCTCAAGAAAGGTTCGGGCCAGCTCGATATCCATGAATGCACCTGATCAGCAAGGTGGCCATTCTAGTGGTTTTGTCGGGCATGGGGCGAGATGTGTGGGTGAGGCAGCGCCGGCAAGGCCGACGCCGGTTTGGCAGGGGCGGTGTCAGCCGCGCAATGCACTCAATCGTAGAGTGCCGGCTGGCGGTCCTGATGTACGTGATTGTTGGCGCTGATGCGCTTGTCGCGGGCCTCGCTGAGGTCCAGGTGGGCAAGGATGATCGCAGGGTCGGCAGCGGCGCCGTGCAGTGGCCCGGCCAAGGGGTAGCCGTTGGCATCGACAATCACCGAGCCGCCGACCCAGTCCACACCGCGTTCAGTGCCACGACGGTCGCAGGCGGCGATATACAGACGGTTGACCGAGGCGTTGGCCTGCACCCGCACCACTTCAGCAGGACGCTCTCCGGCAGGGCGAGGGCCGTCCGGCCAGTTCACGGGGGCGCACAGCAGTTCGGCGCCGGCCAGTGCCGGCAGCCGCACCCATTCAGGAAACTCCAGGTCGTAGCAGATCATCACGGCAATGCGGCCAAAGCGCGTCTCAACCACCGGCGGCGGGCAGTTGCCGGGGGTGAAGAAACGTTTCTCATCGTTCCACAAGTGCGCTTTGCGGTACACGGCCTGCACGCCGTTGGCATCGATCAATGCCGCGCTGTTGTACAGCTCGTCGCGTTCGGTGCGCTCGCAGAAGCCGCCGACGATGACGACATCCAGCTCCGTGGCCAGCACCGCCCATTGGCGCAGGGTTTCACCGTGGGCGGTTTCAGCCAGGCTCAGGGCTTCGGCCTTGTCGATGAAGACGTAGCCGCTCTGTACCAACTCTGGCAGAACCACCACCTGCGCGCCCTGGCTGGCTGCCGCACGTATGGCGGCCAGTGCCTGTTGCCGATTGTGCTCAAGGTCGCCGACCCTGGGGGCCAACTGGCAGCAGGCGACGGTGAGGTGTGTGGGCGTTGGTTTCATCGTGTGGCTTCCTCAAGCTGGCGGTCGTTGGCGGCCAGCAGGCGTTGTTCGGCGTTCAGGTCCAGGGTTCGGCAGAGGCGTGCATAGATCACACCGGTTACCAGCAGGCCAACGGCGAAGGCAATGTCGGCACCGCCGAGGGCGGCGGCTGCGGGGCCGGTGTAGAAGCTCAGCGACATGAACGGCACCATCGCCAGCAGGCCGATGCCGTAGGCGCTCAGGCCGGCCTTGCCCCAGGCGCCGTAAATGCCATTGGGATTGAAGATCTCGCTGATCACATAGTGACCCTTGCGCACACCGTAGAAGTCGACGAGGTTCACCGCCGTCCATGGCACCAGGAAGTACAGCATCAACAGGATGAAGGTGTTGAAGCTGCCCAGGTAACTCTCGGGAATCGCCAGCGCGACGATGAAGACGATGGCAGCGATGATGGCAATGCCAGAGACGCGGATTTTCAGTGACGGGGTGACTTTGCGGAAGCTGTCGATGGCACTGATGCTGGTAAGCATCGCCCCGTAGCAGTTGACGGCCATGATGCCGACCAGCGCCGGTATCGAGATCAGTACGGTAAAGGTGCCCAGCCCCGGGATGAACTGGTTGCCCACTTCACGCACGCTGCCGATGGCATCCGGCGATGGCAGGGCCGAGGCCAGGAAGGCGCCGAGCGACATCAGCCACAGGGCCGATCCGGCCGCGCCGAGGTAGGTCCAGAACACCACCTTGCGGGCAGGCGTATCATGAGGCAGGTAGCGCGAGTAGTCAGAGACGTACACCGAGTAGCTGATCTGGTAGCCCGCGGCTGCGGAGAGTTGTACCAGGAAGGCACCCCAGGAGAAGTGTGCGTTGTCCAGGGCCGCATCGGCCTGCAGGGTCATCACGGCGCTGACGGTCAAGGCGCCGAACACCACGATCATCACGTAGGTCAGCCAGCGTTGAACCGTGTGCAGCAGGTCGTGACCCACCACCGCCAGCACCACGGCAACGGCGATGACGCCCAGGTACCAGGGGGCACGTTGGCCGGGCAGTACGGTGTTGATGGCGTCAGTGGCGAGGATAACGTTGAACACATTGAAACCGATGTACACGAACACCACGGCAGCGAAGGGCACGATGGCGCCTTTGAGGCCGAACTGGGCGCGTGACTGGATCATCTGTGGCAGGCCCATGCGGGGGCCCTGGTTGGCGTGAAAGGCCATGAAGAAGGTGCCGAAGCAGACGCCGATAATGATCGCAAGTATCGAGTACAAGGCGCCGAGGCCCAGTGCGGGGCCGGTGAACCCGGTGACCATGGTGGTGAGGACGAAGTTGCCGGTAAACCAGAATGGTGCCTGATGCCAGACCTTGCCATGGCGTTCGGTGCGCGGCACGTAGTCGATGGAGCGAACCTCGATTTTCGGTCGAGCGGTGACCTTGTTGGCGTTGCTCACTGGGAACCTCATGTCTTGTTGTTGTGTACGCGTGTAATGGGCCCGCACTGGCGGACATAAGTGGGGTGGATGTTCCGACAGTGAGTAAGGTCGAGGGAATCGGCGTAGGGAAATAATTACTTCAGAAATTTCTGAAGTAATACCGGCGGTTACTTGAGACCGGTCATCAGGGCTTGACTTCACGCGCCAGCAAGGCGCGTTTGCGCTCCACGCCCCAGCGGTAGCCCGACAGGTTGCCGTCGCTGCGCACCACGCGATGGCAGGGGATGGCCACGGCCAGTGTGTTCGCGGCGCAGGCCTGAGCCACGGCGCGCACCGCCTTGGGTGAACCAATGCGCTCGGCGATCTGCGCGTAGCTGGCGGTGCTGCCTGCGGGGATTTCGCGCAAGGCCTGCCATACCCGTTCCTGGAAGGCCGTGCCCCGCACATCCAGAGGCAGGTTCAGACCCAGGGCCGGGGCTTCGACGAAGCCAACCACGGTGGCGATCAGTTGCTCGAAGTTGGTGTCGGCGCCGATGAAATTGGCATTGGGGAACATGTCTTGCACGTCGTGCAGCAGCTGTTGCGGGTCGTCTCCCAGGAGAATCGCGCAAATACCCCGCGCGCTCTGCGCGACCAGAATCGAGCCCAGTGAGCACTCACCCACGGCAACGCGGATATCCAGGTGCTGGCCTCCGGCGCGATAATCACTCGGGCGCATGCCAAGCAGGTGGTCCGAAGCCGCATAGAAACGGCTGTTGGAGTTGAAGCCCGCCTCATACAAGGCATCGGTGACCCGGCCGCCGAGGGCCAGTTGCTCGCGTACCCGGCGCGCGCGGTGGGCATTGGCGTAGCCCTTTGGGGTCAGGCCGGTCACGGACTTGAACACCCGATGAAAGTGAAACGGGCTCAAGCCGGCATAGGCCGCCAGGTCAGCGAGTGAGGGGAGTTCAGTGCTGCTCTCGATCAGCCGGCAGGCATCGGCCACTCGCGCTGCATGCTGGGCCAGCACTATGGACGGCAAAGCCCCGGCACGTTTCGAGGGACGATAGCCGGCCGCCTCTGCTGCCTCTGGCGTGTTGAAAAACTCGACGTTTTCCGCTCGCGGCAATCGGGCAGTGCTGCCCGGGTGGCAGTACACGCCGGTGGTGCGTACGGCATAGACAAACTGCCCATGGGCCGTTGTGTCGCGTGCCAGTACGGCTTGCCAGCGTGGGTCTTGCTCCACTGAAGTGGCCGGCACTGTGGCGCTGTCCTTGTCTGTGTTCATAATGCTGTTCCCGCTGTCAGTGGCCTACAGGCTGCACGTTAAGCCGCTACCCGCAGTGAGGCACTCCGACTCTTGCGGTTGAATTCCATCGACAGCATGAGTCACTCATCGAGACACGATGAAACGGTGTTTCGTCAACCCGCCTTACGGAAGGTAAAGTTGATGCGTTGCGCGCCCATCACTGAATGCAGCGCATCCTTGATCGGCGCTACACCATGGTAACGCAACCGGTCTTCACCGCCCCAGACCACCACATCGCCATGAAACAGTGGCACGCGTTGGGGCTTGTCAGCCCGGTGATGGCCGCCAAAGAGGAAGGTGGCCGGGATACCAAGAGACACCGAGATGATCGGCCAGGTGTAGTCGCGTTCATCTTTGTCCTGGTGCAGGGACATCCGCGAACCGGGTTGATATTGGTTGACCAGGCAGGCATCGGGCACAAAGTCGGGGAAACCTGCTGCGTTTGCCGCCGCTGTCGCAAGCGCCAGAAACGCGCTTGGAAGTTCCGGCCAGGGCTGCCCGCTGGCGGGGTCGATCGGGCTGTAGCGGTAGCCGCTGCGGTCGCTTGTCCAGCCCAGATGCCCGCAGTTGGTCAGGGCCACGGACATGCCGAAACCGCCTGGGGTGACCATGTTCCGAAACGGCGCGACTTCGCAGATGTGGGCCAGGGCCGGCAGCACTGCCTCGACGAAGGGCAGGGCAAAGCCGCGCAACACGCAGGCCTGGTGTGCCAGGGGTTCCATGGCCTGCGTCGGTGTGTGCAGACCTTCAAACAGATCGAGTGTGCTCATGGTGCTTGCTTCGCGGTTGTGAGGATGCGGCCATTTGGCCCGTCACATCAGCACCAATGTACTCCATTACGTGGGCACCGGGCTCAACTGCGCGCCAGCCCGTGCCCAGTGGTCGGTCAGGCCGCGCGTTCACCGCACAGGTCCAGGGCGAACCAGTGTTCGGCCTCGCCCACACTCAGCCCGGCGCCGAGCAGGGCGAACAGCTTGCCCAAGGCCGCTTCCCGGGTCATGCCGCCACCGGAGACCAGGCCGACATCGCGCAGGCGGCTGCCGGCGGCGTAGGTGTCGAACAGTACGCTGCCTTGTGGGCACTGGCTGATGGCCGCCAGCACTACGCCGCGCTGACGCGCTTCACTCAGCACCTGCAGCAGTGCGGCATCGTCGGATGGCCCGGTACCGCTGCCGTAGCATTCCAGCAGCAGGCCCTGGATGCCGCTGTTCAGCACGCTGCGAAGCTGTTCAGCCTGAAAGCCGGGGAACAGTGGCAGCACCGCCAGCTTGACCGGTGTGCGTGGCTGGCGATAGCACAGGCGTGCTGGCAGTGTTTCAGCGCGAGCGCCTTCACGATGACGAGGCAGTTCGGCGAACGCATCGAAGGCTTCGCTGCGTAGTTTGCTGGCACGGGCACCGTGCAGCAGGGCACCGTGAAAGTACAGGTGTACGCCGTCCTCGATACCCGAGGCCATGATGCCGAGGGCACCCCTGAGGTTTTGCCAGGCATCGCTGTTCGGTGCGCCCGCCGGCAGCATCGAGCCGGTCAGCACCACCGGAACATTCAGGCCGAGCAACAGGAATGATAGCGCCGCTGCGCTGTAGGCCAGGGTGTCGGTACCGTGCAGCAGCAGGACGCCGTCGTGGCCATCTTCGACCACGGCGTTGACGATGGTGTCACGCATGGCCAGCCAGTTCGCTTGCTGCATGTTGGCGCTGTCCAGCAACGGTTCCAGTTCAAGCAGGCGCCAGGCGGGTGTCGGGGTATCGGGGTGCTCCAGCAGGTAATCGTGCAAGCGTGCCTCGAAGCCGCTGGCCGGGGCCAGGCCTTGTGGCGTTTGCAGCATGCCGATGGTGCCGCCGGTATAGAGGACAAGAAGGTTCTTTACTGCGCGCATGGGAAGCGTCCAGGCAGATGGAAAGTGCGGTGTGAAAGATCGCGGGAGCAGTGGCAGGGAAGGCCGCCCCGGCATAGGGCGGCCTTCAGGTGGTCACTCAGCGTTGCGCCGGTGCCAGTTGGGGTTCAGCGTGCGCCGGGCTTTCGGCGTGTTGGCCCACGGGCCAGGCTTGCGGGTCCAGGTCGAGGTCGGCGAAGCGTGCGGCGTCGAACACCGGTTGCGCGATGCCGGCACGGCGCTGCTCGTCATAGTCGCGCATGACCCGCAGGCCGACCTTGAACAGCATGGCCAGGGCGGCCAGGTTGACGAAGGCCAGGCAGGTCATGGTGATGTCGGCAAAGGCGAAGACGGTGGAGAGGTCTTGCACCGAACCCCATAGGATCAGCAGTACCACCAGTCCGCGGTAGGCGATCAGCACCAGCCGGTTGCGGCTGAGGAACTGCAGGCTGGTTTCGCCCAGGTAGTAGTTGTAGAGGATGCAGGTGAAGACGAACAGCGACAGCGCAACGCTGACGAACAGACGCCCCCAGTCACCGACTACCGCGGCCAGCGAGTTCTGGGTCAGGGCGATACCGTCACCTTCAAAACCTGGTGTGTAGAAACCCGACAGCAGGATCAGCAGAGCGGTGCAGGTGCAGATCACGAAGGTGTCGAGGAACACGCTGAAGGCTTGTACCACGCCTTGTGCGGCTGGGTGGCGCACCGCGGCAACAGCGGCGACGTTAGGCGCACTGCCCAGGCCCGCTTCGTTGGCGAAAACCCCGCGCTTCACGCCCATGACGATGGCGCTGCCCAGCAGACCGCCGAATGCCGGGTCGAGGCCAAAGGCGCTCTTGATGATGGTTTCCAGCATGGCCGGCACGTGCTCGATCTGGGTGATGATCACGTACAGGGTGACACCGATGTAGGCCAGGGTCTTGACCGGTACCAGCAGGTCGGACACCGAGGCGATACGCTTGATGCCGCCGATGAACACCACGCAGAGCAAGGCTGCCAGGGCAAAGCCGGTCTGCTGTGGTTCAAAGCCAAACGCGTTTTGCAGCGAGTGGGTAACGGTATAGGACTGCAGGCCGTTGAAGGTGAAGCCATAGGTCACCAGCAGCAACACGGCAAACACTACCGCCATCCAGCGCAGTTTCAGGCCATGCTGGATGTAGTACGCCGGGCCGCCACGGTACAGGCCGTCTCCGTCGCTGCGTTTGTAGACCTGGGCCAGGGTGCATTCAAAAAAGCTGCTGGACATACCGACCAGTGCAGTAACCCACATCCAGAACACCGCGCCTGGGCCGCCGAGGGTAACGGCAATGCCGACACCGGCGATGTTCCCGGCACCGACACGGCCGGCAAGGCTCAGCATCAGGGCCTGGAACGAACTCAGTTGGCCTGCCTGGCCGCGCAGCGATTCCTTGAACACACTGAACATGTGGCCGAAATGACGGAACTGGACGAAACGAGAGCGCAAGGTGAAGTAGCTACCCAGTCCGACGATCAGCACGATGAGGAGTTTCCCCGAAAGGAAATCGTTGAGCGCTTCGAGCATGAAGAGACCTCGATTCTTATTGTTTAAGTGAAAGACAAACGACCGCAACAGTGCGGTGCAGGCATGGCGCGCATGGTTGGCCAAGAAAAGCCTGGTTACAATTTCGCGGGTTGATCTGAAATGATGCGACTTGATGCTAAACTGGCGCCGCTAGCATCAATCGGAAGTGCATCAATGAGTGAAAACCTGGGCGTAAACCTCAAACTGGCTTGCAGCCACTACCGCTCTATCTCGGAGGTTTGCCGCCAGCTGTCGATCAACCGTGGACAGTTCAACAAGTACCTCAGCGGCCAGAGCCAACCGACGCCTTACAACCTCAAGCGCATCGGCGACTTTTTCGGTGTCGAGGATTACGAGCTGGGTTTGCCGCCAGAGCAGTTCGCCCGTCTCATCGGCGCGCGCGTTACCGTGCTGCCTGGCGCCGGTCAGGAGGACCCGCTGGTCGAGTTGCTGCGTCCTTTGCGTGATCACGGCGGTAACTTGTCGCGTTACTGCGGTTACTACTTCGAGTACTCCAACTGCATGTCGGTGCCGGGCTCGATCCTGCTGTCACTGGTGCACTTGCGTGAAGAGCGGGGTACCTTCCTGTTCGAACGCCAGGAGCGTCAGGAACGCACCAGCAGCATCGACGTACAGGCCGAAGACTGGGTGCGTTGCCGCTACCTGGGGGCAGCGTTCCAACTGCAGGATCGCCTGTTTCTGGTCGACTACGAGTCGTTGACGGTCAACGAGATGAGCCAGACCATCCTCATCCCCAGCTTCAAGAGCCGCATCACCCGCCTCAATGGGCTGAAGACCGGCGTCTCCAGTGGTGACCGGCGCACCCCGACCTGCACCCGAGTGGTGTGGGAGTACCTGGGGCCGGAAATCAACCGGATCAATGCTTACCGTCAGGTCCGCTTGTACCGGCCGGATGATCCGCGCATCGATGATGATGTGCGCGCGCGCCTGGAGGTCGGGCCCATCCGTAACGGTTTGTTCGAGATTGCCTGAGCGTCGTCAGTAGCCGGTCATCTCCAGGTAACCACGCCCGGTATTGCTGCCCAGCAGTTGCACCGGGCCTTCCCAGTAGGCAACGGTAGTACCCATCCAGGCATGGGGTTGCAGGGCCGCGACCTGTACGTCCAGGTTGTGCGTGGCGACTTGCAAGCGCCAGCGAGTGGGGAGCTGCTTGCCGTTGTCCTGGCGCGTCCAGGCTTGCGGGTCGAGCCGGATTTGCTCGCTTCGCAACGGCTCGGCGTGGCCGTCGGGGCTGATCCAGGTACCTGCTCGATAGGGCTGGCCGTCGCGTTGGCGCACCTGGAACAGCATCAGCTTGGCGCCGTTTTCCAGGTGCAGCGAGAACCAGTCCCACCCCTGTTGTGTGTTGCTCAGCGGCTGGCTGCTCCATTCCCGGTCGAGCCAGGCGCGTCCCGTGACCGGGTAGCGTTGGCCATGGCGCTCAACCTCGCCACTGACCTGATAAAACGGTTGGCTGTAGTAGTACGACGCTTGGCCCTGGCCAGACTTTTCGCTGTAGCCGCGGTCGCCATGCAGCACCAGTGGCCCTTGGCTGATCAGTTGCAGGCGATAGCTGAAGCCGTTGCCGGTAGCGCGCATCTGCAACTGCTCAAGCCCTTGGCCTGCCGTGCTGGCCAGTGACCAGTCGTCGATCCAGGCACGGAAGGGGTACGCGTCGACACCCGCCTGGCCGATGCCGCCACGGGCAAGGGTCTGGCTGAACTGATGGCTGGACGCGCTGCTCAGCGCGGCGTGCCCCAGCCACACGGTCGGGCTGGACCAGCCGGCTACCTCGGCGCCTGGGCGCAAGGCGGAGCGGAACAGGGTCCATTGCACGCCCCAGTCATGTCCTTGCTCGTCGGTGAGATTGGCCGTGACGTACCACCACTCGATGCGGTAGCCCGCATGGGCGCCGTGGTCAGCAGGAAAACTCAGCGCTTGTCCACGCACTACCGGTGTGTAGGTCGCAGTTGCCTGGCCAAGCCCGGCAAAGCCCTCAATCGCTGGCGGGGCCTTGTCGCACCCGCTCAGCAGCAGGGCACAGGCGATGATCCGGACCTTACGCTTCATCGACGAATTGCCTCAACAGGTCAGCCGGTTGGCTACGCAGCAGTTGCCACAACGGCCCGATGGCCGCCAACAGGCTGGTCAGCAGGCCCAGTACAACCAACTGCAGCAGTTGTGATGGAAACACCTGCAACGGCAGCCGCCAGCCAAAGGCCTGCACATTGACCACAGCAACCAGGCACCAGGCCAGTAACAGCCCCAAGGGGATTGCCAGCAACACCGTCAGGCCGGCCAGCATCAAGGTTTGCCCCAGGCTCAACCAGGCCAGCGTGCGCCGCTCGACACCCAGCGCCCACAGCGGGGCCAACTGCCCGAGGCGGCTCTGGCCAAGGGTCAGCAGGCTGATGAACAGCGCCACTCCGGCGACCGCCAGGGTAAGGCTGTTGAGCGCAGCGGTGGCGACGAAGGTGCGCTCGAAGACCTCGCGGGACCAGCGCTTGAGGGACGCCTGATCGGTCAGTTGGTTGCTGTCCAGGGCAAACTGTTGTTGCAGCTGCGCCATCAGTGGCGCTACCTGCTGTGCGGCCAGGCGCACGCTCAGGGCGTAGAAATCCGCATCGGGCCAGTAGCGTTGCAACCAATCGGCACTGACCAGCAGGTGCCCCTTCGGGTTGCCATAGTCGGCATACACCCCGACAACCCTGAGGCTGGGCGCTGCAGCCGGGGCAGGCAGTGACAGGCGATCACCCAGGCTCAGGTGAAGGTGGCGGGCCAGTTGTTCGCTGAGCATCACGCCCTGGCCGGTGGCCAGTTGTCGCCAGGCGTCATCCTGTTGCTCAAGTAGCGTCCAGTGCTGCGGGTAGTAAGGGTGATCGGTGATGCCAAAGAGCTGGGCGGGCCAACCCTGCAGGCGCAGTTCTACGCGCCATCGCGGCAGCACGGCTTCGACCTGCGGCTGGGCAGTCAGCCAGTCATTGATCGCCTGCGCTTGTGCAGTATCGCGTGGGCTCAGGTAAAGCTCGGCGGCAAGACGCTGGTCGAGCCAGCTCATGAAGGTCTTGCGAAAGCCTTCGGTCATGCTGCCCACGCCCACACTGGCGCTCAAGGCCAACAGCAGTGCCATCAGGGCAAGGGCCAGCGCCGGTAGCTGTTGGCGGCTGTCGGCGATGAACCCAGTGCGCCAGCGGCCGCTGACAGTAGCGTGCGAGCAGCAGCAACGCTGCGTCGAGCAAGGCCGGCAGCAGCAGAGCGGCGGCCAGCAGCAAGGCAGTGATCATCACAAAGGCGATACGCAGGCTGTCACCGAACCGCCAGCAGGCCAAGGCCAGCAGCGCCAGGCCAAACGCCAACAGGACCTGGCGGCGCAACCAGAGGCTTTGTGCCGCCTGCCAGGCGTGTGGTTGTGCCAGGGCCAGCAGTGGCAGGCGAGCTGCGCGCAACAGGCTGTTTGCTCCGGCCAAGAGCGCACCGAGCAGGCTGATGGTCAGGCCTGTCAGCCACCATGTGGGTGACAGGCTCAGTTGCCCGGCCACCTGCACACCGTAGAGGCCGCGCAGGCTGGTAGCGACGTCATCCAGCAGCAAGGCCGCCAGCAGGTAGCCGCTGAGCACGCCGGCCAGACCGCCCAACAGGGCAAACAGACCAAGCTCAAGTGCCAGTGCGCTGACCAGCGCGGCGAGGCTTACGCCGCAGGCGCGCAAGGTGCGTAACAGGCTGCGGCGTTGCTCCAGGGCCAGGCCAATGGCGGCATGCACGATAAACAGGCCGACCAGGAACGCCAGCAGGCCAAGGGCGCTTAGGTTCAGGTGGAAACTCTCGGTCAGGCGCTGCAAGTCCTGTGCGTCGCTTGAAGTGTGCAGTTGCAACGTGCCAGCCAGGTTGGCCGGCAGGCGCGGTGCGCTGTCGGCGAAGGCCGCTGGCATCAGCAGCCGTGAAACCTGCCCTGGCGCTTTCAGAAGTGTTTGCGCGTAGCCAATATCGACAACGATCACCCCAGGGGCCAATTGCCCCTGCACGTGCAGGGGCGGCAGGTATTGGCCATCTTCGGTCTGCACCTGGGCGCCCGGTTTCAGGCCAAGGCGTTGCAAGGTGTCTGGGCCGACCCAGGCTTGCCCGGGCGGGCCAATGAAGCCGCCAAGGTCGAGTCCTTCGTTGGCTTGCCCGGCGATGGCTGATCCCTGGGGCAGGGTGAGCGGTTCGATGCCGATCAGCCGCACGTTAAGCGCGGCATCACCCACAAGGTTCAGGCGGCCTTCGAGCAGCGGCGAAACGGGCCAGCCCTCACGGCGCAGCGCAACATAGACCGCTTGGCCGATGTGCGGGCCTTGGCGTGGTGCCCAATATGCCTGCGCCACGCCGCCGAGTACGGCGCTGGCCCGGGCGTAGTCGGCCCGTGCCTGGGTATTGAGTGCCTGTACGCCGGCCCACAGTGCGGTAGCCAGCCAGAGCCCGGTGAAAATGCTGAAGCACTGCAGCGGGTGGCGCCGCCAGTGGCTGAGCAGGGCCTGGAGGCTGATCCTCAGGCTGCTCATTACACCGCCTGGGGCTGGACACGGCCCAGGTGCAGATAGCATTGCCGGGACAGTCGGGCAGCCAGGCGTGGGCTGTGGGTGACCATCAACAGGCTGCTGCCGGCCTCACCGACCAGCCGCAGGAGCAGCTCGAGTGCTGTGTCGCTGCTAGCTTCGTCGAGGCTGCCCGTCGGTTCGTCGGCCAGCATCAGCGAGGGCTTTGCTGCCAGCGCGCGGCCAATGGCCAGGCGTTGCTGTTGGCCACCGGAAAGTTGTTCGGGGTAACGCTCAAGCAAGGGGCGCAGCCCCAGTTGTTCGGCCAGGTAGGTGGCCCAGGCGGGGTCGTGACGCTCTGCCAGGCGCGCTTGAAAGGTCAGGTTCGCGGCCACATCAAGGCTGCTGATCAAGTTGTACTGTTGGAATACCAGGCCAATGCCGAGCCGTCGCCAGCGTGCCAGCTCCGCTTCCCGACGCCCTTGAAGCGGTGTGCCATCGATCAGAATGTGCCCGCTGTCTGCCCGTTCCAGGCCTGCGATCAGGTGCAGCAGGGTGCTCTTGCCGCTGCCGGACTCGCCCATCAAGGCCATGCTCGTCCCGTTGGGCAGGTGCAGGTCTACGCCCCGCAGAACCGGCAGTGTGCCTTGGGCGGTGGTGAAGGACTTGTACAGGTTTTCGACCTTTAGCATGGGTAGCACACTTGCACGGGGAGCACCTGAGTAGGGTAGGCCATCCGCTGGATGCTATCGAGGCGTCCACCTCAAACCCGGATCCGCCTAGCCGCTGGGCAGCTCCACCTCCGGGCTAAGGGTACCCAGCCAGGCCACCAGGCCAAGAACGATCACCGCTACCGATAGCTCCAGGACCATGCTGCGCCGCAAGGCGTTGATAGCGCTTTGGTAATGGCCGGTTTGTAGCGAGGTTTCCAGCAGTGGGCTCAACTGGAAGCGATTCAGTGCGGCAAACACCAGCATGCCAGCAAACAGTATGAGTTTGAGCGACAGCAACCCACCGTATGTGCTGTTTGTCAGCGGTTCCAACGTCATCCCGACGATCAGCAGGTAGTTGACGACGCCGGTGAGCACCAGCACAACCACGATCAATGTCCCTGTGACTTCAAAACCCCTGAGCGCCTGGGCCAGTGCCCGCAGTTGCTGGTTTGCTGTGGGGTGATTGGCCTTTAGCAACCAGGCAAAGGAGAACAATGCTCCCAGCCAGCCACCTGCGGCCAGCAGGTGCGCAATATCGCTGGTGAAATGCAGGTAGCGCCTGTAGCCATCGTCCATGGCACCGTGTCCGCTCCAGGCCAGGGTTGCCAGGGCCACTGCGCCACACAGCATCACCAGCCACTGACCCACGCGTGAGTCGCGCCCTACGCCGAGGGCTACGAGGGTCGCGAGGGTTAGCGCGCCGATGCGCAGCCACCACATGTGCCCGACATCGGTTTCCATCAGTACCATCTGCAGCATGTGCGGGTGCAGTTCAGTGAAATCTGAGGCGCCACTCATCGTTTTCGTCAGTTGCAGTATGCCGAGGGCCGACAACAGCACACCCAACACGGCGCCAGTGGCAAGCAGTGCGCTGAAGCGCGCTGCCGAGCTTTCGGCCACAACCTGCGTCGCAGGGCTGTACAGGCGAAAGGCTGCCAGCCCAAAGAGCAGCATCAGGTCGATGCAGAGCACTAGACGCAAGGCGATGTTGAGCAGGTCATCCATGCTCTCAGTTCACCGTGAAGGTAACAGCGCCGGTAATAGGGTGGGTGTCGGAAGATACGGCTCGCCATTCGACCTTGTAGGTGCCCGCACTGAGTGGCGCTGCCGGCGTGATGAGCATGGCTTTCGGGTCACTGCTGCCACTGACCGCGGCTTTGACGGCCATCGGGGCGTGCGCCATACCCTGCATGCCGGTCATCATCAGCTTCGCACCTGAGAATTGCGTCACCAGGTTCTCGGAAAAGTGCAGTTCGATTTTCGCCGGTGAGGCGACAGTGGCGCCCTCTGCCGGGCTGGAGGAGAGCAGCTTGGGATGCGCTTGAGCGCTGAGGCTGAGGAACAGACCGGCGCTGAGTGCGGCAGCGACGCTGAGTGTTTTCAGAGGGGACATGCAAGGCTCCTGACGGCCTGGGCCGTGGTTGGGTTAGTGTGTGGTGGGCTTCAAGGGGGGGGCCGCTGTTCAGAACCACATGCGCACGCCCATCACCAAGCGTGCCTCGCTGCGGTCTTCACCGTCGTCAAGGGCGTAATCGGCGGTCTTGCCATACGTACGATTCCAGGTAACGCCAATGTAAGGTGCAAACTCTCGACGGATTTCATAGCGCAGCCTCAGGCCTACCTCGGTATTGGCCAATCCGGAGCCTGTAGCCCGTTGCGGGTCGTTTTTGCCGTAGAGGTTCAGTTCAGCCGTTGGCTGCAGGATCAGGCGGTTGGTGAGCAATACGTCGTACTCACCTTCAAGTCGAGCGGCCGTTTGACCGTTCTCGCCCACGTAGGCGGTTGCCCTCGTTTCGAGGTCATACAGGGGCATGCCTTGCACCCCCAGTGCTGCCCAGGTCTGGGGATCTCCTGGCTTGAAGTCCTGACGTATCCCGCTGACGACGTCCCACCAAGGGCCGATGGCATGCGCCCAAAGCGCCTGCAGTTCTGCCTTTTCGGTGACACCGTTGCTGCGCTCACCTTCGGAGCGTACCCACAAACGGTTCAGGTCGGTGCCAATCCAGCCGTTCACATCCCAGTTGAGTACGGCGCCATTGTCCGCGTCCTGCCATTCGAGCTTATCGATCAGCACCTTTGAGTTGATCGCGTCATCATGCATTTGATGGCCGCCCGCGCTCTCGAAGACGGCTGCGCGATCAGCGTCGGTGAGCACCGGAATCGGTGTGCGACTTTCCTGCGTTGCACTTGGGGCCATGCCCTGCATAGGGCTGTAATCCATACCCTGCATCTGGGAAGGATCCATGCTTTGCATCGACTGTTCCTGCGCCACCGCCACAGGGAGGTGCAATAGCCCCAGGCTGAAAGCCACGAGGCTTGCGCGCAACGGTTTCGCGGTTTTTTCGATGTTCATGCCGTTCTCCTACTCATCTACCCGTACTTCGCGGAACATGCCCATTTCCATGTGGTACATGAGATGGCAGTGATAGGCCCATCGACCCAGTGCATCGGCGGTGACGCGGTAACTGCGCTTGGTGCCGGGTGGCATGTCTATCGTATGTTTGCGAACCATGAAATTGCCGTTTTCATCTTCCAGATCGCTCCACATGCCGTGCAGGTGTATTGGGTGCGTCATCATGGTGTCGTTGACCAGGACAATACGGATTCGCTCCCCGTACTTGAGCCGAATCGGCCCGGCATCGGCGAACTTGATGCCGTCGAACGACCACGAGAACTTCTCCATGTGGCCGGTCAGGTGCAAGGTGATCGTGCGGCTCGGTTCGCGGCCATCGGGGTCCTGGAAGGTGCTCTTCAGGTCAGCGTAGGTCAGTACGCGTCGGCCATTGTTTCTCAGGCCCATGCCGGGATCACTGAGCTTGGGGGCCGGGGCCATGGTTTGCATGTCTACCAGTGGATTATCGGTTTCAGAGGCTGGGTGGTGCTCCATGCCACTCATCGCGCTCATGTCATGCATGCTGTGCTCAGGCGTTGTGCCTGGCTGGCCATGGTCCATGCTCTGCATGCCATCCATGGTTTGCAGGCCGTCCATGCTCTGCATTCCATCCATGCTCTGCATAGCCCCTTGGTCCATGTTGGTCATATCGCCATGGTCCATGCTCCCATGGTCCATACCGCCCATGCCCATGTCGCTCATGCTGATCTGCGGCCGTGGGTCGAGCGTTGGCACAGGAGCGCTCAGCCCTTCGCGTACGGCGAGTGTGCCCCTGGCAAAGCCGGTGCGGTCCATTGATTGGGCAAAGAGGGTATAGGCCTCCAGGGTCGGTTCGACGAGCACGTCATAGGTTTCGGCCACGGCAATACGTAACTCATCGACACTTACCGGCGTGACGTATTGGCCGTCTGCTGCGACGACGGTCATTTTCAGGCCGGGAATGCGCAGGTCGAAGTAGCTCATGGCCGAGCCGTTGATAATCCGCAGCCGTAGCCGCTCACCCGGTTTGAACAGGCCGGTCCAGTTAGCGTCGGGAGCGTGCCCATTGAGCAGGTAGGTATAGGTGGCTGCACTGATGTCGGCAAGATCGGTGGGGTTCATCTTCATCTGTGCCCACATCTTTCGATCGGCTACAGTGGCGGCCCAGCCGTTCTTGCCGACATCATCAATGAAGTCACCGACGGTACGCTTGTGGTAGTTGTAGTAGTCGGACTGCTTCTTCAGCTTTTTCATGACATGCGTCGGGTTTTCGTCGGTCCAGTCCGACAACATCACCACATAGTCGCGGTCGTAGCTGAATGGCTCGGGTTCCTTCGCGTCTATGACCAGCGGCCCATAGACACCAACCTGTTCCTGAAAGCCGGAATGGCTGTGGTACCAGTAGGTGCCGTTCTGTTTGACCTTGAATTGGTACACATACACACCACCCGGCTCGATACCGTGGAAGCTCAGGCCGGGTACGCCGTCCATGTTCACCGGCAGGATGATTCCGTGCCAATGAATCGAGGTATTTTCTTTCAGACGGTTCCTGACTCGCAGGGTGACCGTATCACCTTCACGCCAGCGCAGTAGCGGCCCTGGCAGGCTGCCATTGATTGTCATGGCGGTACGTGGCGTACCGGTGAAGTTAACGCCCATTTCACCAATGGACAGATCGAAGTCGTTGCCGGTCAGTACATTCGGCTGGCCAGGGCTGGCAATCGCCCATACTGGCGTGCGCCACAGGCCGCAGCCTGCCAGCAATCCGCCTGCGGCCAGGGCTTTGACAAAGGTGCGTCTGGAGGTCGTGGAAGACATGCCTGTGGTGTCCCGTCAGTCAGAATCTCTCGATTGGAGAGAACGTGTTATCTCAGGGCGGGAGGCATTTTTGCGGATGCCGGGCGCCATGGACATTACGATGCCACAGCGCAATCGGGCAGGTGATTACATTTCAGTCAGGTTGGCTGATTCAGGGCTGGGTACCCTTCGCCCCCTGATCGCTCTCGAGGATATCCGAGAAGCGGCCAATGGCCTCGACCACCTGTTTGGCACCCACGTGAATTGCCTGCATGGCAGCGCCTGCTTCCTCTGCGAGTGCCAGGCCTTGTTCAGCCTTGAGGGTGCTGTCGTGCATGCTTTTGACTGCTTGCTGGGCAAGCGCCTGACTGCGCGCCACCACCTCGCCGATTTCAAGGGTGGAGGTACTGGTGCGTGTCGCCAGGTTGCGTACTTCGTCGGCCACCACTGCAAAACCGCGGCCCTGTTCACCGGCGCGTGCCGCTTCGATGGCAGCATTGAGCGCCAACAGGTTGGTTTGCTCGGCAATGGCGCGAATGGCGCCAACAATGCTGCCAATTTCCTCGGACAGCTGACTCAGCGCATTGATGTTGCCGGCGGCCTCCCGAAGTTCCTCGGCAATGTCCTGTACCCGGCTGACCGCCTGGGCAACCACGGCCGTGCCCTGACTGGCATGCTCATTGGTTTCACGCGAGGTTTCGAAGGCCAGCATCGCCGCCTGCGACTCGGACCGGCGCTGCTCGATTCTCTCGCTGATGTCGCTCGCCAGTTTCATGACTCCGTACAGCTTGCCGTCGACGTCATAGAGCGGATTATAGGTAGCCTGTAGCCAGACGTGTCGGCCTTGCCTGGCTACGCGCTGGAACAGCCCCGAACGCGGTTCACCTCGGCACAAGCCCAGCCAGAAATCTTTATAGGCGGCGCCGTGCACTTCACTGGGCAGGCAGAATGTGCTGTGGTGTTTGCCACGAATCTCTTCCAGGCGGTATCCCATGGTGTTCAGGAAGTTATCGTTGGCGTTCACCACCTTGCCCTGCAGGTCGAACTCGATCACTGCCATCGAGCGATTCACCGCATCCATTACGCTGGCGTGCATCTGGTTGCGCAGCGTACCTTCGGTGATGTCGGAGGCCACTTTGATGACTTTTTCAACCTGGCCATTGGCGCCTCGAACCGGCAGATAAGTGGCCTCCAGCCACACCGCTCGCCCCGTGCTCGACAGGCGCTGGAACTCACCACTGACAGGCTCGCCTTGTTGCAAGCGGCGCCAGAGTGCCGCGTATTGCGGGCTGTTGGCATACTCGTTGGTGCAGAACAGGCGGTGATGGCGGCCAGTGAGGGCGCTCAGGGAGTACCCCATCAGGGTGAGGAACAACGGGTTCGCATCGAGAATTTCACCGCTAGTGCTGAATTCGATGATTGCCATCGACCCGCGCAGGGCCTCGTGTTCGGCGTTCCGCTCGGCCAGGCGCTGCTGGCAGGCATCCAGGGCGTTTTTCAGAAGGGTGGATTTACGTGTGAACATGCCGGGAGTTCCAGAGAGAAGCGTAGCGTGAGAGTCGCAGAAGGCAATTTGATACTGTCGTACCATTGTGCACCAAATACTTGTACATAAGTAATTTTATGTACAAGTATTTTGGGGTGAGGTGCCTGGCTGCACCAGGCAGTCACTTGGTGGGTCACACCCGTGCCATGTGCTGGCCACGCGCAGCAGCAAGCATCTGCGTGGGCCACTGGTATTGAATCCGAAAGGTTTTGACTCGTAAATTGAGCTTTAGGCGTAGGCTTTAAAGGGGTATTGCAAGCGCAGGTGTTCTGCTTTTCTAGCCAGTCACAGGGCTCTGCCGAGAGGGAGGCGTGTATGCGCAACGAATCGCGTGAGCCGGGTGAACCCGTCAAACGCCTGTTTTTCGCCTTGCCTTGTGCGCCGGCACAACGTCGAGCCATTGCTCAATGGCGCGGTGCTCTCCACGTGGACAGCGGGCGCCCGGTGCCGGTCGACAATTTCCACGTCACGTTGCTATTTCTTGGTGCCGTTGCGGTATCGCAGGTTCCTACCCTCTGTACGGCGGCTGCGACTGTTGCGCGAGCAGGCCAGCACTTGACACTGCCACTTGATCGCCTGGAGGTGTGGCGTCAGTCCCGTGTGCTCTTGCTGACTTCCGTGCAGACGCCGCTGCTGCTGCGTCAACTGGTCTATGCCCTGCGGGAAGCCATGTTGCCGTTGGGCTTCACTGAGTTGCCCAAGGATTTCCGGCCGCACCTGACACTGATGCGCGACTACCGTACTGCCGTCCCGGAAAGCAGCGCGCCGCCGGACTTTCATTTGAACACCGGCCATTTCACGTTGTTCGAGTCCCATAAAGGCCAATATCGACCTGTGGGCGAGTGGCGTTTAGGCGGCTAGCTCAGGGTACTGCCACGGCCTTGGTGTTGCCTCGCAGCCACTCGCCGGGTGATCTGCCGAACTGTTGACCGAAAGCCGCAATGAATGCTGACAACGACTCGTAACCGCACGCCAGCGCCACATCGGTCACGCGGTCGCCACGCTCCAGTGCCGGTAGCGCACTCAGCATACGCAGGCGCTGACGCCAGGCACGAAAGGTCAGGCCCGTCTCGCGTCGGAACACTCGGCTGAGGGTTTTCTCCGAAACGCCCAGCTGGAAAGCCCAGGTCGCGAGCCCGGTTGCATCGTCGGGGTGCTCCTGCAAGCGCTGGCACAAACCACGCAGTCGTTTATCGCCGGGCAGCGGTAAACGCATGTCTTCCTCAGGCGCGCTGGCGAGTTGATCCAACAACACCTGCACCAGACGACCATCGGCGCCGTGTTGTTCGTAGTCCACTGGTAGGCCGCTGAAGGTGGAGATCAGTTCGCGTAGCAGCGGGTTGATGCCCAGCACGCGGCAGTCGGTGGTACGCCTGCAGTTGGCAGCCTGGTCCAGGTACAGGCTGCGAATACAGGTGCCCGTCGTGCAGGTCACCCGATGCACGGTGTTGGCGGGTATCCATACCGCGCGATGTGGCGGTACGACGTAGAACGCGTGTTCGGTATGCACTTCCAACACGCCACTGATGGCATGGGACAACTGCGCCCACGGGTGGCGATGGGCGTAGCCGAGCGCAATGTTGGGTAATGCGTGTGCATGGCCGTACACCGGACGCGGCAGCCGCTTGAGCGCGGCGAGGCGTTGTGTGGGGCGTATTGCGTGTTGTCCGTTTGGCGACACTGGCAGCGTTCTGGCGTTAGTCGGAATGGGCCACAGACCGTATCGTCTCGCCCGGCAAGCTTCAAGCCTAACCTCATTTGCCAGGACGCCCGATGAAATCGTTACGTGTGTTGTTCGATAATTTCACCCTTGCGCTGCTCGCAGTGATCCTTGTCGCCACACTGTTGCCATGCGAGGGGCAGGGCGCCTTGGTGTTTGGCGTGTTGACCAACCTGGCCATCGCCCTGCTGTTCTTTCTGCACGGGGCCAAGCTTTCCCGCGCGGCGGTCGTGGCCGGGGCAGGGCACTGGCGTCTGCACCTGCTGGTGTTTGGGTGCACCTTCGTGATGTTCCCGCTGCTGGGGCTGGCACTCAAACCGCTGTTCCTGCCACTGGTTGGCGATGAGCTGTACCTGGGCGTGCTGTACCTCTGTGCTTTGCCTGCGACGGTGCAGTCGGCCATCGCCTTTACCGCACTGGCCCGTGGCAATATTCCGGCGGCAATCTGCAGCGCCGCCGCATCGAGCTTGCTGGGTATCGCACTGACGCCTGTGCTGGTGGTGCTGTTGATGGGGGGGGAGGGCGAGGGGGCTTCCAGCCTCGATGCGTTGTTGAAGATTGTTCTGCAACTGCTGGTGCCCTTCGTGGCCGGGCAACTGGCCCGACGCTGGATTGGCGCCTGGGTGATGCGTAACGCTACGTGGCTGAAAACCGTGGACCAGGGCTCGATTTTGCTGGTGGTCTATACCGCCTTCAGCGATGCGGTGGTCAGCGGGCTCTGGCAGTCCGTCGCGTTCTCACGACTGTTGGGCCTGACGCTGGCGTGTTGCGTGCTGCTGGCCGCAGTGCTGTGGTGCACCCAGGCATTGGGCCGTTGGCTGGGCTTCAACCTGGAGGATCGCATCACCATCCTCTTTGCCGGCTCAAAGAAAAGCATGGCCACCGGTGTGCCAATGGCTCAGGTTTTGTTTGCCGGGGGTGGCATTGGCGCGGTAATCCTGCCGCTGATGATCTTTCACCAGATCCAGTTGATGGTTTGCGCGGTCTTGGCGCAACGTTATGCGCGTCGCGTGGGTTGATACGGGTCGAGTTGTTGATTTCAGAACGGTCCTACAGCCAGCCTGCAGGTGGATCTGCTAGCGTTCAAGCTTTTCGGGCTATCGGCCCATGGGGATACTGCTGTGCTCTGTCTGCCCACTGTTCGCTTGCTGTTTCCCGCTGCGGTTCTGCTGTTGCTGACCGGCTGCCAGGCCCAATCCCTGTCATTGCCCAAGAGCGAAAAACTCTCCGCAGAAAAAGTCGCGCAGATCGCGACGACCATCGACCAGACCTACCCGAAGCTGTCCACCGACATACGCACCCAACTGCTCAATACCGTGGTGCAGTCGCTGGACAATATGGTGTTTGTCGAAGGCGGCGAGTTTCAGATGGGGGATTTTGGCTGGAAGTGTGACTATGACCCCAGCAATATGTGCGAATGGCCGTGTGGGGTTGAGACCGAGCGGTTGTGCAATATCAGCATGGATGGGGATGATGATTTTGTTCATCCGGTTAAGTTGAGCGGCTACTATTTTTCTAAATTCCAGACCACGCTAAAAGACTTCGATTTATTTTTTATTGCCCAAGGCAAACCTCTTTTTGATAAAGAGCTACGAAAGCGAGAGGACTTGCAGTTCCGGTACCAGCCTAAAAAACCCGCCTTCCCTCAAGCGTGGCAAGAAGCCAAAGATTACTGTGGCTGGCTGGGCCAGTTGAGTGGTTACCCTGTAGATTTACCTACTGAAGCCCAATGGGAATATGCCGCTCGCAACCGTGGTCAGTATGTGTTTTTTGCTACCGATAACGGTGGTTTGGACTATGGGCGAAATTTTCCTCACCCGGATGAAACGCGTACCTTTGCAGTAGACCGTTTCGTACCCAACCCCCTGGGCATTTACAACCTGTCTGGCAACGCCGTTGACTGGGTCAATGACTGGTATAGTGCGGATTATTACCGTCACTCCCCCGTAGAAAATCCAACCGGCCCAGAAACCGGAACACTGCGCGTGCACAGAGGCTCAACCTATGCCGAAGGGCCGCTACTTTCTGCGAGTACGGTTCGGCGCTGGGCTGATGAGCCTGTAAAAAGCCGATACTTGCCCGGTTTTGGCTTCCGCTGCTCCATACAGTCCGATCAGCCACTCTGAGTAAGTAGCAGACAAGGGCGTAATCATCCGCCCTTGTCACTTTCAGTGCTTACGCTAGCCCTGTGAACGTGCCGTTGCGTTGCGCAGCCAATAGAATGTCCTGCTTGGTGCTAAAAGAGCTCGGCGACCAGGCCATGCGCTCCTCACTGCGTTCGGCTTTCGGACTGACGGCTAGCCCATCAATAAAGCGATTGAAGAAGCGTTGCTCGCGGGCATCGAGTAGCGAGTTGATTCGTGCCAGACTCTCCATGGCATTTACCTTTTGGGCTTTGGGATCGCAGTGTTCCAACACCTCGATAAACTGTCGCCAAGTGCGCACAGCTGAAAGCAGCATAATCAATGCACGCTCCCGACGCTCGTTAAAGCTCCAAACCAAGCTCTCTGACAACAGGTGGACCATAGGGCCCATTGTCTCGGGCGGTAGCAGGTTCAGGGGAATACGTTGCCCACCTATCCATACAGCGTGATACTTAAGTAAGTGGTCTGTTAGCCGTTCTGCTTCCAGCGTGGTCGCATTTCTTTCGTCCCACCAAGTAACCATTTCATACAAGCTTTCATGAAGTATTCTCTGGCTCTCATCTATAGGGTGACTAGCGACCTTAAATAGCCCAGATACCAAGTAACTAAACGCATCATCCGTTACACCCAGTAAATACCGGTAATCCACCTCAGCCAACGCCTTGCAAAACAGTAAGGCCAGTTTCCCGACCAGCTCCACGTCGACTACGGTAGTGAAGCCGCCGCCGGCCCCTGGCCCCAGTACTAGCGAACCACTGCAGCGTATAGCCAGCCGGTTCTTCGCGATTTCAATACCAAACTCGCCACTCACGCCAATGCCTGCGGCAACATTCCCCTCCGCCTTGATCTGCGCCAAATCCACCCAGTTGCTGCTGGCATTCGCCTGACCGGGCTCGATGTTGCCAATGCCTTGCAGGTCGGGTTCGATCCATTGAAAGCTGCCGGTCAAGGCGCCACCGGTTTGGGCGCCAGCAAACGCAGTGGCTTTGACCCCGATATAGCCACTTTTTCCGACGTCCAGGGTTGGCGTGCCGAGCAAGGCCGTTGCGCCCGCGGGCTGCTCGCGGGGTTTGTACTGTGTCTTTGTTGCCGCTTCCCCCTGTAACTGCGTGCCCACAAAGCAGCTCAGCTCCAGCCGGCCGCTCAGGCGGAACACGCCCAGGGGGTGGCGCACGGTCTTACCCTCGCCGTTGCGGTAGGTCATGCTGGCCAGGTAGCCGCCCTGGCTGGGAAAGTAGCTGTTGAAGGACACCGCTGCGTCAGCCAGGGAAAATTCGGCCGTGCCCTTGACCCCGACATCGATCAGCCCCTGCGCCGGGTTCCAGCTATTGATACCGGCACTGGCGCTGGCGGCGAAGCGCAAGGCCTGGGCGTCGGCCGAGACGGCGTAGCGGGCCGCATCGGTGGCGTTGGAGGTCCAGGACACTTCCTGGTGCAGGGTATTGAGCAGGTTGTCCTTGTCACTGCTCCACGAGGCCAGCTTGGCCTCCAGGCTACCCAGTGGCCCTGATTTACGGCTGGTGCTGATCGCCGACTGAATGTCCTTGATCAGCTCACCGGCCAACTGCTTGTTGAAGGGTTTACTGGCAAGAGTCTGCGTGCTGATGCGCACTTTCCAGTCGATGCGCTCATGAAACACTGTTCGAATGTAGTAGCGACGGCTCGGGTCGCTGAACAGGATCACTTCCACCACATGGATGCCGGTGCGCTGTTGATGCCCTTGTTCTGCTCTTCGCTCACGGCCTTTACCGTGTTTGAGGTCGGGCATGGCCGCCGTGGAGCGGGTGCTGCTGGCTTCGGCTTCGCCCTTGCGCTGGGCAGCCAACTGCGTGCGCAGTTCGGTGATTTGCGCGTCGATATCCTGCACTTTCCGTTGCTGCAGTTGTTCCCAGTTGCTTTCGCGGCGGTTGCCCGAGAACAGGCTGGGCTCATAGCGTTGGTACCAGTCGCGGGCTTCCTGCAGCGTATAGAGTTGCCCGGACAAATCTTCCTCGGTCGTCGGCGCTGGTGTGCTCGGCTCAGCAGGTTCGACCGGCGCCTCACGGGTGAGCACGCCTGCGGCTTCGGCCTTGAGCGTCCAGTCCTCCTTGACGCAACGGGTGCAACTGCACGCGGCATAAGGCACTTCGATGCGGGCGCAGTGGCTGACAGGCTGGGCGGCTGCCAGCGTTTCGTGCAGTTCGTCCATCAGTTCGCGAACGAAGACGACTTCCTGTTTCAGGGCCTTGGCCTGCGGGGCGGTCAACACGCACAGGTGCGGCGAGCCTGTCACATGGACCACATCAACCAGCTCTTCCTTGCATTCGATACTGCCTTCAATGGAAAGGCAGGTCTGGTCATTGGCAAAGCTGAGGGGCGGCAACGGTATCTGTGATCGTGTGGCGGGCAGGTTGAGTTGCCAGCCTACCTTGATCACATCGGGATCCTTGATGATCGGATTGAGCGCCAGTACCTCTGGCACGCTAGACCCATTCTGCTGAGCGATAAGCACCAGCGTGTCGCCGGCTTTGACGGTGTAGGTGTTAACCAGCATCTGTTTGTCGTCCTTGTACGTTAGCGGCCCTCATGGCCAAGCCGCAGCCCTGAGTGCGCACAGCGATGAAGGTTGTGACGCTAACAAATGCCTATGAAAACCAATGTAGGACCATTCCTAGTGCTGCGACATCTCTATCCGAAAAATCGAGCATGTCATCTGGACTGTCTCCCGTGTAAGCGGCAGCATTGCCGGCGATATACCCATCGCCAGCAATGCCGACTACTACCGCTCTGCGTTCGCAGCCCTTACACACGGGCTTCCAGGATCAGGTTGAATGGAGTTTCCGTTGCGCGGCGGAACCGGCTGAATCCCGCCTCGTTGAACACTTTGCGCAAGCGTGCCTCACCAGCCTGCGCACCCAGGCCCAAGCCAACCTCCTGGGACAAGGAGTTGGGCGTGCAGATAAAGGTCGAGGCGGCGTAGAACAGCCGGCCCACCGGGTTGCTGTTCTCTTCCAGGGTGTCGTTGGCGTAGGGCTCGACCAGCAACACGGTGCCGTCCGGTTTCAGTGTTGCCCGGGCATGCCGGGCAGCCCCCACGGGGTCGCCCATGTCATGCAGGCAGTCGAAGTAGCAGATCAGGTCGTAGTCCGCACCGGGATAGTCCTTGGCGCTGGCCTGGATGAACTGCACGCGATCCTCTACACCGCCTTCCACCGCGCGCTGTGTTGCCGTGGCAATGGACGGTGCGTGGTAGTCGAAGCCGGTAAACCGCGACGCCGGGAAGGCCTGGGCCATGATCACGGTCGAGGCGCCATGCCCGCAGCCGACATCGGCCACCTTGGCGCCTGCACGCAATTTTTCGACGACGCCGTCCAGCGCGGGCAGCCACTCCGCGACCAGGTGCGCACGGTAGCCGGGCCTGAAGAAGCGCTCGGTGCCGCTGAACATGCAGGTATGGTGCTCGCCCCATGGCAGGGCACCGTTACCACGCATGGCTTTTACCAGCTTGTCCTTGTCGTGGAACAACGCTGAAATCACCACGGCGCCACCGGCGACGTACACCGGCGAGTCCTCTATTGCCAGGGCCATGGCCTGCTCTTCAGGCAGGCGGAACTGGCCCTCGGCATACTCCATGTAGCCTGACGCCGCTTGAGCACTCAGCCATTCGCGCAGCAACCGGGCATTGCAACCGGTTTTGCTGGCCAGCGCTTCAGGGGTGGTGGGTTGGCTGTCGGCCATGGCCCGATACAGGCCCAGCTCTTCGCCAAGAATTACGTTGGCAAGCATTGCAGCGGCGCCCATGTCGGTCACCAGCTTGCCCATGAAGTCATTCAGTTTGGCCTCGTCCATGGTGTGTACTCCTTTCAGAAGACCACTATCAACGCAGGCACCGACCAGGTCGGTGACCTCCGGCCGTTACATCGGGAGTGAGGCTTTAAGTATAGTTCCGCGCCGTAGTGACGGTGATCCGTTCGGCTCGCGCCCCGTGCTGGCTAGGAGCCGTGTTTGCCGAGCGCCTTGGCGACATCGGCCTGGATCTTGTAGGCCGGCGCTTCCACCGCGTCGTAATCACGGGTGTAGCGCGCAGCAAAGTCATCGACGCCCCATTGCTGGTACTGCTGCACATGCTTGAGCTCATGGGCCCAGAGGGCGACGTTGTTCAGGGCGTCCTGCTCATGGCGAAAGACGATGATGTCCATCAAGGTCACGGCATTCACGTCGGGGTTTTGCAGCATGGCATTGGCGGCGTTCAGCTCCTGGGTATCGCCGACCTTGTAGCGGGCGCTGTCGAGGACCTGGAAGTCGTAGTAGGGTTCAAGTTGCACACGGATGTTCAGCGGAATCGGCTGAACATCACCCGCAGCGGCTGAATTGCGCGACTGCTTGATCCAGCCGGCAAGGCCGGTAGCCGCTATTTGGCCGACTTGCGCAAAGACGGTACCGATCTCTGTTTGGCTGACCGGCGCGCAGAAGCAGCTGCCCATGCACACCTGGTACTGGCCGGTGGGGCATTGGGTCGTGGCGCCAGAGGCGAGCAGGGGGCTGCACAGGGTAATGCTCAGGGCCATCGAACGGCCCAGTGTACGCAAGGAAGCGGCTGGCATGAGGGTTCTGGAACCAAGGCTGATCGGCAATAAGGGCGGTGGATTCTAGCGAGTGTTCGACCATTGAGATGGCGGTAAGTTGCGTTGTCGGCCCGCAGTTATCACCTGTGTTCGCCGAGGCCTGGGGCCCGCGTTCTATGGCGCTGCCGACGGCCGTGTTGTTCAGCGCAGGGGGGCGGCGTAGAATCCCGGGCATCAGGCCGCACCCTCCATACTCATAATGATCTGTTGACTGCTCGCTTCACCCAGGCCTCCGGCCCTGGGTGGCGATAGCCTGCGCAGGTCTTTTGCGTATGAATTTGAGTTTCGAGTGCCCGTACAGGTACCGGGTTGGTTCTAGACCAGCCCGGCAGCGGCCCCTGTAGGCGGTGTGCTCCCAGAGCGTTGCCCATCTTTTGACAAATACACCCATGGATACGCGTGCCGGTAGTTGGTTGAGCGTGATTGCGCTGGCCCTGGCGGCTTTTATTTTCAACACCACCGAGTTCGTTCCGGTAGGCCTGCTGAGCGCCATCGGCGCGAGCTTTGAACTGTCGACCGCTCAGGTCGGCCTGATGCTGACGGTCTATGCCTGGGTCGTATCGTTGACCTCGCTGCCGATGATGCTGCTTACGCGCAATATCGAGCGGCGCAAGCTGCTGGTTCTGCTGTTTGTCCTGTTCATTGCCAGCCATGTGCTGTCCAGCATGGCCTGGAGCTTTGGCATGTTGCTGCTCAGCCGCATCGGTATTGCGTTGGCGCACGCTGTGTTCTGGTCGATCACCGCCTCGCTGGCCGTGCGCGTGGCGCCGCCGGGCAAGCAGGTGCAGGCGCTCGGCCTGCTGGCGACCGGCACAACACTGGCGATGGTGTTGGGCATTCCGCTCGGGCGGGTGGTGGGCGAGGCGCTGGGTTGGCGGATGACCTTCATGGCGATTGCCGGGGTGTCCGGGTTAACCATGCTGTGCCTGGCCAAGTCCTTGCCGTTGCTGCCCAGCCAGAATTCCGGCTCGCTGCGAAGCCTGCCGGTGCTGTTCAAGCGGCCGGCGCTGGTGTCGCTCTATGTGCTGACCGCAATGGTGATTACCGCCCAGTTTACCGCTTACAGTTACATCGAGCCGTTTGTCGACGTCGTGGCGGCCATGAGCGGCGAGGTGACCACCTTGCTGTTATTGCTGTTCGGTGGTGCGGGGTTGTTCGGTTCGTTGCTGTTCAGCCGCTACAACAACCGCTTCCCTCGCGGTTTGCTGATGGCCTCAATCGCTGCACTGGCGCTGTGCCTGGCGCTGTTGTTGCCCCTCTCCGGTGAGGTATTGGCGCTGGGCGCGCTGTGCGTACTGTGGGGCGTGGCCATCATGTGTTTCGGGCTGGTGATGCAGGCCAAAGTGCTGAACCTGGCGCCGGATGCCACCGACGTGGCGATGTCGCTGCATTCGGCGATCTACAACATCGGTATCGGTGGTGGAGCCTTGCTCGGTAGCGTGGTGATCAGCCACGTGGGTGTGGCTCACATCGGCGTCGTCGGTGGTCTGCTGGCCGGGGCTGCACTGTTGGTGTGCGTGGTGACCACCTACCGCTACAGCGCGCCGGCCAAGGTTGTTTCGCAGTAGAGTGGCTCAGTAGCTGTTGCGTACTCGCCGGGTAGTACGCCAGTGGGTCAATACCCACCAGTAGACCAGGCCGTTGACCAGCAGCACCACGGCACACAGTACGATCTGGATCGAGGCGGTCAGCCCGGCCGGGTAGATCAACGGCCAGACATAGTGATCAATAAACCCGCCGCTGTAGCCCGAACTGCCGGCGGCCTGGCGCAAGGCGTTTTCCCAGGCGGTCAGGGGGCAGGTCAAATGAAAGCCTTCGACCGCTGCGCCCCAGGCAATGGCCGGCACGTGGCACCAGATCAGCGGGCGCCACTTGAGCACCAGCAGTCCGCCAAAGAGCACAAAAAGAATAAACAGCAGATGAAACAGCACCAAACCATCGGCGCCCAGACGGTACAACATGATCACTCCTGAATCGGCTTACGGTCCCTGTTACGCAGCAGGATAATCCCGCTGCCATTACGGGCCGCAGTTTTATTTTAACGGGGCCGCTGGGGCTGCGCCGGTTAACATGAGTGACGGCCAGCCGCGGCTGCGGCTGGCCTCTGGTCGCTGAGAAGCCCCTCAAGGTGCTACGTGATAGGGGTTACGCGGGTCATGCTGCCAATCGAGGAAGGGTTTGCCGTTATCCTGCGCGACCATGTCGATACAACCCTGCACCGGGCAGGTGATCTGGCACAGGTTGCAGCCTACGCATTCGGCGTCGATCACCTCGTAGCGGTGGCTGCCATCGGGCTGTTTCAGGCTGGCGATGGCCTGGTGCGAGGTGTCTTCGCAAGCGATATGGCAGCGCCCACAGCCGATGCAGGCCTGTTGGTCGATCCTGGCGATGACCTGGTAGTTGATGTCCAGGTACTTCCAGTCGGTGGTGTGGCCGACGGCCCGCCCGCTGAAATCCCGCAACGTGTGATAAACCTGGCTGTCCATCCAGCGTGAAAGGCCGTCCTTCATCGCTTCGACGATTCGAAAGCCATGCAGCATGGCGGCGGTGCAGACCTGTACCGAACCACAGCCCAGCGCGATGAACTCGGCCGCATCGCGCCAGCTGCCGATACCACCGATGCCGCTGATCGGCAGGCCCTGGGTGGCCGGGTCTCGGGCGATTTCGGCAACCATGTTCAGGGCAATCGGTTTCACCGCCGAACCGCAGTAACCGCCATGGGTACTCTGATTCCCGACAATGGGCAGGGCGACCATGCGCTCCAGGTCGACACTGGTGATGGAGTTGATGGTGTTGATCAATGACACCGCGTCAGCGCCGCCACGGTAGGCCGCACGTGCCGACTGGCGGATATCGGTGATGTTCGGAGTGAGTTTGACGATTACTGGCAGCTTGCTGTGGGTCTTGCACCAGCGGGTAACCTGCTCGACGTACTCCGGCACCTGGCCGACTGCCGCCCCCATGCCACGCTCAGGCATGCCGTGGGGACAACCGAAGTTCAGCTCGATACCGTCAGCGCCGGTGGCTTCCACCAGCGGCAGGATGGCTTTCCAGGATGCCTCGACACAGGGCACCATCAACGACACGATCAGGGCGCGGTCGGGCCAGTCCTTTTTGACCTGGGTGATTTCGCGCAAGTTGATGTCCAGTGAGCGGTCGGTAATCAATTCGATGTTGTTGATCCCGATAACCTCGCGGTTGGCGCCATAGTGCGCCGAGTAACGTGAGGAAACGTTGACCGCAGCCGGGTCTTCGCCAAGGGTCTTCCAGACTACGCCACCCCAGCCGGCCTCAAACGCACGGACCACGTTGTAGGCCTTGTCGGTGGGCGGGGCGGAGGCCAGCCAGAAAGGGTTGGGCGCTTTGATGCCCGCGAATTCGATCGACAGGTCTGCCATTTATGCGGCCTCCACGTGGTTCATCAGTTGGGCATGAATGGCCTGGGCTGCCAGCTTTCCGTGCTGCACGGCCTGGACGGTGAGGTCCTGCCCGAGTTGGGTGCAGTCACCACCGGCATACACGCCGGGGATGCTGGTGCGCATCTGTTCATCGACGCGAATGCGGTCGCCGTCGCGGGCCAGGAGTTGCCCGCTGGCGTCGCTCAGGGCGTGTTCGTCGAAGGTCTGGCCGATGGCCTTGAAGATGGCATTGGCGGCCAGTTCGAAGGTTTCCCCGGTAGGCTGCAGGCGACCTTCGTGCAGGTGGGTACGAGCAAAGCGCATGCCGCGCACCCGACCCTGTTCATCCAGCAGGACTTCGTCGGGTTGTGCCCAGGTCAGCAGACGCACCTGGTTGGCCTTGGCGATGTCCTGTTCATGTGCCGTTGCGCCCATGTCCGGGTAGCCACGGCGGTACACCAGGTTGATCTCACGAGCACCCAGGCGGGCCATCTGCACGGCCATGTCGATGGCGGTATTGCCGGCACCGAGCACGATGCAGCGCTCGGCCAGTGGCAGTTGGCTCAGGTCGTCGGCCTGGCGCAGTTCGCGGATGTAGTCGGTGGCGGCGAGCAACCCCGGCGCGTTTTCGTTGGCCAGGCCGAGTTGACGGCTGGCGTTCAGGCCAAGGCCAAGGAACACCGCATCGAACTGTTGGCGCAGATCCGACAGGCTCAGGTTGTCGCCCAGTACCTGACCATGGCGTATTTCAATGCCGCCAATCTGCAGCACGAACGCCAGTTCGCGCTGGGCGAAGTCGTCGACCAGCTTGTACTTGGCGATCCCGTACTCGTTCAGCCCTCCGGCCTTGGGCCGTGCCTCGAAGATCACTACGTCGTGGCCATGCCAGGCCAGCCGATGAGCGCAGGCCAACCCGGCTGGGCCGGCACCGACCACCGCGACGCGCTTGCCGGTAACGGGCGCGCGCTGGAAAGGGTGGGCGTCGAAGTCAGCGTGGTCCAGGGCGTAGCGCTGCAGCGCGCCGATCAGCACGGGTGCGCATTCCTGATGATGGTTGCGCACGCAGGCTTGCTCGCACAGCACCTCAGTTGGGCAGACCCGCGCGCAGCTGCCACCGAGGATGTTGGCCGAGAGAATTTTCTCGGCCGCGCCCTGGAGGTTGTCGTGATGAATGTTGCGGATAAAGGCGGGGATGTCGATTTCGCTGGGGCAGGCGTTGACGCACGGCGCATCGTAGCAATACAGGCAGCGTGCGCTTTCCAGCGCAGCCTGGCGGGCATTGAGCGGCGGCGCCAGGTCGCTGAAGCGCTCGGCCAGGGTGGCGTTATCGACGCCGGGGCGGGGGAGGTGATTCAAGGAGTCGATCACGGTGGTGGCCTCTGTTCTGATTGTTAGAGTCACTACGACCTGTGGAGCAGCGTCACTGCTTTGCTTTCAGCGTTTCACGGCGCTCGGCTTATGCAATTCGGCACGCTTGCTCAACAGGTCGAATACCGCAGGGTAGGCGGGCCGTTCGAGGTAGCGCCCGGCACCGCGCTCGGCGCGCAAGTCACCGTTGGCCCAGACCACGCGGCCTTGGCTGATGGTGTGGCTGGGTATGCCGCGCACGGTCTTGCCTTCGAAAATGTTGAAGTCGACGTTCTGGTGATGGGTCTTGGCCGAAATGGTCCGCGTGCCCTCCGGGTCCCAGAGCACCAGGTCGGCATCGGCGCCGACGCGCAGGGCACCCTTGCGCGGGAAGAGGTTGAAGATCTTCGCGGTGTTGGTCGAGGTCAGGGCGACGAAGTCGTGCACCGACAGCTTGCCGCTGTTGACCCCTTCATCCCAAAGCACGGCCATGCGGTCTTCAATGCCGGCCGTGCCATTGGGGATCTTGCTGAAATCGTTGCGCCCGGCGGCTTTCTGCTCGGCGCAGAAGCAGCAATGGTCGGTGGCGGTGGTGTGCAGGTTGCCTGATTGCAGGCCTTGCCACAGCGCCTGTTGGTGGCCGATTGGGCGGAACGGTGGGCTCATTACGTAGCCGGCGGCCGTCTGCCAGTCCGGGTGGCGGTACACACTGTCATCCAGCAGCAGGTGCCCGGCCAGGACCTCGCCGTACACCGGCTGGCCCTTGGCCCGGGCGTAGCTGATTTCGTCGAGCGCTTCGCGGGTGGAGACATGTACCAGGTACAACGGCGTACCGAGGGTTTCGGCGATACGGATTGCGCGGCTGGCCGCCTCACCTTCGACCTGCGATGGCCGCGACAAGGGATGCGCCTCGGGGCCGGTGAGGCCCTGGGCCAGCAGCTTGCGTTGCAGGTGGTAGACCAGTTCGCCATTCTCGGCATGCACGGTAGGCACCGCGCCCAGTTCCAGGCAGCGCTCGAAACTGGCTACCAGGGTATCGTCGGCGGCCATGATCGCGTTCTTGTAGGCCATGAAGTGCTTGAAACTGTTCACACCGTGCTGTTGAACCAGTTCGCCCATTTCCTCCCGTACCTGTTCGCTCCACCAGGTGATTGCGACATGGAAACCGTAGTCGGCGGCGGACTTCTCGGCCCAGCCACGCCACTGGTGGAAGGCTTCGAGCAGCGACTGCTGCGGGTTGGGAATGACGAAATCGATGATTGACGTGGTGCCACCGGCGAGGCCTGCGGCGGTGCCGCTGAAAAAGTCCTCGCTGGCCACGGTGCCCATGAAGGGCAATTGCATGTGGGTGTGCGGGTCGATGCCGCCCGGCATCAGGTACTGGCCGCTGCCGTCGAGTACCTCGCAGCCAGTGGGGACCTCGAGGTTGTCGCCAATGGCCTTGATCAGGCCGTCGGCGCAGAGCACATCGGCCCTGTATCGCTCTTCATGGGTAATCAGGGTGGCGCCACGGATCAACAACGTCATAGCGAAGCTCCTCACAGGCTTGACCGGTGTTCCGGTTCTACGTTTTGTGCCACGGGACGCTGCTGGCAGAATCCTGCCACTGCTGTCAGAAATTGAATCTAGTTGCGCTTTTTCGATTGGGCAAGAATATTTCTAATAAGCTTATTCCTAATTCAAGCTACTGATTTTTAAGGATAAAAATACAAAATCAACAAATTAGTGCAGGCGCTCACCAAATTGACGCACTTGACAGAAAGCCGAAATGGTCAAGATTTCTCATGGGAAATCAGCGGTTTGACCGGGACAGGTGCGGGCCTATGGCAATCACCCAAAAATATTCCCTGCACCCCTTTGGTTCCCCAGGGGCGTACCTGCGTCAGGTGACCGTGAACCCAGTCGCCGCCGGGGTGCGTCCATCGGTGCTGTCGGTGCCGGGAAAGCGGCGTTGTACGCCGGTTTCAACACAATCGCAGCCGCCGTCGCCTGTTTCGGCACGCTTATTGTTTGCCGCCGCTGTGCGTTGGCCGGAGCCGCGATTGTTCAATGCAAGTGCAAGAACTCCAGCCATCGTCACGATGTGCAGACAATCAGAACAACAGTGGAGCGGCCATGCAGCAGATCAAATCGCAAGTGAGCGAACGCGACGGCTTGTTCGAGCTCGACGCCGGCAGTGATGTTCTCGAGAGCCCCCGGTACAACCACGATATTGCGCCGACCAAAGTCCACGAGCGCACCTGGAACAAATGGCATATCACTGCGCTGTGGGTCGGCATGTCGATCTGCGTGCCGACCTACACCCTGGGCGGTGTGTTGACCGCCTACTTCGGTCTGACGGTTGGGGAGGCGTTGCTGGCGATCCTGCTGGCAAACGTCGTGGTGCTGGTCCCACTGACACTCAATGCCTTTCCCGGGACCAAATACGGCATCCCTTTTCCGGTGTTGTTGCGCTCTTCATTCGGCATCATCGGCTCCAACGTACCGTGCCTGATCCGTGCCTTGGTGGCGTGTGGCTGGTTTGGCATCCAGACGATGTTCGGCGGTCTGGCTATCCACCTGTTTTTCGGCGCGATCTCGCCCGAATGGAAAGCCTTGGGCGGCACCGGTGAGGTGATCGGCTTTCTGCTGTTCTGGACCTTGAACCTGTGGGTGGTGTTGCGCGGTGCCGAGTCGATCAAATGGCTGGAAACCCTCTCGGCTCCATTGCTGATGCTGGTGGGGGCTGGCTTGCTGTTCTGGGCCTTGCCGAACGTGTCCATCAGCGAACTGATGGCGCAACCGCCGAAACGCCCGGAAGGCGCGAGCGTGGCCGGTTACTTTCTCGCCGGACTGACAGCCATGGTCGGTTTCTGGGCCACCTTGTCGCTGAACATCCCTGACTTCAGCCGCTACGCGAAAAGCCAGAAGGACCAGATCGTCGGGCAGATCATCGGTTTGCCGCTGACCATGTTCCTCTTCGCCGCCCTGGGGGTTGTACTGACGGCCGCATCGGCATCGCTGGTAGGGGAAACGGTATCCGACCCGGTCAGCCTGATCGGGCACATCCAGAACCCGCTGTGGGTTGCCTTGGCGATGGCCCTGATCATCATCGCCACACTGTCGACCAACACGGCTGCAAACATTGTTTCGCCGACCAACGACTTCCAGAACCTGGCGCCAAAATGGATCGGCCGCACCAGTGCCGTCATGCTGACCGGCGTGGTCGGGCTGTTGCTGATGGCCCATGAGTTGCTGAAAAAGCTCGGCCTGATCGTCTCTGACGTAAGCCTGGAGTCGGTCTATTCCAACTGGCTGCTGGGGTACTCCAGCCTGCTGGGGCCGATTGCCGGAATCATGGTGGTGGACTATTTCCTGATTCGTCGGCAGACCCTGGACCTGGCTGGCCTCTACCGCGACGACGTGTATCCCGCCTGGAACCTGGCCGGTTTCGTCGCCTTCGGTGTGCCGGTGGCCCTGACCCTGTTGTCGCTAGGCAGCACGGCGTTCAGTTGGTTCTATGATTACGGCTGGTTTACCGGTTCGGCCTTGGGTGGGCTGATCTACTACATGCTTGGCAGCCTCAAGGCTTACCGCGCTGCGAGCGTCAAAGCCAGCGTTTAAACCCTCAGGCCCGTGGAGGCCCGTTGACTGATGCAGGAGATGCACATGCAAACAGCTCAGGACGTTCTGCAATCTACCCTCCACCACGTCGACGGAGGTCGACTCTGGCGTTCACTGATGGAGCTGGCGCAGCTTGGTGCCACCGCCAAAGGTGGCGTTTGCCGTCTGGCACTGACTGACCTGGACCGCCAGGCCCGTGACCTGTTCGTGACGTGGGCACAGGCTGCCGGTTGTACGGTGACGGTGGATGCGGTGGGCAACATCTTTGCCCGTCGCCCAGGGCGCAACCCGACACTGCCGCCGGTGATGACCGGTAGCCATATCGACACGCAGCCTACGGGCGGCAAGTTCGATGGTTGCTTCGGGGTGATGGCGGGCCTTGAGGTGTTGCGCACCCTCAATGACCTGAAGGTGGAGACCGAAGCGCCACTGGAGGTGGTGGTCTGGACCAACGAGGAGGGCTCGCGTTTTGCTCCGTGCATGATGGGTTCGGGCGTCTTTGCCGAAAAGTTCACCCTTGAGGAAACCCTGGCCAAGACCGATGCCGAGGGCATCACTGTCGGCGAAGCACTCAATGCCATCGGCTACGCAGGATCGCGTGCGGTGACCGGGCACCCGGTGGGCGCCTATTTTGAGGCGCATATCGAACAGGGGCCGATACTTGAAGACCAGCAAAAGACCATTGGCGTGGTGCTCGGTGCCCTTGGCCAGAAGTGGTTTGACCTTAACCTGCGCGGGGTCGAGGCCCACGCCGGGCCGACACCCATGCACCTGCGCAAGGATGCGCTGGTGGGGGCAAGCGCTGTGGTGGCCGCGGTAAACCGCGTGGCACTGGAGCACCAGCCGCATGCCTGTGGCACCGTAGGGTGCTTGCAGGCCTACCCGGGGTCGCGCAACGTCATACCTGGCGAAGTGCGCATGACCCTGGACTTCCGTCACCTGGAGCCCGAGCGCCTGGCGTCGATGATCGCGCAGGTCAAGGACGTGATCACCGACACCTGTCGTCAGCATGGCCTGAGCTACACCCTGATGCCGACCGCCGACTTCCCGCCCCTGTACTTCCATGAACGTTGTGTGGAGGCGGTGCGTAATGCCGCCAGGGGGTTGGGCCTGTCACACATGGACATCGTAAGCGGTGCCGGGCATGACGCGATCTTCCTGGCAGAACTGGGGCCGGCCGGGATGATATTCGTACCTTGCGAAGGCGGGATCAGCCACAACGAAATCGAGAATGCCGCACCGCAAGACCTCGCCGATGGGTGTGCGGTGTTGCTGCGGGCGATGTTGTCGGCAGCGCAGGCCATAGCGCGTGATCGGGAAGCGGCATGATCTCGAATTTACATTATGTGTATAAAGTATCTACTTGTTTTAATTAGATTAAATACCTGTACTTAAAGTAAATTCTAGCTTGTTATTTTGACCGCTTTCAGGGTTCTGTGACGGGCTTGCCTGCGATGGTTTCGACGGGGCGTCAGTGAATGCGTGGCGCCTGTATCGTTGGCAAGCCAACGTCCCACAGGGGCAATTCAGGGCGTCGAACGCGGGCTTTGCGTCATGAGGTTGTCTTCATCCAGGCTTTCCTGAACCATCTGCAGAAAGGTTGCCACCAGTCGCCGTGAGCTCTGTTCGCGCAGGCACACCAGGGTTTCGGTCAAGCGTCGTTGGCAGTCGACAATCGGCAGGGCACAAACCCGCGCATCGGCGCCGAACTCGGCCGCCGACACCACCCCGACGCCAATGCCCACCACCACAGCCTCCCGCGCCGCTTCGCGGCCTTCGACCTGAATCGCCGGGCGAATGCGCAGGCCTGCGCGTTGCATTTCCTCTTCCAGGGTTTGCCGGGTCACCGAGCCCGGTTCGCGCAGCACGATGGGCGTGTCGTCGAGGTCCTGGAGGCTGATCGAGGCACGGTTTGCCCACGGGTGCTGGTGGGAGACGAAGGCGACCATCGGGTCGTCGCGCAAGGGCACGCAGAGCAGCCGTTGATCGTCGACATCGCGCCCCAGCAGGGCCAGGTCGGCCTGGTAGTTGAACAGGCGCAGCAGCGACTCGTCGGTGTTGCCCGTCTCGATCTTTACGCTGATGCCGGGGTAACGCTGGCAGAACCGGGCGATCTGCGGCAGCACGTGTACCGGGGCGTCTACCGCCAGTACCAGGGTGCCGGTTTGCAGCGCACGTGAATCCTGCAGCAGTTCGTGCGCTTCGTCCTCGCAGGCAAACAGGCGCTGGGTGATGCCCAGCAAGCGCTCACCCAGATCGGTCAGTTGCACCGAGCGTTTGTTGCGGTGGAACAGCAGGATGCCGAAACGCTCCTCCAGTTTGCGCACCTGATCGGAGATCGCCGGCTGAGTGAGGAATAATCGTTCGGCGGCACGGGTGAAGCTGCCGTGCAGCGCAACCGCGTGGAAAGCCTTGAGTTGAGCGTGTGAAACGGACATGGCGGCACCTGTTACAAGCTGAGCTTATATTTGAAATACGATAAATCGATTTTCTTTATCAGTCAGTAATTGTTTCCATCGCTCTCAGCCCGCTGGCAACATTCGTTCGAGTGTGTCCCGGGCCATGGGCTCTGGACGACAGCGCAAACAACAACCGCGTATCCCCGGGATCCATCTGACCAGGTGATGGCCTTGCTTGGCCGTCACGCAGTGCGCAACACAAGAACAACACAGGCGTTTTTTCCCAATTCTGCCGGCACACTCAGATTCCGAGGTCAGATTCACCATGAATAAACACATCGCAAGCATCAAACGTTGGCGCATGCAGATCTTCGCCATCACCTGGTTGGCCTATGCGGCGTTCTATTTCACCCGCAAGGCTTTCTCGGTGGCCAAACTGGGCATTGGCGAAGACCCCAGCTTCACCCTCGACAAAATGGCCATGGCCAACCTCGATGCGATCTACCTGACGGCCTATGCCGTCGGCCAGTTCACCTGGGGCATGCTCGCCGACCGCTTTGGTCCCAGGGTGGTGGTATTGGGCGGTCTGGTGATTTCGGCCGCCGCGGCGGTGGTCATGGGGAGTTATGCGACGTTCCCGATTTTCGCCACCTGCATGCTGATTCAGGGCTTGGCGCAATCCACCGGTTGGGCAGGGCTGTGCAAGAACATTGGCAGCTTCTTCCCGGCGGTTCAGCGCGGCCGTGTACTGGGGCTGTGGAGTTCTTGCTACGCCTTCGGCGGCCTGGTCGCCTCGCCGTTTGCCGGCTGGTGGGCGTACACGCTGATTGGCAGCTGGCACGCTGCGTTTTTCTCCAGTGCTGCGGTGGTCGCTGTGGTGGCAGTGCTGTTCTTCTTCCTGCAGCGCAACAAGCCCGAGGACGTTGGCTTGCCGGCGGTTGAGCCAGAGCCGGAAAGCATGGTGCCTGGTACCACCCTGTGCAGCGTCTGGGCACCGCTACGCGAGATTCTGCGCAACCGCACGGTGCTCACCCTGGGCCTGGCCTATTTCATGTTGAAGCCGGCGCGCTACGCGATTCTGCTCTGGGGGCCTGTCATCGTCTTCGAGCAAATGCCGTCGCTGGGCAAGGTTGGCGCGGCCATCGTGCCCACTGCGTTTGAACTGGCCGGCTTGCTGGGGCCGATCATGATTGGCCTGGCCTCGGACAAACTGTTTGGCGCCCGGCGCATGCCCGCCTGTGTGCTCAGTCTGCTGGTGTTGACCGTGACGCTGGGGTTGTTCATGGGTGCGATGCACACCGGCAGCGTGATGTTGGTCGTGGCCTTGCTGTTTGTCATGGGCCTGACCCTCTATGGGCCGGATTCGATGATCAGCGGCGCCGCCGCAATTGACTTCGGTACCGCCAAAGCGGGCGCCACTGCTGCTGGTTTCGTCAATGGCTGTGGCTCGGTGGGGGCCATTCTTGGCGGCCTGCTGCCGGGCTACTTCGATACGGTCACGGTGTTCATTGTGTTTGCTGGCTGCGCCTTGTTCTCGGCGCTGGTACTGGTACCGCATTGGAACAGCCGCCCGGCCAGCCTGGCCGATACGGCAGCCGTCGCACCGAACACATCAATGGCAATCAAGCCAATGCGCACCTGAGTCGACAAGGAGACACACAATGAGGCCGTTCTGGTTACAGCAGGCATTGGACCAGGAAGAGGCGGCGCCTTGTGCGCCGCTGGCCGGTGACAGCCGTTGCGATGTATGCATCGTCGGCGGCGGCTACACCGGTTTGTGGACCGCGCTGATGCTCAAGGAGCAACAGCCGACGCTGGATATCCTGCTGATTGAGGCGGATACCTGCGGCGCAGGTGCCAGCGGGCGCAATGGTGGCTGTGCCTTGTCCTGGTCGGCCAAGTATTTCACGCTGGAGCGGCTGTTTGGGGTTCAGGAGGCGGTGCGCCTGGTCCGGGAGTCGGAACAGAGTATTCGGGCTATCGGCGACTACTGTACTGCCCATGGTATCGACGCCGACTACCGATTGGATGGCACCCTGTACACCGCCACCAACTCCGCTCAAGTGGGGGCGACAGACCGTGTGATCGCCGCGCTGGAGCGCCAGGGCGTGAACTCGTTCCAGCGTTTGCCATTGGCGCAGGTGCAGCGCCTGGCAGGTTCGCACAAGCACCTGGAGGGGTGGTTCTCGCCGGCGGCAGCAACGGTTCAGCCCGGTAAACTGGTACGTGGTTTGCGCCGGGTCGCGCTGCAGCGGGGCATTCGTATCCACGAACAGACTGCGATGACCGGCTTGCAGCAGGGTCGACAATCACAGGTACAGACCGCTCACGGTACGGTACACGCCGACCGTGTGGTGCTGGCCTTGAATGCCTGGATGGCACGGGCGTTCCCACAGTTCGAACGCAGCGTAGCGATTGTCTCCAGCGACATGATCATCACTGAGCCCTACCCACAGTTACTCGAACAGATGGGCTTGAACACAGGTATCAGTGTGCTGGATTCGCGGATTTTCGTGCATTACTACCACAACACCCCGGATGGCCGGCTGATGCTTGGCAAAGGCGGTAATACCTTTGCTTATGGCGGAAAAATGCTGCCGGTGTTCGATCAGCCGTCGCCCTACGAGCCGTTGTTGCGGCGAAGCCTTGGCGAGTTTTTCCCCGCATTGGCCGACGCACGGATCGCGGCGACCTGGAATGGCCCTTCTGACCGCTCGGTCACCGGCTTGCCGTTTTTTGGCCGGTTACAGGGCGAGGGCCAGGTGTTCTATGGCTTTGGCTACTCCGGGAGTGGGGTGGGGCCTTGCCATATGGGCGGGCAGATTCTGTCCTCACTGGTTTTGGGGCTCGACAACCCCTGGACGCGCTCGCCGCTGGTCAATGGCCCGTTGGGCTATTTTCCACCTGAACCGATCCGTTACCTGGGGTCGTTGATGGTGCGCAATGCAATCCGGCGCAAGGAGCAGGCCGAAGACCGTGGGCGCCGACCCCGCCGCCTTGATGTGCACCTGGCCAGGTTTGCTGCAGCGGCTGGCAAGGCCGACAAGGGTTGAGGCGATTTTTTGTCGATTGCGGCAAAGAGGGCGTATAAACTGCACCCACTTTGCCGGTCGCTACCTGAACCGGCGCTTGAAGCACAGAAAGAGAGTCGACATGGGCGCACAGTGGAAAGCCAAACATAAAGAAGCAGCAGCCAATGCCAAGGGCAAGATCTTCGGCAAGCTGGCCAAGGAAATCCAGATCGCCGCACGCGGTGGTGCCGACCCTGACATGAACTCCCGCCTGCGTCTGGTGGTCGAGCAGGCCAAGAAGGCCTCGATGCCTCGCGAAACCCTGGAGCGCGCGATCAAGAAAGGTGCTGGCCTGTCGGGTGACGTCGTGCAGTACACCCTGGTCAAGTACGAAGGTTTCGCTCCGCATCAGGTGCCACTGATCGTCGAGTGCCTGACCGACAACGTCAACCGCACCGTTGCTGAAATCCGCGTACTGTTCCGCAAGGGCCAGTTGGGTGCCGAGGGTTCGGTGTCCTGGGACTTCAACCACGTTGGCCTGATCGAAGCCAGCCCGGACAGCGCCGACGCCGACCCGGAAATGGCCGCCATCGAAGCTGGCGCCCAGGATTTCGAGCCTGCCGAAGAGGGCGCGACCCTGTTCATCACCGAAACCACCGATCTGGATGCGGTGCAGAAGGCGCTGCCTGAGCACGGTTTCAGCGTCATTTCGGCGAAAATCGGTTATGTACCGAAAAACCCCGTTACCCTCGACAGTGAAGAAAAGCTCGCTGAAGTCGAAGCCTTCCTTGAGGCCATCGACAACCACGACGACGTGCAAAACGTCTACGTCGGTCTGGCAGGCTAACACCTTCCCGTCACACTGCCGGGCAGCCTTGTTGCCTGCCCGGTGGTCGAGACGCCAGCATGGCGTTAACATCGGTCCTGTAATTGTTCCCATAACAACAATCAGGACGTTTATGAACAACACCCATGTACTTTCCATCCAGCAGTTGGCCTCGCCCGAGGGTTCCTGCTACGGCTGCGGCTGCTCCCATCCTACCGGTCTGCACGTTGAAAGCCATTGGGCCGAAGACGGCGTGCATGTGCTGTGCAAGCACACCCCGGCAAGTGAATTCCATGGTTGGCCGGGGCTGGTCTACGGCGGCCTGCTGGCGATGCTGGTCGATTGTCATTCCAACTGGACGGCAATGGCCTATCACTACCGTGCCGAGGGCCGTGAACCGGGTAGCCTGCCACGTATCGACTGCGTGACCGGGCAACTGAGCCTGACCTACCTCAAGCCGACCCCCATGGGTGTCGAGTTGGTGCTCAAGGCCCGCGTTGAAGGCGAAGTAGGGCGCAAGAGCCGGGTGATTTGCGAAATTTGGGCCGGTGATGTCCTGACCGTGACCGCCGACTCGGTGTTTGTTCGTGTAGACACCGAACGCCTGCGCCAACAGGCTCACACCCCCGCTTAAGGTTGTACGTCTTTGGAATGGCAGCCCTGTTGGCCGTGCAACGGGGGTGTCGCTCCGGCCCGCCTGTGTTGATGACTTGACCCGTTGAAAAGAGGTGTATACGCTCGCGTCACCCAGAAGACTACCGACCGTTAGGTTTTGTTTGAGGCGAATTGGAAATCGAGCACATGCACACCGTAACGAAAACGCCATCACCGCCTGTTCGGTTTGCCGTAGCGCTGGCGCTGATCGGCGCCCTTGGCCCTTCGGCAGTCGACATGTACCTGGCCAGCATGCCGGCGATTGCTGCCGAATTTCGAACGTCATACGCCGCCGTGCAGTTGACCTTGACGGTGTTCCTGCTGGCCATGGGCGCCGGGCAACTGTTGTTTGGCCCACTGATCGATATGCTGGGTCGACGTCGGCCATTGTTGGCAGGGCTGCTGGTGTTCATCCTCAGTTCGGTATGGGCGGCCCGCGCAGATTCCCTCGACGCGTTGGTTGTGGCGCGCTTTGTCCAGGGCTTGGGCAGTGCCCTGACACTGGTCGTGATCATGAGCATGGTGCGCGATGTCGCCGAAGGCGCCCGGGCGGCGCAACTCTTTGCCTTGCTGATGACCATTGAAGGCCTGGCGCCGGTTGTTGCGCCGGCCTTGGGGGGCGTTGTTGGTGCGCACTATGGCTGGCGAATGGTCATGCTGGTGTTGGCCACGCTGGGTGCCGTCGTGCTGCTGAACGCCAGCCTGGTGCTCAAGGAAACCTTGCCTGCAGACCAACGTATGGCCTTTCGACCCAGGGCATGTCTGCGCACTTATGCAGGGATTGCCAGTGACCGTCAGTTCCTGCGCCCGGCGTTGGCGCTGGCGGCGGTGTTTTTCTTCCTGTTCGCCTACATTGGCGGCGCCGCGTATGTCTATCAGCACCACTATGGGCTGTCGGTCGAGGCGTTTGGCACGCTGTTTGGCGCAACCGGCATTGCGATTTTGCTGGGGGCGATCACGGCGGGGCGGCTGGTGGCACGCAAAGGGCTTGGGCGGTTGGCGTTGGTCGGCGCCGGCTGCATGTTGCTCGGGTCGCTACTGGTACTGATTGGCGCCGTTACCGCCAGCGGGCTGGTTGGGATCGTCGCAGGCATGGCCCTGGCCATGTTTGGGCTGGGCGTTGCCGAGGCCACGCTGATGTCGATGGCCATGGCTTCACAAACCCGTGCACTAGGCTCTACGGCGGCGTTGCTGGGGGCGTTTCAGTTGATCATTTCGTCGTTCGCCACGCCGTTGTCAGGCATCATGGCGCCTTTGGGCGCATCGCATTGGGCGTTGCTGCTGGCGCTGTCGGCTGTGTTGGTAGCGGTGCTGGTACGCGCCAGTGTGCGCTGTGCGCCTGGCGAGCGGCAGCATCTGGCCGGGCACTGAGGCCCGGGGTAACTGTTTTCTGGAGAACGCTGCATGAGAACCCTGTCGCCTTCGGCAGAAAAGATATGCGTGATTGCCGTCGAGCATTTTGCCAACAGCGGCTACGACGCCTGTTCGCTCAATGACATTGCGGTGGCGGCGGGTATGCGCAAGCCATCGTTGTATGCGCATTTCAGCAGCAAGGACGACCTGTTCCAGGCCGTCTTCGAGCGTGCGGTAGAGGCAGAGCGGTTGTATGTCGAGGACTGTTTTGCTCATCCGCATGGCGATGTTCCCGGCGGGCTGTACTGCCAGCGTCTGGGTGAGCGCTATCTAGGGTCGGCGCATTTGCGTTTCTTGCTGCGCACGGCGTTTTTTCCGCCGACGGAGCTGCGGGCCTGGATCTCTGCGGGGTTCGAGGGTTATCTGTCGCGGCTGGCGGCGTTGTTCGTTGCACGCATGAAGGCCTATCGGCCGACGTTCAATGATGAGCAGGCCGGACTCTACCGGGATGCCTACATGGGAATTGTCGACAGTTTGGCGGTGGAGCTGATCTACGCCGGGCCTGAGGCCTATGCCCGACGGCTGGCCGCATTGTGGAAGGTGTTCGAGGATTCATTGGCGCGTAGCGGCGCCGAAAAATAAGACCTTAGTACCATGGCGGCTTCATTGAAGCGGTCCATACTCATCGTTCGCCCTTAAATAACAACAAGCTCAGGGTTCGACATCGATGACTTACCAGCACTGCTATGATCGCTCCATTGCTGACCCCGCTGCGTTTTGGGCCGAGCAAGCCAATGACCTGGCCTGGTACCGAAAACCTACACAGACGCTGACCGAAAACGCCGATGGTACGCACCAGTGGTTCAGCGATGGCCGTTTGAACAGCTGCTACCTGGCCCTCGATTATCAAATCGAGCAAGGCCGTGGCAAGCAAGTCGCGCTGATCTATGACTCCCCGGTAACCCACACCCAGCAAACCTTTACCTACCTGCAAATGCGCGACGAAGTCGCACGCCTGGCCGGCTTGCTGCGCCAGTTGGGTGTGGAAAAGGGTGACGGTGTCATCATCTACATGCCCATGGTGCCCCAGGCCGCTATGGCCATGCTCGCCTGTGCCCGCATTGGCGCGGTGCATTCGGTAGTGTTTGGTGGCTTTGCCGCCAATGAGTTGGCCCTGCGCATCGATGATGCCCGGCCAAAACTGCTGCTGACTGCCTCCTGCGGGTTGGAGTTCGACCGGGTCATTGCCTACAAACCCTTGGTCGACCGGGCCCTGCAACTGGCACAACATCAGCCCAGGCAGGTACTGGTACTTCAGCGCCCGCAAGCCCGTGCCGAGATGATCGAGGGGCGCGATCTGGATTGGCAGGCCGCCGTCGCCAGTGCTGAACCGGTCGCGCCGGTCGAGCTGGGCGCTGCCGACCCGCTCTACATCATGTACACCTCGGGCACCACCGGAAAACCCAAAGGTATCGTGCGCGAAAACGGCGGTAATGCCGTGGCGCTGAAGTTCGCCATGCAGCACATCTATGGCATGCAGCCGGGTGATGTCTGGTGGGGAATCTCCGATGTGGGCTGGGTGGTCGGGCACTCGTTGATCGTTTACGGGCCGCTGATGAATGGCTGCACCAGTGTGTTCTATGAGGGCAAGCCGATTCGTACACCAGACGCCGGTGCTTACTGGCGTGTGGTAGAGCAGTACAAGGTTAACGGGATGTTCTGCGCGCCGACAGCGATGCGGGCGGTGCGCAAGGAGGACCCGGAAGGCCTGTTGCTGCGTAAATATGACCTGAGCTCGTTGCGTCAGTTGTTCCTGGCCGGCGAGAAACTTGACTCCAGCACCCACCAATGGCTCGAGGCAACCAGTGGCAAGGCGGTCCACGATCACTGGTGGCAGACCGAAACCGGCTGGCCGGTGACAGCGCCCTGTGTCGGTCTTGATGGCAGTGGCGTGCGAGCAGGATCGAGCAACCGTGCGGTACCGGGGTACCACGTTCAGGTACTGGATGACGACGGGCATTTGCTGGGGCCAAATCAGCAAGGCGCCATCGTCATTGCCTTGCCGTTGCCGCCCGGCTGCAGCCAGACCTTGTGGGGCGACCACGCACGCTACGTGCAGTCGTACCTGCAGACGTATCCGGGTTACTACCATACCGGAGACGGCGGTTACCTGGATGATGACGGCTTTGTCTACATCATGGGGCGCACCGATGATGTGATCAACGTCTCAGGCCATCGCCTCTCGACCGGTGAAATGGAAGACCTGGTGGCCGCGCATCCGGCCGTGGCCGAATGTGCGGTGATCGGTGTCTACGACGAGATCAAGGGCCAGGTGCCATTGGCACTGGTAGTGCTCAAGGACGCGACGCCAATCAGTGAGCAGCAGTTGCAGAGCGAGCTGGTTGCCCGCGTTCGCGAGCAGATCGGTGCACTGGCCTGCTTCAATCAGGTTCGTGTGGTCAAGCGCCTGCCCAAGACGCGCTCAGGGAAAATTCTCCGGGCCGTGTTGCGCAAGATCGCCGATCAACAGCCCTATACGCCGCCATCGACGCTCGATGACCCCGCCGTGCTGGATGAGATCGAGGCAGTGCTCGCCAGCCTTGCCCGGGCAGGCTAACGGGTAGGCGGTACATGGCCTGAGACACAGGCCATGTACCGCGTGTTCTCACTGTTCTGTCTTCTGCTGCAACTGCCCGAGGCGGCTGCGGGTGCGGGCCAGGTCGTTGGCTGTCCCTTGCAGGGCGGCGTCCAATGGCTGTTCGCCAATCAGCACCAGATACTTGTCCTGGTCGTAGAGCACGTCAATCAGGTTGATGAAACGCTGCTGGGCGGCGATCGAACAGTCCGCCAGGTTTGGCAGGCCATCGATGACCCAATGCTCGAATCGCTGCGCCAATTGCAAGTAGTCGATGACGGCGGTGGGTTGTTCGCAAAGGGCCGCGAAGTCGAACGCAACACGCTCGCCGTCAACTAGCCAGGCCTGTACATCTCGTTTTCCCACTGCAAGGGCGGTGGGCTGCGCCGGTGGCAGGTCGAGGGCAGTGCGTTGTTCGGCGTTGCCTGGCCACAGGTAGCAACCCTGGGTAAAACGTTGGTGGCTGCCACTGCCCGGCAGGCCCCGGTAGTCCTCGCCGCCTACTTCCACGACGTGCATGTGCTGTTTGATCAGGCGGATGACCGGCTCGAAACGCTGGTGGTAGAGCGGGTTTGGCAGCAGCCCTTCGGGCGGGTAGTTGGAGGTGACCAGCAGCAGGATACGTCGCTCGAACAACGCCTTGAACAGTTGGGTGATGAGCATGGCATCACCGATGTCATGGACATGGAACTCATCGAAACACAGGACTTTGCAGTCCTCGAGCAACTCGTCAAGGGTGCAGGCCAGCGCATTGTCGGCATGCCGATGACGGAACATGCCGTCGTGCAGCCGGGCGAAGAAGTCATGAAAGTGCAGGCGGCGTTTTTGCTCCAGGGTGATTGCCCGGAAGAATCCCTCCAGCAACCAGCTTTTGCCGCGCCCGACACCGCCATAGAGGTACAGGCTGCGTGCCTGGCCCCGCGCCAGTTGTTCGACCTGCCCGGCCATGAAGCCGATCACCTGTTGCTGGCTGTGGCTCAGGGTATAGCCCTGTTCGTGGGCTTTGTGCTGGAACCACAGACGCAACTGCTGAGCGGGACCATCGTTGAGGGTAGAACCGCGTTGCATACGCTGGCGCAAGCTGCGCAAGGGGGAGCGAATCCAGGATGAAGAGGGCGGCTTTGCAGTCAACGTGGGTTCCTTGGCGTAAGGGGAACGAACAGCCCACCTTGAGCGAGCGCGGCTAATTTACCCAATAGCGACGCAGGCGACCAGCGATCTTGAGCCCCTGCGGTGTTACGGTGCCTTGTGGCCGTCAGTGTGCGGCGCGACGAGCGCACAAGGCCTCCAGACTGTCGCGCAGAGCCGCGCCATCGTCGTCCAGCGCCGGGCGGGCGTAGAGTGCCAGTGTCAACCCGTCGATAGGCGCGAAGCCTTCATTGATACCCAGTACGCGATGGCTGCTTTCAACACTGCGTGCCGGGATCAGGCTTACCCCCAGGCCTGCACTCACTGCCGCGCTGATGCTGGCCAGGCTGGTGCTGGAGTAACTGATACGCCAAGGGCGCCCGGCCGCTTCCAGCGCATGGATCATTTCCTGGCGATACAGCGCACCTACCGGGAACACCACCAAGGGCACGGGGTCGGTTATCGGGTGCCTGGCACTGCTGACCCAGGCCAACGGTTCCGGCCAGTACGCATGACAGTCACTGTCAGCGCCCCATTGCTTGACCAGCAGCAGGTCCAGTTCGCCATTACGGTACAGGTGCAGCAGCGGCAGGCTGAGGCCGCACTCGACCTCCAGGCGCATACGTGGCCGCTCGGCCAGCAGGTGGCTCAATGGCGTCGTGAGAATTTCGCCCGCGAAGTCATCCGGCACCCCAAGACGCAACGCCACCTCCGGTTGCTGAGGGCTCAGGGCGTGGCGCGCTTCCTCTTCCAGGCGCAGGATGCGCCGGGCATAGCCCAGCAGCCGTTCGCCTGCTTCGGTCGGCCAGACCTGCCGCTGGCTGCGGTCCAGCAAACGGCAGCCCAGGCGTTGCTCCAACCGGATGATCTGTTGGCTGATGGTTGATTGGGTTAGGTGCAGGCGCTCGCCAGCGCGGGTGAAACTGCCGGCTTCGACGACAGTGACGAAGCTGCGCAACAGTAAAGGGTCAAGCATTCGAAATCCCACTGGCATGCATGAAATCAATTAATTTCATACTACCCCGGCGTCTCAGGATAATCACCGGCCTGTGTTGAATCTCATTAAAAGGCGCAAGCATGAACAGCGAAATGAACGCGCACCTGAGTCGGACCGGCGCGCTCGGCTGGCTGTTGGTGGTGGCGGTGGCGATTAACCTCAGGCCGATCCTGACCAGCATCGGCCCGTTGCTGGAGGAGATTCGCAACAGCACCGGCCTGGGTTACCAGCAGGCGGCACTGCTCACCGCGTTGCCGGTGTTGTGCATGGGCCTGGTACCGTTGCTGCAACCCTGGCTACGCCGCTGGCTGAGCGAGCACCACGGGATGCTTGCCGGGCTTGCAGCCATTGCCCTGGCGTGTACCTGGCGCCTGTTTCTGCACAGTGGTACGGCGCTGATTGCCAGTGCCGCGTTGGCTGGCCTGGGTGTGGCTTTTATTCAGGCCTTGATGCCAGGCCTGGTCAATCGTTGGTTCCCCTCACGCCTGGCGTTGGCCATGGGCGTGTATTCGGCAGCGTTGATGAGCGGTGGTGGAATCGCCGCCGTGCTCGGCCCGCGGATCGCGGAAACGGCCGGGCACTGGCAGGCGGGTCTTGGGGTGTGGCTGCTACCGGCGCTGCTGGCCCTGGTCTTGTGGTGCGTGGCGCGCCCCAGCGCGGAGCAGGCGCGTAGTGGGGCAGAGGCCAGGCGACACTTTTTCGGCAGCCGCCGTGCGTGGTTGCTGGCGGGCTACTTTGGCCTGATCAACGGTGGTTACACCAGCATGGTTGCCTGGTTGCCGGCCTACTATCGGCAGATCGGTGGCAGCGCCCAGGGCGGCGGCGAGTTGATTGGCTTGATGACCATTTTCCAGGTGTTGGGTGCGTTGGGCCTGCCGTTGCTGTTGCGGCGTTTGGCTGATCGGCGCCCGGGGCTGTTGGTGGCCTTGTTGTCGCAGTTGCTGGGCTTTATCGGCCTGCTGATGCAGCCTTCATTATGGTCGGGGCTGTGGGTGGCGCTAATTGGTTTCGGCCTGGGCGCCTGCTTCAGCCTGAGCCTCACGCTCACCCTTGAACACTTGCGCGGCAAGCCTGCCGAGGCAGGGGCACTGGCGGCGTTTGTTCAAGGTATCGGTTTTATCATCACCGGCATCATTCCCTACCTGACAGGCTGGCTGCGGGATATCAGCGGCGATTTCCAGGCCTCGTGGCTGTTGCTGACCTTGACCGTGGTACTGATGCTCGTGGTGACCTTGCGTTTTTCTCCGGGCGGTTATGCCGGCGCCATGAGCGAGGAGGGTGAGCGTCAGGTGAGCCCTGTGGCCAGATGATGGGTGACAGGTGTTTCACCCGTGTAACTGAAGGCGTGCCGTTGATCCGCAAAACCTACGTATCGTCTGTGCGACGCCACACTCAAGGGTGTCAGCCATTTCCATTTGGAGGGCAACCCTCATGAAAGCCCGTTGGGTGTTGGCATCGGCCTTGCTGGCCTGTGCTGCTGTGCAGGCACAAGACGCAGTACCGTTGTATCACTATGGCATGCCGCTTGATGTGGCCAAGGTGGTCAACCTGAGTGAGCCGGAGTCGATGCTGTGTGAGGTGGTAAAGGCACGTATGGTCTACAAGGATTCGGCCGGGCAAGTGCGTAGCCTGGACTACCTGAAACTGGCGCAAGCCTGCAACCATGGCGGTTGATCCGCCGTCGTTGATGTTATGGCCTGAGTGCAGTCATGGTGTGGGTAGGTGCTGCTGAGTCTCGTTGAATGACCATGACCGCACACAAGGCTTTTGCCTGAGGTGAGTGAATCGGCGTAGCCTTGCCGTGTCAGCCGCAATGGATTCGCCCATGGCCCCGCGCAAACCCAGTATTCGCCAACGCAATGTCGACAGTATTCTCCTCGCTGCGGAAAAGGTATTTGCCGAAAAAGGCTTTGCCGGCACCGCCATGGCCGACATTGCCGAGGCTGCCGAACTGCCGCGTAGCAATGTGCACTATTACTTCAGTACCAAGGCAGAGTTGTATCAGGCTGTAGTGCTCGGCTTGCTTGAGGTGTGGAAACAGGATGCGCTGTGTTTCGAGCTGTATGACGATCCGAGGATCGTGCTCAGCAGCTACATACGCGCCAAGATGAATCATTCGCGCAGCCGGCCTCATGGCTCCAAGGTCTGGGCCGATGAAATTATCCATGGTGCGCCCAACCTCGGCACAGCCCTGGATGACAGCCTGTGTGGCTGGGCGAAACTGAAGGAGGCGAAAATTCGTCAGTGGGTCGAAGACGGACGCATCCTGCCGGTCGAGCCCTCAGGGTTGCTGTACATGATCTGGGCTTCGACCCAGCACTACGCCGATTTCAGCCATCAGGTCAGCCTGCTGAACGCGCATCAGCCCCTCGATGACCTGCAGTTTGAGCGCGCTGTGCAGACCGTCACCTGCGTCATCTTGCGAGGTATCGGGCTGGAACCCTGAGCGTGCCGTCGCGGACGGCACCGGGCGTTACGCCCGATCCGCTTTAGCGGTCGCCGCGCGCAAACGCGTGCAAGGTCTGGCCTTCCATCCGGTAGCGCACCCACTCATCCTGAGGCTGTGCGCCAATCGAGCGGTAGAACTGAATGGCGGGTTCGTTCCAGTCCAGTACGCTCCACTCCAGGCGGCCGCACCCCTTGTCGCAGGCTTCTCGGGCGATATGGCGCAGCAACTGCTTGCCTGCGCCGCTACCGCGTTGGTCGGGGGTGATGTAAAGGTCTTCGAGGTAGATGCCGTTGCTGCCCAGCCAGGTGGAGTAGCTGAAAAAGTACACCGCGTAGCCGATGACCTGGCCATCGCGCTCGCAGATCAGCGCTTTGGCCGTCGCCTCAGGGCTGAACAGGCTGCGCTCGATATCGGCGAGGTTGGCGACCACTTCATGGCGGGCGCGTTCGTAGTCGGCGAGCTCGATGATCAGCTCGAGAATGCGCCCTGCGTCTTCAAGGCGGGCGGGGCGAATGTGCACGGTCATAAGTGAGGTTTCTGCGGGCAAGGGGTGGGCGACCATCGTAACCGTCAGGGTGTGATCGTCAACTCCGCCAGCAGGCCAGCACCCACACGGACTGCATGGGTGCTGGCGTTCCTGCGGTCTAGCGGCGCACGCTTGCTGCGTGAATCAGCCTTGGCGTTTTACCACCAGCGTCAAGATGTCGTAGCTGGCCACCAGCTCGCCGAGCTGGTTGGTGACTTCGACATCCCAGGCCACGACCCCTTGCGGGATACCCTGCGGGCTCTTTTTGCCCTGGTCGATCTTGCGCTTGCAGGTCAGGCGCGCCTGGATGGTGTCGCCGATGCCCACCGGATTGATAAAGCGCAGGGTGTCCAGGCCATAGTTGGCCAGCACCGGGCCGGGTGCGGCGCTGACGAACAGCCCTGCCGCCGCCGACAGCACAAAGTAACCATGGGCGATGCGTTTGCCGAATTGCGATTCCTTGGCGGCGATGTCATCGAAGTGCATGTAGAAATGGTCGCCCGACAGGCAGCCGAAGTTGACCAGATCGGCTTCGGTCACGGTACGTCGATGGGTCAGCAGTGACTCACCAATCTGCAGGTCTTCAAAGTGACGGCGGAACGGGTGCACCTCGGTTTCGATCACCTCGGCGCCACGTACGTATTCACCGGTCACGGCCATCAGCATGCTCGGTGAGCCTTGCACGGCGGCGCGCTGCAGGTAGTGCTTGACCGCACGCAGGCCGCCCAGTTCCTCACCGCCGCCGGCTCGACCGGGGCCGCCGTGCTTGAGCTGTGGCAGTGGTGAGCCGTGCCCTGTGGACTCTACTGCCGCTTCGCGGTCCAGCACCAGCAGGCGCCCGTGCCAGGCGGCAGCGGCGGGTATCGCCTTGGCGGCGACCTGGCGATCATGGGTGACCAGCGTTGCGACCAGGCTGCCTTTGCCGCGCGCTGCCAGTGCCAGGGCTTCGTCCAGATCGTCGTAGGCCATCAGTGTACTGACCGGGCCGAAGGCTTCGATATCGTGAGCACCGCCCTCGGCATGTGGATTGCGCGCCTGGAGCAGGGTCGGGGCGAAGAACGCACCCTCCGCGACGCCTTCGCCAACCGGGGCAAAACCATCGCGCTCGCCGAACAGCAGGTCGCAGCTTTGCAGCAGGCTCTGCACACGTTCAGCGACATCGGCCTGTTGGCTATGGGAGGCGAGTGCGCCCATGCGTACGCCTTCCACCGATGGGTCGCCGACCACCACCTTGCTCAGGCGCTCGCGCAGGCGGCTAGCGACCGCGTCGATGTGCTTGGCCGGGACGATGGCGCGGCGGATGGCGGTACATTTCTGCCCGGCCTTGGTGGTCATCTCGCGGACCACTTCCTTGATGTACAGGTCAAACTCCGGGTCGTCCGGGGTTACGTCCGGGCCCAGAATCGCGCAGTTCAGCGAATCGGCCTCGGCCGTGAAAGGTACCGAATTGCGGATCAGGTTCGGCGTGACGCGCAGTTTGGCGGCGGTGTCGGCAGAACCGGTGAACGTGACCACGTCCTGGCCCTGCAGGCGGTCGAGCAAGTCGCCGGTGCCGCCGATCACCAATTGCAGGCTGCCGACCGGCAACAGGCCGGACTGATCCATCAGGCGCACGACTGCCTCGGTCAGGTAGCTGGTGGAGGTGGCCGGCTTGACGATACACGGCATGCCCGCAAGGAAGGTCGGCGCAAACTTTTCCAGCATGCCCCAGATCGGGAAGTTGAAGGCGTTGATGTGCACGGCCAGGCCCGCGCGCGGCACCAGGATATGGCTACCGGCGAAGTGTCCTTGCTTGCCCAGCGGCATGGCCGGGCCTTCATGGACGATATTGCCCGAAGGCAGTTCACGGGTACCGATACCCGAGTAGGCGAACAGGGTAGCGTTGCCGCCTTCGATGTCGATCCAGCTGTCGGCACGGGTGGCACCGCTGTGGTGCGACAGGGCATACAGCTGCTCCTTGCGTTCGCTCAGGTACAGCGCCAGGGCCTTCAGCCGGGCGGCACGCTGCTGGAAGTCCATGGCCATGAGTTCAGCCAGCCCACGGGCCCGTGCGTGTTCAATGGCTTCGGCGAAGTCTGGGCGCTCTTCGTGGCTGTAGGCCAGGATATGGCCGTCCAAAGCGCTGCGCAGGGGTTGAGCGCCGTGCTGGCCTATCCAGCGGCCGCCGATGAAGCTTTGCAAGGTTGGGGCGTGAGACATCAGGTGTTCTCCTACGTGAATAAGGCCGCTGCGCCAGCGCTGGCGCAGCGGGAGGGCGCTTACCAGAGCGCCAGGGTGTAGCCGACAATGAGGCGGTTCTCGTCCACGGCGTTGGTCAGGCCATTGCCGGAGCGGAAGGTGACGTTGCGCCAGCGCAGGCTGACGTTTTTCAGTGGCCCGCTCTGCACCACATAGGCGATATCGGTATCGCGTTCCCACTCACGACCGTTGTCCACGCTGGCCGTCTTGGCGTGACGACCGTCGGTGTAGCGGGTCATGAAGCTCAGGCCCGGTACGCCGAGGGCGGCGAAGTCGTAGTCATAGCGCACTTGCCAGGAGTCCAGGCCAGCGCGGGTGAAGGTGTTGTAGGTCACCAGGTTGACCACATAGGGGTCGCCACCATTGAGGAACGGGAACGCACTGTCGCCGGACTGCTGCTGGAAGTTGGTGCTGAACTTGTGGGCACCGACACCCAGGGTGAACATGCCGTTGAAGTTGCGGTTATCGATGCGCCCGGCGCGTTCGGCGCCGTCTTCACGGCTGTCGAAGTAGCGGATATCGCTGCGCAGGCTCAAGCCTTCGGCCAATGGCCAGGTATGCACCAGGCCGACGAACTGCTGACGGTAGATATCCTCCAGCTTGCCGTAGTAGTAGCTCAGTGCCAGTTGCGGGTTGATTGCCCAACTGCCGCCGGCAAAGTCGAAGGCATCACTTGTGGCTGCGCCATACCCGATATCGTCACGGCTGGAGGAGTCGCGCAGATTGGTTTTGGTCAGCCGCCCGCCGTTGAAGGTCAGCCCGTCGAGTTCCTGGCTGGTCAGCAAACCACCCTGAAAGGTCGAGGCGAGCAGGCGGGTGTCGTTGTAGACCACCACCGGCAGCAGCGGCTGCAGGGTGCCCAGGCGAAGGACACTCTTTGACGCGCGCAGCTTGGCGGTCAAACCCAGCTCGCTGTAATCATCGTCCGGCTCCAGGCTGTTACGGCCGTAAGGCAGCAGGCCCGTACCCCGACGATCGCGGCTTGAGTCCAATTTGATACCCAACTGGCCCATGGCGTCGACACCGAAGCCCACCGTGCCTTCGGTGAAGCCCGACTCGATTTTCGTGGTAAAGCCCTGTGCCCATTCGTCGGCCTTGGCCTGTGGCGCGTTGCTTTGACGAAAATCACGATTCAGGTAGTGGTTACGTAGTTCGATCTTGGCGTGGCTGTCCTCGATAAAGTCAGCCAAGGCCGGTGCGGCGGCCATCGGCAAGGTGAGGCCAGCCAGCATGGCGGCAAGCTGTGGAGCGGAAGCAGTACGTATGTGGTTCATTATTTTTATACCCAACAGTCCTGTGACAGCGTTACGTAATGGTCAGTGTTTACTGGCACCGGCGGCGCCGATTCCGGTCATCGAACGAATGAACTGGGCCAGGTAGCGGCCGCGTTCTTGCGCTGCTTGTGGTGAGCTGTCGGTCACTGAGAACACCCAGGCGCCAAGGAACGCCAGGCTCATGGAGAACAGGGCCGGGTTGTTGTAGGGGAACAGTGCCTTGTCGAAGTGCAGGACGTTGACCCAGACCGCCGGGCTGAGCACCAGCAGGGCGATGGCCGAGACCAGGCCAGCCATGCTGCCGGCGACTGCGCCGCGGGTGGTCAGGCCTTTCCAGAACATCGAGAGGAACAGCACCGGGAAGTTCACCGAGGCCGCGATGGCCAATACCAGGCCGGAGAGGAAGGCGATGTTCTGCGACTCGAAGAGCAGGCCGAGGATGATCGCCAGAACGCCGATGGCCAGGGTGGCAATACGCGACACGCGCATTTCTTCTTGCTCGGTGGCTTTGCCCTTGCGTACGACACAAGCATAAAGGTCATGGGAGACCGCCGAGGCACCGGACAGCGCCAGGCCGGCGACCACCGCCAGAATGGTGGCAAAGGCCACTGCCGAAATGAAACCGAGGAACAGGTTGCCGCCAACCGCCTGGGCCAGGTGCACGGCGATCATGTTGCCGCCGCCGATGATCGCGCCGCTGGCATCGCGGTAGGCTGGTTCGGTGCCCACCATGACGATGGCGCCAAAGCCGACGACAATCAGCAGCAGGTAGAAGTAGCCGATGAAACCGGTCGCGTAGAACACGCTCTTGCGTGCTTCCTTGGCGTCGCTGACGGTGAAGAAACGCATCAGGATGTGCGGCAGGCCGGCGGTCCCGAACATCATGCCCAGGCCCAGCGAAATCGCGTCGATCGGGTTGGACAACAGCCCGCCGGGCGCCATGATCGCTTGCCCCTTGGTGTGTACCGCTGCCGCGCCGGCAAACATCGCTTCAGTGCTGTAGCCAAAGTGACGCAGTACCATGAGCGCCATGAAGGTGGTGCCCGACAGCAACAGCACGGCCTTGATGATCTGCACCCAGGTCGTGGCCAGCATGCCGCCGAAGGTGACATAGAACACCATCAGTACGCCCACCAGAATGACCGCATACAGGTAGCTGATGCCAAACAACAACTCGATCAGCTTGCCGGCACCGACCATTTGCGCCACCAGGTACATCAGGGCCACGGTCAGGGTGCCAAACGCCGAGGTCAGGCGCACGGGTGTCTGTGCCAGACGATAGGAGACCACGTCGGCGAAGGTGTACTTGCCCAGGTTGCGCAAGCGCTCGGCAATCAGGAACAGGATGATCGGCCACCCGGCCAGGACACCCAGCGCATAGAGCAAGCCGTCATAGCCATTGAGGAACATCATGGCGGAAATGCCGAGGAACGACGCCGCGCTGATCATGTCGCCAGCAATCGCCAGGCCGTTCTGGAAACCGGTCAGGCCACCACCAGCGGTATAGAAGTCGCTGGCTGAGCGGGTGCGCCGTGCAGCCCAACGGGTAATGCCCAGGGTGAACAGGACGAACATCAGGAACATGCCGATGGCGTTCCAGTTCAACGGGCGGGCAGCATCGGCGGCGAGCGCCAGGTCGCTGATCATCAGGCCCGGCAGCAGTAAGGTAAATACGGGTTTCATTGGGCGCACTCCTGCCGGACTTTGTCGTTGAGCGGGTCGAGTACGTTGTTGGCGCGGTAGACGTAGATGCCGGTCAAGGCAAAGGACAACAGCACGATCACGACCCCGACCAGCATGCCGACCGAGGTGACCCCGCCACTCAGGGATTGACCCAAGGTGCTGGGTGAGAAGGCAACCAGCAGGACGAAGCCGTAGTAGATGACAAGCATGGCCAAGGTCAGCGACCAGTTCAGGCGCTGTTTACGCTTGACCAGCTGTTGAAAGTCCGGGTGCTTGCAGATGCTTTCGATATCGTTGGGTGTCATGGCGCTCTCTTGATCTTTTTTGTAGTTGTTTTGGGGGTATTGCCGGCTTGCGGCAGGGGTAGGCATTGCCTGCCCCTGCGGGTGGATCAAAGCTGGTCGAAATCCAGGACGACCTTATCGCTGACCGGGTAGCTCTGGCACGAGAGCACGTAGCCGGCGGCCACTTCGTAGTCTTCAAGGGCGTGGTTGCTGTCCATCTCCACTTCACCTTCGACGACCTTGCACTTGCAGGTCGAGCACACGCCTGCCTTGCACGAGTAGGGCAGTTCGGCGCCGATGGCATTGCCGGCGTCGAGGATGCTCTGGCTGTTGCGCGGCAGGTCGAAGGCCAGGGCGCGGCCGTCGCTGATCACGGTGATCTGGCTGACCGCCGAATCTGCCTGGCGTGCTGCCTCGCGAGCTTCGCGACGCTGCTCGTTGCCGGCTGCGGCGAACAGCTCGAAATGGATGCGTTCGGCCGCCATGCCGCTGTCCTTGAGGCGGTCGCGGACGATCTCGGTCATGGCCTGTGGTCCGCAGATGAACGCAGCATCAAGGCGCGGCACATCAAGCCAACGGCTGAACAGTTGCCCACACTTGTCCGCATCAATACGGCCGTTATAAAGGTCGATGTCCTGCTGTTCGCGGCTGAAGACAAAAATCAGGTTCAAGCGCTGCAGGTAGCGGTTTTTCAGGTCCTCAAGCTGTTCGCGGAACAGCGCACTGCTGCTGGCGCGATTGCCATAGAGCAGGGTGAAGTGGCTGTTGGGTTCGCTTTCCAGGGTGGTCTTGATGATCGACAGGATCGGGGTAATGCCGCTGCCAGCGGTAACCGCCAGATAGCGGCCCTGTCGTTCAGGGGCGAGGGCGATGTTGAAGCTGCCAGCTGGCGGCATCACCTCGAGCACATCGCCTGCGCTCAGCACGTCGTTGGCGAAGGCCGAGAAGCGACCACCCGGTACCCGCTTGACGGCCACACGCAACTCGCCGTCATTGACCCCGGTGCAGATTGAATAGGAACGGCGTACTTCCTCACCGTCCAGCTGGGTGCGCATGACCAGGTATTGGCCCTGGGTAAAACGAAACTGCTGGCTGAGCGTCGCCGGCACGTCGAACAGAATCGACACCGCATCGCGGGTTTCTGTGCGCACTTGCTTGACGGTCAGGCTGTGAAATTGGCTCATGGTGGCTCTCCATCACGCGCTTAGATGCACTTGAAGTAATCGAAGGGTTCGCGGCAATCGCAGCAGCGGTACAGGGCTTTGCAGGCGGTCGAGCCAAACTGGCTGAGCAGTTCGGTGTGTGCGCTGCCACATTGCGGGCAGTTCACGGTGCCGTCATCGCCGAGCAGGCTGCGTTTGTTGGCACTGCCCAGCGGGGGTGCGATGCCATAGGCCAGCAAGCGCTCGCGGCCGGTGCTGGTGATCCAGTCGGTGGTCCAGGCCGGGTGCAACTGTCGTTCGAGCTGCGGCGCGCTAAACCCTGCGTCTTCCAGGGCCTGACGAATATCGGCTTCGATGACTTCAGTGGCGGGGCAACCGGAATAGGTCGGGGTGACCACGACATGCAAATGCCCGGCATTCCAGGCCAGTGCACGAACAATCCCCAGCTCTACCACGCTGATCACGGGCACTTCCGGGTCCATGACCCGGCCCAGCACCCGCCAGGCCTGGTCGAGGTCGCCGGGGGCCGCGGCGCGGGCGCCGAGGTCGCTGGCAATCAGCTCACCAGGTTGCATCGGGGTAGGCTCGTGGCAAGAACTGCATTTCAGCCAGCAGCAAGCCCAGATGCTCGCTGTGCAGGCCCTGACGACCGCTGAGGTAGAAGTGGCAGGCCGGTGCCGGCAAGGGCAGGGTGGCGCTGTCGAACGTTCGCTCGACCTGCTGTTGCCAGGCTGCGGCGATCTGCTGCGGGTCGCCGATAAGGCCCGCCGCGTGCAGGCGCTGCTCGACGGCATCGCTGTCGCTCAGCTCGACGGTAAAGCGCCACAGCTGCGGGATGGCTGCGAGCATGCGCTGGTGGCTTTCCTCGGTGCCGTCGCCCAGGCGCTCGACCCACTCGCTGGAGCGGCGCAGGTGATAGGTCACTTCTTTCACGGCCTTGGCGGCGATGCCTTGCAGGCGGCTGTCGCTGGAGTGGGTCAGGCCTTCCAGTACCGCCAGGTGCCAGGCGTCATAGAAGAACTGCTTGAGCACGGTGACGGCATAATCGCCATTGGGTTGCTCGACCAGCAACAGGTTGCGGTAGGCACGCTCGTCGCGGCGGAAGGCCAGGTGATCGGCATCGCGACCGTCATTGGCCAGTTCGGCGGCGTACTCCAGCCAGTTGCGGGCCTGGCCAACCAGGTCCAGGCCAACGTTCATCAAGGCCAATTCTTCTTCCAGTGCGGGCGCCCGACCGCACCATTCACACAGGCGCTGGCCCTGGATCAGGGCGCTGTCGCCCAGGCGTAGCAGGTATTGGATCAGGTCCTGGTTCATCTTACATATGCCCCACTTCAGCCGGCAGCTCATAGAAGCTGGCATGGCGGTAGACCTTGTCTTCGGCGGGGTCGAACAACGGGTCTTTTTCGTCTGGCGACGAGGCGGTGATCAGTGCCGAGGGCACTACCCAGAGGCTCACCCCTTCGTTGCGGCGGGTGTACAGCTCACGGGCATTTTCGATGGCCATGGCGGCGTCGGCGGCATGTACGCTGCCGACATGCTTGTGGTTCAAACCGTGCTTGCTACGCACGAAAACTTCGAAAAGGGTCCACTCGGACATCTCGGCTACTCCAGATCAGGCGGCGTTCTTGTTGTGTTTTTTACGGGCATGAGCAACGGCGGCGGCACGTACCCAGGCACCGTCTTCGATGGCCTTGCGACGGGTAGCGAGGCGTTCCTGGTTGCAGGGGCCGTTGCCCTTGAGCACCTCGTAGAACTCTTCCCACTGAATCGCACCGAAGTCGTAGTGGCCGCGTTCAGCGTTCCATTTCAGCTCCGGGTCGGGTGCGGTGCAGCCCAACAGTTCCAGTTGCGGTACGGTCTGGTCGATGAAGCGCTGGCGCAGTTCATCGTTGCTCTGGCGCTTGATCTTCCAGGCCATCGATTGCGCGCTGTTGGGTGAGTGTTCGTCGCTTGGGCCGAACATCATCAGGGCAGGCCACCACAGGCGATTGATGGCGTCCTGAACCATGTCCTTCTGTGCCTGGGTACCGTGACGCATCATGGTCAGGAGGATTTCGTAGCCCTGGCGCTGGTGAAAGCTCTCTTCCTTGCAGATACGGATCATTGCCCGCGAGTAGGGGCCGTAACTGGTGCGCTGCAGCACGACCTGGTTGACGATCGCGGCGCCGTCGACCAGCCAGCCAACGGCACCCATGTCCGCCCAGTTCAGGGTCGGGTAGTTGAAGATGCTGGAGTACTTGGCCTTGCCGCTGTGCAGCTTGGCGACTTCTTCGTCACGGTCGGCGCCCAGGGTTTCCATGGCGCTGTACAGGTACAGGCCGTGGCCCGCTTCGTCCTGGATCTTGGCCATCAGTTGCAGTTTGCGTTTCAGGCTAGGGGCGCGGGTGACCCAGTTGCCTTCGGGCAGCATGCCGACGATTTCCGAGTGGGCGTGCTGGGAAATCTGTCGAATCAGGGTTTGCCGGTAGGCATCGGGCATCCAGTTCTTCGGTTCGATCTTGATTTCCGCATCGATCTTTTCCTGGAACGCGCGCTCCTGCTCGGACATCTCCTCCAGCGTCTTGAGGCGTTTTACGCCGGTCTCAACCAGTTGTGCGTACATGCTGTGTCTCCAGCCTTGAGGGGTGGGCTTGGGCCTGGCAGTAGTTATAAGTGATACATAATCAAATATCAAACACAAAAATACGTGTCGTATAAAATTTTTGTATCGCTTTTACCCGAACAGCGGGCGAAAAAAAGCCCCGCCGAAGCGAGGCTCTTTTCGTGCTGCTGGAATAGCCCTTATGGGGCGGGTTACGTGCGCTTGTCGAACACCCGGCAGGCCTTGCCCTCGGAGCGTTTAATCGAAAACACGGGCTGCAGCACGATACGTGCACTGATGCCGATGTGGGTTTTGATGTGTCGGCTCAGATCGCCGCACAGGGCTTTCTGTTGATCCTCGCCAAGGTGCTGTTGGTCGGGCCTGAGCTCAACGTGTACATCGAGGCTGTCGAGATTGCCATTGCGATACAGATGCATCTCGTAGCACTCGGAAAGCTGTTTTATTTTCAGGACCTGTTCCTCGATCTGTGTCGGGAACACGTTGACACCCCGGATGATCAGCATGTCGTCACTACGTCCGGTGATCTTGTCGATGCGTCGCATCGGTCGGGCAGTGCCTGGCAACAGGCGAGTGAGGTCGCGGGTGCGATAGCGAATCATCGGCAGCGCCTCTTTGCTCAAGGAGGTGAACACCAGTTCGCCCAACTCACCATCAGGAAGTACCGCCCCGGTCACCGGGTCGATGATCTCGGGGTAGAAATGGTCTTCCCAGACGGTAGGCCCGTCCTTGCTTTCCGCACACTCCATGGCGACGCCCGGCCCCATGATTTCCGAAAGGCCATAAATGTCCAGGGCCGTGATGCCCAGGCGCGACTCAAGGGCGCTGCGTAGTTCAGGTGTCCAGGGCTCGGCGCCGAAAATACCCAGGCGCAGGGCCAGTTGGTGCGGGTCGATGCCTTGGCGCTCGATTTCATCGGCAATGTTCAGCATGTAGGACGGCGTGACCATGATGATGTCGGGCTGGAAGTCACGGATCAGTTGCACCTGCTTCTCGGTCTGGCCGCCGGACATCGGAATCACTGTACAGCCGAGGCGCTCGGCACCGTAGTGGGCGCCAAGGCCGCCTGTGAACAAGCCATAGCCGTAAGACACGTGAACCTTGTCGCCTTTGCGCCCACCGGCGGCACGGATCGAGCGGGCGACCACATTGGCCCAGGTGTCAATGTCGTTCTGGGTGTAGCCGACCACGGTCGGCTTGCCGGTGGTGCCGCTGGACGCATGCAGCCTGACGACATCGTGCATGGGCACAGCGAACATGCCGTAGGGGTAGTTGTCGCGCAGATCGGCCTTGTAGGTAAACGGGAGTTTTGCCAGGTCGTCGAGGCTGCGGATGTCGTCGGGGTGTACGCCCACTTCGTCGAAGCGCTGACGGTACATGGGGACATTCTGGTAGGCGTGACCGAGGCTCCAGCGCAAGCGCTCCAGCTGATGCTGGCGCAGTTGGTCGATGCTGGCGGTTTCCATCGGGTCGAGCACGGCGGCATTGCTGATCTGCATGTTCATGGGTTCACTCAAATTGTTTTTGTAAGGGCCGGGGCTACCGGCCTGAGTGCATGACGCCAAGAATACCTTGGGCGCCATGGCCTGGGGTGTACGTTCAGCCGTCAAGGCGCTCGATGATCAGCGCAATGCCCTGGCCTACACCGATGCACATGGTGCACAGGGCATAGCGCGCCTGACGTTCCTCCAACTCGATCAACGCGGTGGTCACCAGGCGGGCGCCGCTCATGCCCAGCGGGTGCCCCAGCGCGATCGCGCCACCATTGGGGTTGACCCGTGGATCATCGTCGGCGATGCCCAGCTCGCGCAGCACTGCCAGCCCTTGTGCGGCAAAGGCTTCATTGAGCTCAATGATATCCATGTCGGCCAGGCTGAGGCCCGACCGCTCCAGAACCTTGCGGGTAGCCGGCACCGGGCCAATGCCCATGATCCGTGGTTCAACCCCGGCGGTGGCCATCGCCACGACCCGGGCGCGAGCTTTAAGGCCATAGCGCTGGGCTTCGGCGCGGCTGGCCAGGAGCAGAGCGCAAGCGCCGTCGTTGACGCCGGAGGCATTGCCTGCGGTGACCGTGCCATTGGCGCGGAACGGGGTGCCGAGTATCTGCAATTGTTCCAGCGTGGTTTCGGCACGCGGGTGCTCGTCGTGTTCGACCACCTTGGGTGGGCCTTTGCGCTGGGCGATCTGGACGGGGATGATTTCCTTGGCCAGTCGGCCACGGGCCTGCGCCGCGGCGGTGCGCTGCTGGCTACGCAAGGCGAACGCGTCCTGATCGGCACGGGAAATGTTGAACTGTTCGGCGACGTTCTCTGCCGTTTCCGGCATGGAATCGATGCCGTACTGCTGTTGCATCAGCGGGTTGACGAAACGCCAGCCAATGGTGGTGTCGAACAGCTCCGCCTGGCGCGAAAAAGCCTGCTCGGCCTTGCCCATGACCAGTGGTGCACGGGACATCGACTCGACGCCTCCGGCCAGCATCAATCCGGCTTCGCCACTGCGAATGGCCCGGGCCGCACTGCCGATGGCATCCAGGCCCGAGCCGCACAGGCGGTTCAGGGTGGTGCCGGGCACGCTCAGCGGCAAACCGGCCAACAGGGCTGACATGCGCGCGACGTTGCGATTGTCTTCGCCCGCCTGGTTGGCGCAGCCGTAGTACACATCGTCAATGGCGCTCCAGTCCAGTTGTGGGTGGCGCTGCATCAGTGCACGCAGCGGAACCGCACCGAGGTCGTCAGCGCGCACGCCACTGAGCGCTCCGGCGTAGCGGCCAATGGGGGTGCGCAGGGCATCAATGATCAATGCGTCGTTCATGCCGGGGTCTCCGTGTTCAGCACGCTGCCGCGCACTTTGTAGGACTTGCCGTGAAACAGGGCGATCAGTTCGCCCTGCTGGTTTTCAATGCGTACGTCGTAGTTGCCGGTACGGCCGCTGCGGCTTTGCTCGGTACACACCGCCGTCAACGTGTCGCCGAGTCGTGCCGGGGCGATGTAGTCGATGCTGCATCCAATCGCCACGGTGGCATCGTTGTAGCTGTTGCAGGCAAAAGCGAAGGCCGAATCCGCCAGGGCGAACAGGTAACCGCCGTGGCAGGTGCCGTGGCCCTGGAGCATGTCCTCGCGCACGCTCATGCCGACCCGCGCACTGCCAGGGCCGGCAGCAAGCAGGCGCATGCCCATGCCCTGGCTGGCCTGGTCGCGTTGGAACAGGGCCTGGGCGCAGCGGCTGGCCAGATCAAGACACTCATTCATGGAACAGGGCTCCTTCGGCCAGTAGCCGACGCAGTTGCAAAGAAGGACGGTAACGTTCTTCGCCGTAAGCGGCCTGCAGGTTGCCCAGCACCTGGACAACCCGCTCGATACCGATGGCATCCGCCCAGGCCAGAGGGCCGCAGGGATAGTTGACCCCGGCGCACATGGCCAGATCCAGGTCCTGAGCGCTGGCAACGCCTTGCAACAGGGCGTCAGCTGCTTCATTGGCCAGCATGGCGACGGTACGCAGTACACACAGGCCCGGGCTGTCCCGCAGGGCGCTGACGGCTATACCGGCACGGTTGAGCAGTGCGACGACCTGGTCGCGGGCCAGCGTAGTGGTGTCTGCCGCAGTGCTGATGGCCAACCGAGAGGCTTGTTGGTAATCAAGGGCGAGGTCGAGCAGGACCAGATTGTCCAGACCCTCCTCACGGGCCCGTTGGCTGGCCATTCGACCATCACTCAGCGCCACGGTGGCATCGCCGACCCGCAGCACGCCGCGGCCTGCTCGGCGTACCACGCTGATGCCGCTGGCTGCCAGTCGCGTGACCAGCGGTTCGAGCAGGCCGCTTTCGCCTTCCACGATCAGTTGCTCGACCACGGCGGTGCTGTGCAGGTTGCTCGGCTGGGGGCGCACAGCACCTTCACGGTAGTCATAAAAGCCAAGTCCACGCTTGCGACCCAAGTGGCCAGCGTCGACCAACTCTTTCTGGATCAATGAAGGCTGAAAGCGCATGTCCTGGTAGTAGGCGTCGAACACTGAGCAGGTGACGGCATAGTTGACGTCGTGTCCGATCAGGTCTGTCAGCTCGAAGGCGCCCATGCGAAAACCACCGGCTTCGCGCAACAGTGCGTCGAGGCTGGCGCAATCGGCCACACCTTCCTGCAGCAGACGCAGGCTTTCGGCATAGAACGGGCGAGCCACGCGGTTGACGATAAAGCCCGGCGTTGAGCGCGCCAGCACCGGTGTTTTGCCCCAGGCACGGGCGGTGGCCAGGATGCAGGCTGCAACCTCTGGATCGGTGGCCAGGCCGCTGATCACTTCAACCAGTGCCATTAACGGTGCCGGGTTGAAAAAGTGCATGCCGACAACCTGGGCCGGGCGTTGAAGGCCTGCCGCCAGGCGGGTGATGGACAGTGACGAAGTGTTGCTGGCCAGGATGCAGTCACTGCGGCACAGGCCTTCCAGTTCGCTGAACAGTGCCTGCTTGACCTCCAGGTTCTCGACAATGGCCTCGATCACCAGCCCGGCATCGGCCAGAGCCTCAAGGCTGTCGGCTGGCTGCAGCCGGGCGATGCAATCGGCCTTGGCGGTGGCCGCCAGCTTGCCGCTGGCAAAGCGTTTGGCCAGCTGTTGGTCGATGTTGGCGATCGCCTGCGCGGCCGCGCCCGGACGATTGTCGTACAGCCGTACCGGGTGCCCGGCCTGGGCGGCCACTTGTGCGATGCCGGCCCCCATGGCGCCTGCGCCGATCACTGCGATCAGGGTGTGCGGGTTCAAGGCGGGCATGTTCAGCACCCCTTGAACACTGGGGTGCGCTTGGCCATGAAGGCACTGACCCCTTCACGGTAGTCTTCGCTACGCCCGGCAAGGCGCTGGAGGTCGCGCTCGAGTGTCAGTTGCTGCTCGAAGGTGTTGTCCAGGCTGGCGTGCAGGCTACGTTTGATCAGGGCCAGGCCATAGGTCGGCTGAGTCGCCAGGTGTCGGGCCAATTTCAGTGCTTCATCACGCAAGTCGGCATCCTCGACACAGCGGTAGATCAAGCCCCACTCCACGGCCTGCTCGGCGCTCAAACGATCACCCAGCAGGGCCAGGGCCTTGGCCCGAGCCATACCGACCAATCGAGGCAGGGCCCAGGTGCCGGCAGAGTCGGGAATCAGGCCAATCTTGCAGAATGCCTGGATGAAGCTTGCTGAGCGGGCGGCCAGCACCAGGTCGCAGGCCAGCGGAATGTTGGCGCCGGCACCGGCGGCCACGCCGTTGACCGCACAGATAACCGGCATTGGCAGCTCACGCAGCGTGCGGATCAACGGGTTGTAGAAACGCTCGATGGATTCGCCCAGGTCTGGCACTGCTGCACCTGGCGCGACATTGCGGTCGCCCAGGTCCTGACCTGCGCAGAAGCCACGCCCCTCGGCAGTGAGTAACAGTACCCGCGCCTCGCCGCTCTGACGCACTGTCTTGAGTGCCTGGCGAACCTCTTCATGCATCTGGGTATTGAAACTGTTCAGTTGCTCGGGGCGATTGAGGCTGAGGCGTGCAACGCCGTCTTCAATGGAAAACAGAATGTGTTCAAACGTCATGGTGGCTGCCTTTGGTTGCAGGTCTGTCAATGTCGCGAAACGGACGCAGGGGCTTACTGGCCGTTGAAGCGGGCTGGGCGTTTTTCCTGGAAGGCGCGAATGCCCTCGTTTCGGTCGGCGGTGCCGGCGAGCAAGGTAAAGGCGTGGCGTTCAAAGCGCAGGCCGCTGGCCAGGTCGAGGTCCTGCGCCTTCAACAGCGCTTCCTTGGCCAGACGTACCGCCAGCGGGGCCTTGTTGGCGATGGTGTTAGCAATCTGCAGGGCGCGTTCGACCGTCAGCTCTGGTGGTGTGATTTCACTGACCAACCCGGCCTCCAGTGCACGGCGTGCACTGATGGGCTCGCCGCTCAGGACCATCTGCATGGCCAGCGATTTGCCAACTGCGCGCAGTAACCGTTGGGTGCCGCCTGCGCCCGGCATGATCCCCAGATTGATTTCGGGTTGACCGAACTGAGCATCTTCGCCAGCGATCAGGATGTCCGCGTGCATGGCCAGCTCGCAGCCGCCCCCCAGGGCATAGCCGTTGACTGCAGCGATCAAGGGCTTGGCGAAGCCGGTGATGCGCTGCCAGTGCGCCTGGCGGGGGTCGTTAAGCATGCCGACGAGGTCGCGCTCAGCCATTTCATTGAGGTCGGCGCCTGCCGCAAACGCCTTGCGGCTACCGGTCAGCACCACGGCGCGGATGGTGTCGTCGTGGTTGCAGCGTTCCAGTTCGTTCGCCAGTTCGGCGAGCAGTTCGGTGCTGAGTGCGTTCAGCGCCTGAGGGCGCTGCAGGGTGATCAGGCACACCGCCTGGTGGGATTGCACGGCAAGTGTTTGCGGCATGGCAAGGACTCTCGCAAGGCGGACGCGGCCTTTGGCCGGACTGGTTTTTTGGACGGGCCCCAGGGCCGTTTTTCCAGAGTATAGCCACAACGTGATACGCAAATACAATACTAAAATAAAATAGCGTGTCTTAAATTCGCGGGTCTCTTACTCGCGCCGCTCACTATTTCTGCCGATTTTTGTTGCGGAATTAGTGATTTCTGGATGTTTGGCGCTGTTGCAATGTGATACAAGAAAGACGATTTTGCAGCGAACAAAATTCCAGCTTTAGACGCGAGGAGCGTGCCTATGACGTGTTACAGCCTCGATGGACTGACGCCAGTGGTTGATCCAACGGCTTACGTTCACCCATCCGCCGTGTTGATCGGTGATGTGATCATCGGCCCGCGTTGCTATGTCGGCCCACTGGCCAGCTTGCGCGGTGACTTCGGTCGGATCGTGCTGGAGGAGGGCGCGAACGTTCAGGACACCTGTGTGATGCATGGTTTTCCGGACAGCGACACGGTAGTTGAACGCAATGGCCACGTCGGTCACGGCGCGGTACTGCACGGATGCCGGGTCGGTGCAGATGCCTTGATTGGCATGAATGCAGTGGTGATGGATAACGCGCATATCGCTGCGCGTTCGTTCGTTTCGGCCGGTGCGCTGGTCAAGGCCGGTTTCAGTTGCCCAGAGCAATCGTTGGTGCTGGGCTCACCTGCGCAGGTCAAGCGTCGGCTCAGCGATGAGGAAGTGGCCTGGAAGCAGGCCGGTACTCGCGAATATCAAGTGTTGGCGCAACGCTGCATGGCCTCGCTGCAGGAATGCACGCCACTGAGCGTCGTCGAGGCCGACCGCCGCCGTATCCATGACAGCGGGTTGCGCCCCAAGTCCTCGGGCAGCGCCTGAACAGCGCCCCGGCTGTGCCCTGAATGGTCATTGCTGACTGCCAGGGGTATATTTCTTATTTTTCGACCGGAACGCCCATGTCGTCCCTAGCTCCGCTCACTCAACTGATCGACCGTTTCCAGCAGCAAACGCCCATTCGCGCCAGTTCGTTGATCATCACGCTCTACGGTGATGCCATTGAGCCTCATGGCGGTACCGTGTGGCTGGGAAGCCTGATCCAGCTGCTCGAACCCGTTGGGATCAACGAGCGCTTGATTCGCACATCCATTTTTCGCTTGACCAAGGAGAACTGGCTAACGGCTGAAAAAGTCGGGCGGCGCAGCTATTACAGCTTGACCGGCACGGGACGGCGTCGTTTCGACAAGGCCTTCAAGCGGGTCTACGCGAGCACTTTACCGGCCTGGGACGGCTCGTGGTGCCTGGCAATGTTGACTCAACTGCCGGCCGACAAGCGCAAGCAGGTGCGCGAAGAGTTGGAGTGGCAAGGCTTTGGTGCGATTTCTCCGGTGGTGCTGGCGTGTCCACGTTGCGACCGGGCCGATGTGAACGCCACGCTTCTGGACCTCGGCGCACAGGAAGACACACTGCTGTTCGAGACCACTGCACAGGATGTGATGGCTTCAAAAGCACTGCGCATGCAGGTTCGCGAGAGTTGGAACATCGATGAGTTGGCGGCACATTACAGCGAGTTCATCCAGTTGTTCCGGCCACTGTGGCAAAGCCTGCGCGAGCAGGAGCAACTCGACCCACAGGAATGCTTCCTGGCGCGCATCCTGCTGATTCATGAGTACCGCAAGCTGCTGCTGCGTGACCCGCAGTTGCCTGACGAATTGCTCCCTGGCGATTGGGAAGGGCGTGCAGCGCGGCAGTTGTGCCGGAATATCTATCGCTTGATCTATGCGGCAGCCGAGCAGTGGCTGGAGTCGGCGATGGAGACCGCCGACGGGCCGTTGCCGGATGCCAGCGCAGGGTTCTACAAGCGCTTTGGTGGCTTGCCGGTCGGCGCCGGGCCTGGCAGCGAAGCCGATACGGCGGACTAGCAGAAGCTGGCTCAGGTACCGTCTGGCGCGGACAGGAGGTGCTTGGCCCACGGCCGGTAATGCAATTCAAACACGGCCTGCGGATGGCAGCTTGTAGTGGTTTGCGGTGGAGCGGGGGTGGCCTTGAACGGTTGACCTTCCGTGCTGGTTTGGCGAAACGCTTCACGGATGATGCCAATCTCGCAGGCGAGCGCTGCCGCGTACTGCTGGCGGACGAACTCAGGCAGGCGCCCGGTCCCCGCGCCGTCCTGCCACCATACCGTCAGGCCGAGACGGGCCAATGCCTCCAGCCACTGTGCTTGTCCGTTCGGTGACAGCTTGCCAGTGCTGAAGACACTAAGGTGCATGGGGCCACCTGCTTCGCGCAGGAAGGCTTGCAGCAGCGTGTGCAGCGCCTCACGGCGGTCGGCCTGTTGGAAGTGCAGGTCATCCAGTTCCATGGGCAGGTACCAACCGCTGACCGGAAGCGCCCAGGTGTCCTTTAGCCATTGCTGCTGAGCCAGCGATTGGCCCAGTTGTGCTTTCCAGTAGGCGATCAGGCCCGCGCCGTCCAGTTCGTCGATACGCCTGTAGTAGGCGTCGTCCATGTGCAGCCCGAGTACCAATTGCAGGCCCTGTTCATGGGCCAGGCGCAGGCTGTTGGCGAGCCAACCCTGGGCGCCGCCAAAGTCCTCGCTGCCGTAGCGGCTCCATTGCACGATCAGGGTCTGGACGCCCTGGTTTGCGGTTTCGCGCCAGAGGGTGCGCCACTGTGCCGGGCTCAGCGCCGCATCGCGGCTGAGCGGCTGGTAAAACAGACGTTCGTCAGCATTGACCAGAACACTCAGTATCAGCAGTAGCACGCCCAGTACGTATCGCCGCATCAGAAGTTCAACTCCACGCCCAGGAGCACGCCGTTGGCCCGCTCATATAGATTGCCGCCCAGCGCCTGCTGGTATTCGGTGCGAACTGTCAGATGGCCTCGGTAGGCGTTGTAGCGATCGTCATCGAACCACCATTGCCAGCGCAGGCCGAGGCCGGTGCGCAGGTCCTGACGCCAGTCGTTGCCGGGATCCTGGCTGGAAAACGCCAGAAAACCATAGGGCATCAGTGTTTGCGGGCGGGTAGATGGCAGTTTCCAGGTATGTCCCTGCTGGAAGCGTGATGTCCACTGGTGTTCGCCAGCGTGCGTCCACCAGGCAGCGTCCAGATAGAGAAACCGTTCATTCCAGTGGTTCTCCTCGACACGCCAGTCATTGCGGTAGTCACCTTGATCAAGGAACGAAGCAGTCGCGCGTATCAGCAGGTCATTGCTGCTCTGGGCATTGCCGCGCAGGTCGCCATAGTTGTCAGCGACCTTGCCGGGGCTGAGCAGTTGGCCGAGGCTGAGGCCGCTGTAGTGCTGATCGTCGATCTGGCGTTGGTGGTACAACTCGGCGTACAGGTTCAGGTTGGTGGTGCCCAAGGGCTTGTAGCGCAGGCCGAGCCCGGTCCCCATGCTTTGGGCATAGTGGCTGCGGTCCTGGCCGCCGAACAGCACTCGGCCATACACCGACAGTGTGCTGCCGTTGCGGCTCGGCTCATCACCCAGGGCATGGTCCCACAGGGCCAACTGAACGTTCTGCGAGGCGGCACGGCGTTGTGGGTTGTTGCTGCGCAGGGTGTCGTTGGTCGAGACGCCGGCCGGCGACCAGGTGCTGGCCAAACTGATGCTGTCGCGTTGCGAAAGGCTCTGATGGGCGCGGCGTTGCCGGTACACACGGGCGGCGAGGTGGGTGTCATCGGTACCGTCGTCCACCATGTTCTGTTCCAGGTCGATGATACGGCGCAGTTCCTGGCGGGCTGCTGCGCTGTTTTCAACCTCGTCGTAGCGCCAGGCCAGGGTTTCGCCAATGCGGTAGTCTTCCGGAAAGTCGTGGCTGGCCTGTATCAGGTAGGGCAGCGATTGCCTGCGCAGTTGTGGTGTATCGGCGGCGGCCAGGCGCACGCCGTAGTCGGCGCGATAGCGCGGGTTTTCGGGGGCGAGCCGTGCCGCTTCTGCCAGCCATTCATTGCTCTGCTGCGGGTCGTTGGCGTGTTGTGCGGTCACGGAGGCTGTATAGTAGTGATCGGCGCGCGGCTGATGGCGCAGGGCTTCGCGTTGCAGGGCCATGGCTTCGGCGAAAGCGCCACGGCGTTGCGCAATGGCCGCGCCCAATGCCCAGTCGTCGGCGCTGCTGTGTGGCGCAGCACGCCAATGCTCCCAGGCCTCTTGAGTGTGGTTGCTGTTCAAGGCGCTACGGGCGGCGGTGAGTCGGGCATTGGCCGTCCACTGCTCGGAGGGTAGTTGCTGCCAGATCCTGTAGGCGGCTTCGGCGTCGCCCGCCGCGTCCAGTGCATAGGCCAATGGCACTTGGCTGGCCGGGTCGCCATGTCGTACGGCTGCCTGGTAATAGGCGACGGCCACTCCGGGGCGTTCTGGCATCGCGCAGCGGCCCAGCGCACGCAGCTCACCGATTTCACGAGGTATTGGCGGGGTCGCAGCGCGAACGACCTCGCAGTGACCACTCTGTGCCAAGCGTGCCAGCAGTTGCTCGCGGCTGGCGCTGTCGAGTTGCGGGATCAGGGTTTTCGCACGGCCTGCATCCAGTGGTCTGTCGACGCGGCTGTACAAACCACCTAACCGTTGCAGTAACACCGGTGGCCAGGGGCCTTGGCGACGGTCGTAGGCCTGTTCGAGCAACTGTTGCGCACGGTCATCCTGATGGTGTGTGAGTTGCAGGTAGGTCGCCTGATCCAGCGCCTCCAGGCTACCGTTGAGGTGGTAAAGGCGCTCCCAGGCATCAATGGCTTCACGTGGGCGATCGAGGGGATGCGCCATGGCTTCGACCGGCAGGTGTTGGGCCAAGGCCCTGTGGTCGCTTTGCTGGACGAGCTCCCTCAGTTGCTGACGCCGTTGCGGTTGCTCAAGCTCTTGCTTGGGTAATGCTTTCAGCCAGCGCAGCGCCAGATTTTTTTGATCCAGCGCGATGGCCCGGTCGATCATTGCCAGGCGCATTTGGCGTGCCGCTTCGGCAGACGGCGGCTTGGCCAACAGTGCGCTCAATGCTGTTTCGTCCAGGCGCTGGACGTAGGCATTGGCCAGGCGCCGCCACGGTTCTTCAGGCAACGGCCCGCGCGCGGCCAAAGGCGCGAGCTGTACGATGGTTTGCTCACTGTTGTGCAGTTGCTCGGCCCAGTTGGCGCGCGCCATGCGCAGCAGACGATCATCACCTTTGCCTGGCAGTTGGTCGAGCCAGTCCAATGCCCGTTGGGCGCCCCCGAATTTGGCCAGGCTCAGGCTATAGGCTTGCCATAAGCGTATGCGTTGCGTGAGGTCACTGTCCGCGATCCACCGCTCGACCTGGCTTTTACCGGGCGGGTCTTGCTCAATCCAGGTCAGGCGTAGTTGCAGCAGGGCGTCGGCGTGATCTGCGCTGGCGCCAAAGGCTTCGGCCACCTGCTCAGCCTCGCGGTAGCGTCGTTGCTGGGTAAGCGCCTCTATCAGCAGGGCGCGTGCTTCATCGTTGTTGGGTACTTTCTCCAGCAGGTGCCGGGTCAACCGCTCGACCTCTTGCCAGTTGTTGTTGCGCGCCTCGCGGTAGCTGCGGTCCATATAGGGGAAGCTGCGGAATCGCTCAAAACTACTGAGCGGCGCGGAGAGCGTCTGTGAACTGATGCACGCCACCAGCAGGCTGGCAGCAATCAGCAGTGGACGTCGTTTCATGCCACTTCCTGCGCCATCTGATAGGCGATCCGCAGCTCGGCGGCCTGCTCGGCGAGCGCTTCCTGAAGAACCTCGGCGGTAATCAAACCGCGCGCCACCAGGTGCTCGCCGATGGACATCTGCTCCGGGTTGTAGTCAATGAGGACCTGATTGAACAGGCTGGTTGGCAAGATGCCACGCACCTGCAGCAGTGCGCCAAGCATGACCTGGTGATGGCTGACCCGCTCAAGGAGCGCAGCGTCATCCTGATGCTTGGCCAGCACTGCGAGCATTTGCCGCGTGTCCTCCGGTTGCCAAGGGCTGGGGTAGTGATAACTCAATCCCAGGGTGACTCGCCCTTGGGGGGCCAGTTGGCAGCGTACGGGACGTTTCAACTGGCGACTGATCACACCCAGCGCTACCTGGCTGACAGGCCCCTCGCTGGCCAGAACCAGCGTCGCCCCGTCTTCAGCGACCGGCAGCACCGCATAAAGAATAGCCAGCCGACGAGGCAACCGGGCAATCAGCGCCGGGGGAATGTTGAACGGGTTGAGCGGCGCCCACGCCATGTCAAATTGCTCGGCAAGTGCCTGGACCAACTGCTCGCTGTCGATCAACCCTCGCAACAGCAGCTCACGCCCCAGGCGCCGGCGTACCGGGCTGGTCAGGGCATCCTGCAGTTGCGCTTCGCTGATCAGCCCCTTGGCGACCAAACGCTGCCCCAACGGTTCGCGCATGGGGGTGGTCAGGGCCGGAAACTCGTGAGTGGTCTTGTCCCAGGCGACCCGTCGCGAGTCACCCATCTCCAGGACTTGGCGCAGTGCACGCAGGTTGGCGAAAAAATTGACGAAATTGCTCCACATCATTCGGGGTGCCGAAAGCAGGCCCTCAATGATGCCGTAGTAACGGGTGACGAAATAACCGCGCTGAAGCAAACGATTGATCAACAGCAGGCCGTTGAGCCAAAGCAGCGTCGACAACAGGGCGCTGTCGGACAGGATGGACGGGAAGCGCCAGGCGTCGGGTGTGATCACCGTCACCAGCCACATGGCCAGCAACACCAGGAACAACAGGTTAACCAGAAAGCTCAGCAGGTAGGCAAACAGCCCGCGGCGATCGCGCCAGAGGAAGTAGTTGAGTGCCCCGATGCGGCTCCAGCCCAGGTTGCTGGTGCCCTGAAAGACGATCCCCACGATCCAGCGCGACTTCTGGCGGATCGCGTTTCGCCAGTCACGCGGGAAGTGTTCGCGCACGCAGATAACCTGGGCAAATTCACGGCTCATGCCCCAATGCCATTCGCGCTTGAGCGCCAGTTGCGGGTCGCTTATCGAATAGCGGGCAAAGATGCACTTCATGCCTTTGTGCTTGAGCCTGAAGCCGATGTCGTAGTCTTCGGTCAGGCTCTGTACATCGAATGCGATACCGTCGCCGTCTTCAAGCAGTGCCGTGATAGCCCGGCGGCTGAAGCAGGTGCCGACACCTGCGCTGGGAACCTGGCCGCTGAGCGCTTCGCGGACAATGACATCCTTGCCATGGTTTTCGGCGAACTCATCGACGTAATGACCTGCCGTGAACCCGTGCCATTGGGGGGCGAAGGGGTAGACCGGTATCTGAATCATGTCCTTGTCGGGCAGCAAGTAGTTGAACAGCCGCAACTCCATCGGCGAGATGACATCCTCGGCGTCATGCAGGATGAAACCGGCGAACTCGATCCTCGCATCGCGCTGGAAGCGCAGGATCGCGTCGATGATGTTGTTCAGGCAGTCGGCCTTGCTGGTGGGGCCGGGGCGGGCACAGATGACTTTGTGAACATTGGGATAATGCAGGCACACCGCATCGACATCGGCCTGGGTTTGCGGGTCGTTGGGGTAGGTGCCGACAAAAATCTGGTAGTTCTCGTAATCGAGGGTGGAGGCTGCCAGGCGCGCCATCTCGCCAACGACGCCCACTTCGTGCCAGGCAGGCACCATGATTGCCAGCGGTTTTTCCGGTACCTCGAACAGGCGGCGCTCGTCGGCGCGCGCATATTTGTCATAGATGCGAAAGCGTCGTACGAGTTTGCGCAACCAATAGATCAGGTCGATGAACAGATCGTCGAGCCCGAGCAGGAACATCAGGCTGGCCAGTACAATGGCCAGCAGCTTGAGGCCGAACAGCACGTAGGTCAGGGCGTCGACCAGGCCCAGGCTCATGACATCTCTCGCCCGTTGGCGTTGTCCTCGAGCCAGCGGCTCAGTCGTTCGGCAATGCGCTCGCTGGCATGCCCGTCACCGTAAGGGCTGAGCACCCGGCTCATGTGCTGGTAGAGGTCGGGCTCTTCAAGCAGGCGGCTGGTCTCCTTGACGATCCGTTCGGTCTGGGTGCCCACCAGCAATACCGTGCCACCCTCCAGCACCGAGGGGCGCTCTGTTACCTTGCGCAGCACCAGCAGTGGCTTGCCCAATGCCGGTGCTTCTTCCTGTATTCCTCCGGAATCGCTCAGGATCAGGTAGGCGCGGTCCATCAGCCAGACAAAGTGTCGATAGTCCTGAGGGGGAACCAACAGGATGTTTGGTTGATGCGAAAGCACCGAGTAGACGGCCTTCTGGACGTGCGGATTAAGATGCACCGGGTAGACGAACTGAACCTCGGGGTAGCGCAGGGCCAGCTCGGCGATGGCCAGGCAGATACGCTCAAAGCCATGCCCGAAGTTTTCCCGGCGATGGCCGGTGATCAGCACCATGCGCTGGTCATCACGCAAAGCCGACAGCGGCGAGCCGATTGCCGGTTTCCAGTGGCTGCTCTTGAGGTGTTCGCGCATCCACAGCAGGGCATCGATGACCGTATTGCCGGTCACTTCGATCTGCTCCAGCACGACCCCTTCGCGCAGCAGGTTATCGCGGGCTTTCTTGGTCGGGGGGAAATGCAGGTCGGCGATGATCGTGGTCAGACGACGATTGGCTTCCTCGGGCCAGGGCGCCTTGAGGTTTCCGGTACGCAGGCCGGCCTCGACATGGGCAATGGGGATATGGCGGTTGAAGGCGCAGAGTGCAGCGATGAAGCTGGTGGTGGTGTCGCCGTGAACAAGGACGATATCCGGGTTCACCCGCTCGTAGTAAAGGTCGAGCTTACCCAGCAACTGTTGGGATAATCCGTTGAGGCTCTGGTTGTCGGTCATGACCTGAAGGTCGATGTCGACGGTCAGGCCGAAGTCCTTCAGAACCTGATCGAGCATCTCCCGGTGTTGCCCGCTGGAGCAGATGTTCAGCGCTATGTCGGGCCATTGGCGCAATACCCTCGCCAGCGGCGCCATCTTGATCGCTTCGGGGCGTGTGCCGAAAACCATCACGACTTTATAGGGCATGTTCGTGCTCCTCATAGCCTCCTTGCGCGTGCTAAAAGTTGTACGGTAATCATGTCCTGTAGAAGTTAGATACAAGCAGGTGCCCGAAAGCTTGTCCAATCGCTTGGTCGGACGCTTGAGGCCCAGCGGGGAAGCAGGCCTGGCACAAGTCGTTGACGTGAGGGGGAGACCTGAGCTAGTTTCCTTCTCATGACTTTACTCCCGCATTTGCCTCAGCACAGCATTATTACCGCCATTATCGTTTTGGCGGGCTAGCTGGCACTTGCACCGAACCCGCCCTGGAGGCGGGTTCTTTCTCTCTCTCCTGGGCACTTTGAAAAAAACCAGGAGTCACCGATGACCAGCCTTACCGCTTGCCCCAGCGTACCCACCGTCTTGACCACGATGCTGTCGGACTATGTGCGCAGGATTCTTGCCGCACCGGTGTATGACCTGGCCATTGAAACACCACTGCAATCGGCCCGTGCACTATCGGCTGCCTTGGGCAACGAGGTGTTGCTCAAGCGTGAAGACCTGCAGCCCACCTTTTCCTTCAAGATCCGTGGCGCGTATACCCGATTGAGTGCCTTGACTGCCGCCCAGCGCGCCTCTGGCGTGGTCACCGCGTCGGCAGGCAATCATGCTCAAGGCGTTGCCTTGGCCGCCCGCGAGTTGGCCATGACCGCCACTATCGTAATGCCAACCACCACCCCTGAACTGAAGGTCGAAGGTGTGCGTTCGCGTGGTGGCCACGTGGTGTTGCACGGTGACAGCTTCCCTCAAGCCCTGGCTCATGCGCTGACGTTGGCCGACACCGAGGGCATGACCTTTGTGCCGCCCTTCGATGACCCGGACGTCATTGCCGGGCAGGGCACTGTCGCCATGGAAATCCTTCGTCAGCAGCCTGGCAACCTGGATGCGATCTTCGTGCCGGTCGGTGGTGGTGGGTTGATCGCGGGGATCGCGGCGTATGTGAAGTACCTGCGTCCGCAGGTCAAGGTCATTGGTGTCGAGCCAGCGGACTCCAACTGCCTGCAAGCGGCCATGGCGGCCGGGGAGCGGGTGGTACTGTCACAGGTTGGCAGTTTCGCTGACGGTGTGGCCGTGGCGCAGATCGGTGCGCATTGTTTTGACGTGTGCCGTCACTTCGTGGATGAGGTGATCACGGTTGGCAACGATGAAATCTGCGCGGCGATCAAGGATATCTACGACGACACCCGTTCGATCACTGAACCATCGGGCGCATTGGCTGTCGCCGGCATCAAGCGGTATGTGGCGTCGCGCGGTGTGACGGGGCAGACGCTGGTGGCCATCGACTCGGGGGCCAACGTCAACTTCGACCGACTGCGTCACGTAGCCGAACGCGCAGAACTGGGGGAGCAACGTGAAGCGATCATCGCGGTGACCATCCCGGAACAACCCGGCAGCTTCAGGGCGTTCTGCCAGGCGCTGGGCAAGCGTCAGATCACCGAGTTCAATTACCGCTACTACCCCGGCAAGGAGGCTCGCCTGTTCGTGGGCGTGCAAACCCACCCCCAGCGGGATCCTCGTGCGCAGTTGTTGGCGAGCCTGCGTGATCAGGGCTACAGCGTGCTCGACCTGACGGATAACGAACTGGCCAAGCTGCACATTCGCCATACGGTTGGCGGTCATGCTGGCCCCGGTGCCAACGAACGGGTCTTGCGCTTTGAGTTTCCAGAGCGCCCAGGCGCCTTGCTGGCGTTCCTTGAACGGCTGGGCAAGCGCTGGAACATCAGCCTGTTTCACTACCGCAACCACGGTGCGGCTGAGGCCCGGGTATTTACCGCTCTCGAGGTGCCAGAAGAGGAACGTGCCGAGTTACCCGCGATGCTGGACGCCATAGGCTATCGCTACTGGGACGAAACGGATAATCCGGCCTACCAGTTGTTTCTGGGTTAAGCCCAGCGTTGCCGCAGATCAACACGCCGTTCAGCCTACAGGTAGATCCTGAGTGCAATCGCACATTGCATGAGGGATCGGACCATGAGCAGTACGTTTTTCATTCCAGCGGTCAACATCATGGGCATCGATTGCCTGGCAGAGGCAATGGATGCCATTGCCGGCTACGGTTTTCGCAAGGCCTTGATCGTCACCGATAGCGGCCTGGCCAAGGCCGGTGTTGCCGAGAGGATTTCCGAGCAGTTGGCGGTGCGCGACATCGATGCCGCCATTTTTGACGGTGCCAAACCCAACCCCAGCATCGCCAACGTCGAGCAAGGGCTGGCCCTGCTGCAGCGTGAGCGCTGTGACTTTGTCATTTCATTGGGCGGCGGTTCGCCCCATGACTGTGCCAAGGGCATCGCGCTGTGTGCCACCAACGGCGGGCATATCCGTGACTACGAAGGTGTTGACCGTTCGGCCAAGCCGCAATTGCCACTGATTGCGATCAACACCACCGCCGGTACTGCCAGTGAAATGACGCGTTTCTGCATCATCACCGACGAGGCCCGCCACGTAAAAATGGCCATTGTCGACCGTAACGTGACACCGCTCTTGTCGGTCAACGACCCGGCCTTGATGGTAGCCATGCCCAAGTCACTGACCGCTGCAACCGGTATGGATGCGCTGACCCATGCGATTGAGGCGTATGTGTCGACGGCAGCCACGCCGATTACCGATGCCTGCGCGCTGAAAGCGATAGCGTTGATCAACGAGAACCTGCGTCAGGCCGTGAACGAAGGCTCCGACCTCAAGGCCCGCGAGAACATGGCCTATGCGCAGTTCCTGGCGGGCATGGCATTCAACAATGCCTCGCTGGGGTATGTGCATGCGATGGCTCACCAGTTGGGTGGCTTCTATGACTTGCCGCATGGCGTCTGTAATGCCGTGCTGCTGCCTCATGTGCAGCGCTTCAACGCCAGCGTCAGTGCCACGCGCTTGCGCGATGTGGCCACGGCCATGGGCATCGAAACCAACGGTCTGAGCCCGGAGCAGGGTAGTGATGCGGCCATCGCCGGGATCGTCAGCCTGGCACGGGCTATCGACATTCCGGTTGGCTTGGCGGTGCTCGGTGCCCGCGAAGAGGATATCCCGACGCTGGCGGCCAATGCGCTGAAAGACGCCTGCGGCCTGACCAACCCACGCCCGGCGAACCAGGCCGAGATTGAAGCCATCTTCAAGGCTGCGTTCTGATGTAACGTGGCGCCGGTCAGCCCGGCGCCACGTTGATCAAACCACCCATGACAGCAGCATGATGAAGATGATGCCGACCACGGAGAGGATGGTCTCCATCATGCTCCAGGTCTTGAACGTCTGCGCTACGGTCATGTTGAAGTACTGCTTCACCAGCCAGAACCCCGCATCGTTGACGTGAGACAGGATCAACGAGCCAGCCCCGGTGGCCAGTACCAGCAATTCGCGGTTCACCCCGGGAATCATCCCGATCACCGGCGCAACGATTCCCGCGCCCGTGATGGTTGCGACCGTCGCTGATCCTGTGGCGATGCGAATCACCGCCGCTACCAGCCAGGCGAGCATGATGGGCGAAATCTGCGCCTGGACGGCCATCTGCCCGATGACATTGCCGACACCGGTATCGACCAGCATTTGCTTGAAGCCACCGCCGGCGCCAACGATCAGCACGATGGCGGCAGTAGGGGCCAGGCTTTGGTCCAGCAGTTTCATGATCTGCTGGCGGTTGAACCCGCGGGCTGAGCCAAAGGTATAGAACGCTAGCAACAGTGCGGCGAGCAGGGCGGTGATCGGGTGTCCGATCAGGTCCATCCACTGGCGGAAGATGTGCTCGGCGGGCAGCACAACGTCAGCGAAGGTTTTCAGCAGCATCAGGAACACTGGCAACAGCACGGTCATCAGCGTCACGCTGAAGCTCGGCAGGTTCTGCTGGTCGGACTCACGCGCAATCTGCTCCATCAATGCCTGTGAGGGTGAGCCTGGGATATAACGCGAGATGAAGTTGCCATACAGCGGGCCAGCGATGATGGCGGTCGGCAGGGCAACGATCAGTCCGTAGAAAATCGTCTTGCCAATATCAGCATTGAAAATGCCAATCGCCAGCAGCGGACCTGGATGCGGCGGCACCAGCCCGTGTACCACTGACAGGCCGGCGAGCAGCGGGATGCCGATCTTGATCAGCGACACACCGGAGCGTCGGGCAACGATGAATACCAGCGGGATGAGCAAGACGAAACCGATCTCGAAGAACAGCGGAATGCCCACCAGAAAGGCCGCGAACATCATGGCCCAATGGACGTACCGTTTGCCGAACGCACGGATCAGTGTCTGTGCGATCTGGTCGGCCCCGCCAGAGTCGGCCATCAGTTTGCCGAGCATGGTACCCAGTGCCAGGACAATACCGACGAAACCGAGCACACCGCCGAAACCGTCTTGAAATGACTTCATCACCTTGGCCACCGGCATTCCGGAGGTCAGGCCGAGGAAACCGGCAGCCAGTGTCAGGGCGACGAAGGGGTGGACTTTAAAGTAGGTAATCAGCAGCACCAGGCCGATGATGGTGAGCAGGGCGTCCAATAGCAGGTACGTGTCAGTTGCCAGTCCGAACATGGTTCAGAGCCTCATATTGTCTTTATTTTGGGCAGTATGGGTGGTGCTTGAAATGCCTGAGATAGCGCTATCTTTGGTGAGCCGGAAAATCAGCTTTGGTCAGGCTGTTTGCGCCAGTACCGACTCACCGCAGGGCTTTAGCCATTGGTCCACCCTGGTTGCCAACTGATCGACCGGCAAGGTGGCATCCAGCACCAATGTCAGCGGCTCGTCATGGGGGGCTTCAAGTGCTGCGAACTGGCTGTCGATCAGGCTGGCGGGCATGAAATGCCCCGGACGGGCGCGGACGCGTCGGGTGGCTTCTTCTGGGGACAATTCGAGAAAGACGAAACATAACGCCGGCACGGCATCGCGCAAGGTCTGCCGGTAACGTTGCTTGAGGGCCGAGCAGGTGAGAATAGGGCGTTCACCTGCGGCGATCGTAGCCTGCAGCTCTTCAGCCAGGCGTATCAACCAACCGGCGCGGTCGTGGTCGTCGAGTGGAATGCCGGCGCTCATTTTTTCGATGTTGGCGGCTGGATGAAAGGCATCGCCTTCGATCAAGTGCCCACCACTGCGTTCGGCAATAGCTGAACCAATGCGGCTCTTGCCGCATCCAGCTACACCCATTACCACTATCGCGGCCTGGGAAGTGTTCATCGGTACCTCCTGCAGAGCAAGATAGCGCTGTCTTTGGCCGGTAGAAAAATCGGCTCGGACGCTACCTGCCCAGATGTTATTGATTTTGTATTAGCAGTCTGGGTGTTCCTTGCAGCACGCACGCAGTTTTGCATTGCCTGACGCATGAGACAGCGCTACCTTAGTGCTCGTTCCCCATTCTTTGCAAGACAAAAATATCAGGCCCATGACCCGAATCGGCTCCCGCACTACCGGTCGTCCCACCCTGGCAGAAGTGGCCAGGCTTTCCGGGGTTTCCCCGATCACAGCGTCCCGCGCATTGCGCGGTGTCAGTACGGTTGCCCCGGAGCTGGTAGAAAAAGTCCAGGTTGCCGCGGCGACACTGGGCTATGTCGCCAACCCTGCTGCGCGTGCGTTGGCTTCGGCGCAAAGCCAGTCGGTGGTCGTGCTGATTCCGTCGTTGTCCAACCACTTGTTCATCGACACGCTCGAAGCGATCCATGAGGTCATGCGCCCGCGCGGGTTGGAGGTACTGATCGGTAACTACCACTACGACCTTGCCGAAGAGGAGAACCTGATCCGCAACTACCTGGCCTATCAGCCCTGCGGCATTCTGCTTACAGGCTTCGATCGCACCGAGGCAGCGCAGCGGATGTTGAGCGCCAGTGCTGTGCCCTGCGTACACATGATGGAACTTGGCAACGCAGAAGGGGTGATCTCGGTAGGGTTCTCCCAGCGCGACGCTGGCCGCGCAGCCGCGCAACACCTGTTGGCCCGGGGGCGACGCCGGCTGGGCTTTATCGCCGCACAGCTGGATCCTCGTGTCATGCAGCGGGCTGAAGGTTTTCGCCAGGCGCTGGCCGAAGCGGGGCTGCAAGCGCCGGAGCTGGAATTGCTGGCACCACAACCCTCATCCATTGGCCTGGGGAGTGAGCTGTTCAGCCAGTTGATTGCCCAACACCCTGACCTCGACGGTATTTTCTTCTGTAACGACGACCTGGCGCAGGGCGCGATATTTCAAGCGTTGCGCCAGGGAATTGCAGTGCCAGAGCGTGTCGCGATGGTGGGGTTCAACGACTTGCCATCATCGGCTCACCTGGTGCCCCGGTTGACCTCGATACGAACGCCACGCGCCGCTGTAGGGCGTTGTGCGGCGCAAGCACTGCTGGCGGTGCTGGACGGCAAGAAAGGCCTGCAACCGGCACAGGACCTGGGCTTCGAGCTGGTTGTTCGCGAAAGCACCTGAGCCTGTGCTGAACGAATGCAGGGTGATGGCTTTTTGCTTGCGAGTGGCCAAGGGTGATCTATGCTCGGCAAAAAACGGCAAGGAGCTGAATGGCATGTTTGATTCTCATCGTAAGGCCGATCTTGCAGAAATCGAGCGGTGTAATCGGGCATTGGCTGATGCAAACGGGAAGTTGACCGCTATCAGCCAATCCATGGCGATCATCGAGTTCAGCCCGGACGGGGTGATACTCGAGGCCAACGACAACTTTTGCCTCACTATGGGCTACACCCTTGAGGAAATACACGGCAAGCATCACCGTATCTTCTGCGAAGAAACGTTCGCCAAGAGTGAAGCCTATCGCCAGTTCTGGCGTGACCTGGCCCATGGCAACCCCTTGAGCGGCACCTTTGCGCGTTTGACCAAGGCCGGGCAGGAGGTTTGGCTTGAAGCCAGCTATATGCCGGTCTTCGACGCTGACCACCAGCTGACCCGTATCATCAAGGTGGCCTCGAACGTCACCCAACGGGTGACCCAGGAGCACGAGGCCAAGAGCCTGATAAATGCTATCAGCCGCTCCATGGCAGTCATCGAGTTTACCCCCGAAGGCAGGGTGATCCATGCCAACGAAAACTTCCTCACGACCATGGGTTATCGTCTGGACGAAGTCGTGGGCCGGCACCATGGCCTGTTTTGCCTGCCACGTGAGCGCGAGTCGGCAACTTACCGGGAATTCTGGGCCTCGTTGAACCGTGGCGAATACCATTCGCACCGTTTTGAACGGGTCAACAAACGGGGGCAGGTTGTGTACCTGGAGGCGTCCTACAATCCGATCTTCGATACCAAGGGACGGTTGTACAAAGTGGTCAAGTTCGCCCGCGACATCACGGCTCAGGTCAGTACCCAGCAGTCTGCCGCGGAGGCTGCTCATGCGACTTCATTGCAAAACGACGCCTGTGCGCGAAAAGGCTCACAGGTCGTACAGCAGGCGGTTCACGTGATCGAAGAGATCTCCGAAGAGCTCAACGCGGCTGCGCGCAGCTTTGATGCCGTCAGCCAGCAATCCAAGCTGATTGCGCAGATCGTCCAGACCATTGGCGGTATCGCCGACCAGACCAACCTGCTGGCACTCAATGCGGCCATCGAAGCCGCGCGTGCAGGCGATCATGGCCGTGGATTCGCGGTAGTTGCCGACGAGGTGCGTAGCCTGGCTTCTCGGACCAGCAAGGCCACGTTGGAGATCGTCGATGTCGTGCAGCAGAATCAAGACTTGTCGCTGAACGCGGTGGCGAGCATGCAGTCGAGCCTGTCTCGCACCGGGCGTGGTGTTGAGCTGGCAAACGAGGCGGGTGAGGTGATTCTGGAGATCCAGCAAGGCTCGCAGCACGTGGTCGATGCAATCAGTCAGATCAACTCGACACTCATGCTGAAGTGAGCCTAGTGGGTTGGGGTGCGTTGATTCAAATGCGCATCCAGGTCGGTCATGCTCTTTTCTAGTTTCAGGATCAGGGCGTGCAGTTCCTGTTGCGAGGGTTTTCCGGCACAGGCCTGCTCTACGGCTTCACAACACTGCACGACGCCGCGGGCCTTGAGCATTTTGGCCCCCCCTTTTATCCGATGCGCCAGTGCGCGCACATCCTGGTGCGTAGGAGAAGCGCCAAGTGACTGCAGTGCCTCAAGGTCTTTGGCGTTGCTCTCTGCCAGTTCACCCAACAGGCGTGTGATCAGTTTCGGATCGCCCAGCGTCAGGTAGCGCAGGTTGTCGATATCGAAGCCGCTGCTGTCTGCGCTGGATGCGCTGTCTACAGGGCCAAGGCCGCTTGCAGGTGCAGGATCGGCTTGAGGGCCGGCCCCGGCTGTCTGCAACTGGCGGCGCAACTCGTTCAGACCGATGGGTTTGAACAGACAGTCATTCATGCCGGAGGCCAGGCAGCGTTCTCGCTCTTCAGCTTGGGCATTGGCGGTCAGACCAAGGATCAAGCAGGGGGGCAGGTTGTTCTCGGCTTCTGCACTGCGAATACGCCGGGTCAGTTCATGCCCGTCCATGATGGGCATGTTGCAGTCGCTGATAACCACATCGAAACGCTGATTCTGCCAGGCTTGCAACGCACGGCTGCCATCATCCGCCAGGGTGACATCATGCCCCAGCACGCTCAGTTGCTTTTCAAGCAGCATCAGGTTGGCGGGGTAGTCGTCGACGACCAGAATGCTCAGCTTCGGACTGATGCCGTTCTGCGGAGCATCCTCGGTTGGCAGGGTTGCCACGCTACTGGGGTCTATTCGTGGCAGGTAGAGCTCAATACAGATCCGGGTGCCTTGACCAAGTGTGCTGCGCAACGTCAGGCGCCCACCCATGAGTTCGCACAGTGTGCGGCTGATCACCAGCCCCAGGCCGGTACCTTGCTGGGAGCGCTGATGACTGGCTTGCACAAAGGGGCTGAACAAGCGGGCCTGGTCTTCGAGACTGATGCCGACACCGGTGTCTTCCACGTCAAGCTGCAGGTCCATATGCGGGTCTGAAGAGGTGCTGTCAGCGCGCAGGCTGACGGTGACATGGCCGTGTTCGGTGAACTTGATGGCATTGCTCAACAGGTTCGACAGTACCTGCCGGAAACGCAGGGGATCGATCAATACCAGGCCGGGCAAGGGCCTTTGCAAGTCGGATCGCAACGTCAGCCCCTTGAGCCTTGCACTGCCTTCATGCATGCGCACGGTCGCGTCAATCACGGCCAGCAGGTCGGTGGGCTGAGGTGTCAGGGTCATGTGCCCTGACTCGATCCGGGCGATGTCAAGAATATCGCCGATCAGTTCCAACAGGCCATTGGCAGCATCAGAGGCAACCTTCAGTGAAGCGGGGTCTGCGCGATCCTGTTCGGCATCGATGACGGCCAGCTCCAGCAGGCCGATGACTGCGTTCATCGGGGTTCGGATCTCATGGCTCATGGTTGCCAGGAAGGTACTTTTGGCCCTGTTGGCTGAATCGGCCTGTTCTTTGGCTTCGCGTAACTCTTCAAGCAAGCGCTTGCTGAAACCCAACTGTTCCTGCAGTGCCTGTTCGGCCTCGGTACGTTGTCGAATCAGTTTGCGCAGGTAGTGGTTCCAGAAAAAGATGGCCCCAATGACCAGACCGGCGCCGATCAGAATCTGCAGGATCAGTGCACGGTAGTTCTGCCAACGGTCATTGCTGATCAGTGCATTGGTTCGCCAGCGGTTGGTCAACTGGACCATCTCGTCCGGGGGGATGCTCAGCAGCGCCTTGTTAAGAATCGAATGCAGAACCGTGGCATCGGGCGCGGTGGCGAAAGCGGCGGTAACCGGTGTATCACCCAGCGTTGCACAGATCCGTAGACTGTCCTTGAACAACCTGCGAGTGAAGTAAACGGCATTCAGGTGAGTGCTGATGGCGGCATCTGCCCGGCCTTGAGCGACGTACTCCATCAGCGCCATGGCATTGGGCGCCTCGACCAACTGAATATCCGGGTGCTGCTTCAACAACTGGTCCTTGAACGCATAGTCGCGCACGACCGCCAGGCGTCGGTCCTTGAGCTGCTCAAGGCTCTGCGGTGCATCCTCGCGCAGGCTGGTGACAATCACTTGGGGGTTGGCCAGGTAGGGGCGGGTAAAATTGAGCCGGGCTTGCCGGGACGGGCCATACATCAGCGCCCCTGCTATGTCAGCCTGGCCATGTTCAACCTGCTCGATGATTGCCGATACCGAGGGGGCCTCTACAAATTCGAACCTCAAGCCGGTGCGTAATGTGATCTGCTCCAGCAAGTCAACGGTGATACCGCGAAAGTGCTGGTTGTCATCCATGAACGTAAGCGGCGCGTAGGTGCTGTTCACTGCAACCCGTGCGATGGGGTGTTGTTCAATCCAGGCACGCTCATTCGCATTCAGCGATGACGCTTCACGGTTCAGCAGAATGCTCGCATTACCGCTGCTCCAGCGGCGTAGTACGTTCAGGCGGTCGCTGTCAGCGATATTACCCAGGGCCTGGTTGACCAGGCGTAGCAAGGTCTGATTGTCGCGTGACAGCGCGAAGGAAAAGCTGCTTCGATCATTTTTGACAAAATGCGAGATCCGCAAGCTGTCTTGAAAGTACCGGCCAATCAGATAGTCAGAACTGACGACATCACCGAAATAGGCCTCGGCCTGGCCCAAGGCCACGGCAGAAAGGGCGCTCAGGGTCGAGTTATAGAGTTGCAAGCGGGCAGCAGGGTAAAGCTGGCGAACCTCGGCCTCTGGCAGGTAGTGGTCCACCATGGCCAATGTCACGTTTGCCAGTGGGTCCTCTGCACTGCGGGGTTTGCCCAGTGGGGTGACAATGATGGGCTGGTCGTCGGCATACGGCTGGCTCAGGATCAGCGTAGTGTCTGCCGCCTCATAGCCGTTGGCGCTGCCCAGCAGGTCGATGCGGCCTGCATCCAGGGCGGCGATGGCCTCGTGACGGCTTGAGAAACGTTGCACTTCAATCGGAATTTTCAACTGCTCGCCGAGCAGGCCTGCGTAATCGGCAGTCAGGCCCTCATAGTCGTTCTGGCTGAGGTTGATGTCGAACGGAGGGTAGTCCGGCGCCGAGGTGCCCAATACCAGCGTGCGCTTGTCTTTCAACCACTGACGGTCATCCTCCGACAGCGACAAGGGTTTACTGCTGCTCAAGGAGCGGGCGAGCAGCGTACGCGGTTCGCCCTGACTGTCAGCGAAAGAGTGACTGGCTGTCAGCAATACCAGACAGCAGGCCAGAAAGGCCAGCCTTGGGCGCTTCATAGCATATTACGGTTGGCCAGATCGACCATTTCGACCAGCGAATTGACCTGTAGCTTCTCCATGATTCGGGTTTTGTAGGTACTGATGGTCTTTGGGCTGAGCTGAATGTCGTCAGCGATGTCTTTGTTGGAGCGGCCTTTGGCGAGCAAGCGCAGCACGACCATTTCTTGAGCGGACAACTCTTCCAGGCGCTGCTTCTCAGTGGTCATCGGGCCGCGCAAGGACATGTCAGGGAAGTAAGAGTAACCGGACACAACCGCTTTCAAGGCCGCCATCAGGGAGTCGGCCGTCTCTTCCTTTTGAACAAAGGCGGAAGCACCTGCATCCAGGCACCTTCGGGCATACAGCTCTGCTGCCTGTCCGGTGTACACCACAATGCGCGGCGGCTGATCCGCTTTCAGCAGACGCTGGATCACACTCAGGCCATCACGGCGTGGCAGCCCAAGGTCAAGAATGACCACGTCGGGTTTGAGCTTTTCAACCAACTGAATAGATTCTGCGCCGTCGCCGCACTCGCCCAGGACCTGGTGCCGCTGCTGTTCCAGCAGCATCTTCAAGCCAATACGAATAGTGGGGTGATCGTCGACGATTAAGACCTTCGCCATGCGCAACTCCTTGTCGTGAATGTGGGCCTTTTCTTGATTCTCTCAGGAAGGCGCGCCAGGCCGTTGTCGGCAAGCAGCGTACGATACGCAGAATAATAGCCAATGAGTATGGAGAGTATAGGAGCGTAGAAAAATATAGGTTGTTTAAGTGAAAAATCCTACGGCCAAAGTAAAGCAAGCCTAACTACGATTGGAAAAACCGAAATCGCGGCCTCATATGAAGACGCGTTTCGGTGTCCTGCAGTTGAGAGGCTACTTGCTCGAGCGGGTTGGACAGCCGTTTTCCTTGACGATGCGTTGTTTCGAAGCTGGGTTGCGCACTAATGCTGCACCAACTCGTGGCGGACGGGCCGTTAGTTGACCGCCACAGTTTGGGCAGAGGCCCTTCAATTCATTGTTGTTGCAGTCTCGACAATAAGTGCATTCGAAGGAGCAGATAAACGCATCCTGGCTGTCGCCAGGCAGATCGGTACCACAGCATTCACAGTTGGGACGCAGTTCAAGCATGGTCGACTCCTTCATACTTAGTGAGTGCGCTGTCGCACACAGGCCGTCTAAGGCCGGTAGAGGTGTGCGTGGCCGGCACGGTACAGCGCCGATTCGGCAAAGGCATCTGCTGCCAGTACCCGTCCTACCAGAATCAATGCAGTACGCCGGAAGCCTTTAGCCTGGACTTGCGTCAGGATATCGTCCAGCGTGCCTTTGACCCAGTCCTGGTCCGGCCAGGTCGCACGGTGCACGACCGCGATTGGGCAGTCCCCGCCATAGTGGGGGCGCAATTCTTCGACAATCTTTGCCAGGTGCTGCACCCCCAAGTGTATGGCAAGCGTGGCCTTGTGTGCGGCCAGGCTGGCCAGTTCCTCGCCAGCGGGCATAGGCGATTTGTCGGCATAGCGCGTGAGGATGACGCTCTGCGAAACCTCTGGCAGGGTCAGCTCGCAACCGAGCAAGGCGGCACTGGCGGCAGCAGCGGTGACACCGGGAATGATCTCGAAGGGAATCGCCAGTTCGCGCAAATGGCGAATCTGCTCACCAATGGCCCCATACAGGCTCGGGTCGCCACTGTGTACCCGGGCTACATCCTGGCCTTTGGCATGGGCTTCACGCATTGCCTCGACAATTTGCGCCAGATGAAGCTCAGCGCTGTTGATCACGGTTTCGGCACTGTGCCCTTCGAGCACGGCAGCGGGCACCAGAGAGCCAGCATAGATAATGACCGGGCAGCGATGAATCAGGCGCTGGCCCTTGACGGTAATCAGCTCCGGGTCGCCGGGGCCGGCACCGATGAAATAGACGGTCATGGGGTGAATCCTGAAGGTAAGGTCGATGCGAGGCGCAGATTATCCGTCAAAGGACGCGCCGCAGGCCAATGCCAGGGTGGCATTAAGGCTGGCATGGCGTGGAACAAGGAGCTGTGCAGGCATTGAGCCGTAGTGCTCGGCCAATGCAAGTGCAGCACTTTCAGCGACGCCGTAACAGCCGCTGTGGGCGAAGGCGGGGAGCGAACGGTGGGTCAGGCGTGATTCAAAGGTGGCTAACTGGGCAGCGCTGAAAAACAGCAGTGGAATGCCGAGTTGAGCGGCGAGGGCATGCAGGCCGGCCTCCTCGCTTTTCAGTTCGATACTGGCAAGGCCAAGCAGGTTATCGTGGCTGAGGCCATGGGCCTGCAGGGTTTGATCCAGTAGATCGCTCAAGGCTGCCACCGAACAGCCTCGGCGACAGCCCAACCCGGCGAATACTCGCAACGGATTGGGCCGTTCAGGCATTACGCCTGGCTCTGGCGACGGTAGAGCCAACTGCTGATCAAGCCCAATGCCAGCCAGAAGGCAGCGTTGGTCAGCAGTGAGGCGAGTTTGAATTCGGCCTCCAGTGCTTCCGGAGCCAAGGCCTCATGCGCGTCTGGCTGTGGTGCACCGATTACATGAGGGATGACCAGCAGTACGGCGCCCAGTAACTTGAGCAAACCGTTGTTGGCGAATGCAATAAGCCCTAAGCCAATGGCGGTGGCCGCTGCAGTACCGATCCACCAGAATTGGCGTTGCGCCAGATCGGCCGCGGCCGTTCCTGGCAACTCCGCTGGCAAGCCCAGCGTGGGCGCCAGGCAGAACACCGCAAAGCCTGCCAGGCCCCACAGTACGCCTGCGACCCAACCTCCAGGCGCACGCAAGGTATACAGCCCCGCCAGTACCAGGGCAAAACCGAAGGCCACTACCAGGTTGCTACCGGTCGTGGACAGCAGCCGTTGCCAGCCGTCTTCGGGGGCCCAGGCTTGCGCATCGTGATGATGTTCGGCGGTACCCGCATCATGGCTGTGGGTTTCGACTGCAGGCGCTGCACTCTCGTAGGCTTCCGCCTTGATAATCAGCGGGGTGACCCACAGGCTTTGCAGCAAGGTCAGCAGCAGGGCTGCGAGCAGGCCGGTGAAGCCGGCCGTGCGGGCAATGTGCTTGATCATGGCGCTGTCCCTTAGTGGCAAGGAAACGCGGCGCTGTGACGGGTGTCATGGGCAGCGTTGTGAACCGCCTCGATGTGCGAAAAACCCGCGAAGTAAACCAGGCACAAGCCCAGCAGCGATGCGCCGATAGCGACGACCAGGCGCTGGCTGCGAGTGGTACTGATGGCGGCGGAGTGGCTGTGGGCGGTTGTGACGGGCATGGTGCTTTCCTCTGAGGGGTTATCAGCAGCAGGCATGCGCAAGAAACCCATGGGCGGACTCACCCAGAGGTTGCAACAGCGCCCGCCCACCGCGGGTTTGTCAATTCTGTACTGGGCCGGTCTCCGGGCTTGCGAGGGCTGACACTGTGCTCAGCCTGGAGCGTCACCTTCCCATGCCGCGTTGCTGGCACAGTGGTCTAGACGCTTTCCTCGCTTACCGTTGCGGGGGCAGCACCGGAATTGTCGCGCGTAACTCAGGCCGCGACGCACCGGTTTCCCGTTTCACCTCGTTAAAGGCACCCAAACGAAGGCGGTAGCAAATCACGGGCGCAGGTGCGCGTCAATCACAACGACGGTTGACCGACCCTGAACGACTGCGTAGCCTTGCCGTTTCGAGGTTCTCCGGTCAGCCCGGAGCTAAGACGGGAACGCGGTTTAAGCCGCGGCTGCCCCCGCAACTGTAAGCGTTGCAAAGCCTGGCATTGCCACTGCGTAGTTTTGCGGGAAGGCGCCGGTGCCGCTGGTATGTTCGCCAGCACGACGCAAGCCAGGAGACCTGCCTCGGACAGTTTCCGACATTCAACCGGGCGGGGTGATCCGGTAGCGAACGCGCACGGGCACATGACCCCCGTGGTTTTCGTCGTGCCCGCCCGCCATTGCTGCCAAGGGCAACGACATGAAAACACTGGCAAAACTCCCCGTTACCATCGTCACCGGCTTTCTCGGCTCGGGCAAAACCACGCTGTTGCGGCATATGCTCGACAATGCGCAGGGGCGCCGTATTGCAGTCATCGTCAATGAGTTTGGCGAGCTGGGCATCGACGGTGAAATCCTCAAGCAATGCAGCATCGGCTGTACGGAAGAAGAGGCCAGCGGTCGGGTGTACGAGCTTGCCAACGGCTGCTTGTGCTGCACCGTGCAGGAAGAGTTCTTCCCGGTCATGCGCGAGCTGGTGGCACGTCGTGGCGACCTGGACCATATCCTCATCGAAACCAGTGGCCTGGCCCTGCCAAAGCCTCTGGTACAAGCCTTCCAGTGGCCGGAAATCCGTAACGCCTGCACGGTCGATGCGGTCATTACCGTGGTCGACAGCCCGGCCGTGGCTGCCGGTACGTTTGCGGCGTATCCGGACCAGGTGGATGCCCAGCGTAAACTCGACCCGAACCTGGACCACGAGTCCCCGCTGCATGAACTGTTTGCCGACCAACTGGCCAGTGCCGATCTGGTGGTACTGAACAAGGCCGACCTGATCGAGGCGCATGCCTTGGCAGCGGTACGCGCCGAAGTGGCCGAAGAGCTGCCACCCGCGGTCAAAGTTGTCGAGGCCAGCAGTGGCCGTCTACCGCTTGAAGTCTTGCTCGGATTGGCAGCGGAATCGGAAGCGCACATTGACGGTCGTCGCACTCACCATGACAGCCATCACGATGGCGAAGACCATGATGATCATGACCACGACGCTTTCGACTCCATTTCGATTGAACTGCCCGAATCCGACGAGAGCTTGCTGCTTGATGCCTTGACCCAACTGGTCGTACGTCACGGCATCCTCCGCGCCAAAGGCTTTGCAGCCATTCCGGGCAAGCCGATGCGCCTGCTGATCCAGGGTGTCGGTACGCGTTTCGACAAGCACTTCGATCGTGCCTGGCGCGCAGACGAGCCGCGCAGTACCCGTCTGGTACTGATCGGCCAGGCGCTGGATGGCGCGACACTGGAAGCTGAACTGCGTACAGCGCTGGGCGCCTGACCCATGCACCTGCTGCGGACCCAGCCCGGCGGCTTTGTGCCGGATGACAGTATTGCCGACTTGGGCCAGACACCCGCCGAGCTGGTTATTCTCTGCAGCGGTGATTCGCACCTGGCACTGCTGGCCGAAACAGCCCGGCAACTGCCGGAGGATTATCCCAGCCTGCGTCTGGCCAACCCGATGCAGGTGCAGAACCATGCGTCGGTAGACCTGTATGTTGATCAGGTGCTGCGCCATGCCAAGGTCATTTTGCTGTCGCTGCACGGTGGCATTGGGTATTGGCGTTATGGCGTCGAGCAGTTGGTGGCATTGGCTGCCCAAGGCGTGCAGTTGATCCTGGTGCCGGGTGATGACCGTCCGGATCCGGAGTTGAGCAGCCTTGGCAACGTGCCGGCGGCAGACGCGGAGCGGCTCTGGCACTTTCTGCGGCAGGGCGGCAAGGCCAACGCGCTGAACCTCTTCAAATGCATGGCCAATCAATGGCTCGGACGTGACTACACCTGGGATGTGCCCCAGCAACTGCCGCGCACGCTGGTGTATCACCCGCAGCGCGAGGCGGCGGTACTGGACGACTGGTTCGCTGACTGGGTAGCCAGTCAGCCTGTGGTTCCTGTCCTGTTCTACCGCTCGCATCTGCAAGCGGCCAATACAGCCTTCATCGATGTGTTCTGCGAGCGCATCCGCGCCGCAGGGCTCAACCCGCTGCCCATCGCGGTGGCGAGCCTCAAGGAAGCCGAGTGCCTGGCCCAAGTGGAAGCCTGGCTGGATCAGGTCGAGGCCGCGCTGGTCATCAATACAACCGGGTTTGCCCAGTCCAGCCCGCAGAAGCCTCACCTTCGGCCATTTCGCCGCAATATTCCGGTGCTTCAGGCCATTTGCGCCCAAGACAACGAACCCGGTTGGCAGGCCAGCGAGCAGGGCTTGGGCGCACGTGATCTGGCGATGCACATTGCCTTGCCGGAGCTCGATGGGCGCATCATCACCCGCCCGATCAGTTTCAAGGACCTGGCGTGGCGCAGTGAGCGCAGCCAGTCGGATGTTGTCTGTTACCGTGCACAGCCGGAGCGTATGGACTTCGTTGCAGAGCTCGCACGCCGCTGGTGTGAACTGGCGCAACTGCCCAATGCCCAGAAGCGTGTGGCCCTGGTGCTTGCCAACTACCCGACCCGTGACGGGCGAATTGGCAACGGGGTAGGGTTGGACACCCCGGCTGCAGCGCTGAACATTCTACGGGCACTTCAGGGGCAGGGGTATCCGGTTGGCGCCTTGCCGGACACCGGCACGGCATTGATCCAGGCCCTGCTCGGCGGTGTCAGTAACGATCTGGAAAGCCTCGATCAGCGCCCTTGTGCACAAAGCATGGCGCAGGAGGACTACCTCGCCGCATTCGCCGCGTTACCGGCGGCCAACCAGGCTGCCGTGCGGGAGCGCTGGGGTGAACCTGAGCAGGACCCGATGTTCCGCAGTGGGCGGATGATGATCGCCGGCCTGCGTTTTGGCCTGACCTTCGTCGGCATTCAGCCTGCGCGTGGTTACCAGCTGGACGCCAGTGCGGTTTACCACGACCCCGATCTGGTGCCGCCTCATGGTTATCTGGCCTTCTACTTCTGGTTGCGTCATGGCTTTGCCGCCGATGCACTGATTCATGTCGGCAAGCACGGCAATCTGGAGTGGTTGCCAGGCAAGGGTGTCGGTCTTTCAGCGCAGTGCTGGCCTGATGCACTGCTGGGCCCGTTGCCAAACATCTATCCGTTCATCGTCAATGACCCGGGTGAAGGCGCCCAGGCCAAGCGCCGGACTCAGGCGGTGATCATCGATCACCTGATGCCGCCCTTGACCCGTGCCGAAACCTACGGCCCGTTGCGCGACCTGGAATTGCTCGCTGACGAGTATTACGAAGCTCAACTGCTCGACCCACGCCGAGCCACTGAGTTGCAGCGCGATATCCTCGCGCTGGTCCGTGACAACCATATCGATCGCGAACTGCAGTTGGAAAACAGCCTGGATGACGCCGCCGTCTGGTTGCCAAGGCTGGACACCTACCTGTGCGACCTCAAGGAGTCGCAGATTCGTGACGGCCTGCATGTGTTCGGAGAATCGCCCCAGGGCCGCCTGCGCCTGGACACCTTGCAGGCATTGCTGCGGGTAGAGCGGGGCGATGGCCGTGGTCAGCATGCCAGCTTGCCAAGGGCACTGGCCAAGGCATTTGCCCTGGGCGTCGATCCGCTGGATTGCGATTTGGGGGCTGCCTGGCAAGGCCCGTGTCCGCACCGGCTGAACGAGGTAAGTGCCGACCCTTGGCGTACGGCGGGTGACACCCGTGAGCGACTGGAACTGTACGCACTGCGCTTGATCGAGCAGGCCTTGGACGGCGTCGCGAACTTGCCGGAAGAACCCTCCTGGAACGATGTCCGGGCGATTCTCGAGGCGCTGGTACAAACCGTCGCACCGCAGCTGGATGCCTGTGGGCCGGCAGAAATGCAGGGCCTGCTCGATGCGCTGAATGGGCGATTCGTGCCGGCCGGCCCGAGCGGCGCACCGAGCCGGGGGCGGCTCGACGTACTGCCAACCGGCCGTAACTTCTATACCGTGGACGTGCGCAACCTACCGACCACGACTGCCTGGCGCCTGGGCTTTGCCTCGGCCAACCTGATACTGGAGCGCCACCTGCAGGACCACGGCGACCACCTGCGTCAGCTGGGGTTGTCGGTGTGGGGCACGGCCACCATGCGCACGGGCGGGGACGACATTGCCCAAGCCATGGCGCTGATGGGCGTACGCCCGGTATGGGCCAGTGGCAGTCAGCGCGTCGATGACTTCGAGATTTTGCCGTTGAGCCTGCTCGATAGACCTCGGGTTGATGTGACCTTGCGGGTTTCGGGCTTCTTTCGCGATGCTTTCGGCAACCTGATCAAACTGTTCGATGCCGCCGTACAAGCGGTTGCAGCGCTGGACGAACCGGACGACCTCAACCCGTTGGCCGCGCGCGTACGGGCCGAACAGGCGGAGTTGCTGGCAACCGGCGTCGAACCGGAGCAGGCGCGGCGTCAGGCAGGGTGGCGGGTGTTCGGGGCCAAGCCCGGCTCATATGGTGCGGGTGTACAAAACGCGATCGATGGTCGGCAGTGGAATCGTCGTGAGGACCTGGCCGAGGTTTACCTGAACTACGGCGGTTATGCCTATGGTGGCGCAGACGAAGGTACGCCTGCTCGTGGTCATTTTGCCCGCCGCCTGAGCCAGGTTCAGGCCGTACTGCAGAACCAGGACAACCACGAGCACGACTTACTCGACTCCAATGATTACTACCAGTTCCAGGGCGGCATGCTGGCCGCCGTGGAAAGCCTCGGTGGCGCATCGGTGGCCAGCTATCATGGCGATCACAGCCAGCCGGAACGGCCACGCATCCGTACCCTCAAAGAAGAGTTGAACCGCGTCATCCGTGCCAGGGCGTTGAACCCCAAGTGGATTGACGGGGTCAAGCGTCATGGCTACAAGGGTGCCTTCGAGTTGGCGGCGACCGTCGATAACCTGTTCGCCTTTGATGCCACTACGCACCTGATCGACGATCATCATTATCAGGCGCTGGCCGACGCCTACCTACTGGATGGCGAGACACGGGACTTTATCCGTCAGCACAACCCCGATGCCTTGCGCGATATGACCGAACGCCTGCTGGAAGCCCAGCAGCGGGGCCTCTGGCAAACACCAGGCGCCTATAAAGAGGCGCTTGAAGAACAGTTGCTGGACGGTGAAGAAGAGAACTGAAATGACTGAAGCTGCACATTTTCCTCTGGCTGCGGTGGTCGGTGCCGATGACCTGAAACTGGCATTGTGCCTGACTGCAATCGATCCGAAGATCGGTGGTGTCCTGATCGAAGGTCCGCGCGGCATGGCCAAAAGTACGCTGGCCCGAGGCCTGGCGGACCTGCTCGGCGAAGGACCATTCGTGACCTTGCCCTTGGGCGCGACAGAGGAGCGACTGGTCGGTACGCTCGATCTGGATGCCGCACTCGGCCAAGGACGCGCGCAGTTTTCACCGGGTGTTCTGGCCAAGGCCGACGGTGGCGTGCTCTATGTCGATGAAGTCAACCTGCTGGCCGACCATCTGGTCGACCTGTTGCTGGATGTGGCTGCCAGTGGCACCAACCGTATCGAGCGTGACGGTATTTCTCACCGCCACAGTGCCCGTTTCGTGTTGATTGGCACCATGAACCCGGAAGAGGGCGAGCTACGGCCACAGTTGCTTGACCGTTTCGGGTTGAATGTCGCCCTGGAGGGCCAGCCACTGCCACAAGCGCGTGGGCATATCATTCGCCGGCGCCTGGCGTTCGACAGCGACCCCGTTGCGTTCTGCGCGCAGTGGGAGGAGGCGCAAGCCGCGTTACGGCTGCGCTGCCATGAAGCACGTGAACGCTTGTCCGCCATTGCCCTGGACGATCAAGCCTTGGTGAACATTACCGAGCGCTGCTTTGCCGCGGGCGTCGATGGCCTGCGTGCCGATCTGGTCTGGTTACGTGCCGCGCGCGCCCATGCAGCGTGGCGCGGCGCTCAGCACATCAGCGAACAGGATATCGATGCGGTGGCGGAATTCGCCTTGCGCCATCGCCGTCGTGATCATGCGACCGATTCGCCGCAGCCACAATCGCCCAAGTCGACAGGCAGCAGCCAGGCACATGCGCAGTCAGAGGGTCAGTGGGGGGAGTTGCCACCGCAGGCAACCGCGACTGGCGTTCGACGCGAGGCGCCCAGTTGGCCAAAAAAGCCCTGAGCATCCGCCCGCCCAAGCATACCGTGGCGGATGCAAGGCCGCATGCCGGTCGATTGAAGCGAGGTGAGCGGGGCGCAGCCGTTGCCAGCAGGCAGGGGCGCGTTGCCTGGCCTGCCACGCTGCTCAAAGGGCGCCCACGTCAGCGCCTGGACCTATGCTGGGTCCAGCGTAGCGCCTCACCCCATGAACTGTGGGTGGTGATCGTCGATGCCTCGGCTTCAACTCGCCGTTACAAGGCGTTGAGCCATGCCAAAGGCTTGTTGGCCGAGTTCTTCGATCAGGCCTATCGGCAACGGGCACGCCTGGCACTGTTGACGGCCAGCGGCAAAGAGCCACGGTGGCAACGTCAGGGGTTAAAAGCGTCGAGGGCGCTTGGCCCCTGGCTGGAAGCGCTGGGCGCTGGCGGTGGTACACCCTTGCTGGCGGCGCTGGGACAGGCCAGGCAGTGGTTTGCTGCAGCGGGCCAAGCGTTACCCGGACGAACAGCGACGTTGCCTGATTCTGACCGACGGACGGCTTAGCGCCTGGCCAATGTTGCAAGCGTTACCCTGCACCAGTCTGTTGATTGACATGGAAATGGCGCCAGTACGCCTGGGGCGCGCTCGTCTGATGGCCGAACAACTACAGGCCGACTATCAACATATCGAGCAGTTCAAGCCGTTATAGGCCAGCCACTTAAGTGATGGCACTGATAATGCGGTTTGATATCACTGTTATATAGGCGCGTAATAAGTTCCTGCGTAGAAGTGCGTCAGAGTGACGCACTTCTACATTGGCCCTACTGCTTATTCAGGCATCGACCACGGTTGTAGGTCGTAGCCTTTTTCGCTCAATTCGGCCCGCACTTCTTCAATGAAATGCGCCAGTTGCGCCGGGTCGGAATAGGTGCTGCTCGAGACTTGCTTGCTGCCGATACGGGTGCTGGTCCGGTCGATCACCGCCAGGCTCAGCTCGCCTGTACCGTTAGGTGAATCCCACGTTACGCATTGGAAGGGTTCAAACGCGTGAGTGGTGATTAGCAGTGCTTCGTTGACACGCAGCGAGGCGTTCATCGGGTCAGGTCCTCTCGTAATACCCAAACATTCATGGAAACCGCTACAGCGGTGAGTTACTTGTACTGATGCGCGCAAGGCTTGTTCGAGTCACATGGCTTATTAAAAAAATCAGCGCATCACGCTAACGTGTTGTTTTGCGTGTGTCGTTGGATATTCGGCGGCATAAAAAATTCCAAGCATCGCTTTATTGCCGACAGCTGATAGACAAACGGTAGTGGGAACTTGACGGTTCGTTGCTACTGTTACAAACGGACCTGCCAACATGCTGTTTTCACTGACTTTCCCAATAATTGGCGTCAAGGATCGTTCATGTTCGAGCCCGCTCTGAGTCGCCGCCTGCTGATTGTTGATCCCTGCGACGACTGCCATCGCCTGCTGCCCGGGTTGCGAAGTGTAGGCTGGGAGGTAGATAGCTGTACGTTGGCGGCGGCCTCCGAGCAGCGCTGCGATGTGGGCTTGATGCGCCTGCAGGCGTCGCACCTGCAGCACCCGGATGCAGTGAAGGATTTGATCAGCCGCAGCGGTACGGAATGGATTGCCGTACTCAGTGCCGAGGAGTTGCGTACGCAGAATGTGGGGGATTTTGTCTGCGAATGGTTTTTTGACTTTCACACATTGCCATTCGATGTCTCCCGGGTACAGGTCACGCTGGGGCGCGCCTTCGGCATGGCGCGCTTACGTGGCAAAGGCGCGGTGCATGTGGGCGAGCCTGAGCACGAGTTGCTCGGCGACAGCCTGCCGATTCGTGAGTTGCGCAAGTTACTCAGCAAGCTTGCGCCCACGGAGTCGCCGGTATTGATCCGTGGTGAAAGCGGCACGGGCAAGGAACTGGTTGCGCGTACCTTGCATCGGCTATCCCAGCGTAGGGACAATCCCTTTGTGGCGATCAATTGCGGAGCGATCCCGGAGCACCTGATCCAGTCAGAGCTGTTCGGTCACGAGAAAGGCGCATTTACCGGCGCCCATCAGCGTAAGGTCGGCCGGATTGAGGCGGCCAATACCGGGACGCTGTTTCTTGACGAGATCGGCGACCTGCCGTTGGAGCTGCAGGCCAATCTGCTGCGCTTTCTACAGGAAAAGCATATCGAGCGGGTCGGCGGCAGTCAGCCTATTCCCGTTGATGTAAGGGTTTTGGCGGCGACCCACGTGGATCTGGAATCGGCGATCACCCGTGGACGGTTCCGGGAGGACCTGTACTATCGGCTCAATGTGCTGCAGGTGGTCACTGCGCCCCTGCGTGACCGGCATGGCGATCTGTCGATGCTGGCCAATCATTTTTCCCATTTTTATAGCCAGGAAACCGGCCGTCGCCCGCGCTCGTTCAGCGAGGATGCCTTGGCGGCCATGGGCAGGCACGATTGGCCGGGAAATGTGCGCGAGTTAGCCAACCGTGTGCGTCGAGGCCTGGTGCTGGCCGAAGGGCGGCAGATCGAAGCGCAGGACCTGGGCCTGCACGGGCTTGCCCTTGAGGTGGTTCCGATAGGCACGCTGGAGGACTACAAGCACCGTGCGGAGCGTCAGGCGCTGTGCGACGTGCTCAATCGTCACAGCGATAACCTGAGTGTTGCTGCGCGCGTGCTTGGCGTTTCACGCCCCACCTTCTATCGGCTGTTGCACAAGCATCAGATTCGCTGACGGATCGCCACTGAGCATTGCCAGTTCTCCGAACGACGCCGAGGCATCGATGTAACGCATCGCGGACTTGGCGTCCTTCCAGCCGACATGACTCATCAATGCCTTCAGGTCCCAGCCGCTGGCGGTCGCCCAGGTGGCGAAGCCGCGACGCAGCGAGTGGCCGGTGTAAAGCGCCGCGGGAACACCGCTGCGCTCGAAAATACGACGTAACAGGCCAATCAGGCTGTTGCTGTTGAGCGCGTCCTCGCCGAGGTTTCCCCACCGGTCAAGTTTGCGGAACACCGGGCCGTAGGCAATCCCCGCAACCTCCAGCCAGCGCAGATAGGCTTGAACCGGGCAGAGCACCTTCAGTGCCGGCGCTTTATGGTGAACACCCAAGGCCTGGCGGTCGGCTTTGCTTTGCGGCAAGTAGATCGTCAGGCCGGCACCTGCTTGCGCCTGAATGTGTTCGATGCGCAAACGTGCCAGTTCGTCCCCTCGAAAACCTTTCCAGAAGCCGAGTAGCAGCAGTGCGCTGTCGCGCCGAGCGCGTAACAGCCCGGGCATGTCCTGGCTGTGTTGCGCGTGCGCGGCCTCGCGCTCCAGGTGCGCGACCGCACCTTGCAGGTGTTGCAGCAGCAGGGGAGCTGCCTGCTTGGGCTGCGTGGGGTGCAAGCTGCGGATGCCTTTGATCATTTGGCGCACCAGCGGCGCTTTGGTCGGGTCGGCAAAGCCCTGGCTGGCATGCCATTGCCCTAGCGCGGCAAGGCGTTGCTTGAGTGTGTTGATGGAGTGCTCGCCTGCGTAGTCGGCCAGATAGCGGGCAATGCTTTCGGCGGTCGCCGGGAGAAAGCCGCCCCAGGTCACTTCGAAGTGTTCTACCGCAGCACGATAGCTACGCCGTGTGTTCTCGCGCACGGCGGCCTGTAGATAGCGATCGACGTTGTTCATTGCCCTTTCCTTGCGAATGCGTACTGCCTGACGAGCTTCAGGTACGCATTCTAGCGTCTAAGATGCGATAAGCCTTGATTATTTAATCTTAGAATTTTGGTTTTTAAGTAATTTCCGAGGTAGTATCTGATATGTAATTACATGGTACGTACCACAATACGAAATCGTAGGAGCACCCATGGCCCGAGGCGGGATCAACAAGGCAGTCGTTCAGAAAGCCAGGCAAGCACTGCTGGCCAGGGGCGAGCATCCAAGTATCGATGCGGTACGTATCGAGCTGGGCAATACCGGTTCGAAAACCACAATTCACCGCTACCTGAAAGAGCTCGAGGCGCAGCAACCGGCCACGGTCGCCAGCACGCACACGCTAAGCGACGCACTGAGCCATTTGGTGGGCCAACTGGCTGAACAGTTGCGCGAAGAGGCTGACTGCCGGGTAGGCGATGCCTGCGCCGTGTTCGAGGAAGAGAAACAGACATTGCTGGTGCAGTTGCAGCTCAGCCAGCAGGCCCTTGCGGCGCTGCAGCAACAGCAGCAGATTCAGGCTGCCGCGCTGGCCAGCGAATCCGCCGAACTGGCGACCACCCGCAGTGCCTTGCAGACCGAGCAGACCCGTAATGCCACACTGAATCAGGCCGTAGGTGAACTGCAGGTGCGTTTGGCGGACAAAGACGAGCAGATCCAGTCGCTCGAAGATAAACATCGGCATGCCCGTGATGCCTTGGAGCACTACCGCACGGCGAGCCGTGAACAGCGCGAGCAGGACCAACGCCGTCATGAGGGCCAACTGCAGCAGGTGCAGATGGAGATTCGCCAGTTGCAACAGAGCCTGATCGTCAAACAGGACGAGTTGACGCGCCTGAATCGCGACAATGAGCGCCTGCTCGTTGAAGCTCGGCAACTGCAACGCGAACGGATGGCATTGCAAGATCAGCATGAACAGCAGAAACAGCAGCTCCAGACGCTTAATGCCAGCCTCGCGCAGTCACAAGGGGCGCGTGAAGAGTTGCTTCGACAGGCCCAGGCACAGGCCCAGCAGTTGGAAGAAAGCCGCTTGCAACAGGTGCTGCAGGTACAGCGCAGCGAGCACCTGGAAGCGGCTTTACGCGAGCGTGAAGCCGCACTGAGGCAGCTACATGCAGCCGATCAGCCTATCGAAGATCGGCCGCACGACGACCTTTCACTGCACGACGCCTCAACTTCCAACCGTGGTGAAGATACCGTTGATCGGTGACACATTGCCCCCATACGGCACCGTGGTGCCGGCTGCCAAGGCGATGCTGGCCCATACCCGCTGCATCATCACATAATATCTTTGATCCCAAAACTTGAAGTCACCTTGATTGTGCACGTCTAAAAACCGACCTTTGCCGTCGCCACTCTTCAGCAACCCCGATGCGCCGCCCATCAATACCAACGGCATGTTGACCATGTGCTCCGGCGCGCCGTCGGCCATTTCACTGGTAAGCACGACCAGGGTGTGTTGGAGCAGGTTGTCGCCCGGTACATCGGGGTCTGCGCGTCTTGCCAACTCGTCCATGAACAGCTTGGCTTGGCGCACGTACCACTGCCGCGAGCCCCTCCAGACTTCTTCACCTGCGTAGCCGTGTGCGCAATCGTGCGGGTTGGTTGTTGCGCTGACGTCGAGTATGTTCAGCGACTCGGCAGAACGACCCACCTGTATGGTAGCGACCCGGGTCACACCGCAGGAGAGGGCCGTCGCAACGACCTGGTGATGGCTGGCCTGAACCTGGTTACGGAAGGCTGCTGAACTGATCGGATGGTCCTCGATACTGAGCGGCTCACACACCGAGGGGATGGCACCGTCCATATCGGTCTTGACTTGCTCGACCGCATCGAGGTGATCTTTGAGCTTTTGCAGTTGCGAACCGGAGAGGCGCGACTGGACCTCCTGTATGTCTGCCAGCACGGGGTCAAACACATGCGCCCCACGCGCCTGAGTGTCTCGCGCGTCTTGACTGACCGCGCCGAACACCGCCTCGTACATGCGTACCGGGTTCTGGTAGGGCGCTCTGATCCCCTGTGCAGACCACGACACATACCAGGGGGTGCCATCGGTACCCGCGTGTGGCCCGGCGAACAGGCTGCGGTGCGAGGGCTGGGTGCCGGGCATGGCGTCACCCAAAAGCATATCAATCGAGGGCTTGCTTGCCAGGTTGTCGCGCAGGATATATTGCCAGCCATTGTGACCACCATTGCCTGGGCCGGAGATTATACCGCGCAAATACAGTGACTGATCTCGGTAAGCGGCCAACTCCTGGCTGACCGCATTCAGCGTAAAGTCACTGGTGTCCAGCGCGAAATCACGCTTATCCGGGGCAAGGCCACGGCTGGGGTTACCCGCAGCTGTAGGGAACCACAAACCATTGCCGTTATGTTGCGGGCCAACCAACGCGTCGACGGCCAATCCATCGGGGACAATAAAGAACACCACCTTGAGTTTGGCTTGCTGAGACTCCCCCAGCAGGGCCATCTTCGCCAAACCGACACGGCTTAAGGGCAGCAACGCACCGGTGGCAGCCAGTTGCATCAGGAAGCGACGGCGACTTTTGAGCATGTCCATGATTATTCCCGTCCTTTTTTATGGAGAAAGGCATTGGAGGTTGCCAGGTTACGTATCATGTCGGTCAGCGAACCCGAGGTTTTCAACCCCTCTGCCAACGCGTTCAAGGTGCCGGCGGTACCCGCATCAGGCTCGTTGCCGAACGCAAAGCGGATGTAGCTATTGGCCATGCAGGATTGGGCTGCGTTGTTGGTGGGGATGAGCCGGGCGATGTCACGAACGTCCTGAACATGCGCCCATTCGATGAGCCCAGTGTTGTCGACGAAGGGGCCTGCGGCATTGATCGGCAGTTTTACCGGGTACTGGCCATAGTTGTAGGCATTCTCCTCGGTACGGTAACGCCCGGTCGCGTCGTAGTGCTCCATTGATGCACCGGTATCGTTCATGTACTGGTGGCATTGCCAGCAGCGGCCCTCCGAGGCCTCTTTCCCGTTGACCAGGTCCCAGCGTTCACGGGTGGTCACCGCCTTGGCCGGGAACGTTGGCTCTCCAGGCATCGTATCGACCGGTGCGCCGAATTCGCGGCAGAACAACTGTTCACGGACCATGATCCCGCGTTTGACCAAGGAGGTGGCCTGATAGTCTGACGTTGCAGCTTGAGTCAGGCCCAGGTGCAGCAGGCCACCCCGACGGTCATCGACCGTCACCTTGCGCATTTCGTTGCCACTGACACCGGAGATGCCATAGTGCTCGGCCAGCGCCTGGTTCAGGAAGGTATACCCCGGGTTGAACAAGGCGTTGAAGCTGCCATTGCCGTTGGTCATTACCTCGCGTACCAGGCGGTACTGCTCGGCGGCCATGTCTTGAACAAGACTGGCACTCAAGCCGGGTTTTTCCTGAGCCCCGCGATTGGTCTTGATGTAATAGCTGATGAAGCGATTGAACTGCTCCACACCACGATCAGACCGCAACATTTCATCGACCTGCGCACTGATCTGCGCTGGTGTGTTCAGCAGCCCCTGCTCAGCTTTGCGTAACAGGGCAATGTCCGGCGTGGTCCCGAGGATCGCGAACGACAGCGCGGTCGCTGTTTCACCCGGTGTCAGTGTGTAGGTGCCTGAGCGCTGCGCATCGGCAACACCCAGTTCCGAACGGTAGAGGAAGTTCGGCGACAGCAGCAGCGCGGCAATCAGCGATGTCTGGCCATGTTCATCCTTCAAGCGCTGATAACGTGTGCGTTCCTCATTCGACAGCGGCCGGCGGAACACCTTATGCCCCAGGTCTGCGAGCGTCTCGGTGTTTGCAGACGCCGCGTTGGCAACGAACCAGGCCATGTCGTAGAGCGATTTCACGTCATCGGCCTGCAGCAGGCCATGGTCTGCATCGCCCGGGTACTTGAAGGTTTTCGGTGATTTATCCGCCGGTAGTTTTTCAGTGTTTATCGTGACGCCAAACAGATCCTGAACACTGTTGGCATACTCTGACGGGGTCAGCAGCCGCAGTTGGCGCTTACCGTAAGACTCTGCCGGGTTCAGGTAGGGCGCCCAGACCACATCAAACAGGTGCCGGGAAATTTCCGACGCACACGTCACATCACAGTGCCCGCTCACGGGCATGCTCATGATCTGTTTGACCAGCGCATCACTACCGGCAACGTTCCAGGTGATCGCCTTGTTCTGATCGTTGAAGTAGTCGATGGAGTGGCAGGTGCTGCAGGTTTTTGCCAATACCTCTTGCCCCAGGTCAGTGACGGCGCGGTAGGTAATCGGCGTCAGTTCAATGTTGTTGCTGTCTTCGTTGATGGATACCGTTGTTTTCGTAGGTTCTGGAAGCTCCTTTGGATAGTAGGGGTAGATGAAGTCATATTCGCCATAGTTCAGGATTTCCTTGGCCTGACCGCCCCAGGGCACCTGGACCTCACGAGGTGCGGCGCCTGCGCTCTTGCTGAGCACGGTGACCTTCCAGAATGCGTCATTGACGGAGGCAGGTTTGGCGGGCGCCTTGAGTGTGGCTTCAACCTCCACATGTGTTGGCCGTTTACGGTATTCCAGTTTCACGGCCCGGGTCTGGGTATCGATCTTGGTTCCGGCCTGTGTGTTACTGGCGAACGTGACTTGTGTCTTGCGCGTTACCGGAATCCAGTCTGCGACGTCGTTCAAACGTACCTCGTAGGTGCCGGGTTTCAAGCCGAAAATCTGCAAGTCAGGGCTGCCCCAGGCCACCTGGAACAGTCGACTCCGCCCATCGGGGTCGATCAAATGCCCACTGACCATCTGATCGGCCAGGTGCGCATCCGGTACAACGGTAGGTTGAAGGTGCAACACCGTACCGGCCTGCCCCCACTCCTTGGCGTCGAAACTGACGCGGTAGATGACACCGGTCACATCGTCTGAAACCAGCAAGCTCTTGTCTGCAAGCTCGAGGAAGTCGGCAGGACGACCGACGCATTTGTCGGTCAGGCAGTAGACATCAATGCTGTCGGCGGATTTGCCCCAGCCATTGATCAACGGGATTTGGTTGATGACCTTTTCACCGTTCTGGATGCCCAGCATGCGAATTTCCATACCGGGCTCGCTCATCGAACCCGTCCCATGCACGGCAACCAGCAGGTGCTGTACGTCAGGCATGAGTGCTGGATAGGACTTCCAGAACTTCAAGCCCAGCGGTGCGGTGTTGGTCCCCATTTCATAGGCCGGCGGGCTGTAATCGCTCGGTTTGATCGCTGAGAGAGGCTTGTCGGAAACAATCGCACCCGTTGTCAGTTGCGGTGTGATCAACTCCGGTCTGTTGAACTCATCGGCGGTAAAACCGGGCGTACTGCGGCCAAATACGTAAGGCACGCCAAAGTGCTGACCCGAAGTGGCAATCCGGTTGACTTCATCAGCGTTGGGAAAGCCCTGGCGATTGTTATCGCTGAACCAGATTTTGCCATCGCTGGGGTTCCAGTCGAAACCGACCGAGTTGCGGACACCCTTGGCGAGGATTTCTGATTCACCGGTTTCAATGTTGTAGCGCAACAGCGTCCCATAACGTTCATCCGCGGGAATCATGCACAGGTTGCAAGGGATGCCTACAGCGGTGTAAAGCCATTTATCTGAAGGGTCTGAAGGGTTGAACTTGAGAGGGTGTTTTTGGTGCCAATAGCGGTACACCCCTGCGCCTAACGGCGCTTTTGTGTCATCTGCGGGGAAGGTAAGCACTCGCTCAGGTTTAGGGTCGGCGTACGTACTGTCGATATTGCGTACCCGATAGAGCCCACCCGTGGTGGAGTAGAACAGGTCACCATCGCGGTACACCACGCCGTGAGGTTCTTCGAGCCCCGAAGCAACGATGTAGATACCCGTTGGCTTGCCTTCCGCGTTCAAAGGCAGTGCGTAAATGAAGTTGGCTATGCGCCCTTCGTAGACGTAGCTGGGGATCGCACTGGAGCCGACGTACAAGACCTTGTTCCCCATCGCCATCTGGCGGGGCTGGGACAAGCCTTCGGCAAACACCTCAACCTTGATTCCAGGAAGCCCGTGTAGCTGGCTGATATCGAGCGGACGGCGGTACTTGACCGCAAACTGGTGTTTCTCACCGTTTTCCTGGGTGAACTTGACCTGGTTGGGGGTCGTCAACGGCAGATAACCCTGCGCCGGGTCCATAATGATGTCGTAGTTGCAGGCTTTCAGGCCTTCTACGGTGATGGTCGTATTGGATTTGCCGGATATCGGGATTGTTTCACCTTTGCAACGCAGCACGCCGGTGACGGTAACATCGCCACCGGGGCCCACCCCCTGGGTGGTGGCCTTGTACGGAACATCGCCCGTAACGGTGGAAAAGCTCAGCTCAAGTTTGTTGCTGCTCGGCGCGGCGTTACATTCGCCGAGGTCTTTCCAGGCATCCCCCCAGTTCGCCGACTGGCCGGGCGCATAAGCCGGTTGGTTACACCAGGCCCAACTGCCCACGCCATAGGGGGCCTCACTGTCCTTCCAGCACTCAAATGCGTGACCGACATTCGTTACCCAGGCCCCTTGTTGGTACTTCAGGGTTTTGCCGGCGTTGGCGTTGCCTGGCTTGCCTTGCCCCTTCACGGCATCAAGCGCGTATTGCTCGGCTTTGCAGGCCTCGGCACTTGCCTGCTTACCCGGCTCGAACTGGCTGGAAGAGGGGCGCTGCATGACCTTGCCATCGGTGGCGGTCTTGTTCTGTGCGTGAGCCTGCGTCGAAACAGCGCTACTGCACAGAACGGTCAGTGTAATAAACAGGTAAGGCGCACGCAGACAATGCTGTGCAGGTACGCGGGGAGTCGCCATAGTAGTAACCTCGTTGCACTCATACCAAGAGGAAATGACTTAGCCTTTGACTGCCGAGCAAGGGCCCAGCAAGCGCCAGACCTGGCTGTCTGGGGCAGGGGCTGTACCCTTGACCCACTGTTTTGCCGCATAGCGTTGCCCGTGGTAATGCACTTCATTGGGCGCGGTGTAATAGCGCTGGGCACTCCAGGGCACCGGGATGGTGCTAAGCAGGCTCCAGGCGTCGTTGCTGGAAGGCGGAGCGGTGCCTGTCGACCAAGATGAGATCCACACCGCGTGCTCGGCGCTGACTTTGATACCCGAGGCGTAATCCTTGGCCTCCCACGGCGTTACCTGCTCGGCCTCGGGGTCTCCATAGTCGCACCCTGACGGTGCCGCAGTGATCGTCACGGTCTGTTCGGCAGAGGTCACACGGTGCCCCGCACTGTCGCTGGCGCGGGCGCTTACGCGATAGACGCCTGCGCCCACGTTGTTCCAGGTAAAGGTGTAAGGTGACGTGCTGTCTTGCCCGATCACGTCGGTGCCACGAAGAAACTCCACGAGGTGAATTGTCGCGTTGCCACTGGCAGTGGCGTTAGCGCTCAGTTGAACCGTCGCAGGCTCTACGGTTCCGCCAGCGACGGATACGCTGACTTCGGGGGGCTTGGGGCTTGGGTCTGGCGCAGGGTAGTAGGCCGCTACAGTGGGCGCCGCATCGCGCAATACACGGGCGTTGTCATGCTTGTCTTTCGACCCCAGAGGCAAGCCCTGGTAACTCATCTGGGCATTCGACCAATAGTTGATACGGCTGCAGCGCTGGCTGGTGCTACCCGGGCACTCATAGGCCATGACGGTACGCCAATGGCCGGGCCAGCGAATACCATGGGCATAAACAGGCGTGACAGGTGCGTCGTACTGGTCCGGATCATGCCGGGCAGCCAAATTGTGGCCCAACTCATGGGCGAAGGTATGGTTGCTAAGGCACTTCGGGTCGACGATGCTGACACCGGCATTCTTGTTCAAGGCGGTGTAGGCCAAGCCACACACATCGGGTATCACGGTGAGCAGGCTAAGCAGGTCGGCCCGACTGGCATCTCGTTGATACCGTGCGGGTTGTCCCAATTGTGCATCGTTGACATTCCACAACCGGGAGAGCACCTCTTTGCCGGTTGCAGTGCCCGATTCCGTCCAGTCGATGCGCTGCACACCGGCATTTTCAAACTGCACATTGATCTGACTGTTTTCCATGCCGCTATTGGCCATGGCCAGCGCATTGGCGACGCTGGCGTCCATGTCGGGCATCAGCTCGAATGCTTTATTGGAAACCAGTGTCAGTACGCGAATCACAACGGGGGCCGCGTGTGCCGCGGGTTTGGCGGGCGCTGCCGGCGTTGTTGCAGGCATGCCCGCAGGCTCCTCGTTGACCTCGTCATTGCCCTCGGGGAATTTTGACGCGTCGACTTTGACGACCGCATGTCGCCCGTCACCCAACGGCTCGATGCGATACAGTTGGCCATCAACCTTGACCACCCCCACCAGGTGCGCGCCATGCCGTGTCAGGTAGGCCGTATTCTGGTCATCTGTCGGGCCTTGCCTGGCGCTGACGGTACCCTGCCAAGTAACAATGCCATCAGGCTGAGTACTGATTCGGGCCTTGTGGAATACCCTGGAGACTCCGGCCTCAAGGTCCAGTTGCAAGTCCCGGCTGGTTGCAGCGATTAATTCGCCCTGTACCTGAACCAGCGATATCGACAGGGTCGTCTTATCGTCGGCAAGGTGTCGCAGAACAGGATTGGCGCTGCCGCGCAGTTGTTGTAATGGCTCCTCGGCCAGTGGCTTCAATGGCCGCTCAGCCGCATGAGCGAGCAGGCTCATGCCTAGAGACACAATCACGATGACCGATTTCAAACGTCGCGCCATTTCGCCACTCCTTCCTTGTTCACGAATGGGGTCAAAGTAGGCGCTGCGCGAAGAGGTCGTCTACTGACAGAAATACCAGGGGGGGAGGGAAATGGTGGTTTGAAGAGGGCCTACGACAGAGGTCGAGCGACGGATTGCTGGAACCGCTGGCCGTTCGCATGACAGAATATGTGACTGCATAACGTTTGCTGAAGGCTCCACTCCCAGGACTGGTACCTTCCCGAAAGGATGGTAATACATGACTGATTTACTGACCCGACGCCAGGTTGTCGCCGGGATCAGCCTGCTGGGCCTGGGTGCTCTCGTAGGTTGTGATAGCTCTGGTGGCTTGTCGTTCAAGCACGGTAAAGACATGAGCAATCAGATCCTCGGGCGCTCATTCAAGCTGAAAGACCCTCAAGGCAATGAAACAACCCTGTCGAGTTTCCGTGGCTCGATGCCCATGGTGTTCTTCGGCTTTACCCAATGCCCGGCAATTTGCCCGACGACGCTGGCACGTGCGGTGCAGATCAAGAAACTGATGGGCAAGGATGCCGATTTTCTTCAGGTGATCTTCATTACGCTCGACCCCGAGCGCGACACGCCGCAGGTGCTCGATGCTTATGTAAAAGCCTTCGACCCTTCGTTTGTCGCATTGTCCGGCACGCTGGAAGAGACGGCGCAGACCGCCAAGGAGTTTGGTGTGTTCTACGAGAAAGTCCCTAGCGGCGAGACCTACACGTTGTCCCATACGGCAACCAGTTTTGTTTATGACTCCCGAGGCGTGCTACGTCTTGGCCTGTCGCATTCCCTGACGGCAAAGGAATGTGCAGAAGACCTGCTTACTGTTATGGAGGTATGTTGATGCGTTCCACATTCGCTAACGCGATGGTAGTCAAGCCACTCAACCGCGCTGTGGCGCTGTTCATGCTGCTGGGCGCAACATTGCCTGCGGTAGCGCAAACCGTCGTTGATGACGCCTGGGTACGGGCCACGGTTCCTCATCAGGCAGCAACCGGAGCATTCATGAAAGTGACTGCCGACAGTGACAGCACGTTGCTCAGCGTTGAGTCCCCGGTGGCCAAGACCGTGCAGATCCATCAGTCGCAGATGAAAAACGACGTCATGAGCATGCAGCCCGTGACGTCGGTGGCGCTGCCGGCAGGAACAGCCGTTACGCTGGAGCCTGCTGGCTACCATGTGATGCTGATCGACCTGGTCAAGCAGATCAAGGAAGGTGACGCGGTACCGCTGACGCTGGTGGTGAAAGATGCCAAGGGCCAGCTGCAACGCATCAACGTCAGCGCGCCGGCACGCGCACTGAACATGCCAGACCATGGCCACATGTCGGGTCACATGCACATGGAGTAATCCTGTTCCAACCGGGACGAGTCCGCGTCGTCCCGGTGCTTCAGAACGGTTCGCCGATGTATTTGAAGGGGTAGTCGATGTCCTTGTACCGGCCGATTCTGCGTTTTGGCAATTTGACCTTCGGCTGTTTGATTTCCTTGTAGGGGATTTGCGCAAGAAGGTGTGTCAGCAGGTTAAGCCGAACCCGCTTCTTGTCCTCCGACGGGGCAACGAACCACGGGGCCCATTGAGTGTCCGTTGCTTTGAACATCTCGTCCCGGGCACGTGTGTAGTCGTCCCAGCGATTGAACGACAACACATCCATCGGCGACAACTTCCAGGTTTTTCGGCCATCGGTAATTCGTGCTCTGAGGCGACGCTCCTGTTCTTTAGGGCTCACCTCCAGCCAGTATTTGAGCAAGATGATGCCCGAGCGCACGATGTGCCGTTCAAACATTGGCGTCAGCTCAAGAAACGTGCGCACCTGGTCCTCGTCCGCAAACCCCATGACACGTTCGACACCCGCCCGGTTGTACCAACTGCGGTCGAAAATCACCACTTCACCACTGGCAGGGAAATGCGGCATATAGCGCTGCGAGTAGAGCTGGCTTTTCTCCCGCTCGGTAGGTGAGGGTAGTGCGATAACCCGAAAGACCCGCGGGCTGACACGCTCTGTCAATGCCTTGATGGTGCCGCCTTTGCCTGCGCCGTCGCGCCCTTCAAAAACCACCAGAACCTTTGCACCGGTCTCCACGACCCACTGCTGTAGCTTGACCAACTCAACATGCAATGCCTTCAGTTGCTTTTCATAGGTCTTGCGGTCGAGCTTTTTTTGCGATGGCTTGGCAGGATTGCGCGCTGTAGATTTCTCGTTTTTCATCGTTGCTCCTTTGCGCTACGCAGCTCTATTGGAGTGAAGCGTAGCCACTGCCATCCGATATGCGCTGCCGATAGTCGGCGCCTGAACGGTATGTGTGCTCACTTCACTCAGGGTGTACGACGGACCAGGCGGGCCACCCACGGGTTGGCGCTCAGGCCATGCAACAGCACACTCAGCAGAACGGTACAAATGGCGGTGGCGACCAAGGTGCTGGTGGACGCCAGTGGGTAGTCAATGATCATCACCGCGAAGACAATTGTCGCCAGCCCTCGCGGGCCGAACCACGCCATGAACAGGCGCGTCTCAAGGTCGAAGCGCGTTCCCAGCAGGCACAGCAACACGGGAAGCATACGGACGAGGGTCAAGCTGAGCAGGGCGTATAGCCAAATATCCCAGGTCAGGCTGCTCCACGCTTTCGGTATTACCACCGCACCAAATACGCCCCAGGTGAGCACCGAGAGCAGGCTGGCAAACTCTTCGCTGGCCTGAAGCAGGTGATGCTTCTGATCCTTGAACAGGTACCCGGCAAGCAGGCCGCCGACGAATGCGGCAATAAAGCCGCTGCCACCCAGCACTTGCGCCGTGGCAAAGCACAGCACCGCAAGCCCCGGCAGGGTGAGTTGCGACCATACCTGCATTTGCCACTGATGTTTCCAGGAGAGCTTTTGTAGTTGCCAGGCGATGAGCGTGAGAAGTACCCCGCTGAGCGCACCAATGCCCAGCTCTTCGGCGACCAGTTCCAGGGCAAGTAGAACCGGATGCTGCGCTTGTTCCTCAACCAGTAACGCCAGGAAAAGCAAAAGTACCGGTACGCAAATCCCATCGTTAAGGCCGCTTTCTACGTTAAGCCCCTCGCGCACGGGTTCGGCGACCTTCGGATTGGTGACGACGGCTTTTCCCAGCGCCGCGTCGGTAGGCGCGAGTAGGGTTGCCAGGATTGCAAGCTCTATCAGCCGTACCTGCGGGAAGACCCAGAGCCCCACCAACCAGCCCAGTACGATGGTCAGCGGCAGACCGATCAACAGCAGGCGTAACGGCAACCCCTCATGGGCGCGCAGTACCTTGAGGTTTGCATTGGCAGCATCGCTGAACAATACAATGGCCAAGGTCAATTCTGCCAATGCCCTGAGGCCATCCTTGTCTATCCGCGGCTGCAGAATGCCCAAGAGCGCAGGGCCGAGTACGATCCCCACGAGCATGAACACCAGGGGGCCATTGAACAGCCGCTTCTCGAAACGCCCGGCGAAAATGCTGTAAACCAGCAGGAAGGCTGTGAATAGCGCAAGGTTCTGGTACATGTGCGGTTACTGTGGCGATGGACAGGTACTGCGCCCGTCACTGGCTGCTTGTGTAATCAACGTTGCCAGCGCTTGAACGTTATGCTGGTGCGCGGCAACCAAGTCCTCAATCGTTACCCCCGAGGCCGTTCTGAATACGCTCCGACAACTCAAGGAGGGCGTGTTGTCCCCTGTGGTCAACGCGCGAAGCCGCCATTTGGTCTCGAGCAAGGCGTATTGCCCAGGCACCGAGTCGAATCGCTGAACATCCAGCCTCAAGCCGATCTTGTGCGAGGCACCATTGCTGGGGAGCAAATCGACAAGCGCACTTTGCAGTTCGTCGGCGAGGCTCGCGCCCCACCATTCTGTCTCCAGAACGGCCAGGCCACTGTTGCCTTGGCGAACGACAATTTGCGGGCGGTCGACCTGCGGCGGCAGACTGAGCCGTTCAATCTGGATATCGAGGTGGCTGGAGCCCGATACGGCGGGGGCCTGGGTTGGCATCAGGGTGTGATAGTGAATCGGATCGCTGCGGCACGCTGTGAGCAACAGTGCCAAAGCGATCGACAATGGTTTGAGCGGTAGCCGCATGGTGCAAACTCCTGCAATCAGTTACGCGAGGGTTCCAGGTTTTCTGCGGGTGCATCCTTGGGTCTGCCGCGCAACAGCGACTCGGGATGACGCCCGAAATAGTCCGACAGCTCCCGCAGGGAGCGCGACATACGCCCCACGTCATCCAGGGTTTGCTTGAGCTGTTCTCGTTGTGGCGAGTCGTCGGCCAGGGTCGTATTTGCCGATTGCAGGGTTTTGCTGATTTCTTGCAATGTGCCGTGAACACCCGGCAGCGTGTTGCTGTTGAACTGTTGCAGGCCCTTGCGCAGTTCCACCAGATTACTGTCCAGGTTGTTGGCGATGCGCTCCAGTGGAAGTTTGTCCAGCTTGTCGAGCATTGACTGAAATTTTTCCTGCAGTTGCTCCAGGCTTCCTGGCACCGTAGGCAAGCTGACGGGGCGCGCGTTTGGATCGAAGACCACCTTCTTCGCATCAGGGTAAAAATCCAGCGCAATATACAACTGCCCGGTCAGCAGATTGCCACTGCGCGCCTGAGCCCTGAGGCCATTGTCGATGAAGGTGCCGAACAGGCGTACGCTTGCCTGTTCGTCACTGGGATCGTGCTTGAGCGCCTTGAGCATCTTGGCGTGAGCGGGCCCCAAGCGTTGCGGATAGATCACAATGCCAATGTTCGCCGGGAAGCTGTGGCGCTGCTCATCGTAGTCCAGGTTGACCGAGACGACCTTGCCGATGTCGATGCCAAGAAACTCCACCGGAGCGCCGACTTTCAGGCCGCGCAGTGCTTCATCGAAACGCAGTGACAGGTACTGCGCCTTGCCGTTAGGTGGGGCGAGGGCGGTTTCCTGGTCGGCAAACAGTTCAAAGGGAGAATCCTCAAGTGCTGGCCGGTCGTCAGGGCTGTAGTCCGGTGCACGAAAGGCGATACCGCCGACCAACAAGGAAGACAACGATTCAGTGCTCACCGCAAACCCATTAGCGCTGAGTTCGACGTCGACGCCGCTGGCGTTCCAGAAACGGGTGTCATTGGTGACGAAGGCATCATTGGGCGCATGGACAAACACTTCAATGTCCACGCCCTTGCCATCGGGCGCCAGGGTGTAGGACACCACCTGGCCGACGGGAATCTTGCGGTAATACACAGGCGAGCCAATGCCAAGCGAACCCAGGTCAGGCGCGCGCAGTGAGAAACGCTTTCCCGGCTCGCCGTAGGTGATGGGAGGAGGCACCTCCAGGCCCTTGAACGCCTTGGATCGCCCCTCACCTTGACCGACATCGGCACCGATGAAGTCACCGGACAGCAGCGTGTCGATGCCAGAAACACCGCCGGCGCCGATGCGTGGACGCACGACCCAGAACTGCGAACCGGTGCGGGTAAAGTGTTCCGCCTGTTTATCCAGTTTCAGGGTTGCAGTCACATTTTTCTGGTCGCTGCTCAACTGGACGTCAGTGACTTGGCCAATCACGACGTTACGGTATTTCACCGGCGTTTTGTTGGCGGTCAGCCCCTCACCGGTCTTGAAGGTGACAGTAATGACAGGCCCTTGTTGCAGCCAGTTATGCACCACCAGGGAAATGCCCACCAGGACTGCAATGATCGGTACAATCCACACCACCGAAACACTAACGCGGCGGGTCTTGATGCTGGGCTGGCCGGGCATGGCTTGGCTATCAGGGGTTGCTGGCTTCATCCATGCGCTCCTCGGTTTTTTTGGGTTCCCAGATCAGACGCGGGTCGAAACTCATCGCCGAAAGCATGGTGAACACCACCACCAGGCCGAAGAAGAGAATGCCCGGGCGCGGTTCAATGTCGCCAAGTGCCTGAAACTTGACCAGTGCCGCCACTAGGGCGACCACGATGACGTCGAGCATTGACCAGTAGCCAATGACCTCGACGAAGCGGTAGAGCTGTGCCCGCTCTCTGCGGGCCCAGTCACTCTGACGTTGTACGGTGACCAATAGCAGGGTCAAGGCGACGAATTTGGTCGCGGGTACGGCGATACTGGCGATGAAGATAATCGAAGCAATGTCCCAGGCGCCGTGCCCCCAGAACTCGATGACACCACTCATGATCGTGCTGTCGGCACCACTGCCGAACAGGCTCGTGTTCATCACCGGTAAAAGGTTGGCAGGGATATAGAAGATCAAGGCGGCAAGCATATAGGCCCAGGTGCGGGCCAACGCATCAGGCTTGCGTACGTGCAGCGCCGCGCCGCAGCGAGGACAGGTGTGCGGGTGATCGGTCATGTCGCAAGCCATGCTGCACGCATGGCACAAGGCAAGGTTCAGCTCTGCGGCGAGTGCAGGCGTGCTCATGGCAACATCTCCCACAGTTCGCGAACATCGCGCCCGGCAACCCTTATGATCAGCAAGCTCAACACAGCGAGGGCAATCAGGCCTATACCGGGCAGCACATCCAACATGCCCGCCAGTTTGAAAACTGCGACCATCGCGCCAAGCAGGCACACCTCAAGCATGCTCCAAGGCCTCAAGGTCTCAAGCCAACGCATGCACAGCTTGAACGCGGGAGAGCGTTTGGTAGCCATTGCAAAGGTCAGCACCCAGATCAACAGCACGAGTTGAAAGAGCGGCGCGATGATGATGGCGATGGCTGCCACGAGTGCAATGAAGGTGATAGGCCCGTTACTCAAGGCCCGCACCGAATCCCAGAGGGTTGCGCTGTTGCTCAGGCCTTGCAGGCTGATACTCATGACCGGGTAGAAGTTGGCGAAAATCCATAGCACTGCCGCCGTAAGGCTCAACGCCAGCCGTTGCTGCAAGGTCATTCCGTTGTAGCGTTGAAGCACTGCGCCGCAACGCTGACACAAGGCTTTCTGATGTTTGGCAAGCGTGACTTTTTCGTACACGCAGTCACAGTGTTCGCAAATGATCAGACGATCAGTTTTCACCATGATCTGTGCTCTAGCAAAGGGCGAGGAACCGCTGTCACTAGCTCAATATAGAAGTGCGCTGCAATTGAGCAAATCCACCGGCGCGTTTTTAATCGCCAAGCGCTACTGTAGCCCCATAATTTTTCACTTTGCTGCCCGCTTGAGGTGGCAGCAGCAGGGGCGGAGTGCCCCCACTGCAAACGGGTGTTCAGAGATCAAACGTGATGCCGGTGTAGAGCGCACGCCCGTCGCCAGGTGAGTGCAGTGACGCATCGGCGCCATCCGGGTCGTACCAGACGTATTCGTAATAGCGGTTTGTCAGGTTCTTGAGCTGTACGTCGACGCTGACCGACTCGGCCACCTTGTAGACAGCACCAAGGTTCATCAACACATAACCGCCGTAGGTACCTTGGGTGTTCTGCCGTTCCAGGTAGTAATTGGTCTGTCCATTCATCCATGCCGTCAACTGCAGGGCAGGGGTAGCCTGGTAGCTGACGCCGGCGTTGTACAAATGATGCGGTACGTGGTCGATTTCCTGGCCTTTACTGTCAGGCAAGGTCGCACTGGGCTGCAGGATCTTTGAATATTGCCAGGCGTAGGCCATCCAGAAATCGATACGCTCATTGGGATACATGTTCACCTGCAGGTCGTATCCCCAGCGCCGGGTTTCACCAACGTTGTCCGATTCTCCGCTCGGGTCGTTGAGACGGCGGCTGACTTCACCGGTGGCCTCCTGTTGCCAATAGGCGATACGTCCATCGACCCAGTCACTCGGGGTGAATTTGACGCCGGTTTCCCAGCCCTCATTGATCGAGGGTTCCAGGTCGGTGGTACGCGGAGGAATCTTGTACGCGGCTGCGCCTGTACCCACCTGAAATGTACGCCCCCAGTTGGCATAAACGCTGGCCACTGCCCAGGGTGAGTAAACAATGCTGAGCTTGGGCTGTTTGATCAGCCCGTAGTCGTTGATGTCGTAATCCGTGCCGGTCATTTCATTGGTGAAATCACCCTGGATTTTATCGACCCGGTAGGCAGGGACGATTTTCAACGACTCGAACGGTTTGATCTCGGCCTGAACATAAGCACCGTACGTGTCAAAGTCGAATGCTTGATCCCGCGTCTGGGATTGGCGCACACGAGACTTGGTTTTGTAACGCTCACTCTTGTTCTGTTGCTGTTGCACATCTGCACCGCCTTCTAACGCAAAGTCATACAACCCGTTGACTTCAGGGCGCCAGGTCAGGGAGGTAAGGGCACCGTATTGGGTTTCATAGGTGTCGCGCTCCTGTTGGGAGCTGGTGCGCCAGTACTGTGTCCAGCGACGGTCATCGTAGGTATTGACGTAGGTTTTAGCCGACCAGGCCAGGCTGTCGGTCAGCTCGGTATCGAAATGCAGGCTGACCTGGTTCATCCGCCGCGTGCCCTTGTCCGTCGCGTTGTAGCTGTTGGTCATAGTGGGATGATGGCGGGCGTCATCTTCTGTCAGGTAGCCGGGCTCCTGAGCTTCGGTTTCATAGTGACGGGCAATCAGGCCTATACGGTAGCTGTCGTCGTCCGGGGTATAGAACCACTTGCCTGACATGGAATACCGGTCAGCCTCGGCATGGTCACGGTAGCCATCGGCTTTCTGGTAGGCAATGAAGTAGTTTTGAGTCCAGTTGCTGCTTTCGATGCCCTTGGCCAATTGGGTCTCTTGGGTATTGAAGCTGCCATAGCGGACCCTGGCCTTGGTGTAGTCACCGCTGGTACGGGTCAACATGTTCACATTGCCTGCGATGTTGTTCAGACCGTAACGCGCATCACTGGTGCCGCGCACCACCTCGATGCTGTCGAGTTCGAGGGGGAAAATCATGTCCATATACGGCATGTTGCCGTCGTTGCTGTTGCTCGGAATGCCATCAATCAACAACTTGACGGCATTCACTTCGCCTTCACCGTTGAAGCCTCGGAAAGAAATTTTCCCCGAGGTAGTGCCTTGGTTGAACTCGGTGAGCATCACCCCCGGTGCGCGGCTGAACAGCTCCCAGCTGTAGTTGACTGGCATTTTTTCGAGGATATCACCCCCAAGAATATCGACAGAGCTGACTACGCTGCTGGTTGCCAAGGGGCCTGCTGCTGCACCTGAAACAGTGACAGTGCCAAGGGTGAGTGTGGAGTCTTCGCTGCTGGAGGTTGCTGCAACGGCGATTGAAAGCGGATCAAATGCAGACAGGCTGGCGCTGAGCAAGGCAAGAAACGAGCGGGAAACAACGCGTTGTTTTACACGCGGCAAACTACATGGAGCAGGCATAACGCATACGTCCTGATAACCAAGAAAACTCAATCGTGCCAATGGGCGGTGCGAAATCGCCCAAGGCCCGGCAATGAATGCCTTGCCAGATACGGTCTGGAAGGACTGGACTTAGTGATCAGGCAACAGGAGAGGCGCGGGGGTTGAGACGTGGCCAGAGCCGACGGGGAGACGATGGTGGAAGCACCGGATTGCGCAGTTCGGCATCGACAGCGAACAATCCCAAGACATGCCGAACGTATGGCGAAGGCAACGCAGCCTGGCCATTGTGGCCACAGCAGCAATCGCCATGCTGCATACTGACTTTCAGTGACGCGGGTGCATGCGTATCGATCAGTTTGTCGAGCGCAGGCACGCGAGGGGTAGAAGGGTTTGCGGAGCAGAAACCGCCCCACAGCGGCAACTGCACATCTTGCGTCTGTAGCGCACGGCCTATGGGCATGGCCAGCAGGTTGAGCAGCACAGCCAGGCAGGCAATCCAGGGGCTTATGCGTTTCAACGAGGCCATTAGGGGAAGGGCTGAGTTAAGAAGCCACTATTTAGCCGCAGTGGGGCGCAGATGTAAAAGCGCGTCAGTGTGCCATTTTGTCACATCCGGCGTGAGTGTATTCGGCCACTCCTGGCAACGGCGCGGCGAGCGGCTGGGACAGACGTTCTCTACCATAAAGCGCCAGTGCGACCATCAACGTACTTAGCCAGACAAATATCCCCGACCAAAAGGTATGGGACATAAAGTGCCAGCCTTGCAGCACCCGCGTCGTGCCGAAGACAAAACCAAGCAATAGCGCCCCCATCACCACCTTTCTAGTGTGTTGCCAACGGTAGCGTCGCGCAATGAAGTACAGGGCCAGCATACTGAAGCCACCGGAAGCATGACCCCCTGGCCAACATCTTCCAGGGCCTGCCTTTTGCCACAAAGAGAAGTTATGGAACCACTCCATGCGAATTTCCTTGCCGCCATACAGTGTGGTTTCTACGGGGCAATACACGCCCGTGTGGCTTTTCAGGTAGTGGATAACACCCGTGCTCAGAGAAAAGGCCAATACGACAAACAGAAAATCGCGGCGATAACGGGTGGTAAAGCGCAACACGGGCGCGATACGGAAGGCTTCCAGGACAGTTGTGACCCGCGATTGGGGATGAGGGGCGAGGCGAGGCCAGATAAACGACAGCAGCGAGCCGATGATCGCTATTTCACCTGTCCAGTCCGGGATTACCCGGGCCCATTTATGAGTGATCTTTTCAAACAGCGTGTTGTGTTCAAGTGGAAACACACCAGTGACGGGGTCATAGAGCAGATCGCTGAATAAACGGTCAAGGTCTGCCAGGTCGAACAGGACAAACACCGCCAACGCAAACAACAGGACATAACCCACGTTCACCCGATAAAACGCTTCACGCGATATGGCCTGCATTGTTAGTTCACCGCTTGCTGTGCGACTTTCTGCCACTCATCAGCTGAAATGCTACCGAGAATTCGTGGCAGGCCTTTGTCACTGACTGAAACAAACAACGCCTGTGCATAGGCAATCGAGCGTTCGCCGCCCGGCACATTCTGCTCACGTTCAAACTGATCGATACAGCCACTGTGAGTCACCAGCACCAGATTCCGATTGGGCGTCTTGTGCTCAAGCACATTGTTGGCAAACCCCTTGTCGCAGAGCTTCAACCAGTCTTGACTGGCGACCGCATTACCGACAATCCAATCAGCTGTCTGCTGTGTCCTTAGCAAAGGACTGGCGAAAATATCGGTTTGCGCAAGACCAAACGATTTGAGTCCCTTGCCGACCTGTGCAGCGGCCTGGCTACCATTGATGGTAATCCCCTCGGGCGCAGCAAGGCAGGGCGCCTTTGAGCGATCACAGCGTTCCGCGTGGCGTATCAGTACAACAACTTCGCCTTTTTTCCAGCCCTCATAAACGCCAGCTTTGGCCATCGCACCGCTGGCGCTGAGGTCCGGCACATGCGGCCATGCCATAAACCAGACGGCAAGCGCCCCCAGTACAGCTGCCACCGTAAGGCCAGCGGCAAGTTTGAGAGGGCGCGCGTACTTGTGGCGTAGCGCAAGCGGAAGGGCTTCTGCCCGGCCAATCACTGCGTGCAGCATCATGCAACTCCAGTGCAATATTTTTGAGGGGGCTGCGGCAAAGCACCGCGAAAGAACGTTGTGCGCAGAAGATAGCGACGCGGGAGGAAATGACTCGTCAAACGGGTGTGAAGGGCGTGTGAAAACGGCTAAGGGTCAGTAGCCGTCAAGCATCTGGCAATTCATCCGCGCGTCCCCACCCGGCAGGCCCGGGCAGGGAAACACAAGGGTAGTGTCACTGTGTGACAGAAAGAGGTGTTTTGGGGCAGGCCGTTCCAAGGCCGATCAACAGTGCGCGCCGTTTTGGTTTCAGATAGGGCTCAACCTGCGCCAGCACGCAGGGTTGCAGTGCGTTGAGTTCTGCCGGGAGTGGTGCCTGGACAAACAGCAACCCGGGGGCCTCGGTGCGTGCCAGCGCCTGCTCGGCACTTATCGTCGCAACTGGACGCCCCATGTAATAGACCAGGCGCATATCCGGGGGGAGCAGGCTGTAAGCAGGCAGTTCAGGATGGGCTGCAGCAGCGCTACTGATTTGTGGGAACCCAGCGATCCGATGCGCAAAGGCTCTGGACTCGAAGCCCATATAGAACACGGTAAAACCCGCCAGCACGACAAGCGGCAGACCGATCATCAGCTTGTGCCAGGCATTGCCCACGCGCGACAACACCTCGCTCCACTGCCAGGCCAGCAGCAATGCAACCGCCGGATAGGTGGGTAGCAGGTACTTGGCGTGTTTTTCGGTAAACAGTGAGAAGAGGATCAAGGGCAGTGCACTGCAGCAAAACAGCAGCATCAGCTCGGGACGGGCGCGAAGGCTGCGCCACAGTTGGCGCGGTTGAACCAGCAACACCAGCCAGAATGGAAAGAAGTCGCCAGCCAGGTACAACAGGTAGGCATACCAGGACTCAGCCCCCTGGCCCGAGATTTTTTTGACAATATCTTCATTCAGGATGCCAGCCCAAATGCCCCAGCCTTCCTGCAGCGAAACAGCCAAGTACCACGAACTACCGATTGCCAAGGCGATCAGCCAGCCCCATCCGTCACACAGGTAAGCCTTGGCCTTTGCGGAACGCGTAATGCATGCAAACGCCAGAACAGGCGCAGTCACCCACAGCAAACAAACAGGCCCCTTGGTAAGGAGCGCGCATCCCAACAGGGCGTAACTGAGCCATACCCAGCCCCGACGCCCCTCATGAAACAGGTACTGCCAGGCGGCAAGCAAGGCCATGAAGCATAGGCCCGTGAGCGTCATTTCAATTTCTGCGCGGCGCGCGAAGAGGCTGAAACCGGCATTGGCGGCAAGAAAAATCAACGCGAACAAACCAACCTGACGCCCTGCCAGACGCACCCCCTGCCAGTAGACAAGGCCGCAGCAAAGCGCGGCAAACAGGGCTGACGGCAGGCGCAGGCTCCATTCGCTCAGTGCCCCCAGCATTTGAGAGGACATCAGCGTCAACCAGTAGAAGAGCGGCGGCTTGGAGAGGTACAGATCACCGTTCATATACGGCAAAAGCCATTGACCGGTTTCCAGCATCTCTCGAGAAGTCACGGCACGGCGTGCCTCGTTCACACTCAAGAGCGGTATGCTGCCCAAGCCCCAGAACAGCAACAACAAGACCAGCATTAAAGCGATGATGGTGAAGGCGCGTGTTGCGTTGCCGGCAGCAAACTTCATGTGCAACCCCCTCAAACAGCCGCGTCAGGTGTATTTACTGTTTCTTGAACTGGTAAAACAGGTTCGGCTCACTGACCACATACAGGTTGCCATCACTGTCCATCGTCATGCCTTCGGCCTGAGGTGCGCTGTCCTTCATGTCGCTAATACCACCGCGCAGTGAACGAGTGCTGACAAAATTCCCGTCCTGATCCAGTTCGGTGATGGACTTCGATTGATCACTCAGAATCAGCATGTGGCCAGTGGCAGCGTCGTAGTAGCCATCAGACAAATCCCTGGCAAAGACACTGCGATCGACCCACGAAGTAAGGTCAGCCACTTTGATCTTCAGTGGCGCCCCTATCGAATTAATCATCCCGGTGACTTCAAACAGCTGACGGGGATCCCGTTCCTTGATGGCGAACAATCGGTCATGTTCAGCATCGTAGGTCACACCCTCAAACCCTTTGTTTGTATTGGTAAGATTGATCGCCAGGCTGATGAATTGAGTGTCATCGGCTTTGATCGGGCGAACCTCTGTCGGCAGGGTGACCACATTGAGTCGTTGCAGGTCTTCGTCGGCTACCACCACACGGCCGTGACCCAGGTAGGCCAAGCCTTCGGTGTCTTTAAAACCCTCCAGCGGGTAGCGACTGACGATATCGCCAGCCTTGCTCAGTACCAACAACTCCATTGGCGTGTTGTTGGTGATGGCCAGCAGGCGATTCTGATCGTAGTCGTACGTGATGCCTGAGAGATTCCTCAGCGTGCTTTCCACCACCTTTCCATCAATGACCACCTTGTAGTCAGGTAACCAGATGTTCTGACCAGGCGCCGTGTCTCCTGCCCAGGCAGTGCGTAACTGAGCGTAGATCTGCTGATGTATGAAATAGCGTGACGATGCGGTATAGGCCAACACGAGCACGATCAACAATAACGCTGCGCCAATCCACTTCGGTGTAGCGAGAGCCGGTAGCCCACGCGCTGTTTTCCCTGCAACTGAAATCACTGCATCAATCTCCAGGCAATACGAGGTAACCAGGCCGCTGACGGCCTGGTGATCAAATCAAGGAATTACAGGGGGCTGGTGTGCCAGCTGAAGCGGTACACGTTGGTTGGCGGTGCCGGGCGGCAACTACCGTTATCGGCGTCGGCACCGACCAGGAACCACTGCGCGCGCGACGTTTCGCCTAATTTACGAGCCTTGTCTGCCTGGAAGCAGCGCTCAAGTTCACTGGCGGGTACCAGTGCATAGGCCTTGGGATGCTCATGCAACCATAAGGCAGCCTGGTCGATCTTCGATCCGCTAAGGAAGCCAAAGTGGATAATTGGCTGCTTCGCGAACAACCAGTGCCCTTCGCGCCAATTGACAAGCACCAGATCGGCACCTTGGGTCAGTGCGGCGGTCTCGTTCATCAGCGTTTCATGTGGATTGCGACCTTCCTTGTGAGCTTCGACAAAACCGCGAGCAAACCAGAGGCAGAACCACAGGATCGCTACTGCTGTGAAAATCTTGCGCCCCATGGGGCGCTGGCCGAACCAGCGGCGAAGCAACCAAGGCACCAAGGGGGCAGCAACCAAGGCCAGGCCTGGCAGCGCCGGGTAGATGTACAACTTGCGTTTGCCGGTGCTCAAGCAGAAGAACAGCACCACGAGAATGACCCAGCCCAGCAATACCAGCACACGCCCGTCGTGCTTGAGCAGTTGCCGGCGCCACGCCGGTACCAGCCAGGGCAAGGCGAGGAACATCGGCAGCCAATACTGCGGGATTACCTTGACGAAAAAGTACCAGAACGGTTCACGGTGATCCCATGCACTGGCGTAGCGATGAGCGGTTTGGCGTAACAGAATTTCCTTGATATAGGCCAGCTCTGCAGCATTGCCGCTCGACAGCGCCGTTACCACCAAAGGTACTAGCCAGACTGCAATGGCCAGCAGCATGACCAGCAACCCCAGCCACCAGCGTCGCCCTTGCCCAGGCATGGCAACCACACCCTTCCAGCCCTTGCTGACGGCATAGGCGTAGGGGATCAACATGAGCGCGGGGACAAAGCCGACCCCTTTACTGATCACCCCGAAGCCCATCGCCGCACAGCCCAGGTAGAACCAGCCCCAGGCGGGACCAAGCAAAAGATGACGAACCAGGCCGTACATGCCCAGCGCCACCCACAAGCATAAAAAGCTGTCGATCTGGCCAGTACGCAGAATACTGTAGGTCTGGTAGGTGGCAAGGAAGAGCAGGGCAGCAATGCGGCCGACGCGGCGGTTCCACAAACGACGCCCGAGATCATGCAGCACTACCGTGGCGGTGACCGCCGAAAGTAGCCCGGGCAAGTACAATGCGACCTTTGGCAGGCCCGTCAACCAGGTGAAGAACGCAACCGCCCACATGAACAACGGCGGTTTATCTGGATAGATTTCAGCGGCACGATGTGGAATGAACCAGGAACCGCTTTGCAGCATTTCCAGAGCCACACCAAGAAAGCGCTCTTCGTCGACATTCATTGGTTGACGCAAGCCGAGGCCGGCGCCCACCAGTACAAGGGCTAGCAGGGCAAACGCGAGGCGTTCAGTCCTGTGGGAGGTGAACATACGCACCAGGCTTATTCCTTAAGCGTTTTGTTACGTGCAATCAGCTGCAGATTGCGCAAGTAGACGATGAAGCCGAAGGCTTGACCGGCGATGAAAACCGGGTCTTGCCGGTAGATCGCATACACCAGCAGCAGTGCACTGCCAAGAATGCTCAAGTACCAGAACCCCACAGGAATCAGGCTGCGTTTTTTGACTTCGCTATAGATCCACTGAAGCAAAAAGCGCCCGGTAAAGACAGCCTGCCCGGTAAACCCCAGAATGAGCCAGAGTGTTTCCCGAGTAATGTTCATACATCCACCTCTTGGGGGGTGGCGTCGAAACGGGTACGGCGGATTAGCCACCAGACACCCAGCAGGTCAAGAATCCCCACCAGTGCACGGTCCAGGTTGCCGTACTTCGAGGTCCCGGCCTGGCGATGGCGGTGATTGACTGGATGCACCAGCATTCGGCCTTTATTGCGCTGGATAAGTGCTGGCAGGTAACGGTGCATATGATCGAAGTAGGGCAGGCGCAAGAACGCTGCCCGCTCTATCAGCTTGAGCCCGCAACCGGTGTCTGGCGTAGCGTCCTTGAGCATGCGGCTGCGCAGGCCATTGGCGAATCGCGAAGCCCAGCGCTTGCTGGCTGTATCACGACGGTTCACCCGGTGTCCTGCAACGAGTTTGATGCCGTCGGCATCGCCTTCGCTGCCACGAACCAATGCGATCATGCTTGGGATATCGGCGGGGTCATTCTGGCCGTCGCCGTCGAGCGTCACCAGCCAGTGCCCATGCGCGGCCTGAGCGGCGTTATAGATCGAAGTGCTCTGCCCGAGCGAACTCGCCTGATGCAAGATTCTCAACTGATCGAAACCGCTGCTTTTCAGGTTGCGCAGTTTTTCCAGCGTGTTGTCGGTACTACCATCGTCGACCACGATAATCTCGTACGCTTCGCCATCGAGAGCTGCACGAATCTCGTGCAGCAAAGGTGGTAGATTTGCCGCTTCATTCTTTGCTGGAATCAGCACAGAGATGTAAATGTTCTTGCTCATGACGCTCCCGCAACTATTTCTATGGTGTTGTGCCTTGCCTAGACTCGGTAATAGTTTCGGTACCACCTCACAAATTCAGCGACGCCCGTTTGAACTGTAACGGAAGGCGAAAAATCGACCCATTTGGCCAACGCCGAAACATCAGCCCAGGTTTTTTCAACATCGCCTGCCTGCATGGGCAATAAGTTGCGTTTTGCCTTGATACCCAGAGCGGACTCAAGGCACTCAACGAAGTCCAGAAGCTTTACCGGCTGACCGCGGCCGATGTTGTAAAGCTTGCTAGGAACGGCCGGTGCGACGGCGTCCTTCTCTGGCGACTGCCACGACGGAGGTCTTAACCGAAGGCGTACGATGCTCTCGACAATGTCATCGACGTAGGTAAAGTCGCGCGACATATTTCCGTCGTTGTAGATATCGATTGGCTGGTTTTCGAGGATCGCCCGGGTAAATTTGAACAGCGCCATATCTGGACGCCCCCACGGCCCGTAGACCGTAAAGAAGCGCAAGCCACTGGCCTGAATACCAAACAAGTGAGAGTAACTGTGAGCCATCAGCTCATTGGCGCGCTTGCTGGCGGCATACAGCGAAACCGGGTGATCGACGGCATCTTCGATACAGAACGGTAGCTTGTCGTTCGAGCCATAGACCGAGCTGCTCGAGGCGTAGATCAAATGCCGGGGCATGTGATATCGACAGGCTTCGAGCACATTCAGGAAGCCAACCAGATTGGACGAGCCGTATGCATCCGGATTATCCAGGGAATAGCGGACCCCCGCCTGCGCAGCCAGGTGTATGACCTCGCTGAAGGCGTGCGCTTCGAACAAGGCGAGCAATGCTGGCTTGTCGACGATGTCCATGGTTTGAAAACGGAAGTTTTTAAACCCGGATAATGCCTTCAACCGGTCACGCTTGAGCTCAACGCTGTAGTAGTCATTGAGGTTGTCGATACCTAGAACATCGACACCTTGCTCGCACAAGCGTTTAGCCGTGTGGAAGCCGATAAAACCTGCTGCGCCTGTAATCAGTACCGTCATTCGCTGTCCACCCGCCCACGCCCTATGCCGTAGTAGGCAAGGCCTGCGGCGGCCATGTGCTCGGGGTCAAACAGGTTCCTGCCGTCAAACACCACCCGGTCAGCAAGCAGTTGGGGAACCTGCTCCAGGTCAAGCACGCGGAAATCCTGCCATTCGGTGACGATCACCAACGCATCGGCACCTTGCAATGTGCCTTCCTTGGATGACATCAACTGCAAGTCAGAGCGTTGGCCATAATGACGCTCAAACTCCTGCATCGCTTGAGGATCATGGGCCTGAACCCGCGCACCGGCCTTCCACAAGGCTTCCAGCAACACGCGACTGGAGGCTTCACGAATGTCATCAGTGTTGGGTTTGAACGCAAGCCCCCACACCGCGAAGACCTTGCCGCGCAGTTCGTTGCGATAATGGCGCTGTATCTTTTCGAACAAGCGGTGCTTCTGTCGCTGATTGACCGCGTCTACGGCGCGCAACAGTTGGGTGTCGAAATCCACGAGTTCGGCTGTTTTCTGCAAGGCTGAGAGATCCTTGGGGAAACAGGAACCGCCAAAGCCGCAGCCGGGGTAGATGAAGTCGTAACCAATTCGCGAGTCGGAACCGATGCCACGTCTGACCATCTCGATATCGGCACCCAAATGCTCCGCCAGATTGGCCATCTCGTTGATGAAGGAGATTTTCGTGGCGAGCATGCAGTTAGCGGCGTACTTGGTGAGTTCGGCGCTGCGCGCATCCATCTCGATGATTTTTTCGCGATTCCGGCTGAACGGTTGGTAAAGCTCGCGAATCAATTCAATGGTGGCAGGTTGTGCGCCCCCAATAATGATGCGCTCAGGTCGCATGCAATCATTGACGGCGGAGCCCTCCTTGAGAAACTCGGGGTTGCTGACCACTTCAAAACGTAGCGCGCTGCCGTTGGATCGATCGGCAATCATGCTCTTGATCCGGTCGACGGTGCCTACAGGAGAGGTCGATTTATTGATAATGACCTTGTCGTGTGTGGCGTAAGCCATCAGTGTTTCGACCACCGCGAAAACGTTGCGCAGGTCTGCACTGCCGTCCTCACGGGGAGGGGTGCCCACTGCAATAAAGACGATGTCGGCAAAGGCAGTGGCCAACGCGGCGTCCGTGGTGAACTGCAGCCGCCCTGACGCGAGGTTTTTTTCCAACAAAGCTGGGAGACCGGGCTCGAAAATAGGGCAGTGCCCTTCAAGCAGAGAAGCTATCCGCTGCTCGTCGACATCCACACAGCACACCGAATGCCCGACTTCGGCAAGGCATGCAGCTTGTGTAAGACCGACGTAGCCGGTTCCAAAAACAGTGACCTTCATCCTTTGCTATTCCTTATCGAAACGCATGCTATACACCTGGTAGCAGGCAGGCCGAGATGCTTTGCGAGAGCTCTGAAAAAAAATGTCACAAATTTGTTAAAATTTTGTTATTGCACCAAATTAATCCAGAAATACAGGAATGCCGCTCAGCCTTGCAGGGCAAGCTGCGGTTCGCGGTAAACGGCTGGATGTTTGGCTGAAAGAGGCTAGTCGATACAGTGATTACGGCCAGTTTCGCAGAACTGGAAATTCGCTTGTGAAGGGGGCGCCTGGGCCAAGAGCCCATAGATAGGCCTGCTTGTGGATGAATAGGATTGCTCGAGACGGAAAAGGCGTACCGCAGAAGCCGGCCATCGAAACAGGAGGGAAGAGCACTCAGGGCTTGCGTAACGCGCGCGCAGGGTCCCTCGGCTGGAAGGCCGTTGATCGTTAAGGTGGAATTTTTCGCCAAGCCTTCGTACAGCATGCTCAATCACCTTGATCTGCAATGTCCGCCATTTGGGCGTCGGTGACGGCCTGCCGTCGCATTGCATTTCTTGTTTTTATTGTTGGGCCGATAGACCCATGCCTCATCATCCGTCGAACCTCAGCCTAGAGCGTTATGGCTGCGCCGGAGTTGTGCTACATCAGGTTTTCGCATGCTACCTAGCGGTTGAGGAAAATTCCAGCGCAGGAAGACCCGAAACAAAGTGCAACACGCGTAGGGCAAGGGCCTGCACGGAGGAGGGTGTGGCCGTGCCAGGCTTAAGAAGAACGCAGGGTTTCTTACCGTAATAGACTTATAGTTATACGGTTCTTGTTGTATATTCTTACGAATAATAACCAGCGACTATCACGTGATGAGAGAACCAGAAAGGCGCGCTACTGCTCTAGCGTTGTACCCAGAGGACACACAAGAAGCGGCGGCCTTGCTGAAGCAAGCTGTACCCCTGATGATGCGTCACAGCATCCCTACCAACCCTGTGCACTACGCGCTTTGGTATACGTACTGTAGAGGGCAGGAGCCCGAGCTCAATCACCAACTGGATCGGCTTGTCCTGGAGGAAGGCGGTTTCCCCGCAGAGTCCGCCACCAAGCTTTTTCGCGACTTCATCATTCGAGACGAGTTGGAAGAGGCCCGCGCCGGGCAACAGCAAGCTATCGACCTCGTTGACGACATGGAGCGTGACGTCTCGCATAGCGTAAAGGTTAACCTGAACTTCCAGGCCAGCCTGGAGCATTGCATTGAGATGCTTGATGAACCAATCGCCTTGCCCAGCATACTGAGCGAGTTGCAACAGAGCACCCAGCTCATACAGGATCAACAGGCGCTTTTTCTCGGCCAGCTGCGCGCGGCCCAAAACGAGATCACCAGTCTGCGAGCAAAGCTTGAACGCGTTCAACTCGCGGCTACGGTCGACAGCCTGACACAGGTATTCAACCGAAACACCTTCACACGTTTGCTGGAGCAAGCACTGAGCAAAGGGCCTGATGGCGTAGCATTGGTCATGCTGGACATTGACCACTTCAAGCAGTTCAACGACCAGTACGGGCATCCACTAGGTGATCGCGTACTGCAGCATGTTGGCCAACTACTCCGCAACGCCCTTCCTCCTCATGGCGTAGCGGCGCGCTATGGCGGCGAAGAATTCTGCGTCATCCTGCAACGATGTGCCGATATTGATAGCGTCTATGCCTTTGCCGAGCAGTTGCGCCTGAAAATCCGAACGCTGCGAATCAAGACACGGAGCACAGATGAATTGCTCGACACCGTGACCGCATCATTCGGCGTTGCCTTTGCCGAAAGTGATGACAGCGTGGAGAGTCTTATCACGCGTGCCGACGATGCTCTGTACCGTGCCAAGCGCAATGGCCGTAACCAGGTACAGTGACATTAGCGAGGGGCTGTCAACAGGGCAGGGTGGCGAGTTGCACCTGCCCTATGTCAGCCGCTTTATCGTGGCGTCTGCAGCATGAAGGCTACACGCCGTCCGGGATCTTCGATTGCATCATTTTTCTTCGATCCAGTCTTCTACCGTCCACAATGAACGTGCCATCCCCCACAGCATGAAGCGTTCGCTGCTCTTTGCGTGAACTGTCGAAGTATGCGGCGATGCCTTCAAGGACAACGATGTTGTATTTTTCGACGATATCAATGACCTTGCATTCGATATTCGCCACGCACTCTTTAATCAAGGGCGCCCTAACATGCTTTCCTTTCACTGGCGTTAGCCCGAACGTTGCAAATTTGTTGGTGTCGGCGCCACTGCAGGTTCCAATACCCACAACATGATCAATCAGATCCACCGTAGGAATTGAAATCACGCACGCCCTGGATTTACTGAGCGCGGCGTATGAGTAGTTCCAAGGCCCCGTGGTGATCGCAATGATCGGCGTAAAGTCAACCACCATGGTCCACGAGAGGGTCATTATATTGTTCTTCTCACCCTCATTCGTGGTAACGAAAACAACCGGACCTGATTCGATCAGCGTGAACGCTTTACTGATGTTCATCTTTTCCATCACGTTGCGCTCACTCCAGCGTTTTTTTAGATCTGCCGTCGAGGGTGACGCCATGACGCAGTACGTCAATACAGAATTCCGCTTCATAAGGCGGAACGTTGCATTCGACAATATCATGGGCAGCGACTTGTAGATGTACACCGACAATATCGGCATGGACTGGTTGTTGACAGACATGCCGGTCGACCAGTACTGCAGTGTAGATCCGGCGAGCACCGAGTTGCGCGAGATAAGCGCAGGTACGCAGGAGCGAGTGGCCTTCAAAAAGCACATCATCGACAATCAACAAGGTGTTACCCGCGAGGTCTAGCGCACCCAGAAGCGGGTTTTCGGTCAATTGCGTGTGGGTATGCAGCACTTTCAGGTCATCGGCATAGCGCTTGACCTTCAGCGGATACAGCGGCAGTTCCGGCAGGCCGGTCTGACATGACAGAAGTCGTTGTAAACGCTGGGCCAGGGGCTCACCACGGCGCTGGATACCGATCAGTACGGCTTGAGTAGGCGGCAACAGCGCAGCAGCCTGTCTTGCCATCGCCTGCAATATGCAATCGAGTTCATCACTGTCGTACAAACGCAACCGCTGACCCGAAGGTGTGATCGGCATGGCACGCTCCCGTTGAGGGCGACAGATTGATCATAGCCCAAGGGGGTGGTGTTGCTTTGGCGATTTCCCATGAAGTAAGGGTAGGGTTAGTAGTGGGGTGAATCACCGGTGATTCATAATTTGGCGTACCCGATGGGTCAGGGAGCTTCTACCTATACATCGCCGTAAATATCTTCGATCTGCTGCCCCTGAAGGACCTGTATTGGCTAAGTGCCAGATCAGAGAGGCGAGGACTGCTAATGCGCAGGAAAATCCGCCTTGGCGGCGATGGACCTTCTTCAGCCCCATCAACGGCAGGCGGATGTAAACGGTTTCCGCGGGCTACTGAATCAGCGGCACGCCACTGAGCTTCTGCAACTGGTCGAAGTCGATATCGGCACAGATCTCTAGCACTTTCAGTCCATCGGACGTCACTTCCAGCACGGCCAGGTCGGTGTAGATGCGGCTGACGCAACCGATGCCGGTCAGGGGGTACGTGCACTCGGGCACGAGCTTGCTTTCGCCTGACTTGGTCAGGTGGTCCATCATCACGAACACCTGGCGGGCGCCTGTGGCGAGGTCCATCGCGCCGCCTACGGCCGGGATTGAACCTTCGGCGCCGGTGTGCCAGTTGGCAAGATCGCCCTTGACCGACACTTGGAAGGCGCCCAGTACGGCGATGTCAAGGTGGCCGCCACGCATCATCGAGAAGGAATCGGCGTGGTGGAAGTAGGCGCCACCGGTGAGCAGGGTCACGTGCTGCTTGCCTGCGTTGATCAGGTCATCGTCTTCCTCGCCTGGAGCGGGGCTCGGGCCCATGCCCAGTAGACCGTTCTCGCTGTGCAGGAATACTTCCTTGTCGCCCAGGTAGTTGGCCACCAGGGTCGGTGCGCCGATGCCCAGGTTTACGTACGCGCCTTCCTGGATGTCTGCAGCCACGCGCTGGGCCATCTCGGTGCGGGAGAACTTTTTGGTGATGGTCATGGCAGGCCTCAGACAGCTTTGGCGATCGAAGAAGCGGCAGCGCCGGTGACGGCGACCACGCGCTGGACAAAGATACCCGGGGTGATGATGTGTTCCGGGTCCAGCTCACCGAGTTCGACGATCTGGTCGACCTGGGCGATGGCAGTCTTGGCGGCCATGGCCATGATCGGGCCGAAGTTGCGGGCGGCCTTGCGGTAGATCAGGTTGCCCCAACGGTCACCCTTGTGCGCCTTGATCAGCGCGAAGTCGGCGTGCAGCGGCATTTCCAGAACGTACTGGCGGCCGTCGATTTCTCGGGTTTCCTTGCCCTCGGCAAGCAGGGTGCCGTAGCCGGTCGGCGAGAAGAAGGCACCGATGCCTGAGCCCGCAGCGCGGATACGCTCGGCCAGGTTACCTTGCGGTACCACTTCCAGCTCGATCTTGCCGGCTCGGTACAGTTCGTCGAACACGTAGGAGTCCGACTGGCGCGGGAAGGAGCAGACCACCTTACGTACGCTGCCCGCCTTGAGCAGAGCAGCAAGACCGACCTCACCGTTGCCGGCATTGTTGCTGATGATGGTCAGGTCGCGGGTACCGGTGGCGATCAGGGCATCGATCAGCTCAGACGGCATGCCGGCAGTGCCAAAGCCACCGACCATGATGGTCGAACCGTCGGTGATCCCTTCCACCGCGCTGGCGATGGACTCAAACGTTTTATTAATCAAAGCGAGCTCCTGGTTTTCCTGGAGTGTGAGTTGTCAAGCTGGCCCTCGCGCTGCGAAGCGGTGGGCCAATCAGCACCTAGGAAGTATTTGGTGACTGCGCAATAGCGTGCCGCAAGATTGGGCACAAGTAGAGAGACCTAAACGGATGTTGTGCGGTTATCGAACTGTTGTGCGAGATGCGACCATCAGATAGTGCCTGGAGAGCACAGGCAGCCGAGAACGCTTGGCTATGCTGGTTTCCCAGCGGCATTTACGGACAAGGGGCGGTAGCGAAGTATCACCTGAAGGCCATAGAACCCATGCGGGCTGGCATCTTGGGGCGGCAGGTCACCTAGTCACAGATGGCGGTTGAGGAGGAGGTTTTATGGGGCTAATTAACGCCCGGAATGTATTAATTCGCTTAAAGGTAAACGCTGTGAACCACCATAGAGCCGAGATAAGGCAGCGTGCGGTTTTCGCGGACTAATCGATGGGGCGATTTATAACTCGACTAAATAGTCATTTAGTCGAGTTATAACCTGATCGAATATTTAAAGGGTAGGGTACTGCAATAACGCTAAAGTTTGAAGCCTCTTGCGTGAGCCCTGTCCTGAAGCTTTGACTGAATGCCATCCCCTCAGAGAGCCCGTAATACTCGCATGAAGCTACATTTGCAGCCCTGGAGAGCTTCACGCTGCGGCTCGATATCTGGCAAAAGCACTGGCTGAGTATGATTTACGCAGCCAAAAAGGAATTAGAGATGCGTTGTACACGCCGCTTGATGAGGTGTATTGGCGGGAAGATCAGGCTATAAAAAGTGCGCCGAATGATCAGGTGTTGAGTCAGAAAATAGCTCTAGCAAGGGAGCTTCGTCGGCAGCATTTTAACGAACCTGAGCGTGGACCAGGTGGAGCCCGTCACGCTGTCATCAACGCTATCCGGCATGCTTGGCTGGTCTGCCATGAAGGTTCCAGCTCTGTTAACTACGCGCGGCAAACCGACTCCAGCGGCGACCACTGTGGGCCACTGCATGATTTCATTCGGTCTTTAACTGAGCTTCTACGAACCGCACGGAACATAGATGGGCTGCACCGTGAAATTCGGTCGCTCGATCTTCAAATAATACAGCTCATGACAGTTGCTATCCGTTTGCATGACGCTGTAACCGTTCATGGCCAGTGTGAGCGTAATGATATGGTGAGCCTGGCTTCAAATCTGACCAACCTCGGTCCCGGTAGCTCCATACGAAGGTACTTATAATGTATATTATGTTAAATAGTGTTTCTGGGCTGCGACGCCTTCTTTGTCTGCGTTTCGTAATCCCTGGACGGTAATTTTCCAAACTCGGACGCTTCGATCGAAGGAAACTCAAAGCCCTGCCCTTGTCTGCGCCACGCACAAGAACGTGCGCATGTTCTCCATGGCGCTGCCTCAAAAAACGACGGAAGCCTGTGTAATTCAATGAGTCATGACGGCCCCCACGTTGACCCTCAAAAAATACTACGCTATAAACACCCACAGTTTCTATTGTGCCTGACGCTTACCTCCAATCTCTTGATGCCAGATTCCATGACCGATACAGCCAAGCCGATCAAAAGCGCCAAGCCACGAAGCCGCTCATCCATCGGCGCTGTGCGCAGCCCTCAAAGCACCGAAGCGATTCTTGATGCGGCAACTGCCATCCTCAAGGAAAAGGGGTACAAAGCCTTCACCATGGACGCATTGGTAGAGCGTGCAGGCTCCAGCAAACCCACCATCTATAGATGGTGGCGCAGTAAAGGCGCATTACTGCGCGATGTATATGAGCGTGCAGCTGTCACGTTCGTTACATCCCCCAATACCGGAAACCTCGAGCAAGACCTGATCGAGCACTTGCGATCCTTGTGGGTGTGGTGGCGCTCATCCAGTGCTGGCGAGACGCTGCGCAGTGTGTTTATCGAAATTCAACTCGACATCGAAGCCATCGAGGAGTTTCGTACAGCCTTTCTTCCCCGCCGCGAGCGAACGCTGCGGAAAATTTTTGCCAGAGCTGTGAGCAGAGGTGAAATCGTCGAAGGGCCGGCCATTGATGCTGCCGTAGCAATGCTGACCGGGACATCCTGGTTGCACTTGGTCACCGCAAATCTGGACAACCTGGAAGACATCGATCGTTCGGTTGCACTTATTGTACGAGGTCTTCGCATCGGCTGAACCTTACGGGGAATGCCGATGTTTTTTAACGCCCGTAACGACACTAACAGTTTTTATATGCTACCCATCCTCCACTCGCGCCAATCGGGCGTAGACCTTTTTTTGCGTCAGAGAATTCCGTTCATGAACACCAGAAAACAGCGGGCTTTTACAAGGGGGCCATCTACGATACGCCTCAGCTCTTACACCTCGATCGTCGTGTTGCTAGGCGCCCTCACCGGCTGTGCATTCAGTGACCTGACAACCAGCGCCCATATGAATACGCCGCAGGGTATGGAGCAGACCCTGGCCGATAGCGACATCAAGCTGTCACCTGCTGCGTGGCCCAGTGAAACCTGGTGGACCAGTTACAACGACGCTCAACTCAATGTGTTGGTCGCAGAGGCCCTGTCCGGTAGCCCGACGCTGCGTGCCGCGGCCGCGCGCGTGCATCAGGCCAATGCTCTGGAAGACATAGAGGGGGCATCGCTGTTGCCTCATGCCGAGGTTGGCATGAGTGTTACCCGCGAGCACTTCAGCTCCAACGGCACAACGCCTGCGCCGGCAAAAGGAACTTGGCAGAACGTCCATCTGGGTACGTTCAACCTAGGCTACGAACTGGACTTCTGGGGAAAGAACCGCGAGGCAGTGAACGCTGCGGTCGGGCGCCGTCATGCCCTAGAGGTAGACGAGCGTGCGGCAGCACTCATGCTCTCGACTTCGGTGGTACAGACGTACATCGCCTTGCAGGACAACTACGAGCAGTTGGACCTGGCCCAAGCACTGCTGGATCAGCAGGAGCAGATTGAGAAGCTGACTCTGCAGCGATTTGCCGCCGAATTGGGTACCCAGATAGACATTAAGCAATCTCAAGCAGCTCTTCCTGCCAGCCGGGCCAACATCGCTGCGCTGAAGGAAGTGATTGAGCTCAACCAGAACAAATTGGCTTCGCTCTTGGGTAAAGGACCAGACCGTGGCCGAACAATCACACGGCCACATATGCGGGCAAGCAGTACTGTGACCCTGCCAACCGATCTTCCCGCCGAACTTATCGGTCACCGCCCGGATGTCGTAGCCCAGCGCTGGCGAGTAGAGGCATCAGGGCACGAGATCGAAGTCGCCAAGGCGCGGTTCTACCCCAACGTGAACCTCACTTCTTTCATTGGCATGCAGAGCCTTGCATTCGACACCTTCAACGACCACAGCAGTCGCATCCTCGGTGTATCCCCGGCCATCAGCTTGCCAATCTTCGAAGGTGGGCGTCTGCGGGGCAACCTCGATGTCCAGAACGCTGCTTACGACCTCACGGTAGAGAACTATAACCAGACAGTCATCGATGCGTTGCGAGACATTGCCGACCAGATTGCATCCCTGCGTTGGCTCAAAGAACGCCTGGCCCAACAAAACGAGGCTGTCGCTACGGCCCAGGCAGCCTCAGATCTGGTCAACAGTCGCTATGCGGCTGGTCTGGCAACTTACCTGCAGGTACTCGCCACACAAAACGCCACGTTGTCCGAGAAACGACAACTCGTCACTTTGCAGTCTCGTGCACTTTCCTTGCAGGCGAACCTCAGCCGAGCGCTGGGGGGCGGATATCGCCCTAAAATTCAACCTGATGCCGACGTAACTTCCACAGCAGCCCAAAAATCATGACCAGCAAAACACCGACACCCCCCTCCCCAGAGCAAGCCAAACCCTTCCGCTCCCCACAGTTGCTGTTGGCCCTGGCCATCGTGCTACTGGTCGTGGCCCTTGGAGGCTGGTACGCGACCCGTATGGGCGCAGAGTCTACCGATGATGCCTACGTTGAGGGCAATATCGTCCAGGTTACGTCCCAAGTCAGTGGTACGGTAACGGTCATCAGTGGTGACAACACCGATTATGTTGCTGCTCATAGCCCGCTGGTGACTCTCAACGCAGTAGATGCCGAAATTCAGTTCGAGCGTGCCAAGTCCAACCTGGCGAGGGCGGTGCGCCAAGCACGAACCCAGTATTACCAGGTTCAGCAACTGGAAGCCGAGGTCAGCCAGCGCAAGAACGACGTGCGCAAGGCCCAGGACGATGTGCGTCGACGTAATCAGCTCGCGTCCAGCGGCGCCGTGTCGCGGGAAGAAATCAGCCATACTGAAGAAGTGCTGAAAAACGCAGTTGCGGGCCTTGAAGGAACCCAGCACGCGCTGGCGGTTCGTCTGGCGATGGTCGATAACACTACGCTGCGCACGCACCCAGACGTCTTGGTGGCCGCAAGCAATTTGCGGGATGCATACATCGCTTTGCACCGTACGCAAATCAGCTCGCCAGTGAGCGGGCTGATCACCAAACGCACTGTTCAAGTCGGTCAGCGAATCAATCCCGGCGTGGCGTTGATGTCGGTGGTGCCGGTCGATCAGGTCTGGGTCAACGCCAACTTCAAAGAGTCCCAGATCGAAGACTTACGTATTGGCCAACCGGTCGAACTTCGCGCTGATGCTTACAGCCGTGACATCGTCTTCCACGGCACCATCGTAGGCTTGGATGCCGGCACAGGTAGCGCGTTCTCCCTGATGCCCGCGCAGAACGCAACAGGCAACTGGATCAAGGTGACCCAGCGCGTACCTGTGCGCATCGCCCTGGATGCCCAAGAAGTGCAACGGCACCCATTGCGTCTCGGCCTGTCCATGCGGGTCTCGGTAGATACACACGATCAAAACGGTGCTGTGTTGAACACGGCCAGCCCTACCCGTCCGGCCTACAGCACTTCCATTTTCGACAACGAGCTCAAGGATGCCAATCAGGTTGTTGAGCAGGTGATCAGCGCCAACGAGGATCGTGGGCGTGACAACCAAAGTGTCAAACTTTAGCGAGGGGCATCATGTACCGGAAAAATGCTGCCCTACTTGTAACGGTCGGATTGCTTTGCGCACTGGAGTACTTGCAGGCTGGAATGATTGCCTTCGCCTCGGCGCCGATTCGCGGTGAAATCGACGCCAGCCCTGAAGAGTTCACACTTGTCACGGCGCTTTATGCCTGCATTGCCGTTGTGGTGATCTCCAAGCAACGCTGGCTGGTGGAGAGGCTCGGGTGGCGTAACTTCATGCTGGGTTCGATCAGCATCTTCGTAGTTGGCGCGCTGGTCTGTGGAGTCAGCGACGACTTGACGACCTTTACCGCAGGCAGAGTGATAATGGCATTGGGCGGCGCATCTTTCATGACGTCGGCCCGCCTGATGGTCAATTTCCTTCCCCCAGGACCAGGACGTTTTATCGGTGTAAAAGTGTTCGCCACTGGGTTGGCCGTCGGCACCGCTTCTGCACCTTTCATTTCGTCCATGGTGGTTATTGAGGATACCTGGCATGCGATTTTCTGGGTTCTGATTACCGGGGCCCTGGTCGCTGGCTTGCTGGGTATGCGATTCCTACCCAGTGCGCCCGCTCCGATTGACGATCGAACACCCTCGACGCCTGCGAACATTCTGCTGTTGTCCGTGAGCAGCTTCTTTCTCTTGTACGTGTTGCAACGCTCCTACTACGACTTCTATAACGAGACATTCATTCTCGTTACATTCTCACTGTTAGCAGCGCTGGGGCTGTACATCTTCTTCCACGCCGAACACCGCAAAGACGCTCCGTTCCTCAAGGTCAGGGACCTCATGCAACCACGCTACCTACTCGGTGTCGCACTCTTCTGCTTCACCTATGTGGTACTGGGCGCAAATAACTACATGCTGCCGTACTTTCTGCAGACAGGCCTTGGATACTCTTGGGATACCATCGGGACTTTCCAGGCGTTTGGGCTCGGCGGTGCACTGGTGACGTGGCTGATCATGGCCGTGCTCATTCCGAAATTCCCGGCCCCGAAGAAATTCTTCCTTGCAGGCTTCGGCGCGCTGACAGGGTTTGGCTGGCTAATGTCATCCATCACAACGGACGCCAACATGTGGTCGAACATCTTACCTGCGCTGTTCTTGAATGGCTGCTTCGTGATGCTGGTACTGGCAACTGCGGCCATGCAGACCTTCCGCGATGTAACCCATCACGACACACTGTTCGCCCACGCCTACCAAATCAAAAGCATGCTAGGTCAGATTGCCATGGCCATGGGCACAGCAGTGGCTACCTTGTTCCTGCAGTGGCGCACGACACTCCAGTACAACAATTTGAATGGACACTTCAGCCCCGGGGACCCTGTGTATCTTGAACAGTCGCAGCACCTTGCGCAGGCCCTGACACCTCAGGTCGGCACAGCGGCGGCGAACCAGATCTCACTGTCGATGCTGACACAGAACCTCCACCAGCAATCAACCCTGGTTGCCAGCATGGAATACTTCTGGTTTGTAATCGTTGTCGCGGTCATGGCACTGGGGGTATCGGCGGCTCAAAGAACCTTCAGGTGATTTGCCCTCACGACGCCTGAAGCGCTGGCACTTACCTCATCGGACAAGGTGCCAACAGCAAATACGCGAGTAGCAAACTCCAAAAAATGCTGGAGTTTTGGAGTCAGCCGGTGACCCGGAGCGTACAAAAGATGGAGTGGGCAAATCAGGGACAGGGAAGTTAGGCAGCAGCGGCATCAGCTCTCCCTTCTGGATGTAACTTAATGGGCACATTCAAGGCACTCATAATCTTGAAGGTCCCAGGGCGCAGTGATGGGTGGGTTATTGCACACATACGCGGACGCGGCACATAGCACCATGTGGCAGGGAACCAATGGGTGCGCCATCAGTGCGCTGTTGAACAGAGGGCCTAGTCTGAACCCCACGTCATAACCCTCGTCTAACAGATTCAAAGACCGAGGTTGGAGGAATAAATCAGGTTGCATGGGTTGCTGGCATCGAGGTCAGGCGGGAGCTAAACGCCCTACTTTAATCGCTCCTGTCGGATTGATTACTATCGACGCAGGTTGGACAGTGGAAACGCACAGGGTGGAATTTTGAGCACCATCACGACCTTCTCACTGGAGGGGGCGCGCTTGGAAATATAGTTGAAAAGATCAACAAAATGACCATGCTCTGGATATAGATCTGGAGCACCCTGATGTATTCCTATTTTCTGAATCTCAAACTGGACATGGCCAGCACCCTTCTCATGGAGCGCACCAACGCAGTGTACCGCCAACGCTGAGACCTGGATGTGCGCGGGCTTCGTGTTCTGCGTCTTATCCAAGCACATCCCGATGTCACCCCCAAGGGCGTTTCAGCGCTTGCGATGCTGGAGAAAACGCTCCTGTCAAAGACACTGGCGCTGCTGGAGTCTCGCAGGTTGATTTCACGCCCCCCCCCACACCCCGTCGATCGGCGCAGCCTCGGCTTACGCACGACTGCTGCGGGAACCCAGATTGCCGACGACTGCAGCGCCATCCTCTACCATGATCGTCAGCATATTGTGCGTTTCCTGTGAAGCGCCCGCACTCGCTGCCAGTACCAGAATTGCCCATGCCTGGAGGGCCGGTTTAACAAACGATCGCACGCTGCGGTGAGTACTTTTCATATTCATGAGGCTGCATTGAGCAATTGGTTCCACCTCAGGTGGATAGCGTCATTTTCTTCTATCTAGAACAGAACGACTGTCTGCCCGGTGAAGGAGCAGACAGTTCCCGTCGGGCTAGGCACTACATACGAAAGCGATTGACCAGATGGTTAAGATTTGTAGCCAGGCGCGCCAGCTCTTCACTGGCCACGGACGTCTGCTGAACTCCGGCTGTGCTCTGCTTGGAAATATCGCTGATTGCGACCAGGTTACGATCGACCTCTCGGCGCCACTTGAGCTTGCTCTTCTGCCGCGCTGGCAATCACTAGGTTCATCCCGTTGATTTCGGTTATCCGCTCGGCGATCAACGTCAGCGCCTTGTCAGCTTCACTGGCCATTGTCTGACTGTGAGTAGCGAACTCGCCGCTCTGCTGCATATCACGCACCCCCTCTTGGGTTACGTTCTGTATGGCAGAAATCATTCGTTCGATTTCCTGGGTAGAGGTCTGGGTGCGCTGAGCCAAATTGCGAACCTCGTCGGCAACTACCGCGAATCCACGGCCTGCCTCACCAGCTCGGGCTGCCTCAATAGCAGCATTCAGGGCAAGCAGGTTGGTTTGCTCGGCGATGGCACGGATTACGTCCAATACTCGACCGATGTTCGATGCTTCTTCAGCAAGACGGAAGACCGTGCTGGTGGTTTCATTGAGCTTGCCGCTGAGTTGATCGATGGTATTGCGGGTCAGCACTACCTGTTTGCGTCCCCCGTCGGCCAACTCCATCGCTTCGCGTGATGCATTGGATGTGCGGCCTGCATTATCTGCGACCTCATCCACCGCTGCGGACATTTCGGTCACTGCCGTGGCCGCCATTTGCATCTCATCATTTTGCTGGTGGATACCCTGAGCCGTGCCCTCAGTGACCGCCTGAAGTTCTTCGGCTGCAGCTGCCAGTTGAGTCGCCGAGCCTTGAATATCTTGCAAGGTACCGCGCAGAGTGCTCTGCATCGTCTCCACAGACTGCTGCACTTCGGTGACCTCATCGCGACCGCTTACCTGAATCGACTGGCTCAAATCGCCGGACGCTACCCGAGCCGCGGCCTCCTTCAGCGCTGCTAACGGCCGGATGATGCTGCGTATGAGCAGCGCGGCGAAGACACCACCACAAATCAGTATCCCCAACAACAGCAGCACCAACATAGTCCGGGCAGAGTCATACAGGACTACGGCAGCATCGTAGACGCGCTTTGATTCCTCCAGTTGGATCTGGATCAAGTTACTGAATCCCTCCGAAAGCGGATCAATCACCAAGTACATTTCATTTTCGACGAAGGTGTCGAGTGCAGCCTTGTCGCCACGCTCCAAAATACCTTTCAAACGATCAATAGGCTCTTGAGCCGCATCAACACGTTTAGCGAGTGCGTCCACGGAGCGCTGCTCTTCATCGATCATCTTTGTTTTTTGGTAGGCAAGCCAGAGCGTGTCGATCTGCCGGTCGGCGTCGTTCACCTCATGTTCGGCCTGAGCGTAGGTCATACTACCGCTGCGCGCTTTGTGGCTGCTATCGACAATTTTCACTGCATACAAATCAGCGATAGTTTTCAGGTCACGAAGCGGAACGACTCGATCCAGATAAACCGTATTAAGCCCTGCCACGCTTCTCTGAAGCGCATTGAGCCCCATCACGCCGATAATTATGCAGCCGATCAACATAGCGCTGACCAGCATTAAGAGTCGGGTTCGAATGGTGAATTGCTGCATGGATGCGATCCTGTTTCGTATGGCTGGCCACAGTGGTGTGATCCGGCAAGTATTTGTCGGCTGCGGCGTAAAGGTGGGTAAGCGAAGGCGTTAAACTATTAGCAGGTCATAACTAAACTTAAGGACTGGGCGTGCACCACGGCACGTGAGGTGAAGATATTAAGCTCGACAGCTCAATTTGCGATTCGGCCAGCTTAAAAGGCGCCACAGGTTAACGAGTCAAGACCGTGTTTATTGTGAATTTTTTAAGGCAAATTGACCTGTAAGTGGTGATTTATGGACGTATTTAATTTGTCCCTCTATCCCTAGGTCGCGCAGAAGCTGCAGGCGATTGCCAACAGCAGCATCGACTATTTTTGCGATGAAGATGAAGGTTTGACGAGCGCGCCGACAGCGTGGCTAGTTTCCAATGTTTCGATATTTTTAAACCAAGGCATCACCTGTTTTCTGGAGCAGTCGCGTTCTGTTTTGCCATACGACATTGGAGTATCTGTTTGGGACACGTGAGTACGCAAACCACCGCAAGCTCCATGCCAGTCAGAGCGATTGGCATCTGTCGCCAACTCAAATAAACATGCACTTTCGTACTAAAACTTCTTGAGCCCTTTAAAATTGCAGCGTGCATGGAACAGACACGGAATACAGAGCATATGAAATTATTTTTTCTAGGCATTGTGATTTTTAGCGTGCGACATACAAACAACACGGATTTGCACCATTTATGTGCGCACACATAAATCATGCTCATTAATAGGGCGATGCCGAATGACCTCACATCGTTAAAGTATTGCATTTAAAAATTGTTCATATTGGCCTGGAGAAGGTATGAGAAGACCTTGAAACGTTTGAAAAGTGGTATGCGATTAATCTTCTCGGTAGCCGCGTGATGGGCTGGTCACAGCCTATGAGCAGCGTGGTAGGCCCCTGAGTGCTATGGAGGGTGGCCGTAGAGTGGCTGCCACCAAGGAGACTCCCCAAACTGTATCCAAGCTACCTCAGACAATGCGTTACGCTTTTCACAAAGCGATAGCAGGCGCGAACGCGCTGTTGTACTGACGTGACCACTGCTAGCTGTATAGTTGCATCGAGCACCGGTCGACACCCTGAATAGTGGGCGATTGGACCAGCGGCGTCACGGCTGACTGAAGCTGATGCCCGTCGGTTTGGCCCTTGCTGGGTGAGACGCAAATCAGCGCCAACACCAGGTCTGATATTGGTATAGACCTGGCGTTGGCGGTTTATAAGACCTCGATCGCCCCTATCAATGCACCAACGTCAGCGCATCGAACTACCCCCGAGCTTTCTTCATCTTGAAATCCCGAAGCATTGCGTTAGTTGAGATGATTGCGTCGTAGACCAACTCAGGTGTGACGGCGAAAGGCATGTTATGAATGGTGTCATTCACGTCGCATGCAGCTTGCGCGACTTTTCTCCACTCATGCTCCCTGAATGACTTCAACCCCAGGTCTTCGAGGGTTAAGGGCAGCCCAACTGATATAGCGATATCGACGACCTCTTCGATCTCTGCCATCGGGGCTGCCTCCAACACCAACTGGGTGAACAAGCCAAACACCACTTTTTCGCCATGCTGTGCGCCATGAAGGTCATGGACCAACGTCATGCCATTGTGAATAGCATGCGCGGCTGCGCAACCACCAGACTCGGCCCCAACGGCGGACATGTAGATGGTCGCTTCGATGGTGTTTTCCAGCGCGGCCGTGATGGTCTTGCTGTTGACCGCGTACATGGCCTGCGCCGCGTACTTCCTGATGGTTTCATAGCATGTTCGGGCAACTGCAAAACCCATCAGCGTAGGCTTGAGCATCTTCCCATCGTTACCCAAGACCAGGTTATCGCGTTGCGCAGCAAAGCACGCCCTTGCCTCGAAATAGGTAGCCAAGCCATCACCGACACCGGCGGCGAAGAACCGGGGTGGTTGCTCTGCAAGAATCCGCGTGTCCGCCAAGACTAGATCGGGATTCTTTGCGAGGAACAGGTAGCGATTGAACGAACCGTCATCGTTATAGATCACTGAAATGGCGGTACACGGCGCGTCAGTCGAGGCCAATGTCGGCACGATGAGCACGGGACGTCTCAAATAGTGCGCGACTGCCTTGGCGGTATCCAGTGTTTTGCCGCCGCCGATCCCTACGATATAGTCTGCATTGCGCGCCGCCTCAACGTGGTTGTCTATTTCACGATCAGAACACTGACCACCGAACACGCTGTACGCTGCAGACTGCTCATCAACGAAACCGGGTAACGCTTTTTGCTGAACCCTATCCATGATGAACTGATCGCAAATCAAATACGCACGGCTCCCGTAAGGCTTGCAATGCCGTGCCAGATCCCCTAAAGCATCGGCTTGCATCAGAAACTTGGTTGGGGATGCAATTCCCTTGATCGCATTCATGTCACACCCTCTTGAGTGGCATTTAAAAAGCGCCGCTCACCTGCGTGAGCGGTAAGCCCGATTCAGTTGAAGACCATTCCGCCGTCAATGATGACAGCCTGGCCGGTCATGTAGTCGGAGTCTGGGCCGGACAAGAACGATACGCAGGCCGCCACATCCTCCGGCCGAGAAAGCCTCTTGAGCGTGATGTGCTGAGCGAATTGCTCCATGCCCCACTCAATGCTCTGGTTGGCATTGTCGGCTACGTCTTGGGCGACCTTGCGCATCATTGGTGTATCGACGATGCCAGGGCAGTAAGCATTCACCGTGATCCCCAGAGGGGCCAACTCCCTGGCCGCCGTCTGGGTGATGCCGCGCACCGCAAATTTGGTACCACCATAAACTGCCAGGTCCGGGTTGCCGATATGCCCGGCTTGGGAAGACGCACTGATGATTTTCCCTCCGTGGCCCAGGGCCTTGAAGGCTTTCACAGCGGCCTGTATACCCCACAGAACACCGCCGACATTGATGTCGAAGGTTTTTCTGTACACCTCAGGCGTGATGGATTCGATCGGTGCAATCGGTGCAATCCCTGCGTTGTTGATGACCACATGCAGATCGCCCAAACCGTCGACCGTTTCCTGAACGGCCTTGAGAACGTCATCGCGATCAGCCACATCGACTTTGAGCGCTAGGGCCCGGCCCCCCAACGCGTTGATTTTGTCAGCGACATGGCTGGCTGTTTCGATGTTCATATCGGCGCACGCCACCGCAAAACCATCCGAAGCCAAGCGCAAGGCGATCGCCTCACCGATTCCTTGGCCAGCGCCAGTCACAAAAGCGACTTTCCCTTGGGATTTACTCATTTTTACTTTCCTTATCAAGTGTGGGTGGGAATTCGTACCGCAAACACTCATGACGCTGATTCGACGCTAGAACATTCAAGCCGCCATACGCGCTAGAAACTCGCCTGGATCTTCACGCCGGAAACCCAAGCGTTGTCGACTTCATAGACGCCGCCTGGATTACGAACGTACTGGACGTTCGGGCGTACGGTCAGCCAGTCAGTCACATGCACGCCGTAGTTGAGCTCGATGTTGTATTCGCTGTGTTGTACGGGCACGTAGAGCGGATTGTCGTAGTCGTCGATACCGGTACTGTCATTGACCTGGCGCTGGTAACGGGTGACGTCATCGTTGACTTTCAGGCGGGCGATACCCAGACCGATATCATCCTTTGGACGGGCATTGAAGGGTCCCTTGTATATAGCTCCGATGTTCTGGAAGCTTTCAATGCCACTGGTGGCCTTGTCATGAACGGTTAGGCTGGCAAAAACGCTCAAACCGCGGGTCGCATCACCTGCATGGCTGGTGAGTTGCTGCTGGCCGATGATCCACGCACCATGCTTGCTGTTGCGGGTTTTCGGCGGTAGGCCGGTCAGCGCACGTGGCTCACCGTTGATATCCTCATCCAAATCATCGGCCTTCGCGCTGCTGTGGTAGTAGCCCAGGCGGTACTCCCCCGGCAATCCCTCGCGGCCCAGTTTCGGTGTCCAGATGACCTCTACCGGGACCAGCGCGCCCTCAGTGCCGCTCCCGCTCAGTTTGAAGCCGTTACCCGTGCTCAGGTTCGAGGGGTTTTGCTCATACACGCCGACCTGCAACGCCCATCGGTCATCGAGGTTGTAACGCACGCGCGCGCCCCATTGACTGACTGGACCGCTGTACCAGACATCACCCGCAACGTTGCCGATCGGCGCGCTGCAGAATGAGAGGCTCTGGAAATCGCAGGGAAAGCTGGCGAAGTCTTCGTTCACACCCAAGCGACCCACCTTGAGGTCCAAGGCTCTGTCGAAGAACTTCTGGCGATACCACATCTGAGTCAGGCGCCAGGTTTGGCCCCTGCCCCACACTTCCTGTACCGAGCTAAGGTGCGGGGCGCGAGGATCGGAGATGCGTTCATTGGAGAGGTTATTGCCGTTGCGCTCAGTCACCAGTAGTTGGAACTCGGCATCATTCCAGCCCAACAGTTTATGCAGGTCCAGATGGGTGCCGAGGGCCCACTGCGCGGTATAGCGAGCTGTGCGGTCATGGTTGTAACCGCCATGGACGTTGCTGGCCGCTTCGCCAACGTACCCGACAATTACGTCAACACCCTGATCGCGCAGCTCGGTGCGCAACCCTCCCCAATCGCCCGTCCCCCATTGTGATGAAGGTTCGGTTGCAGAAGCAGGAAGAGCAATGCACGAAAAGAGCCCGAGCCCTAGCGGCAGTTTCCAAGATAGGTTCATGTCGATTTGTCCTTGTTTTTATATTTACGACACAGCCTTACCCGAGCCGCAGGTCACTGCACCTGCGGCCTAAATGAAAGCTTTGAATTGATTGGAGTGAGTGTCAGATGCCTGCAAGGCACAAGTATTTGATCTCGAGATAGTCCTCAAGTCCGTACTTGGAACCCTCTCTACCGACGCCGGATGCCTTGACGCCCCCAAAAGGCGCGGCCTCGGAACTGATAATGCCGGTGTTGACCCCTACGATGCCGTACTCCAGGGCTTCGCCCAGGCGAAAAACGCGGCTCAGGTTGGCGGTATAGAAGTAAGCCGCAAGGCCGAATTCCGTGTCGTTGGCTTTGGCGATGACTTCAGCGTCATCATGAAAACGAAATACCGGGGCAAGAGGGCCAAAGGTTTCTTCCTTGGCCACTCGGGCATTTGCAGGCACATCCACCAGAATGGTGGGCTCGAAGAAGTTACCCCCCCTAGAATGCACCCGGCCCCCTTTGACAACCTTGGCGCCTTTGGTAAGGGCGTCCTCGATATGCTCGTGTACCTTGGCGACCGCCTTGCCATCGATCAACGGCCCAAGTGTGACGCCATCGGTAAAGCCATCGCCGATATTCAACGCACCAACCGCTGATGCCAGTTTGTCGACGAAAGCGTCATATACCTTGTCGTGCACGTACAAACGGTTGGCACAGACACAGGTCTGCCCGGCGTTGCGGAATTTGGAAGCCAGTGCACCATCAACCGCCGCATCGAGGTCGGCATCTTCGAAGACAATGAAGGGTGCATTGCCCCCCAGTTCCAAAGAAACTTTCTTGATGTCCTGGGCGCATTTTTCCATGATCTCGCGGCCAATCTCGGTTGAGCCGGTGAAAGAAATCTTGCGTACGACCGGGTTGCTGGTCAGTTCCTCAGCAATCTCTGCTGCTGCACCCGGCACCACGGACAGCACCCCCTTGGGTATGCCTGCCTGCTCGGCCAGATAGACCAAAGCCAATGCCGAAAAGGGCGTCTGGGAGGCTGGTTTGATAACCATGGTGCAACCGGCTGCCAGTGCCGGCCCGGCTTTGCGGGTAATCATCGCGCTGGGGAAATTCCAAGGGGTAATGGCTGCGCAAACACCCACCGGTTGCTTGAGGACCAGCAATCGCTTGTCGGTCGAGCCCGGGATCACATCTCCATAAACACGCTTGGCTTCCTCCGCGAACCACTCGATATAGGACGCCCCGAATGTGATTTCTCCCAGCGCTTCGGCCAGAGGCTTGCCCTGCTCCAAGGTCATGATCTGGGCTAGGTCGTGTTGGTTCTCGATGATCAGGTCGTACCAGCGGCGCAAGGCATTGGCGCGGGCCTTGGCGGAAAGCTCACGCCAGGCCGGCAGCACACGCTCGGCAGCTTCAATTGCACGTCGTGTTTCGGCCTTGCCCATACGCGGGACTTGGCCAATCAGCGCACCGGTAGAAGGATTGAGCACATCAATGGTGGCTTCGTTGTCGGCAGCCAGCCACTCACCGTCGATGTAAGCCAGATTGCGCAGGAGTTGGGGGTTGTTCAAATTCACTGCAGGGTCTCCGTTATACGGCGCGATTGCGCCCGTTGAACACTTGCCTGCGCGCAGGGGCAAACAGGCGAGTGCAACCGTTGTCACCAGTTGAATGCTTGTCGATCAGTGCAGTGCTTTTTGCGCTTGTTGGTCCGCTACACGTACGGCCTTGAACTTGAAGCCGCGGTAGTCGTCGTTCTTCACGGCGGTCAGTTGTTCACTGAACGCACTCAAGCCGCCCATGTAGAAGTAGACCTTGTTGCTTTTGCCAGGAATGTTGGCGCCGAAGATCCAGGAGTCGGTCTTGGCGAACAGCGTCTGATCTGCGATTTCCTGGCAGGTCACTCCCCATTCATGCTCGCTCTGTGGATTGGGCTCCACGCAGGCCAGTTCGTTTTCTTCCATGAAGCCAATCAAATCCGATACCCACTCGACCTCTGTTTCAATGGTGGGTGGCAGGTTTGTGAATGGACCGTTGGGGCCAAGGATCATGAACATGTTGGGGAAGTTGGTGGTAGCGACCGAAAGGTAGCTTGATGGCCCATCCGCCCAGTGGTCCTTCATGGAAACATTGTCACGCCCGCGAATATCAATGCGTTTGTAGTTGCCATCCACCGCATCGAAGCCGGTCGCGAACACCAGCACATCCAACTCGTGCTCTACCCCATCGGCCGTGCGAATTCCATTGGCAGTGATCTCTTCAATGGGATTGGCTTTCACGTCTACCAGCGACACGTTGGAACGGTTGAAGGTGGCGTAGTAGCCGCTGTCACAGAGTGGCCGCTTCGCGTAAAGGTCGCGCGGCATCAACTTTCGCGCGGTTTCCGGATCTTTAACGATTTCAGCAATTTTCTCTCGGACGAAATCCTGAGCTGCAATGTTTGCTTCTTCATTGGTGGCAATATCGTTGAAGGTCTGGAACATGTATCGGAACCCGCCGCCAAAGTCCCAGGCACGCTGGAAGATGGCTTTACGTTCAGCAGCATCAACACTCATGGTAGGGATGTCGCTCTCAGGAAAACCGAACGCCAGTCGCGACGAGCGCACCTCTTTCCAGATCGCGTCATAATTGCGCTTGATGTCATCGACATATTCGCGATTGAGCGGGCCATTTCCCACCGGTACCGTATATTGTGCGGAACGCTGGAATACCGTCAGGTGGCCAACCGTAGGGGCGATCGCCGTGATGACTTGGCAACCCGTAGAACCGGTACCAATCACCCCTACGCGCTTGCCTTCGAGCACGGCATCGGCTGGCCAGTTGGCGGTGTGGTACATGTGCCCTTTGAATTGGTCCAAACCTTTGATTTTCGGCACGTTAGTCGCTGATAGCAGGCCCAGCGCCGTGACCAGGTATTTGGCGCTGTACTGATGACCATCGTCAGCGGTGACCAACCACCGATTGCATTCTTCGTCGAACACAGCGCGGGTGATACCCGTTTCCAGCTGGATATCACGACGTAGGTCATGTCGATCAACAACGTGATTCAGGTAAGACAGAATTTGCGGCTGAGTCAGGTAACGCGTGGTGATATCCCACTCTTGGCACAGCTCGCGATCCCAGGAAAAGCAATAGACAAACGACTCGCTGTCGGAAAGTGCACCGGGGTAGCGGTTCCAGAACCACGTGCCACCGATACCGCCAGCTTTGTCGAAGGCGCGAACTTTCAAGCCCAGTTCATCGCGCAACTTCTTAAGCATATAAATGCCGCCGAAACCTGCACCAATCACAATGGCGTCGTAGTTGATGATATCGGTGCCAACGGAGCGTTTAGCCAGAACTGTATTTGTCATTATGTTCTCCTGTTTCAATTAGAACGCCTGCTGGTATGAACTAACTTGAATGTGTCATTCAAAACTGCAGGCAAGCAGTAGCCGCCTCCCTGAGCCAGTGCCCAAGGAAGATCATCCTTAACGTGTGCTTAAAGGCCCAAGGCAGGCCCGTAGGTTCGACTAAAGCGAGAAGCCGCCGTCGACGGCGATGGCCTGGCCGGTGACGTGAGGTGCACAGGCCAGGTAGACCGCAAGCTGGCCCATGTCCTCCACGGTTTGCGCTTCCCCTTGAGGCAGCAGGCTGGACTGATGCCGCTCCCAGGATTGCACTTCGGATTCACCAGGCTGGGCCCAGCGGGCGGAAAGCCCTTCATCTCCACGCCACATGCCAGTGCCCACCACCCCTGGGCAGAGGGCGTTGACGGTAATACCTTCCCGAGCAACTTCCTTGGCAAAGGCGTTGGTAAAGCCGATCACCGCGAACTTGGAGGCGCTGTAATGGGAGAGATCCGGGAAACCCACTTTGCCGGCAATCGAGGCCAGGTTGATAATGCGGCCGAAACTGTTCTCACGCATCAGCTTGAGCTCGGCCTGGCAGCACAAAAACACTCCACGCGCGTTGATGTTCATGACGCGGTCCCATTCGCTGATCGCCAGTTCATCGACCCGGCCGAGGCTGACCACGCCGGCGTTGTTGACGGCCACGTCAAGACGGCCAAATGCTGACCTGACCTGCTCGATCATGCCGGCGACACTTTCGGCCTTGCTGACATCCACCTGCACGGCAACTGCTCGCCGACCCAGGGCACGAACATTCGCGGCAGCTTCTTCGGCGATATGGATATCGAAATCGGCGAGTACCAGATCAGCGCCGGCTTGGGCCAGGCTCAGCGCGATACCCTGACCAATCCCACGACCGGCACCGGTTACCAGGGCAACTTTGCCTGTCAGGGAAAACTCAACAGCTTTGAATTCGCTCATGTGATGCCTCTCATATTCATTATTGTTGTTGAGATGGAGCCGTCTCATGCGGCTCGCTAAGACAGTAAGAGCAAGTCGAATGCCAAGATTGGATAATCAGGCTGGGAAGCCCGTGATAGAGGGGCAAGGCGTTTGAAGTCACGTGTGACACACGCTGCCGATTTAACACATAACGTCTCCCTGACTTCATGCCATGCTGCGAACGTTGAGATGTTATGTCTCATCAGGGCCGGCGGGCTGATTCAGCTTGAAGGCCGCGCCAGTCCAGCCTTTAATGGACCTCTCAAAAAAATAAGATCCAATCTTCGGAGGTACCATGTCCTCTGGTTTGTCAAAGGTTCACGTCGAGCATGTGAATCGCGTATTGCGCACTGCCGAACACGCGCCGACCCTGCCGGTGCCAAATGTCATCCTCGATTCCTGGCGCCGCTCGGTCCAGCACTACAAGCTCGACCCAGGGGGGCTGCACGGCCCTAGGGTGCTTGAGGCCCATCAACTAAGCGAGCATCGCGAACGTGTGGAGGATTTTCTGCAGTTGGCCGGCAATGAAATTTCGCGATTGCACAGCCGCGTGCGTGACGCCGACTACTGCGTGATGCTCACCGATACCCTGGGATGTACGGTGGACTACCGGATCGAATCGAACCTACGCAGCGAGTACCGTCGCGCGGGGATGGATGTAGGAACCTGCTGGTCGGAAGACGTAGAGGGTACGACAGCAGTCTGCGCCGTGTTGATCGACAAAATCCCGGTCACTGTGCACAAACAGGATCATTTCCGCGCGGCATTCATTGGCAATACCTGTTCCGCAGCCCCCATATTTTCACCCAACGGTGAGATGCTGGCGGTACTGGATGTCTCCTCAGTGCGCGCGCCCGATGATCGACGCAGCCAGCATCTGATTCGGCAAATGGTTATCCAGAGTGCCACCGACTTGGAAAATGCGTACTTCATGTACAGTACCCAAGACTTGTGGGTGCTGCGTGCGCACCCCCTGCCTGGTTATGTCGACAGCCAGCCGCAATGCCTGTTCGCCTGGGATCGCGATGGCCGGATCGAAGCACTCAACCCTGCCGCGCAACGACTGCTGATACAGCGCTGTGGAAAGGTTCCTGCGCATATCGACGAAGCCTTTGCATCGGTTCAGTTGCCCACTGCCGGTGACGACAGCATCCACTTCCTACCTGCCATGGGACTGCATGTGCGCCTCAAAGCGCCGCGGCGCCCCGTCAGCGTGCCCGTGGCGAGCAACCTGTCGTCGGCACTCGATCCCAAGGTTGCGCAAGCGCTGGAACTGGCGGTACGTGTTAAGGACCGTGGGCTCCCGGTCTTGCTCCATGGAGAAACCGGAGCCGGCAAAGAACACTTCGCAATGCAATTGCATCGGGCCAGTAAACGTCGTGACAAGGCCTTCGTTGCCATCAACTGCGCGGCAATACCTGAGAGCCTGATTGAAAGCGAACTGTTTGGCTATGCGGCCGGAGCGTTCACCGGTGCCTCCAGCAAAGGCATGCGCGGGCTGTTGCTGCAGGCTGACGGCGGTACCTTGTTCCTGGATGAAATCGGAGATATGCCGCTCACCTTGCAAACGCGTCTACTCAGGGTCTTGAGCGAGGGCGAGGTGGCGCCATTGGGGGGCGCGCGACCGCAGACGATCGACATCCAAATCATCTGCGCCAGCCACCGCGATATCGCAATGCTGGTCGAAACCGGCGACTTTCGTGAAGATCTGTTCTTTCGCTTGAGTGGTGCCCGCTTCGATATTCCCCCGCTGCGCGAACGCAAGGACAAGTTGGCGTTGATCACTAAATTGCTGGATGAAGAATGTGAGCGCTCTGGAGAGCGCCTGGAATTGAGCGAAGCGGCGCTTGAGATGCTATTGAATTACAGCTGGCCAGGAAATATGCGGCAGTTGCACCACGTGCTGCGATACGCCTGCGCCGTATGCAAAAGCCAAGTGATCTGCGTGGAGGATCTTCCCGCCTCGCTGAGCGTGACTGCTCCAACCAAAGGTTTGGACACTGCCTCCGGGAGCCCGGAACGCCAGGCCTTGATCGACACACTGGTGCGCAATCGCTGGAAGCCGATGTTGGCTGCACAGGAACTGGGGATTTCCCGCGCAACGCTATATCGCAAGGTTAATCTGTACGCTATAAAAATGCCGGGCAAAGGCTCTTACGACTAGCATTCACCAGGCGTCACCTACGACTGACGCCTGGTGTTGTTCCTCGCTCAGAGGGCTTGCAGCAACGCAGGCACAGCTTCGAACAAGTCTGCCACTAGCCCGTAATCAGCCACCTGGAAGATCGGTGCGTCTTCGTCCTTATTGATCGCAACGATCACCTTGGAATCTTTCATGCCGGCCAGGTGCTGAATGGCACCGGAGATACCGACAGCGATGTACAGCTGCGGCGCAACGATCTTGCCGGTCTGACCGACTTGCATGTCGTTGGGTACGAAACCGGCGTCGACGGCGGCACGGGAAGCACCGACCGCAGCGCCCAGCTTGTCAGCCAGCGCATACAGGTGCCTGAAGTTGTCGCCGTTCTGCATGCCACGGCCGCCGGAAACGACGATCTTGGCAGCGGTCAGTTCAGGACGATCAGACTTGGCCAGCTCTTCACCGACAAACGCCGACTTGCCGGCATCGTGGGCAGCGGCAACCGCTTCGACAGCCGCCGAACCGCCTTCTGCGGCAACGGCGTCAAAGCCGGTAGCACGCACGGTGATGACCTTGACCGCAGCGCTAGACTGCACGGTGGCAATGGCGTTGCCCGCGTAGATCGGACGCTTGAAGGTGTCGGCCGACTCAACCGAGATGATCTCGGAGATCTGGTCAACGTCCAGCAGTGCGGCAACCCGCGGCAGGATGTTCTTGCCGTTGGAGGTCGCAGGTGCCAGCACGTGGCTGTAGGCCTTGCCGATCTCGGCAACCAGCGGCGCAACGTTCTCTGGCAACTGGTGCGCGTAGGCAGCGTTGTCGGCAACCAGCACCTTGCTGACGCCAGCGATGTTCGCAGCGGCCTGCGCTACGGCGCCAACGCCCTGGCCAGCAACCAGTACGTGAATATCACCACCGATGTTCGCAGCAGCGGCAACAGTGTTCAGGGTAGCCGGGGCAACGGCACCGTTTTCGTGTTCAGCGATAACCAGGATAGCCATCAGATCACCTTCGCTTCAGTTTTCAGTTTCTCGACCAGTTCAGCCACCGATTTGACCTTGATGCCGGCGCTTCGGTTAGCTGGAGCGTCGACGCGCAGGATCTGTTGGGTAGAGACAGTGGATACGCCCAGGGCGCTCGGGGTGACGGTTTCCAGCGGCTTCTTCTTGGCCTTCATGATGTTCGGCAAGGACGCGTAGCGCGGCTCGTTCAGGCGCAGGTCGGTGGTGACGATGGCGGGCAGGTTCAGTGCAACGGTCTGCAGGCCGCCGTCGATTTCACGGGTGACGTTGACCTTGTCACCGGCGACTTCAACCTTGGAAGCGAAGGTGCCCTGAGCGAAACCGCTCAACGCTGCCAGCATCTGACCGGTCTGGTTGTTATCGCTGTCGATGGCTTGCTTGCCAAGGATCACCAGCTGTGGCTGCTCCTTGTCGACAACCGCCTTGAGCAGTTTGGCCACGGCCAGGGAATTGAGCGCTTCAGCGGACTCGACCAGGATGGCACGGTCGGCGCCCAGCGCCAGCGCCGTACGCAGTTGCTCCTGAGCAGTGCTCGGACCGATGGTAACGACGACGATCTCGGTCGCCACGCCTTTTTCCTTCAGGCGTACGGCCTCTTCCACAGCGATCTCGCAGAAGGGGTTCATGGACATCTTGACGTTAGCAAGGTCGACGCCGGAGTTGTCCGCCTTGACGCGAACCTTGACGTTATAGTCGACCACCCGCTTGATGGCTACGAGGACTTTCATGGATAGCTCCATAGCAAAATAGTGAATCCACGCCATCGGCGTGGCAGAGAAACAGGTCAGCACTCACCCAACTGCTCAATCACGCCGCGAGCCTTCAATTGTGCGAGGCGCTCGTCATCCAGCCCTAGCTGACGCTTGAGGACCTCATCCGTGTGCTCACCAAGCATCGGCGCAGGACGCAGGTATTCCACTGGTGTGCCTGACAGTTTGATCGGGCTACCAACAGTCACGAAATCTGCCTTTAGCGGATGAGGGATAGTTACCAGCATGTTGCGCGCCTTGACCTGAGGCTCATCCAGAGCTTGGGCGATACTGTTGATCGCCCCGATCGGTACCCCGCGCGGGTGGACACGGCCAATCCAGTCCTCTGCACGCCCCTGGAGGAAATGCCGCGACAAAATCTCGATGATTGCCTCCCGATTTGCTACCCGGTCGGCGTTGCGCGTGAAACGCGGGTCTTCAGGTAGATGCGCCAGGCCAATGGCCTCACACAATGCGACGAACTGTGAGTCGTTGCCGCAGGCGATAATAAAATCCTGATCACTGGCACGGAATACCTGATACGGAACTATGTTGGCGTGAGCATTGCCATAGCGTCCAGGCGGCTTTCCCGAGGCAAGGTAGTTCTGGCTCTGGTTACACAAGGTTGCAACCTGTACATCCAGCAACGCCATGTCAATATGCTGGCCTACCCCGGTCTTTTCCCGGCTGAGGAGCGCAGCCTGAATGGCAACCGTAGAATAAAGTCCGGTCATCAGGTCGGAAAATGCCACACCGACCTTTTGCGGTCCACCACCGGGTAAATCATCGCGCTCCCCAGTGATGCTCATCAGGCCGCCGATTCCCTGCACGATAAAGTCGTAGCCCGGTTCAGCCGCACGCGGCCCGGTCTGCCCGAAGCCCGTGACGGAACAGTAGACCAGCCGCGGGTTCAACTGCGACAACGAGGCGTAATCCAGGCCGTACTTGGCCAGGGAACCGGCCTTGTAATTCTCGATCAGCACATCGCAGTGAGTCGCCAGCGCTCGTACCAATTCCTGCCCTTCAGGGCTGGCCAGGTTCAGCGCTACCGATAACTTGCCACGATTGGTCGACTGATAATAAGAGGCTTCGGACGTCAGTTGATCACTCTGGCCTTTCATCCAGGGTGGTCCCCAGCCACGGGTATCGTCACCAACGCCCGGTCGTTCGACCTTGATCACTTCTGCCCCGAGGTCAGCCAGTGTTTGTCCACACCAAGGGCCGGCAAGGACGCGGCTCAAGTCGAGCACGCGGTATCCAGTCAAAGCACCCATGTTATTTCACCTTTGCAGGAGCGCATTCACACACGCTCGATAACCATTGCCAGCCCTTGGCCGACACCAATACACAGGCTGACCACGGCATAGCGCTTGCCACTCTGCTGTAACGCCCGCGCTGCGCTCAGCGCCAGGCGCGCACCTGAAGCCCCCAAGGGATGACCCACCGCAATGGCGCCACCGTTGGGGTTAACCCGAGGATCATTGAAAGCCAGGCCCAACCCCTTCAGGCAAGCCAGTACCTGGCTGGCAAACGCTTCATTGATTTCGATGATATCCATGTCCGCCAGCGTCAGGCTGGCACGCGCCAAGGCTTTGTTAATCGCTTCAACCGGACCAACACCCATGATGCGCGGCGCCACTCCCGCAGCCGCGCTCGAAAGGATGCGCACCATGGGCTGCAATCCGTGCCGCTCTCCTGCGGCAGAAGAGCCAATCAGCAGTGCGGCGGCCCCATCGTTGACACCTGACGCATTGCCAGCAGTGACTACACCGCCCTCGTGCAGAGGCCGCAGGCGACTCAACGCGGCAAGATCAGATTGCGGCCGTGGGTGCTCATCCTGCTCCACTAGGTTGGGTGGCGTCTTACGACCAGTGGGCACATTGACGCCCAACAATTCGTCATCGAAGAATCCGTTCGCACGCGCGGCTTCGTAGTTAGCCTGCGAGCGTGCTGCGAAGATGTCGGCCTGTTCTCGGTCGATACCATATTCCTGGGCTACGTTGTCACCGGTCTGCGGCATGCTGTCATTGCCAAACTCTGAAACGATCTTCGGATTCGGAAAGCGTGCGCCGATCGTGCTGTCATACACCGAGAAATCACGGCTGTAGGCCGCCTCGGCTTTGGCCATGACGAACGGCGCGCGCGACATGCTCTCTACCCCGCCGGCCACTAACAGTTCACCTTCCTGGCAGGTGACAGCGCGAGCAGCATCGATCACCGCAGCCAGGCCACTGGCGCACAAACGATTGACCGTCTGCCCTGGAACCGTTACCGGCAATCCGGCAAGCAGCGCTGCGTGGCGCGCGATATTGCGGCTGTCTTCACCGGCTTGGTTAGTATTACCGAGGATCACATCCTCGATTGCGTCGCCGGGTATGGCATGGCGGGCCAGCAGTTCCCGGATCACATGGGCAGCAAGGTCGTCGGGGCGTACAGGCGCCAATGCGCTGCCGTGGCGGCCGAAAGGGGTGCGCAATCCCGCAAAAATGTAAGCATCGAGCATGGCAGTATCCTAAGCGTTGAAAGGTCAGATCAGTGTCGGTTCGGGATGGCACAACGACAGACCAAGTGCCGCGCGACGGCGCAACCAAGGGCCAGGCCGATAGCGCGGGTCTCCGGTCAGTTCCGTCATGCGCTCCAAGATCGTCAGCAAGCGTTGGGCACCGATGCTGTCACCCCAGGCCAACGGACCTTGCGGGTAACCCAGCCCGCGTCGCACGCCTTCATCCAGGTCTTCAACGCTGGCAATACCCTGTTGAACGATTTCGCCTGCCAGGTTAACGATCATTGCCAGCACACGCTGGGCGACGAAGCCGACGCTGTCATTGATCACACTTACGCCCACGCCATCGCTAGCCAGCAACGCATGTGCGGCATCACGCATATCGATGCGGATGGCTGGTGTCAGCATGAGCGTGCGGTAGCGCGCGCAATCAAGCAGCGGGTCGATGCACACCGTTCGCGCCGGGTCGACGCCGAACCGCTGTGCCGCGCAGGTCGCATCCACCCCGTAGGGTGCCAGCAGGCACAATGCCACGTCAGAGGGCATGGCCCCCTGCTCTACTCGCGCGCCCAGTCGCTCGAGCAATGCGCTGAGGCTGGCATGGTCGGTATCGTTTTCAGTACCCAGCCACACCGGCGGCATAGCATCTATGACGGGGACAGCCTGGGCTTGCGGGGCGTCAACGATCTGGCCGTTGGCATAGCGGTAGAAACCGCGGCCGACCTTACGCCCGACATATCCGGCTTCAAGCATTTGCCGGGTTAGTGCTGCGGGGCGATAACGGGGCTCTTGGTAGAACTGGTTATAGATTGACTCGATTACCGGGTGAGAAACATCCAGTGCCGTCAGGTCGAACAACTCCAGCGGCCCCATGCGGAAGCCCAGTCCGTCACGCAGGATCCGATCAATTTCAGCCGGCTGCGTCACGCCTTCCTTGAGTATCTGTAGGGCTTCTGTGCTGTACGCACGTCCGGCATGGTTGATGATGAAACCGGGGGTATCTTTGGCTCGAATCCCACGATGTCCCATGCGCTTAGCCAACGCCTGCAATCTATCGCCGACGCTCGGATCACTGGCCAAGCCATCAATGACCTCCACCACTTTCATCAGTGGCACCGGATTGAAGAAGTGGAAGCCCGCCACTCGCTCAGGATGGCGGCACTCTCGAGCGATACTGGTTACCGACAACGATGACGTATTGGTGGCAAGAATACAGTTGTCTCGTACAACGGCCTCCAGCTGTGCAAGCAACGCCTGCTTGGCATCCAGCCGTTCAATGATGGCTTCCACCGCTAGGTCGACGTCACTGAGTTCCGACAATACAGCTGCAACCCTAAGGCGTTCGAGTGTCGCCTGCGCGTCGCTAGCCGTCATCTTGCCCTTGGCCACAAGTTTATCCAGGGTTTGACTCAAATTTTCGCGAGCGGTATGGGCTGCGCCTTCTCGATTGTCAAACAGCAAGACCTCAATGCCTGCCTGGGCGGCAATCTGAGCGATGCCAGTCCCCATGACGCCTGCGCCCACGACAGCTATTTGTCTGATTTCACGTGTCATGCGTCACTCCCCGGAAAAGCTGGCTTTGCGTTTTTCAAGGAAGGCACTGGCACCCTCTTTTTGATCCCTGGAGTCAAACAACAACTGAAATGCCTTGCGTTCCAAGGCCAGTGCGCTGTCCAGGGGTAGATCCGCACCGAGCAACATCACTTCCTTAATCTGCCCGACAGCCAGCGGGGGCAGCTCGGCTATTTGTGCAGCGAGTTCAAGTGCTCGTGGCAGCGTGCGCTCATCACTCACCACCTCGCTGACCATGCCCATGGCAAGCGCCTCGGGTGCTGGCACCAGGCAGCCGGTCAGAGCGATACGCATTGCCTGGAATTTGCCGACAGCGCGGATCAACCGTTGAGTCCCTCCGGCGCCCGGCATCAGGCCAAGTTTGACCTCCGGCTGCCCGAAGCGCGCCGATTGGCCGGCGACGATGATGTCGCAATGCATCGCCAGTTCGCAGCCGCCGCCCAGGGCAAACCCATTCACTGCGGCAATCACCGGTTTAGGACAGCGAGCGATGGCGTCCCATAGGTATTCCGTGTGGCGACGATACATCTCAATTGGGCTGGCCTGGGCAAACTCGCGGATGTCGGCCCCTGCGACGAAGCACTGCTCACCGCCGGTGAGGACGATCGAGCGGACGCGGTCATCACTAGCCAATGCGTGGAAGATAGCTGCCAGTTGTTCACGTACTGCGATGCTGAGAGCGTTCTTGGCTTCGGGCCGCTCGATGCGAACCACAGCGACCGCATTATCTTGGATGTGTAGGTGTACGACAGTTTCTGGTGGGGAGTTCATAGCGACCTCTTATTTTTGTTTCGCCTAGCGAAACTGAATACCGTAATTACGATCAATCATAGGTAGGCTTGCAAATCCCTGTAAACAGAAAAAGCAAAAGATCTATATAAATCCTTTATTAACAATAAGTTACGATTTCAAATAAAGGCACTTCTCTTTTGACAATCCAATGAATATAATTTCGCCTGACGAAACTGAATTTTATTTTCTTGCATTTTTCTGAAATGAGGTTCTACCATGGCTCGCATCAAGGCAGATCAACAGGCCACTGACACGGCAACGGGAGCGGATGAAATCGGGTTACTGAAGATGGGCATGCTCGACCCCGCCAATGCATTGAGCGAAGACGAAAACAGCGGTCAGTTCGTGACGGCATTGGCGCGTGGCCTGGAACTGATGAGGTGTTTCACTCCGCGCGACAACGTGCTGGGTAATCAGGAGTTGGCGCGTATGACCGGCCTTCCCAAACCGACCGTGACGCGGTTGACCAATACGTTGATGCGCCTGGGCTGCCTAAAACGAGAAGTGCATTCAGGCAAATATCAACTGGATGTCGGGGTGTTGGGCTTTGGCTACGCCATGCTGTCGAATCTGGCGATTCGAGCGGTCGCCCATCCGTTGATGGAGGATCTGGCCAACCATGCCCAGGCAGCGGTCGCCATGGCCTCTCGCGATCGCCTGCAGATGGTGTATCTGGATGTGGTTCAGGGCCAGGGCAACATGACAATGCGTCGTCAGATCGGCAGCTACTTGCCACTGGCACAAAGTTCTGTAGGGCGCGCTTGCCTGGCAGCAATGCCGGAAACCGAACGGGAGTTTCTGCTCGATCACATCCGCCAGCGCGAGTCGGATCAGTGGCCAACGATTCGCAAAGGGCTGGACCGGGCATTCAGGGATTACACCGACTACGGCTTCTGCCTATCAATCGGTGAGTGGCATCGCGACGTTAACTCTGTTGCTGTGCCATTGCTACACCCCCAGTACGGGTTGCTGACCTTCAACTGCGGTGGGCCGAGCTTTCAGCTGACGCGCGAACGACTGATGGACGATATCGGGCCCCGCCTGATCAACATGGTTAACAACATTGGCGCCGCTGCTCGCTGACGCAACGGAGTAACGGCGCCCTAATAAAGACCCGCTTGCTTGCGAGCGATAGGAGCGCACATGATCCGTGATACCGAAACCCTGGACATCCTGTTGGATTCACTTCGTCAGTTCGTTAGCGAAGTACTGATCCCCCGGGAAAATGAGGTGTCTGAAACTGACACGATTCCCAAGGACATTGTCGAGCAGATGCAAGCAATGGGGCTGTTTGGCCTGACGCTGCCGGAAGAGTTTGGCGGGTTGGGTGTCACCATGGAGGAAGAGGTGAACATCGCCTTCGAGCTGGGGCGCACTTCCCCAGCATTTCGCTCCTACATCGGCACCAACAATGGGATCGGCTCCATCGGCATTCTGCTGGATGGTACTGCAGAGCAGAAACAGCATTACCTGCCCCAGCTCGCCAGTGGCGATCTGCTCAGTTCCTTCTGCTTGACCGAACCCGACGCGGGCTCTGATGCCGCTTCACTGAAGACCACCGCCGTTCGCGACGGCGACAGCTATGTCCTCAATGGCACCAAGCGTTTCATCACCAATGCTCCTCACGCCGGTATTTATACTGTGATGGCGCGAACCAGCACTGATATCAAAGGTGCAGGCGGGATCAGCGCTTTCATCGTCGAGCGCGGCACGCCGGGTGTGTCACTGGGCAAGCCTGATCACAAAATGGGCCATAAAGGCGCCCATACCTGCGACGTGATCTTCGAGAACGCACGAGTGCCCGCGAGCCAATTGATCGGTGGTGTCGAGGGTGTAGGTTTCAAAACCGCTATGAAAGTGCTCGACAAAGGACGCCTGCATATTGCGGCGTTGAGCGTGGGTGCGGCTGAACGGATGCTCGATGATGCCCTGCGTTATGCATTGGAGCGTAAACAGTTCGGCAAACCTATTGCTGAATTTCAACTGATCCAGGCGATGCTTGCCGACAGCAAAGCAGAAATCTACGCCAGTCGCTGCATGGTGCTGGACGCCGCTCGCAAGCGCGACGACGGCCATAACGTCAGTACCGAAGCCTCCTGCGCCAAGATGTTCTCAACGGAGATGTGCGGGCGCGTTGCCGACCGCTGCGTACAGATTCATGGAGGTGCCGGCTATGTCAGTGAATATGCCATCGAGCGCTTCTACCGGGATGTGCGGCTGTTCCGCATCTATGAAGGTACTACCCAGATCCAGCAGATCGTCATTGCTCGAAACATGATCCGTGATGCTCAAGGCTAGGGCCGAGCGCGCTTAGCTCCAGAACCACCATAAATACAATGACGGGTAGCCATGATTCATAACAGAACGAAATCGTCACTGCATTACGCCGGTATCCCGGTCGAAGAAGCCGGCATTGATCCCCGCAACCTGGCAGTGGGCATGTAATCACTTATAAATAAGCACCCCGCAGGGCTCGGTGGTCGCTTTGAGGGCAACTGCCGAGGTTGCGAACAGCTTCTCAAGCACCTTCATCGTGTGAGCCCTGCTCCTACAACCAACTCGCTGATCGCCGCCATCGTTCGGCGAATGAGCACATCGTTACGGCGATCTGGATGGATTGCCAACCATATATCCAGAGTGAGCATTGTCTCGCGGGCATCCAATCGCACTAGGCGCTCATCTCTATCAGCAAGAAAGCACGGCAGTCCAGCCACGCCGATACCCGAACAGGCTGCTTCGTATTGGTTGCTCAGGTCAGATACCTCACAGATCACCCGCCGGTCGCCAATCACTTCATATAACCATCGCTTGTGATCGAAATCTTTCTGCCGCTCTGTATACCCCACAAAATCCCACCGCGAAGGGTCTGACGACCAGGGGTACGTGTGTGCTGCGTAAAGCCCGAAGTCGACGTGACCTATCTTTTTGATGATGTCTGTGTCTGTGGAACCGGCAGCGAGTCGAATTGCCAAATCTGCTTCAAGGCGGGCCAGTGACGCGAAATGGGATTCGCTGAAAATGGACAGTTTTACCTGTTCAAGCTTTTGGGAAAGGGAGAGCAAATGAGGTGCCAGAAAATGTCGAGCGAGTATTGGAGGGGCAGAGATCGATACGGTCGCTCGTTCTTGCTCACCCAAGCCTGCCACCATGCGCTGGACGCTGTAGGCATGCTGTTCAATTTCCAGGGCTTGCTTGAGCACTTGCTGCCCCGCGATAGTTAGCTGTGCTTCACGGGGTAGACGGTTAACCAGGCGCACACCCAGGCTTGACTCCAAAGCTATCAACCGTCGACTCACTGTCGCTTGGTCCACCTGAAGGGCACGGGCTGCACCCGATAATGTGCCGGACTGTCCAATGGCCAAAAAAAAGCGTAAATCTTCCCAATTCATAATCTATGCAAACCTGCATGGCAAGTACGCAAATTTTAGTATTTACGCATGGTATGGCAAGTTTTAATCTCGATTCATCTCCGTCCGCTTCTGGTTTGCCATGTACAACGCAACAAAACTCTCCGCCATCCAGGTGGCAGCGTGCCTGGGCTTCTTCGTCGTACAACTGGATGTGAGCGTGGTCAACGTGGGTCTGGGCGCCTTGAAGGCAGCTTTTGATACCAACCTCACTGGTTTGCAGTGGGTGATCAACAGCTACGCACTTACCTTCTCGGCCTTGCTGATTTTTGGTGGCAGTTGCGGCGACAAACTGGGCGCCAAGTCGGTATTCGTCGGCGGGTTCATCGTTTTCACCCTGAGTTCCCTAGGTTGCGCAATTGCGGGCAGCATGGCTCAGCTGATCAGCTTTCGTTGCCTACAGGGGCTAGGCGCAGCATTGATGATTCCTACATCACTCACCCTTCTGCGGCTCAACTTTACCAACCCCGAACAGCGCAAAGCGGCAGTGGCATTATGGGGAGCCAGTGGAGGTATCGCCCTAGCGGCCGGACCGGTGCTTGGCGGTCTGATGATCGAGCATCTCGGCTGGCGCAGCGTGTTTTTGATCAACATCCCATTGGGCCTTTTGGCCATCGCGTTGACGTTGCGTTTCACGCCGGCTTCACCCAAGGTAGAAAAACGCGTAGACGTGTATGGTCAAGTGACCATCGCGTTGGCACTGGCGCTGTTGACCTACGGACTGACCGAGGCAAGTGAGCGAGGCTGGTCACTGATACCTATATCGGTTCTCGCTACTTCTTGCTCAGTGCTGTTGGCCTTTGTCCTTATCGAACAGCGAGTGACTGCTCCCATGATTCCAGTTCGCCTTGCACGTAACAACGTGCTTATAGCGATGATGCTGACGGGGTCGGTCATCAATTTCACGTTTTACGGCGTCGTCTTCGTCCTGAGCATTTATTTCCAGACGATTCTGGGCTACGACGCTGTGCAAACGGGTTTTGCGTTCATCCCGCTAACGGCTGTCATGGCCTTCTCTTCGCTAACTTCGGCCAGGGTTGCCCGGCACTTCAGCGCGTTGCAAATCATGACAATGGGTGTCGGCCTGCAGATATCAGGCTTCTTGCTACTGTCACGAATCACTCCTGAAAGCGCTGCCTGGATGCTGGATTCAGCGCTGATGATCGTCGGGATTGGAAGCGCAGCCACCGTACCCTCGATGAACAACACCATGCTCGCGGCGGTAACCCAGCAAGACGCCGGAATCGCCTCTGGGTTGATGTCGTCTGCACGACAAGTTGGAGGTGTATTGGGCGTGGCAATCTTTGGCCTTTTGATTGCCCATACAGATAGATTGGCATTTACTCAAGGCATGTCGACATCAATGCTCTTGTGCGTGGCTGCACTGGCCCTGTGTTTGGTAACTAACCTATGGATGGTTCGGAAAGCGGATAGCTCGGTTCTCGCACACTGAGCCGTCCCAACCTCAATCTCCCGATACCGGCAGTGCCACGGATCATTCAAGCTTGCCTCTCTCGCCCATCACTAGCAGCGTATCAATCAAACAGCGCACCTTGGGCCTTAAATGCGCGGTCTTGGGTCACAACGCGTAGACAGCCACCAGCTCGGGCTCGAAAGATTCCAACACGCTTAGCAGGCTACCCGCCTCCAAATGCTCGCGCAAAACGCAAAATGCAAACGCATATGGGCATCTGGCATCCCCCTAGACCGGCCAGCGCAAAGTCGATTATCGCCGCACCATCGCCAATCTGGTTTGTGCGCGGGAGGCACAATGTGCGTGCCTTGGCCGTCCTTCATCACCTGCCAGCCCAAGGGCTGGCCTCGTCTGAAAGTAACGATGCGTGGGTGCTGGTCAACTTCTTCCAGTGATGTCGGTGTGCCCCGAGCCTGCAAGTAAGCAGGAGCTGCACAGAGGATCAGGCGTTGACGTGCCAAAGGCCGGGCGATCAAACCTTGATGGTCGCCTGGGTCGCAGAAGTGGATAACCAGATCCACCCTTTCTTCCATGGGGTCGATGAGATGGTCTGGGCCTGACCAACGAATCGGGCTTTTATCGCAAGGGCCTGGTGGACTCTGTCGACAGCCAGCTCAACAGCAGTTCCGGCACCATTTAAGTGACAGCGCGGTTCGGTAATCAGAGTAACCAGCTGGTGCCGGGCATGTAGGTGGATGAAAGTGTACAGTGGCAGACATAGCCGCTGGGTGACGGCGCAGATCGCCATTAGATAGCCGCAGCATCGGCTGCTGACCGTGGGAAAGCCGTCCTAGACAAAAAGAGCCGTCCGTACCCGAACGATACGGACGACCCAAAAACCAAAGCAGCGGTGTCGGGATAAAACTCAGAAAGGATATGGTTGGCCCGACGGCTCCACCGTTACCCATTTCACCTCAGTGAACTCTTCGATCACTGCACTGCCATCGAAGCGGCCATATCCGCTTTTCTTCATGCCGCCGTAAGGCGCCTGCGGCTCGTTTTGCACGGTCGCACCATTGATGTGAACGCAGCCAGCATCCAGGCGGCTGGCGAGGCCGAGTGCTTTGGTGACGTCACGGCTGAAGATCGAAGATGAAAGACCGTAGGCTGTGTCGTTGGCAACGGCCAAGGCCTGCTCGGCCCCTTTTACCCTGACGATGGTGGTTACCGGGCCAAAGGTCTCCTCATCGTAGATGGCCATTTCCCGGGTCACGCAGTCGACCAATGTCGGGCCCATCAGTGCGCTCTGGGCGAGCCCCCCAGTGACAATTTTGGCTCCCTTGTTAACCGCATCATCCAGCAGATGATTGATCCGCTGTACGGAACCTTGACCAATCATGGGGCCGATCACACAGGCTGGAGATTTCGTCGGCAAGCCCGTCTCGAGTGCGCTGACTCGCTCGGCAAAGCGGGCGACGAACACGTCCGCTACAGCTTCGTCCACCACGAAGCGCTCCGTGGACATGCAAATCTGCCCCTGGTACAAAAACGCGCCAAACACTGCGGCGTTTACAGCGCCCTCGATATCAGCATCATCCAGAACGATGAAAGGCGCTTTGCCCCCCAGTTCCAGCAGGCAACGCTTAAGATGGGTCGCACAGGTTTGCGCAATCATGCGACCGACCTTGGTTGAGCCTGTGAAGTTGACGCGACGTACGGTGTCATGGGCAACCAGTGCTTCGGTAACCGCCGCAGCATCTTCCGGAGCACTGATCAGAAAGTTGAGAACGCCCGCTGGCAAGCCGGCTTCGTAGAATGCCTCAGCCAGCAAAGCATGGGTGCGCGGGCTGCTCTCGGACCCCTTGAAGATCACCGTATTGCCGCACGCCAGTGGATACGCGATCGCCCGCGCGCCAAGAATGACCGGACCGTTCCATGGCACGATCGAAAGTACCGTACCGACCGGTTGGCGCAGGGTCATAGACAGAGCGCCTGGCTTGTCGGTGGGTATGGTTTCACCCTTGATCTGCGTGGTCATTGCAGCAGCTTCACGCAGCAGGTTTGCAGATGCCCCCACATTGAATTGCGCCCACAGCTGCGAGGCACCGATTTCATCGGCCATTGCGACGCAGAAGTCCGTCATCTTGGCTTCGAGTGCATCGGCGGCGGCCAGCAAGATACGACGACGCTCTGTTGGCCCTGTACCAGCCCAGGTTCGGAACGCTCGCTCGGACGATTCTGCGGCACGCAGTGCGTCTGCAACGCTGCAAGCGGCACCGACGCTGACAGTATGCGAGCTGATGGGATCGACTCGCTGATAGGTCTTGCCGTCGGATGCGGATTGCTTCTGGTTATCTATCACCAGTTGTACAGTCATGGTAGATACCTCTAGGTAACAAAAAAATCAGGCTGCTGATACTGCCGGCATCCGCAAGATCGGCTTGATGGTCACGCCGCGCTCACTATCCGCCATGGCTTCGTTGACCTGATCGAACTCATAGAACTTGCATAACTTGTCGAATGGGAACCGACCTTGCAGGTAGAGATCCACAAGCTTCGGAATGAACGCGTTGGCGACCACGTCGCCCTGGACGATACCCATGATGCGTTTGCCAGGGATCATCACTTCGTTGATGTTGAACGCTACTTCAGTTCCGAACTTGGTCGCGCCAACGATGCCGCAAGTGCCAAGCGTGGCCAGTGCATCGATGGCTTGGCGCAGCACTTCCGCGCGCCCCGAACACTCCAGGCTGTAGTTGGCGCCGCCTGCGGTAATCTGTTGTATGCGCTCGACCGGGTTTTCTTCACAGCTGTTAATGACATGTGTCGCACCGAGTTCCAGCGCCAATTGAAGTCGGCTCGGGGTGACATCCACCGCGATGATGGTGGTCGCACCAGCGATACGGGCAGCCATGACTGAGGCCAGGCCGACTGCTCCTGCGCCGAAGGCGACGAAGCTGGAGCCAGCCTCGACCTTCAGTGCGTTCAGTACAGACCCTGCACCTGTCTGAATACCGCAACCCAGTGGCCCCAGCAATTCCAGCGGAGCCTCTTTGGCGACCTTGACCACGTTGCGTTCGTTGGCGATGGCATACGTCGAGAAGGATGACTGACCAAAGAAATGATCATGTATTGGCATGCCCGATTCACAGCCGCAGCTTGAAGCACTGCCATCCAAGCGACCGCCGCCAAAGTTCAGCGGATGCATGTGCGTGCAGTGCGCCGGGTGTCCTGTCTCACAAGGCAGGCACAGGCCGCAAGACATGTAGGTCATCACAACATGATCACCCGGTTTGACCGTTGTCACCGCAGAGCCGACCGCATCGATCACACCTGCGCCCTCGTGGCCGAGAATGATCGGCATCGGTGTAGGGAACAGTTGGTCGCGTACTACCATATCGGTGTGACAGACACCCGATGCCACAACCCGTACACGAACTTCAGTGGGACGGGGTGCTTCGATCAGCACATCCTCGACCTTCAGAGGTGCACCTGACTCTCGCAGGACTGCCGCCTGGATACGCATCTTCTGCATATTATCGTGGGACATTTGCTTCTCCTCGAATACTCACACTGGCCAGCGGCGCGGATCAGGCTGGTTGCAGTGCACGTGGTCGCTGGCTTCGCTCGGTCGCTTTCTGGCTCACTGCAGGGCGCAAGCAAAAGTCGAAGGTCATTTCGGCAAAACGCCCTTCCACACCCCTTGCCTTGGCGCGCTCAGCGTCGTCGACAAATTGGATATCGCCGATAAGTCCGTCACGGGTTGCGTAGGCGAAGTCATCCCACAGGTACTTGTCGTTGGACAGGTTGATCTGGGTAGTGAGATGTTCATGCCCAGGCGCGGAGATGAAGAAATGCACGTGCGCTGGACGCTGCCCGTGTCTGCCAAGCGTATCGAGACACTCCTGGGTAGGGCCGGCCGGGTTGCAGCCATATCCGGATGGTACGATGCTGCGCGCGCGGTACCGGCCCTGCTCATCCGTGATGATCCGGCGGCGCAGGTTGTATTCGGATTGACTCTTGTCGAAGTAGGAATAATTCCCTTCAGTGTTGGCTTGCCACAGGTCCACGACTGCACCAGCAATAGGCTGTCCCTGCAAGTCGACCACCTGCCCCTCAAGGAACATCACGGTCGCACGGTCATCCTCAGTCCCGTCATCCATGCGCGCGACACCTTCGTAGATCGGAGCACCTGCGACATAGAGTGGGCCCTCAATCGTGCGCGGGGTTCCGCCAGTACGGCCCTCGGCTTCATCCTTGGCATCGGCCAGAAGATCAAGAAAGTGTTCAATGCCCAGGCCGGCTACGAGCAAACCGGCTTCGTTCTTGGCACCCAGACGGTTCAGGTAGTCGACCGCTTTCCAGAATTCGTTTTCGGTAATTTCCAGGTCTTCGATCAGTCGCGCGACATCCTGCAGCACGCGCAGGATTATCTGTTTGCAGCGAGCATCGCCCCGGTCGTGATCAAAGCCGGCAGCTTGACGGAAAAACGCTTGAATTTCAGGCAGGTTGGAAATAGTGATCGCCATGGTGATGACACCTTCTTATATGTGTTCTGAGTGAGGCAAGGCATCAGCGCCCTGCCCTATCTTGGAATTGGATCAAGCCGCTTGCGCGTGCAAGCCGAGCTGCTCACGGGCCTGCTGCAGGTCTTCCTGCATGTCGTGATTCCACAGCCAGTCGAACCGCTCGGCGAGTACCTTGCCGAGCCGTTCCTTGTCTTCCAGTACCGCCGGGTCACGGAACTCGTAGAGTTCGCCAGCTTCCCAAGAGGTCCGCTGCACGCGGCATGCACGTGGCCGGCGTACTGCGTCATAGGCGTCGAGCACTGCCTGTGGACGCTTCTCCAGCACTTTCGGGTCAGCCAGCAGGCGCGCCAGCAGCCATGCATCCTCCAGCCCTTGCCCAGCGCCAGCGCCCTGGTGCGGCAACATGGCATGGGCAGCGTCCCCGATCAGGCCGACACGGCCATAGACGTAACCCGGCAACTCCGCCAGATCGTGAAGTGCCCACAGCGAAGGAGTTGGAATACATTCCAGAAGCACCTGCGCGGCGTCATCCCAGCCCTCGAACGCGGTCAGCATTTCTGCTTGTGTTGCGTTACGCACCCAAGGCGCGTCGCTGGGCCAGACCGGGTTTGGTTGACTACGATCGGAGATGAACGCGACGACGTTGATCAAGCGCCCTTGCTTGACCGGGAAGGTGAGGATGTGGCCGTCAAGCCCAAGGTACATCTGTGGAACATCGATAAGATGCTCATCAACGCCACGTGCCCGGTAGGCTTCGCGCAGTTGCTGGCTATCAATGAGGCCTCGGTAGGCACAGGTACCGCTGAAACGAGGCGCAGCAAGTGGCTGGTTCAAGCCTTGCAGCACATGGTCACGGATCGAAGACTTGATGCCATCGGCACCGATCAACAAGTCGCAGCGATGCTCAGTGCCATCAGTGAACGTTACTCGAACCTGTTCACCGTCCTGCTCCACGCACTGGGCACGTTTGCCAAACTGGGCGATGCCCTCAGGGAGCTGGCTGGCCAGGGCGTCGAGGAAGTCGGCACGATGCACAGACGATTGCCCGACACCTTCGGCAACGCTGCACCCCAGATACTGGGCATCGCGCCCCATGCGCCATTCGAACCAGATGTCCTGCCAAGGCGCAGGCGTGCTGTCAGCGATGTTGCGGTAGGGTTCGGCGATACCGAGGCCAGCGATGGCGCGCACGGCATTGGCGCCGAAGGAGACGCCTGCGCCTACTTCACCGAAAGCGGGCGCTGCTTCGAACAGTTGGACATTCAGATGAGTGTGACGGCACAGATCCAGTGCCAGAGCAACGCCTGCGATACCACCACCGATAATCGAGACGTTCAGAGCAGAAGTAGAGTTTTGCATAGCAAGGTACCCTTGGGGCTGATTGTTATTGGAGTTCACGGATGATCACCGCTGCGTCGCTATTGATAAATACCGTGAAACCCATAAGCGACATCACAGCCATGAATATTGCTCGCAGGCACGAACGTCATCCGTTGCCTGAGTTCAAGCACGCAGGCCGACGTTCAAGCCGCTGAACACGCGCCCAGCAGGAAGCCGCCTGCGTGCTGATCTGCGCAGGCGGCAGCACCTTGCGGTGCTTCAGAAAGACCAGGATCGCTGCCGCGCCAATGGCTCCGGGTATGGCAAAAACCAGGAAGCTGGCCTGCAACGGCAAGTTTGACCCATGCAATACCCCGCCAAGTACTGGGCCGATGATTGCCCCGGTTCGCCCTATTCCCATTGCCCAGCCCAACCCCGTGGACCGCACATGCGGCGGGTAATACTGCACAGCGCAAGCATTGGCCAGAATTTGAGTGCCGATGGTGCAAGCTCCAGCAATGGCGATCAGCAGATACAGCACCGCCAAAGGCGCCTTTATTGCCAGCAGGCTTAATGACAAGGCGCCGCAGGCAAAGAACATCAGCAAGACCTTGGTGATGCCCACCCGGTCGCCGAGCCAGCCACCTGCGATAGCGCCGACAATGGCGCCACCGTTCAGCACCAGCAGGAACGCCAAGCTCGAATTGAGTCCGTAACCTGCGCTGTTCATTATCTTGGGCAACCACGAACTCAACGCGTACACCATCAACAAGCAGCAGAAGAATGCGACCCACAAGGCCAAGGTGCTGACGAGGCGGCCATCACGGAACAGCTCCCCGATCGAGGCGGTTGAGCCACGCGAAACCGAATGAACTAACTGATCGTCTGCTTCGGGCAAGTAGCTTGGCGTCGTTTGCGCCAACAAGGATTTGGCCCGCTCGATTTGCCCGCTGCGCAGCAGAAAGTCCATCGACTCCGGCAACTGCCGGAGCAGCAGCGGGAGTATCAGCATCGGTATCAAGGCAACGTAGAACACCGCCTGCCATCCCCACTGCGGGATGAACAGCATACCCAGCCCCGCGGATAACATCCCGCCCAGCGAGTAGCCGCTGAACATAATCGCAACCAAGGTGCTGCGTGATTTTTGCGGGGCATATTCATTCATCAAAGCCACGACGTTCGGCATCACGCCACCGATCCCGAGCCCCGCAATGAAGCGACACAGCGCGAAGCCCCCCGGGCTGGATACAAGACCATTCAATGCGGTGACGCCGCTAAACAGCAGCACACATATCATGATGGTCTTACGGCGGCCGACCCGGTCTGAGATTGATCCGAAAAACAAGGCGCCCAACATCATCCCGACCAGCGCACAGCTACCCAGTGCGCCCGCTTGCACTGCACTGAGCCCCCATTCGGTCATTAACGACGGCAACACCACGCCGTAGATCACTAGGTCGTAGCCGTCGAAGATGATGATAAGTGCGCACCAGACCAGAATTCGCGCATGAAAGGTATTGAAACGCGCCCCGTTTATCAGGGCCGAAACGTCGATTGTTCGCATGGCATTGCTCATTCTTGTAATTGTTATGGCGGGGCTTTAACCCCCTTGTTACGCCCTCAGCACCGTGGTGTATCGTTGGACAGTGACCAACAGGCTGAGGTGCGCTGAGGGTCATCATGACCAAGCCGACAGTGGTCTCACATGCAGCGAAACGAATAACAAGTATTTCCAGCCTGAATATTCGTCACCACTTCACACACCTGATGCTGATATGGGAACTGGTTTCATCTATCGCTTAGGGCGAGCGTGCAGGAGCACGGTAGCGTTGACAGTAGTCGGTTGCGCAAAGGTGAGAACCGCCCTAGAGCAATGCTGGGAGGTAGTAGATACCGTCGTGTCTAAGACGGCGGACAAGGTAGTCGACGCTCATTTCAAGGTTCAGATTCTGGGAAGACCTGATCGACTGGGCCGGTTGTAACCCAGTTCGGTACATTACCTGTAACCCATTGCTCAAATTCAAATCGGCACCGAGCCTGTGCCGTTGCTGCAGCATGCTATTTGCCAGGAGGAGGTCAGGCAGCAACCGTCAATGGGTTGCTGCCCTCCTCTGTGTTAAGCCTGAAGCGCGCGCGGACGCAAACTACGTTGCTCTTCGGCAGTTTCAGCTGCCGGTTGCAACTGGAAGTCAAAGGATAGTTCCGCAAAGCGCCCTTCTACACCTCGTTTGGCGGCCAGGCCCGCGTCCTCGATAAAGCGCACTTCCCCGATCAGCCCTTCGCGCGTGGCATAGGCAAAGTCATCCCACAGGTACTTGTCCCCTGATAGGTTGATTTGCGTAGTCAGATGACGGAAACCGGGTGCCGAGATGAAGTAGTGGATATGCGCTGGCCGCTGGCCGTGACGCCCGAGCAGGTTCAGGCATTCCTGAGTCGGCCCCTGCGGGTCACAACCGTACCCTGAAGGAACAATGCTGCGAGCACGGTACCGACCGTCTGCATCGGTAACGATACGACGACGAAGGTTGAACCCCGACTGTGACTTGTCGAAGTACGAGTAGTTACCTTTGGTGTTGGCTTGCCAAAGATCAACGATTGCCCCGGCAATAGGCTTGCCTTGCAAGTCGATGACCTGGCCTTCGATGAACAGGGTAGTGGCGTCGCCGTCTTCAGTGCCGTCGTCCATGCGTGCTTCGCCCTCACACAGCGGAGCGCCGGCAACGTACAGAGGCCCTTCGATGGTACGCGGCGTACCGCCGGTGTGGCCGATCTGTTCATCTCGGGCATCGTTGAGCAAGTCCAGGAAATGCTCGATGCCCAGGCCGGCAATCAGCAACGCGGCTTCGCCACGGCCGCCTAGGCGATTCAGGTAATCGATGGCGCTCCAGAATTCGTCATCGGTGATCTCGAGGTCCTCGATCAGGCGTGCACTGTCCTGGAGGATGCGCAGCAGGATCTGTTTGACGCGGGGGCTGCCCTGATCGTTGTCCAGGCCAGCGGCTTGTTTGAAGAACGCCTGCAACTGGGCGGTTTGAGAAATTTTTACCGTCATGATGGGATCCTCATCTTGTTCTTATGATTCACAACAGAAAGCGTGAAGCTCAGTGGTCATCTTCATGAATCGACGAAGGGTGGCGGCACATGCCAGTCACTTCGATGTCCATGTAGGGGAACAGCGGCAGTTGCATAAGGGTGTCGTGCAGTGCTTCGACGCTTTCCACGTCGAACACACTGAAGTTGGCGTAGTGGCCAGCAATGCGCCACAGATGACGCCACTTGCCCTCGCGCTGCAGGCGCTGGGCCAGTTCCTTCTCGTCAGCCTTCAAACGGGCAGCCAGTTGCGGATCCATGTCCACCGGCAGCTTTACAGTCATCTTCACGTGAAACAGCATTTGCCAAATCTCCTATAGAGGTTTCAAGTACGACGGAATCTGGCCAGGCGTTCTTCATCGAGCATCAGCCCGAGGCCCGGCGTAGCAGGAACGTGCAGTTGGAAGTCGCGGTACACAGGCGCTTCAGTCACGATTTCTTCGGTCAGCAGCAGTGGGCCGAACAACTCGGTGTGCCATTGCAGCTTATCCAGGGTGATGAACGCATGGGCCGATGCCAGAGTGCCCACGGCTCCTTCCAGCATGGTCCCGCCGTACAGTGCAATGCCTGCTGCCTGGGCAATCTGTGCGGTGCGCAGTACCGCGCGAGGGCCGCCATTCTTGGCGATCTTCAGCGCGAAGATACTCGCAGCACCATCGGCCGCCAGACTGAAAGCGTCCTCGACACTTTCAATGGATTCGTCCGCCATGATGGGCGCTGGGCTGCGCTGGTTAAGCCGCACCTGCCCGCTTCGGTTGATCCGCGAAATCGGCTGTTCGATGAGATCGATGCCATTTTCACCCAGCACCTGGCAGCCCTTGATGGCCTGCGACTCGCTCCAGTACTGGTTGACGTCGACACGCACACTGGCGCGCTCGCCCAACGCTTTCTTGATGGCCACCACATGGGCAAGGTCATGCTCCAGAGCATTGGCACCAATCTTGAGTTTGAAAATGCGGTGGCGTCGTTGCTCGAGCATACGCTCGGCTTCTTCGATGTCTTTGCCAGTATCCCCACTCGCAAGGGTCCAGGCCACTTCCAGAGCATCACGTACCCGACCACCCAACAACTCACTCACAGGCAGTCCCAACCGCTTGCCTTGTGCGTCCAGTAACGCCGTTTCCACTGCAGAGCGGGCGAATGTGTTGCCTTTGATTGCCTTGTCCAGGCGCTGCATCGCGGCATTGATGTTCTCTGCGTCCTGACCGATCAGCAAAGGCGCGAAGTAGCTGTCCAGGTTGCTCTTGATGCTTTCTGGGCTTTCATTGCCGTAGGCGAGCCCGCCGATGGTGGTGGCCTCACCGATCCCCTCGATGCCGTCGCTACACAACAAACGAAGGATGACCAGTGTCTGGCCGCGCATGGTGTGCATGGCCAGCTTGTGCGGGCGAATGGTAGGCAAGTCGACGATGATCGTCTCAAGGCGCTCGATTCGGGCTGCTTTCATTTCGGGTTCCATTACGCAAGGTGGAGGCTGGGGTGCGATGCCACTGCATCAATACCCATAGAATCTTGTTTCGTGTACCGTAGGATCGACCCAGCGTATTCATTGAGTCCAATATTGTTTTAATCTCGAACAATACTCAGGAGGTATTGTGGAGCTCAGGCATATTCGTTACTTCCAGGCAGTCGCGGAAACCTTGAATTTCACCCGTGCTGCCGAGCGTCTGAACATCGCCCAACCGCCCCTGAGTCGCCAGGTTCAGCAGTTGGAAGAACATCTGGGCACAGCATTGCTTGAGCGCAGCCGACCACTGCAGATGACCGAAGCAGGCCGGTTTTTCTATGAGCAGAGCGTCACCTTGCTCAAGCAGCTTGAACAGGTATGCGAAAACACCAGGCGTATAGGTGAAGGGCAACGGCAATGGTTTGGCATAGGCTTTGCGCCGTCCACGCTCTATGCCGTACTGCCGGAGCTGATACGTGAACTTCGCCGCGATGCTGACCTTGAGCTAGGGCTGCAAGAGATGACCACCTTGCAGCAGATTGAGGCGCTCAAAAGCGGCCGCATTGACATAGGTTTTGGCCGCATCCATTTCGACGACGCGGCTATACACCAGGAAGTGTTGCGTGAGGACCCTCTTGTAGCTGTGTTGCCTATCGGGCATCACCTGTTAGGCCAACCGATAACACTGGAGCATTTATCGAAGGAACGTTTCGTACTGTATCCAGCCAACCCCAGGCCCAGTTACGCCGACCACGTATTGGCGTTGTTCGCCAACAATGGCATGAGCATACAGGTCTCCCAGTGGGCCAACGAGCTGCAGACAGCACTGGGTCTGGTGGCGGCTGGACTCGGTATTGCCCTTGTTCCCGCCTCTGTCCAGCAGCAGCACCGTGCAGACTTGACCTATGCACGCCTCGAAGAAAGCGAAGCAGTCTCCCCGATCATTCTCAGTCGTCGGGCCAGTGACATCAGTCCCATAACCCAGCGTTGTCTGGCAATCATCTCGACCATCAATCGTTAAGCGACGACGAGGCATCATGGAATTACGCGACCTGGACTTGAACCTGCTGCTGGTGTTCAACCAACTGTTGATCGACCGCAAGGTTTCCACCGCTGCAGAAAATCTTGAGCTGACTCAGCCTGCGATGAGCAATGCGCTCAAGCGACTGCGCACGGCACTGCAGGACGAATTGTTCGTTCGCACCTATCAGGGCATGGAGCCCACGCCTTATGCGTTGCAACTGGCTGAACCGGTGACACTCGCAATTCAAACTTTACGAGACGCGCTCGGTCGACAGGATGTGTTCGACCCTCGCACTTGCAACCGGCGCTTCACCATGGCCATGACCGACATCGGCGAAATCTACTTCATGCCAAAGTTGATGGACGCTTTGGCTGAGCTTGCGCCAGGCTGCACCATCAGCACGCTGCGCAATACCGCCGATACCCTTGCCGAAGGCTTGCAAAACGGGACCATCGATCTGGCGGTCGGGTTGTTGCCCCATTTGCAAGCAGGTTTCTTCCAGCGCCGCCTGTTCCATCATCGCTACGTGTGCCTATGCCGGGCAGGCCACCCCGCCACGCGGGAGCCCTTGACGGTAGAGCGTTTCACCCAATATGACCACGTCAGGGTTGTTGCCGCTAATACAGGTCACGGCGAAGTCGATACTTTCTATTCAAGAGCAGGCGTGGTGCGCAACGTTCGCCTGGAAGTTCCCCACTTCGTTGCAGTGGGCCACATTCTGCAGCGAACCGACCTGCTAGCAACGGTGCCCGAGCGATTCGCGATCAGCTGTGAAGGCCCTTTCGACCTGTGTATATTGCCGCCCCCGGTTGAACTGCCGAACATCGAAATCAACCTGTTCTGGCATGCCCGCTTCAATAAAGACCCCGCCAATCGCTGGCTGCGGCAACTGATGTTCGACCTGTTCTCGGATCACGAAACACCCGTTCGATAGCCATTTAACGGTTGCGTTAGCCTTCACGAGGGATCTGAAGGCCCTCGCCTTAATCGATTTCTCACAGGAACAATGCCGTGCTCAACGTGCGCACCACAGTAGAAACTGATGATCTTGATGTGTTGGTCAAAGCCTTGGCACATCCGATCCGTCGTCAAATACTCACGTGGCTGAAACAGCCTGCTGTGCACTTTCCCGATCAGTCTTATGGGCACGAATTCGGCGTCTGTGCGCAGCAGATCTCACGGCGCTGTGATCTCGCCCAATCGACAATGTCGACACACCTAGCGAAACTGCAAAGGGGTGGGCTGATCCTGGTGAACCGACAAGGACAAAGCAAGTTTTTCAGCCGCAATGAGGCTCTGATCGAAAGCATGCTGAAGGCCTTGCAAGATGCGCTGTAAATAAAAGTGAGCCTCCGTTATCACTCACGGAGGCTCATCCTGCCCAGTGCTGACGCATTGAGTTACCCGCGGTCCGCTGGTAACCGGTTAACCATGAAGTCCACGAAAGCCTTTATCTTGGGCAATGGTTGCCGGCTCGACGGCCACAATATAGTGAAATTGCGCCGATCTGACACATACGCTTCCAACAAAGATACCAGTCGCCCCTGTGCAAGAGCATCGACCAGTATGAAGTCGGGAAGGCAGGCAATACCCTGCCCGGCTTCAGCCATTGCCAGCAAGGGATCGATGGCATTGGCGACCGCACTTTGAGGAAGGTCCAGATGCACGGGTTTGCCGTGTTCGCTCAACGGCCAGGCATCCAGCTTGCCGCTCGAGGGATAGCGATAGTGTAAACACGCGTGACTTACCAACTCCGAGGGACGCTTCGGCGTGCCGCGTTGTTCAAGATAGCCTGGAGTGGCAACGATGCGATGACTGAAACCCTGCAGTCTGCGCATCATCAATCTGGAGTCCTCTACTTCACCTATACGCATGACAGCGTCAAACCCCTCCTCGATCACATTCACCAAGCGATCACTGAAGTCCATCTCCAGCTCCACGGCTGGGTAGGTCTGCTGAAATGCAATCAGGTGGTGCATTAGGCGCATCCCCAGCTGCGGTAAACTCAGTCGCAGCTTACCTTGCGGTTTTGCCGCCGACTGATGCAGTTCGCGCTCAGCCACCTCAAGTTCGGCGAAGATTCGGTGGCAGCGCTCCAGAAATAGCGCGCCTTCTGGTGTAAGGGTGATGGCTCGGGTGGAACGATGAAACAGCCGTACGCCAAGCCGCTCCTCCAGCCGGGCAATGGCTTTGCCGATAGCGGATGAGGACACCTCCAGCCGCCTGCCGGCCTCCGTGAAGCTGCGTGCTTCCGCCGCATAAACAAACGCCCCCAAGGCTCCCATCTGACCCATCATCGCAGACATTATTGCATCCAAATATTCCTTAATGTTCGGAATTGTAGCTTATTTTTCTTCACGATAATCCTCTTTATAGTCGTCCAACCGCTGTTGTCGAGCCTCTGATGATGGGCTCAAACGAATCGACGAGGTAAAGATGAGCTTCAAACATCCATCCGCAACGTTGCCAACCGAACTGTCCAGCCACCGAGGGTTTGCAAGAGTATTCCGCCCCGGGCACCTGACCTTCGGTTTCATTGCGCCTTTGGAGAGTTACCCAGAAACCCCTGGCCCGACACTGGCCAATCACACGGCCATGGCTCAGAAAGTCGATGAGGCGGGGTTCTCCGTCATATGGCTGAGGGACGTTCCCTTCTATGACCCCCATTTTGGCGATGTCGCACAGGTGTTGGATCCCTTGGTCTATGCCGGCTATCTCGCCGCAGTCACCCGCAATATAGCGATCGGTACCGCCGGTATAGTGCTGCCACTGCGCGACCCACTGATCGTTGCAAAGCAGGCTGCAAGTGTCGACCAATTGCTGGGAGGGCGCTTGATTCTGGGCCTTGCGGGCGGTGACCGGCCCATCGAATACCCCGCGTTCGGGGTTGAATTCGATAGCCGCGCCGATCGCTTCCGGGATGCGCTTGCGGTGCTCAGGGCAGCAACGGAACAGGACTGGCCAACAGTGTCTTCGCTGTTTTATGGACAACTCACTGGCAGCCTCGACCTAGTACCCAAACCGTTGGCACCAAGGCTCCCCACCTTGGTTGTGGGCATGGCCGGACAGACGCTGGAGTGGATTGCCGAACACACGGACGGAATGATCGGCTACCTCAATGACCCCATCCGCGTGCCGAGTGTCGTGTCCCAGTGGCAACAGGCTTCTGCCGGAAAACCGTTCAAGCCGTATGGCTACGGAACCTTCTTCGACCTCGATCCAGACCCGAATGCACCACTGCAACAAGGGCGGGTAATGCGTGCCGGCCGTAATACCCTCATCGAATTGTGGTTGCGCCAGCAGGACCAAGGCGTTTCGCATGTCGCCCTGAACTTTAAACCACAACATCGCCCCGCCTCTGAAGTCATCGATGAGCTTGGTGAGTACGTGCTTCCGCATTTCCCTACCCATGTTCCTGCAGGCGCATAACCCATCTCAACGGAGTTTTCACTATGCAACACGCTGTCCATGCGATGGATTTCATCTTTCAGACCAAATTGGGGACCTATCCCCTAGCGGTGCAGTGCGAAATGCTCGCCTCCCTGGGTTACCAGGGCATCACCGTATCGTCCTGGAGCGCTGAGCTCAGGGACTTGCCAAAGGTGAAGCGCGAATGGGGCCTGGACGTAGGTGCCATCTATGCGATCTACCGCCAGGGCCTGGAAGGCCGCCTGATCAACCTGTTCGAAACGCTAGAAGGCTGTAGTTCCATTGAGCTCGCCCTGCACTCCGGTGACAGCGTTCAAGACCATGACCTGCACATGCTCGAGCGGCTGCTGCCGATCTGCGAGCAACGCGGCATCCAGATCGCGCTGTATCCGCATATCCGTTACGGCATGCAGACGACCCGCGAGGCTGTTGAACTGTGCGAGCGTTTCGATCACGCCAATCTTGGCATCGTCTTCAACGGCTACCACTGGTATGCCTGCCAGGAAGGGGCACTGGAGCAAAGACTGGATGCCGTCATGCCTTGGCTGCGTCAGGTGAACATTGCAGGTTGCCGCCTCTCTCCACTCGGTTGGGGAGGAGCGGCAACCATCGAGCCCTTGGATGAGGGGGAGATGGACAACTTCGTGTTGCTCGGCGCGCTGGAGCGCCGCGGTTACAAAGGCCGCTATGGGTTCCTAGGGTGGGAAAGCATGGGCGGCGATGTGCATGGCAATCTGCTGCGCTCGCTCACGGCATTCCGCTCCATGGAAGAGCGTCTGGCGCGTAATCCGCACTGGGCACTTATGACCGATCTTCCACGCTGACGCAGCGGTAACTGATGAACGCCATGAACAACCCCATCCACGCGCTCGACTCCTTTTTCTATACCTCAATGGGGGTATACAGCTTCCAGTCACAATGCGAGATGGTCGCTGAAGTCGGCTATGACGCAATAACCGTGGCGGCCTGGAGCGGACACCCACTGACCGATTTGAAACTGCTGCCGCAGGTGAAGGCAAAGCATGGGCTGGATGTAGCAGCCCTGTATTTGGTGCTGCATGAAGGGCGCAATGATCACCTGGTCAAGCAAATCGTCGAGTCAGTCGAGGGCGTGCAACTCATCGAATTGGCCATTCAAACCTCGATCAACGGCGTAAAGGCGATACTGCAGTCCATCGAGCGCTTGTTGCCTATTGTCGAGCGCAGGGGGCTAAAGCTAGCGCTTTACCCACATCGCAATCATGTCACCGAGACCACATCCCAAGTCGTAGAGGTGTGTCGATTTTTCGATCATCCTCAACTCGGCGCAGTCTTCAATGGCTACCACTGGTATGCCAGCCAAGAAGGCGACCTGCAAGGGCGTCTTGACGCCATGAAGCCTTGGCTGATGCAAGTGACCACCTCAGGGTCGACCCTTTCACAATTGGGGTGGGGAGGTGTTGCGACCATGGAACCGCCAGACCGGGGGGAACTGGACAACTTCGCATTGCTGGGTGCCCTTCAACGCATGGGATACAACGGCCGGATCGGTCTTCTCGGCTGGGATTACTGCGGTGACGTCTATATCAAGCTTCAGCGATCGCTCAAAGCCATGCGCGGCATCCAGCAGCGCCTGGCAGAACACCCAACCTGGGCAGACATCCCGCTCGCTCGCTAACGCTCTGGGTGCCGAGCAGCGATGCCTGGCGCCCGCCTCTTCTACAAGGAGCTCTCATGACTGCACTCTCAGTACTTGACCTGATGATGATCGGTGAAGGCAACACCTTTTCCGATACGCTCGAAGGCGCCCGGTTGCTGGCCCGGCACGTCGAGCAGCACGGCTATCGCCGTTACTGGATCGCCGAACACCACGACTTGCCAGGCATCGGCTCGATGGCCACACCGTTGATTATCCAGCACCTGGCGGCGTCGACTTCGACCCTGCGCGTCGGCGCGGGCGGCATCATGTTGCCGAATCATTCGCCGCTGATCGTTGCTGAGCAGTTCGGTACGTTGCATACGCTTTTTCCCGACCGGATCGACCTCGGTGTAGGCCGTGCTGCTGGCAGCGGCGGTCCTACCATTCGTGCCATCCGCGGCTTGGCGCAAGAGCGCGACTTCGCCCAGGACGTTGCCCGGCTGATCAATTACTTGCAAAACAATGGGCGCGAGCCAGTAAGTGCCCTTCCAGGGCGCCATGACGTACCGGTATGGGTGCTGGGCTCTGGCATGCAGGGCGCAGACCTGGCTGCGAAGATGGGGCTTCCCTACGCGTTCGCTTCACACTTCGCACCGCAGATGCTGATGCAGGCACTCGAGCATTACCGCACGAGCTTTCGCCCCTCCGAGTTCCTCGCCAAGCCCTACACCATGGCAGGAGTGAACGTGATTGCCGCACAAACACGAGCGCAAGCGCATTGGCTGGCGAGTTCACACCAGCAATGGGTGGTGAAGCTGCACGCAGGGCGGGCCGGGTTACTGCCAATGCCTGAAGAAGGGTATCTGAACAAGATCTCCGATTACGACCGGGAAGGTTTGAATCAGGCCATGGCCTGCTCTGCAATCGGGGACATCGACGACGTGGGCACCTGGCTTCGTCAGTTCATCGCCACCACGCAAGTCGATGAACTGATGATCGATGCGCGAATCCATGACCCTGTAGCACGCTGCCGATCCTATCAGTTGGCTGTACAGTCCATTGCAGACCTGCTGAACGATTGAAAAACTTGGGCTCGAGCGGGAGAAATCCCGCTCATATTCCTACCCTCAGAGAATGTCGTCCACCACCCCGCCATCCACGCGAAGCGCAGCGCCGCTGGTGGCAGAAGCAAGCGTCGAACAGACGTAGACCACCATGTTGGCGACCTCTTCCACAGTCGCCGCGCGCTGAATCAAGGAAGTGGGACGATGCGACATGACGAAATCGGCTGCCAGCAGCCATTTGGCCAAGCCGCGGGATAGCGCCAGTTGAGCCGTTTTCGACGGCTCCGTAATTGACCATAATTCCTTTAAAATCCGAAATTGGCAGCAATTTAGTCTACCTTCTGGGTATTTCAGTCTTGCCAAGGCGGCGAGGCAAAACGTTCAGCCAGGAAGTTGATGAGCGCGCGAACTTTGGGTGACAGGTGTTTGCGTGTCGGGTAGACAATGTAGACACCCAGTTCAACTGACTTGTACTCAGGCAACACCTCCACCAAAACCCCCGTGCTCAGGTCATTGCTGACCATGAAGCTCGGCTGCAAAGAAATACCGCCCCCTGCGACCGTGATGCTGCGACAGGTATCGCCATTGTTGCAGCGCACCGTCGACCGGGTGCGTACACTCTCGGGGCCAGAGGGCCCTGTAAAATGCCACTCATTACCGCTCGAAAAGTTCGTGTAGGCAATTGCACCGTGTTGTTCCAGGTCCGACAGGGTGGTTATGGCGGGGTGACTCGCCAGGTAATCGGGCGAAGCGCAAAGGCGCATCCGTGTCCCGGCAAGACGCCGACCAATAAGCGACGAACTTTCCATTCGGGCAATGCGCACCGCCGCGTCGAAGCCTTCGTCAACCAGGTCCACTTGTCTGTCGTTGAGGCTGATGTCCAACTCGATTTTTGGATAAAGCCGCATGAAGTCCGCCCAGACTGGCGCAAGGTGGAGTACACCAAAACTCAAAGGCGCATTGACCCGCAGCACGCCGGTGGGCTCCGGCGAGGCTGAAGTGACCGCCTCCTCTGCCTGATCCATCAATGCCAGCACTTCCCGCGCCTGGTGATAGAACTGCCTGCCTTCATCCGTCAACGAGAGCCGCCGGGTAGTGCGCTGAATCAACCGCACCCCAAGCCGCTCTTCCAGCGCATTGACATGACGCGATACTGCGGCCTTGGACATGTCCAGGGGTTCTGCAGCGCCGACAAAATTGCCCTTGTCGACCACAGTGCAAAACACCTGCATTTCGAGTGCACGATCCATTTTTGTCTCACTAAGTGGAACTGTAAGTCACATAAATATGAGTTTATCCCAAAATTCAAGCCTATAGACTGTGCTCGTCGGCCTTGTCCAGGCCGATCAAATGCATCAATTACCTAATTTCAAAAGCGGATACTCATCATGATTGACACTCGCACCGCCCCCTACGCCGCCCTTGCCATGCGACTGGCCCTGGGCATCATGTTCATTGCACACGGCCTGACCAAGGTTTTCGTATTCACCCCTTCGGGCACTGCAGGTTTCTTCGAATCGATCGGCTTCCCGGGCTTTCTGGCATACCCGGTCATGGCGTTCGAAGTCATCGGCGGCCTGATGCTGGTGCTGGGTGTCTATGCTCGCTGGGTAGCTTGCGTAGCCGTGATTCAGCTGTTCGTTGCCGCTACCGTTCACTTCGGTAATGGCTGGAGCTTCACCAACGCAAACGGCGGCTGGGAGTATCCGATTTACTTGACCATCAGTGCTTTGGTCGTTGCCCTGTTGGGTGATGGCGCATACGCAGCCAAACCCGCAGTGAAAGCGTGAGCTGACTGCAAGCTCAACGCCACCTTCCCTTTCTGCTAATCACGCTTTGCCCGGCCAGGTTCTCGCTCCCGTGTTCCCTTGGCCGGGATTTTCTTTTCGCCCCGCTTGAAAGATTTGTATCTCTCCGTAGAAGGTAGAGATAAATTCTACAAATATTGGATTTATAGGCAGTTTATCGTTATCAATTTCTACACTACGATGAATCCACAGTTGATTCGAGAGCAGACACTACTTTCCTAGCTTGCCTCAGCTGCTGACTTAACGTCTGCCCTCTTCCCGTCAGCAAGCTTTGAGGTACTCGTCCAATCACTATTCAAAAGGATTGTTCCTATGCCCGTAGTACGTGTCAGCTGGTTCGAAGGCAAAGACCATGCACAAAAAGCCACTGTTGCCGCAGACATCACCGAGACGATCGTCAAAAACACCGGCACACCGGCAGAGTACATCTACGTAATCTTTGAAGACGTCAAACCATCGGATTGGGCTGGCGCAGGCAAGTTGTTCGCAGACGATCCTGAGAACACTTGAACCGTGTGAACACTCTCGCGCCGTTAGAGAGTGACGGCGCGCTCCCATCCAGGCCAGATCATCGCCCACGACGAATTCATCCCATGCATCCCTACATCTCCTGCCTTTTTACCCTTGCCGTTAAACCGACCGATTTTCCGGAATTCAAAGCGCTGATCAGCAAGATCGTTGCAGTGACCAAGCAAGAACCTGGCACGCTCGTTTACGAATACAGCGTCAATGAAGACACCAACACCGTCCATATTTTGGAGCGTTACAACGCTGATGCAGTCGTCAGCCATGTGGACACCACCTTCGCCCCCTTCGGTGAGCGCTTTCTCGAGCTCTGCACAGTGAAAGGTTTGGTCGTTTATGGCACCCCGGATGCTGAAATCCGCAAACGCCTCGACCCCTTCGGCGCTGTGTACATGACACCTTTCGATGGCTTCAGCCGTTAACCGTTTTATTCAAGGAGTTCTTCATGTCGACGATTGCTCAAGCCATCAGGTCGCGCACTTCCGTCAACCAGTACGACACCGAGCGTGGCTTGACTGACCAAGAGATCGCAAACCTGGTTGAACTGGCAACACTTGCGCCCTCGGCGTTCAATTCACAGAACTGGCGTTTTCTGGCGGTGCGAAGCCCAGAAGAAAAAGCCCGACTACTGCCCTTGGCGTTCGGTCAACAGAAGGTAGTGGACGCTGCTGTGACGTTCATCGTGTGCGGCACACTCGCCCCCCATGAGTCGCTGCCATCAGCACTGGAGCCCGCACGCAATGCCGGCATTATCGACCAGTCGGTCTATGACATGTGGGTCCAGGCCGCTAAGGGCATGTACCAAGACAACCTACAACTGCAGCGTGACGAGGCTATCCGCTCGGGTTCGCTCGCAGCAATGACCTTGATGCTGGCAGCTCAGGGTCAAGGCTTGGCGTCAACCCCGATGATTGGTTTCGATGCCGCTGCGGTAGCCAAAGCATTCGGCCTCACGGCGAATGACGTCCCTGTGATGCTGGTTACTGTCGGCTACCCCGGTGCCTCCAACTGGCCTCAGAAGCCCCGTAAAGCGGTGCATGAGGTTCTGGAACTGGTTTGACCGCAAAGCCCCTCTATTCGCCGGTAGAGGGGCGACTCGGTGTGGCTAGATCCGACTTTATACCTGACCCTGCGAGGACCGTATCTTGAGATTCCCCATCGACAGGCTATCGCTCCGATCACTCATTGGAGACGACTTCCACCTCCCTCACGAAATCGCTGGCCAACCCCTGCGGCCTGCCGATTTTCAAGCGCTGACGATCAGCAGCTTTCGCACCAGTGACAATGTCCATCTGAGCTACTGGGAAGCCGGTAGCGGCCGTCCCTTGATCTTCATTCCTGGATGGTCGGCCAACGGCGCGCTGTATTTCCACCTCATGCACATCCTTAGCAAGCATTATCACGTATATGTGCTAGACGTACGTAACCAGGGCCTTTCGCAGCGCGTTGCCCATGGCACTCGCATCTCTCGCTTCGCAATGGACGTGAAAGAATTCGCCGAGCATCTGCACATCGCCCAGGCAGACTTTTGCGGCTGGTCAATGGGCGCCTCCGTGATGTGGGCCTACATCGACCTGTTCGGCACCCAAGGCATCCGCACCCTGAGTATTATCGACCAAGCGCCTTCGATCTATTGCCATGCGGACTGGTCGGAACAGGAGCGTCTTGAAGCTGGTGCGTTCACGACTTCTGTTGAACGCATGATCGCGTCGTATACGAGCATGGCCCCAACCAACCAGTTGATTTCGGCCAACCATGTCTTCGAGCGTGCCATGGCACTCGACTCTCCCTACTATCACAATGCGATGAACCTTTTACAGGCAGTCGTCGACGACGACATGGCCTTCACTGGGCGCGTGCTCTTCGACCATGCCACCAACGATTGGCGTGATGTCATCCGCACGAAAATCGATGTACCGACTGCAATTTTCTCGGGTGAGTACAGTGACTGGCTGGAAAGCCAGCGATGGATGAGCGGCGTGATCCCAGGCGCAGTTCTGCATGTCTATACCAAAGCCGAGCACGGCGACCATTTCCTGGCCTTCAAGAACCCAGAGAAATTCAGCGCCGATCTGCACGCTTTCATAGCGGGCGCCTCTTCATAAATAAAGATCGCCACCTAGTAATCATTCTTGCCAGCTCCCATGTGAGCTGCGCATCTGAAATCAACTGCGAAATTGCCCCAAGAAAGCCAAGGCCCGATGGTCTTGGCTTTTCTGTTTCAGTCATGTCAATAATCTCGTTTAGTGAGACTATTAATCACATTAAGGCAGGTTTATCTCATTTTAATGGCCTATAGAATGACCTGATCGAAACGCAAACCAACGATCAGAGGTAGCTATGAAAATCACAGTAATTGGTACCGGCAACATGGGTTCGGGTTTTGCAAAGCAGCTCTCCAACGCGGGTCACACCGTACGTGTCACCGGCCGCGACCTCGCAAAAGCGCAAGCCTTGGCAGATCAGTATCCGAATGTCACTGCGTACGCCGCATCCGAAGCCTTGGGCGACAGCGATGCCGTGATCATTGCGACGGCCTACGACGATGCAGTTCCTGCATTGCACGGCTTGGGCGACCTAACCGGTAAGGTGGTCATCGATATAACCAACCCACTGAGCGCCGATTACATGTCGCTGACCATTGGCCACTCATCCAGCGCTGCTGAAGAAATCGCCAAGGCGGTACCACAGGCGCACATCGTCAAAGCCTTCAACACCCTGTTCGCCCAAGTGCTTGCCGACGGCCCTGAATTCGCCGACAGCCAACGGGGCACCGTGTTTGTTGCCGCCGACCATGAGCGTGCCAAACAAACCGCGATCGCGCTGGCTCAAAGCATGGGCTGGAACACCGTTGACGCCGGTGGACTGGTTAATGCGCGGTATCTGGAGCCTCTGGCCGGGCTCAACATCTATCTCGGCTATGGCGCAGGCCTGGGCACGTCTATTGCCCCGGTGTGGTTGAGCAAGTAAACGTTTTTTGAGGATATGCCATGAACACGCCTTTACCTGTTCTCTTTGTGTCTCATGGGGCTCCCATGTTCGCAATCGAGCCCGGCCAAGCAGGGGATCAACTGACCAAGCTCGGTCGCGAGCTGACGCAACCGCGCGCCATTGTGGTCATCTCGCCGCACTGGATGACCCGCGGCGAGGTCTGTGTCACTGCGAGCACTCATCCAGAAACCATCCATGATTTCGGTGGTTTTCCGGACGCGCTGTACGAGCTGCAGTATCCCGCACCAGGTGCACCGTCTCTGGCGCAGGAGATCGTAGATCTGTTGGGCGATGCCGGCTGGAAGGCACGGCTGGACGCCCGCCGCGGGCTCGATCATGGCGCATGGGTACCGCTACTTTACCTGGCGCCCGAAGCATTCACGCCTGTGATCCAGGTATCCATGCCCATGCCAATGGATACTCATAGCGCGTTGAAGCTGGGCCAGGCATTGAAGCCCTTGCGCGACATGAACGTGCTAATTGTCGCGTCGGGCAGCCTGACCCATAACCTGTACGAATTCAGAGGCGCAACTACTCACGGCGAAGCATACGTCAAACAATTTGCCGCCTGGACAGCGCAAGTGCTCGAGGCCGGAGATACCGCACAAGTCCTAGATTACCGCCGCCTGGCGCCTGGCGCCGAGCGAGCCCATCCAACCGACGAGCACTTTCTGCCGTTGCTCATTGCCTTGGGCGCCGCAGGTGAAACCTACCATGCACGGATATTGGAGGGGGGTATCACCTATGGGGTGCTGGCGATGGACAGTTATCTCTTTTCCTCGGTAGCCCAAGCGCACATCGAGCCGACTCAGTTCAACAGAGGCAATGCCAACCATGCGTGACACCACGTTCTCCGACCCCGCCCGCGAACCGGGTACGGGTCTGATTTTCCGTAAGGCCTGCACCACTTCGTCGCCGAAAGGGCGCCTGATCCTGCTGCACGGAGTAGGTTCAAATGAAGCCAATCTGGCAAGCTTGGCCGCCTCGCTGCCCGAAGAGCTGGAAGTGATTCTGCTTCGAGGTCCGTTGCAGCTCAGCCCGCAAGGATTTGCCTGGTTCCAGGTGACATTTACCAATGACGGTCCCTCGTACAATGAAGTGCAGGCTGAGACGAGCCGGCAACTGCTCCTACGCTTCATTGATGCCCTTCCCGCATTGCCGACTGTGATTGCCGGCTTCAGCCAAGGCGGCATCATGAGTGCCAGCGTCGCCCTAACCGAGCCCGAGCGAGTCGCAGGCTTTGCAATTCTCAGCGGCCGTATACTCCGTGAACTGGCCCCCATCATCGCCGAGCCGAATCGCCGCAAGCATCTGCACGCATTCATTGCCCACGGCCATGAAGACAACGTGCTGCCGGAGCGCTGGGCGAAGGAAGCCGACGCCTGGCTGAGCACACTGGGGGTCGCTCACGAAACGCACTACTACAACATGGGTCACGAAATCGTTGCGCCAGAGCTGGCTGACTTCTCGCAATGGCTGGACAACACCTTTGCACTCCCCCCTTTACGTTGAGCACTCGGGTATCCTTTTGGGTAGCACTCACGTCTACCTGGTAAGTCTGCATGACTGACGACACGTTCAGCGGAATAAACATTTTTCTCGTAACGGCACGCTCAGCTACCTTCACCGAAGCGGCTGAGCGCCTAGGGCTCTCGAAATCTGCAGTAGGCAAAGCCATAGCTCGGCTGGAGGAGCGACTCGGGACCAGCCTGTTCTACCGATCCACGCGCAAGCTGTCCCTTTCACCTGATGGCGAAGCCTACTTCGCCGTCTGGTCATCAGCGCTAGAGGAAATACGTTCAACCGAGAGCAGCTTTGGCAGTCAGTTGGGGGTTCCAGCAGGCCGGCTGAGGGTAGACATGCCCGTGGCGTTCGGCAAACAAGTGGTGCTGCCCGTATTGCTTAGCATGAGTCGCCGCTTCCCGCAGTTGCAGCTGACATTGACCTTCAGCGATCAGTTGGTGGACTTGACTGACGAGGGAATCGACTTGGCCATCCGATTCGGCAGCGTGGATAGCGTGCCGGGTCTAGTGGCGCGGCGCTTGACCTCCCACCGCTGGGTAACCTGCGCGTCCCCGGAATATCTCGACGAATTCGGTTGCCCCAAGACAATTGAGGACATGGCAGGCCACCGCGCCATAGTTGGCTATCGCCGTGGCGGCTTGTTGCCATGGAAAATGACTCAGGCCGGCCAGGCAATGAAGTATTCGCCTCCTGCGACGTACCAATTCGATGATGCCGAGGCCATGATCGCGGCGGCCGTGGCGGGACTAGGGATTTGCCAGATGCCCATCTGCCTGTTCGAACAATCTATCGCGAAAGGGGCGCTTGTGCAGGTGCTGCAGGACTATGAGCCGGAGCCTGTAGAAGTTCATGCCCTATGGTCCAAGAGCAATCATTTACGACCCAAGATTCGTTGCTTGGTTGATGAGTTGCTAAGCCTTTTCGCCGCATCGCCCAGCACTCCGTCGCCACGTTGATGGCCCACTACTGCTTAGGGTAGCCACTAACACTCTCATCAGGTTTTGACGCCTCGTTACGTCGCCTGATTCGGTATAATCCGCGGCGTGATTTCCATGCCCGAAAACCTTCCCGACCATCCTGTTTTGCTCAAGCAATTGCTCGAGCAAATGATCAATCAGCGCGCGTCTGACAAGGGCAGATTGTTGGCAGCATGGCCACGTTCATACCGAGTCAGTGCCGTCCAGCGCTTGAGGCAGTATCCAGAGCTAAGGAAGTGGCGGGCATGCTCGCCCGCGCGGCTCGGACTGAAGTCGTAAACGACTGCCTTGATCGCTGAAGATGGATAGAACCCGTGCTCTCAAATAGCTGCGGTCGCTAAAAATAGAAAACCCCTGAAACCATTAGGAGTCAGGGGTTTAGAAGTAGTGGTGCCCAGAGACGGAATCGAACCGCCGACACGGGGATTTTCAATCCCCTGCTCTACCGACTGAGCTATCTGGGCCGCAGCGAAATTAAACGTTTTTACGGCTGGGGCGTCAAGCACGAAATCAAAAAAAATCAACTAAATCCTATGCTTAGGATTTTCCGTAATGTGGAAAAGCCACGAAGCTATTGGCGCTAAATAAAGCTGATGCCTCTCTCGCAAGGTCGCGAACACGATGAACAATCGAGCCTGATCACACTCAATTGAACACCCAAAGCACACGGGTGAGCGTGTCCGTCAGGTTGGCATAACGGAAGCTTGCATGGGGTTGTAGCTGAAAACTATCGTTTGCGTAGAGCGTCACGGGATCGCCCTCATCCAGCCAGACGGTCAGCTCGCCTTCAAGCACGAAGCAGCCCTGCTCCGAACTGTCGTCCAAGTACTCTTCCCCACTGGTTGCCCCAGGCTCAAGACGGCTGTCAAGCATGGAGAAGCCGCCCGCTATCGTGGGCGAGACCAGGACATCGGTAATACCACCTCCGAAATACAGCGTACGACGCTCATGCGGACGCGTTACCCAACTAAGGTCACGGGGCTTGTTCAGGTTGTAAAAATAGGCTGTTGATACACCGAGTGTTTCGCTGATAGCCGTCAGGTCTGCCACTGTTGGGCGCGACACACCCCGTTCAACCTGGGAAAGAAAGCCAACCGATCGGCCAATGCGTTGAGCCAGCTCGCCCAGCGTCAGCCCTTTGAATTTGCGCAAGTCGCGAATAAGTATCGCCAGGCCTTCAACTTCTTCGTGCATTTTCATCATTAAACCCATCGATCAAAAAGTGCATGCGCTGCAAAGCCCTTGCTCAACGCCTCAAAAAACCGACAACACGAATGCTTGCGCCTTATTTTCCAGGACACGGTTCACATACGCGTCAATCAACACCGGAGCTGCCGAGATTTTTGTGAAACGTGAGGGTAGAGAGGACAAGGCCAATCGCTCCCAAAGCGCTGCGCAGAGGTCGGCCAGGCAAGATGTCAGTATCGCAATCAGCAGGCTGTGAAGCGAGTTTGTGGGCCATGGTTAAGCGCAGCTGTAAAATTATTTAGTTATTTTCATGAAAAAATACATGAATAATTTCACAAATCAAGCGCATCACGAAACTCAGCCGCAGCGTGGAGCGGTGCACGTTGTCGCTAGCGGGGCAAAACCCTGACGATGTACCAGGGCAAGTCAAGACCAAGGGCTCTGAAGGGTGATTCATTTCAGCGACTGAGCGCAAAGCGAGCAGCTCGGCATGAGTCTGCAGACTGTCAGCAGAATCATGCCGAGGTGCTATGTCTTAATGGATAGCCTGATAGGTCAGGTCCAGGCACTTGCGAGCCTTTTCCACCAATTCGTCGATCTCTTCAATGCTGATCACCAGCGGCGGTGCAATGATCATGGTGTCGCCCACCGCGCGCATGATCAGGCCGTTGTCGAAACAGTGCTGGCGGCAAATCATGCCGACACCCTTGCCTTCGTAACGCGCCCGCGTGGCCTTATCCTTCACCAACTCGATGGCACCGAGCATGCCCAGGCCGCGCACTTCGCCCACCAGCGGGTGGTCAGCCAGCTCACGCAGGCGCTTTTGCAGATACGGCGCGGTCACTTCGCGAACCTGCTCGATAATCTTCTCTTCTCGCAGGATACGCAGGTTTTCCAGGCCCACCGCCGCCGCTACCGGGTGGCCGGAATAGGTGAAGCCGTGGTTGAAGTCCCCTCCTTCGCTGATCACCTTGGCCACTTCGTCACGCACGATCACACCGCCCATGGGGATGTAACCGGACGTGAGGCCCTTGGCGATGGTCATCAGGTCGGGCTTGAGGCCGTAGTAGTCAGAACCAAACCACTGACCGGTACGGCCAAAGCCGCAGATCACTTCGTCGGCGACAAAGAGGATGTCGTACTTGGCGAGGATTTCCTTGATCTTCGGCCAGTAGGTCTGCGGCGGGATAATCACGCCGCCGGCGCCCTGGATCGGCTCGGCGATAAAGGCGGCGACATTGTTCTCGCCGACTTCGAGAATCTTCTTCTCCAACTGCTCGGCCGCCCACACGCCGAACTCGGCTTCGGTCATGTCGCCGCCTTCGCCGAACCAGTACGGTTGCGGGATATGCACGATATCCGGGATCAGGCCGCCCTGCTGGTGCATGCCAGCCATGCCGCCCAGGCCCGCGCCAGCCACGGTGGAGCCGTGGTAGCCGTTGATGCGGCCAATGATGACCTTCTTGTCCTTCTTGCCCTTGATCGCCCAGTAATGGCGAACCAGGCGTAATACGGTGTCGTTGCCTTCGGAGCCGGAGCCAGTGAAAAACACATGGCTCATACCTTGCGGGGCCACATCGGCAATCGCCTTGGCCAGCTCCAGCGCTGGCGGGTGCGCGGTCTGGAAGAACAGGTTGTAGTACGGCAGTTCCTTCATCTGCCGGCTGGCCACTTCAGCCAGTTCGTCACGACCGTAGCCGACTGCCACGCACCACAGGCCAGCCATGCCATCGAGAATCTTGTTGCCTTCGCTGTCCCACAGGTACACGCCCTTCGCCGAGGTGATGATGCGTGGGCCTTTCTCTGCAAGTTGTTTGACATCGCTGAAGGGTGCCAGATGATGATCACGGCTCATCGCTTGCCAGGCAAGCGTTTGCGAATTCTTTCCACTCATCTACTTCTCTCCATCAAAAATACGCAGCCGGGCTGCGGGGGCACTTTTTTTATATTGAGAACGTCCAGTATTCAGGCGGACTTCAGCATCAGTTGGCGCAGTACCGAGCGTTGCCGACAGGCTTTTCCAAACGACTGGAAAATCGTTAGGTAATGCGGGTTTTCAAGCACCTGAAACTCTGGATGCCATTGAACGGCCAGGGCAAAACCCTTGCTGTTTTCAACCGAGATCGCTTCCACCAGTCCATCGGGTGCGCGTGCTTCCACCCTTAGCCCAGGCGCCAGTGCATCAATGCCCTGGCCATGTATGGAATTGACATCGATGATCGGCGGCAAGCCCATGCGGTCCATCACGCCGCCCGGCTGTATATGCATCTTGTGGCGTGGGCCATATTGCTTTTCCATGGGCTCACCCTTGACCTCACGATGGTCCATGAACAAACCGGTCTCATGAACTTTCTGGTGGAGGGTGCCTCCCAGCGCCACATTCATTTCCTGAAAGCCACGGCAAATACCGAGCACCGGAACACCCGCCGCGATGGCCGCACGCATGAGCGGCAAGGTCGTGGCATCACGCGCGGGGTCGTGATGGCTGCCCGGCGCACTGGCCGGGCCGTTGTAATGGAACGGTTCTATATTGGACGGCGAGCCGGTGAAGATCAGCCCATCCACCAGGTCAATGATGTCGGCGGTATCTATCAGGTCAGCGAGACTGGGAATCACGATCGGCAAACCGCATGCCGCCTTGCTCGCAGCACGGGCATACTTCTCACTGATGGTCTGGGTAGCATGCAGCTCAATTTCGCTGGTGCATGCAGTGATGCCGATAACTGGCACACGTGGCATATCATTCTCCGGCAAATCAATCTTTCGAGTTGTATTCAAACGTGTGGGTAGAGCGTGCGGCGTAACGAGAGCATCAGGACTTACAAAAACCAGCGATATTCGCGCGCATTGATTTCGTTCAGAAAATCCAGTTGCTCCTGGCGCTTGTTTTCGCAGTAGACCATCACGAACTCACTGCCCAGCCCTTCATTGATCACCGGATGGTGACGCATGGCAGCCACTGCGCTCAGCGCGTCCTTGGGGAAGTCGATGCCGCTCTGGCGATTTTCGTTCAGCGGCGCAATGGGTTCGACGCCGCGATCCAGGCCGTGCTCCATCCCCGTCAGGATGGCCGCCAGTACCAGGTACGGGTTGGCATCGGCCCCGGCCAGCCGGTGTTCGATACGCAGGTTGCGCGGGTCGGACTCGGGAATGCGAATGCACGCATCTCGGTCTTCAAAGCCCCAGCTTGCGAGGCTTGCAGCGTTGACCATCGCGCCGTAGCGGCGATAGGCATTGTGGTTGGGCGCGAAGATCGGCATGCAATGGGGCAGCAATTCCAGGCAACCCGCCACCGCATGGCGCAGGTTGCGCTGCTCGAAGCGTGCCAGGAGGTTGTTTCCAGCCTCGTCGTACAGGCTGACATGCACATGCATCCCGCTACCCGGGGCGTCCAGGTAAGGCTTGCTCATGAAGCTGGCGCGATAGCCGTGTTTCATCGCAACGCCGCGGGTACTGCGACAGAACAGCGCCGACCAGTCCGCCGCACTCAGGGCATCATCACTGTGGGAGAAGTTGATTTCGAATTGGCCAGGGCCCAGTTCCGCCGTGATGACGTTCGCCGGCACGCCCTGCTCGTTGGCGACATCGACCATCTCGTGCAGTACCGACGAAAAACGCGACAGTCGTTCGATATGCATGTTCGGCTGGTCGTCTTCATCATCGGTCGACGTATCGCGTGGGAACTGTGGCAGGCCGTCCTTAAGCTTGCGATCGAACAGGTAGAACTCAAGTTCGAAGGCAACCACCGGGCGCACGCCACGTCGGGCAAGGCGTTCGATCACACGGGCCAGCACTTCACGGGGCTCGAACTCGATAGGCTTCGAGGTGCCGTCCGAAGTGATCAGCATCTGCGCGATCACGTCCTTTTCCCAGCGCACCGGTTTCAACGTACCCGGCACCAGGCGCCGTGATGCATCCGGGTCGCCATCGGCAAAGCAATAGTCGCCAATATTGTACAGGCCGCCCTGGGTACCCAGCAGTACACAGTTCTGAGGCAACTTCAGGGGTGCCCCCGCTGCGACTTTCTCAAGCATATCCATGGGGTAGCGCTTGCCATAGAAGTGCCCGGGAATATCCAGCGCAATCAAGTCCACGTAACGTACTTCAGGGTACTTCGCTCGAAAAGAGCGCACTTCAGTCAGCAGATCCGGAAAGATGGCACTCATCTTCTTTTCCTTGTGAGGTGAACGAATTCAATTGAATACCCAGAACACGCGGGTGAGGTTGTCCGTCAGGTTGGCGTAACGGAAATGCGTGTGGGGTTGCAGCTGGAAGCTGTCGTTTGCATGGAGTGTCACGGGGTCGGCGTCTTCCAGCCAAACCGTCAGTTCGCCTTCGAGCACGAAACAGCCCTGCTCCGAGCGGTCGCAAAGGTACTGATCGCCACTGGTGGCACCCGGCTCAAGACGGCTGTCGAGCATGGAGAAGCTGCCAGTAATACGAGGCGAGGCCAGTACATCGGTAATACCTGAGCCGAGGTACAGTGTGCGCCGCTCATGGGGGCGAGTAACCCAAGTGATGCCACGGGGCTTACTCAGGTTGTAAAAGTACGCGGTCGATACACCGAGTGTTTCGCTGATAGCCGTGAGGTCCGCCACGGTCGGGCGCGACACCCCCTGTTCAACCTTGGAAAGAAAGTCATCCGAACGATCGACACGTTCAGCCAATTCGCCCAGTGTCAGGTTCTTGAATGTGCGCAGATCGTGGATAAAGATCGCCAGGCCTTCGACTTCTTCGTGCATATTCATTGTTCAGGAGCATGCCGTGAAAATATTTGAGTTATTTTTCATGAAAAAATACATGAAAAATTTCACAGGTCAAGTCGAACGCTGAATTTGGCTGCGCCATTGGTCAAGGCAGGTGCACACGCAGCAGCAAGCGCTGGGTGAAATCCAGCGCCAGCTACTCAGGTCATAGGGTTTGATTCAAACGAAGGGGACGGAGCAAAAGCTCACGCTGAAGAGGCAGGCCAAGCGGTCGCTGCGTCCTGGAAACGTCATTTTCTAGCGTCTGTCACGGGGCATCAAAGCAGCCTATAAATCTCGGAAACCACGTGCATCGTTGCGTCTTCGAGCGTTCCTTCATTACGGCATAGAAACCAGCCGTGATCGGCAATCGCTCGCTCGAACGCCTTGGTACACGCGACCTGCTCTTCCTGGGTATGGAGCAGCGTACTGCTCAGCCCACGCGACCGTGCCGCTGCCCTCGCCCATGAGATATCAGGGGCGGTGACAACCCCGACATGCAGGTCTGGCACTCGCACGTTTCGCTCAATGTTCAACTGCAGAATCTCTGCAAACGGGACTATCCGGCGAAACGCGGCATCCGACGGGTACCAGCGATCGATCAAGATGATGCTGTCCGGTGGCTGTTTAACCAGCACGTGCTGGGAAATCCAGGTACGGCTATCAGCAAAGCGCTCACAAACCCCCAACTCCAAATCCCGGCTGGGATTCCTGACGAGCGTGTTAACGAGGGCCATCGTTTCACCCCTGTAGGGATCGCTTTTTTTCTCGCAAAGTCGGATCACCTTCTTGTTGTCGGCCCTCAGTACTTTCGTAACGGCCTCCAACAGTGTGGTTTTGCCGGTCCCCTTGGGCCCATCCAGAGAAATAAATAACTGACGATTCATTCTTCACATAACGAGTGATATACGTCTTTTCCAAGACTCGAATCGCACAATAGCATTTTGCTTCCTTGACCATTGGATATAAGCAGTGAGGGCTGTCAGGTAAAACACTGCGATCGGGCGCAGCTTTGCCCAAGGGAAGTCATCTAGCCCGCGCGATCTGGTGTATAGGCTAACACCCTGCTGTTTTACCCTCTTGACCAAACAGTGCCTTTCCAAAAATTCGATTTGCTCACCCTTGATCAGCACAGCTCTGTTTTCTGATGCTCAACACGTCCAGCGATAAAAACGAAGCCATACTTTCGTTTTCATGGAATATCCAGCTTAAATCGTAAAAACGAAGCTATGGCTTAGTTTTCCTTGACTTCATGGGTTTCGCCCACATAATCGCAGTCATAGCTTCGTTTTTACTGACAGCCAGACAGGTTGACCACACCATGAGCGCGCTCGTACAGATCCATACCCCTGATGACTTGGGGAAGGCGGTACGCAAGGTTCGAAAGGCCCAAGGCATCACTCAGTCAGATCTGGCATTGATCGCTGGGAAGAGTCACGTATTGCTGAGAGATATCGAGACAGGAAAAGGCACTGTCTCTCTGGCCAGCGTTCTGCTCGTGATGCAGGAGTTAGGCATACGCCTCTACATGGATATACCCGGAAAATGAGAACACTCGAGGTTGTCATCAATGCGAATCACGTCGCGACGTTGAGAGACACCGCAGGCGTCTGGAGCCTTGAATACACCCCTGAATGGATTGCCAGCGCCGACGGTTACGACCTGTCTCCCGCCCTTGCAAGAGCAAAGGGCGTGATCGTTGATGGTTCTTCAGAGCGCCCTGTTCAATGGTTCTTCGACAACCTGCTACCTGAGGAGCAGGCGCGCTCATTGCTGGCCAGCGATGCAAAAATCGAATTTTCGGATGCCTTTGGCCTGCTTGGCTATTACGGGGCCGAGTCCGCCGGCGCAGTGACGTTGCTCAACGACCCATACTTGCCAGCGGAGGGTGGGCTCAGACCGCTCCCCGATACAGAACTCAGCGAAAGGATTCGCAATCTACCACGCGTTGCGTTGACCACCGGCGCCCCGAAGCGCATGTCGCTGGCCGGCGCACAGCACAAACTGGCTGTCGTGCTGGAAAATGGCAGCCTGTTCGAGCCTATGGGCAGCACCCCTTCAACCCATATCCTCAAGCCTGATCACTCTCAGCGCGATCTGTATGACGCAACTGCCGTCAACGAGTGGTTTGTGATGAGCATTGCCCAGGAAGTAAAGCTGGGCGTTCCGGCCGTGTACATTCGTCGTGTGCCTGAACCGGTGTACCTGATTGAGCGGTTTGACCGCCAACGGGTAAACAATCGGCTAGAGCGGGAACACGTGTTGGATGCCTGCCAGATGCTGGGGTTGGATAAAAGCTTCAAGTATCAGCAGGCGACGCCTGAAACGTTGCGAAAAATCCTGGGCCTCGTGCGGAACGTTGCGCAGACGCGGATACAGTTGTTCAAGTGGTTGGTCTTCAACATCCTGGTTGGCAACAATGATGCCCACCTGAAAAATCTCTCATTTTTCGTGCGTGCGGACTCCTACTACCTTGCCCCTCACTACGACCTCTTGTGCACGGTGGTCTATGGCGAGTCCGCAGCACCGTGGCTAGAGGCCGAGCTGGTGTGGAAGCCAGAGGGTATTCGTACGCATGCGGAGGTCACCAGGGCCAGTGTTATCAGCCTGGGTGAAGCCATTGGCGTGAACAAAGCCCTGGCAACCAAGATCATCAATGAACTGGCCGAAGGTGTGAGCAACGCGGCCAGCGCAATTCTGAACGAATACGCTCATGCAATGAATGCCGGTGAGAGCAGGCTTGTCAGGCGAATCGTGCATGGTGTGATCGCTGACATGGTGCGACAGCTGAAGGATTGATCGGGATATCTGTGAAACCAATTGCAATAGCTACCATTAGACATTGCACATCCTTGCCGACGGCGATGCATTGCAGCTCGGCAAAGGTACGGACGTACACGTAGCTGTCGTTCACCTTATAACCTGAGGGCGGAGTCAGGCATGCTGTATTTTCAGGAAATGCTGGGCACCGCCGTGTTTGCCATTACCGGGGTGTTGGCGATCCATAAGGTTGGTGTCGATTTGTTTGGGGCCGTGGTCCTGGGCATCATCACGGCAATTGGGGGTGGCACCCTTAGAGACCTGTTGCTCGATCAACCGATATTCTGGATCGCAGATTTCAACTACATCTGGGTTGCCTTGTTCGCAGCGCTGCTGGCTTTTTTTCTCACCAAGCGACTGCAACGACGCTATCGTCTATTGCTCTACCTTGATGGCTTGGCGGCTGCCCTCTTTGGGTTGGTCGCTACCGAGAAAGTGCTGGGACTGAATCTTGCTGCGCCGCTGGCGGTGATGATGGGCCTGTTGACCAGTATTGGAGGTGGTATCGCGCGTGATGTTCTGGCCGCAAGGCCCTCGCTGCTGATGTCACGTGAGATCTACGCCACGCCGATCCTGTTTGGGTGCAGCCTTTATGTTCTGTTGCGCAGTGCATTTCCGTCGATCTGGATTGCCGGTTGGGTAGCCTTGATATTCACCTCGGGCTTGAGGTTTCTCGCCATTTACAAGGAACTGCAAATGCCCGCGATTTTCTCCACCAAGCAAGGGTAAGGACTGGCCCAAGGTCGTGACCGCTCACACGTAATGTGCGGCCTTTCTCGAGATCCGGCGTCGACTCCAGTACTTGCGAAACTCTTCAAGCCCGATCAGCGCCAGCACGAACGGTATTAACAACAGCCACACCTGCCAGGAAACCGGGCTGGTTCCCAGCAACTGGTTGCCCCAAGGGGTATAGGCGAACACCAGGATCAGCAAGACCTCGAGCATGACACCCCAGGTTATCAAGCGGTTCCCCCGCAGCCCTGTTTGCAGGCAAGACCGGCTTGCGCTACGGCACATGAAGACATTGACGATCTGCAACACAACGATTGCGACCATGCTGGCTGTGGTTCCCTGCAAGTAGAGCGCATCGCTGGAAGGCAGTGCCTGCCCCCACGTCCACCCTCCCCGCGTCAGCACAAAAAAGAACGCTGCCAATGTGCCAAGCGCTTCAACAAGCCCGAGAACCAGATAGCCTCGTAACGCCAAGGCCAGATTGAACAGACGTTGCTTGGGAGGGCGTGGTGGCCTGCGCATGATATCCGCGTCCGCCCGCTCTACCCCAAGCCCCAGCGCGGTCAATGAGTCGGTCCCCATGTCGATGGCCAGCATCTGCAGCGGCGTGATTGCCAGCGGAACCCTGGCAAGTGCGAAACACAGATAGGGGATCAGCTCAGCCATGTTGTGGGCCAGGATATAGGTCAGGAACTTGCGGATGTTGTCGAAGACTGCCCGGCCTTCAGCGATGGCGGAAACGATGCTCGCAAAGTTGTCGTCCAGCAGCACCATATCGGCCGCTTCCCTGGCGACGTCGGTTCCCGATACACCCATGGCGATACCGACATGCGCATGCTTGAGCGCCGGCGCATCGTTAACCCCATCCCCCGTGACGGCAACGATCTCGCCCTTGCCTTCAAGCGCCGTGACAATACGTAGCTTCTGATCCGCCGAAATACGGGCACAGATGATTTGCGGTGCATCGAGCGCCAGCAGTAGCTGGGTATGCGACAGGTTCGTGATCTGCTCGCCACTGAGCACCAGCGGCGATGCAATGGTCACCAGGCCAATCTGCCGGGCAATGGCAACAGCGGTGTGAGGATGATCACCCGTGACCATGATGGTTTTGATGCCGGCCTGCCGACAGGCCATGATTGCCGCAGGCACCTCTGGCCTCGGTGGGTCCTGCAGGCCTGCGAGCCCTGCCAGTATCAAGCCTCGCTCACACGGTTCCTGCCCAGGTGGCAACCATCGCCAGGCCAGCGCCAGGACACGCAACCCTCGATCGGCCATGCGTTCTTGCGCGTTGAGAATGTTCGCCCTCGGCTCGCACGAAAGCGGTGCTGGGCGCTGCAAATGCCAGGTCGAATCGCACAGCGGCAGCAGTTTTTCCAATGCCCCTTTGCACAGCAACACCCGCCCTTCGGGGAGGTCATAAATCACCGACATACACATGCGAACGGCGTCGAAAGGCAGCTCGTCGATACGCTGTGCCCCATTCCACGGGGCGATCTGTGGCGCGGCCATGTGCATCAGCGCTTGCTCCATCGGGTCGCCACAGTACGTCGCGGTTTCACCCTGCCCGACAAGGCGCACGTTATGGCAAAGCCCGGCAACCCAGAAAAACGGCAGGTTCGCCTCGCACAATGCCGGTGACAAGCCCTGCTCGACGTCAGGGTACTCACTGCCGTCCAGCCATAGGGTTTGTACGGTCATGCGGTTTTGCGTCAGTGTCCCGGTCTTGTCGGTACAGATCACCGTCACAGAGCCCAACGCCTCCACACAAGGCAAATGTCGAATCAGTACCTGCTGGCGAGCCATGCGCTGAGTCGCCAGCACCAGCGCCAACGTCAGCGTCGGCAAGAGCCCTTCAGGTACCATCGCCACAATCAGGCCGATGGCGAAGATCAAGTCTTCCCAGAACGGAACGCCAAACAGGTTGCCCAGAAAGAAAAACAGCACGCTGATGCCCAATGAAAGTGCCAGGATGCTTCGGCTTAGGCGGATGATCTGAAGACGCAACGGCGACATCTGATCACCGCTGACTTGAGTCAGGTGCGCAATTCGCCCGAATTCGGTGTGGAGCCCCGTGGCAAATACCACGGCAGTGCCTTTACCGGACGTGATGGACGTACCAGCCAGCACAATGTTGCGGGCGTGCAGCCGGTCTTCACTGTCGCTGGCAGATGCATCGCGCAGTTCGGCAGTGGCTTCGCCGGTGATCGTGGCGTTGTTGACCCGCATGCCAGAGGCTTCGATCAGCCGACCATCCGCAGGGACACTGTCGCCTTCCGCTAACAGCATCAGGTCCCCGGGCACCAGATCATCAATCATGATCGCTTGAACGGTTCCATCACGTTGTACCTGCACCTGCTGTGGCAACAACTTGACCAAGGCGCTTAAAGCCTTTTCGATGCGGTACTCCTGCCAGTATGAGAACACCCCGCTAATCAGGATGACGGCAACGATAGCCACGCCAAGGCGCCCCATGCCCTCACCGGGTACCTGCCATTCAACGGCAAAGGCCAGCAGTGCGGCAATCCAGAGCACAACGGAGAACAGTTGCGTGAACTCTGCGAGCAATGCCCACAAGCGGTTTCGGCGCTTGGCCGGTGCCACGTGGTTTGGCCCGAACTGCTGCAAGCGCCGCTGTGCCTCGCCAGAAGACAACCCCTGGGCCGTGGTGTGGAGGCTGGCCAGGGCATCGGTAACCGACTGCTGATGTATGTTCATGTGCGTGCCATTGGTGCCGAAAAGGAATGGACCGTTTCAATCACCCCATCAACAGCAAGTTAAGCTCAGGCAGAACTTGAGTTCAGGAATCCCTTGAGCGCCTTCAGCGAGCGGGTGTTGAGCACGTCATGTTTTTCCAGCCAGGCACGGCGTGCCTGTGCGACCCCATACTGCAAATAGGCAAAGTCGGCGCTGCGGTGGGCATCCGAGTTGATGCTGATGAGCACACCTTCATCCTTGGCGTACCGGCACTGCAGGTCCAGCAGGTCCATGCGTTGGGGCTGTGCATTGAGCTCAAGGCAGCAACCGCGCTGGCGAGCAGCCTTGATGATTGCGGGCAAATCCAGGTTCAGCGGGTCGCGCTGGTTGATGAGTCGGCATGACGGGTGCGCCAGCATCGTGAAATAGCGATGATCCATGGCCCGTAACAAGCGTTGGGTCTGCTGGCGCAGTGTCAGGAGAAAATGACTGTGTACTGCGCCAACCACCACGTCCAGCCGGCCCAAGATGTCATCCGGCAGGTCCAGGCTGCCGTCTTCGAGAATGTCCACCTCGATGCCCTTGAGCAGGGTAATGCCCTTCAGACGGGCATTTAGCGCATCAATCTGATCGATCTGCTTGAGCAACCTGTCGACATCCAGGCCATGGGCGACCCTGAGGGATCTCGAATGCTCGGTGATCGCCAGGTACTCCAACCCGGCCTGTTGTGCGGCCAACGCCATCACTTCCAGGCTGTGACTTCCGTCCGAAGCATCGGTGTGGGCATGCAAATCGCCTTTAAGGTCGCCCAACTCAATCAGCTTGGGCAAGGTGCCCGCTTGTGCCGCCGCAATCTCGCCGCGATCCTCACGCAGTTCAGGTGTCATCCATTCCAGCCCCAGCGCCTGATAGACAGCGCGTTCAGTGGCGCTGGCCACGCATTTTCTTGCGCTGAATACGCCGTACTCACTGAGTTTGAGACCTTGCTTTTGGGCCAGCTGGCGGATCGCAATGTTATGCGCCTTGCTGCCAGTGAAATACACCAGTGCTGCGCCATAGGCAGCTGGTTCGACCACACGCAGATCCACTTGCATACCGGTGCCCAGCACCACGCTGGCACGCGTGCGCCCGCGCACCAGCACAGTGGAGACGTCCTGATGCTTGAGCAAATGTGCGGTGACGTCCACCGACCGCGCAGCGGCAACCAGAATATCGATGTCCCCGACCGTATCGCGCATGCGTCGAACGCTGCCGGCAACCGTGGCAACCTCAACACCCGGGAGCTGTTTCAGGTAATCGGCAAGGCGACTGGCCACGGGAGCCACAACGGCCAGCGGCAGCCTGTGGTCCCTGCCGATCCCCTTCTGTGCCGCCTGCAGCAGCCGGGCCTCCATCTTTTCACCGAAGCCGGGCACATGACGAATGAGCCCCTCTTTGGCGGCATGGCACAGTTGCTGAACGGATTCGATACCCAGGTCGTGATAGAGGTGTTTGATTCGTCTGGGCCCCAAGCCGGCGATGGAAAGCAGTTCGACCAAGCCCGCAGGCAATGCGGTACAGAGCCGTTGGCGTAGCGCACAGTCGCCGGTGGTGACGATTTCATTGATTTTGCCCGCAAGATCAACGCCGATACCGCTGAGTTTAGGAAGCGGTTCCCCTCGTGCAATCAGCTCTGCCAGCTCGAAGGTCAAGGCCCTCAAGGTCCTTGCTGCATTGCGGTAGGCCCGAATACGGAAGGGATTGGCGTCCTCGATTTCCAACAGATTGGCGATATCTTCAAAGACGGCGGCGATCTGATCATTTCCGACCAACTGCCCGGCCGTGGCCGAAGAAGGCAAAACGGGTGCCGGCTCTTGAAGAGGTGCCACGGTCAGCTTCATAGCGCAATCGACTCGATGGACGTCATCAGATCAGCATTGCCGATCCCGCCACCCTGTCATTGATATACATCAGACATCGCCTGAATGTCGGTTCAAATTCACCCCCTGAAAATGTCGAACGGCTCGATTCTGAGCACCTTGCGTATCCCGACATAACTGGAGGCTGCGGCAATCAGCAGCACCAGGCCGAAGGCCAACCCCAGGTTCCAGAATGTGATGATCGCGGCATAATTGGGCAGATAGGTGCGTACCGTGACGATCATCAACGTGACCAGGCCGACACCTAGACCGTACCCCGTGAGGGCTGTGAAGGTCGCCATGAAGAGGATCATGTAGATCAGCTCGCGGCCTTTGGCGCCAATAGCCTTGAGGGCTGCAAACTTGTCCAGGTTTTCCAGAATGAAGGTGTAAAACGTTTGCCCCGAGATGGATAGCCCGACCAGGAAACTGATGATGGTCATCGTCAGTATGTTGGTGCCAACCCCGGTCTGATAAATGTAGTACTCGGTGATGCGCTGATTGAACTCTTCCCTGGTCAAGGCGAGATAACCCAACTGGGCAACCTGCAGTTTGATGGCGGCTTGTGCGGCCTCGTTCCTGGGCTCCAGCAGAATGTAAGACACCGTAAAGCGGGTGGTCGGGATGTATTCGATGGCGCGTCGGTAGGTGGTGTAGAGCGTCGGTACACCGGTCAATCCGCTGGTCAGCACCTTGGCGATGCCGACGATGGTGCCGCGGTGGTCATTGAGCTCGAAGGCGGTGCCGATCCCGGGGCTCTCCAGTTTCGAATATTCAGTATCGCGAACGACGATAAATGCGTTGTCAGCGTAGATGTCTTCGATAGCCCCCTGTTCAAGCTCTGGGCGACCGAACAGGCTGGTGTCGTCCAGGCCCACCACACTCACCGCTTGATAGGTGCCACTGGCTAACCTGACTTGCGCCCCGCCAATGAATACAGGCACTGCATAGCGCACCTGCTCCATGCTGCGTACAGCATCGAGCAGGTAATCCGGCAGCGGAATGACACTGGTCGGCGTATTCACGGCCGGGTCCATGATCCACATCGCTGCACCGATATTGGTCACCGTCGAGTAGGCGCGGTTCAGAATGCCGGCGAACATTGCAGTCATCTGCATCATCAGGAACACCGAGAACGTAATCCCGACCAGCAAAGCCGAAAACTTGGCCTTGTCGTTCACCAGCAGTTTGAAGCCGATTTTCAGGATGCCTGAGTACTTCATGGCATTTGCCTGCTATCGGCGCTTGGGGGTGCATTCCACCAGCCGCCCCCAAGCGCGGCGAACAGCCCGACGGTGTCCTGGTGCCGCTGAGCCAGTGCTTGCAGATAGGCAATATTGATCTGCTGAAGCTGGACGTCGGCCACCAGCAGGTCCAGATAAGTCACCAGGCCGGATCGGTAGTTGGCTTGCAGCAAGCGCAGCGCCTCCTCAGCGCTGGCCTGCGCCTGCGCCTGTTTCAGAAGGACCTGCGCATCGAACTCCAACGCCTTGAGGGCATCGGCCACCTGGGCGAAAGACTCAAGCACGGTCTGTCGGTAATTCGCCGCCGCTTGCTGATAAGCATCAATCGCGGCTTGACGACCAAACCACAGGCTCCCCCCCTGAAACAACGGGATGTCGATCGAGGGGCCGATGCTCCAGAACCTCCCGGCACCCGAAAACAGTGAGCCCAGGCTCGAGCCTGCCGTCCCATAGGTCCCGGTCAGGCTGAAACTGGGAAACATCGCCGCCGTTGCTACGCCGATGTTGGCACTGGCGCGGTGTAGCTGCGCTTCAGCGGACAAGATATCCGGTCGCTGCCTCACCAGTTGCGAAGGCAGGCTGACCGGCAAATCGGTGGGCAGTGAAAGCGCTGTCAGTTCGATCACGGGGACGCGCACCTCCGTCGGCGCGACGCCTTCGAGGGTGGCCAACAGATGTTCGGACTGGCTGATTTTCTGCTCAAGTGCCGGCAGTAAAGCCTCGTTCGTGGCAATCAGGCTGCGTAGGCTGAGGCTGTCCGAATAAGGCGCCGTACCGCTACGTACCTGCACCTCAATGGTCTGTAACTGTTGCTTTTGCAGCCCGATCAACTGCTCGGTTGTGCGCAGTTGTGCTGCATAGCCCGCCCGTGCAATGGCTGTATTGACGACATTGGCGGTCAGGGCGAGGTAGGCCGCGCGGGTCAACCAGGTTTGGTGGTCGACTTCTGCCTGCAGCCCCTCCACGGTGCGGCGCGCGCCCCCAAAGATATCGAGCGTATAGCTGATCGTTCCACTCAGGGTGACAACATTGAACGTCGACCCTGCACTGTTCAGCCCTGGCTGTACCGGAGAACTACGCTCACGGGTCGCACCAGCACGCGCATCAAGCTGCGGATAGAAAACGCCATGACCGGCCATGAGTGTATTCTGGCTTTGCCGCAGGCTGGCCTCGGCAGCCTGCAGGGTCTGGTTGTTGGCGATTGCCTGGCGGACCACCGAGTTCAGAGCGTCAGACTTGAACAGTCGCCACCAGTCGAACGCAACGTCAGCACCCGGCGAAAAATGTTGCGTCTGGCCCTGCGCAGGGAGGGTGGCCGCTACCGGATTACGCACATAGGCGGTCTGCGGCGGCGCTGCCGGGCGTGAAAAATCAGGGCCTACCGTGCAGGCACTCATCAACATCAGCACGAGCATGGACAGCGCCCGGGCCTGTGGCCACGAAGGTCGATAGACGCTGAACAGGTCCATCATTTGTGCCCTATGAAGACATCCACCAACTGCCCCGGATACACCATCGGGAGGTCTTTTTTCTCGAACCGGAAAAGCACCGGCAACACCCTGAGGTCGACTTTCTCCTGCCGCTGATTGGACAACTGGATTTTCGGCGACACATACGGCTGTACACGGACAAATTCCAGCGGCACCTTGATGTCCGAGCCATGAATCAGCATCTGTGCCTGGATATGTTCAGGCGCGGGCAAGCGGGTAATCAGGATCTCGTCCACATAGCAGCGTACCGCCAGGTGCGTCTGTTCAGCCCCCATCACCAGCAGCGGACTGAATTGCTGGGTGTACGGATCATAAGCGCCCTGAGGCGATACATAACTGCCCACCGTGGTATTGATAGCCAGCACCACGCCATCCACCGGCGCCATGATCGCGTACTGCGCCAGCGATGCCTGCGAGGCCTTGAGCGCAGCCTGTGCCTGAGCAGCGTTATTTTTTGCAGTGTCCAGCGTGTCTTTGCTGATGGACTTGGGATCAATCTGGTATGAAGCCACGCGCTTGAGGTACTGATCCTGGGCGGTTCGCAGGTTGGCCTGGGCCAATTCAACGTTTGCCCTGGGCACTGCATCATCGATGCTCACCAAAGGCATGCCGCGGGTGACCACCTGCCCCTCGTGCACCAAGACGTGAGTGACCGGCCCGGAAACCTGCGGATAAATCACGATGTTGGAGCCACCGGACTGCTCGCTTTCGATGATGCCATTGGCATAAATGGCGGTTTCATAGGGGCTACTCGCCGGGGCGAAGGCTGGCGGCAAGGCATGGGGCGTACGCCCGAACAGATACGCAGCAACCAGGCCGGCCAGTACGCCGATGATCGCCAGCACAAACAGCACCCGGTTCTTCATGATGAAGTCCAGTCAGGTTCGCTGATACGGCCGTCCTCCATGTGGATGATTCGGTCGGCGTACTCGTTGATCCGCACATCGTGAGTGACGATCAGGATGCAACGCTGCTTGTTGAGGATCTTAGACTTTACAAAGGCAATGATCATCTTGCCCGTGTCGCCATCAAGAGAGGCAGTGGGCTCATCGAGAATCAGTATCTGCGGGCTGCCGATGATCGCACGGGCAATCGCCACACGCTGTTGTTCGCCGCCGGAGAGCTTGAGCGGCAGCACATCACCACGGTCCTTCAGGCCTACCACTTCCAGGCTCTGCTTCGCCTGCGAGATGGCCGCGTCCCAGTCACAATGCTTGAGAATCAAAGGAATCGCGACGTTCTCGGCAGCGGTCAAGCGCGCAAAAAGATGGTAGTCCTGAAACACGAACCCAATGCTATTGAGGCGTAACGCTGCCAATTGATCATTGTTCAAGGCCCAGATATCACATCCATTGATATGCACGGTTCCGGCGTCAGGCCTCAGGATGCCCGAGATCATGCTCAGGAGCGTGGTCTTGCCGCTACCGGATGGGCCGACGATGAATACCATTTCGCCAAACTGAGCAACCAGCGAGACCTGGTCGACCGCTTTCATCCGTGCGTCGCCCTCCCCGAACCATTTGGTCAGGCCGCGCGAGACGATCGCTGGATGCGGGGCCGCAGCCGTTTGATCTGAACTCATGGGCACTCACTTGGCTTTATCGCCAGAACACTGCACGGAGCCTGATGCAGCAGGTACTCGGCAGTGCTGCCCAAGCGTTTGTTCAAACCGCTGTGCTGCACCGTTCCCATGACGATCACGTCAGTCTGATGATCAACTGCAAACGCACAGATACTCGGCAAGGGTGTGCCCTCGATAAAGTGGCAGCGATCCGCTGGAACGCCATTGCGTTCGATCAGGGCCGAAAACGCTTCGTGCTGGGCCTCTGACAACGCTTCGCAGATACCGGTGGCCAGCGGCAATGCGCCGCCCCCCATATCCATGGCATACACCGCGGCCCAGTCATACACATGGACCAGGTCGAGCTGTGCGTTGCATTGTTCGGCCAGCTTCACGGCTGCGGCGATGATCTGGTCGTTGAAAACCAGGTCCTGCGCTTCACTGCGTAATACATCGACGATCGCCAGCACGTTGCGCGGCCTTGGGTGGAGGGCATTGGTGACCAGATGCACGGGCGCCGGACAATCGCGCAACAACCGCCAATCCAGTGGCGTAAAGAAGATCCGTTTCAACACCGACTCCTCCTGGGCATCCTTGATGATCAGCGCCAAGGGCATCTCATTGACGAAGTGCAGGATTTCCTCATAGGGGTCTTGAACCCAGACCACCTCACTGGTCACCTCGATCCGGTGCTTTCTCGCCTGCGCGGCTTGCTCCTCAAGCCATTGCCGATGGCTCTCCAGGTAGCCGTCACGGGCTTGCCGGATTTGCTCGGGGGCAAAAAAACCGGCCACCGCCAAGGCTTCGAGGTAATCGAATGCCACGATATGCAAAGGTAGTTGCATCGCCTGAGCCAAGGCCGTTGCGCGTTCAAACGCAGGCGTACGGGTCATTGATGACGAGGCAATCAGGAGCAAACGCTGGGTCTGGGACATGAGGCACCTCGGCGCGGGGCCATTTCAATGCGAGAACGACCACTCAAGGTTGAGCGCTTCGGGCGCGGACGACTTGATTTTTATCAGTTCGAGGCAAGTCGTTTACGTTGAAGTCCGTTTCGAAGGGGGAATGCAGTGGGCAGGTCACGGGGGCGCCGCGCCAAAGGCCTGGAAATCGCTTTTTTAACGACTGAATTTGCCCGTCGAATAATCTCGAACTACAGTTTCAACGCGCCATCGCTCGTGTTTCAGGAGTCTTGTCTTTCACACATCCCGCAATAGCCAGTCAGTGCAGAATGGAGTTCTCATATGGCAATCAGCGCTATCGTCAATGCTGTCTTCAACATCGACAGCAAAACCTACACCGCGTCCCTCAACATCCCGAGTTCCGCCCCCACCAAGGACGCACCTTTCCAGTTCAGCGTGATCTCGCAGGCTCCGACGCCCGATGGAGGTAAAGCACCGGCTCCGCAGACACTGCTCGAGGTCGCCGTAGGCAGTACCAACCAGGTGTTCGTTGCCGTTTCACCGCCCATGGATGTGATTTCCGGTGCCATCGGCAGTGATGTGGTTCAAGACCTGAATGTTGTCGTGTCGGAAGGCACCTACAACCGCGAGAAGCATACCTTCAGCTAAGCAGCGCTCGAGTGTGCGACGGGGTGTTCCTGACCACCTCGCCGCATCGAAGCCTATCGTCTGCGGGAGGGCCCTTCGCCCATGGATATCCGCATCTCGGCCCAGTTCGGCTGGTCAGAAATTTTTGGTGGAAAATTCAATAGCCAAAGCACCTGCGAACTGGACTTATCGCGGCAATACAGTCTGATCTACGCCGATCTGGCAACTCCTGGCGGCACCGGGCTCGACGTTTTCTCGTTATTGAATGATGCGTTCGACACGCAACTGCCCACAGGAAAGATCCTGGTGCAGGATGCCGGCTTTTTCACCTTCAGCCATTTTGGCGATGGCGCGCCACCGAGCGGTACGACGCTGCTCAATGTATTCCCTCAGACGCCGGTCCCCATGAGCGTGGCTGAAACGACTCTGTCCATGGACAGCACCTGTGGCTTCTGGCTCACGGTGCGACTCAAGGACATCGAGTTGTTCGACAGCTTGATCCAGATCGGTTATGACACCTCAGCAGGCGCCGGAGACACGCTCTCGCTGTCCGCACTATTGGCCAGCGGCACATCTGCAGGCTCTGCCGTAAAGCAGGCCGTCTATGAGGTGGCCCTGCCGAACTTCAAGTTGTTCGGCATGTTCGGTTTCGAGAACATCAAGGTGGGCTACCAGTTCACCACGGCCAGGCGACTGAGCATCAGCGGAAACCTGACCGTGACGGTGTTCAGCAACGACTATGCCTTCTCCGGTGCGCTGATTTCCGATGACGCAAAGAAAACCGTAACGGCCTGCCTGCAGGCGGCGCAACTTGATGCCACGATACCCTCGCTGTTCGGGGGGGCCATGACCGGCATCTCGTTCTCAAACCTTGTGTTCGGCGCCTATGTCCAGTATGGCGATGCCTCGGCACAGAAGCATTTTCAGGTGCAAGGTTCGGTGAAGGTGGGATCGGCTCAACTCACCGGGCAGATCTACCTGCAAAACGGCACGCCTCAGGTGGCAAGCGTCAAGGTCGACCAGACCCTATCAATCGGCGATCTGTTCAGACAGTGCCTGGGTATCAAGCAGCCGCCCACCTCGCTGATAGACATCACCTTCAAGGCCGGCAGCCAACTCTATTACTGCGCAACCGCAGGCTCCGCGCCGCTGAGCCTGAATACGTTCGCCTGCCCGGCGTCGGGAGGGACAGGCGTGGTGCCCGTCGCACCACCGGCCAGCAGCATTCCGTACCTGCCCGGTTTCAATATTCAGGCTGTTTTTGACCTGACGCTCGTCAGCACCCTCGAAGTGATCGGTAATATTCAGATTGCCAAGGATGGCATCACCGCGTCCATTGCCCTGACCAAACCCATCGACATCTATATTCTGACCATCGCTGCACCGAAGGCGACCAGCGCCACAGGCGGGCCGACGCTGTACATTTCCACGGTCGGCGATAAAGCGTCCATGGGGTTCGCCGGCAGTCTGTGGTTCATGCAAGCGTCATTTGGCGTCGATATCACCGTGGCGGCAAGCAAGAACCAAAGCGGCAACCTGCAGATCGATGGAACGCTCACCGCCCTCTCCGATTACGCCCCCTTCCTGCCCAAGAACACGTCATTGGGGGTGCGCTACAGCAAGGATGGCGGGTTCCAGATTACCCACTGGCCAAACTTTGAATACCTGACCAAGGCCATCGACTTCATCAAGACCCTGCAGAAGCTGTCAAGTGAAGGCAAGCCAGGCTGCGGCCAACTGGCAGATTTCGCTTTCAATACGCTGCTCAAGTCCAGCTTCACCATCAGCGTGTCGTTCAGTACGCAGAGTAACGGCGTAAGCTTGCAACTTGACGGCAATTACACCCTTTCGATCGCCGACACCTCCCTCACTGCTGTGGCGATCCCCTTTCCCGGCATCGTTTCGATCCCCCTGCCCAACACTGCCAAGCTCTCTGAACTAGGCGCTTACATCGATAAAGCGCTTGAACAAGCGGCAGAGTCGTTCGTGCAGGGGCTACTCAAAAACAGCGAAGCCATTGCCACGCTGATCGCCCTGACAGCCGGCAAGGCGGCCGCCTCCTACGCTGCCACACTGGCGTGCCAACATCTGATCGAAGGTGCGGCCGCCGACGCAGTAGCGAGCACCGCAGCAGCGGCACTGGCGGCTGCCGAAGCCGCTGCCGCCGGTGCGGCGGGTGCTGCCGCCGCCGTAGCCGGTACGGTAACGGCTGTCGTGGCGATCCTGAACGGTACTGGTACCGGCACTGGCACTGGCACTCAGAGTGCTCCTACCCATCCCGCCGTCAATATCAACAACACGGTAGTGACACTGACGTGGGGCGGAGGCCAGGGTAACAGTGGCTACCATGCGCAACTGCTCGACAGTGCCGCAAAAGTTCTGCTCGACCAGCCCGGGCTGGCCATCGAGGCACGCCAGACCACTTTCGAGTTCGCCTCCAGTTGGCCTACCGGCACCTACAAGGCCCAGGTGCAGGGCACCAATGCGTCATCCGCCAGCGCCTGGGTTGAGGCGCCGTTTCAGCGCCTGCCGACACCCGCGGACCTGGCCGCTCATCCCGACGGCAGCCTCACGCCCCCGAACACCGGCGTAACCTTGACCTGGACGGCTGTGCAGAATGCCCTGTCATACGTGCTTTCCAGTACCCATGCAGGCAGCACCTGGACGCCCGGATCAAACGCTCCAGCCGACGACGCCGGGGCAGGCGCCGCCCACTCGCTGCAATGTGTTGTTCGATACGGTCGCGCCGGCTGGCGACTTCAGCTTCACCCTTGTCGCCCACGGCAACTCTGCCACGGTGCCCAGCCTGCCGACCGAGGCTCTGGTGCTGACTCGCCTCGGCACGCCGGAGAACCTTCAGGCAACAAGCACAGGCGTCACCGCGACCCTTCGTTGGCAGCCAGTCACCGGTGCCTCCGGCTATCAAGCGCTGATCACCGACGCAGACAGCGCCCTCCAGGTCAGCCTACTGAACGCGAGCACCCAGGGCGACAACCTGATTGCGTTACTGACGCTCAAGGGTGCCCCTGGAACGTCGCTCGTCTACCAATTGGCCGTGCAGGCGCTACCCGTTGCGGGTCAGTTGAATGTCATTGCCGGGGCACCTTCGAACGCGGTAAACGTTACGATCACAGCGTTTTCGAGCGCCGCCGACATGGCCAAGGCCCTTATCGCCGAAGCAGTCGAGGGGGGGCGATGCGGCCAATTGCTGCTAGACGCGTTCCCGAACCTGAGCCTGGACACCCTGGCCAGCGCCATGGCCCAAGCCGGTTATGCAGCCGCCGACACCAGCAAAGGACTGCTCCGCGCCTGGCCAGACACACCGCCGGCTGCGTTGGCGGCGGCGTTGACCCGGGCCTATCCGGACCCGGTTCAAATCGCGCGGGATATGCGCCGTCAGGGAGCCCCTGGCACGGATTGCGCTCAGGCCCTGATCAAGGCGTACCCTGTCCTGACCGCCAAGGAGATGGCAAGCGCCATGGCGCAAGCCGGGTATCTGGCCGATGACACGTCAAGCGGATTGAAGGCGGCCTTCCCTGCCCTGTCGCCTCTGGAGATGTCCGTCGCGCTAGTGAGTGCTTATCACTGAGGCAAAGAGCATGCGGTCACGCAAAGTGTGCTGATCGCCCCAAGGTCGGGTGGCATTCGACCGCCCTGTACAAACGCACGACCTGCATTATCACTACAAAGGAGCGTCACCATGATGATGGACGTACAACACATAGTCAGCCTCTTGGCCCCCTTGAAGCAGCAGGGCATGAGCCCGCTTCAGGCGGTGAATGCCCTGCTGTCGCAAGCATCGGCGGGCGACGGTTCGGTTGCGTTGGTAGTGCCCCATGAGGCGATCATCGCCAGCAGTGAAGCCGTGGCACGCGCCCTGACCCAGGTATTCGTGCCACTGAACCCTGCAGAACTGGCCATGATCCTGCATGAAAGCTACCCCGCACTGTCGGCCCTCGACATTGGCAACGTCATCCTTGCCGCCGAGGTTTTTCCAGACACGCCGGCAGCAGTGATGTTAAGCGCCCTGACCGGCGCCGGGTTCGATGCGAACACCGCAGCCGATGCCGTGAATGTGCTTTACCCCATCACAGTCTCGGTGCAATCCAATCAGCCCTGGCAAGCCACCGGGTTGCATGTCACAGGTCGCCAGGACACACAAATCAGCGCACAGGGCTCATGGACCGCCAACCCCGCAACCGGCATGGTGGGCCCCGCTGGCAACCGCGCATTCATCGCCAAACCCGGGTATACCCTGCCCGGTGCACCGGAAGGTGCGTTGGTCGCCAGGATTGGCGACAATGCGCCTTTCCTGGTAGGCACCCTGGGCCAGGCACCGGTCGGGCAGTCCGGGCAGATGCACCTGTGTATCAATGATGACGTCAATGGGATCTATGGCGCTGGGCTGAAGGATAACCACGGGACACTAGAGGTACATATCGTTACCCAACCCAGCTAGTACACAGCCACCAGGCAGCCGTTGCAGATAATCGGGCGGCTGTCTGGCAAACACCCGAGTGGGCTGATCGGGAGCCTGTGCGGTCATTCTGTGCCTGAGCGTTCCCGCTCGCCATAGAGCAAGGTTATGTTGACTCTTTTGTCAGCATAACCCGGTCGGAATCTGATCGGCGCCGTCGCATGAAACAGGTCCGAGTTGAAGATGATTGCCCGGTTACAGCGATACGGTATGACCACAGGCTTCGCACCTGCGTCTCTCAAAAAGGCCGAGATCCTGTCCCCTTGTCGGTTGTAGGCCTCGAAATCCCAATCCATTGGTGCTTCCACGTCATAGATCAGCAGCCCACCAGACGCCTGGTCCAGATTCGCCTCATCTGGCGTAATCCAGAAGTTCACGTTCACCGCTGCAAAATCCGCATGAGGGTGCGTTGCAGGTTGGTCATGCCGGTACTTGAACCCCCACATCTGCAACAGCGGATGCCGGCGACCAATCACATTCGGGAATGCCTGCTGGATCTCTTCGGCAATCTGCAACAACAACGGGCAATTGAAGCCGTCCCTGAAGAACGCGCCCAGGCGGTCATAGGCATACCTGTTGGCATGCCAGACGGTGGATTCCAGGCAGAACGTCTGCAACTCCGAGAGTGCTTTCGGCGTCAGGAAATCATCGATTACCACGATACCCAGCGTGCTTGCCAGATAGGCCTTCTCAGCGTCCAGGTTTACCCCAGTGCGCGACAACGCGTTTTCAGGCAGCCTCGCCGCCGGATAATGATGAACGATGCGCCCGTAAGTGCTCTTCATGTGCACAGCGTCACCCACGCGCTGCCTCAACGCAGCGTCGTTTTCGTCAAAACACTGAACCGCCTGGCCATAGCAGTCGATGATGCCATCGAAGACCTCGCCCAGCAGGCCGTGACTGCGCAAATACCGGTACTGTTCTAGGTCATGCTGCAGCTTGCCCTTCGATAACCTTGGCTCGGGTATCGTTACCAGGGGCGGATGGGCTGGCATCGGGTGATAAACACTGGCCCGGGTGACTGCGGCATACCGGGTCGCCCAGTAGCCCGCATCGACGAGATCGTTGGCCTTCAATGCCGTGCTGATCAGGTTGTCCAGTATTTCCGGGTCATGCGGGTAGCGCTCGACCAGCACCCGCCACATTGCCCTTGCTTCGTCGAACTTGCCAATGTGGACATACAAATGGGCGAGCAGGTAGGCAAGGTTCGCACGCGCCAGTTCAAACCCGGGGTCACGTTGCAAAGCCGTCTTGTAGCTGGCCAAAGCTTCTTCATTCCTGCCTTGCGCCTGCAGAACCCAGCCCAGGTTGTTATGAGCCATAGGCCAGTCTGGCTGCTGTTTCGCAACAGCCCTGAAACAGACCTCGGCATCCTCGTAGCGACGAGAGAGGCACAGCCGGTGCCCCTCTTCGATCTGTGCGAGCCCGTCACCGGCTGCAGGCTGCTCATGCGCAGCCCGACCAGTACCCACCGCTGTGCCATAGCGAGGTGTTTGTGACGCCAATGCTAGACAAACCCTCGAAACTGCTCCAGATACAAGCTCAGTTGCCTGGCATCGTCTATCGCTTCGTTGACGGTGCTTTCTACTGCGTCATTCCACGCGTGTATTTGCTCCCTGGCGGTATGGGTGTCGTCAAGCGCGGCCCAACTGGACTCTTGAACCTCAGTAACATCGAGCGCCCTTCGCTGACCATTTTCAGAAGCATTGAGCACAAAGTCATAGTTGAACAGAAAGCTGCTTTCTATGAGTTTCGCCAGCATGCCGGTGCATCTGATAAACCCGACATAAACCTCGCCGTCGGCCGTGGCGATCGGAACCCCGGAGGTAGTCACTATCCCGCCTGGCGTCCTCATTTTGCTGATCTGGCCACCGGGCTGAGTGTGCTCCTTGAGGCGAGTCTCCAGCGTGCGGGATGTATAACCGCAATAGACCGGGAAGCACGCGCCGTCCGCGGTCGACGTGACGAAATAGAGAATATAGAGGCCAGCGCTTGTTACTGCCGGGGTATAGGTTCTGGTCATCTTGTAGGATGAGCCGCCATAGGCACGGATAATACCGGTTATGACCCGACTGTCCTGTTCTGCGTTCATGTGCACGTCCTTGTAGCCATGGGTAGGAAATTGTTCGTACAAGAGCATAGCTGACGATTATCCAGCGGCCAGTTCCGCCTCTTTCTGCGCCCTGCGTCAGGGCTGTGGTCGCGGCGACTGCTCACGAGCAGGTGTTCGATGAGAAGACCAATAATTGATAAGCATTACTATTAGTGTTAATGTCAGCAGCCCTACTTCACGCGCCCTGACTGCCGGGGCTATTGCGAAAACACGATGTTTGAACTGCAATCGGTCAGCTTCAGTGTTCCCGGACGAACCCTGCTGCACCCGCTGAACCTGAGAATCCCCCACGGCCGCATGGTCGGCCTGATCGGGCATAACGGCTCGGGGAAGTCGACATTGATCAAGCTGCTGGCCCGTCAGCAACTGCCAACCGAAGGGCAGATCACGCTGGACGGCAACCCCCTGTCAGGCTGGCAGAACCGTGAATTCGCGCGACAGGTCGCTTACCTGCCGCAGCAACTGCCACCTGCCGACAACCTCACCGTGCGTGAGCTCGTCAGCCTTGGCCGCTACCCGTGGCACGGCGCCCTGGGGCGTTTTGGCAAAGAGGATCGCGAGCAGGTACAACGCGCCCTGGAGCTCACCCACACGCTCGTCTTTGCCGAGCGCATGGTCGACCATTTGTCCGGCGGCGAACGTCAACGTGTCTGGCTGGCGATGCTGCTTGCGCAAAACAGCCGCTACCTGCTCCTGGATGAACCCACCTCGGCCCTGGATATCGCCCATCAGGTGGAAGTGCTCGCGCTGGTCAAGAACCTGAGCGTTCAGTTAGGGCTCGGCGTGCTGGTGGTGCTCCACGACGTCAACATGGCTGCACGCTATTGCGACCATCTGCTCGCCCTGCATCAGGGGCGCCTGATGGCTGAAGGCTGCCCTGCCGAACTCATGCGCAGCGACACCCTGGAAAACATCTACGGCATCGCCATGGGCGTGCTGCCCCACCCTCAAGGCGGCTCGCCCATCAGCTTCGTCTACTGACCCGGAGAGCATCCTGTTGCCTGCCATCGCGCTGCGTGCCGCTCTAACGATTGTGCTCTCTGTGTTGCTACCTGCCGCCTTCGCACAGCCTGTGACCTGGAACGATGATTTTGGTCCCGTCACCTTCAAGCAACCACCACGCCGGGTCATCGTGCTCGACTGGGGGCTTGTGGAGCAACTGCTGGCCATCGGCGTCACTCCCGTAGGGGTCGGCGAACCAGACGGTTATCGCCGCTGGGTATCGACCCCGGCGTTACCGACCAGCGTGGCCGATGTGGGGGCTCGTCGCGAACCTAATCTGGAAGCCATGAGCCAGTTGCGCCCGGACCTGATCCTGGCAACACCCGAGTACGCCTCGATCCTGCCGCTGTTGAACGCGGTGGCGCCGACCATGCTCCTGGCCACGTTCGATGACAGTGGCCAGCCGTTGCAACGCTCGCGGCAGATCACAACGCTGCTTGGGCGCATGCTCGATCACCAAGCGCAGGCGGATGCACTGCTCAAGCGAGTCGACAATCACTTCGCCGAAGCCCGGGCCGCGCTCGCCGGGCAAGCCCTGGAACCCTTGTACCTGGTCACCTTTCTTGATGAGCGGCACTTGCGCGTCAACGGTGGGCAAGGCCTTTACCAGGCGGTGCTCGATGAGCTCGGTTTACGTAACGCCTGGCACGGCCCCACCAGTTCCTGGGGGTTTGCGACCATTACCTTGGCGGCACTTGCCACCCCGTCCGATGCACGCCTGGTCCTGTTCGAGCCGTTGCCGGACGCCGCTGCGCTGAATCGCAACCCCATCTGGAAAGCCCTGAGCGCCGTGCGTGAGCAGCGCGTCGACAGCCTTCCTGCCGTATGGCCCTACGGCGGCGTCAGCAGTGCCGAGCGCCTCGCCCTGCTGCTAAAGCAGCGTTTTGCCCCGAGCGCCCAGCCATGATCCTGCGTTACATCAATCGCCACCCCGCACCGCTACTGACCCTGATGCTACTCGCAGCACTTGCCCTGGCAACCGGCAACCTTGCCACGCACCTGCCCCCTGGCCTGTGGTGGCAAGCCGTCAGCGCCCCCCAGACAGAACAACTCGACCAACTGCTGGTGCATTACAGTTGGCTGCCGCGAATGGCCATGGCCTGGTTGTGTGGAGCAACCCTGGCGCTGACCGGCTGCATACTGCAGCAAGCGTTACGCAACCCATTGGCCGAGCCTGCCACCCTTGGCATTGCTTCAGGCGCGCAACTGGCGTTGAGCATTGCCACCCTGTGGGCACCCGGGCTGCTCGTCCATGGCCGCGAATGGCTGGCGCTGGCCGGCGGCGCGGTGGCGCTGCTGCTGGTGTTCGCCCTGGCCTGGCGCAGAGCCTTCAGCCCGTTGGCACTGATCTTGGGCGGCATTCTTGTGTCGTTGTACTTCGGTGCGGTCAATGCCGGGTTGATGATCATCCACGGCCAGGAACTGGGGCCACTGTTCATCTGGGGAGCCGGCTCACTCGTGCAACAGGACTGGCAGCAAGTAGCGTTTTTGCTGCCACGGCTGCTGCCGGCCCTGGGTGTGCTGCTGCTGATTCGTCCGCTGACCCTGCTTGGCCTGGAAGATTCCGGCGCCCGCGCACTGGGCCTTTCACTCAATGGCAGCCGTGTGATTGCCTTGGTGCTGGCCCTGTGGCTCAGCGGCTGCGTGGTGGCCAGCGTCGGCATGATCGGTTTTATTGGCCTTACTGCCCCCAGCCTGTGCAGCATGCTCGGTGCGCGCCGGCTGAAGGATCGACTATTGTGGTCACCGGTGCTCGGTGCGCTGCTGCTATGGCTCACCGATCTGTTGGTGCAAAGCCTGGAAGGCTTTGACAGCGGCTTCCTGCCCACCGGCGCAGCGACGGCGCTGGTGGGTGCCCCACTGTTGATCTGGCTGGTACAAGGCTTGCGCTTGCGCGGCGATGCGCCGCACTCTAGCGCCCACAGCAGCCGCCCCCGGTATTCAAACCGCGTACTGTTGTCGGGCCTGGCACTGTTGCTGGTCGCCACGGTGATGGTAGCGCTGGCCGTGGGCGATGGCCCGCAAGGCTGGACCTGGAGCCACGGCCCGATGCTTCAGGCGTTGCTGGAATGGCGCACGCCACGGGTGTTCGCCGCACTGGGCTGCGGAGCCTTGCTGGCTCTGGCGGGTTGCCTGATCCAACGCCTCACCGGTAACCCACTGGCAAGCCCGGAACTGCTCGGCATCAGTTCAGGGGCAGCCATGGGCATGTTGCTCGCCTTGATCGCACTGCCCGCTGCCAGCAACGGTACGCTGGTCGGGGCCAGTACCGCAGGCGCCGTGCTCACCTTCGCCGCGTTGCTGGCCTTGAGCCGACGTGACAACTTCTCACCAACCCAACTGTTGCTGGTGGGCATCGCCGTCGGTGCGTTGTTCGATGCCCTGCTGCAAATACTCCTGGCCAACGGCGACTCACGCGCACAACACATGCTCAACTGGATGGCAGGCTCCACCTACCGCGCCAATGAGCAGACGGCGTGGCTGCTTGGGGGGATGTTGATGCTGTTCGGCGGGCTGTGCCTGATGCTTCATCGCTGGCTGGACATTCTGCCACTGGGTGAGGCCGCAACCCGAGGCTTCGGTGTCAGCCTTCGTGGCAGCCGTCTGGCATTACTGGGCTTGAGTGCGTTGATGACAGCCTGCGCCACGGTGGTCATTGGCCCCTTGAGCTTCATTGGCCTGCTGGCTCCGCACTTGACCCGTATGCTCGGGCTGGTGCGGGCACGGGCACAACTGATGGGCGCCATTCTGCTGGGTGCCTTGGTGATGGTCGCGGCGGACTGGCTGGGGCGCAATGTGCTCTACCCTTACCAGATGCCCGCCGGTTTGCTGGCGGCGCTGATCGCAGGGCCTTACCTGATGCTGCAGTTGTGGCGGCGCTGAGCCGTCGGCTCATTCGACGCTCAGGCCGCGCTCGGCCAAGGCATAGCGCAACAGCAGCTCATCGCTGATCAGCGGGCAATCGCTACAGCATTCATAACCGGGTAGCCCGTCACGCAGGCAACACTGGCGGCGCTGGCGGATCTGCAGCGGGCCTTGTGGCCCTGGCATCTGCACATAGCGCACAGGCTCGAAAAGCCGGTTGCGCTTGCCGTGCGGCCACTCGCGGACCCTGATCAGCGCCTCGCCATGGGCCAGGGTGTCGGTTGGAAAGCCACGCTCGGCCAGCACACCGATAATGCTCTCCACATAGTTGCCGGCGTTGTTCCACAGCACCCGGGGGGACAGCTTGACCACACGTGCCAGCGCATCGATGAAAGGCTCCAGGTTGCCCTCTATCAAGGGTGCAAATCGCTGCCAGGCATCATCAGGCGCTACCCGCTCACCAGGGTGAGGCAATACCAGGCGGGCAGGCAGCCCTTGCGCATCGATGACCACCTCGATGTCGTCCAGCGTGACGGGCAAGTGCCACCCCAGCACCAGGCTTGACGCAACCACTGCAGGCAGCACGGTCAGGAAATAGTCCTTGGACCATAAGGAGACCAAGGCGCGCCGGTCGGCACCGGGATACCCCACGGCATACAGGTCCAGGCACTGTTCAAGCTGCTCGGCTTCAACAAAGCGCCGCCCTGACACCACCGGCTGGTCGCCGGCACTCAGGCTCAGGCCTTCGGCGTATACCGCCAGTTCTCCACAAAACAGAGGGGCCAATACATCGATCAAGAGCTGTACATCCGTGTAAGAGGCGGGCCAAAAGTCATTTCAAAAGGCATTACTGTGCCCGGTTTGCAGGCACAACGCCCAGTCGCTGGCGACAATGACGCAGGGCATCACGCAGGAGAAAATTGATCAGGGTCGGCGAGGCGTCCTCACGGCGTGCGGCTTCGCGCTGGGTATGCCCTTGCAGTTGGGTCATTTCAAAAATGCGCCGGGTGCGCTCGGGCAATTCCAACAAGGCGCGGTGCACCTGCTCAAGCATTGCCCGATGGATAACGGCAGCCTCCGGCGAGGGTTTTGAACACAACAGGACATACGCCTGCTCTTCCCCAACGCTGTGGCAGTTCTCCCAGTGCTGACGCCGCAGGCGGTCGATGGACAGGTTGCGCACCATCCGGTAGAGATAACCCAGCGGATGGGCCACAGGCAGACAAACAGGCTGTTCACACAATTTGAGGTAGATATCCTGAGCAACATCTTCTGCCTGATAACGACAGCCCAGTATGGCGTTGGCTCTGTCGATCAATGCCTGGCGATTGTCCAGAAAAGCCATCAGTAGCTCCGGGTTGTTGTTCGTTCCATGAGTCGTCAAAGCGAAACACCTTCAGGTCAATAAGAAGGGGTGAGTCCGATCGCGAATAATGCTATTACAAACCATTATCATTAGCAATTAATGACAAGGTGTTACTACGCCGCGTTCGAGGCGAATCCGCCTGTGCGCTCATGAAGCCAAAACCACGTGCATGGACCCATCCAGGCACGTGGTTAAGTTGCGCTCAAACCATTCAGGCGCCAGGCAACACCTCAGCCAGGCTGCGCAGGAACACTGGCTCCCGGACGATTCCGGCATGACTGCCCTCGATCTCCTGCCTGCTGTGCGCCTGCACGCCAATACCCCGCTCCAATGCGGTCTGCGCAGCCATGGAAACCTCTGCCACTTCGCTTGACCACCAGCACTGCGGTGCCACATCGCAAGGCTTCAATGTGCAGTTAGCCGTCAGACCATTGAGGTGGCGCATCACGGCGAAACCTTGAGCGATATCCCCCTGCTCGATACGCGGCGCATCGCCACGCGATTGTGCGACCGCCCAGGCCAGTACGCCCTCGATCAACTCGGCATCGCTGCAGCCCTCCCGTCGCGCCTCAGCGATACGAGCCTGAACAGCGGCCAGCGGCACATCGCCGAACAACTCCGCCAGGTAACGGGCAAAACCGCTGTCCAGGTCGGCGTGCTGCGCCTCACCCGTCGCAGCACCCACGCCAGGAACGAACGGGTCGACCAATCCGAGGAAGGCTACCGGTTCACCGGCCTCACGCAGCAACCGCGCCATCTCCACCGCGAGGGCGCCTCCCAGGGACCAGCCCAGCAGGTGATACGGCCCCTGCGGTTGAACCCGGCGAATCGCCTGTACATAGTCTTGGGCCATCTGCTCCAGAGAGCTGTCGCGCCAGGTCGGCTCTACAAAACTGCGGCACAACAAACCATCAACCTGCCAGGTCGCTTCCAATGCACGCGCCAAGGGGTAGTAACCAAACAGCGTGCCGCCGCCCGGGTGTACGCAAAACAGCCGAGGGGCTCCTGCGCTGGCCTGATTGAGGGGCACGCGCGGTGACACCTCGGCAGATGGCCCTTGCACCCGTTGCAACAGCTCACTCAAGCGCGGGTACTGCATCAGTTGATCGAGCCGGACCTTCAGGCCCAGTCGGTCTTGCAGTGCAGCGGTCAAGGTCAATGCCAACAGCGAATGGCCTCCGAGGTCGAAGAAGTTATCGTCAAGGCCCACACGCTCTACCTCCAGCACCTGCGCCCAGATACGGGCAACAGCCTGTTCGGTATCAGTCTGCGGCGCCCGGTACTCGCGGCCTGCTGCAGCGTCCGGCTCGGGTAGCGCGCGACGGTCGAGCTTGCCGTTGGCGGTCAGTGGCAACGTCGGCAACACCACGATCTGTGCCGGGACCATGTATTCCGGCAGCCGTTCGTGCAGGTGGGCCTTGAGCTCGTCCTGAATCGCCAAGTCCGAGCTGGCGACATAGCCCACCAGCCGGGGGCCACCGGCGCCCTCCTTGACCAGCGCCGCCGCTTCGTTGACCTGCGGATGGCTCTGCAACTGCGCTTCGATTTCACCCAGCTCGATGCGGAAGCCGCGAATTTTCACCTGCTGGTCGATACGCCCCAGGTATTCCAGGCTGCCATCGGACAGGCGCCGGGCCAGGTCGCCGCTGCGGTACAGGCGTTGGCTGGCATCGAACGGGCTGGCGATGAAACGTTCGCTGGTCAGTTCCGGGCGGTTCAGGTAGCCACGGGCCAGACCGGCACCACCGACGTACAGCTCACCCGCGATACCTACGGGTTGCGGATTCAGGTTGGCGTCCAGCACGTGCAGGCTGAGGTCGGCCAACGGCCGGCCAATCGGGCTCGGGCCTTTATGGGCAAGGTCTTGCGCGGTGATTTCCCGGTAGGTCACATGCACCGTGGTTTCGGTGATGCCATACATATTGATCAAGCGCGGCTGGCGATCACCGTAGCGCTCGAACCACGGCCGCAGGCTTTCCAGTTCCAGGGCTTCGCCGCCAAAAATCACGTAACGCAGGCTCAACGGCGCCGTGTTTTTCTGCGCCAGCGGGATCAACTGACGGAACGCCGACGGCGTCTGGTTCAACACCGTCACGCCCTCGTCGACCAGCAACGCCAGGAACTCTTCCGGTGACCGGCTGGTGAAATACGGCACGATCACCAAAGTGCCGCCATGCACCAGGGCGCCAAAGATTTCCCACACCGAGAAATCGAAGGCATAGGAATGGAACAGGGTCCAGACGTCGTCTTGGGTGAAACCGAAATCGCCCTGGGTGGCCTGGAACAGCCGCTCGACGTTGCGCTGGGTCAACTGCGCGCCTTTCGGCTTGCCGGTCGAGCCCGAGGTGTAGATCACATAGGCCAGTTGTTCCGGGTAGATAGTCACCTGTGGCGCGCTGCATGGCTCTGCAGAAAGGTCCAGGGTGTCCAGCGGCAATACCTGTCCCGGCAACTGCAAGTCCAGGCTGGACAAGCTGATCACCTGTTGCAGGCCGGAATCCTCGACCATGTAGGCCAGCCGCTCTGCCGGGTAGTCCGGATCCAGCGGCACATAGGCACCACCCGCCTTGAGCACAGCCAACAGGGCGACGATCAGTTCAGGCGACCGTGGCAGGGCCACGCCGACCAGTACATCGCTGCCCACGCCCAGGCGTATCAGCCGATGGGCCAGTTGATTGGCACGCTGCTCCAGCTCGGCGTAGCAGAAGCTGACACCCTGATGACGGATCGCCACGGCGTCAGGGCGCAACGCCGCCTGCGCGGCAATACGGGACGATACCGGCACGAACGCCGGGAAATGCTGCTGCACTGCGCTCCACTGGGCCAACTGTCGCAACGCCACGGCATCGTTGAGCGGGATACGCCCCAACGCAACCTCGGCATCCTGGGCCATATTCAGCAAGATCTGCCGCAACTGCCCATCCAGGCGCATCAGTGTGGCTTGATCAAAGCATGAACAGTGGTAGCTGTAGCCGATCTCAAGGCGTTCACCGAGGTTGACGGTCAGGGCCAGCGGGTAGTTGGTCATCTCCAACTGTTCCATTGGGCCAAAGCGTGGGCCGCTGTCCGATGCCTGACGCAATGCCGCATCCACCGGGTAGTTCTCGAACACGATCAGCGTATCGAACAGGCCTTGGCCACCCTGCCCGGCCCAGCCCTGTATCGCGTACAGCGGCGTGTGTTCGTGCTCGCGCAGCGCCAGGTTGTCGGCCTGCAGCTTGCGCAAGTAGTCACCCACCGCCTGCCCGGCGTCGAGCCGAACCAGTAGCGGCAAAGTATTGATGAACAGCCCCAGCCAGGATTCGGCGCCCTCCAGCTGTGTCGGACGCCCAGCCACGGTGACACCGGTGCACACGCTCTGCAGGCCGGTATAGCGTTGCAGCAACAGCAACCATGCGCCCTGTACCAAGGTGTTGAGCGTAATCCGCTGGCGCTGGGCGAACGTTTGCAGAGCGGCCGTCTGCTCGACCGTCATTGCCTGTTTCCAGTTGCCCGAGCCCTCGCCGGCTGCAGGCGCGACCATGGTATTGGCCAGCAGGCATGGCTCATCGAGCAGGCTCAAGCGCTCACGCCAGAACGCCTCGCTGACGGTTGCATCCTGAGCCTGCAACCACTGGATGTATTGGCGATAACCGCCAGTGACTGGCCGCAGGCTGTGCGGGTCGGCATAGGCCTGCAGCACCTCACCGATCAGTTGGGCGCTACTCCAGCCATCAAGCAGCAAATGATGGCTGGTCCAGATCAGCCGGTAACGTTCGGGCTCGAAACGGATAAGGGTCAAACGCAGTAAAGGCGCCTCGTCCAGCTCAAAGCCACGGGCGTGATCGGCAGATGCGAATTGCTGCAACAACGACTGCACGTCACCCCGGTCACGGTAGTCAAGTACCTGCAATGGCACCGCGACCTGGCGCCGAACCACTTGCAGCGGTTCAGGTAGATCACCGCGCCAGACAAAGCCCGTACGCAAGATGCCATGGCGTGCCAGCGCTATGTGCCAGACGGCGCAAAAACGCTCGACATCCAGGTTGTCGACATCCACACAAAGCTGATTCACATAGGTTCCGGCCTCGGGTGCGTACAACGAATGGAACAGCAGGCCCTGCTGCATCGGTGCCAGCGGGTAGATATCCTCAAGTGCATCAGCGCCCAGCGGCAGGCCATCAAGTTGCGACTGGCTCAAACGTACCAGCGGAAAGTCACTCGGCGTCACGCCGCCAGTACCGGCCTCCAGACAATGGTCGAGCAGCGCCTGCAAGGTGTCGCGGTAGTGATCCACCAGCGCTTGCATGCGGGCAGTGCTATGGCGGGAGGTGTCAAAGCGCCAACTCAGGCTCAGTTCGCCGCCATAGACCTGGCCATTGATTTCCAGGCGCCGAGCCGGGCCGGATTGCGCGCCATGCTCACGACCGGCAGACTCAACGGCCGGTTGCAGCAAGCCGCCTTCAGCAAAGCTGCCATCGAACTGGCCGAGGTAGTTGAAGGTGATGTCCGCCCGCGGCAACGCCTGCATCGCGGCCCGGACCTGTGGCGTACCGAGGTAGCGGAGTGCGCCGAAACCGACGCCCTTGTGAGGTAGATTACGCAGGGCCTCCTTGCAGCCCTTCAGTGTCGTTGCCGGATCGCTGTGAGCGCCAAGGCGCACCGGGTACAGGCTGGTGAACCAACCGACGGTACGGGTCAGGTCGAGGCCATCAAACAACGCCTCGCGGCCATGGCCTTCCAGATCGATCAGCACGCTGGGCTGCCCGCTCCAGGCGCACAAGGTACGGGCCAGGGCCGTCAGCAGCAGTTCGTCAATGCGCGTGCGGTACGCTGTGTTCGCGGTTTTCAGCAACTGGGCGGTGCGAACCTTGTCCAGGGTCAGGGTCAGGCTTTCGATACCGCCGCCAGGGGTACCATCTTCGGGGAACTGATCCACGGGCCCGGCCAACTGCTGTTGCCAGTACGCCACTTCCGTTTGCAGCACCTCGCCGTGGGCAAAGGCCTCCATGTGTTCGGCCCAGTGCTTGTAGGCGCTGGTCTTGGCTGGCAACGGTAACCCGGCGTAGGCCTGCTGCAAGTCCTCCAGCAGGATGCGCCACGACACGCCGTCAACTACCAGGTGATGCACCACCAGCAGCAAGCGGGCCGTCCCATCGGCCAGTCGAATATGCACGGCGCGCAGCAGTGGGCCGTCTTGCAGGCTGAGGCTGGCTTGCGCTTCGTCGCAATGGGCGGTGATTTCAGCAGCAGAAGCCGCTTCGCGCTCCCACAGCAAGGCCTGTACGTTCGGAGCTCGATGGTGTTGAACCCAGCGGTTCCCCTCCTGCTGCCAGCTCAGACGCAAGGCATCATGGTGCGCCACCAAGGCCTGCAAGGCACGGTTCAATGCCTGGCTGTCCAGCGGTTGCGCAGCCTTGAGCAGTACTGACTGATTCCAGTGGTGCCGCTGCGGAATCGGCTGTTCAAAGAACCAGGCCTGAATCGGCGTCAGCGGCACCGCGCCACTGACCAGGCCCTGGTCAATGGCCAACCCGCCTTCCAGCGGTTTGGCCGCACGCGCCAGGGCTTGCAGGGTCTGGTGTTGAAACAGGTCTTTGGGCGTCAGCGCCAAACCGGCCTGCCGCGCACGGCTGACCACCTGGATCGAGACGATGGAGTCGCCACCCAGCTCAAAGAAGTTGTCGTGCAACCCGACCTGTTCCAGCCCCAGCACCTGTTGCCAGATCGCCGCCAAGGCCAACTCCTCGACAGAAGTCGGCGCTTGGAAGGCCTGGCTTTCCCACACTGGCTCCGGCAGGGCCTTGCGGTCCACCTTGCCATTGGGAGTCAACGGGAAGCGTTGCAGCACCAGGATCTTGCTCGGCACCATGTAGTCCGGCAACGCATCCTTGAGCTGTGCTTTAAGTTCATCGCCCAAGCCGTCATCGCGGTTCGACACCACGTAACCCACCAGGCGTTTGTCGCGTAGCAGCACCACCGCCTCACCGACGTCGGCATGGGCCTGCAGCCGCGCTTCGATCTCGCCCAGTTCGATGCGGTAGCCGCGCAGCTTGACCTGTTGGTCAACACGCCCCAGGTATTCCAGATTGCCGTCGGCCAGCCAGCGCACGCGGTCGCCGGAGCGGTACAAGCGGCCACCGGTGGTGGAGAACGGGTCCGGCACAAAGCGCTCGGCGGTCAGGTCTGGGCGCTGGTGATAACCACGGGCCAGCCCTTCGCCGCCAATGTACAGCTCGCCCGCCACACCCGGTGGCAGCAGGTTAAGGTCGGCATCGAGCACGTACAGGGTGCGGTTGCCGACCGCACGGCCGATGGGGGCGTACGGTGTTTCGCACGGTACATTACCGTCGGCCCGCCACAAGGTCGGGGTGACGATGGTTTCCGTCGGCCCGTAACCGTTGATGATGCGCGGCGCTTTCAGGCCACGGCGCAGCAGCTCGAAGGTCTCCCGCGACACCGCTTCGCCGCCAATGGTGCAGGAGCGCAGCCGCAACGGCTGCGGATGCGCCAAGGCCCACTCGGCCAGTTGATGGGCATAGCTGGTGGGGAAATAGGCCACGGTGATGCCTTCGTCCACCAGCGTCTGGTAGCTCTGCTCTGCCGAGATCAGCCCCGGGCCACGCAATACCAGCCGGGCACCGAACATCATCGGCGACAGCCACTGCTCCACCGCGCCGTCAAAACTGATCGAGGCAAAATGCAGGGCAATGTCTTCGGCGCTCATGCCGTACAGTTCCCCAGCAGCACGACAGTGCATGCTCAGGGCACCGTGCTCGACGGTCACGCCCTTGGGTTGGCCGGTCGAGCCAGAGGTGTAGATCATGTAGGCGCGTTGCTGCGGGGTGACCGTCAACACGGGCGCCTGTGTTGGCGCGCAGCTCAGGTCCAACTGGTCCAGGGCCACGACTTCGACGACTTCCGGCCACGCCAGTGCCAGCGCGGCATCGCTCAGCACCCACTTCAGGCCCGCGTCCTTGACCATGTAGGCCAGGCGCTCGGCCGGGTACTCTGGGTCCAGCGGCACGTAGGCGCCGCCGGCCTTGAGGATCGCCAACGGGGCGAGGATCAGTTCCAGCGAGCGGTCCAGCGCGACGCCAACCAGGGTTTCCCGGCCCACACCCAGGGCGATCAAGCGATGGGCCAGCTGATTGGCACGCTGTTCCAGCTCGGCGAAGGTCAGCGAGCGCTCGCCACACACCAGCGCCACGGCGTCGGGACGCAAGGCGGCTTGCTGGCTGATGGCCTCATGCACCAGCGGCAGGTGTGGCGTAACACCCGCTGCTTGGCTCCAGGCGTACAGTTGGCGATGCTCGTCATCGGTCAACCAGTCCAACGCCAGCAACGGTTGCTGCGGTTGCTCCATCACTTGGCGCAGCACCGCCTCAAAACGCTGAGCAAAGCGCTCGATACTGGCAGGCAGGAACACATCCACGGCATAGGTGAACGACAGCACAATACGCCCGCTATCGTCTTCGCTGCTGTCCAGCCCCAGGTCAAACTGGGCGGCGGTTTCCACCTGATCCAAGGCTTCCAGGGTCAGCCCCGGCAGGTGAGCCAATGCGCCAAAGCGCTGCCGCTGATGGTTGAACAGTACCTGGAACAACGGGTTGTGGCTCAGGCTGCGTTCTGGATGCAACGCCTCAACCAATTGTTCGAAGGGCAGGTCCTGATTGGCCTGGGCGCCAAGGGCCCGTTCGCGTACCTGCTCCAGCAGGTCGGCAAAGCCTGCGTGGCTATCGACCACGCAGCGCAGCACCTGGGTGTTGACGAACAGACCGATCAACCCCTCGATTTCCAGCCGATTGCGGTTGGCCGTCGGCACGCCGATACGCAGGTCGCACTGGCCACTGGCCCTGTGCAGGCAGACGGCAAAGGTCGCCAGCAGTACCTGGAAGGTCGTCGAGCCCTGTGCCTGAGCGAACTCGCGCAGGCGTTGACCGAAGGCTTCGTCAAGTACACGCCGCTGCTGGGCACCGCGATAGCTTTGCACCGCCGGGCGCGGGAAGTCCCCCGGTAGCTCCAGCACCGCTGAGGTATCCCCCAACTGAGCCGTCCAGTACTCGAGCTGGCGTTGCAGCTCGCCGGCTTCGAGCCACTCGCGCTGCCATTGCGCATAGTCGGCGTACTGCACCGGCAACCCCGGAAGGTCCAGCGCATGGCCTTGAACACTAGCGCTATAGGCGGCAGCAAACTCATCCACCAACACGTTCATAGACCAGCCATCGGCAATGATGTGGTGCAAGGTCAACAGCAGCGCGTACTCGTCATCGGCCAAGGTCAACAGGGTGACCCGAAGCAACGGACCGTTAGCCAGGTCGAAGGGTTGCAAGGCTTCGGCTTCAACGGCGGCAGCCAGGGCTTCCGGGCTTTGCCCACGCAAATCAACCGACCTGATGGCCAGGGGCGTCGGCGCATCAATCACCTGCCGTGGCTGTGCATTGGCATCTGCGATAAAACGGGTGCGCAGGCTTTCGTGACGCGCCACTAGCCCATCGAAAGCGTTCTGCAGCGCGTTTTGATCAAGCTGACCGCGCAGGCGCAGCGCGCCCGGAATGTTGTAGGCACTGTTGGCCGGCTCCAGTTGCGTGAGAAACCACAACCGTTGCTGAGCATAAGACAAGGCCAGAGGCAGGGTGCGATCAGCCGGGCTGATAGGCATCTGCGCAAACAGGTCGATACCTTTCTTCTTCAAGAGTGCGGCCAGTGCCTTGCGTTTTTCAGGGGCAAGGTCTTTCAAGGATGCGATCAGGCTTTGCATAAATTCAGTTCTGTCCTATTCCGCCAGCAGGGCTTCAAGTTCTTCAGTCGAAAGACCGTCGAGTTCTGCCAATGCCGCATGGATATCATCTTGCAGTTCTTGGCGCGCAGCCTCGGCGTAAGGGCGCAATGCCTCGACATAACGGGCGAAGGCCTCAAGCTGTGGGTGTTCGAACAGCTCGCGCACGCCAACGTCGAGATCGAACTCACGCTTGAGGCGTGAAACGGTCTGTACCGCCAGCAAGGAATGCCCGCCCCGTTCGAAAAAGTGGTCATCAAGGCCCACACGCTCTACGTCCAGTACCTGCGCCCAGATACGGGCGATGGCCTGTTCGGTATCGGTCTGCGGCGCCCGGTACTCGCGGCCTGCTGCAGCGTCCGGCTCGGGTAGCGCGCGACGGTCGAGCTTGCCGTTGGCGGTCAGTGGCAACGTCGGCAACACCACGATCTGTGCCGGGACCATGTACTCCGGCAGCCGTTCGTGCAGATAGGCCTTGAGCTCGTCCTGAATCGCTGGGTCCGGGCTGGCGACATAGCCCACCAGCCGGGGGCCACCGGCGCCCTCCTTGACCAGCACCGCCGCTTCGTTGACCTGCGGGTGGCTCTGCAACTGCGCTTCGATTTCACCCAGTTCGATGCGGAAGCCGCGAATCTTCACCTGCTGGTCGATACGCCCCAGGTATTCCAGGCTGCCGTCGACCCGGCGCCGGGCCAGGTCGCCGCTGCGGTACAGGCGTTGGCTGGCATCGAACGGGCTGGCGATGAAGCGTTCGCTGGTCAGTTCCGGGCGGTTCAGGTAGCCACGGGCCAAGCCGGCACCACCGACGTAGAGCTCACCGGCAATGCCGACCGGTTGCGGATTGAGGTTGGCGTCCAGCACGTGCAGGCTGAGGTCGGCCAACGGCCGGCCAATCGGGCTCGGGCCCTTATGTGAAAGGTCTTGCCCGGTGATTTCCCGGTAGGTCACATGCACCGTGGTTTCGGTGATGCCGTACATGTTGATCAAGCGCGGCTGGCGATCACCGTAGCGTTCGAACCAAGGCCGCAGGCTTTCCAGTTCCAGGGCTTCGCCGCCGAAGATCACGTAACGCAGGCTCAACGGCGCCGTGTTTTTCTGCGCCAGAGGGATCAACTGACGGAACGCCGACGGCGTCTGGTTCAGCACCGTCACGCCCTCTTCGCTCAGGAGCTTGAGGAAGTCTTCCGGTGAACGGCTGGTGAAATACGGCACGATCACCAAACTGCCGCCGTGCACCAGTGCGCCAAAGATTTCCCACACCGAGAAGTCGAAGGCGTAGGAATGGAACAGTGTCCAGACGTCGTCGTGGTTGAAACCGAAATCGCCCTGGGTGGCCTGGAACAGGCGTTCGACGTTGCGCTGGGTCAACTGCGCACCTTTCGGCTGACCGGTCGAGCCCGAGGTGTAGATCACATAGGCCAGTTGTTCCGGGTCGATAGTCACCTGTGGTGCGCTGCATGGCTCTGCAGAAAGGTCCAGGGTGTCCAGGGCTAATACCTGTACCGGCAACTGCAAGTCCAGGCTGGACAGGCTGATGACCTGTTGCAGGCCGGAGTCCTCGACCATGTAGGCCAGCCGCTCCGCCGGGTAGTCAGGATCCAGCGGCACGTAGGCACCGCCGGCCTTGAGCACGGCCAACAGAGCGACGATCAGCTCCGCTGAACGAGGCAAGGCCACGCCGACCAGTACATCGCTGCCCACACCGAGGCTCACCAAGCGATGGGCCAGTTGATTGGCACGCTGTTCCAGCTCGGCATAGCAGAGGCTGACGCCCTGATGACGGATCGCCACGGCGTCAGGGCGCAACGCCGCCTGCGCGGCAATACGGGTCGAGATCGGCACGAACGCCGGGAAGTGTTGCTGCACCGCGCTCCAGTGCACCAGTTGTTGACGCGCGGTGACGTCATTCAGCTCCAGCCGCCCAAGCGGTTGCGCAGCATCACGGGCCATACCGAGCATCAAGCAGCACAGTTGTGCCATCAGCTGCTGCACGGTTGCGTCATCGAATGCCGCACGGTCATGGCTACAGGAAAACGCCAACGCTTCGCCCAGGTTAACGGTCAGGGCCAATGGGTAGTTGGTCATCTCCAATTGATCGACAGGGCCGAACTGCAGGGCCTGGTCCTGATGCTGGCGCAACGCCTGATCCACCGGGTAGTTTTCGAACACCACCAGCGTATCGAACTGCGCTTGCCCGCCTTGCCCGGCCCAGCCCTGTATCGCGTACAGCGGCGTGTGTTCATGCTCGCGCATGGCCAGGTTGTCGGTTTGCAGGGCGCGCAAGTAGTCGCCCACCGCCTGTTCGGCGAGCGGCTGATGAATAACCGGCAATGTGTTGATGAACAGGCCCAGCCAGGACTCGACCCCTTCCAGCTGCGTGGGGCGACCCGCTACGGTGACGCCGGCGCACACATGCTCAAGGCCCGTGTAGCGCTGCAGCAAAAGCAACCATGCGCCTTGCACCAAGGTGTTGAGCGTGATCCGCTGACGCTGTGCAAATTCGCGCAGACGATGTGTTTCGTCTTTGGTCAGCACCCATGCGCATGCGCCATAACCGCTTTCCTGGCTCTGGGAGACAGCACTGGCCAACAGGCACGGTTCGTCCAGTGGCGCCAGCCGTGCACGCCAAAAGTGCTCACTGGCCTCAACATTCTGCTCTTGGAGCCAGTCGATGTAGTCACGGAAACCGCCTTTGACCGGTTTCAGTGCCAAGGGATCAGCGTAGTGGCGAAGTACCTCGCCAATCAGTTGGGCGTTGCTCCAGCCATCGAGTAACAGGTGATGGCTGGTCCAGATCAGTCGATGACGCTGGTCGCTGACGCGCACCAGGCACAAGCGCAGCAAGGGTGCGTGCTGCAAATCGAAGCCACGGGCGTGCTCTTCGCGTGCAACCTGTACCAGGGCCTTTTCCTCAACGGCGCGTTCACGCCAGTCGAGCACCTGCATCGGCACCTGTAACTGACGATGAACCACTTGTACCGGCGCTGGCAGGTCTTGCCAGGCAAAGCCCGTGCGCAGGATCGCGTGACGCTCCAGTGCAGCCTGCCAGGCGGCGCGGAAACGCTCGACATCCAGGCCGTCGATATCAACACACAGTTGGTTGATGTAAGTACCGGCGTGCGGTGCGAACAATGAGTGGAACAACAGCCCTTGCTGCATAGGCGACAGCGGGTAGATGTCTTCAATTTCACGTGGTGGGACGGCCAGGCCATCGAGTTGCGCCTGGGTCAGTTGCGCCAGTGGAAAATCACTGGGCGTCACACCGCAGGCCATTGGGCTCATGCAGTGATCAAGCAAGCGGATGAGTTCGCGCTGGTAATCGTCCAACAGCACCTGTAACCGGGCACGACTGAAACGGGCAGCGTCAAAGCGCCAACTCAAGCGCAACTCGCCGGCATACACCTGGCAGTTGATTTCCAGCGCAGCCAATGCGAGCGTACCTGCCCCCTGCAACACCCCTGCCGATTCACTGGCGGGGTGCAGCAGGTCGTCGGCGCCGAAGCTGGTGTCGAACTGCCCCAGGTAGTTGAAGGTGACCTGTGCCGCAGGCAACTCATGCAACTGCTCGGCCCTTGCCAAGTAACGCAGGGCACCATAACCAACACCTTTATGCGGCACCTGACGCAGGGTCTCTTTGGTCGCCTTCAGCGTCGTCGCCAGATCGCTGTGAGCGCCAAGGCGAACCGGGTACAGGCTGGTGAACCAACCAACGGTGCGGGTCAGGTCGAGGTCCGCGAACAACGCCTCGCGGCCATGGCCTTCCAGATCAACCAACACGCTAGGCTGCCCGCTCCAGGCGCACAAGGTCCGGGCCAGGGCCGTCAGCAGCAGGTCATCAATGCGTGTGCGGTACGCCGCGTTCGCGGTTTTCAGCAACTGGGCGGTGCGGGCCTTGTCCAGGGTCAGGGTCAGGCTTTCGATACCGCCATCAGGGGTGCCGTCCTCCGGGAACTGATCCATGGGCCCCGCAAGCTGCTGTTGCCAGTACGCCACTTCCGTTTGCAGCACCTCGCCGTGGGCAAAGGCTTCCATGTGTTCGGCCCAGTGCTTGTAGGCGCTGGTCTTGGCCGGCAACGGTAACCCGGCGTAGGCCTGCTGCAAGTCCTCCAGCAGGATGCGCCACGACACGCCATCAACCACCAGGTGATGCACCACCAGAAGCAAGCGGGCCGTTCCATCGGCCAGCCGAATATGCACGGCGCGCAGCAGTGGGCCGTTTTGCAGGTTCAGGCTGGCTTGCGCTTCGTCACAATGGGCGGTGATTTCTGCGGCAGAAGACGCTTGGCGCTCCCACAACACGCCCTGTTCGTTCGGAGTTCGATGGTGTTGAACCCAGCGGCTCCCCTCCTGCTGCCAGCTCAGGCGCAAGGCATCATGGTGTGCGACCAAGGCCTGCAAGGCACGGTTCAATGCCTGGCTGTCCAGCGGTTGCGCAGCCTTGAGCAGTACTGACTGATTCCAGTGGTGCCGCTGCGGAATCGGCTGTTCAAAGAACCAGGCCTGAATCGGCGTCAGCGGCACCGCGCCACTGACCAGGCCCTGGTCAATGGCCAACCCGCCTTCCAGCGGTTTGGCCGCACGCGCCAGGGCTTGCAGGGTCTGGTGTTGAAACAGGTCTTTGGGCGTCAGCGCCAAACCGGCCTGCCGCGCACGGCTGACCACCTGGATCGAGACGATGGAGTCGCCACCCAGCTCAAAGAAGTTGTCGTGCAACCCGACCTGTTCCAGCCCCAGCACCTGTTGCCAGATACCAGCCAGTGCACGTTCTTCCGGCGTGCCCGGTGCCTGATAAACCAGGCTCTCCCATACCGGCTCCGGCAGAGCCTTGCGGTCCACCTTGCCATTGGGGGTCAGCGGGAAGCGTTCCAGCATCAGGATCTTGCTCGGCACCATGTAGTCCGGCAGTTGCTGCCTCAATTCAGCGAGCAAGGTTTCAGCCAGGCTTTCATCCGCAGCAGCGACCACATAACCCAGCAGATGCTTGCCATTGACCACTACCAACGCTTCGCGAACCGCAGCATGGGCCAGCAGGCAGGCTTCGATTTCACCCAGTTCGATGCGGTAACCGCGCAACTTGATCTGCTGGTCAGATACGGCCCAGGTACTCCAGTTGCCCGTCATCACGACGGCACACACGGTCACCTGTACGGTACAGACGGCCACCGATGTTCGAGAGCGGGTCGGGGATAAAACGTTCGGCGGTCAGGTCCGGGCGCTGGTAGTAACCTCGCGCGAGCCCTTCGCCCCCTATATACAACTCGCCGATCACGCCCGTCGGAACCGGGTTGAGGTCGGCATCGAGAATATGCGCCTGACGCGCCCCGACCACATCACCCAATGGCGCATAGGCGCGCGTTGACGGCCGACCATCGGCCTGCCAGAGCATCGGCGTGATGACGCATTCGGTCGGGCCGTAGCCGTTGATCAACTGGCAACCCAGCGTGTGCTGGAGCAGGCTCAGGATTTGCGTTGGCACCGCTTCACCACCCAAGGTGCAGAGGCGAACCGCCAGCTTCCGCGGTTCACTGCGCAGGGTGTCGCCCAACTGCTGGGCATAGGACGGCGGCAGATCAAGCAGGCTGACCCGCTCGCTGTCCAGCACCTGCAACAAACGCTCGATGCCCCATACATCCTGCCCGCGCATCACCACCCGTGCCCCAGCGGCCAGCGGCAGCAACCACTGCTCGGCGGCGGCATCGAAGCCCAGCGAGGCGAACAGCAACATCGCATCATCCGGCGTCACCTGATAGATACCCTGCATCGCCGCCAAGTGACCGGCCAATGCACCATGGCTGACAGCCACGGACTTGGGCTTGCCGCTGGAACCGGAGGTATAGATCAGGTAGGCCAACTGCCCGGAATGCACCGTGACCTGGGGTTGGCTGTTGGATTCATGTTGCAGGTCCATCCGGTCCAGCAAGTAGGCGCCAATACCCGTCGGCAGGCTCATCTCGGTCAGCGCTTCAGCCAGCACCCACTCAAGACCGGCTTCATGGGCCATAAGCGTCAGGCGCTCGACCGGCAATTCAGGGTCCAGCGGCAGGTAGGCAGCGCCGGCCTTGAGCACGGCCAGCATGGCGATCAAGGCGCGTGGCGTGCGCTGCAGCAACACGCCCACGGGCTGCTCCGGCTGCAGCCCGTCACGGAGCAAGCGCTGAGCCAACTGGTTGCTGTGCGCATCCAGTTCAGCAAAGCTCATGTGCAAGCGTTTACCGTGCTCATCCCAGACCAGTGCCACCGCATCCGGCCGCTCAACCGCGTGTTGCGCGATGCGCTGATGAATGGGCAGTGCACCGCTGTAGCAGCTGGCGACTGCCGGTAGCTGACGCTCGGCGGGCAGTAGCAGGTCCAGGCCTGCCAGCGGTGCGCGAGGCTGGGCCAGCAGTTGCCCAAGCAAGCGCTCGAAGCGCTCAGCAAGGCGGGCAATGCTCCGTGCTTCGAACAGTTCGACGGCGTAGGTAAAACTCAACTGCAATGAACCGTCCGCCGCCTCCAGGCTGTCCAGAATCAGTTCAAATTGCGCGTTACCCACGTGGTTGGGCAGCACTTCGGCGCTCAAGCCTGGCAACTGCCGTAAACCCTCTGCGGTTTCACGCTGATGGTTGAACATCACCTGGAACAACGGCGTACGGCTCAGGCTGCGCTCCGGTTGCAGCGCGTCCACCAGCCGCTCAAAGGGCACGTCCTGGTTCGCCTGGGCTTCAAGGCCAAGGGCATTGACCTGCTGCAGCAGTTGCGCGAAGCCCTCGCGCCCATCGACCTGAATACGCAGCACCTGGGTGTTGACGAAAAAGCCGATCAGGCCTTCGAGTTCCAACCGGTTACGGTTGGCTTGAGGAATACCGATGCGCAGGTCACGCTGGCCACTGTGCCGATACAGCAGCCAGGCATAGGACGCCAGGAGCAGCTGAAACAGCGATGCCCCGTGCTGCCCGGCCAATGCGCGCAAGCGTGTGCCGAAGGCGGCTGGCAAGGTCAGTACATGCTTGGCACCGCGCAGACTCGGCATTGCCGGGCGCGGATGGTCCAGCGGCAACTCCAGCAACGGCTGCTCGCCGCCCAGCCTGTCACACCAGTACGCCAGTTGTTCGGCGACCTGTGGGCCGTCCAGCCGCTGCTGTTGCCACAGCGCGTAGTCGGCATACTGCAGAGAAAGCGCAGGCAAACGCGCGGCGCGGTGCTCCTTGGCGGCGCGATACAGTTCGGCAAACTCGTCGATCACAATGCCCATCGAGGCACCGTCGGTGATGATGTGATGCAGGGTCACCAGCAACACCCAGCGGTCGTCCGCACGTTCCAGCAGGGTCACGCGCAACAATGGCCCATTGCCCAGATCAAACGGGCGCAAGGCTTCACGCCGGGCTTCTTCGAGTACGGCGGTGAACGACTGCCCATGCATCGGTACACGGGTGATGGAAATGGGTCGAGGCTCATCAATCAGCTGCTGCGGTTGGCCAGCGGCGTCGAGCGCAAAGCGTGTGCGCAGGCTTTCATGACGCGCCACCAGCGCGTCGAACGCCTGCTGCAGCGCCTGATGATCAAGCGTGCCCTGCAGTTGCAGCGCAGCCGGAATGTTGTAGGCCGCGCTATCAGGCTCCATCTGCGCGAGGAACCACAGGCGTTGCTGTGCGGCCGATAACGGCAACACCGATGGCCGAGGTGCAGCCCTTAACGGTGCCTGCGCCGCAACCTGTTCAGGCAACTGTGCGACAGCGCTGGCAAAGTCGGAAAGGTCAGCGGCTTCAAACAGGCAGCGCAACGGCACTTCACGCTTGAGTTGCCGACGAATGCGGCTGATCACCCGGGTTGCCAACAGCGAATGGCCACCCAGCTCAAAGAAATTGTCGTCCAGCCCTACCCGTTCAACACCCAGCACCTGCGCCCAGATCACGGCCAGGCTGATCGCAGGCTCGCTATCGGCGGCTCGCCATGCGCGGGCCTGCCACACCGGCTCAGGCAAGGCCAGCCGGTCGATCTTGCCATTGGGTGTCAGCGGCAGTTGCTCCAGCACCACGATCTGCGCGGGCACCATGTACTCGGGCAGGCTGCGCCGAAGTTCAGCTTTAAGGGTTTCGTCCAGCGTTTCCCCCGCTGAAGCAGCGACATAACCGACCAGGCGCGTGCCAGCGGCGGCTTCTCGGGCCAGCACCACGGCAGCACGCACCTCGGCGTTGGCCAGCAGTTGCGCTTCGATTTCACCCAATTCAATGCGGAAGCCGCGAACCTTGACCTGATGGTCGATACGTCCGAGGTACTCCAGGGCGCCATCGCGCCGCCAGCGCACCAGATCGCCTGTGCGGTACAAACGCGCCCCCGGCTCACCGAACGGGTCTGGCACAAAGCGCTCGGCGGTCAGGTCCGGGCGTTGATGGTAACCACGGGCCAGGCCTGCGCCGCCGATGTACAACTCTCCGGTGATGCCGACTGCAACCGGCTCAAGACGCGCATCGAGTACATAGGTCGAGGTCGCGGCGATGGGCCGGCCAATGGGTTGGTTCGCCGGGCTGACGGCGCGCATGGCTTGCGCGGTGGACCAGATGGTGGTCTCGGTGGGACCGTACAGGTTCCATAGCCGGGCACCGTTACTGCCCAGCGCTTCGGCCAGATCGCGCGGCAAGGCCTCTCCCCCGCAGATCAGGGTGTGGCGCGATGACGGCTGCCACCCGCTCTCCAGCAGAATGCGCCATGTCGCCGGGGTTGCCTGCATGACGTCGGCCTTTTCCAGCGCGGCTTGCAGCGCCAGGCCATCGCGGGCCTGTTCGGCACTGGCCAGCAGCACGCAGGCGCCACGCGTCAGCGGCAGGTACAGCTCCAACGCGGCGATATCGAACGACAGAGAGGTCACCGCCAGCCAGGACTGACCGGCAGCGATGCCCGGCGCCTCGGCCATCGATTGCAGGAAGTTGCTCAATGCGCCATGACGGACCATCACCCCCTTGGGTTTGCCGGTGGAGCCCGAGGTGTAGATGACGTACGCCAACTGCTCCTCAGCCACGGCAATGTTCGGGGCCGTGCTCGGCTCTGCGCCGAGGTCCAGTGTGTCCAGATGCAGGGCCTGGATCCCTTGCGCCACGTTCAGGCGATCTGCGACCACGGTGCTGGTCAATAGCAGCTCCAGGCCCGAATCTTCGATCATGTAGGCCAGGCGCCCCGCCGGGAACTCCGGGTCCAGCGGCACATAGGCCGCACCGGCCTTGAGCACGGCGAGTAACGCCACTAGAAGATGGGGTGAGCGCTCCAACGAGACCCCCACCCGCGCATCGGGGCCAACGCCCAGCGCTAGCAGCCGATGCGCCAGACGATTGGCCCGTTGCTCCAGCTCGACAAAGCTCAGGGTTGTGCCCTCGGCAACCAGCGCAGGTGCATCCCCCTGGCGTGCGGCGCAGGTTTCAATCAGGCGGTGCACCGCTGTCAGTCCCGGGAAGCTGCGTGTGTTATTGGCCAAGGCCACGATGCTGCGACGCTCGTCCTCGTCGAGCAATGGCACTGCGTCCAGTGCACAATCCGGGGTCTGCGGCAGCACCTGCAACAGGCGCAGGAAGTGTCGCGCGAGCTGCTCAATACTGGCCGCGTCAAACAGGTCAGTGGCGTAGCCGAAGGTCAGCCGCAAGACGCCAGCGCTGTCCTCCTCACTGTCCAGGTTGAGGTCGAACTGCGCGTTACGGCTTTCACGCTCGAACGGCTCGACACGCAGCCCCGGTAACCGAGCCAGGGCATCAAGGTCACGACGCTGATGGTTGAACATCACCTGGAACAGCGGGTTGTGGCTCAAGCTGCGCTCAGGTTGCAACGCTTCGACCAGTTGCTCAAACGGCAGGTCTTGATGTGCCTGTGCCCCAAGGGCGGCTTGCTTGACCTGTTCAAGCAAGTGGGCGAAGCCCTGTTCGCCGTCCACTTCACTGCGCAACACCTGGGTGTTGACGAAGAAACCGATCAGCCCTTCACATTCCAGGCGCTGACGGTTGGCGATAGGCACGCCAATACGCAGGTCCCGCTGACCACTGTAGCGATACAACAGGACCTGAAACGCCCCGAGCAGCACCTGAAACAGCGTACAGCCGTGACGCTGGGCAAACTGACGCAGCTCATCGCTGAGAGCCGCCGGTACGACCAGCGCATGTTTGCTGCCACGGTAATCGCGCACTGCCGGGCGTGGGTGGTCGGCGGGCAGTTCGAGCATCGGCTGACGCTCACCCAGTTGTTGCCGCCAGTAGGCCAGTTGGCGATCCTGCTCCCCCGCTTCCAGCCAACTGCGCTGCCACAACGCGTAGTCACGGTACTGGATCGTCAAGGCCGGGAGCTCAGGCTCGCTGCCGGCGCTGAACGCCGTATAGGCCTTGGCGAACTCGTCGATCAGTACCTTCATTGACCAGCCATCGGCGATGATGTGGTGCAGGGTTACCAACAGCACATGCTCGTCATCGGCCAGACGCAGCAGGCCAACCCGCAGCAACGCGTCGTGCTGAAGGTCGAACGGCGTCAGGGCCTCGAGCGTGGCCGCGTCTCGCGCAGCGCCTTCACGTTTAGCGGCCGGCAAATCGCGCAGGTCCTGCTCGCGGATGTCCAGCGCTTGCTGGTTCAGCACGATCAACTGTGGCTGATCATCGTGACCACGCTGAATACGGCTGCGCAGTGTTTCATGACGCGCAACGATCCGCTCGAACGCACGCTGCAGGGCGGCACGGTCCAGTGTGCCGCTCAGGCGCAGCGAACCGGCGATGTTGTAGGCACTGCTCTGCGGCATCAATTGTGCGAGGAACCACAGGCGTTGCTGCGCGTATGACAGTACCCCACTTTGGGCACCGATCCCCGCAGGGATCGGCAGCAGGTTGAGGTTAAGGTTCTGTTCCCCCAAGCGTTGGAAAAACACCCGACGTTTCTCACCGGGCAGCGCCATGAAGCGCTGTGCCAGTTCTAGCGCGACAGTCTGGTCAAGCATGTTCAGTCAATCTCCAAATCGGTGAGAAGTGCTGCCATCCGGCGTGCGGTGTCGGCGTTCAACGCCTGGCTGTGGCAGGCATCGACCTGAGCGCAGAAACGCGTCAGGGTGGTGGCTTCAAAAAGCTCGCGCAGTGCAACCTGAGTACCCAACTGCTGTTGCACACGGGAAATCACCTGGGTTGCCAGCAGCGAGTGGCCGCCCAGTTCAAAGAAGTCATCGTCCAGGCCGACCCGCTCAACGCCTAACAGCTCGGCCCACAGGCCGGCTACAGCCCGCTCGGTATCGGTCTGCGGCGCCCGGTACTCGCGGCCTGCTGCAGCGTCCGGCTCGGGTAGCGCGCGACGGTCGAGCTTGCCGTTGGCGGTCAGTGGCAACGTCGGCAACACCACGATCTGTGCCGGGACCATGTACTCCGGCAGCCGTTCGTGCAGATAGGCCTTGAGCTCGTCCTGAATCGCTGGGTCCGGGCTGGCGACATAGCCCACCAGCCGGGGGCCACCGGCGCCCTCCTTGACCAGCACCGCCGCTTCGTTGACCTGCGGGTGGCTCTGCAACTGCGCTTCGATTTCACCTAGTTCGATGCGGAAGCCGCGAATCTTCACCTGCTGGTCGATACGCCCCAGGTATTCCAGGCTGCCGTCGACCCGCGCGCCGGGCCAGGTCGCCGCTGCGGTACAGGCGTTGGCTGGCATCGAACGGGCTAGCAATGAAGCGTTCGCTGGTCAGTTCCGGGCGGTTCAGGTAGCCACGGGCCAAGCCGGCACCACCGACGTACAGCTCACCGGCAATGCCGACCGGTTGCGGGTTGAGGTCCGCGTCCAGCACGTGCAGGCTGAGGTCGGCCAACGGTCGGCCAATCGGGCTCGGGCCTTTATGAGCAAGGTCTCGCTTGGTGATTTCCCGGTAGGTCACATGCACCGTGGTCTCGGTGATGCCGTACATATTGATCAAGCGCGGCTGGCGATCGCCGTAGCGTTCGAACCACGGCCGCAGGCTTTCCAGTTCCAGGGCTTCGCCGCCAAAAATCACGTAACGCAGGCTCAGCGGCGCAGTGCTTTTCTGCGCCAGAGGGATCAACTGACGGAACGCCGATGGCGTCTGGTTCAGCACCGTCACGCCCTCGTCGACCAGCAACGCCAGGAACTCTTCCGGTGAACGGCTGGTGAAATACGGCACGATCACCAAACTGCCGCCGTACACCAGTGCGCCAAAGATTTCCCACACCGAGAAGTCGAAGGCATAGGAATGGAACAGTGTCCAGACGTCGTCGTGGTTGAAACCGAAATCGCCCTGGGTGGCCTGGAGCAAGCGTTCGACGTTGCGCTGGGTCAACTGCGCGCCTTTCGGCTTGCCGGTCGAGCCAGAGGTGTAGATCACATAGGCCAGTTGCTCAGGGTCGATGGTGACCTGTGGTGCGCTCGACGATTCTGCAGAAAGGTCCAGGGTATCGAGTGCCAACACCTGTACCGGCAACTGCAGGTCCAGGCTGGACAGGCTGATCACCTGTTGCAGGCCGGAGTCCTCGACCATGTAGGCCAGCCGCTCCGCCGGGTAGTCAGGATCCAGCGGCACGTAGGCACCGCCGGCCTTGAACACGGCCAACAGGGCGACGATCAGTTCCGCTGAACGAGGCAAGGCCACGCCGACCAGCACATCGCTGCCCACACCGAGGCTCACCAAGCGATGGGCCAGTTGATTGGCACGTTGCTCCAGTTCGGCATAGCAGACACTGACGCCCTGATGACGGATCGCCACGGCGTCAGGGCGCAACGCCGCCTGCGCAGCAATACGGGACGATACCGGCACGAACGCCGGGAAGTGTTGCTGAACTGCACTCCACTGCGCCAACTGCTGCCGCTCGGTAGCGCTGTTGAGCTGCACCCCACCCAGCGCTGTGTCACTGCCAGCCACCAGGTGTTTGAGCACCTGCAGCCAATGTGCGCCCAACCGCTCAATGGTCGAGTGTTCGAAGCGTTCGGCGGCATACAACAGGCGTACGTGAACCACGCCGTCAGTGTTTTCTTCGGTGTCCAGCACCAGGTCAAATTGAGCACTGCGCTCAGTCAGTTCCAGGCGTTCAAAGCCGAGCCCGCTGCGTTGTGCCAGGCCGGCGATATCGCGGCGCTGGTGGTTGAACAACACCTGAAACAGCGGGTGCGTCCCGGGTGTGCGCTGGCTGACCAGCGTCTCCACCAACTGCTCGAACGGCACGTCGGCGTGGGCCTGGGCGTTGAGGGTGACATCCCGGGCCTGGCCCAGCAGTTCGCCAACCGTCTGCACAGCAGCCAATTGCAGGCGCAGTACCAGCGTGTTGATCAAACAACCCACCAGCCCCTGGCTTTCGCCCTGCTCGCGGCCACTGACCGGCAAGCCGATGCGCACATCGTGTTGCCCGCTGTAGCGTTGCAGCAGCAGACCGAAACCGGCCAGCAGCACATGGAACAAGGTACAGCCATTGGTTTGCGCGGTGTGGCGCAGATCCGCGAGCAATGCCCCGTCCAGCGTAAAGCCATGGCAGGCGCCACGCCCCTGCGACAGTTCCGGGCGGGCACGGTCATACGGCAGGGCCAGCGGTTCGCCCGCGTCCTCCAGTTGCGCGGTCCAGTAACCCAGTTGGCGTTGCATCTCGGCGCCATCCAGACGCTCACGCTGCCAGGCGACGTAATCGACGTAGTCCCACGCCAACACAGGCAACTGCGCAGTCCGCCCAGCCTTGGCGGCGGCGTAGCACTCACCCAGTTCGTCCATCAACAATGCCATCGACCAGCCATCGGCGATCAGGTGATGCAGGCACACCAGCACGACGTGCCGGTCCTGTTCAAGCTGCATCAGCGTGACCCGCAGCAACGACGCATGCTCCAGATCGAATGGACGGGCGATCTCGTCGGCGGCTATCTGATGCACTGCAGCAAGGCGTTGCCCCGGCGCTACATGGTTCACGTCGACATCGCGCCACTGCGGTCTGCGCCCAGCGACGATCCTGAGTCGCGGTTGCCCGGCGTCATCGAAAAACGCGGCGCGCAGCATTTCATGGCGTTCCGCCAATTGGGCAAAGGCCTGGCGCAAGGCGTCATGCTGCAGTTCGCCGCTCAGTTGCAAGGCACCGGCAATGGTGTAGGCACTGCTTTGTGGGTCCAGTTGCGCCAGGAACCACAGCCGTTGTTGCGCCGCAGACAGCGGCAAGACGCCCGTGCGTGGCAGCCGGGGAATAGCCGGCGCCTCGGGTGCGGCCAAGGCCGCCGGCGCCGGTTGCAATGCCGCCAGGGCAGCAATGGTCGGCATGGCGAACAACTGTTTCGGTGTCAGCTTCAAGCCACGTTTTCTGGCACGGGCAATAATCTGCAGGCTCAGGATCGAGTCGCCGCCCAGTTCAAAGAAATTGTCGTCACGACCGACCTTGTCGCACTTGAGCACCGCCTGCCAAATCTCGGCCAGGAGGGTTTCGTGCTCGCCTTGCGGGGCCGCGAAGTGCTGCGTGGAGCTGGCCTCGGCCGGTGCGGTCGGCAAGGGCAAGGCGTTTCGATCGAGCTTGCCATTGGCATTCAACGGCAAACGCTCGAGCAGGATCAGTCGGGCCGGCACCAGATAGTCCGGCAGGTGCTGTGCAAGGTGCTCGCGCAGGTTGTCCAGGTGCAGGTGTGTGCCTGTTTCTGCCACCAGATAGCCCAGTAATTGCGGATGTTCATCGGCGTTCAGGCTGGCCAGTCGCACCGCAGCGGCCGCGACACCCGGCAATGCACTCAAGCAGGCGGTGATCTCACCCAGTTCGACGCGGTTACCGCGAATCTTCACCTGATCGTCAGTGCGGCCGAGAAACTCCAGTTGCCCCTCACGCAGGCACACACGATCCCCCGTGCGGTACAGCCGCTCGCCCGGGAATGCAGGCGCGAAGACAAAGCGCTCAGCGGTCTGCCCGGCTTGCCCCAGGTACCCTCGCGCCAGGCAGCGACCGCTGAGGTACAGCTCTCCCGGCTGCCCGGCGGGCAACAACCGTTGCTCGGCATCCAGCACCCGCGCAACCACGTTGGCCAGCGGCCGACCCAACGGCAGGCAATCGGGTGTCGAGTGATCGGCGCCCAGTGCCCAGGTCAGCACGCCCACCGTGGTTTCACTCGGGCCATAGTGGTTGATGATCCGGCAATCCGGACGCAATGCGCGAATGCGTTCCAACAGCGCCCTGTCGCAGGCTTCGCCCCCTACGATCAGGGTATGGCCGGGCAGCACATCGGCTGCGCGCTCGGCGTACAACAGGCCACGCAAGTGGCTTGGCACGATTTTCAATACCTCAACCTGATGGCGCGTCATGTACTCGGCGAAGCGGTCGGGGTCAAAGCGCCGCTCCTGCCCGGGCAGATGCAGCAGGCCGCCATTACACAAAGCGCCGAACAGCTGGGTATGGCCCAGGTCCGCAGCACTGGTCGACACCAGCGCCATGCTTGCCCCGGAGGGCAATTGCAGGCGTTCGAGAATGGCCTGTACATAGTTGGCCAATGCGCCATGTTCGACCAGAACGCCTTTAGGCTGCCCGGTAGAGCCCGAGGTGTAGATCAGGTAGGCGCCCTGCTCGGCGGACACGCTCAGTGCCGGGGCTTCGGCGCTCTGGCCACTCAGCTCAGCGCTGTCCAGCGCCAACAGCGGATGCGCGCAGGCCTCGGCCAACGTTTGGGTGGCAGCATGGCACAGCAGCAACGCCGCACCGCTACCGTCAAGCAGCCTGCCAAGGCGTTCAGCGGGCTGGCGACAGTCCAGCGGCAGGTACACCGCACCGGCCTTGAGGATGCCGAGCAAACCGATGACCAGGTCAACCGATGGCTCGACACACAGGCCAACCGGCGTTTCCGGGCATACACCGCGCTGGATCAGCGCATGGGCCAGGCGGTTGGCGGCCACCTCGACCTCGGCCCGACTCAGCCGCTGCTGTTCGTCCTGTAGCGCAGGGGCATCGGGGTTCAAGGCCAACTGTTCGGCCCAGCCATCGAGCACCGTCACCCACGGGAACTCACGAGTATCGCCGCGCAGTTCACTCAGCGCGTGCGCTGCATCGCCTGGCAGCGCCACCGGCAGTTGCTGCACACGCTGTTCAGGTTGGTTGGCCATGGCCATCAGCACCTGCCGCACTTGCTGCAGCAAACGTTCGATCTGCTGGGCGGTGAACGCAGCGCGTTGGAACGAGAACGTCAGGTGCAGTTGCTCGTCGAGGCTGGCGATCAGGCTCAACGGGTAGTTGTTACGCCCACGTGCCGCTGCCTCGGCCGCCTGATCGTCGAGCAGGCTCAGCTTCAGGCCCGCCGGTTGCTGGCGCAGCACCTCGTCCAGCGGGTAGTTCTCGAACACCAGAATGCTCTCGAACAGTGCGCCGCTCTGCACGCCGTCGCCGGGACGGGCCACGCGCTGCACGTCGGCCAGTGGGCTGTGCTCCAGCGCACGCAAGTCCAGGTTGGTGCGCTGCAAGGCTTGCAACCAGGTCGCCACCGATTGCTCCGTCGGCAGTTGGACCCGCAGCGGCAAGGTGTTGATGAACAGCCCGACCATTTCCTCGACACCGGCCAGCGGCAAGCCGCGACCAGAAACCGTGATGCCGAACAGCACATCGCTGCTGTTGGCATAGTGCCCCAGCAACACGGCCCAGGCGCCCTGCAACAGGGTGTTGATGGTAACCCCCAGGCGCTGCGCCGCAGCACGCAGATGCGCGGTTTCACTGTTTGCAAAGGTGCTGCCGAGTTCGGCATACCCCTGTTGCCCGGATGCTGTTGAAAGACGACCCGGCAGCGGCGTTGGCGCCGTCCAGTCGGCCAATTGCCCGTGCCAGAAGTCCTGGCGAGCCGCTACGGATTGCCGTTGCAGCCAACCGATATAGTCGGCGTACGGCCGTGAACCGATCGCGCCCGCCCCGGCTGCATGGCCATGATAATGGCCCAGCACATCGCGCAGGATCAGGCCCATGCTCCAGCCATCAAGGGCGATATGGTGGTTGCTCCAGATCATCCACCATTGCTCTTCAGCAACACGTAACAGGCCCAGGCGTATTTCACCGGCACGGCGGAAGTCGAAACCGGCACGGCGCTCCCCGTCCAGCAGGTCCTGACGGCGTTGGCGCTGTTCGCTCAGGCTCAGGCCGCGCCAGTCATGGGCCTGCAGAGTGACCCGGGCATGGCGCTGCACCACCTGCAACGGCATGCCGACTTCTTCCCAGTAATAGGCGGTACGCAATACCGGATAGCGCTCGGCAACCCGGGTCCAGGCCGCAATCAATGCCTCCTGGTCCAGCAGGCCTTCGATGAGGAAGCCACGCTGGTAGAAGTAGGCATCCTCGACGCCGTCTTGCAGAGCGTGGAACAGCATGCCCTGTTGCAGCGGCGATAACGGATAGACGTCTTCGATTTCGCGGGGCGCCAACGGCAAGCTGTCCAGTTGCTCCTGACTCAGGCGGGTCAGCGGGAAATCGCTTGGCGTCACACCGCCCGCTTCGGCGCTCAGGCAATGTTCGAGGACTGCGTGCAACGCCTCGGCGTAGCCGTCCAGCAAGGCCTGCACACTGGCAACACTGTGCTGCGTCGTGTCAAAGCGCCAGTTCAGGCTCAGCTCGGCGCCATGCACCTGGGCATTGATTTCCAGGCGCTTGAGTGAGGGGGCTTGCGCGCTCTGGACTTGCCCACACGACTCCGCTGCCAAGACGAACAGCCCCTGCGCCGCGAAGCTGGCGTCCAGTTGGCCGAGGTAGTTGAAGGTCACCTGCGCAGCAGGCAACTCAGCCAGTTGGGACGCCCCCGCCAGATAACGCAGGGCGCCGTAACCGACGCCTTTGCTGGGCACCTGACGCAAGGCTTCCTTGATTGCCTTCAGGTTCTCGCCGATGCCTTCGAAGCGCATCAGGCGTTGTGGGTACAGGCTGGTGAACCAGCCAACGGTGCGGGTCAGGTCGAGGTCTGCGAACAACGCCTCGCGGCCATGGCCTTCCAGATCGATCAGCACGCTAGGCTGCCCGCTCCAGGCGCACAAGGTACGGGCCAGGGCCGTCAGCAGCAGTTCATCAATGCGCGTGCGGTACGCCGTGTTCGCGGTTTTCAGCAACTGGGCGGTGCGGGCCTTGTCCAGGGTCAGGGTCAGGCTTTCGATACCGCCGCCGGGGGTACCATCTTCGGGGAACTGATCCACGGGGCCGGCCAACTGCTGTTGCCAGTAGGCCACTTCCGTTTGCAGCACCTCGTCGTGGGCAAAGGCTTCCATGTGTTCGGCCCAGTGCTTGTAGGCGCTGGTCTTGGCCGGCAATGGCTGCCCGGCGTAGGCCTGCTGCAGATCCTCCAGCAGGATGCGCCACGACACCCCATCAACCACCAGGTGATGCACCACCAGCAGCAAGCGGGCCGTACCATCGGCCAGCCGAATATGCACGGCGCGCAGCAGTGGGCCGTCTTGCAGGCTGAGGCTGGCTTGTGCTTCGTCGCAATGGGCGGTGATTTCTGCGGCAGAAGACGCTTGGCGCTCCCACAACACGCCCTGTTCGTTCGGAGCTCGATGGTGTTGAACCCAGCGGTTCCCCTGCTGCTGCCAGTTCAGGCGCAAGGCGTCATGGTGCGCCACCAAGGCCTGCAAGGCACGGCTCAGCGCCTGGCTGTCCAGCGGTTGCGCAGCCTTGAGCAGCACTGACTGGTTCCAGTGGTGCCGCTGCGGAATCGGCTGTTCAAAGAACCAGGCCTGAATCGGCGTCAGCGGCACTGCGCCACTGACCGGGCCCTGATCAATGGCCAGCGCACCTTCCAGCGGTTTGGCCGCACGCGCCAGGGCTTGCAGGGTCTGGTGTTGGAACAGGTCTTTGGGGGTCAGCGCCAAACCGGCCTGCCGCGCACGACTAACCACCTGGATCGAGACGATGGAGTCGCCACCCAACTCAAAGAAGTTGTCGTGCAGCCCGACCTGTTCCAGCCCCAGCACCTGTTGCCAGATCACGGCCAGTGCAAGTTCTTCCGGCGTGCTTGGCGCCTGATAAACCTGGCTTTCCCACACTGGCTCCGGCAGGGCCTTGCGGTCCACCTTGCCATTGGGGGTCAGCGGGAAGCGTTGCAGCACCAGGATTTTGCTCGGCACCATGTAGTCCGGCAACGCATCCTTGAGCTGTACTTTAAGTTCATCGCCCAAGCCATCATCGCGGTTCGACACCACGTAACCCACCAGGCGCTTGTCACGCAGCAGCACCACCGCCTCACCGACGTCGGCATGGGCCTGCAGCCGCGTTTCGATCTCGCCCAATTCGATGCGGTAGCCGCGCAGCTTGACCTGTTGGTCGATACGCCCCAGGTATTCCAGATTCCCGTCGGCCAGCCAGCGTACGCGGTCGCCAGAGCGGTACAGCCGGCCACCGGTGGCGGAAAACGGGTCCGGTACAAAGCGCTCGGCGGTCAGGTCTGGGCGCTGGTGATAACCACGGGCCAGCCCTTCGCCGCCAATGTACAGCTCGCCCGCCACACCCGGCGGCAACAGGTTAAGGTCGGCATCAAGCACATACAGGGTGCGGTTGCCGACCGCACGGCCGATGGGGGCGTACGGTGTTTCGCACGGTACATCGCCGTCTGCCCGCCACAGGGTCGGGGTGACGATGGTTTCCGTCGGCCCGTAACCGTTGATGATGCGCGGCGCTTTCAGGCCACGGCGCAGCAGCTCGAAGGTCTCCCGCGACACCGCTTCGCCGCCAATGGTGCATGAGCGCAACGTTAAAGGCTGCGGATGCGCCAAAGCCCACTCGGCCAGTTGATGGGCATAGCTGGTGGGGAAATAGGCCACGGTAACGTCTTGGTCCACCAGCGTCTGGTAGCTCTGCTCTGCCGAGATCAGCCCCGGGCCACGCAGCACCAGCCGGGCACCGAACATCATCGGCGACAGCCACTGCTCCACAGCGCCATCGAAACTGATCGAGGCGAAATGCAGGGCAATGTCGTCAGTGCTCATGCCGTACAGTTCCCCAGCAGCACGACAGTGCATGCTCAGGGCACCGTGCTCGACGGTCACGCCCTTGGGTTGGCCGGTAGAGCCAGAGGTGTAGATCATGTAGGCGAGTTGCTGCGGGGCGACCGTCAACACGGGCGCCTGTGTTGGCGCGCAGCTCAGGTCCAACTGGTCCAGGGCCACGACTTCGACGCCTTCCGGCCACGCCAGTGCCAGCGCGGCATCGCTCAGCACCCACTTCAGGCCCGCGTCCTTGGCCATGTAGGCCAGGCGCTCGGCCGGGTACTCTGGGTCCAGCGGCACGTAGGCACCCCCGGCCTTGAGGATCGCCAACGGGGCGAGAATCAGTTCCAGCGAGCGGTCCAGCGCGACGCCAACCAGGGTTTCCCGGCCCACGCCCAGGGCGATCAAACGATGGGCCAGCTGGTTGGCACGCTGCTCCAGCTCAGCGAAGGTCAGCGAGCGCTCGCCACACACCAGCGCCACGGCGTCGGGACGCAAGGCGGCTTGCTGGCTGATGGCTTCATGCACCAGCGGCAGGTGTGGCGTAACGCCCGCTGGCTGGCTCCAGGTGTGCAGTTGGCGATGCTCGTCGGCATTCAACAGGGCCAGCTCGGCCAGCGGTCGAGACGCCCGCTCAGGCAACTGCGCCAGCAGGGCCAGCAATCGCTCGGCGATACGCACAACGCTGCGCTCATCGAAGCGCTTGTGCGCGTAGCTGAAGGTCAACACAAGGCTGCCGTCGGCCTGTTCTTCACTGTCCAGGCTGAGGTCAAACGGGGCATCCCCGAGCAACCGTTGCAGGCCCAGCAATTGCAGGCCCGGCAAGGCGTGCAAGGCACTGTGATCCTGTTGCTGGTGGTTGAATGCCACCTGGAACAACGGGTTGTGGCCCAGGCTGCGCTCAGGCGCCAAGGCGTCCACCAGTTGCTCGAACGGCAGATCCTGATGGGCCTGGGCATCCAGCACCTCGCTGCGCGACTGGCGCAACAGCGCAACAAAGCTTTGCTGTGGATCGACATCGGCACGCAGTACCAGTGTGTTGACGAAGAAGCCGACCACGCCTTGCAGCTCCCGACGCGGACGATTGGCCACTGGCACGCCGAGACGAATGTCACGCTGCCCACTCAAGCGTTGCAGCAAGGCCTGGAACGCGGCCAGCAGTAGCATGAACAGGGTGCTGCCTTCGCCCAGCGCCAGGCGCCTTAACAGTGCAACCCGCGTGGCCGGCACGACCACGCTGTAACGGGATGCCAACTGGGATGATTGCTCGCCGGTAACGCTATCGACAGGTAATTCCAGGACCGGCTGTTCGCCGCCCAGGCGCGACGTCCAGTAGTTCAATTGCCGCTGCTGTTCGTCGTCACGCTCAAGGCGCAAGCGCTGCCAATCGGCAAAGTCGACGTAGCCCACCGGCAGCGCTGGCAAGGTCAACGCCGTGCGGTCGCAGGGCTGCTCGCAAAAATGCGTGTAGAGCCGGGCGAACTCGTCGATCAGCACGTGCATCGAGCTACCGTCAGCGATGATGTGGTGCAGGTTGACCAGCAGCAACGCCTCATCGTCGGCGCGCTGAAGCACCTGCACACGGATCAATGGCCCGCACTGCAGATCGAACGGCTCACGCATTGCCTGATCGGCACGTGTGCGCAGTTGCTCCAGGCTGTCGGCAGGCCAATGGTTGAAGGTCACCTGCAAGGCATCGACAGGCAGCAGGCGCAACCAGGGTTGGCCATCGCGCTGCGGGAACTCACTGCGCAGGCTTTCATGACGGGCGAACAATTGGCCAAAGGCCTGCTGTAGCGCGAGGCGGTTCAATACGCCACGCAGGTGCAAGGTCGCGGCGATGTGATACGCGCTACTGTGCGGTTCCAGCTGAGCAAGGAACCACAATCGGCGTTGACCGAGGGACAACGGCAGCGCGCCGCTGCGCGGCAACCGGCTGATCACCTCCAAGGCCGGTCGACCGCTGGCCAGCATGGTGTCCAGCACCGCAGCGAACGCACGCAGGGTGGGCGCTTCAAACAGCAGGCGCGGCGCCAACTGGATGCCGAGTTCATCCTGCAGGCGGGCCAGGCCCTGCATGGCAAGAATGGAGGTGCCGCCCAGGGCAAAGAAGCTGTCTTCGGGTAACACCTGCTCGACCTTCAGCACGTCCTGCCACAGCGCGGCGACATGCGCTTCCCGTGGGCTCAAGGCGGCGGCTGGCGCGTTGCCCGGCTCGCGCACCTGATCGGTCGGGTAAGACGCATAGACGTCATCGCTGCCGGCCAACCACAAGTGGCGGCAGGTCGAGCGCTGCACTTTGCCACTGGTGGTCTTCGGCAATGTCCCCGGCTGCAACAACAGAATCACACTGGCCGGTTCTTGATGGGCCAGCGCCACGCACTCGCGAATCGCGCTGAACAAGGCGGACGGCGTGACCTGCTTCTGAACCGCACGGCTGACTTCCACGGCAATGCCGATACCCTCGCGGCCATCGACCTGCACCGCAAATGCCGCAACACGGCCTTTGCGCAGCAGGTCGATTTGATCCTCGAGGTTTTTTTCGATGTCCTGTGGGTACAGGTTATGCCCGCGAATGATGATCAGGTCTTTGCTTCGACCGCTGATAAACAGCGTGCCATCGTGCACAAAGCCCAGGTCGCCGGTGCGCAGGAATGTCTGCTGGCCGTCGCTCACGAAGGCTGCTGACGTGGCCTCGGGATTGCGCCAGTAGCCGTGGGTAACACTCGGCCCGGCAAAGCAGACTTCGCCAACCTGCCCGTCGGCCAGCGCGAGCAGTGAGCCCGGCGCGGCGATGCGCACCTCGTGCTCGGCCACCGGCCCGCCACACCCCACCAGGCAATCGCCCTGCTCTGCGGCAACGGCCTGCCCCTGCGCCAGTTGATCGCGCACGAAGTGCTCGGCGCGCAAGCCCTGGCCTCGCTGACCGGCACTGACGAACAGCGTCGCTTCGGCCAGACCGTAACACGGGAACAGCGCTTGTGGGTCGAACCCATAGGGTTCGAATTTCTCGCAGAACGCTTGCAGGGTGTCATGACGCACGGGCTCGGAGCCCGAGAACGCCAGGCGCCAGCCGCTGAGGTCAAGGCCGGCCAGGGCACTGTCGCGCACCCGCTCGACGCACAGGCGAAAGGCGAAATCCGGCCCGCCGCTGACGCTGCCGCCAAAGCGCGACACCGCTTGCAGCCAGCGCAACGGGCGCTCAAGGAAGTGCCGGGGCGACATCAACACCACTTCGATGCCGCTGTAGATTCCTTGCAGCAGGCTGCCGATCAGGCCCATGTCGTGATACAGCGGCAACCAACTGACGATCACATCGCGGTCATGAATGCCGAAACCGCTGCGAATCGCCCGCGCGTTGGCAATCAGGTTGTCGTGACCGACCATCACGCCTTTGGGCGTCGAGGTAGAGCCGGAGGTGTACTGCAAAAAGGCCAGGCCGTCAGGATCAATGCACGGCTGCTGCCAAAGCGAAGCCAGGGCCGGGTCGAGTACATCGACCGCCATCAGTTCAATGCCGGCCAGTGCCCGCAGATCGCGCTGCAACGCTTGCAGGCCCGGCAGCAAGGCACTGTCGGTGAGGATGAAGCGTGGCTCGGCGTCGCCGATGATCGCCAGCAAGCGCTCAAGGTGCTGTGGCTTGAGCGATTCGGGTGGGTAAGCCGGCACAGCGACACAACCGGCGTACAGGCAGCCAAAGAACGCCCCGACATAGTCGAGGCCGCTGGGGAACAGCAAGACCGCCCGCTCACCGGCCCCTGCACTGCCCTGCAGGGCTGCGCCGACGGTACGGGCGCGTACATCCAGCTGGGCGAAACTGCAGGTCTGGCTGGTTTCGTCGCCATCGACCAGCCAGCGCAGCGCGGTACGGGTAGGTTGCCGCGCGGCGAGGTATTGCAGGCGTTCGACGAAAGTGCTGTCCGCGGGAATTTGCACGCTCATTACATCACTCGCTAAGAAAGAGTAGAAAAGCAGCGCCCGGCTGGGCGGCTGCACAATGCGAAGTCATCAAGAGGCCATCGACCCGTTTCAATCAGCGCGGTGGCCTTGAGCCATTGCTACCACCACCTTGCGCGGCCCTTCGAACGGGTGACGGGCGTGGGCGGTGAGCATGTTGTCGAGCATGAGGATGTCGCCGTTTTGCCAGGGGAAGCTGATCTCCTGTTCGGCGAGTACGCCGCGCACTTCATCGAGCAGGCTGTCCTCGATCGGCGAGCCGTCGGCGTAGTACACGTTGCGTGGCAGGTCGTGCGGTTCGACCACTTCCAGCAGCGACGCACGCACCTCAGCCGGCAAGTTGGAGACGTGGAACAGGTGCGCCTGGTTGAACCAGACGTTGTCGCCGGTGCGTGGGTGCACCGCCGTTACCTGGCATACCTGGCTGGTACGCAGCTCACCGTCCTCCTTCCACTCACAGGTCACGCCGTGGTTGCGGCAATAGGCTTCGACATAGGCCTTGTCGGTACTGCCGAAGACATCTTCCCAGGCCACATCCAGGCCGTTGCCAAAGTTGCGCACATAGCGCAGGCCACGGCGGACAAGGTGTTCGCGCAGGCGCGCATCGATACGCCGGTACACTTCGCGGCTGTCGGCAATCGGCGTGGCGCCGCCAACCGTTGCGGCCTGGGCACAGTAGAACCAGATGCGCATCGGCCATTCGCGGGTGTAGGCCTGCTCGTTGTGCAAAGGAATGTGCTGGTGCTTGGGGTATTCGGTCGAGGTGTAGACGCCGCTCGACACCTTGCTGCGGGGTGTCGAGCCGAATTCGTAGCTGAGCAGCGGATGGCCGAACGCCGCCGCGAAGCCCTGGAATTCATCGATGCCGTTGACGTCGAAACCGCGGAACAGTAGCCCCCCGGCCTGCTCCAGGCGCGCACCGGCCAGGTCGCTGAGGGCGGCGAAGTTGGCCATCAGGGGCGCCCGCTCCTGCTGTGGGGTAATCAATAGCGGCAGGCTCTGGCCGGGAATCAATGCCTGGACGTCGACGCCCCAATCGGTGCAACTCATGCGTTCGTGCATCTGTGTAATCCTCCTGAACGCCGCTTCGGCGGCCTGCTGATTCATCCGCACACCCGTTCGCTGCGGCGCAATCGCGCAAGGTGTGCGCGCAGGTGGTCGAGCACCTGGGCTTCGCGCGCGTGCAAAAAGAAGTGATCACCGACGAATGAGGTGCAACTGAAGGTGCCGAGGGTTTCTCCGCGCCAGGCTTGCAGGGCGGCCGCGCCTATCGCGTCGCCATCACCGCCCAGTACGTGCACGGCACACGTCAGGGGTGGCCTGGGTACCGGGGCATAGTTGGCACACAGGCGAAAATCGGCGCGCAGCACCGGCAACACCATCGCCATCAGATCAGGGCTGTGAATGACCGCTGCAGCCGTGCCGCCAAGCCGCTGCAACTCGTCGATCAGGTCAGCGTCGGCATCCAGCCGCGTGTAACGCTCATCGTCCCGATGACCGGGCGCGCTGGCACCAGAGAGGAACAGTTGCTCAGGTTGCGGCAACCCGCCGTGGCGCAAGGCATGCGCCACCTCGAAGGCAATCAATGCGCCCAGGCTGTGACCGAAAAAGGCGTAGGGCGCATGAAGATCGGCACGCAACTCGGTGACCAGTTGCGCGACCAAAGGCGCCAGTTGCTCGTGCAACGGCTCGCCGAAGCGAGCACCACGGCCCGGCAGCTCGACCGGTCGAACATCGAGCCAGGCCGGCAAGCCGCGGCGCCAGCGCGCATAGCACTGAGCGCTGGCCCCGGCGTAGGGGAAACAGAAGATTTTTACCACGAGGTCTTCTCCACCAATCGTCTACAACGCACCACAGAACCTGATGCGTGTATGGAACGTTATGCAGAGAAGACGAATGACAATGAGAATAGTTTACAACAAGTGCTTCAGACCCTGATCAAGGCCTCGGAGCCAGTTCCAGGGTGTGATGTGCCTGCTGCTCAAGCCGTTTACGCTCGCTGATCATCGGCACCAGGCGACCGTTGGCCCAGCCCTCCAGCATGTCGCTGTAGTGCGCTGAAAAGGGATTGCCAGACTGACCGCTATTGAGGATGAAACCGGACGCTTGCGGATCATTGAGGTCATACACCGCACGCAGGCCTGGCCCGACATCGTCGAGGTACTGCCTACTGACCGGGTCGTAGTAGTAACCGGCATAGTTCACCGTATCCCGACCACCATCGTTGGCAATACTCAGGTTGAACAGCCGCGACAACACTGGCACATCGCCGAACACGGCATGGCGGGAAACGGCCTTATGCGCATCGCCCCACTGCCATCCGCTCATGGCATCGCCGTACTGCTGGCTCAAATTATCCAGCGTTTGAGCCAGGGTATCTCCCAGCAAACGTCGGCAGGCCGTGACGCCGTCTGCCTCACCCAGGGCTTCGCCACACCAGCGACTCGCCCCCGCGCGATCCGACAGCACCGAAGCGATAAAGGCAGGGTTGTGTGCGCCAATCTGCTCAAACAGGTCCCCCAGGCGTTCGCCATACAGGCGCTCGGTGAACAGGCGCAACCACTCGGCATAGATCAGCGGCTCGGCGCGCTCACGCAGCATCGCGCCATCCCAGTTGGCCAGGCGTTGCACGGCTTCGCGGGTGCGGGCATCGTGCACCGGCACCTGCAACATCAACGGCAGCAACTGGCGGGCTACCGGATTGCTGGCGTCCATTTGCATGCGCTGCATGCCGTCGCGCGAATGCTTGACGCCTTCAGCCAGCAGTTCATGAATACGCTCAGCGCGATACGGCAGTACCCAGTTGGAGGTAATCCAGCGGTTGTAGCCCGGTGGCGTGATTTTCTGGTTTGCGGTGACCAGTTCGCCATTGGCCGGGTCGCGCTGTTGCGGCAAGTCGTCAAAAGGTATGAACCCTTGCCAGTCATAGCGGGCCTCCCAACCGGGTGACGGCGCGCGGCCCATCAGGTCGTTATCGGCTTGACGCTGCGGCACCCGGCCGGCAGCAATAAAACCGATGCTCCCGCCCGTATCGGCATAAACGATGTTCTGTTGTGGCGAGTGAAAGTCCCGCGTTGCGGCCAGCAACCCGGAACCATCGACTGCCAGCGCAGCCTTCAACGGGAATTGCAGGGAAAGGTCGTCATCACGCAGCCCGACCCACTCCAGTGCCATCACCCCGCCCTCGCCCGCCAGGTGCCCGGCGCGCTCCAGCACATCGGAAATCACCGGGCCATGGCGTGTGCTGCGTACACGCAGCAGAACATCGTCGCCATCCTTGACCCGAATACGCTCCTCACGCACGGCAAACGCAGCACGGCCCTCAGGCGTCAGGTAATGGCTGCTGTCGCCAGGCAACTGCTTTTCCAGAAACAGATCGACGACATCCGAATGGGTGTTGGTGAATGACCAGGCGACGTGCTGATTACGGCCCAGAATGACCCCAGGCATGCCCGGCAATGTCGCACCGATGACATCCAGCCCCGGCGCATGAAGTTGCGCCAGGTACCATAAAGTGGGCGCACTGAGCATCAGGTGCGGATCGTTGGCCAACAGTGGCTTGCCACTGTCGGTACGGCTACCGGCCAGCGCCCAGCTGTTGGAGCCGATGCCCACCGGCTGCCGCTCGGGCAAGGCAGCCAACAGCCCGGCCCATGGGCTGCCAGTGCCGGCATAGCGTTGCTTGAGGTCAGGCAGCACGGGGCGTTGATCGCCGGGATAAGCGGGCATCAGCTCGGCCACTTGCGCCGGACTGAACTGTTGGCTCAGTTCTGCCGTGGCCAACTCATCCCAGAGATTGCCGGCCATGCGCCAGGCCATGAGCCGGAAAAACGCCAGCGAGTCGCTTGGCTGCCAGGGCCCTGGGCGAAAGCCGGCAATCACGAACTCTGGCGCCAATACCGGGTGCCCGGCCAGGTAGGCGTTGACGCCTTGGCTGTAGGCGTCCAGCGTGGCCCGGGTATTGGCATCCAGCGCGGCCAGGTTGCGTTCGGCGATGGCCTGCAACCCCAGGGTGCGAAACACCCGGTCACTGGGCACCGCCTGGGCGCCGAACACCTCGGCCAAGGTGCCGGTGGCCATGCGCCGGTTCATCTCCATTTGCCACATCCGGTCCTGGGCATGCACGTAGCCAAGGGCGTAATAGGCATCAGCCGGGGTTTTCGCGAACAGGTGTGCGATGCCATCGGCATCACGCAGCACATCGACAGCGGCAGACAAGCCGCTCACCGACACCCTGCCCTCGGTTTGCGGCAACGAGCGCCAGGCGTAGACCGCCATGGCACCTGCCAGCAGCAGTAACGCCGCCAGCAGGAGGATGGCCAAGCGTTTCAGATAGATCATCGGGCTTCCGTTTCAACTGATCGATAGGCAATCACCGGGCGCCCTCAGTCGCTTGCGCTGAGGGCTGCCACGGCATCAAGAGAGGCGCGCGCCCGGGAAGGTCCCTGGAGCTCGACAAGTTGGCCGCCGTCCATCTTCAGCAAGCGATCGGCGAGGTGGAAATAGCGCTCGTCATGGGTAATGGCAAACACCGTTTTACCGGTACTGCGCAAGTACTCCAGCACGCCGAGGTAGAACAGCTGACGGTATGCGGGGTCCTGGTCTGCGGCCCATTCATCCAGCAGTAATACAGGACGCTCTTCCAGCGCGGCCAGCATCAGTGCCAAACGTTTACGCTGGCCCTGGGAATAGGCCGTGCTCGGCAATCGCCCGTTGCTGGGCGTCACCTTGTCGCTGAGGGCCAGGCGCTCCAGCCATTGCGCCACCAGCGTCGAATCGGCCGTAGCGCCCTTGCCATCAAGCAACTGGGCAAACAGGTGGAAGTCGGAGAACACCGCCGCGAACAATTGCCGGTAGGCAGGAAGTTGCTCCACCGCCAAAGGCTGACCATCAAGCAGAATCCGGCCGCTGTCGGGGATGCTCAAGCCACAAAGCAGGCGTGCCATGCTCGACTTTCCGCTGCCGTTGCCGCCGATCAGGAACACCACTTCGCCGCGCTTCAGGGTCAGGTTCAACGGCCCTAGCGCAAACCCGCCTTCATCGTCACGCTCGGCGTACCGGTAGCACACGTCTTCCAGCACAAGCTGCTGCCAGTCCGCTGGCAGCGCCTCAGGCAAGGCAAACCCCGCCTGGTAGGGTGCCAGCGCCAGGCTGTCGAGTTTGGCCAGCGCGACATTGCCGGCAATCAGCCCAGGCATCGCCCCGACCAGCAGCCCCAGCGGTGTACTGAGGTACAACAGGCTGATCGCGAACGTGGTGGCGACGGCACGGTCAGCCCAACCAAAGTGGCTGGCGAGAAAGAAGCTCACGCCGATGGCCACCAGCAGCATGACGCTGATCCAGTTGCTGTAGGCACTGTAGAACAGGTCGGCGCGGCTCTGGTGATAACGGTCCGCCTGGGCACTGCGCTCAAACTCCTCCTCATAGACCCGTCGCGCGCGGTGCCGATTGAGGCGCAATTCCTTACGCCCTTGCAGTACGGCAAGGTAACTGCCGTACAACTGATCGGCGGCCTCGCGGGCACTGGCCACTTCCCGGTTGGTGATCCCGAGCAAGCGCCAGGCCACCAACAGTGCGGCCCCGATCAAGGCCAGCGTCGCCAGAAACAAGGGCCAGGACAACCAGGCCAGGTAAGCACCGGCGGCGACGGTCAGTAGTGCGCCGTGAACCACCGCCGGCAGGCGTACGAAGGCTACCGACAAGGCTTGTACATCGACACTGAGGCTGGCCTGGAGTCGCGGCGCCCCCAAAGCGCCGAGGCGCGCCAGGGGCGTGTCGAGCATTCGCTTGAGCACGGTATTACGCAGCGCCAGCACGCCGCGATGCCCCAGCGTGGTCATGCCGATCTGCGCAATCACCCCCGAAACCATGACGGCAAGCAAGAGCACCGTGAACTGTGCCAATGCAGGCCCCAGTGCCGTACCGGGTTGAGCCAGACGCTGGTTGATGAACGCGATCACGCCAACACCGATGCCGGCATTCACGATGCTCAGCAGCGTAATGAACAGCGCGAGCCCGGGGTGGCGCCCAAAGAGCATTCGCATCAATCTCATGGCAATGCCCTCCCACGTTGTGCTTCACCTGGGGCAGGCACCGGTAACGCGTAGAGCTGCCCGCCCTCCATTTTCAGAAGCCGGTCGGCGAGGTGAAAGTAATGATCGTCATGGGTAATCGCAATGACGGTTACGCCCTGCTCGCTCAACTGCGGCAGCAACTGCTGATAGAAGGCACGGCGATACGCCGGGTCCTGATCGGCGGCCCATTCGTCAAGCAGCAACACACCCCGCCCCTCGAGCACCGCAAGCAGCAGGCCCAAGCGTTTGCGCTGGCCTTGTGACAGTTCCAGATCAAGCAAGCGCGCCTGCTCGATGCGAACTTTGTGCGACATGCGCAGCAGTGCCAGCCAGGCCTGAACAACATCACGCGGGGCATCCTCACCCGCCACACCAAGGAGCTGGCGAAACAGATGAAAATCGCTGAACACGGTACTGAACAACTGCTGGTAGGCGGCAAGATCATGCTCGCCCACGGCTCGACCATCGACCCGCAGGCAACCGGTATCGGGCCGGTAAAGCCCTGTGATCAAGCGTGCCAAGGTGGACTTGCCGCTACCATTGCCACCGACCAGGAACACCCGTTCGCCACGTTGCAGGGTCAGGTCCAGGGGGCCGACAACAAAACCCGAACCGTCCTCGGAGCGGTAGCGGTACGTCACGGCATCCAGCTGCAAGCGCTGCCAACCCTCGAACGCCGTGGCAGCGGGCAGGTCGAAGTCTTCCCGGTAGGGCTGAAGTTGCAAGGCATTCAGCTTCTCCAGCGCCACGTTGGCCCCCAGCAGATTGGGAATCGCGCCCATGCTCGACACCAGCGGTGCGCGTACGAACAGGATCACCACGGCAAAGGTCGACGCCACGGTGTAATCGGCCCAACCGTAGCCACCGACCAAGGCAAACACCAGCGCGAGGCTGGCCAGGATCATGCAGTTGACCCAGTTGCTGTTGGACCAATGGAAGGTATCGGCACGCACCACGTGATGAAAGTAGTCACCGGCACTGGCCAGGTACTCCTGCTCGTACAGGTGCTGCGCCCGGGTGCGGTTCAGTGCCAGCTCCTGTCGCCCCTCGATAACTGCGCGGTAATGCGCGTGCAGTGCATCATCCGCCTCGCGCAACTGGCGCATGTGCGCCTGGGTACGGCGCATCAGCTGCTGGCTGACGACCACCATCAACGCCAGCCAGGCCAGGGTCGCGCCAAACAAGGGCAACGACAACCAGGCCAGGTAGCCAAAAGCGGCCAAGGTGAGGATCGAGCCATAGACGATCTCCGGCAGGTTGATGAACCCGATGGTGATCTTCTGCACATCGCCGCTCAGGCTGGCCAACAGACGCGCACTGCCCAGGCTTTCGAGACGATCCACATCCGAATCCAGCACTTGCTTGACCAACCTGCGGCGCAGACCATGAACAAATCGATGCCCAAGGCTTGCGATGAAGGCCTGCACGCCGAAACTCAACGCGAACAGCAATGCCAGCAAACCCGCGAACGCAAGCATCGCACCTTCGACAGCCCCCTCAGCGTCCATCAGCCGGTTCTTGATGAAGGCGATGACGCCAACATTCAGCACCGCGCTGGCCGCACTCAACAGCAACACCCCTAGCAACGGCCAGCGATACTGCCGGTAGATCAAGCCAAACACCCCCATTCGTCCTCCCTTGGTTTAAACAGGTTGCGAAAAACAGCCTTTGCAACGGCCACTGCCAGCAGCGGTCATGCCCGCGCCTGTCGACCGCCCTCTTCACGCGCATGGCTCCAGGTCAGCGGTGGTGGCACGGGCGTTGTCGCATACAGCGGCTTTTCCGCGATGCTGTTGATGATCACTGCCGATCGCCACGCGGCCAGACTGAGTTGCGGGTCTGCAATGCCATGGGTGTATCGGCCCGCGTTCTGGACGTAAATCCGGTTACTCGCGGGGCCATCCCACTGCGCGGAGTAGTCCTGATTGAGCACCAGGCCACCTTCCTGATCATGGACCAGCCGCGGAATCAAGGCGGCGATGCACTTGGGCAGGGTCTGCTGATAGCCCGTGGCGAGAATCACCTCATCGGCATCGAGGCGTTCGCGCGCACCGTTGAAACCGTTGTGGTTCGTGAGCTGGAAATGGCCGCCGTGGCGCTGCATGGCCACCACTTCACGCTGCGGCAAAATGCGTGCAGGCACCGCTTGCGTGTTCAAGAACTCGTTCTCGTACAGCGCCTGGGACAATTCGCGCAAGGTCACCGGCGATACACCGTCGCCCGCCAGTTTCTGTTGAACCACCAAGCGGCGCTTGTCGGCTTCCGGCAGCGCATAGAATTCACGCACGTAGTCCGGAGAAAAGTATTCGTTGGTGAACGGGGTCTCATCCAGCGGCTCAAGGTTGGCCCGGCGCGTGATCCAGTTCAGCTCGGACACAACGCCTCGACGCCCGGAGAGCACATCAAGGAAGATCTCCGCGCCACTCTGCCCGCCGCCCACCACGGTCACCCGCTTACCGGCCAGCGAATGCTGCGCATGCATGTAGCCATGGCTGTGCTGACAATGTTCACCGCCCAGCACGCGCCCCCACTCGGGAATGTACGGCAGCAAACCGGTCGCGACCACGATATGCCGGGCTTTCAAGGACGGACGATTGGCGAAGCCGATGACAAAATCATGGCCATCGAACGTTACCTCCTGAACGTCGCTGGAAAACGCGACATTGGGCAATTGCTCAGACACCCAGCGCATGTAGTCCGCGTATTCGACGCGGCGCACATTCGTGTATTCCGCATTGATGAATCGATAGAAGCGACCTTTGTCGACCAGGTAGTTCAGGAAACCATAGCGGCTGGCCGGGTCGACCGGCGTGACCATGTCCTTGAGGTAGGACGTCTGCATGTAGGTGCCGGGCAACATCATCCCGGCGTGCCAGTCGAAACGCGGCCTGCGCTCGAAGAAGCAACTGTTGAGCTGTGCCTGGGGGACCATAAGCGCGGCCAGACTCAGGTTGAACGGGCCGACGCCGATTCCGGCGACATCCAGACGCTTGGCCATTTGCAGCAGTTCCATCACGCGCTCCCTCTTGGTGCCCCCGCGCTACCGACTTCGGTCAGACAAGGAGGCATTGATACATGGGGCGGAGCAAACGCATCCGCCCTTCAATTCCCGGCAGTCGCCGGCCTGTCAGTGGGCCAATTGCTGTTGCAGGCTCAAGGGCCGCATGTCGGTCCAGACGCTGGCGATGTGAGCCAGGCACTCCTGCCGCAGGCCGCGCTTGCCGGCCTCCTGCCAACCTTCGGGAATCGCCTTGTATTCGGGCCATATGGAGTATTGCTGCTCACCATTGACGACCACGACGAAGACTGCGTTTTCACTGTCAAAACTCATAGTGTTCCTTCCTGTCGAACGGAATCATCGAAATGATTCGTAGGCACATGCCTACAACCTGTTTGGGCTTGTCGAGGAAGTGACGAATGAGAATGATTTTAATTTAAGAACAAGCAACCAGCGCCTGTTCGCCGTGGTTCGGGGCATCGGCGAAGAACACTTCACGCGGCAAGATCATCATGGCTGCGCGCTTGTGCGGGAAGTCGAATTCCTTCTCGCGATAGAAACCGGCCCGCTGCAGATAGTTGATCATCTTCGCGTTGTCGGCACGCGGCTCGGCCACCACGCGCTGGGTGCGGGCGTCATCAAGAAACAGGAAGTGCGCCAACGACGACAGCCAGGCACTCACCCGGTGAGCGCCCCGGTAGCGCTGCTCCCCGACCAGCATATGCACGCCACGGTCGTAATCTTGCACGTCGTAGTACGGCGCGATGCGGTCTTCGCGGGCCCAATAGGCCTCAAAGTACGCAAAAGGCTCATCATTGAAGCAGGCGATCAGGGGGTGCACCTTGGGGTCTGCCAGCAAAGCGTCCAGGTAGTCGCGATGCGCCTGCTGGCTGCCGGTCATTTCCCAGAACGCCGCTACGCGCGGGTCATTCTGCCAACGGCTGAACACCTCCAGATCCTGCTGTGGATCGAGCGTACGCAACGAAATCGTCTCAGCGATTTCCGCCACGTAACGTCGATACACCGTGCCAGGCTGACGCGGTGCACGTTGCGGATGGCGCTTGCCATTGCTCAAACGGTACTGCAACGGATACTGGCTGGACGGTGGATAGGCCAGCCAGGGTTGAGGATGCTGGCGGAACAGGTGCTGCGGGCAAATCAATGCTTCGCTGTCGGGCGCATGAACCGCCAGGCCTTCGCGCAACAAAAGGCTGACCTGAGCCTGCCCAGTAACCGACAGTGCAAGCTCACGTACCGGGTGCACCAGGAACGCCGCATGCAAGGCGGCCAGCGTCAGGTCCTTGACCTGCTCGACCTCGCACGGCTGCAGCATCAACCGGGCACGTTGGCCCCCCGTAGCCACGACGAGCGACCCCACAAAGCGACCTTCGAGGTCGATATTCAATTGATCACCCTGCTGCTCGATGGACAGTCGGCGGCCATCGACCTGCAGGAGGGATAAAGGAGAGAAAATCATGACAACACCTTGCTTGGCGGATGGGTTCACCCCCTCGATCCTGGAGGGGGCGAAGATGGCTACAGACGCTTACCAGTTGTAGGACACAGAGGTGGAAAGCATGCGCGGGTAACCGTAGTTGCAACGGAACTCCGTGCCTTGGCAGGTGGCATAGTTGTTGTCGAGCAGGTTCTTGGCGTTCAACTGCACACGCCAGTTTTCCAGGTCGTAATGCACCATGGCATCCACCAGGGCATAGGCCGGAATATCCAGTTTGTTGGCATCGTCACCGTAGCTGGAGCCGACATAGCGCACGCCAGCGCCAAAGCCCAGGCCTTTGATATCACCGTTCCTGAAGGTGTAATCCGCCCAGATCGAGGCCATTTTCTCCGGCACGTTGTACGGCCGGTTGCCTTCATAGTTGGTGTCCTTGGTGATTTCGACCTTGTTGTAGGTCAGGCTGGTAATCACGTTGAACGATTCGGTGATGCTGGCCACCGCTTCCAGCTCGACGCCGCGAGACTGGACCTCGCCAATCTGGACCTGCCGCTGGCCACTCGGGTCGGTTGGATCGGGGGTCGGGACGTCCTTCTTGCGCAGGTCGAACAACGACAGCGTCACCGAGCTGTTGGAGCCCTTGGGCTGGTACTTGATACCCAGCTCATGTTGCTCGCCGGTGGTCGGCTTCATGAGGTCGGTGGTCAGGCCCACGTTGGGGGCGAATGATTGAGAATAGCTGTAGTACGGCGCCAGGCCATTGTCAGCCAGATACACCACACCTGCGCGGTAGGTCGCCTTGCGGTCGTTACGCTGGTTGGTACCCGCTGCGTTGCGCGCAGTAGCGTAGGCACCGGTACCACCGTCGCTGTCCTGGTTCACACGTGCCCAGTCAACCCGGCCACCCAAGGTAAAGGCAAACTTGTCGATCTTGAACTGATCCTGGGTGTAGATACCCAGCTGACGCACCTTGCTGACCACGTCGTTGGACGTCGCCAGGTCGCTCGGCGTCCAGTTGCCGTAGGTTGGGTTATAGAGATCGAAGGGGTTCGGGTCACCGCCCGGGCTGCCCTGGTTGAAGATGTCGTAGGTGGTGTACTGCATGTCACCGCCCAGGGTGACGTTGTGCTCGACAGGGCCGGTGTTGAAGTTTGCATGGGCCTGGTTATCCAATGCCCAACCAGTGACGGTGGTCTTGGAGGTCAACGCACCACGGTAACCCTGGCCAAAGTCGCCTGGTGCCAGGTCTGCCGTTGGTGCCGGGTTGTAATAACCCAGGCCATAAATGGACTTGTAGTCCAGGGTCAAATGGCGGTAGCGGAAATTCTGCTTTAAGCTCCAGACATCGTTGAACACATGATCGAAGGTGTAGCCGATGCTTTCCTGATCGCGATCGAAGTGGTCGAAGTCCGGCTCGCCAGCGAACAGGTCGGTGTCATAGCGGCCCAATGGGTTGGTTTTGACCGTGCCCTCGTACGGCAGGTACTGGAACACCGAGCCCAGGCGCTCGTGCTGAACCTGCGCAAGGACTGTCAGCGAGGTGTTGTCATCGATGTTCCAGGTCAGTGCCGGGGCGATGAACCAGCTCTCTTCGTCGACATGATCGATCTGCGTGGAGCCGTCCTTTATCTGCGCAGTCAGACGCCCGAGGAAACGGCCATCGTCATCCAGCTTGCCGCCAATATCGAACGCACCGACTTTCTTGTCGTAACTGCCGTACTCGGCCCGGATCTCACGGATGGGCGCCGCGGTCGGACGCTTGCTGACCTGGTTGACCAGACCGCCCGGCGAGCTTTGGCCGAACAGCACCGAGCTGGGGCCACGCACCACTTCAACACTTTCAAGGCTGTAAGGGTCGACACGCCACATGCCGTAGTTGCGGTTCAGCAGGTTCAGGCCATCGAGAAACAGGCCATCGTTGGACTGATCGAAACCACGAATGTAGATGTAGTCATTGCGGTTATCGGCACCGAACGGCTCGGCGTTTACCCCTGCGGTGTAACGCAGGGCTTCGCTGAGGGTTTGCGCATCCTGTGCGTTCATTTGCTTGCGCGTGACCACCGTAACCGACTGCGGGTTTTCGATCAGCGGCACGTTGCTCTTGGTGATGCCCTGCGCTTGAGTGGCGACGTAACCGGTGTCTTCCACCGCCTTGGCCTCCACTGCCGAAGGCGCCAACTCCACATACGTCCCGGAGCCGCTATCCGCTGCGTTCTGTGCGTACGCCACGCCCATCGGCAACAGCGAGCTCAACGCCGTCACAGCCCCCAGCCCTAGCCACTGTGACGAGAACGCACCGGCCCCGAATTTCCCTGCACTAAACCCCAATTTCATGACGCTCCCCGCTCCCTGTAGACGTTGTTGACTGTCGCTATTGAGAATAGTTTACAGTTGCGAACGCTAACAGGAAACACTCTCCCTACACAAACGTAGGAAACGCCTGAGACGAAGCCGCCGCCTCAAGGGTTGCGGTCTAGAGTGAAATTTTTGGGGTAAGTCAGAGCGTAACGGCGGACTTTTAGCGCTGTCGGTGGTGATCAACAGAGGCCGGAATCACGCGTACAAGAGGACACGGCAGTAGTACATGGCGTAAACGGTTGTGCCGCAACGGAGTGTGATGTCCTTGTCGAGGTGGTTGCAGACACTCCGAACAAGTCAGCCCTGACTGACTCATTCGGAGCTTCCTCAGCAAACTAAAAATCGTTGACCTTGCGAATATACTAAATCAGCCTAATTTGAACCGGAACGATATCCAGATCTCCGCCGTTTCTTCACGGCAACAGCAAAAAAGACAAATTCACGATCAGATTTTACAGCTTTGTTATCTGCGGCGCTTCCCATGCCACTCTTGTTTTAGCATCAATATTGTCCATATCAATCCCACGAACCTCAGGGATCGAATCAAAATCTTGCGCACTAAAAACATCACGCGCAGAATACAACTTTAAAAGCCCCATCATGACGTGAGTTGTAAAAATTGGTGCATTTTTTATTGCGCCCTCAATCCTACGACTGACAAAAACACTTCCAAGATCGACACCTTTGATTTGAAGAAAGGCTAACGTATGTCGGAGCTGCTCAAAGTTTGGCTTATAATGACCGCTTTTATGCTCAATGTATACAATTCGCCCATTTACAATCGTCATCATTCCCGCATCAATTACCGGCCTGCCGCTACACACAGATGAATGGTGCACCATGCCGTCACGATGCACGAACAGATATAAATTTTTCTGCATTTTATCGTCATACGCAAGAACATAGCCAAATCTACCTTGATCAAACCACAAGCGACTTGATGTTGCCAACTCCTCATTTTTTCTTCTAGACACCATTTTTCCGTGATTATAAACAACGCCAGCAATTATGTTTACACAATGCTTGGATCTGTCATCACGATCAAAGTATTTCACCCCATCTTGAGCTTCCATAAGGTACCTGTTGCTCATATTTCTTTGCCAACGGCAAGACAACACAATAGAGCGCACAACATCCCATCCCGACATAAAACTCCTCCTTAGTAAAAATACGCCACCTTGCACGCACAACAAAACGACAGTCCACCTATAGAGACCAGTGCTTCAGAAGAACCAATGCAATATGACCCAATAGAAACAATTGCTACTTTCAACTAAAAGAATTAACACCTTCACAGCTAAACCGCTTCACCCCCTGACTATCAAACGGCGCACCCGCACGACCCACACGTAACTGCAAGCGCACTTCTTCGCCCTCGAAATCAAACACCAGCTGACGTGCCTCGGGATCTTCGGTCGGGATTTGCCGTGCCTGGTCAATCAGGCGAAACCAGGCCCACGGCCCGGTGCTTCGGCGGATGAGGGTGCGGCCGTCAAGCAGTGTCACGCTGGCCCGGATTTCACTGCCCAGGGCTTTGCCGGGCCATTCGAACAGCGCCGAACCCAGCGGCCCGTGGCTGTAGTTCAAGCGCGCACCGTCGTAGTCCAGGGTAAAACTGGCGATGCGCTCGCTCATCATCAGCGGGCTGAGTTCGAATGCCAGCTGTGCCTGGTGTTGGCCCGCCGGGAAAAAGCTGTCGCGCAGCTGTGCGGCGTTCTCCAGGATGGCCAGCAGTGGCGCACTGACGCTGCCCACCGAAGCACCTTCGTTCAAGCGCCAGGGCCGTGACCGGGTATCAAGCTGGCCGACCAGGTGCTGTTCTACAAAGCGCTGCAGCACGCCGTCAGCCGCAAACAACCGGTTGAAATCGTCCAGCGACACCTGGGTGTCTGAATCGCCGTCGAACGGGTAACGCCCGCTCAGCGCACGCTCACAGAGGGGCGCGACGTCGCTGGCCCATGCACGCTCAAGCACGTGTCGGGTGTGTTGCTGCACGTGCTGCTGACCGACCTGAACGATATCCAGCATCATGGGTTGAAGCAGCGCGGGCAGTTGCTCCACCTCCTCCCTCAGGCGTTGCAACGAATCGCTGGCGTCCATGGGCACTTTCTGCCGCACGCCCTGTTGGCTGGCGTCGATGAACAAGGCGGTGTCTTTCAAGGCGAGCAGCAACTGCTCGGACGTGCTCGCCGGTGCCTCGGCCGCCAGCCATTGGTGCAGGGGCTTGAAATGCTGGGTGACCGGATGAGGCAACGGGCTAACCGCCGGTACCGGTTGAGCCAGGCCAACCCGCTGCTGCAAATGCTCGCCTTTCTGCAGGGCGCGCTCCAGCAAGCCGTGGGATGGTAGTACGGGCGACAGCTGGGTGTGGCGCGCCGCCGCGTGCAACAGTTCCAGCAACGGCGAGTCGCGTTGCGCCAGTTGCAACAACCGGCGCGGTACATGTTCGGACTGATCCAGGCCGCTGACTTGCAGGTCGTCGAAAAACGCCTCCCACTGCTCGATATAGGCCTGATGGTAGAGCGCTAGCACCTCGTCCTTGATGGGCTTGATGCTCAGCACCTCAGCCTGCCCCATCAGGCGTCGCTCTTGTACAAGCGCTAGCGCCAGCATTGGCTCGACGCGTGCGCTAAAACGCCGGTGCCCCTCCACGGTGTAAAGCCCCGGTACCCCACGGGCCTGGGATTCTCCGCTGCGCTTGGTGAACAGCAACAGGCCACCCGCGCCCAGTACAGAGGCGATACTGAATTCGCTCAAGGTGCGATCATCCACCTGCTCCAGTAGCTGCCGGTACAACCGGTGGGCCACAGGTTCAGCCGCCAGCTGGTTGCGCGCCTGCTCGATGAGCCCGCGGTCCAGTGGCCGTGGCGTAGACAGTGCCAGACGTTTGAGCAACCGCTGCAGGTGCTCGTCCAACTGCTGATGCTGCGCATCACTCAGGCGGCTTCCGGCACTGTCGCGAAAGGCGCTGGTGTACCACTCGCCCAGCGCTTGCGCATCAAAGCGCCCTTCACCGCCAAGCATCAGGTACAACGACAGGCTCTGGCGCAGTGTTGCTTCGCTAAGGGTTTGAGCACGGCGTAGACGATCTTCGAGACGCTGCAGCAGATCGGCCAGCACCTGCTGTTCAAGGGCATGCGCATAGGCTTGCGCCGCATGCAACTGCAATTGACGACCGGTCGACCAGGGCAACCAGCCCTGGTCGAGGGTGTGCGCCATGTGGGCGAGCCGATCAAGCCGCAGCAGGGTGTCGCCCCCCAGCACCGGGGTGTTGGCATGATGGGGCGCCTGCTGTAACGCTGCTATCTGTTGATCGGCGTGTTCCAGGCGACGGGTCTGATCGCGGTGCAGGCTGAGCAACAGCAGGCCGAGCATCAGGCTGATTGCCGGCACCAGAATGTGTGCCCATGACCTGCCCCATGCCAGCCCCTGGCGCATTGGCGTGCGCAGTCGGCCGGGGCGCCAACAGGTGTGCAACGCCCGCAACAAGACCGGGGCCGGCGATTCGACCGTGGCCGGTTGTGCACTGAAACGCACCGACTGCAGGGCGACCTGGGCAATGCCGCGTTCTTGGGCCAGGGCCGTTTCCAGCACCGCCTGCAGGCTCATGGAGAGAGCGCGCCACATCGGCGTGAAGCCGAACAGCATGGAACGCACCTGAACATCCGGCTCACGCTGAAGACGCTCGAGCGCGGTGCTGTGCAGGTCGGCAATCAGCGCCCTCATGCGCGGGCCTAAGGTCGCGAGCAGGTCTCGGTTACGCAGGGCAGGCGCAAACGCCAGGCTCAATTCACGCCGGTCTGCCGCCAGCCACGCCAGCGACTCCGTGTACCCAGGCAGTTGCTCACAACCGCTGACGATCACCTGCACCGACAGGGCGTTACCAAAGCGACTGGCCAGCTCTTCAAGGCGCGCACGGAGCATCAGTGCCAACTGATCGCGTTCGGCGACGCTCGCTTTGTGTAACTGCAGCGCCGACAGCACCAGCAGGATTCCGCGCGGCAGTGTGCCGCCAACCTCAGCCTGTTTGAGCTCATCGAGCAACAGACGCCACAGCCGTGCCTGCTCAGGTTGAGACGGGCTCAGCAGGCTGCCGTTGATATCGAACAGGGCGAAACCGCTCACCGTGGCGCAGCGCAGGTCGTCGTTGGCGTTGCCGCTCAGGCCAAGCAACGGGCCCTTGTCCAGCCCGGGCGGGCCGATCAGCAAGAACCCCGGCAACCTGCCGCTGGCGCGTTGAAACCAGGCCTGCAGCCGCTCGCGCAGCAGCCGTTCCCGGTCCGAACAGGCCTCCTGCGGCGCGGCGTCGATCAAGGGCGCTGGATCGGTTTCCTTTGTGCGCCGACGCCGACGCAGCCATAGCACCAGTGCCAGAACCGCAAGCCCGGCGCAGAGCAGCAGACGGCTCACCACACTGGCCAAGGGTGCGTAACCATCGACTGCCAGACGCTGGCCATGCATCAGGACCAGGTACATCATAACTACAAGGCCCAGCAGCGCCGAACAGGCGAACAGCAGGGTTTTCATGGCGCGCAGAAGCATGGCAGCAACATCCGCAAGTAAAAGGTGTGGGGGAATGCCGTCTCAGTCAGCCTTGCGTGGGATAGGCGAAAATTTCCACGCGACGGTTTCGGGCACGGTTATCCGGGCTGTCATTGGCGAACAAGGGTTCAAGCTCACCACGCCCCTCGGCGGTATAGCGCAGAGGGTCAATGTCATTGCCCACCAGCGCGCGAAGCACGGTCTCGGCACGGGCCAGCGACAATGCCTGATTGGAAATCAAGCGGCTCGCCACCGGCGTGTCGTCACTGTGGCCAATCACCTTGATGTGCACCGGCCACTGCTCCAGTGCAGCGGCAATACGCTTCAATACAGGCTCGTAGAGGGACGCCACTTCGCTACCGCCGGCAGCAAACAAACCGGAGGAACTGATCGTGATGCGCACGCCAAGGCCGTCTTCAAGCAGGTACAGGCGGCCAGCCCGTACGTCTGCGGAAAGCGCCAGGGCCAGTTGCTGCGCCAAGGTGTTCAGCGGTGCCTGCTCCAGTGCCTGCAACCGCACCAGGGTTTGGTAGGAACGGTTTTCCAGGTGATAGGCCAAGCCGGCCGCCAACATCACCAGCAACGCCCCACACCCCCACCAGACATAACGGCGACGGCTGAAGTAGTCATGACGCCAGCCACGCACCGGCTCATCCGGGCTGACCGTAGGCAGGTAGCCGCGTTGCATGCGAATCGTTTCGAACAGGTGGTTACGCCGTAGCGCAAGCGCGGCGCGCCCTTCACTCTGAATGCGGTAGCGGCCCTCCAGGCCAAGGGCCAGGCACAGGTACATCACCTCCAGCAGCGGGAGGTTTTCCTCAGGCTTGAGCTCTGCTGCATCGAGGTAGCCAAAAAAACCGTCTCCACCCGAGGTCTGGCCATGGAAGATCATCAGCAGGCTGTGTTTCGACCACTCTCCCCTGCCCCATTCAGCACTGGAGATGGTTTCATCGAGCAGCGTACACATCGCGTACTGGGCGCGCTCAACCAGGCTGACCGGTACGCGATCCTCCACCGCCTTTCGATGGAACGTACGCATCTGGGTGACCAGATGGGCGCGCAGATCATCAAGGTCGGGCGCCTGCTCAAGGCTGCGCAGCAGCACGACCTCATACAGCAGGTCACTGGCATGCAGCCCAAGCCCTTCGCTGCTCAGCGCGGGCAAGGCGTCATGTGGCCGCGCTGTCGGGGCCGGCAACGCCGACGCGCCCCAGCGCGCCTTGATGTTTGCAAGAGGGGTCCAGAAACGGCGTTTCATTGAGGCTCCTTGATCGCCCAGAAGGCCAGTTGCAAGCCCGGAAAATCACCGGCCACATGCAGGCCGAAACCGGCGCTGCTGCCAAGTGCCTGCCACAACGGGTTGTCGCGCTGAAGCTCGAAGTAGCTGAAGCCTGCGTAATACGGCAGTTCACGTGGCGCGGCCGGCAGAACACAGACGTTGATTCCGGGTAGCTGCAGGTCGACGAGGTCGGCAACGCGTTCGCTTGGCCCAACCTTCAGGCACGTCGGGAACACCTTGCGCAGTTCGTCATCCGGCACTTGCGCACGCACTGCAAGTACAAAGCGGGCGCTGCCATACAGGCTGGTGTCGAGCACGGCGGCAACACGAATACCGTGTTCACGCTCATTCAAGGCCAGGGGCACTACATCGGTTCCGGCCTGCGCACTGAGGATATGAGCCAGGTCGATCATGACGGGGTCGAAGCTGTCGGCGAGCCGATCATGCCGGTACACCGGATAGGACTTTGGCCGCTTGCTGGTTTCAGAGAAAATCGCCAACTCACCGGCCAGTGCGACCAACTCACGGAACAGGACCTCGGGGTGCAAGCCCGGGTAGCTTGCAAGGTGGGCGAGCATCGGCTCGGCTCGGTTGATCGTCTGCAGCATCAGAAAATGATGGACCTCGGCGATTCCGCCCAGCCCTGGTACACCCATGTTGGTCGCCAACATGTAGCCCCGCTGCCGAACACGGCCGAGGAAGTCATCCACAAATGCCGCCAGCCGCGGCGCCAGGCGCCAGTTCAGAACCGGTGCGATGAAGGCCTCATCCAGGCTGACCTGGCCACCAGAACTGCGTTCAAGCACCCGGGCGACATCCAGGTACACATGTGACTGCTCGACGTCCTGCCGACGTGCCAGGCGCAGGTTGAGCCGGGCAAGCTGCAAGGTCGCCTCTGCGGCACCCTCGGCGGTGCTGTCCTGCACCGTGGCCTCCAGCTGATGGTAGCGCGACAGGCTGTCGGCGGCAGACGCGTGCTCGACGTCAATGTGTGCAGCGCCCGCTCTGGGCAAGGCCAATACCACGTCCAGCCCGCGTGCACCCTCAGGGACCACAAAGCCGGCCTGCGCCAGGCCTTGTCTATCGAGGCTGAACAGCGTGCCATCGGGTAGAACACCTGCACACTCGAGCAACTGGATTCGCCCCAGGAGCAACTGCGCCGGGTCGAGTTTCAATGCGCTGAACCCCCAGACGTTAGCCTGTACCGCTTGCAACCCTTGAACCAACTGCGCCTGCACGTGGCGTTGTTGCTGTTGGAAATGCTGCGGCTGGAGGAACATGCCTTCCGACCAGACAACGCCGTCATTGCTGAGCATGTGTTAAGCCCTCTGCTAGTGGAATGGCCTGAACCGATACCCTGTCCCGCGCCAGGTTCACCTTCAGTACCTCGGGGCTTTGGGCTTGAAAGACATCTACCGCGCGCCATTGAGCGTTATCCAGGTCGCGGTACTCCGCGACCACGCCCACCAGGCGCATCTGCGGATGGGGTACGAAAAGGTGTTCGCGCCGTTCGCCAGGGCTTAGCTGAAACGTCTCGCGCACGAGCCAGGTCGCATCGGCCGACGACTCATTGGCATGCTCAAGACGTGACAGGTCAGCCTTGAGGAAGGTTGTGGCATCGCTCAGTTGGTAGAACGTGAGCAACACAGGAGACGGACGACCGAAGAGGTTCGGATTGACATCGAGCGCCGCCACAATGTCCACGCGCTTTTTCGGGTCGAGTGGCGCAGGCGCCTGAAACCAGCCAAATGCCTGGCAGCCCTGCAGCAATCCCAGGGCCATCAGCAATGTGCCACGCAGCACCGTGCGCGGGACCTGTGCAATGGTGTTAGTCGCGGCCATCATCAGCCTCCTTGGGGGCTTTGGTTTTTTTCGGTTTTTGCGGTTGTTTGGGTGACGGCGCCTCTGCGGACGCCGAGCTACCCTCGCCGCCCCCGTTGATATCGACCTTGCCCTTGCCGTCGATGGCCACCATCGCGCCATTGATCGAAACCCCCTTGGGGCCTAACTCCACCGTGCTGGAACCGGCCTTGAGCACCAGCGTCTGGCCCGCTTCAAGGGTGATCGTCTGGCTGCCCTTGACGTCGACACTGCTTGCACCGAGCTTGAACTTGCCGCCAACCTTGGTATCGCTGTCTGCGCCGATGTCCAGTGAATGCGCGCCGCCCAACTTGACCTGCTGATCAGCGCCCACCTCGAGCGAGCAACTGCCGTTGATCGCACAGGCCTGGTCGCCACCGACATCAAGCGAGTGGTCCGCGCTGACCCGAGCGTTAAGGTCACCGTCAATGTGCTCGTGGGCGTCTTTCATCACCTGGCGGTAAGCATTGCCGCCTACCTTGAGGTGTATATCGTTGCCGATGTGTTCAAAGGCATCGTTACGCACCGTGATGTCCTGGTTGCGCCCGGCATGGAACAACAACTGCTCGGCGCCACCCTTGTCCTCGAAACGCAGTTCGTTGTAGACATCCTCGGCCCCCAGCGACTGGCTCTTGATGCCACTGCGAGCGACCTGCGCGGGTAACGCGTAGGGTGGCCGCATGCCGCCGTTGTAGAGGCTCCCGGTCACCAGCGGACGGTCCGGATTGCCGTCGAGAAATTCCACCACGACCTCTTGGCCTACCCGTGGCAGGAAAACCGCCCCCCAGTGCTGCCCGGCCAGGGGCTGCGCGACACGCACCCAGCATGAGCAGTTCTCGTTGCGCTGGTCGCTACGGTCCCAGTGGAACTGCACCTTGATCCGCCCGAATTCGTCGACCCACAGCGGCTCGCCCTCCTTGCCGACGACGAACGCGGTCTGCGGACCAACGATCTTTGGCCGTGGGGTCTTGAGTTCGGCGCGGTAGCAACCGTCGCTGCGGATTGCCACGACCTGACAACTGAAACGTGGGCCACTGACGCCGTAGGTCGAGGTCACACAAGTTGCCTGAAGCTGTGCCTGGACGATCAGGTACTGCGTGTTCTGGTTGTGCTCGGGATGCCCCTCAAGGGTGAAGCAGGCCCCGGGCAGAAGATACGGTGCACACCCTGCTGCGCGGATGCGCTGCTGTTCGGCATTCAGCGCCTGTACCCGAACCTTGGTCGCCGCCTCACCCGCAGTGACGTCATTGAAGTGCCCTGGGTAGTGGTAGTGTTCATAAGTGGCCTGATCATGCGCCATGACCACCGAGGCATCGGCGCTGAGCACGCTGGCTTCGCGGGTGTTGGCCTTGGTGAAATCGAAGTCGGTGGCACGCACTCGACCACTGCACAACACCTGCTCCGGCACCCACGCCGAAAAGCGATTGAACAGCTCGGTCTGGCCTCCACCCAGTTCAAACCGATGATCACCTTCAAGCAGCGTGTGTTCACTCATTGAATCGGTGATCACCAGGCAGTGCCCTTCAGCGGTGTGCCGGAAAAAGTAGTAAAGCCCGGCCTCCTCCATCAGGCGGCTGACAAAGGCGAAATCACTCTCACCGAACTGCACGCAGTATTCCAATGCCGGGTACTGCTCAAGGGGCACGCAGTCCAGGTTTCCCGGGTATACGCTCAGTACCTCCTTGAGCACCTCAGGCACCGACTTGCTTTGAAAAATCCGGCTGTTGCTCGCACAGGTTGCAAACCATAACCAGGGGCGCAGTAAAAACTCATAGCACGGCAGTTGGCCCTGATCCGCCACACGGCGGAAACCACAGATGTGCGCGTGCAGGACACGTGCAGGCGCTTGAAAGTCGTACGGGAGCTCGACGACCAGGGGCTGGCCCAGCCAATCATCGGCCTTCAGTTCGCCCTCCGGGCTCAGGGCCTTGACCGTGTATTCAAACAACTGGCTCAGCCCCTCGCTACCGTCCAGGCCGGCGAACAACAACGCAGTGGAACCTGGCGGCCCGGCGAAGGAGCAGGAGGTAGGGGCGTGTTTTGCAGAAGCGCTAGTCACGTGCAGCCCCTCAGGCAATCATCGTTTTACGGGTACCGGGCTGAACAATCTTGATCACGCCCCCCCAGTTGCACAGGCAGGTGCATTGGCTATGCAGCGCCGGTTGCCCCGCGAGATGGGTCTTGACAGCGCCGGGTGTCCAGGGTGAGGCCGTTGCCGGCACACAGGGCATTGGGGTCAGTACCCCCATTGCCGCAGACGTCGCGGCGGAGACCGTCGGATTGGCCATCGACGAACACACGCCGAACGGGGCGATGTTGACCATCGGCTTGTGGTCCATGATGTTGGCGGCGGGCTGGCCTTCAACGTTGTAGCGGTTTACCGGCAGTACAGCCAAGTTCGCAGGCGCGGCCCCGAATGAACACCGTAACAGCGCCCCCATTACAACTTGTTCTGGCACAGCAGCCCCTCCGCTGAATAATTGGTTACGTTATGCGGCAACCGACACCGATGAAAACGTGAAGCGGTATTTTGGCCAAAACCACGAAGCGTTAAATAGGAAAAATCCGAGAGGCACGAAGGATTTTCAGACAGCGTTTTATTCAACCCAATGGTTTGATCGCACACCCATTTCATCTATTCACCCGCCAAACTCATTTGCCATTATGCGAAACAAGCAAACACCTCGCGCACACATAGCTAACAGGTGCGCGGTGTTAAACCGTGTTGTTTTAAACCGATGTTTTAAACCGTGCTGTAGCGAAGCAGCCTCTGTGGCCTGAACCGCGCGCCTTAAAACGGGGACTGTCGACTAAAAAAGGCCTTAGTCATTGGCAAACTCGTAAATAATCCCTGCATCCCCAACCGATAAACTGACCCGTTGAGGCACGGTTTGATTTATTTCGCCCAGCAAGAATGCGCGACTGAGCTGCGGTAAAAGCCCATTCGTCAAAATGGAATCAACCATGCGCCCGCCACTGTGTATATCGGTGCACTGGCTGACGATATAGTCCACCAATACCGCGTCATAGTGCAGCGGTACCTGATAACGCTGTTCTACGCGTGCGGCGACGCGCTTTAGTTGCAACTCGACAATACGGGCCAACATGTTGTCGTTGAGCGCAAAGTACGGAATGGCAACAAGGCGACCGAGCAGCGCGGGCGGGAACACGCGTAGCAGTTCCGGCTTGAGCCGCTGTTCAAGGTCTTGGTCCGTCTCGGTGCCTTGCCGGTTGAACAGCACTTCGGAGCCCACGTTGGTAGTCATCAGGATCAAGGTATTGCGAAAATCGATGACCTGGCCCTCGCCGTCTTCCATCCAGCCCTTGTCGAACACCTGGAAGAACACTTCATGGACGTCGGGGTGAGCCTTTTCAATCTCGTCGAGCAGGATCACGCAGTGCGGCCGACGGCGCACCGCCTCGGTCAAGACACCGCCTTCACCGTAACCGACATAACCCGGCGGCGCGCCCTTGAGCGAAGCAACCGTGTGGGGCTCCTGGTACTCGCTCATGTTGATCGTTACCAGGTTGTGCTTACCGCCATACAGCAAGTCCGCCAGGGCCAGGGCGGTTTCCGTCTTGCCTACGCCAGAAGGGCCGGCAAGCAGGAACACCCCTACCGGTTTGCCCGGGTGATCGAGCCCGGCACGGGAGGTCTGAATACGACGGGCAATCGCTTCCATCGCATGGGATTGGCCAATGACACGCTCACCCAGGCGCTCGGCGAGGTTGAGGATGGTTTCAATTTCATTACGCTGCAGGGTGCCCAACGGAATGCCGGTCCAACCTTGCAGCACGCTGGCCACCGACTGCGCATCGACATCCGTCAGTACCAGGGCAGGCGCTTCAGACTGGGCGGCGTGCAAGCGCTGCTGCAACGCTTCGGTGCGCTCCAGAAAGGCGGCCTGCAGTTCAGCCTGCTCCGCGCTTGGCGCGAGGTGCTCGGTGCAGAGGCGTTCGCGCAACTGCTGGATCTCGCCGACCCAAGCAGTTTGCGCCTGCCAGCGCTTTTCCAGCTCAGCGCTGTACTGCTGTTCATCGCGCAGTTGCTGCGAAAGGCGTTGCAGACGCTCAGGGTCGAGCAGGCCAATGGCCTGTTCCGTTTGCACCACCACTTTTTCAGCGCGCAGGTTTGCAATGCGCTCGCGGCTGTCAGCCAGTTGTGCGGGCATCGCTTGCTGACTGATGCCAACCCGCGCACAGGCGGTGTCGAGCAGGCTGATGGCTTTATCCGGGAGTTGGCGATCCGGCAGATAACGGTGTGACAGGTGGACGGCAGCCACCACCGCCTCATCGAGAATCTGCACCCGATGGTGACGCTGCAACGTGGGCAGCACACTGCGCAACATGGTGATCGCAACCTCGGGGCTCGGTTCGTCTACCCGCAGCACCTGAAAACGTCGCTTGAGCGCGGGGTCCTTCTCGATGTGCTTTTTATACTCGCTCCACGTGGTGGCGCCGATCGTACGCAGTTTGCCCCGCGCCAGCATCGGCTTGAGCAGGTTGGCCGCGTCACCGGTACCGGCCTGACCACCTGCGCCAACCAGGGTATGCACTTCGTCGATGAACAAGAGTGTCGGTTGCGTGGCCGCCTGCACCTCGTCGACCACCTGGCGCAGGCGCTGCTCGAACTCGCCCTTGACGCTGGCACCGGCCTGCAACAAGCCGATATCCAGCGCCAGCACGCGGGCCCCGAGGAACGCTTCGGGCACGTCACCGGCGACAATTCGCTGGGCAAAGCCCTCGACCACAGCGGTTTTTCCAACGCCCGCCTCACCGGCTAGCAATGGGTTGTTCTGACGTCGACGCATCAAAATGTCGATGAGTTGACGCACCTCCTCATTGCGCCCCAGCACCGGGTCGAGGTTGCCAAGCCGTGCCTGCTCGGTGAGGTCGCTGGTGTAACGCTGCAATGTGCTGGATGCTTCACGGGGCTGGTCCGCTGGTGCCCCGTCACCGGGTAGCACGGGCTGCTCAGGTGAACGCTGGACAATTTCGTGGAACTGTTCGAGCAGCGTCTCACGATTGATCTTCTCGAACTCTCGGGACATTGCGAACAAGGTATGCCGCAAGCTTCCCGTGCCCAGCACACCGAGCAACAAGTGACCGCTGCGAATTCTGCTCGCATCCAGTTGCAGCGCCCCATACAACCAGCCGCGCTCCATGGCTTCGTCCAGCTGAGCGGAAAGGTCGACGACCGAGGCCGCCTGCGCGGGCAAGCGGTCGAGGGCACTGATCAAATCGCTGGAAAGCGTGCCCGCGTTCAGGCCGAAGCGCTCGTTGATGCGTCGCAGGTCGGAGTCTGGCTGTTGCAGCACCAGCTGGAACCAATGCACCAGCTCAACGTAAGGGTTGCCTCGTACCCGACACAAGGTTGTGGCGGACTCCATCGCCTGATAAGCCAAGGTGTCGAGCTTTCCAAAAAGCTTGGCGCGGCTGATGTCAGTCATGGCGCAGTTCCTGTTGTAGTCATTGAAGACGAGCCGGGGTCAGAACACAGGCTCGTGGTTGAGTCGCGGGGCGGTGGCTGGACAACCAGGAGGTCAGGCCAAGGGATAGATTGCCCCCCAGACGCATCGGCGTATTGGCACTCGGTGCGAGCAGCAGTTGCACATCCCACTCAAAGCCGCAGCCCAGGTAGTCATCCACCAGGCGTGCCAGGTCGCGCAACGCCTCGGTGCCAGGCAAGAAGCGTGTCATATCGGCCAGCGACAGCGGCCCGAGTGTCACGCGAACGCTGTGCTGGACATTCCACGCCCTGCGCCCGAGCAAGGAACTGCGCCCCAGTTGAGCGGCCTCGGTGCCAGCGCCCAATTGCAGTTGATCTGTCGGCGCCAATGCACTCCAGCGCCCATGCCATTGATGCAGGGTGACGGGCACCTGCAGGTGATCGCGTAACACACCCAGCAGGCCCTCGGCACTGCGTCGCTGGTCGAGGTATTGGCTGGCGTAATAGCGTTCGCTGTGCGGAACGAACGCTTGCACATACTCGGAAAAACGGTCCTGGCTTGGTCGGTCTGCGCAGACGACCGGGCGCGCCATCGCCCAGCTGCGATACAACAGGCACAGCAGGCGGTGGTGAAAGATGTCCAGAAAACCCGCCAGTGTTCCGTCGTTGTGGTTGATCTGGCGGGACAAGGCCTCTTCACTGAAGGGCAACGGCATCGGGCCATTGACCCCGGTCAGGCCAAAAAAGGTCACCCGCAACTGTGGCGGCAGCCCCTCGCGCAGTTGCAGGTTGCGCAGCATGGCCGGCTCGAAGGCCAGTGACACCGCCTGGCCCAGGCGCAGTAGATCCTCACGCAGGTGTTCCGACGTGCCCAGGCGCGGGCGCTGCGGGTCGAGCGCATCCAGGCAGCGCAACGCGCTGAAAAAATCAAAACGCCAGGCCTGACGCTGCAATTGCTCCCAAGGGCTCACAGGGTCATGCATTGGCTACTCCTCACCGGCCAGCGCATGATCATCCCGCGTCCCACGGTGTACAGCACGGTCTGGGTAAACGCATTGATGGCCGCATAGCGGGCGAAAAAAACATCCAGCACCGCACCGAAAGCAACAGTACCAATGCCCTCGCACGCGGCATCATCGAGGGTCAGGTGCAGTTGCAAGCCTCGGCCGAACGCTACCGGCCCGCTGCCGGGCAAGCGCTGCGTCAGCACGGTGGCGCGCAAGGAAACGATGCCTTCAAGCAGGCGCTGCAGCACCGCATCATCCGGGGCGATGTAAAGCGATAGCAGTTCGCGCAACGCCTGTGCCCCGGCCTGTCCATCGTCATTGGCCAGTGGCAGGTAGTTCCGCGACAAATGCTGAATCGCCTGCCAGGGCCCCTCGCCCGAAACCGGCACAGCGAGCGGCGTCGACGGGCCAGCCAGCCTGCGAATGGCCAGTACGGGCGCGCTGACATCCAGGACAAAATCGGTATTGCCCTTGCCGAAGCCAATGTGCAACGGCAGGTCGCGGTTTGAGCAAAGCACTTCAGCCGCCAGTTGATGCAGGTCCGGCCGATACGGCGGGTGCTGAGGGTCTACCAGGGCAATCGACAGGTCACTGCCCGCATAAGACGGCTTGCCATGCAGTGCAGCCGAGCGCGGACGGCTGGGCGCCCGCTGTACCTGAAAAAAGCCGGTGCCGGCTGCGTCGGTTGCCCGAGCCTGCGGCGAATACAATGGTACAAAGCGCTGGCGCTCGCGGCTGCCGCTAAAGTAGCCGTGCACCTCCAGCACCTGATGAACTTCGTGGTTCAAGGGGTTCGCCTGGTCGACCAGCACAGGAATCTCCGGCCGATGGTGCAACACGTTGATGCGATCAGTACGTTTCTGGAACAGGTTCTGCACCGGCGCACAGAACAGATTGAACATCGAACCATCGAGCCCGGCGGGCAGCTGATTGGACAACGGCGCCAACACGATCAGCAGTTCCAGATGTTCGCTGTCGCACCGACGTACCGCCGGGCCCAACCCGGACAGGTTGATAAAGCGCTGCCCTTCGGGAAACGCCAGAAAACGCCTGAGCAGCGCGAAGCCGGCGTGCCCGCTGACGCCACGCAGGGGTTCCTGTGTGTCAGGCGCGCCTTCAAGATTGGCCTGGGTGATGCACGCGGGCTCAATGAATTCGCACCAGGCCGGGGTGTCCTCAACCGGCCTTGCAAGCACACCGACTGCACGCGAGAGCAGCGCTTCGTGAACCGCCAGCGCCCCTGCCCCACTCAGGTACACGCACAGCGCGTCCAGAGCAATCTGCTTGAACGTGACGCCCGTGGTGGTTCGCAAGCGCAGCCGCAACACCGAGTGCGCCTGGCCGGTAAACCTGGCAGGCAACCCTGACAGCAGGCTGGTACTGGCAAGGTAGTCGGCAGACTCGATCTGCACCGGCCACAAGGTGACCGGCTGAGTACTACGCCACTCACAACGCACGGTGCGCCCGTCAAGCTCGGCAACCGCGCTCAACGCGGTACTGGCAGGCAGGCAGAAGCCATTGAGCAGGCTGCCCTGATGTTTGTCCGGCGTGAACTGCACCACCGCCATGGACGGCAGCGGCATTAACGATTGAGGCTGGACCTGCTCCAGCAGGTTGCTGGTGAACTGCGGAAACTCCGACGCCATCTGCAGTTGAATGCGAGCCGTCAGGAAGCCCAGCCCCTCGAGCAGACGCTCCACACCGGGGTCGTGGCTGTGTTGGGTGTCCAGGCCAATGTGGCTTGCTACCTTGGGGTAGGCCTTGGCAAATTCGGCAGCCCCTTCGCGCAGGAACTGCAATTCGCGCTCGTACAAGCGCAACAGTCGCTCATCCATGCCGCCCCCTGAGGGGTGCTGTATCGACGTGTACCGCACCACTTTGGGTATTCCAGATGGAGCGAAAGGTGAACGGGTGAGCGACCTCTGCATCGCGCAGTTGCCCCTCGATGACCATCTGTATTTCGAACAGGGGCGCTTCGGTGCGGCTTACCCAGGAAACCTGCAAGCTGTGGCGAATCACCCTTGGCTCGTAGGCCAGAATGGCCTGATGAATACGCTTCACCAGAGCCTCCGGAGAAAAACTGGAGAGTGTCTTGCCCGCAATGCTGTCAATCCCGTAGTTCAGTACAGAACGAGCGACGTGAGGCGCTTGGCTGAGGTCCAGTGTGCTGACAAGCCCACGGGTGTTTAGCAGCGTGCTCAGATCTTCGCGTAAACGGGACAACTGAGAATTTTTGCTTGCCGCAATGTCAGGTGTGCTCGCAGCATGAAAATTCAGGTTTAAACGCTCAAGCAACGTGTGGGCACAGCTATTCATGGGTAGGCCTGGTCACAAGCGATAACTGATAACGCATAGAAATCCAACAGACGTAATCAAAAGGACCAAGGCAAACGCATTTCAAACGCGCCTTGATCCTGATAACCACATTACTTTGCAGCAGCCACGTCGAAAGTTTTGTCCGCCGTACCGTTCTCGGCGGTGCCATCAAATTCATTGTACTTGTAACGGATGCGCGTATAGTTTAAAGAGATGCGTTCAGAAGGCTGACCATCGGTGTGACAGTGCGTCGAGAAAGTACTGATAACTGGGTTAGTAAGTTCTATGCGTAGCAGCTCCTGCAGTTTTTGGTTTGTACCCGAAGCGTGTAGCACAACAATAATAGCCTCTGTAAATGCCGTACCTTTCAACGACTGAATGAAAAATTCCGGCGAACTCTTATCCGCAGACTTCGTAAGAGAAACTTCCGAAATATACCCAGCGAGAAGTCTGCGCTCAGCGCCACTCCCCGAAATGTCCCTAACTGTATTGAACGAATAAGAGTCAAACACGAGCCATTCCCTATAGCCTTCAACCTTGGAAGTACCCTTAATCTCCGAATAAAACTTTACCAAAATCATATATTACTCCTCGCATATTAAGCAAAAATTGAAAACTTTAAGACTTGACTGACGGCAATTTTGAGACCAGGCGTAACGAAACAGTCAACCCTTCCAACTGGTAGTGTGGGCGCAAGAAAAACTTGGCCCGATAGAACCCAGGGTTAGCCTCATTTTCTTCGACCGTCACCTCTGCCGCCGACAGCGGCTTACGCGCTTTATCGATATCCGTTGCCGTTGCCGGGTTCAGATCGACATAACGCATGATCCAACTGTTAAGCCAGCGCTCTAAATCCGCACGTTCTTTGAACGAGCCGATCTTGTCGCGCACGATGCACTTCAAGTAGTGGGCAAAACGGCAGGTAGCGAACAGGTAAGGCAAGCGCGCCGCCAATTGCGCATTCGCGGTGGCGTCGGGATCGTCGTACTGCTGCGGGCTGTGCAGCGACTGCGCCCCGATAAACGCCGCTAGCGAGGTGTGCTTGCAATGCACCAGCGGCATAAAGCCGTTGTTCGCCAGTTCCAGCTCGCGACGATCACTGATGGCGATCTCGGTTGGGCAGGTCATGTCAACACCACCGTCTTCGCTCGGGTAGGTGTGCACGGGAAGCCCGCTGATTGCACCGCCCGACTCGATACCGCGGATCTGCGAGCACCAGCCAAACTGCGTGAACGACTGGTTGATGTTCAAGCCCATGGCATAGGCCGCATTGAGCCAGAGGTACTTGCTGGCGTCGCCCTGCGTCACTTCTTCAAAGTTGAAATTTTCCACCGGCGCGGTTTTCGCGCCGTAAGGAATACGCCCGAGGAAACGCGGCAGTGTCAGGCCCACGTAGCGCGAGTCTTCGGAACTGCGCAGGTTGCGCCAAGCCGCATGCTCAGGGGTCTGGAAGATCTTGCTCAAGTCACGTGGGTTGGCCAGCTCTTGCCACGAGTCCATCAGCAGCGCGCCTGGGTCGGCAGCGCTGATCAATGGCGCATGGGCTGCCGCCGCGATCTTGGCCATGGACGACAGCAGTTCGACATCCGGCGGGCTGTTGTCAAAGTAGTAGTCGGCAATCAGTACACCGAAGGGCTCGCCACCAAACTGGCCGTACTCGTGCTCATAGATCTTCTTGAACAACGGGCTTTGGTCCCAGGCCGCGCCTTTGAACTTTTTCAGTTCACGGGCCAGATCGCCCTTGGAGACGTTGAAGAAGCGAATCTTCAGTTTCTCGTCGGTCTCCGTATTGCTGACCAGGTAATGCAAGCCGCGCCAGGACGCTTCGAGCTTCTGGAAGTCGTCGTGGTGCAAGATCGCGTTGATCTGGCTCGACATCTTGCTGTCGATCGCGGCGATAAGCGCCTCAATGGTGCTCAGCGTGTCTTCCGCAATCAGGTGCGATGCGCTCAGTGCCTGCTCAGCCAGGGTATGCACCGCAGCGTGCAGCGCTTCACTGGCCCGCTCGCTGCGCGGCTTGAACTCGCGTTGCAGCAGGCTGCCGAAACTATCGGGAGCATCGGTAGTGAGCTGACTGTCAGCGACCTGTATCTGTTCAGTTGCAGCCATGGCGGCTTACCTCATTCAGTGGTTTGGGCTGGGGACTTCGCTTGCGCCAGCAGCGAACTCATGAGCGCAGGGTCCTGGAGCAACTGCGCGACCAGTTGCTCAGCGCCACTCTTGCCATCCATGTAGGTCAAGAGGTTGGAGAGCTGATTGCGCGCCTCCAACAACTTGTTGAGGGGTTCGACATTGCGTGCGATAGCGCCCGGGCTGAAGTCGTCCATGCTCTTGATATCCAGGGCAATGGACAGCTGGCCTTCGCCGGTCAGCTCATTCTTGACTGCAAACTTCAACGACGGCGCAATGGCATTCATGCGCTCATCGAAGTTATCAATATCAATTTCCAGAAACTTCCGATCGGCCACGGACGGCAAGTGCGCAGTATTGGCACCCGACAAATCCGTCAATACACCGTTCACAAAAGGAATTTCTACTGTTTTCTCAGCCCCGTAGAGTTCGACGTCGTAGTCGATCTGAACCCGCGGCGCGCGGTTACGACCAATAAACTTTTGCCCACTATTACTCGACATGACACCCCCTCAAATAGAAACCTTAAACCCTCAATCTTCCTGTTCACCCGCCAACGCGCGCATCTCGCCAACACTTGACGGTGCAAGTTCGGCGATTATTTCCAGAAACTCTTTTCCCGCGAGCCGGCGTACTCTGCGGACCAACATGGGGATCGGACTGCTGGGCTCATGACGGCTGTAATACGCCTCGATCGCCTCAAGCGCGACGACCACCTCCTCTCGCGAGGAAAACGCTATTAACCCTGCGTGTTGGTAAACCACCGGCTGTGGCGTCGGTCGCTCCTCCAGTCGCTCAATGGCCACTGCCTGGGCCGTGTTACGCAACCGGCTGTCAACGACCTGAATCCATTGCTGCAAGAGCAGCACCATGGAATGCAGCGGCGAAACCGCGTCCAGGCCGGTCTTTTCATCCAGGCACTGACCGATATCGACCAACAGCTTTTTAAGGCGCTTCAGCACGCCCAACCCACGCATGAGATCCGCCGAGCAAAGTGGCTCGATCAACCCGGTCAAGCGCACCAGCGAGGCGTCACGCTCCGCGGACTCGTTTGCACTGGCAATCAACGCCAGGTCCGAACAACAGAGGCTCTCGCCCCCAGGGATACGGGCTAGCACTTCGCGGCGCAGCCTGACACCGATGGTCGACGGCACCGCAAGTTCTGCAAGCGCATTGACCCTGACCAACGGATCAAAGTGATCTTCGGCACTGAGCCGGGGATGCACGCTCTCCCAACGCTCCCGAAGCAAAAAGGCAATCAACTGCAGGCCATTGGCAAAGCCCGTCAAGCCCTCACGCTCAAGCCATGCGCGCGCCAGGCAAACAGCCACGCGAAGATCATGTGTGCGCTTGAACAAACTGATGCAGCGCGCCTCGACGGAAATCCAGTCAATGGGTTCAGGGACAAATACATAATCGCCGTATTGCGACTCTTCCCGCACCGTTACTTGATTGAACAGCTCAAGGAACTCTGCGTCGTATTCAAGATGCTCACCACACCCTTCATTGGCAAGCGCAGCAATAAAATTATCCACACTCATGCGTTAGCCTTTTGCAACAAACGTTAGTTGCGAAACCTGTTGATCGGGGCATGACAACATTGCGCCCAGGCCTTGAATACAAACGAGGAAATTTGAAGAAACGCTATAAACACGCAACCACTAAAAGTGCAGCGGGCTGTTTTTCAATACCCTGATAGCGACCCAATCACTTAAATGACTGTCAGCATGTTCTATTTATCGGTGTTTGCCGACGACGCTATTGTGCTGATCAACAGGGGCCGTGAAAGTAGGTTTAGTTACCGCAGCAATGTAGGACGCTTCCTGCGAAATGAAGGCGTCGTTACCCTATTGACCACAGATGCCTGCGCGCCGGGCGCTTTGGTGCATGCATACCCTGGCCAGTGCGCTTAAACTGGGCGCGTTAACGATGCCGTGCCCCGACACGCGTGCCGCAGATGATCACCTCAAGCAAGAGACCCTTAATGGCAAACCACGACCTCACCTTCCTCCCCGATCCCGACCCGGAATCCATCTCTTCGGACGTCGCCAGTTTCGGCGGCGTGCTGGTTTCCACGCAGATCCCGACCCGCGCTGACGGCAGTCTGGAGCTGGGTGGCATCGTCGAGCAGAGCGAATGCACCCTGCAGGCACTCAAGGTTGCGCTGGAGCGCGCAGGCAGTTCCATGGACCGTGTGATGCACCTGACCATCTACCTCACCGACATGGCCGACCGTGCCGCGTTCAATGAGGTTTATCAGCGCTTTTTCGCAAGGCCCTGGCCGGTGCGCGCCGCGATCGGCGTGGCGGCCCTTGCCGTTGAAGGCATGCGCGTAGAGGTCACAGCGATGGCCGCCAAGGGCTGAATCCACGGTGCTATCCAGTGGCGGCCCTCCGCGAGCGGCCGCCACCGGGCAGCAGGTGGGTGCCGGTCAAGCGTTTCGCAGCTACAATGCGCGCCTTGACCGTGACAAACGACCAGAAAAACATGTCCCTGCCCAAGCATCACCTGGAATTACTCAGCCCCGCCCGCGATGTTGCCATTGCTCGCGAGGCTATCCTGCATGGCGCTGATGCCGTGTACATCGGCGGCCCGAGCTTCGGCGCCCGCCACAACGCCTGCAACGAAGTGAGTGATATCGCTCAATTGGTAGAGTTCGCCCGCCGCTACCACGCCCGGGTGTTCACTACCATCAATACGATCCTGCACGACAACGAGCTGGAGCCGGCACGCAAGCTGATTCACCAACTGTACGATGCCGGTGTCGATGCACTGATCGTCCAGGACCTGGGCGTGATGGAGCTGGATATCCCGCCAATCGAACTTCACGCCAGTACCCAGACCGACATCCGTACGCTGGAGCGGGCGAAGTTCCTCGACCAGGCTGGCTTCTCTCAACTGGTACTGGCCCGCGAACTGAACCTCAGTGAAATCCGCGCCATCGCCGACGAAACCGATGCGGCGATCGAGTTCTTTATTCACGGCGCGCTGTGCGTGGCCTTCTCTGGCCAGTGCAATATCTCTCACGCCCAGACCGGCCGCAGCGCCAACCGCGGCGACTGCTCCCAGGCCTGCCGACTGCCCTACACCCTGAAAGACGATCAAGGCCGCGTGGTTGCCTACGAAAAGCACCTGCTGTCGATGAAGGACAACAACCAGAGCGCCAACATTCGCGCACTGGTGGAAGCCGGCGTGCGTTCGTTCAAGATCGAAGGGCGCTACAAGGACATGGGCTATGTGAAGAACATCACCGCCTATTACCGCCAGCGCCTGGACGAGGTCCTCGAAGACCGCCCGGACCTGGCCCGCGCCTCCAGCGGCCGTACCGCGCACTTTTTCGTGCCTGATCCAGACAAGACCTTCCACCGCGGCAGTACCGACTACTTCGTCAGCGAGCGCAAGATCGACATCGGCGCCTTTGATTCGCCAACCTTCACCGGCCTGCCGGTGGGTGTCGTCGAGAAGGTCGGCAAGCGTGACCTGCTGGTAGTCAGCCATGAGCCGTTGTCCAACGGCGACGGCCTCAATGTACTGGTCAAACGCGAAGTGGTGGGTTTTCGCGCCAACATCGCCGAAGCCAAGGGCGAGTTCGAAGAAGATGGCGAAAAGCGTTACCGCTACCGCGTCGAACCCAACGAAATGCCCGAGGGCCTGCACCAGTTGCGCCCAGGCCACCCGCTGAGCCGCAACCTGGACCACAACTGGCAGCAAGCCCTGCTCAAGACGTCCGCCGAGCGCCGGGTCGGTCTTTCCTGGCTCGCTCGCCTGCGCGAGGATCGCCTGGAACTGGCCGCCACCAGTGAGGAAGGCATCACCGCCAGCGCTGCCCTGGACGGCCCGTTCGGCCTGGCCAACAAGCCGGAACAGGCCCTGGAGCAATTGCATGACCTGCTTGGCCAGTTGGGTACTACCCAGTACCACGCCACGGCCATCACGCTGGATGCACCCCAGGCGTATTTCATCCCCAACTCGCAGCTCAAGGCGTTACGCCGCGAGGTCATCGATGCGCTGACCATGGCCCGTATCAACGCCCACCCACGTGGCAGCCGCAAAGCCGAGACAGACCCGCCACCGGTATACCCGGAGTCGCACCTGTCGTTCCTGGCCAACGTCTACAACCAGAAGGCCCGCGATTTCTATCACCGCCATGGCGTGAAGCTGATCGACGCCGCCTTCGAGGCCCACGAGGAAACCGGCGAAGTGCCGGTGATGATCACCAAGCACTGCTTGCGTTTTTCCTTCAACCTCTGCCCCAAACAGGCCAAGGGCGTCACCGGTGTGCGCACCAAGGTCGCACCGATGCAACTGATACATGGCGACGAGGTGCTGACGCTGAAGTTCGACTGCAAGCCTTGCGAAATGCACGTCATCGGCAAGATGAAGGGCCACATCCTTGACCTGCCGCAACCGGGCAGCGTGGTGGAACAGGTCGTCGGGCACATCAGCCCGGAAGACTTGCTCAAGACCATTCCTCGCGCCCCTCACTGAGTGATCGTGTAGCGCTCAAGGCAGTCGCAACCGCTCATTTTGGCCTGCACCTACAACAGGGCCCTTGGTTTTCCAAGGGCCCTGTTGTCATTCAAGGGCCTTGTCAGCGAGAAAGCGTGAAGTGGGAAAATACACTTTGAATGTTAACGATAATTACTATTATTATCGCGCATTCAAATTGCTACCACTCGCCTCCAAGGATTGCGCCTTCCATGCGTCGCACGTTCGTCTCGCTATGCCTGCTTCATGCTGTTACGCCCACCGTGTGGGCTAATCCTTCAAATGAAACCGAGCCACCGCTGGTCGAGCTGCAAGCCTTGAGTATCAATGCCGACGCCGCCGATGCCGAGCGCGCCGACGGCCCGGTGCAAGGCTACAAGGCAACCCGCTCGGCCAGTGCGACCCGTACCGACACCGCCCTGCATGAAACCCCGCAGTCCGTCAGTGTGGTGCCACGCGATGTGCTTGAAGACACCGGTTCGACCCGATTGCAGGACGCGTTGGACTACGCTGGCGGCGTTGGCCGGGCCAACAACTTCGGTGGCCAGGGCTTGACCACCTTTACTGTCCGAGGCTTTACCACCGGCGAGTTCTACCGCAACGGTTTTCCTATCAACCGCGGCTACCCGAACGCCCCCGATGCCAACACCGTCGAGCGACTCGAGGTGTTACGCGGCCCGGCTACCAGCCTTTACGGCCGTGGCGATCCCGGCGGCACCTTCAACGTGGTCAGCAAACAGCCGCTGGTTGAGCAAAAGGTGACTGTCGGCAGCCAGATCGACGACCAAGGCATGCACCGTGCCACCCTCGATGCTACGGGTACGCTCAACCAGGAGGGTTCACTGGCGTATCGTTTGAACCTGCTGGGCGAAGGTGGCGAGAGTTTCCGCGACAATGTCGAGAGTGAGCGTTACGACGTTGCGCCCGTGCTGAGCTGGCAGGTCAACGAGACGACCCGGATCGTTTTCGAGGGTGACTTCATGCGTAACAACCACCCGCTCGACCGAGGCCTGACGCGCTATGCCACGCAAAAAGGCAGCGCCTCGCGTGATACCAACATCTGGGAAAAAGGCAGCGACAACCTGCTGCACAATGACAACAACATGGCTCAACTGCGCTTCGACCACGCGCTGAACGACGACTGGACACTGGCCGGTGGCGTGCAGATGCTTGACGGCAGCCTCGAAGGCAACGCCGTGGAAGGCAACGCCGTGGAAGCCAACGCCCTGCAAGCGGACGGCCGCACCCTGAACCGTAACTTCAACTATCGCAAGCTGGAGTGGACCGACCGGGACGTGCAACTGAACCTGACGGGGCACTTCGATACCGCCGGTTTCGCCCATACCCTGCTGACCGGCGTCGAGTACGAGGACTACGACTACAAGTCGATCATCCAGCGATCCGCGGCTGGGGCATCGGCGTACCCCATCGATATCTTCGATCCCGTGCTCGGCCAACCGCGCCCTGCCCTGACCCGAACCACAACCCATGACAAGGAAAACCTGAAGACCTGGGCGTTTTTTGTCCAGGACCAGGTAGCTCTGACCGAGCGTCTCAAGGCATTGGCCGGGGTACGCGTCGAGCGCTTCGAGCACGACTACAACAACTACCTGCCCAACAGCAAAGGCTGGGAAGCAGCCGACAACGCGGTCACCCCACGCTTTGGCCTGATGTATGACCTGACCGATACCCTTGCGGTGTATGCCAACACGGCGCGCTCGTTCAAGCCCAACAGCGGTGCCAGCCGCCAGGATGAGGGTTTTGCTCCGGAAAAAGGCAAATCCGTCGAACTGGGTATGAAGTGGGAAGCACTTGAACGTCAGTTGAGCGTCGATGCAGCGGTGTATCAGATCGTCAAGGAAAACGTCCTGACCGTCGACCCAGTCAATGAAGACTACAAGGTTGCAGCGGGCGAGGTGCGCAGCCGTGGTCTGGACCTCAACATTGCAGGCAACCTCACGCCCGAGTGGCGGGTTATCGGGGGCTATGCCTACGTTGATGCCGAGGTGACCAAGGACAACTCACTGGAGACTGGGACACGACTGGCCAACATTCCCCGCAACACCTTCAGCCTGCTCAACGTCTATGAGTTCCAGGATGGCATAGCCCAGGGGCTGGGGCTGGGCATGGGGGTCAAGTATGTCGATGACCGGGCCGGGCAGACCATCGCACAGACCTACACCATGGACCGTTACAGCGTGGTCGACCTGTTGAGCTTCTATAAGCTCAACGAACATGTACGTCTGAACCTCGACGTGAAAAACGTATTCAACAAAGGCTATGACGAAGGCGCGTTCAACAACTACGTCTATCCCGGTGCGCCGCGTACGGTTCAGGCGGGCATCGCCTATACCTTCTGACGCGTCAACGGCATACGGCCCAGCCACTGGACGAGCGGGTACTTGCGCACCGGCTCGTCGCCCTGTTGCGTTTGCTCAATTGCAGCGCACTTCTATAGTGAGCTGATGGGTTTGCGGCACCGTCCGCAACGCCACCTGTTGGCCGACACGGGTGGCGGCGTTCCGATCCCGTTCAGGAGGGACATACGTATGCCTGCAAACCGCTTCCTTGGTGTAAACAGCGGTCATGAGCTGCTGGACGTGCTGATTCGTGCCGGGATGATCGCCGTGCTGGTGAGCTGGTGCTTTCAGATTTTCCAGCCGTTCTTGAACCTGATGCTATGGGCAGTGATCCTGGCAATCACACTTTACCCCTTGAATCAGAAACTCGCGGTCGTATTCGGCAATCGACCGGGGCTGGCCAGCATTCTGCTGATTCTGCTGGGGCTCGCCTGCCTGATCGGCCCGTTGAGCTTGCTGGGGAGCTCAGTCGCCAACTCCGTACAAAACAGCATGCAGACGCTACATAACCAGGCCCTCGAAATTCCTCCACCGCCAGACTCGGTGCGCAGTTGGCCTTTGATCGGCGAAACCCTGTTTGGTATCTGGAGCCGTGCGTCCAATGACTTGAGCTGGGCATACTCGCAGATCGCCCCCCATATCAAAGGGGTCAGCAAAACCCTGCTGGTCCAGCTTGCGGGCATCGGGACGGGCGTCCTGGTGTTTGTCGCAGCCCTCATGATCGCCGGCCTGATGATGGCAAAAGGCGACAGTCTGCAGCACAGTGCAGTGGCTATCGCCTCACGCATTTCCGGCGCCGAGCGCGGCACACAGCTTGCAGCGCTGTGCACCGCCACCATCCGTGCAGTGGCCCAGGGCGTTGTGGGCATTGCCTTCATCCAGATGTTGATGGTGGGTATTGGCCTGGTCGCGATGGGCGTGCCCGCAGCCGGGTTGCTGTCACTGGTCGTGTTGCTGCTGGGCATTACCCAGCTGCCGACGATCTTGATCCTCCTGCCCATTGTGATCTATGTGTTCGCGCATGATGGCGTGAGCGTCGCGACCATCGTCTTCACGGCCTGGATGATATTTGCCGGGCTTTCGGACAACATTCTCAAACCCCTGCTATTGGGACGAGGCGTGGCGGTGCCGATGCCGGTTGTGCTGATTGGCGCCTTGGGCGGGATGTTGAGCAACGGCATCATCGGGTTGTTCATCGGGCCGGTGATTCTGGCGGTGGGGTATCAGCTCTTCATGAACTGGGTCTATCAGACACTGCCAGATGACGGTCCCGACGCAAGTGACACGCCGGAAAAACCGCCCGCCGACTGAGCTCACGGCCACCCGGGCATCTGTGCGTCGGGCTGCGCGCCCAGCAGAATATCGAACAGCGCCTGCGCCGCAGCCGAAAGCTCATGGCCGGGCTTGGTCAACACGCCAATTGCCCGCTCCACCGGATCGCGCAAGGTAATGCACCGTGCGCCCAACTCCTGCATTTGCCTGGCGCACAACGCCGGTACCGTACTGACACCCAGCCCGCTGGCAACCATTCGGCCAACGGTCGCAAGCTGATGGCTTTCAAACTCCACCGCCAACTTCAATTGCCGCGCTTGAAGGTGATCTTCAAGCATCACCCGCACGCTTGAGGGGCGTTGCAAGGTAATAAAGGGCTGCTCAAGCAAGGTTTGCCAGTCGACCTCCTGAAGTTCAGCCAGCGGCGAGTCAAGCGGCACCACGGCAACGAATCGATCACGGTACAGCGTTGTAAACGCCAGTGACGAACTCTGCAGCGGCTCAAAAGCGACACCCAGTTCCACCTGGCGATCGCGGACCATTTCCACCACCTGCTCGTTGATCACATCGTTTACCGTGACGCCAACCTTGGGGTATCGCGTACGAAAGGTTTTCAGGATCGGCGGCAGCAGGTTGCAGGCGAACGATGGCATCGCCGCCAGGGTGACGCGGCCCCGCTGGAGCGTGAACCGCTGGCGGATTTCATCCTCTGCGTTGTCCCAGTCGGCGATCAGACGGCGGGCCAGGGGCAATAGTGACTCGCCTTCCGGGGTCAGGGTAACCGTGCGCGTGGTGCGGCTGAACAATCGCCCACCCAACCCCTCCTCCAAGGACTTGATGGTCAGGCTCAGCGCTGATTGCGACAGGTGCAACCGCTCGCAGGCCACGGCAAAACTCAGGCTCTGCGCCACCGCCCAAAAGGCCCGTATCTGCTTGACCGTCATGACTGCTCCTGTATCGCTGCGTTTTATTGAGGTTTATCGATCAATTCATCTTAAAAATCAATTTAACAAATATATGTATTGGCGCAACACTTCAGCACAAATGGCCCTGAACACGGAGAGAGTCAATGCAAGAAGTCGTCATTGTCGCCGCCACCCGCACCGCGATCGGCAGTTTTCAAGGCTCACTGGCCGCGATCCCTGCGACGGAGCTGGGTGCTTCGGTGATACGCAACCTGCTGCAACAGGCCGGGATTTGCGGCAGTGAAGTGGATGAAGTCATCCTCGGCCAGGTACTCACCGCTGGCAGTGGCCAGAACCCGGCACGTCAAGCGGCGATTCTCGCCGGCCTGCCCCATGCGGTGCCGGCACTGACCCTGAACAAGGTCTGCGGCTCAGGCCTCAAGGCGCTGCACCTCGGTGCCCAGGCCATTCGGTGTGGCGACGCCGAGGTGATCATCGCCGGCGGCATGGAAAACATGAGCCTGGCGCCTTATGTGCTGCCGGCCGCCCGCACGGGGCTGCGCATGGGCCATGCCAGCATGATCGACAGCATGATCAGTGACGGCTTGTGGGATGCCTTCAACGACTATCACATGGGTATTACCGCCGAGAACCTGGTGGAGCAGTACGCGATCAGCCGTGAAGCGCAGGACGCGTTTGCCGCGGCCTCCCAGCAGAAAGCCTGTGCCGCCATCGAGGCCGGTCGCTTCATCGATGAAATCACACCGATCCTGATCCCGCAGCGCAAGGGCGAGCCCATTGCCTTCGCCACCGACGAACAACCACGCAGCGCAACCACTGCCGAATCCCTGGGCAAGCTCAAGCCGGCGTTCAAGAAAGACGGCAGTGTGACTGCTGGCAACGCGTCCAGCCTCAACGACGGCGCAGCAGCGGTGCTGTTAATGAGTGCAGAGAAAGCCAAGGCCTTGGGCTTGCCTGCACTGGCCCGCATTGCAGCCTACGCCAATGCCGGGGTTGACCCGGCAATCATGGGCATTGGCCCGGTCGACGCAACCCGCCGCTGCCTGGAAAAGGCCGGTTGGACCCTGGACCAACTGGACCTGATCGAAGCCAACGAGGCCTTCGCCGCACAAGCGCTCTCGGTAGGTAAAGAGCTGGGTTGGGATGCAGACAAGGTCAACGTCAATGGAGGTGCCATCGCGCTTGGGCACCCTATCGGTGCTTCCGGTTGCCGGGTGCTGGTGACCCTGCTGCATGAAATGATCAAACGTGATGTCAACAAAGGCCTGGCCACGCTGTGCATCGGTGGTGGTCAGGGTGTTGCCCTGGCACTTGAGCGCGACTGATCAAGCCGAGGTGCAATAGAACAGCGCCGGTCAGCACAAGCGTGTGCTGACCGGCGTGTTTGCTGGCGTTTTAGCCCAGCAACTGAACCTTGCCACTCGCCAGTTCGTAGACCCCACCGACAATCTTCAAGCGCTTGGCGGCCAAGGCTTCGGTCAACACCGCAGACGCCCCTTTCAAGCGCTCGACGTTGTCCAGAACGTTCTGGCGAATGGCGTTGTCGAGCACATTGCCCGATTTGCCCATCACAGTCTTGACCGAAGGCTCCACGGCTTTGGCAAGCGTGTCGATATGCCCTGGGAAGGTCGTGCCATCGGTTGCCCGCTGCACCCCTGCCTTCACCGCGCCACAGGCTTCGTGACCCAGCACCATGATCACCGGGGTGCCCAGCACCGCTACGGCGTACTCAAGGCTGGCCAGGCCATCGGTGGTAACGAAATTGCCGGCCACGCGCACAGCAAAGATGTCGCCACGGGCACTGTCAAAGGCGTACTCCGGGGCAATGCGTGAATCTGCACAGCTGAGGATGGCCGCAAAGGGGTTTTGCCCGGATGCCAAGGCTTCCCGCTCGGAGAGGAAGTCATGCCGACGGGCGACGCCCTCGACATACCGCTGATTACCTTCCATCAACCGAGACAGCGCCAGGTCGGGCGTGAGGTCATTCTGTGGTTTAGGTAACGGGCCATCCTTGGGTGCAGCTATTGCTGGCATGGCCGGTAGCATCATCGCCCCAGCTGTCAACAAGGCGGCACCGCCACCAAAACGTAAAAACTGTCGGCGACTGGCTTGGCTGGCCGTATTGCGTTGCTCGTTACATTCACACATGGGCATACCTTCTCGGAAGCACGTAAAACGCGCATTTTCCGGTTATCTGCCTCCCGTGAACGCCGGATGATTCTGATAGCTCCGTAGGAGAATTCCTCTTATGACATGTAAAGCTTCAATCCAGTCGACGCCTGGACCGCCAAGCCCCCGCGATGACTGCTTATCGTAAAGCAGCCATTATTCTGCGTATGCGCTGAATGTCGGCCTATATTGAAGGTGTCGATGCCGGTGAAGCGTGCGCGCCTGAAACCTTCATTGACCCACGCTATTCCGGGGAGCTAGCGGACCATCCAAACCGTTGGAGGTGTCACATGAGCCAATATCAGCGCATCTTTCTCATCGCCGGCCCGAGCATGCGCCATTCGCCCGCCATGCAGCGCGCGCAAGCAATTGCCGATGCTACCGGGGCGGCCCTGCACATCACGTTGTTTATCGAAGATGTCGACATTCTGGGCCTGATGAGCGGTGGCGAAGCCTTGCGCAAACAACTGCAGGATGAACACCGCAAGTGGCTTGCCGATGAGGCTGACGTCATGCGCCGCAGCGGCATTGATGTCACCAGCGAAGTGGTGCTCACCCGTACCGTGTACGAAGACATGCTTGAGCAGGTGAAGCGGCTGCAGCCGGACCTGGTGATCAAAGACGTTCACCATGAGTCATTGCTCAAACGTGTATTCATCACGCCGCTGGATTGGCACTTGCTCAGAGAATGTCCGGCTGCTGTGCATTTTGTCAGCCAGATTCAATGCCCATTGCCACGTGTCATCGTCGCTGCCGTGGACCTCGCCCCACAACACACGCAAAACCCGGCCTCAACTACCAACGACTGCATCATGGCGACGGCTACCCGGCTCGCTGAACAATGCGATGCTGAGCTCCACTTGCTGCACGCCTACGATACGGCACACACACATATCACCGATGCAGGTGCCGGGACGGTAACGATGCCAGGGTTCAACAGTGAAGTACGCAAAGCACTGCAGCATGCGTTCACTCAGCTTGCCGAACACTATGGGATACCGCCTGAGCGACAACACCTTCTTGCCGGATTCCCCGTCAAGGCGATTGCCGAATTTGCCACTCAGCACCGCGCAGACGTCATCGTCATGGGCAACACCCATCACACAGGTCTTGATAAACGAGTAGGCAGCACCACCGAGAATGTGCTCTATCAAGTGCCCTGCAACATACTGGCAACTCGAGAAAAACTTGAACCCTGAGGAACCGTCCATGTTTACACCCGGTCATCTGCGTCGCACTAACAACCCGAATATCCCTGGCGTTCCAACGTTCGACATTGAGGTGTTCTATGAGGTCCGTCAGGTTCCCCAAGAAGGCATGCTGATGCACTTCACGATGTCCGGGGAGGTCAATGGTCGTGCTTTTTCCGAAGAGTTCGACATGCACCGAGATACCGCGCACAACTTTGCCAGCCTGATTGCCAAGCATGCGGTCAAAAATGGCGTACCACCCAATGCCAGCCCAATCATGCGCAATCACAGCGAATACGACGCGATGTTCAAGGATATTCGCGACAAACTGGGTATCAAGCCAGGGGATCCGATCAACCTGGATAACCTGGACAAAGACGGGCTCTGAGCCCTGCCCTAGTCGGTTGATCTACCTGGCACCCACAGCGCAAGTCGCCCCCTGAAGCAGCGAGCCTAAGGTGCCCGGTGATCACCGTCCGGATCGGCGGGCGGGCTGTACCATTTTTCTCTGGGCACCCACTTCGCCTCGGGCGGGTCGCCCAGATAGTGCGGCGACATGATCTGCACGCCGTACTCATTGAACACGTCCTGGATATTGGCATGCAGCAGGGTCAACAACTCCGCACGCGGACGGGGTTGGCTCGGAATGGCTTGCGCCACTAACCGGTACTCGGGGTAGAAGTCCGACAGCGCCGTCTGGAACACCTGCGGTGGAGGCTGTTCGAGTACGCCCGTGGTACGCCGAGCAGCTTCCAACAACATCGCTTCCACCTGCCGCCAAGGCGTGTCGTAGCCAATGGTGACAGTGGTGTCGACGACATAACCAGCTCCTTGCACGGTGCGCGAGTAATTCTTGGTCACCGCATTGGTGATCATCGAATTGGGCAGGGTCAGCACTTCTCCAAGCCCGGTACGAATGCGAGTCGTAAACATCCCAAGCTCCGTCACGGTGCCTTCATGCTCACCGATACGCACAAACTCGCCTGGGCGCAATGTACGCGTGTAGGTCAGTATCAACCCGGCCGCCGCCTGCCCGACCACACTGCTGGCGCCCAGCGAGATCATCAGGCCGATCAGTACCGACAGGCCCTTGAAGGCTTCCGTATGAGCGCCCGGCAGGTACGGGTAGGCCATTGCCAGAGCAAACAGCCAGATGGCCAGCGAGGTCAGGCGCGTGGTGGGTTGCAGGGTTTCTTCGTTGAGCCAACCGAAAACACCCGCCATGGCGATACGCCGCAGCACGCTTTTGCTAAAGCCACTGAAGCCCCGAGCAATGAGGAAAATCGCCAGCACAACACCCAGCCGAGGCACAGCGTCGATCATGCTCTCGAACAATGACTGGGCAACGCTGAGCAAGTAGTTGTTCAGGCTCTCACCCCAAGGGCGCGTATACGGAAAGCGTGAAAGCACAAAGCCCAACCACTGGTACGTGAGCAACACCACCAGCACCCAACGCACGAACCACAAGACACGGCTAATCAAGGGGTACAGGTAACTGGCGTCGATCAGCGGCATCTGGCCAATCTTCAACGACAGCGCATGCCGTTTCATCAATGCCGGCAGTACCGCAAGCAACCTGCGGCGAATGAAAAAGATCAACCACAACAGACCAAACAGCAGCAGAGAGGCCAGCGCAGAGGCCAGCGCAGCCCGGAGCATTTGCTGCACACTTCGCGCTTCCCGGGTTTCAGCAACGACCAGACGCAAATTCTCCGCAGCCCCCTGTGCCGCTTGCATCACCGACTCGAACTGCAGTTCATCAACGTCCTTGGGAGAGATGATGAAAGCCCGCCTGGGCCCTATCAGCACCAGATAGCTGTTCAACATCGGATCAACGCTGACCTCAAGCGAGTCTGCGCTGTCGAGTGCCTCATTGATTACTGCCGTGGCGTGCTTCACCCGCAGTTCCGGCACTTCGCCAAGCAACGATGCCCGAAAGACCGTAATCGTGCGGTTGGCGATCTTCAACTCAGCGCTGGGCGGTGGCTCTGTTGGCGCGTCGGCGGCAACACCCAAGGCTGGCATCAGCCAGCAGCACCACAAAAGTATCCCTACCAGCGCCCGACTACGCATACGCTCTCAGCCCCCTCGACACAGACGACCATCGCAGATGGTGTTTTCGCCAGTGTAGTCGCTGTTGCCAGAGGGGCAGCGGGAGCTATTCCCGAGAGCGGAGTTCAGGTCGACCTTTCCGGGGCGACGCAGGTAACAGCCGAACATGACGGTTCACATAAAGCGTTGTTTTTTGGTGGAGTGATGCCGCCAATATGCAGGACAAATGACGGACAGTCTTCAGGATAAATTCGTTGAGTTATGCACCAGCATGCGAAAAACAGGGCCGTTAACTACCACAGATTACGCAACCTTGGAACATAAAAACGTAAGCTGCAGGCAGCAATAATAAGAAAAACAACTCCAACAACACCCCAATAGTAATGACCCTCAATCGGAACTATTGCCGTCACGCCCCACACAACGAACAACGCATAAAACATCGATGAACCAATAATGGCCAAATACAAACCAAAAATAGAAAAATCAATACGCATGACTTATGGAGCCTCATGAATACAAATTATAAAAATCAATATACCCTGCGTTCATAGGCGATATGGAGCACACGACACAAGAGGCCGAGAACCTGTCGCTTCTACCATGGCCGGGGTGCTCAGCGAAAACCCGTCTTGCAGCAGGTGGATGTGCCGCATGGTTTCCAACTGATAAGGCTTACGGCCGCCACCCGCCTTTGGATGGAGCCCTCACAATGAGATAGCTTTGGAACTATCGGTTCTCCGGCCCGCAACGAAAAGCCCCGCAGACGTTGATCTGCGGGGCTTTCAAACAATAGAGGCCGAGGTCGAACCGGCGTAGAAGGATTTGCAATTCGACAGGACGATGATCAACACGCCGAACTGCGTCATCTGCCGCACACGACGTGTCTTTCTGGGGCCTGCAAGCAATGCTTTTAATCCCTCACAGATCTGTGTAAAACAGATGGGATCCAAAACGCACAGGGGGTTTCAATCATGATCTACCGTCCATTGGGCCAAAGCGGCCTGCAAGTGTCCGCGCTGACCCTGGGCAGCATGATGTTCGGCGAACAGACCAGCGCCGAAGACTCGCTGCGTATCATCGACAAGGCCTGGGACCAGGGCATCAACTTCATCGATACCGCTGACGTCTACAACGGCGGCCGCTCCGAAGAAATTGTCGGCGAAGCCATCGCCCGCCATCGTCAGGATTGGGTGCTGGCCTCCAAGGTGGGCTTCGGCCCCGTGGATGGCGTTCCCAACCGCAGCGGGCTGAGCCGCAAGCATATTTTCAATGCCATCGAAGCCAGCCTGACACGCCTGGGCACAGACTATCTGGACATCTACTACCTGCACCGCGAAGACCATGGCACCCCGCTGGAGGTCACCGTATCCGCCATCGGCGACCTGCTGCGCCAGGGCAAGATCCGCCATTGGGGTGTGTCGAATTTTCGCGGCTGGCGCATTGCCGAGATCGTCAACCTGGCCGAGCGCATGGGTGTTGCAAAACCCGTGGTCAGTCAGCCGTTGTACAACATCGTCAACCGTCAGGCCGAACCTGAGCAGTTCACCGCCGCCGCCCATCATGGCTTGGGCATCGTCCCCTTCAGCCCACTGGCCCGTGGCGTCCTCAGCGGCAAGTACGCGCCCAATGCCACCCCTGACGCCAACAGCCGGGCCGGACGCCAGGACAAACGTATCCTGGAAACGGAATGGCGAGCCGAGTCGCTGGAAATCGCCCAGAAGATCCACGCCTACACCGAAACCAAAGGCGTTGGCATGGTCGAGTTCGCCATTGCCTGGGTGCTCAACAATCGACTGATCAGTTCAGCCATCGTTGGCCCGCGCACCGAGGCCCAATGGGACACCTACAGCGGCGCCCTGTCGGTCGAGATCAACGCCGAAGACGAAGCCTTCATCGACGCGCTGGTGACCCCGGGCCATGCCTCAACCCATGGCTACAACGATGTCAGCCACTTCGTCAGCGGACGTCTGCCGCGCTGAGTACCGGGCCCAGAAGGTGGCTGATGGCAGCCTTGAGCTTCATCGGCCGCACCGGTTTGTTCAGCAAGCTGTGCCCCAAGGCCCGCACTTGCTGCTTGAGTTCGTTGCTGTAGTTGGCGGTGATCATCAAGGCGGGCAAGGGTGTCGCCCGCCGGGCGTTGATCGCCGCCACGGCGTCAACACCATTGCGGTCGTTATCCAGGTGGTAATCGGCAATCAACAGGTCGGCACCGGCATGGTCGGTGGCCACTTGGCGAGCCAGGTCTGCTTCGCTCAGCGCGGTCACCACTTCGCACCCCCATTGTTCAAGCAAGGTGCGCATCCCCGCGCAGATCGCCGCGTCATTGTCCAACACCCAGATGCGCGCGCCCTGCAGGCGTTCCACAAACGGCTCCAGCGGTGGCGCTACGATGCGACTGCGAGGCCCGCGCTTGCTGCGCGGCACTTCAATGGAGAACACAGAGCCTTTGCCCGGGGTCGAGCGTACCGCGATCCGGTGCCCAAGAATGCCGGCGATTTTTTCCACGATGGCCAACCCCAGCCCCAAACCGCGATCCTGATCCGGGCGCTGAACATCACCGCGCTTGAACTCCTGGAAGATCTCTCCGCGCTTGTCGGCAGCAATACCGATACCGGTATCCCAAACCTCAATCAACAACCGCTTACCGCGCCGACGACAGCCCAGCAACACACGGCCTCGGGGGGTATAGCGGATGGCGTTGCTGAGCAGGTTGCGCAGGATGCGCGCCAACAGCTGGATGTCACTGCGCACTTTCAGGCTGCACGGTACGTAATCCAACCGTAAACCTTCAGTGTCGGCAATGTGGGCATATTCCGCCGCAAGGTTATCGAGCAGGTCACTCAGCGCGAAAGGCGCGACATCGGCCTTGATCACCCCGGCATCGAGCTTGGAAATATCAACCAGGGTACCGAGCAGGTTCTCCACATCATCCAGCGAGTTGCTGACATTGCGCACCAGCGCCGGGCTGCTGCTGGGCTGCTCCTGCAACGCGCTGGTAAACAATCGCGCGGCATTGAGCGGCTGCAGCAGGTCATGGCTGACGGCAGCGAGGAACTTGGTCTTGGACAGGTTGGCCCGATCGGCATCCTGCTTGGCCTCCCGCAGCCGCGCCTCGGCCGTGCGTCGTTCCTCGATCTCGCGCAACAGCTGCTGATTGAGGCTTGTGAGCTCAGCGGTGCGTTCGCGCACCCGCACTTCGAGGTGTTGATAGGCCTGGTGCAAGGCCTCTGCAGTACGCCGACGCTCAGTGATGTCGCGAATCAGTACGAAGATACCAACCACTTCACCACTGGCCAACTGATTAGGGACATAGGAGCGCAGCATGTAGCGTTCCTGGCCGTTGACGTTGGTTTCAGCCATCTCAAAGGTCACGCTCTCCCCCGCCAGCGCGCGCTCAACGTAGCTTTCCAGGCGCTGGCAGTGCTCGGGGCTGTGCGCCTCGCGCAGGCTCTGGCCAAGCATCAGGCCGCGTGGCCAGCAATACCACTGCTCGTACACCTTGTTGGTGAACTCGTAGACCAGATCGGCATTGAGGTAGGCAATGAGCGCCGGTACGTGGTCGGTAATCAGGCGAATCCAGCGCTCGCTTTCGCTCAGTGCTTCAGCATGCTGGTAACGCTCGGTAATGTCGGTGAAGGTGTTGACGAACCCACCTGCGGGCAATGGATGAGTACGTATCTCCAACATGCGCCCATCGTACAGGCGCTGCTCCAGCTCACGGATGGCGCGGCCATTGGCATCGCGACTGGAGGGGGTCAGCAAGGCCAATTCGCTGTCGCCGATCACTTCGGCGAAGTCGCGATGGGCGGCAATCGGTGCCAGCCCGCTGAGTTCGAGAAAGCGTCGATTCCACAATTCGAGAACACCGTCGGCACTGACCATCGCCACCCCTTGGGAGAGGTTGTCGACGGCCCGTTGCAACAGCCGCGTTTTCTGTGCGAGCGCCTGTTCACGGCGCTGGGTTTCACTGAGTTTGACCTCGGTGATATCGGTGAACAGCATCACCCGCCCACCGTCACGGGTCGGGCGCTCGCTGACCTGCAGCCAGCGCCCGTTATGCAGGCGGTACACCGCGTGTTCTTCAGCCGAGCCGCGCAACGCCTCGGCGAACAGGCCGGTGCTGTGCATCAGGCGCTTGACCTCAGCCAGGCGCATGCCACTGATGATGCGGATCCGGCTACCGGCCCAAAAGGCCTTGAACCGGCTATTGAACAACACGATACGCAGGTCCTGATCGAACAACACGAACGCGTCCGAGATGCTCTCAATCGCATCGACCAGATGCTGATGGGCCGTCTCGGCGCGCAATCGGGCGTCGCTGAGCAAATGATTGCTGGCCTTGAGTTCAGCCATTGCCTGGTTCAACGCATCGGTACGCTCGCGCACCTGCTCGGCCAGGACGACCGAGTGCTGGAATGCCGCGTAGGAATCGTCAGGACGCGCAGCCCCCGACTCCAGGCGTTCAATCAGCGCCGCATTGATCCTGGCCAGTTTTTGATTGGCCCGCTGGAGCTGGGCAATTTGCTCCGCTGCGCAAATCTCGGGGCCGTCCAATGGCAACACCGGTGAAGGTCTGGTTGATGTGCATGCCATTGAACTGTTCTCCATAGGAGTTGAAGCCAAGCACTCGGCGTTCGCGCAGGAATGTACTGACGGCGACAAAGTCATCGCTGCCTTCAAGCTCCAGGCGACGCAGGAAGCAGTCGCAACCGATGGTCAACAGCAGCGGCCCCAGGCGCTGCTGCAGCCCTTCGAACAACTGCTCCAGGTTGGGTATCAGCGGCCCGGGGTGCATGGCGGTGAGCACGATGCCGTTCTCCACCGCGCAGTAGAAACTCAGGCTCAAGTCATCGTGAACCTGTTGAATGGCCCGTACGTAGAAGCGCTCGTTGAGCCGAACGGCCAGCGGGTGCGCAGCAAAGGTCCGATGATTGATCGCCTCGACCGGCACACCGATCAGTTGTGCATATTCCAATGCCGCAGGTTCGGCATTGAGCTCATACACACGGCGCAGGTTGCGGTCAGCCCGGGTGACAACCAGCTTCTCTGTACGTGGCTGGATGTGATGGGTGGTGAACACCTCGAAATCCAGCCAGGTATTGACCAGCAGCACCACCGCCGCGCCCGTGTGGAAGGCGCCGTCAAAATAGACATGGGTGTGGTGCAAGTAGTTGTCGTCGCCGGCCGAACCACCGAAATGCGGGATATCCCCCAGTGCCGCACTGAGGGCAGCGAGGAACATTTCTTCACGACTGGACAAGCCATCAAGCAAGGTCAGGGCGAAGCTGTGGCCCTTGATCGGCGCCAGGGTGTTGCCCCGACAACCACTGACCAGACGCTCAACCATGTGTTGAGCATCGATCAGGCTGAAATGCTGCATGTGATCGACCAGTTCGGCGGCAATGGAAAACTGCCGATGATCGAAACCCAGCGCCGTGACACACCCGCGACCGTAGCCGTCAGGGGTGATCTCCCCGGCGCTGGTACAACCGGCCAGACGGATCCCGCCAAAGCTTTGCCCCAACGCCTGGGCCAAGGCTGGCAGGTCGTACTCGGCCGAGCAGAAAAACAGCACAAACCCCAAATGCGGGTGCAGCAGTTGCCGAGCCAGGTCCTGCGCCACCTCGTCGGCGGCTGCGGCCCGTGACATGGCGCTGATGACACCTTCGGCCTGAAACTGCTGCATAACGGCCTCCTGGGTGGGGCGATAGCTCATGGCGGCAGTGTACGAGCGGTGCAGCACAGGCCGAATGCTACTTGGGTACTGGGTTGGCGTGTCGTTGGTTGTAGTGCCGTGGGTGTCAGGCGCAGGCCCTGTCAGAAACCAGAGGCATGGGAGCTCACCAGGTCAGCACGGCCCCCACCGCGAAGGTATCGGTGTCTTCGTTCTGGGCATCGCCCTCATGCCCGGTGATCTCGAACTGGTTGTACTCGGCCACCAGCTTGAGGTTGTCGTTGATGTCATGAAACAAGGCGACACCTCGGGTCTCGTAATCCGCCCCGGTATTGACCGCACCGTTGCCATCGTCGTTGGTCTTGCCATAGGACAATGCCACGCGGTTCTTGCCGAACCGGTACGAGCCCTGCATCAGGTAACCCTTGCTGTCCACCTCGCGCAGCGTCGCTTCCCCGGCATTGTTGGTAAAAAACGGATTGATCCCTTTGGCGGTAAAGCCGGAGCCGGTCAGCGAAAAGCTGCCCATTTTGGCCTGCACACCGTAGCCGAGCCCTTTGGAGGTCACCGTATCGACCGTACTGTCGGTGTTCTCCGAAGTCTGGTAGGAGCCGTTGAGCCAACTGTAGATCTGCGCGCCACCAAGGTCGAACTGATAGGTAATCTCGCTCTCGGTACGCGGGGCTTCCTGATAGGCCTTGCCCACATCGCTGTCATCGTTGGTATCAACCGGGTCCATGATCCCCACCGCCACGCGCAGCCCGTCCATCAGCGGCGTGCGGTAGGTAATCTGCGAGGTCGGGAACGGGTATGGATAGCCACTGCCGATGTTGCCGAACGATACCCCGCCACCGTCCACCAGCCCCAGGGTGTCGCTGACCTGGCCATAACCGGCAAGCAACTCGTCGAGCAGGATGTTGGAGCGGGCAAACAGACCGAAGTCCTTGCCGATCAGCACTTCGCCCCACTCGGGGTTGGCCACGGTACCGTAGAACTGCCGGACGTCGATGGCCGTGTCAGTGCCGTTGGTCTCACTGTCGTTGATGGTCACCCAGAACGAAGCACGCCCGCCCAGCTTCAGGTCATCGACCTGACGGGTCATGTTGAAACCCAGGTAGTTGGGCAGAAAGCCCATCTTCACCCGTGACTGGCGCCGATCGTACTGCTCACCCGCACGGTCGACATCGCTGTTGACGTAGAAGGCGTTGATGTAGCCGTCGGTAGCGAAGGTGGTCTGGTCCTTGTCGTACAGCATGATTTCGGCCTCGGCCAAGGGGCTAAGGCCCAGGGCTGCGACGCTGGCGAGCAAGGGCAGGAAACGGGCATTGGCGTTGTTATTGTTGTGCATGGCGCTCTCCGCAAGCAGGGGGACAGGTGTCGGAGGCGATTATCGGAAGCCTGCGCTGGCTGCCCTACACTGCATTGGAGGCAAAGTGCTGCTGCTTTGGCCCGGCGTGACAGGCGGTGGGCCAAGGGCACTAGTACCGCGTACGGCGGTGCCACAACGCTAAAGTGCCAGTACTGTAGGCATAAGGCGTGGTTCGCCATGCAAAAATGCAGATTAGGACTGCAGTTTTGCGGATTGTATTCGGCAAATTTGCACTGCTACGATCCGGCAATCCTTGAAGGCTCATCCACAGCGTGACAATTCATGTGGAAAATCAATAACAAAGCAGGGAGATAGCGATGACCGCGCAAGCCCACCCTCCGGTCTCTGTCGACACGACCCAAGTACTGGCGGAGGTCCGCAACCATATCGGTTACCTGACGCTCAACCGCCCCGCCGGCCTCAATGCCATCACACTGGAAATGGTGCGCAGCCTGCACCAGCACCTCAAGGCCTGGAGCAGCGATCCTCAGGTACGTGCTGTCGTCCTGCGTGGAGAAGGCCCGAAGGGCTTCTGCGCCGGTGGTGACATCCGCTCGCTCTACGACAGCTACAAAGCCGGTGACAGCCTGCACAAGGACTTCTTCGTCGAGGAATATGCCCTTGACCTGGCGATCCACCATTACCGCAAACCGATCCTCGCCTTGATGGACGGTTTCACACTGGGCGGCGGCATGGGCCTGGCGCAAGGCGCCGAGTTGCGTATCGTCACCGAACGCAGCCGCCTGGCCATGCCGGAAACCGCCATCGGCTACTTCCCGGATGTCGGCGGCAGCTACTTCCTCTCGCGCATCCCCGGCGAGCTGGGCATTTACCTGGGTGTCAGCGGCGTGCAGGTGCAGGCCGCCGATGCACTCTATTGCGGGCTGGCCGACTGGTACGTCGAGAGCAACCAGTTGGCCGTGCTGGACGAGCGCCTGGACAAGCTGAACTGGAGTGCCAACCCACTCAAGGACCTGCAAGGCGTACTGGCCAAGCTCGGCACCCAGGCGCTGGACAATCCGCCACTGGCAGGCCTGCGCCCTGCCATCGACCACTTCTTCGCCCAGCCCGACCTGCCGAGCATCATCGAGCAACTGCGCAGCGTGAGCGTCGCCGATAGCCGCGAGTGGGCCTTGAAAACCGCAGAGATCCTCGAGAGTCGCTCACCGCTGGCCATGGCGGTCACCTTGCAGATGCTTCGTCGGGGTCGCACGCTAAGCCTTGAAGACTGCTTCAAAATGGAACTGCACCTGGACCGGCAATGGTTCGAGCACGGCGACCTGATCGAAGGCGTACGTGCGCTGATCATCGACAAGGACAAACAACCGCGCTGGAACCCGCCGACCCTGGCGGCGCTGGAATCCAAGCGCGTCGACCAATTCTTCGAAGGCCTCTGAGGGCTGGAGTACGCACATGCAAGACCTGGAACTGACTGAAGAACAGATCATGATCCGCGACATGGCGCGCGACTTCGCCCGAGGCGAAATTGCCCCCCACGCCCAAGCCTGGGAAAAAGCCGGCTGGATCGACGATGGTGTGGTCGCGAAGATGGGCGAACTCGGCCTGCTCGGCATGGTCGTGCCGGAACAATGGGGCGGCAGCTACACCGACTACGTCGCCTACGCCCTGGCGGTTGAAGAGATTTCCGTGGGTGACGGCGCCACAGGCGCGTTGATGAGTATTCACAACTCGGTCGGCTGCGGCCCGCTGCTGGCCTATGGCAGCGCCGAGCAACAACAGACCTGGCTTGAGCCACTGGCCACGGGCAAGGTCATCGGCTGCTTCTGCCTCACCGAACCACAAGCCGGCTCGGAAGCCCACAACCTGCGCACCCGTGCCGAGCTGCAAGGCGATCACTGGGTCATCAACGGTGCCAAGCAGTTCGTCAGCAATGCCCGCCGCGCTGGCCTGGCGATTGTCTTTGCCGTGACGGATCCAGAGTTGGGCAAGAAAGGCCTCTCGGCCTTCCTGGTGCCTACCGACAACGAAGGCTTTGTCGTCGATCGCAGCGAGCACAAGATGGGTATCCGTGCCTCCGACACCTGCGCCGTGACATTGAACAACTGCCGTATTCCTGCAGCCAACCTGCTGGGCGAGCGCGGCAAAGGCCTGGCCATCGCGCTGTCCAACCTTGAAGGCGGGCGTATCGGCATTGCTGCCCAGGCATTGGGCATCGCCCGCGCTGCGTTTGAAGCGGCCCTGACCTACTCCCGCGACCGTATCCAGTTCGGCAAGCCAATCAACGAACACCAGAGCATCGCCAACCTGCTGGCCGACATGCAACTGCAGATCAACGCTGCACGCTTGCTTATCCTGCATGCCGCGCGCCTGCGCAGCGCTGGCTTGCCGTGCCTGTCGGAAGCCTCCCAGGCCAAGCTGTTCGCCTCGGAAATGGCCGAGCGGGTATGTTCCAAGGCGATTCAGGTGCATGGCGGCTATGGCTACCTGGAAGACTACCCGGTTGAGCGTTACTACCGTGATGCGCGGATCACCCAGATCTATGAAGGCTCCAGCGAAATCCAGCGGATGCTGATTGCGCGGGAATTGAAGCACTACCCGCTCTGACCGCTACAAGAGCCAGCCTCTGCGGTGAGAGGCTGGCTTGCCAGCGCTACAAACGCCGCGTACTCACGGCCAAACCTCAGCGATCCACCCGGCGCAACACGTCACGTTCATACTGCGGATACAGATGGCTGACGGTTCGGGTCAGCTCATACTGGGTCAGGCTGATCCCGGCAAAGCGCTCAGGGATCGGCGTTGCCAATACCTCGTTCATCTCAAGCCCTTGCAGGGCGCTGTCGTGCAGCAACCCATCGAGCCATCCCAGGTAATCCACCATCTGTTCAAAGGGCGCCGAGTCATTGGCCAGCGGACCGTGGCCAGGTACCAGCAGCGTCCAGGGCAAGCCTTTCAACTGCTGCAAGTCCTGCAGCCAGACGTCCAGCCCCGGACTATGCGGTGTGGTCAGGGCGCGTTGATAGAACAACAGATCACCGGCGAACAGCACCCCGGTCTTTTCATCGAATACCGCAAGGTCCGCACCGCTGTGGCCGCTGAGCGCCAACAGACGCAAAGGGTGGCTACCAAACACCTGCAGGCCGGGCTCAAGCACCTGGTCTGGCAAGCGCACCTGAGTGCCGCGCATCCAGTCACCCACCAGCCGGTACATGTTTTCGGCCAGGGCGTCGCCCTGCTCCTTGAGCCGCACACCCGTCCCGGCCAGGGCCCCGACAGGCACATCGGCAAACGCCTGGTTACCCAGCGCATGGTCGGGGTGATGGTGGGTCAACAGCACCTGCACGACCGGCTTGTCGGTCACACGGGCGATGGCCTGGCGCAAGGCCTGGCCGTAACGTAGCGACGGCCCCGTGTCGATCACCACGACGCCGGCTTCTGTGACAATAAACGCGCTGTTGACGATGTTTGCACCATTGCTGCGAGAGAAGTTTTCGGTGCTGCCCTCCAGCATCCAGGTGTCGGTGGCGATCTGGCGCGGCATCAGCCGGTAGTCCAGATCGGCAAGGCTCGGCAGGCTGAACGCAGCCAGCAATAGCACTATCAAGCGCATGGGTGGGTCTCACTCCAGGGCAGCATCGAATTGATTGCCGTTGTTGTCGCGCAAGCGTAGCCGTACCGGGCCGGTATCGCGCAGATCGAAAGAAAGGCTGGGGTTCTCACTCACCGCCGGGTACAACACCAGGGTCGCCAACGAGTGGCCGGCGACATCGAACAGTTCAGCCTGCTCGATGAAAAACTCCGGTGTGCCCGCCACCAGGCCATTGTCCATGGGGTGCGCAACGTGCACGCGCAGGCGACTGAACCCCTCTCGCGGGTAGCGGCCACCCAGTACCTGGCCCAGGCGCTGCTCCCAGTCAGGTTGGCTGCGCACCACGCTGGGCGCCGTACAGCCGCCACCCGCCGCATCGATCAGGGTCGAGCCGACATGCCAGACACCGTCTTCGGTCTGCACGGCTGCGCGCAAGGCCGTAGCCTGCTCAATACGGATACGGATCGCCAGCCAAGGCAACACATGAGGCCCCGGTTGAAAGTCGACGATTGTCGGCAAGGGGTTAAGCTCTGCCCAGGCAATAATGCGCGTAACCTTACCCGGCACGTCACGCGCATCGATTTGCAGCGGTACCTGGCGGGCGTCCTCGGCAAATGGCGGGGCAATCACACGCACCCGCGCATCAAAAAGATAGGGGTCGTCCTTGATCCACTGTTTACGGTAGAACTCCCACATCACCGACGGTACCGGATCCGGCCCTGGCTCAGTGGCCTGCACAGGCATACCGAGCATCAGCAGCGCCAGCAGCAACGGCCCGCGGCTCATGGCTCACTCCTCGACGTGCACGCTGTCCAGGTAGCTGCGTACCGCCCAAAGCGCTTCCTGGCTCAGGTAATCTGCCATTTTCGGCATGTACACACGACCGTCGCGCACCGCGCCGTTGCGCACGCGCTCAACAAACCATTCATCACCGTTCACGCCGGCATCGAGCATGCGCAGGTCCGGTGCAATACCACCGGATTTGGCCTCCAGACCGTGGCAGGCGGCGCAGTTCTGGTTATAGGCAGACGCGCCGATCGAGACCGCCTTTTCCTGTTGTTCGGTGTTGCGATAAGGGTTTTCCGTGCGCCATTCGCTGCCCAGTTGCTCCAGACCGTCGGTCTTGACCGCCTGGGGAACGACGTTGCCATGGGCGAAGACTGCGCCCGCACTCAACAGGCTGCCCGTCACAATCAGGCTCAACCAGGCTTTCTTTACTGTTTTCATTGTTCTTGCCCTCGACTTCTCTGCACGATGCACGCGAAAACCTCTCGACTGAAAGGTTCTGCCGGACATCTTAGGAAGGCCGCAGAGGTGCCCCCATGCTGCTTTGGTGGTCGCGCCCTACTCCCTTGGTAGTAGGGCTTGTGGGGCAGTGCCAAATCATATCCGGGGTGGGAAGTTTTCCCGGGGCAGGCGGGAGTTTTTCCGTATCACGCAGCGCAGCAGCGTTCCAGTCTATGCAGGCCAAAACCTCCATTGGGAACACTCACCATGACAATAAGATCGTTACCCGCCGCGCTTTCGCCACTGTCCATCGCCGTGCAGACCGTCCTGCTGGTCGGCAGCCTTGCCCTGGCCCCGGCCGCCCATGCCAAGCCCGTGAGCTGGGAAGACATCGCCAACGACCACACGACCACCGAAAACGTATTGCAGTACGGCATGGGCACCAACGCTCAGCGCTGGAGCCCGCTGGCTCAGGTCAACGACAAGAACGTGTTCAAGCTGACCCCCCGCCTGGTCCTATTCGTTTGGCGATGAGAAGCAGCGGGGCCAGGAATCCCAGGCCATCGTCAACGACGGTGTGATCTATGTGACCGGCTCATACTCGCGGGTATTCGCCCTCGACGCCAAGACCGGCAAGCGTCTGTGGACCTACAACCACCGCCTGCCCGACAACATCCGTCCGTGCTGCGACGTGGTCAACCGTGGCGCCGCCATCTACGGCGACAAGATCTACTTCGGCACCCTCGACGCCCGGGTCATCGCACTGAACAAGGACACCGGCAAGGTCGTCTGGAACAAGAAGTTCGGCGACCACAGCGCCGGTTACACCATGACCGGTGCGCCGACCTTCGTCAAAGACCAGAAAAGCGGCAAGGTCCTGATGATTCACGGCAGCTCTGGTGATGAATTTGGCGTGGTCGGCCAACTGTTCGCCCGCGACCCGGACACCGGTGAAGAAGTCTGGATGCGTCCGTTCGTTGAAGGCCACATGGGCCGCCTGAACGGCAAGGACAGCACCCCGACCGGTGACGTCAAGGCGCCGTCCTGGCCGAACGACCCCACCACCGAAACCGGCAAGGTCGAAGCCTGGAGCCATGGCGGCGGCGCCCCGTGGCAGAGCGCCAGTTTCGATGCCGAAACCAACACCATCATCGTCGGTGCCGGCAACCCTGGCCCGTGGAACACCTGGGCACGTACGGCCAAAGACGGCAACCCACACGACTACGACAGCCTCTACACCTCCGGCCAGGTAGGCGTCGACGCCACCACCGGCGAAGTGAAATGGTTCTACCAGCACACCCCGAACGACGCCTGGGACTTCTCCGGCAACAACGAACTGGTGCTGTTTGACTACAAGGACAAGGATGGCAAGCAGTACAAGGCCACCGCCCACGCTGACCGTAACGGTTTCTTCTACGTGGTTGACCGCACCAACGGCAAGCTGAAGAACGCCTTCCCGTTCGCCGACAACATCACCTGGGCCAGCCATATCGACCTCAAGACCGGTCGCCCGGTCGAAAACCCGGGGCAGCGTCCAGCCAAGCCTGAGCCAGGCCAGACGAAGGGCAAGCCGGTCGAAGTCTCGCCGCCGTTCCTGGGTGGCAAGAACTGGAACCCAATGGCCTACAGCCAGGACACCGGGTTGTTCTACGTGCCGTCCAACCAGTGGAAAGAGGAATACTGGACCGAAGAGGTCAACTACAAGAAAGGCTCGGCGTACCTTGGCATGGGCTTCCGTATCAAGCGCATGTACGAAGACCACGTCGGCTCGCTGCGAGCCATGGATCCGACCACCGGCAAGATGGTCTGGGAACACAAAGAGCGCCTGCCGCTCTGGGCCGGTGTGCTGGCCACCAAGGGCAACCTGGTGTTTACCGGTACCGGTGACGGTTTCTTCAAGGCCTTCAACGCCAAGACCGGTGAAGAGCTGTGGAAATTCCAGACCGGTAGCGGCATCGTTTCGCCGCCCATTACCTGGGAGCAAGACGGTGAGCAGTACATCGGCGTAACCGTCGGCTATGGCGGCGCGGTGCCGCTCTGGGGTGGCGACATGGCAGAGCTGACCAAGCCGGTGGCACAGGGTGGTTCGTTCTGGGTGTTCAAGATCCCGGCCTGGGACACCAAGACCGCTCAGCGTTGATGTGAACCTCAGGGGCGCCTCTGGCGCCCATCGCCAGCAATGTCGGCAGCTAGCGCAACGCGTTGTAGCTGCCGGCTTGCCAGCGATAGCCCTCTCACTGCCCCAGGAGACTCCCATGAAGTACCTTCCACTGCTGCTCGTCGTGGCCATGAGCCCCGTCTTCGCCGCCAGTAGCGACACCGGCGACGACACGCCGTTGACGATCAACGGCTGCGTCATCCAGCCCGAAAGCCAGTGCCCCGATGCAGACCTGCGCAATGCCGACCTGAGCAATCAGGACCTGCGCAAGATGAACCTGGCGGGCGCGGATCTGCGCGGGGCCAACCTGCGGCACGCCCGCCTCGACCTGGCCAACCTGGAAAAAGCCAACCTGCAAGGCGCCAACCTGACCCGCGCCAGCCTGCAACAAAGCAACCTGCGCCTGGCTGACCTGAGCGGCGCCAACCTGATAGCGGCGCAAGCCTGGGGGGTCTTTGCTCAGGGTGCCAATTTCAACGATGCCAACCTCAGCGCAGCCTACCTGGAGTTTGGTCGACTCTCCGGTGCCAAGCTGCACAAGGCCAACCTGCAAGCTGCGGACCTGGAAATGACCTGGCTGAGTAAAGCCGACCTCAGGGGCGCCAGCCTGGTCGATGCCAACCTGCAAGAAGCCAAGCTGGGTGAGAGCAACCTGGAACAGGCCGACCTGCGCGGTAGTCGCCAGCACTATGCGAATTTTCAGGACAGCAACATGGAGGCCTGCCAAGGCTGCCCGGTTTCGTGGGACTAAGCGGCAATCCGCAGCAGGCCGGCGTCAATCGCCAGGTGCACCAGCTCGGCCTGCGAGCTGACCTGCAGTTTGCTCTTGAGCAAGGTCAGGTAGTTGGAAACGGTCTTGGCGCTGATACACAACTGCTCGGCAATGAGCCGGCTCGGCGTACCTTTAGCCAGCATCAGGAAGATCTCCGTCTCACGCTGCGTGAGGCCGCGAAGGCGTGCGTCGCCTGCCTGCATATGGTGGGACTGGCAGGCCAGTTGGGTCGCCAAGGACTGTTCGATGTAGGCGTGCCCGGACAGCACCCGACGAACCGCCTCCACCAGTATCTGAGGTTGCACGGCTTTGGACAGGAAGCCGCAGGCGCCGGCATCAAGCGCTTGTCGCACCAGGCTCAATTCGGTGTGTTCGCTGAAAAACAGGATTCGCAACTGCGGTACGCGCTGACGCAGGCGCCGGGTGGTTTCCAGGCCGCTGATACCGGGCAGGTCGAAATCCATGATCAATAACCCTGGCAGTTGCTCCTGCACCCGCTGCAAGGCCTCCTCACCACTGGCCGCCTCGGCAATCGGCAGCTCAGGCAACGCCTCGCGCAAGGTGTGTGCCAGGCCAAGGCGGACCATCGGGTGGTCGTCGACCAGCAAGATCTCCATACAGCCTCCGGCAGTGAGTGGGTTGGTCGTCGCAGGCCTTCATGCTAGAGCTGCCACAACGCGCACAATCTAATACTTTGGTACTGCTTTAGCTGTCGATGGTCGCATTCACAAAGCGTCACGACTGGCCTGTAATGAAGGCATAACAAAAATGAGACTGCCGACCATGTTGCGTGCCATGTCCGCCCTCGTCTGCCTGACGCTATCTGCCGTCGTGGCACTGCCGGTGCTTGCCGAAACGCCGCTGTTTTCCAGCGATGGCTACCGCATTGCCCTGTATCGAAGCCCCACCCCTGCCCACGCTGAACCGGCGCAAACCCTCGACACCAAACAGTTGCAAAGCCTGTTGCGAGAAACACCGGGGCCTGTGCTGATCGATGTCTACCGCCGCACCTGGTTGCATGGCCAGTTCATCGATAGCGAAGCGCATGCCAACCTGCCCGGTAGCCATTGGCTGGCCAACACCGGGGATGGCGAGTTGAACGCCGACTGGGCGGCCTACTTCCAGAAACACCTGCACCGCCTGAGCGCTGGCGACCGGCAACGCCCACTGGTGTTCTATTGCCGCTCTGATTGCTGGTTAAGCTGGAACGCGGTCAAACGTGCTGCCAGGCTGGGCTACACCCGGTTGTACTGGTACCGTGACGGCATCGACGCGTGGGAGGCCGCCGGGCTGCCACTGAGCGCTGCAACACCCGAAGTCTTCCCCTGAGTTTCCTGCCTGCGAGCATGACCACAACAATAAGGTGCAAAGCCATGTACAAGATTCTGATCGCCGACGACCACCCGCTGTTTCGCGAGGCCATCCACAATGTGATCAGTGACGGCTTCCCTGGCAGTGAAGTGCTGGAAACCGCCGACCTGGATAGCGCCCTGGCGCTCACTCAGAACGCCGATGACCTCGACTTGATCCTGCTTGATCTGAACATGCCGGGCATGCACGGTCTAGGCGGGCTGATCAACCTGCGTAACGAGGCCCCCACGGTACCTGTGGTCATTGTCTCGGCTGAACAGGACAAGCAAGTGGTCCTGCAGGCAATCACCTATGGCGCGGTGGGCTTCATCACCAAATCCTCACCACGGTCGCAAATGACCGAAGCCATCGAGCAGATCCTGAACGGCAATGTCTACCTGCCGCCTGACATCATCCGCACCCAGAAAAACACCAGCCGGCGTAGCCAGAACGAGCCTCAGGGGTTTGCCCCGGAGCTGCTCCAGGCACTGACCCGCAAGCAACTGCTGGTGCTTGAACGAATGACCAAGGGTGAGTCGAACAAGCAGATCGCCTACAACCTCGATATCGCCGAAACCACGGTCAAGGCCCATGTCTCGGCCATTCTGCGCAAGCTCAACGTGCATAACCGGGTGCAGGCGATTCTCAGTGCCGGCGACATCGACTTTACCGCCTACTTGCGACGCTGAGCGGGCAGGTTTATCGCACTCATGCAAAAAGACTATTGAATCCGCGGGCCGCCCTACAGTAAGCTCGGGGACATCAACTGGAGACAGACATGTCACTTACCACCCTCACTCAAGCACGTCACACCGGTCGCCTCGCGCAGCCGCTGCTGGCTATTGCCGAGTGCGGTAGCTGCGCTCCAGGCAGCTTTTATTTTGGGTATTGGTTTAGCCAACGGCGCCGCTGATACCTACACCGGCGCCCACTTCCAAGGGGACGCCAGGCACAGAGAATACTCAACCCCCGGTCGGCTCCCCGACCGGGGTTTTTGTTTTTGGGCGTCGTACACCACACACATTGAGGAACAGCACATGAACTACAGCACTTATTACCGTTACCCAGGTTGCATCGCGTGGCGATTTAGCCAGTTCCGTTCGGGCCTGCCAGCCGCCGCCGATCGGTCAAACACAGGTGGCAACGACACAGATGATCTTAATCCGGCCCACTGTCGAACACCTCGATAGGGCCGGCTGCGCGGGCCAGAACCCGCTCTTCGCCAAGGATTCCCGAATATGCAATCGTCCAGCCTCGCTCTGCCCCTGACTCACCCGCAACCTCAGGTTGCCGCCAATACCGCTGTTAGCCAGCGCCTGCCCAGCAGCCACATGCTCAAGCAGCACCTGCCGCTATCCAATGCGCTCAGCGCACAGGTCGAGCAGCACCGCCAAGCCGTCAAAGCCATCCTCGAAGGCCGCGATCCACGCCTGTTGGTCGTCGTCGGCCCCTGCTCCATCCACGACCCGCAATCTGCACTGGAATACGCCGAGCGCCTGGCCCATCTGGCCGAACGCGTCGATGACCAGATGCTGCTGGTGATGCGCGCCTACATCGAAAAGCCACGCACTACGGTCGGCTGGAAAGGCCTGGTCTATGATCCGCAGCTGGATGGCAGCGATGACATGCACGGCGGCTTGAACCTGTCACGGCGCCTGATGCTGGACATGCTTGCGCTGGGCTTGCCGATTGCCACCGAGTTGTTGCAACCCATGGCCGCAGGCTACTTCGACGACCTGCTGAGCTGGGCCGCCATCGGTGCCCGCACGACCGAGTCACAGGTACACCGCGAGATGGTCAGTGGCCTGGCCCTGCCGGTGGGCTTCAAGAATGGTACCGACGGCAGTATCGGGATTGCCTGCGATGCCATTCGCAGCGCCGCTCATGGCCATCGTCATTTCGGCATCGATGCCCAAGGGCACCCGGCGATCATCGAGACCCTGGGCAATCCGGATACCCACTTGGTATTGCGCGGTGGTCACAAGGGCCCCAACTACGATCGCCAGAGCATTGAGCAGGCGCGCAAAGGGCTGGAAAGCGTCGGCCTGGCGCCGCGTATCATGGTCGACTGCAGCCATGCCAACAGCGGCAAGGACCCGGCCCGCCAACCACAGGTGTTCAACGAGGTGCTGGAGCAGCGCCTGCAGGGTGACCGCGCGCTGGTTGCGGTCATGCTGGAGAGCCATTTGTTCGACGGCTGCCAGGCACTGGGCAAGCAACCACTGCGCTATGGGGTATCGATCACCGACGGCTGCCTGGGCTGGAACAGCACCGAGACGTTGCTCACCAATGCCGCCGACGCACTGCGCGAGAATGCGCGGGAAAAACCCGGCGCAATCCTGTAGGCTCGCCATTTTAACGCCAAGGAGCCCTGTATCATGGCCAAAGCCACTGCCCGTCACATCCTGGTTGCCAGCGAAGCCAAGTGCAACGAACTGAAAGCCGAAATCGAAGCCGGTGCCGACTTCGCTGAAATCGCGAAGAAGCACTCCACCTGCCCGTCCAGCCGCCAAGGCGGCGACCTGGGCAGCTTCGGCCCTGGCCAGATGGTCAAGGAGTTCGACACCGTGGTCTTCAGCGCACCGGTCAATACCGTACAAGGCCCGGTGAAGACCCAGTTCGGTTACCACCTGCTGGAAGTCACCAGCCGCCAGGACTAAACGTCATCGGCATCCAGCGCACGGCCCCTTTGGGTCGTGCGCCTGGCACTGGACCTGGAAGGATCGCAGTGCGTTGCCCCGCCGTCGTTGCGTACACTGTCAGAACGAACAGACACACACCGCCAAACGATCAGGCCAACCTTCCATGCGGTCAGCATTCTGCTACGTCCTCGCCCTGCTTTTCGTGCCAATCACCGCATTGGCAGCGCCTTCACATGCACTGACCGTCTACGGTGAAGCCCCCCGCTACGCCGCCGGCTTCCAGCATTTCGCCTACACCAATCCCGATGCCCCGAAAGGCGGGACGATGCGCCGCTCCGCGCTGGAAATCGGCCAGTTCGACCATGTGTTGCCCTACATCGACAAGGGCATCGGCGTCAGCCAGGTAGACGGCTGGTTGTACGCCCCCTTGGCGGTGCGCAGCGAAGATGAGCCCTATACCGTCTATGGTTTGGTCGCAGAGCGCATGGAGCGTGGCCCGGATGGCTTATGGTTGCGTTTCTACCTTGACCCGCGCGCGCGCTTTGCCGATGGAACGCCGATTCGCGCTGAAGACGTGAAGTACACCTTCGCGCTGCTGATGCGTGAGGGCAACCTGAAGTACCGCACACAGTTTGCCGATGTTGCCGCGGTTGAAGTGGAACAGCCAGGTCAGGTGCGCTTCCTCTTCAAGAACAATCAGAACCGGACCCTGCCGCTGGACCTGGCAACCCTGCCCGTGCTGCCTGAACACTGGTGGAAAACCCGCGACTTCGCAGCCGGTGGCGGCTTTGAAGCGCCCTTGGGCAGCGGCCCCTACCGCATTGCACACATCGACAATGGCCGCAGCGTCACCTTCGAGCGCAATCGCGACTGGTGGGGCAAAGACCTGCCGGTCAATCGCGGACGCTACAACTTCGACCAGATCCGCATCGAGTACTTTGGTGATACCGATGTTGCACGGCAGGTGCTGCGCGGCGGCGGCTACGACTACAACCGCGAGTTTTCTGCCACCGGCTACACCTTGGGCTACAACGGCCCGGCACTGGACGACGGTCGCCTGCAGCGTGCACACCTGGCCCGAGAAGCACCACAAAGCGCCCAAGGGTTTGTCTTCAACCTGCAACGGCCCGTGTTCCAGGACCGGCGCGTACGTCAGGCATTAGCCATGCTCTGGGACTTCGAGTGGAGCAACCGGCAGATGATGCGAAACCTGTACATCCGCCAGAACAGCTACTTTGCCAATACAGCCCTGGCGGCAACGAAACCGCCAGATGCAGAAGAGCTGGCCTTGCTCGAACCGTTGCGCGGGCAGATTCCCGATGAAGCCTTCAGCCAGGTGTTCGAGGCGCCGAAAACCGATGGTTCAGGCTTGATCCGCGCCCAGCAACTCCAGGCCCTGGCTTTGCTGAACGCGGCGGGCTGGCTAGCTCAAGGCGACCACTTGGTCAACGCCCAGGGCGAACCCCTGAGTTTCACCTTCCTCAATGCCCAAAACGGCTTTGAGCGCCTGTTGCTGCCGTGGAAGAGAACCCTGGCACAGATCGGCATTACCCTGGACATCCGCCGTATCGACGCCTCGCAGTACATCAACCGCGTGATGGAACGCGACTACGACATGATCGTCACCGGCTACCCCGTATCGCCCTCCCCAGGCCTTGAGCTGTACAACTACTTTGGTTCGGCAGCCGCCGACGACCCAGGTTCAAACAACTACATGGTGCTGCGCGACCCGGCCGTGGACCGTTTGATCGATGGCCTGGTAAAAGCCGCAACCCAGGCGGACATGCTGCGCCATGCGCATGCACTGGACCGGGTGCTGCAATGGAACCACTACTGGATTCCCAACTACTATCCACCGGGCTCCTCTACCGTGTGGTGGAACCGTTTCGGCCAGCCGAAGGTGCAGGCCAGCAACGACGAGGCGCTGGACACCTGGTGGGAAATCAGCCCCACACCTCTGACCAATGCACAGATGGCTGAACGGCTTGGCAAGGGCACCGTGGCCGGGAGCAACCCATGACCGGCTATATCCTGCGACGCCTGCTGCTGATCGTGCCAACCCTGCTGATCATCCTGCTGGTGAACTTCGTCATCATCCAGGCGGCACCTGGCGGCCCGGTAGAACAAGCCGTCGCCCGTCTGCAGGGCATCGGTGCTGGCGCCCCGGGTTCCAGCAGCGAAACCCTGCACAGCGGCTCGCGGGCCAGCCGAGGCCTGGACCCCAAGCTACTGGATGACATCAAGCGCCAGTACGGCTTCGACAAATCGGCGCCCGAACGGCTCTGGCTGATGCTGAGCAACTACGCACGGCTCGACTTCGGCAAGAGCTTCTTTCGCGGCGCGACCGTCACCGACCTGATCCTCGAGAAAATGCCGGTCACGCTGTCCCTGGGCTTCTGGGCGACCTTGATTACCTACCTGGTTTCCATCCCCCTGGGCATTCGCAAGGCGGTGCATCATGGCAGTGCCTTCGACGCCTGGAGCAGCACATTGATCGTGATTGGCTATGCCTTGCCGGCCTTTCTCTTCGCCCTGCTGTTGATCGTGTTGTTCGCCGGCGGCACCTCACTGAACTGGTTCCCGGTCCGCGGCCTGGTCTCGGAGAACTTTGCCGAGCTGAGCCTGCTGGGCAAAGTGGCCGACTACTTCTGGCACCTGGTATTGCCGGTCGGCGCCTTGGTGATTGGAGGCTTCGCCACCTTGACCCTGCTGACCAAGAACGCCTTTCTCAACGAAATCACCCGCCACTATGTACTCACCGCCCGGGCCAAGGGGCTGAGCCAGCGGCGGGTGCTGTATGGCCATGTGTTCCGTAACGCGATACTGCTGGTGGTGGCCGGCATTCCGCAGGCACTGATCTCGGTATTTTTCGCCGGTTCGCTGTTGATCGAGGTGATTTTCTCCCTCGATGGCCTGGGCCGCATGAGCTACGAAGCCGCCGTATCACGGGATTACCCGGTGGTATTTGGCTCGCTGTTCATCTTCACCCTGTTCGGCCTGCTGATCCGCCTGCTGGGCGACCTGTGCTACACCCTGGTCGACCCGCGCATCGACTTCGCGACGAGGAACGCATGATGTTCAAGCCCTCACCGCTTGCCCTTCGGCGCTTCCAGCGTTTTCGGCGCAACCGTCGTGGCTGGTGGTCACTGTGGCTGTTCATCGGCCTCTTTACCCTGTGCCTGGGGGCTGAACTGATCGCCAACGACAAGCCCTTGCTGCTGGGCTACAAAGGCGACCTGTATTTCCCGGCCCTCAAGCGCTACACCGAACAGGATTTTGGCGGGCAGTTGCCCTTTCAACCCGACTACCGCAGCCAGTACGTGCGCCAGTTGATCGCGCAACAGGGTGGCTGGATGCTCTTTGCGCCGATCCCCTTCAGCGCCGACACCCCCAACTACGACCTGCTGCAACCTACCCCCAGCCCGCCGTCGACAGACAACTGGCTAGGCACCGACGACCAGGCCCGCGATGTGTTGGCGCGGGTGCTCTACGGCACGCGAGTATCGATCCTCTTTGCCTTGGCGCTGACCGCTGTCAGTACGCTGATTGGCGTTGCGGCTGGCGCACTGCAGGGCTATCACGGTGGTTGGGTCGACCTGATCGGTCAACGCCTGCTGGAAGTCTGGTCGGGCTTGCCGGTGCTGTACCTGCTGATCATTCTCTCTGGTTTCGTCGAACCGAACTTCTGGTGGCTGCTGGGGATAATGGCCCTGTTCTCCTGGCTGGCCCTGGTGGATGTCGTACGTGCCGAATTCCTCCGTGGGCGCAACCTGGAATACGTGTTGGCCGCACGGGCCATGGGCCTGCCTGATCGGCTGGTGATCCTCCGGCATATCCTGCCCAACGCCATGAGCGCCACCCTCACCTACCTGCCATTCATTCTCACCGGCGCCATTTCGACCCTTACCGCCCTCGACTTCCTTGGCTTTGGCATGCCTGCCGGCAGCGCCTCGCTGGGCGAACTGGTGAACCAGGGCAAACAGAACCTGCAGGCACCATGGCTGGGCTTCACCGCCTTCTTCGCCTTGGCGCTGATCCTGTCGTTGTTGGTATTCATTGGCGATGCGTTGCGCGAAGCCTTCGATCCTCGGGCCTGAGCGGTGCATAATTCCTGACCCGGCCCCAAGGAGCGGTTCATGCACGACAGCGACAACCTCAAGGACTATCAGCGGGTACGCTTACTGGCGATTCGCTCGCTGTTCGAAATCATCGAGCAATCCAGCGAAGGCACGGTGATTGTTGACCGCGATGCACGCATCGTCTGGATGAACGAGCGCTATGCCCGCCGCTTTGGCCTGGAGGATGCCAGCAGCGCCATCGGCCAACCGTGCGAAGCGGTAATCCCCGGCACCCTGATGCGTGAAGTGGTCAGCAACGGGCGCCCCATACTGCTCGACATGCTCGACACCCCCAAGGAGCCGCTGGTGGTGATGCGCCTGCCCATTCAGGATACGAAAGGCGGCGTGATCGGCGCCATTGGCTTCGCCCTGTTTGATGAGCTGCGCAGCCTCTCGCCTTTACTCAAGCGCTACTCGAGCATGCAGCAGGAACTGGCCTCGACCCGCTCGCTGCTGCAGGCGCGCCAGGCCAAGTACAGCTTCGCCCAGTTCATTGGCACCAGCGCGGCAACCCTTGAGATCAAACGCCGTGCCCGACGCGGTGCAGGCAGCGACTCACCGGTGCTGCTGCTCGGCGAAACCGGCACCGGCAAGGAACTCCTGGCCCATGCCATTCACGCGGCCTCACCGCGTGCGCACAAGGCGTTTGTCAGCATCAACAGCGCGGCCATCCCGGAAGCCTTGCTGGAAGCCGAGTTCTTCGGCACGGCGCCAGGCGCCTTTACCGGTGCAGACCGCAAGGGCCGCCCCGGCAAACTGCAGATCGCCCAGGGCGGCACCTTGTTCCTCGACGAAATTGGCGACATGCCGTTGCCGCTACAGAGCAAGTTGCTACGTGTACTGCAAGAGAAAGAGTACGAACCCGTTGGCTCCAACCAGGTGATGCGCAGTGACGTACGGATCATCGCGGCCACGTCGACAAACCTGGAGGCTGCCATGGCCAATGGCAGCTTCCGTGCCGACCTGTATTACCGGCTCAATGTCTTGCCGATCAATGTGCCACCGCTGCGCGCACGGCTGGAAGATCTGCCGGCCCTGAGCGAGGCGATTCTGGAAGACCTGGGTAGCCAGCATGAGCTGGATGGCGAGGCCCAGGCGCTGCTGCTCCGGCATGCCTGGCCGGGCAACATACGTGAACTGCGCAACGTACTGGAGCGAGCGACCTTGCTGGCCGATCATCCACGACTCGGCGCGAGCGACATCCAGGCCGCCTTGGGCACCTTGGCGCCACTGGCGCAACAAGCGCCACAGAAAACCTACAAACAGGCCTGCGAAGATTTCGAGCGGCAGTTACTGACCGATACGTTGGCGCAGTGCGCAGGCAACGTGCCAGAAGCCGCCAGGCAACTGGGCCTTGGCCGTTCGACCCTGTACAAGAAAATGGTTGCGCTGGGGTTGTGATCGTCGCCGGCCTTGCGCGCAGCGCTTGTCTCCATAAAGAGAAACACCGTCTCTTTATAGAGACAGAAGCTATACAGCGCTAATCCGGCTGATTTCCAGCGACACAGCGCACTCAGGCCAATCACTTGTCTCTGTTCAGAGAAAATAGCGCCTCGCATTGCGCTCAAAAACAATAAAATCCTTATATTTCAATACATTGTAAAACTGGCACGAATCCCGCTATCTCCGTCGCATCAACAAAAACAAGATGCCTCAAGGAGACACTCGATGAGTGTAATCATCGCCCTGGCAGCGCTTGCGCTGCTGATGCTGGCTGCCTACCGTGGTTATAGCGTTATCCTGTTCGCCCCCATCGCAGCCCTTGGCGCGGTGTTGCTGACAGACCCTTCTGCCGTTGCGCCCGCCTTTACCGGGGTGTTCATGGAGAAAATGGTCGGGTTCATCAAGCTCTACTTCCCGGTGTTTCTGCTGGGTGCCGTATTCGGCAAGCTGATTGAACTGTCCGGCTTTTCCCGCTCGATTGTCGCTGCAGCCATACGCGTCCTCGGTACCCGCCAGGCAATGCTGGTGATCGTACTGGTCTGCGCACTGCTGACCTATGGCGGCGTTTCGCTGTTCGTGGTGGTTTTCGCCGTCTACCCGTTCGCGGCCGAAATGTTTCGCCAGAGCAACATCCCCAAGCGGCTGATCCCGGCCACCACTGCCCTGGGCGCGTTCTCCTTCACCATGGACGCCTTGCCCGGCACCCCACAGATCCAGAACATCATCCCCAGTACCTTCTTCAACACCACCGCCTGGGCAGCACCGTGGCTGGGGCTGATCGGTACGGTGTTCGTTTTCTGTGCCGGCATGCTTTACCTGCAACGCCAACGCAACAAGGCCCAACGGGCCGGCGAAGGTTACGGCACGGATTTGCGCAATGAGCCCGAAACAGCCACCGACCTGACCCTGCCCAACCCACTGTTGGCCCTGTCGCCACTGGTATTGGTGGGGGTGATGAACCTGCTGTTTACCCACTGGATTCCCGCCTGGTACGGCAAGACCCATAGCTTGAGCCTGCCCGGCATGAGCACCCCGGTACAAAGCGATATCGCCAAGCTCACCGCAATCTGGGCAGTAGAAGCCGCGTTGCTGATTGGCATTCTGATGGTGCTGGTGTGCGGCTACAGGGCCATTCGCACGCGCCTGGCCGAGGGCACCAAGAGCGCCGTCAACGGTGCCTTGCTGGCCGCGATGAATACCGCGTCGGAGTACGGCTTCGGTGCAGTCATCGCCTCGCTGCCGGGTTTTCTGGTGCTGGCCGATGCGCTCAAGAGCATTCCCAACCCACTGGTCAACGAAGCCGTGACCGTCACCCTGCTGGCGGGCATTACCGGTTCTGCATCCGGCGGCATGAGCATCGCCCTGGCGGCCATGTCGGAGACATTCATCGCTGCCGCCAACGCCGCGAACATTCCGCTGGAAGTCCTGCACCGCGTGGCTTCGATGGCCAGCGGCGGCATGGACACCCTGCCTCACAACGGCGCGGTGATTACCTTGCTGGCAGTCACCGGGCTGACCCACCGCGAAGCCTACAAGGATATTTTCGGCATCACCCTGATCAAGACCCTGGCGGTATTCGTGGTTATCGCCACCTTCTACGCCACGGGCATCGTTTAAGGAGCACAACATGAACTTCAACGGTAAAACCGCATTGGTGACCGGCTCTACCAGTGGTATTGGCCTGGGGATCGCGCAGGTATTGGCCCAAGCCGGTGCCAACCTCATACTCAATGGCTTCGGTGACGCCAGTACGGCCATCGCCGAGGTTGCCCGTCACGGCACCCGGGTGGGCCACCACCCAGCCGACCTGAGTGATGTGCAGCAGATCGAAGACCTCTTCGCCTATGCCGACCGCGAGTTCGGGGGTGTCGATATCCTGGTCAACAATGCCGGCATCCAGCACGTTGCGCCGGTTGAGACATTTCCCACCGAGCGCTGGGACGCGATCATCGCGCTCAACCTGTCAGCCGTGTTCCATAGCACGCGGCTGGCACTGCCGGGCATGCGCCAACGCAACTGGGGGCGGATCATCAATATCGCCTCGGTGCATGGCCAGGTCGGCTCGGTGGGTAAAGCCGCCTATGTTGCAGCCAAGCACGGGGTGATCGGGCTGACCAGGGTGGTTGGGCTGGAAACCGCCACGACCCCGATCACCTGCAATGCTATCTGCCCTGGCTGGGTGCTGACGCCGCTGGTGCAAAAGCAGATCGACGACCGCGCCGCAGGTGGCATCGATCCGCAGCAGGCGCAACACGACCTGTTGGCAGAGAAGCAGCCGTCACTGGCCTTCGTCACCCCCGAACACCTGGGTGAGCTGGTAGCGTTCCTCTGTAGTGAGGCTGGCAGCCAGGTTCGCGGCGCCGCCTGGAACATCGACGGCGGCTGGCTGGCCCAGTAAGGCAGACGCTTTGCCAGACGGGCTGCGGCCAACACAGCAATTCTGGCTGTCAGCCCCCAGGTTCGCGAATACACTGTTCTCAGGACGATAACAAAGAGGACATGGCATGAACGAGGTGCTCTGGCGCCCGACCGAGGCGCAAATCCAGGCCAGCCCGATGGATGCCTTTCGTCGGCAGATCAACCGTCGCCATGGGGTGCACCTTGACGACTATCATGACCTGCACCGCTGGAGCATCGAGCAGCGCGAGGCCTTCTGGCAGTCCCTGGCCGACACCTTCAAGGTGCGCTGGCATCAGCCACCGCGGCAAGTGCTCGAGGAAGGCCCGCACATGCCCGATGCTCGCTGGTTCAGCGGCGCGACCCTGAATTTCGCCGAGCACCTGTTGCGCCGCGACGACCTCCGCCGTGATCACTGCGCCGTGGTGTCACTGCGCGAAGACGGCAGCCGTTTCACCCTCAGCCACACGGAGCTGGCCGCCCAGGTTGCAGGGCTGCAGCGCAGTTTCAAGGCGATCGGTATCGGTGTCGGCGACCGTGTCGCGGCCTGTCTGCCTAACACCTGGCAAACCCTGGTGGCGATGCTCGCCTGCACCAGCCTGGGCGCCGTCTGGTCGTGCTCCTCGCCAGAGTTCGGTACCCATGGCATTGTCGACCGCTTTGGCCAGATCGAACCCAAACTGCTGATCGTCTGCGCGGGTTATCACTACGCCGGCAAAGACATCGACCAGACCGATAAAATCAACGAGGTACTGGCCCAGTTGCCAAACCTTGAGCAGGTGCTGGTGCTGCCGTACACCCGCACGCAAGCGCAGACCGCAGACTTCCATTGCGCGGCCAAGGTCAGCCTGTGGGACGACTTCTATCAGCCAGGCGGTACACCGACGTTTACCCCCCTGCCGTTCGACCACCCGCTCTACATCCTGTACTCCAGTGGCACTACCGGTGTGCCCAAGTGCATCGTTCATTCGGCCGGCGGTGTGCTGCTGCAACACCTGAAGGAACATGGCCTGCACAACAGCCTTGGCCCGGACGACACCCTGTTCTACTACACCACCTGTGGCTGGATGATGTGGAACTGGCTGGTTAGCGGCCTGGCCCTGGGCGCGACGCTGGTGCTGTACGATGGCTCGCCGCTGTACCCTGACGCGGGACGCCTGCTCGACCTGATCGACAGCGAGTCAATCAGCGTGTTCGGCACCAGCGCAAAGTACCTGACTGCACTGGAGCATGAAGGCCTGCAACCGCGGCTCAGCCACCGTCTGGAGCGCTTGCGCCTGCTACTGTCCACCGGCTCGCCGTTGTCACCGCAGAGCTATGACTACGTGTACCGCGCGTTCAAGCACGACCTGCATCTGGTGTCAATGTCGGGCGGTACCGACATCGTCTCCTGTTTCGTGATCGGCAACCCCACCCTGCCCGTGAGGCGTGGCGAGATCCAGTGCAAGAGCCTGGGCATGGCGGTAGAGGTCTGGAACGATGAGGGCCACCCGGTGATTGGCGAAAAAGGCGAGTTGGTCTGCACCCGACACTTCCCGGCGATGCCCCTAGGGTTCTGGAACGACCCGCAGGGCGAGCGTTTCAAGGCGGCCTACTTCAGCCAGTTTCCCGGTGTGTGGGCACAGGGCGACTATGCCGAGGAAACGGCCAACGGCGGCATTATCATCCATGGCCGCTCCGACGCTGTGCTCAACCCCGGTGGCGTGCGCATCGGCACGGCTGAAATCTACCGTCAGGTAGAAAAGATCGACGAGGTGCTGGAAAGCGTCGCCATCGGTCAACACTGGCAGGGCGATGTCCGGGTGGTACTGTTCGTCCGGCTGCGCGAAGGTATCGTCCTCGATGATGCCCTGCAAACACGCATCCGCCAGACCATACGTGCCAACACGACACCACGGCATGTACCCGCAGTGATTGTGGCGGTCAGCGATATCCCACGCACCATCAGCGGCAAGATCGTCGAGTTGGCAGTACGTAATGTGGTTCACGGTCAGCCGGTGAAAAATACCGATGCCTTGGCCAACCCCGAAGCACTGGCACATTTTCGCGACCGCGCAGAGCTGCGCGATGAGGCATAATCGGCGCTTTTCTCAGGCGTCACAGAGGTACCTACAGCCATGAAAGCACAGGCCCGCCATATTCTGGTCAAAACCGCCGAAGAGGCCGAGCAACTCAAGCAACGCATTGCCAAGGGCGAAGCCTTTGACGTGCTGGCCAAAAAGTTCTCCACCTGCCCTTCCGGCAAGCGCGGCGGCGATTTGGGCGAAGTGCGCCCCGGGCAGATGGTCGGTGCAATTGACCAGGTCATTTTCAAGAAGCCCCTGCGCACCGTGCACGGGCCGATCAAGAGTAAATTCGGTTACCACCTGGTGCAGGTGTTCTTCCGCGACTGAACCCGGCCCGGGCTTCTCCAGCGGCGAGCCGCGGTAACCGTTCACCACCTGTCATTTCTGTCAGTTGTCAGTTTCGGCCATTGGGTTATACCCCTTGGAGCACACAGACGTGCGCCATTGAGGTACTCAAGCATGCGAAAATTTCGCTGGTTCATGACCCTCGGGGCCTTGCCCCTGTTGGGTGACGCCGCTTTTGCAGCCTGCAGCTTCGCCCCGGGGAGTGGCGACGATGCTTACGTGTGTGACAGTGGCATCGCTGCATCGCTGTCCGACACCTCAGGCGACAACAGCCTGCTGATGCCCACGGATGGCACCGGCAGTATTACGGGCAACGTGACCTTTGGCGCTGGACGTGATCGGGTGCAGATTGATTCCGGCACCATTGCGGGCAACGTCGGCCAAGGGGGCGGTATCGACACCTTCGTCATGAACGGAGGACAGATCCAATCACTCACCCAAGGCGATGGCCTCGATACCTTTCTCATGAGCGGTGGGCGCATCGTCGGCGCGTTCGAGGATGGCGACTACGCCATCATGACGGGTGGCCGGATTGGCCGCGTGAACATGAAACTGGACGACAACCTGTTCGACATGTCCGGGGGCAGCATCGACGGCAACCTGGTGGCCGGCTTCGGCAACGATACGATACTCCTCAGCAATGGCAACATCGGCGGCAACATCAGTCTCAGCGGGGGTGCCGACAACGTGACCATCAGCGGCGGCGAGGTCGGTGGCGACGTACTGCTGAGTTTCGGTAGCGACCGCTTCATCTGGAAAGACGGCGGTGTAATCCGCGGCAGCGTGCAAACCGGCCCTGATGATGATCAGGCATTGCTGATCAACCTTGATGAAACACATTTGGCCACTACCCGGCTGATTGATGGCGGCGATGGCAATGACCACCTGATCTTCGACACCAGCAGCCCGGAGGGCGGCGCTCGTTATGTGGGATGGGAGACCGTGTCATTGAATAGTGGCTCAGCGCTCACCTTGAACGATACCCTCTTGCTGGGCGATACAAACAGTGGCACTGGCGTGCTGAACATCGATTCCAGCAGCCAGTTGCTGTCACACAGCGGCGCCGTAGCGCCACTGGCCGCCGGGCAGCACGCCACGCTGAACAATGCAGGGCTGGTCGACCTGAGTGGTGGCAGCGATGCGCAAGGGCGCCTGACACTGACCGGCGATTACATCGGGCTCAATGGGGTTCTCAGACTCAACAGCGTCCTGGCCAGCGATGCAGCGCATTCCGACCGCTTGATCGTCAACGAAGGCAGCGTTTCCGGCACCACAACCTTGCAGGTCAACAACCTGAACGGCGTTGGCGCGCAAACTGCCCAAAACGGGATACAGGTGGTTGACGCGACAGCCGGCGCAACCAGCAGCGCCGATGCCTTCCGCCTGGGCTCGTCGCTGTCTGCCGGTGCGTATGAGTACTACCTGTTCAAAGGCGGCGTCACGGCGGGCAGCGAGAACAGCTGGTACCTGCGCTCGAGCGTGATCGCCCCCGTCACAACGGCGGAGCCGGGTGAGGCGCCGCCCGCCCTGAGTGTGCCGGTCGCGGCCCCTGGAACCCCGGCATTACCGACAGCGATCGCCGGTGAGAGCATCCCCCTGTACCGCGCAGAGGTGCCACTGTATGCGGCAGCAAGCCGTTCAGCTGCGCTGCTGCCGCGCCTGACCCTGAGTACGTTCCATGAGCGCCAGGGTGAACAGAACCTGCTCAACGAAACCGGGCCGATTGCCGCCGGTTGGGCGCGAACTGTTGGTGATCAACTGCGGCAACGTTGGTCTGGTACGGTTACCCCGAGCCTTGACGGCGATCTGCGCGGCTATCAGGTGGGGCATGATCTGTATGCCGCGCTCGACAATGACGGCTACCGCCACCACCTGGGGCTGTACCTCGGTCATGCCCGGCTCACGGGTGATATCAGCGGTTTTGCCTTGGGTTTCACCGACAATCACGTCGGTGACGTGCGCCTGGATGGCGATAGCATAGGCGCCTATTGGACGCTGGTCGGCCCGCAACAGTGGTACCTGGATGGCGTGCTGCAGTACACCGACCTGGACGGTCGCACCCGCTCAGATCGCGGCGTCACATTGGACCTGAACGGCCACACGATTACCGGCTCGCTGGAAAGCGGCTATCCATTGCCCCTGAACAGCCGCTGGGTGGTGGAACCGCAGGCGCAACTGATCGTCCAGTCGGTCAGCCTGCACAGTGCCAATGATGGGATCTCACGGATCAGCTACGACAACCAGCACGACATCAGCGCGCGCGTGGGCGCACGCCTTAAAGGCCATTTCCAGGCCGGTCGAGTACCCGTGCAACCTTACCTGCGCAGTAACATCTGGCAGAGCTTCGGCGGGCGCGACAGCGTCAGCTTCGACGCTGCCGATGCGATCAAGACAGATCACAAAAGCACCTGGATGGATGTCGGCGCAGGCCTCAGCGCCCAGCCAAGCCCATCCCTCAGCGTGTACGCCAGCCTGGATTACGGCTACAACCTCGACAGCCGCCAACAGGAACAGGTCGGCGCCAACCTCGGCCTGCGTGTGAGGTGGTAGCGGGCCTCACGCGCGGCGAGCAGCCAGCAGACCAACACCTGCGCAGGCAAGCAACGACGCACTGACCCGGTTGAACAGCCGGCGCCGAGCCGGCTGGCTGAACCAGCGCTGCATGTACGCCCCCAACCAGGCATAAATGGCAATGGCCAGCCATTCCAGCAGCAGGAACAAGCCACCCAATACCGCAAATTGTTCACTGACTGCAGTGTCGCTGGACACATTGACGAACTGTGGCAGGAACGCGGTGAAGATCAAAATGGCCTTGGGGTTGCCAGCTGCGACCCAGAACTCCTGACGCGCCAGGCGCAGGGTACCGGCATCGCGCTCAACGGCCACGCCGTCTTGCCCGACCGGCGCCCGCCAGAGCTGCCAGGCAATGTAGAACAGGTAGGCCGCCCCCAGCACCTTGATCATCAGGAACAGGTATTCACTGGCGTGCAAGACCACGGCCAGCCCGGTCGCGGCCAGGGCGATCATCCCGGCAAAGGCCAGCAGGCGACCGGCACCCGCCACGCAAGCGGTACGCAGACCGTAGCGGCTGGCGTTGTTAAGGGACAGCAGGTTGTTGGGCCCCGGCGCCATGTTCAAGGCAAAGCAGGCGGGCACAAACAGCAAGAGGCTCGAAAGGTCCATGGGCCACTCCAAAAACCTCAAGACTCTCGCCTGGCCGACCTCACGTCAAGCGTGGCCAACTCCAGAAAAGAGAAATGCCCGTTCAACCAGCCGCCGGTATCGATATGCCAGACATTGCCGAGCACCCGCACTGATGGCCCTGGCGTATGCCCGACAATCAGCGCCCGCAAACCCGCGACAGGTGTCGGGTCATTCTGCTGCAAGCGCCGACGTGACCACTGGCAAATGTCCTGCGCAGCTTTCACCGGACCGACAGCCAGTTGATCACACCACGTCTGCCAACTGGGACTCGGGCAGTCGGCGTGCAGCACACCGACCGGGCCAGCAAGCGTGTCGATCTCCAACGCCAGCGGCAAGCGGGCAAATTGCTCGGCATATCGGGCCTGCTCTGCGGCGGGGCTGTCCAGGAACCAGGCACCACCATTGGCCCGATACAATTCAACATCGAGCCACTGTCCTTGAACATGGGCCACGGCAAGTGCCTCGTGATTGCCCTGCACGGCAAAGAACCAGGGGCGCTGCAACCAGGCAAGCGCCTCTTCGCTGTCTGGCCCGCGATCGACCAGATCGCCCACGCTGAACAGACGGTCCCTGCTGGCATCGAAGCCAATCAATGCCAGTGCCTGCTCCAACCGCCGAAAATGGCCGTGAATATCACCGACAGCGAAATCCCGGCCCCGTTCATTACGCGCAACGCGCTGCAAGCGTCCCACCGCGCCCCTCCTGCTGATACGAGGCTCAGGTTTTCACGAAGACAATCCAGAACGGTAAAGAATCGATGATCTGCTCCTCGAACGCGAGCTGAACCTGACCAAGGCCGAAAGGGGTTATTTACTTCAAGCATAGCCCGCCCTGAACACGTGCCTTCACGCCTCAGGCAAGCCAATCCGTGACGGAGGTTTGCAAACGGGGAACTACAGGCACTCGTACACAGCACGTTTAACCGACGTATGCCAAGGCGCGCCCTCATAGAAGGAAATCAGGCTGCCCTCACCTTGCCGATGAACCTCAAGGTAGTCACTGGCAGTCACGCTGCCTGACACGCTGAGCTCATAGCCTCTGGAGATCGCCTTGCGATCCACCTGAGCATGCTGCTGTTGCTGCCAGCGCCCCATGACACACGCGCTATAGTCGTCAGGCGACTTTGCCGAGTGCTCTGAAATCGTTGGAGAATTGGGCGTGAGGGCCACTGGCAATGAGCATCCCGCCAGGAGCACGCTGATCATCGCGGCGACGACTGTCTTCTGCATGGCGCACCTTGAGCAAAAGCCGGCACTTTAGATCAAAGCGGCGGGGTTGTGACCTCACCAAAGGTCTAGCAAGGGCGGATAGGCGGCAGCGGCAATTAGCCCACGGCGTGACTGCTGACTTTTCGATTACATCACTTTCACGCAGCCTTCACAGCCCAACGCCTAAGGTCGCAACTGCTCCTTTGGAAACTCCACATCAGCCCGCCTCCCCTAGCGGGCTTTTTTTTGCTCGCCAGGGCTTGAATGCGTGTGGAGACTGGCGGTAGGCATTCGGCGTTACAGCGTTGCCGTTCAGCATCAGGTTGTTGCGATTGCCGGTTCAGGCATCATGTGATGTTGCCGCAAAAGAGATTGACACTCCCGTCCATCGGGCCGGCCCTCAAGACCAGGACATAGCCACCGGAGCGAAGCGCAGCGAGTGAAACAGGCGCTATGGTGGACAGCCGCATTGGTGACGACATAGACCTTGTCGTCATCGACTGATTCATCTCATAGACCGGCTTTGGCCCCATGCGCTCACACGTCCCTGAGTAGATATACGTGTCGATGTGCACAGGTAATGCCGTACCGCTTGGCACCCCGCCCAAAACGATCGAAAGCCCCGTCCTGTTTCCCGTCGTTGGCGACAACAACGCTGATGCCACATGGCCCGTGTTGTACTGAGTGGCGTTAAGAGCAACGTTGACCACCTGATGATCACCCGCTGTTGCCACGCCCGAGAGCAAGCCGGCTGTCACCAGCAATGCCAGTGAGGGTACTCTGTTCATCGTAAGCCTCCTGATTTTTCAGGTTACGTTGACGTGATCCCCCCACTAGATTCTAGCCAGCCAGCATCGGCTTGATTATCTTTCGACGACCGGTCCCACGCTACGCCCAAATGACCGTCTCGCTATTGATTAACGGTATTCGATCAGGGTTGATTTCACGCTCACAATGAAGAAACGTCTGAGTTCTCTCGACATCAAACGCCCGCATGGCCCTCTGCTTCATGATCAGGGATGAAACCCCGAAGTGCCCGCACTCCGGGCATACGAGCTCAATGCCATCCATTTCAGAGTCCACTTCCCGCGCGTCTGCAGAACAGATCAAGCACTTCATGTGTTATCCCCTTAATCAGCACCACACTATAGCCTCGCAACTGCTGATAATTCCTGGTTACGATGCCGCAGATCCGGATCGCGGCGAAGGATACGGCCCCTTCCCAGATACCCCCAGTGCGCGCTGCTGGTAGTGTTGCACGGCCCGCATCAGCGACTCGGCTTCCAGGCGAAGACGCTCAACCTCTTCAGGTGGCGTCGAAGAATCTCTAGCTTTGTGATACGCGCAAACAGCCTCAAGGGCTCTTTTTAGAAGCTGCTCACCCGCCTTCATCATCTCGGTCAGATCCATGGTGCAACCCCCAGGCTTGCTCGCTCGTCTGGAGTATAGGCAGCGATCTGGCTGCCCCCCTGCATTTAGGCGCTAATGCCCTGTACCCCTGGGTCCTGGAAAGCCTTCCTGTGCCGTATACCAACCGATCATCCACCACGGATACACTTTGCAAAAAAACAGCGCTTGAAGAATCAAAGCGGTTATTTCTAGTCTGTCATCAGTGACGCCGGGCCCCTCTGACGGCATGCAGCCGCCATGTCGGAGTCATAGTTGGTAAAACTACGACTAACAGGAGAGGCTCATGACTGTCTTACATTCGATCATCTTCGCTGATGTGCTGGGCACTGCCGCCTGGCTCTGGCTGACTTTCCTTGCGATCGTCATCGCATTACTCGCCTTTGACCTCGGCGTTCTGCATCGCGAAAACCGAGAAATCAATGTAAAGGAGAGTTTGTTACTGTCGGCGGGCTACATATCCATGGGCTTGCTTTTCTCCGTCTGGGTCTACTTCCAGAAGGGTGCCGACGCCAGTATGGATTACCTGACCGGCTTCTTGATCGAGAAGTCGCTCTCGATGGATAACGTTTTCGTCATCGCATTGATTTTCGGATTCCTGGCCATTCCCCGGGCACTTCAGCATCGCGTACTGTTCTGGGGAATCATGGGTGTGATCGTGCTCCGGGCCATCATGATCGCCTTGGGCGCAGCTTTGATCGCCGAGTTCAGCTGGGTTCTTTATATATTCGGCGCCTTCCTGCTGTTCACGGGTGTGAAAATGCTTTTTGCGTCGATTAACGATCAACCCGATCTGGAGAACAATCGATTCGTCAAGTTCCTGCGTAGCCATCTGCGCATAACAGAGCGCCTTCACGGACAATCGTTCTTCATTCGTCAAGCGGACAAGACTGGCAAGAAGGTGCTCTGGATTACACCCTTGTTCCTGGCGTTGATTCTGATTGAATGTGCCGATCTGGTATTTGCCATTGACAGTGTTCCCGCCATCTTCTCAATCACCCAAGATACCTTTGTCATTTACACATCAAATATCTTTGCCATCTTGGGCCTTCGTGCACTGTACTTTGCACTTGCCGCGATGATTCATCGTTTTGCCTACCTGAAATACGCCTTGGCTCTAGTGCTCGTGTTCATTGGCGCGAAGATCTTTCTACACGACATCATAGGCAAGGTACCTGCTGCACTATCGCTAAGCGTCACACTTGGGCTACTCACCGGTGGGGTATTGTTGTCACTGTGGAAGACGCGAGTGCGGCCAGGCCATGAAGGCGATCACTGAATTGAGAGCCTGAGCGTGTAGCGCGTGAAACAGGAATTCGACCTGTGAAGGTCGCCCCCACCAAGGGCGACCTCTGCTTGCAAAACTGGGCATTCACGACCGGAAGCCTTACAACGGGTGGCTAGGCGTTGATTTTGCTGGGCCAAATCCCCCTCTGCCCCCATCAAAACATACAGTTTGGTATCAGCATTGGTATCGCTCTGCCTTGCTCTGCGGCATCCTGCCGAACGAACACCGCCCTCCCCTTACCGATCGTCACCCGGGATTAATCAGGCCTTCTCAAACGCCGAGCCGTTGGCCACTAAACCAAAACACATTTTCGTTCTGATGCTATAGCTATCCCGCAGATAAGAAAAAATGATTCTTTCTTTTTAATGATGCCCGGATGAAAAAACCAATAAATCACCAAGGCGCCAGGCATGTTGATCCTCTCGACCTGAACTGCAGTCTGCCTGACAGACCAAGCTCAAACCCGTGCCAAATTTTTCCAATCATATTAATGTGCTACCACCTAATGACTTAGAAGAAACGCTTCATGATCAATGTTGAGCAAATGGCTTTGATTCTGGAGGCTTTGCCGGACCCGGCTTTCATCCTGTCCCGCAGCGGCAAGTATGTCGCCGTGTTCGGCGGCCGCGATAATCGCTACTACCACGATGGAAGCTGCCTTGTCGGCCAGTACATTTCAGACTTGGTCAAGCCTGAGAAGGCAAGCTGGTTTCTCGAACAGATCGACAGAGCGCTCGAGTCGCGAGAGCTATTGATCGAAGAGTACGAACTGAGCAATAGGGATGTGAAAGGCTTATCCGATGAAGGCCCAAAAGAAGCGATCTGGTTTGAAGGCCGTATCCAGGCCCTGAATTTCCTGGCTGACGAGGAAGCAGTTGTGCTCTGGGTCGCGAGTAATATCTCGGAGAGGCACAACCTGGAGGTCAGACTGAGGGAGCTGAGCGATACCGATCAGCTAACCGGTCTTTTCAATCGAAGAAAACTGGAGCAGGACCTCGCTCTTCACTACGAATCATCAGTGCGGCACTCCGTGCCGACGTCCATTTTGATGCTTGATCTGGATGGGCTCAAGAAAATCAACGACACAAAAGGACACCATGCAGGGGATGAGATAATTCTGGCCGCTGCCAACATTTGTAGGTCGGTGCTACGAAAAACTGATACCGCATGCCGCTTGGGCGGTGATGAGTTTGTGCTTGCTCTGCCCAATACCAACCATGGGCAAGCAGTACAGTTCGCCAAGCGTTTACAGGCGTGTTTTAGAGAGACGCTGAGCCGGTTTTCGGCGGATGGTATCGCCGTCACGGCAAGCATTGGTGTCACGACTATAGCGCCGGATGATCGCTCATACGAAGACACGCTCAAGCGTGCCGATCGCGCATTGTATGAGGCCAAAGGCATGGGCAAAGACAGGGTGGTTTCTGCATGACAGTCCTGGGCCAAGCCAGAGGGATGCCAGAGCCGGAATTTTCGAGCTTCAGCGATGCGCTGCCTGGTCATACGAAAGGACCTATAGGTCAACCCCCGAGAATTGCCTTACCTGTTCGACCTGAGCTACCGTGATGGCAAAGTGAATCGCCGGAGGAAAGACCCAGCATGAGCAGTCGCGTAGTAACAACCAAGGAAGATCTGAAAAAGGCGTTAAAGGATCGTGTTGAGGTCATTCACATCGCTGCCCCTGATCTGGCTCGTCACGTCAAAACAGTAAAGAGCGCGAAAAAAGGAACCGCCATTGCTTGTGCGACAGTCTTGGGCATAGGTGTGGCAAGCGCCTGGAATCCTCTAGGATGGGGAATCGCCGGAGCTGCCGGGCTCACTGCTGCCATGTCAGGCGCTACGGCCGGAGTGCTGATTGCCGCAATCACTGCGCTGACCTTTCTCGGTACGCTTTACCTGGTCATGGTAAAAGATTACGAGCTTGAAACTAACGGCGACTTCAGCGGCAAACAAAAAAACACGCTCGGCGGCTCTGAGGGTGCCGGCGCGTCAACGACACAGCAGGGTAAGGGAAGCTTCAGTTTGACCCTCAGAAAGAGCAAATAGCGGTGACCCATTTCCATCCTGGCCCACCCTACTTTTTTATCTGCAAAAAGTGCAAACATCGCTTCGGGCGAAAAATCCGCCTAGGGGTGATCTGCCCGTCCTGTAAAAGCCTTTTCGTGGAAAGAGATCGATCCATACTCAAGTGAACCGTCTGATGCCAGTGCTGCAGCACAAAGGCAGACGTGCCAGGCCGTTTCCTGGCAGCAGGAAACACAGCAGCTCTGGATGAAGGAACTGCGGATTCGTTATCGGCCGTCGTACAACTGCCGTCATACCTATGCGACAATAGCGGCAATGTCTGGCCTCAACCCCGCCTTTATCGCCCAACAGCTTGGTCATAGCGTGCAGATGCTTCTGTCGACTTATGCACGATGGATCAACTCGACCTCCCATTGGAACGAACTGGAAACGTTGAAGATTGATCCCAATCTGGTCCCAGGCGACATCAGCATCACATAAGTTATTGATAGGTAAGCCCTTTGATCTCCACCGCAAATATCACCATGCAGTTCGGCGCCAAGCCGCTGTTCGAGAACGTCTCGGTCAAATTCGGCAACGGCAACCGTTACGGCCTGATCGGCGCCAACGGCTGTGGCAAGTCGACCTTCATGAAAATCCTCGGCAGCGACCTGGAGCCATCCGCTGGCCAAGTCATGCTGGAGCCGAACGTACGCCTGGGTAAGCTGCGTCAAGACCAGTTCGCATACGAAGAATTCACCGTGATCGATACCGTGATCATGGGCCACGAAGAGCTCTGGCGGGTCAAGGCCGAGCGCGACCGCATCTATTCGCTGCCGGAAATGACCGAAGAGGACGGCATGGCCGTCGCTGAGCTGGAAACCGAGTTCGCCGAAATGGACGGCTATACCGCCGAGTCCCGTGCCGGTGAGTTGCTGCTGGGCCTGGGCATTCCGCTCGAGCAGCATTTCGGCCCGATGAGTGAAGTTGCCCCAGGCTGGAAACTGCGCGTGCTGCTGGCACAGGCGCTGTTCTCGGACCCGGAAGTGCTGCTGCTCGACGAACCGACCAACCACCTGGACATCAACACCATCCGCTGGCTGGAAAACATCCTCACGGCGCGTAACAGCACCATGATCATCATTTCCCACGACCGGCACTTCCTGAACAGTGTCTGCACCCATATGGCCGACCTGGACTACGGTGAGCTGCGCCTGTTCCCGGGCAACTACGACGAGTACATGATCGCCGCGACCCAGTCGCGCGAGCAGTTGCTGTCGGACAACGCCAAGAAGAAAGCCCAGATCGCCGAGCTGCAGACCTTCGTCAGCCGGTTCTCGGCCAACGCCTCGAAAGCCAAGCAGGCCACGTCGCGGGCCAAGCAGATCGACAAGATCCAGCTGGCTGAAGTCAAGCCTTCGAGCCGTGTCAGCCCGTTCATCCGCTTCGAGCAGACGAAAAAGCTGCACCGTCAGGCAGTTACCGTCGAGAACGTCTCCAAGGGCTTCGATGGCAATACCCTGTTCAAGAATTTCAGCTTCCAGGTCGAAGCCGGCGAGCGCGTGGCGATCATTGGCCCGAACGGTATCGGTAAAACCACCTTGCTGCGTACGCTGGTCGGCGAACTGCCGGTAGACAGCGGTGAAGTGAAGTGGACCGAAAGCGCCGAGATCGGTTACTACGCTCAGGACCACGCCTCGGACTTCGAAGACGATGTCAGCCTGTTCGACTGGATGGGCCAGTGGACCCAGGGCGGCGAGCAACTGGTTCGCGGCACGCTGGGTCGCATGCTGTTCTCCAACGATGAAATCCTCAAGTCGGTCAAGGTGATTTCCGGTGGTGAGCAAGGCCGTATGCTGTTCGGCAAGCTGATCCTGCAAAAGCCCAACGTACTGCTGATGGACGAACCGACCAACCACCTGGACATGGAGTCGATCGAGGCCCTCAACATGGCGCTGGAGAACTACCCGGGTACGCTGGTGTTCGTCAGCCACGACCGTGAGTTCGTGTCCTCGCTGGCCACCCGCATCATCGAGTTGAGCGCCAACGGTGTCGTGGACTTCAGCGGCACCTACGATGACTACCTGCGTAGCCAGGGTGTAATCGTTTAACACTCGTAAAAAGCCTGCTTGAAGGCGATGGCGTGCTACCCGGCCCGTCGCCACAAGCGGGACGCCTATAAAAGCAGGCTAACGGACCGCCAATATTCGTTAGCCTGCTTTCTTTTTCCCTCGCATACAGCGATGATGGCGTTTCCAAACGCCCATCCTGTGTAGCCATGTCTGCGCTAGAACCCGCCGCACTGCCGGCAACGACGATTACCCGAAAAATCGTCTCGATCATCTTCTATACCTTTATCGCCTTCCTCTGCGTAGGGCTGCCAATTGCCGTGCTGCCGGGTTACGTGCATGAGCAGTTGGGCTTCAGTCCGGTTGTGGCCGGGATAACCATAGGCTTGCAGTACTTCGCCACGCTGGTCAGCAGGCCGATGGCCGGGCGCGTCGCTGATAGCCTGGGCGGCAAGCGTGCAATCATCTACGGCCTGCTCGCCATTGCCCTGAGCGGCCTGGTGACGGCGGCCTCGACACTGCTGGTCAGTATGCCCTTGCTCAGCCTGGCGGTATTGCTGACCGGGCGCGTGCTGCTGGGCCTTGCCCAAGGGTTGATTGGTGTTGCCAGCTTGAGCTGGGGCATCAGCCAGGTGGGAATAGCGCATACAGCGCGGGTAATCTCCTGGAATGGCATCGCCTCTTATGGTGCCATCGCCATTGGTGCGCCGCTTGGGGTGAAACTGAACCAGTTGCTGAACTTCGCAAGCATCGGCCTGGTCCTGTTTGTCCTGGCGACATTGGCCCTGCTGGTGATCCGCAACAAGCCTTCGCTCCCGGTCGTTGCCGGCGAGCGCCTGCCGTTCTGGGCGGCCTTCGGGCGGGTAGCGCCCTGTGGTGTTGGCCTGACGTTGGCATCCATCGGCTATGGCACCCTGACCACCTTCGTGACCCTTTTCTACAGTGAGCGTGGCTGGACCGGCGCAGCCTGGTGCCTGAGTGCGTTCGGGGTCTGTTTCATTCTGTCCCGCTTGCTGTTCGTCAATGCGGTGAATCGATGGGGCGGCTATCCGGTTGCGGTTGTCTGCATGGCGACTGAAGCCGTTGGCCTGGCGTTGCTCTGGCTGGCGCCCTCCCCGCTACTGGCATTGCTCGGCGCGGGCCTCAGCGGTGCCGGGCTGTCGCTGGTCTACCCGGCACTGGGCCTTGAAGCCATCAAACAAGTACCCAGTAGCAGCCGTGGCGCGGGTTTGGGCGCTTACGCGGTGTTCTTCGACCTGGCCCTGGCCATCGCCGGGCCGCTGATGGGCGCGGTAGCTGCACATCTGGGCTACGAATCGATCTTCGGTATCGCGTCATTGCTGGCATTACTTGGAGTCGGGCTGGTACTGCTGCTGTCGCGGCGCAGCGCACATACTCACTGATCAGCCGTACGCCATCCCGTACGGTCCGCTCGCCCAAGCGTCTGACTGAAAAACAACGCCGCCTCCGACTGCAGCGAATGATGAATGCTGGCACGGTCGACGCCCTCGGCGTCGGTGCATAGCGCGGCCATGTGCACACGCTGGGCTTCATCGCAAGGCGCCATGAAAATGAAATGCCCTGCACCGGCCAGTAGCCGGTAATCAGGAGTGCGGGGCAGTTTACGCGCCAGCGCAGCGGCGTTCTTGTCGATTGCCAACAGCTGATCGCGATCACCACTGTAGATCAGCGCCGGTACTTTCACCCCGGCCAGGGCATGACGACCGAACATCAGGCTCAACGGTGCCATCAGCAACAATGCCTTGATCCTTGAGTCTGCGGCGGGCAGCAGGTCGTCACGGTCGGCGATCAGTTGCCCGCGCATCTTGCAGGCATCAGCATCCAGTGGGCGTTCTTCACAATAACGGCGCAGGCGATCCAGTTCCGGGCGTGCGCCGGAAAGGATCAACGCAGTTTCACCACCCGCCGAATACCCAATCACCCCGACCTGCTCGGCGTTGACATAGGGCGCCAGCAGCTTGTCGTTCAGGGTTGCGCTGATGGCTGCGCTGATCTGCAGCGGACGCCCATAGAGGTTGCTCAGGGTGCCCAGTCGGCTGTGATCCTGGGCATTGTCCCCCGGGTGCACCACCGCCACCACCACAAAGCCCTTGCGTGCCAGTGCCGTTGCCAGGTCATGCAATGCCAATGGCGTACCGGTATTGCCATGGGAAAGCATCAAGAGCGGGAAACGCCCCATCGCAATGGGTGCCTCAAAACCGGCTTCCACCCGATAGCCTTCAACCCGGCTCCAATGTGCTGGCCCGGTTGCCGGATAAAAGGCCAAGGCCTGCATCGGCTGTTCGTCCAGCGGGTCGGCGAGGATCATCCGGTGCAACCCGACATGCCAGCGCTCGCCCGCCTCGCCCGGCAGCGACAACACGATCCCGATCACCGCGAGGATGAACAAACCAGACAGACGCTGCATGGCTGACACCTTGTCCCTTTATAGCCAGCGATCAGCATAGGCTGGCGCACTGCGCGCCAGATGAAAACTGAATGAAAAAACCGACTGCCGGTTACCCCGGCAGTCGGCTTATGCGGTGGTTACTCGAAATCAGGCAGCTGCAAACAGCTCGTTATCGATCTGAGCGCGCGCTGCACTCATGGCATTGTTGCGGTGTTCATCGCCATATGCCAAGCCATGAGCGCGGACGAACTCGACATCGGTGATACCAATAAAGCCCAGGAACACCTTGAGAAAATCTTCATGACCGACACCGGTTGGCTGGCCAACATGCAGGCCACCCGAGGTGGATACGACAATGACTTTCTTGCCACCACACAGGCCTTCAGGGCCAGCCTCGGTGTAGCGGAAGGTTTTACCGGCAACCGCGATACGGTCGATCCAGGCTTTCAGTTGGCTGGGAACGCTGAAGTTGTACATCGGTGCGGCAATCACCACCGCATCGGCATCCAGAAATTCTTGCAGTGTTTCGCTGCTCAGTTGAGCTTCGTGCTTCTGGGCGGCATCGCGCAGTTCTTCTGGCGTACCAGCACTGACCAAGGTGGCAGCGGAAAAATGGCTGATGGCATCACTGGCCAGGTCGCGGTAAGTCACTTCAACACTGGCATCAGCAGCCTGCCAGGCCTGCACGACTTCACGGCTCAACTGACGGGAAGCCGAATTGTCGCCGAGGATACTGGAATCGATGTGCAACAGTTTCATGGGTGTTCTCCTGGATTTTGAAGACCGCGAGGCGGCGATCACGATGGAGAGAATCCTACCCAAACAGCGAATAGAGGATTAGTCGGCAAAAATGCGTTAGTTTGTCCTACATACAGAACAGTGCGGGGCAAGCTATGCAAGACCTCAATGATCTCTATTACTTTGCCCGGGTGGTTGAGGCCGGAGGCTTCTCTGCGGCCGGGCGCCTGCTTGGTATACCCAAGTCCCGGTTATCCCGACGCATTGCCGAACTGGAAGAACGCCTGGGGACTCGCCTGCTGCAACGCACGACCCGACAACTGAAGCTGACCGGGGTTGGCGAGCGCTACCTACGTCATTGCCAGGCAATGCTGCTGGAGGCGGAGATGGCCGACGAAGCGGTTGCAAGCATGGTCAGCGAACCACGCGGGCGCTTGCGCGTGTCCTCACCAGTTGCGTTGGCCCATGCATTCTTGCCGGACGTCATCAGCAGCTTCCTGGCACGCTACCCACAGGTACAGCTGGACATGGTGCTGCTCAATCGTCGGGTTGATGTGATCACCGAGGGTATTGACGTTGCGTTGCGCGTACGCGACCAGGGCGACGAAGACCCTACCCTGGTCACGCGGCGCTTGCGCCAGGCACAAATGCTGTTGGTCGCAGCACCGAACTTCGCCGCCGAGCATGTCATCGAGCAACCACAGGACTTGATCAATCTCCCCGTGCTGGGCGCGCTGGAGGCTGACCGCCTGGTTCACCTGCGCCTGCTGGATGCCAAGGGCAATCGCGAAGACCTGGCGCTGGAGGCGAGGCTTGGAATTGATGACTTTGTCGTACGAAAATCCGCCGCCGTTGCCGGCCTGGGGTTCACGGCCCTGCCGATCATGCATTGCGAGGAAGAACTCGCCCGCGGCGAACTGATCCGTCTATTGCCCGAGTGGTCGCTACCCAGCGGCTATCTGCAGGCGGTCTACCCGCACAGGCGAGGTGTACTACCTGCAGTACGCGCCTGGATTGATCACCTGGTCATTTCATTTGAAGCCTGTGGAGAGCGTTATGTCTGAAGATGACGTGGTGCAGTTTTGCCTGAGTCTGCCGGGCGTACAGGACGATTACAAATGGGGGGGCGTCCGGGTGTTCTCTGTGGCCGGCAACAAGATGTTCGCCCTGATCAACCTGGGCCGAGCCGACCTGGCCTTCAAGGTCGACAACGAGCTGTTCCTTGGCTATGTGGACAGGCCCGGTATTCGCCCGGCACCGTATCTGGCTCGCGCGCACTGGGTCAGCATGGAGCAGCCCTACCCCATGGGTCGTGAAGAACTGTGCGATCTGTTGCAACGGTCGCACCAACTGGTGGTACGACGCTTACCGAAGCGTTTGCAAGCGGGCTTGTTGCTCTGATTGGCACGAGCTGGCTCAGCGCTTACTGAAACAGCCTGCCCAACCCGCGCCCCGCCAGCACCAGATAATCAAGCCAGAACACCTGATGCGCGGCGACGATTGCCCAGAAGATCAACTGAAACGACAGTTTGCGGGTCTTGTGCCGAAAGGCCTGCTGAGCCACCAGGGCGCCTGGCCAACCGCCACACAGCTCAACGACGTGAAGCCATTTTTCCGGAGTCCGCCAGGTATTGTTGCGCGCCTTGCGTTTGTCGTTCCAATAGAGGAAGACGCTGAGCAGGCTGGCTGCCGGGTAGAGCACTGCCGGCAACCAGGAATGCCCGCCCAGCAGCATCTGCAGCACACCCCAGGACGGCAACAGGCAGATACCGGCAAACAACGACAGTTTGAGCTTGAGGTGTTGAACCGCGCCTCGGACTGGGGCCGGGCGCGGCTTGACAGCAGCCTGACGCACCCTGTCAGCTCTGCGCCGTTGCCCAGTCGACCAGCCCGAGTTGCCAGGTGGCCAGAATGATCAGGCCGAAGGCAATCCGGTACCAGGCAAAAACGGCGTAGCTGTGGCTGGCGATGAATCGCAGCAACGCACGCACCGAGATCATGGCAAAAATGAACGAGACCACAAAGCCAAGCGCAAACACCGGGAAGTCACCGGCCTGGAACAGTGCACGGTACTTGTAGCCCGAATACACGGCTGCACCCACCATGGTCGGCATGGCCAGGAAGAACGAGAACTCGGTCGCAGCCTTGCGCGACAGCCCGAACAGCAAACCACCAATGATGGTGGAGCCTGAACGCGAAGTGCCTGGAATCATCGCCAGACATTGGGCTACACCGATCTTCAAGGCATCGCTCCAGCGCATGTCGTCTACATGCTCGACAGACACCACATGCTCCCGACGCTCGGCCCAGAGCATGATCACGCCGCCCACCACCAACGCCGTCGCAACGGTAATCGGGTTGAACAGGTAGTGATGAATCAGGTCGGCAAACAGCACACCCAGGACCACTGCCGGCGTGAATGCGATCAGCAGGTTGGCAGTGAAGCGTTGCGCCTGGCGTTGGCGCGGCAGCCCAACAACCACGTCAAAGATCTTGCGCCGAAATTCCCAGACCACTGCCAGGATCGCCCCCAACTGGATGATGATGTTGAAGGCCATGGCCCGTTCACCGCCGAAATTGATCAGATCGGCAACAACGATCTGGTGGCCGGTACTGGAGATGGGCAGAAATTCCGTCAAGCCCTCGACAATCCCAAGTATTACAGCCTGCATGGCGGTCCAAAAATCCATCATTCCCCCGTGAAGCGCTGCTCAAGGCAGGCCCCTTCATGTTTTCTAGAGTGGTGTATGCACGGTAAATCACAGCGACAGTGGATCGTGAAACCACGGAAAAGGTTCACGCCCCTCAAGGTTTATCGCTTTGGCGCCGAAATGCTAGCAGACCTGCCGGATAAACGCTGCTGATCTACGCAACAGATGCCTCTGGATCAAGCACTTAGCCCTTGGTCGACTAGGTAAGGGCAGTAAAAACGTGCTTGGATGCACAAGACAATAAAAATACCTGAGTGACCTACATGAAGACTCTACGGAATATGTCGATCAGCCGCAGGCTTTGGCTCATCCTGGTGGTGGCGGTGGTGATGTTATTTGCCCTGGGGCTGTTGATGCTGCGCCAGATTCACGGGGACCTGTACCAGGCCAAGGCCGAAAAAACCCGCCATGTGGTCGAAACTGCTGCGGGCATCCTGACCTACTACCAAGGGCTTGAGGCAAGCGGTAGCCTGACCCGCGATGCGGCTCAGCAACAGGCGCTGAACGCTGTACGCGGCTTGCGCTACAACCAGAACGAGTACTTCTGGATCAACGACCTCGAGCCGAAGATGATCATGCACCCGGTCAACCCCAAGCTCGACGGCCAGGTACTCTCAGGCATCAAGGACCCAGACGGCTTCGCCTTGTTCAATGCCATGGTTGCGCTGGCCAAGGACAAGGGGGCTGGCAGCATCGATTACCGCTGGCCTAAACCCGGGGCGAGCGATCCGGTACAGAAAACGTCGTATATTCAACTGTTCAAGCCTTGGGGCTGGATCATTGGTTCAGGCATCTATATCGATGACATGAAAGCCGAGTTCAACCGGCAACTGCGTGATGCCTCGCTGCTGGGGTTGGCTATTGCGCTGATCATGGGACTGCTGGTCGTAGTGATCGCGCGCAGCATTTCCCGTCCCTTGCAGGAGGCGGTCGATGCCATGGCCACCATCGCCAGCGGCGAAAGCGACCTGACCCGCCGCCTGGACACCCATGGCCGCGACGAGATTACGCAACTGGGGACACACTTCAACAGCTTCACGGCACAGCTGCAGCAGGTGGTCGGCCAATTGCATGACGCTGCACGTGCGCTGGGCCACTCGGCAGTCGAGATGGGCGACAACGCCAACCAGGCCGAGCTGCGCAGTGAACAACAGTCGCAGCAGATGGAACTGGTCGCCACCGCCATCAACGAGGTCACCTACGCGGTACAGGATGTGGCGAAGAACGCCGAACAAGCGTCCACCGAGATGCAAGACGCCCAGCACCGTGCAGAACAGGGGCAGCAGAGCATCCAGGGCAGCCTGCAACGTATCGGTGAACTCTCCGGCACCATTGATGAAGCCGTTGAAGTCATTCAGGCCTTGGCCAACCAGAGCACGAAGATTGGCAGCGTTCTGGAAGTGATCCGGGCCATTGCCGAGCAGACCAACCTGTTGGCGCTCAACGCGGCCATCGAGGCGGCCCGCGCAGGTGAGCAAGGCCGCGGGTTTGCGGTGGTTGCCGATGAGGTACGCCTGCTGGCGCAGCGCACTCAGCAGTCCACCGCCGAAATCCAGACCATGATCGAACACCTGCAGGGGCAGTCCGAAGCGGCAGTCAAGGCCATCGGTGCCAGCAGCACCGCTTCGCGCCAAACGGTTGAGCAGGCCAGTGAAGCCGGTGCCAGCCTCGATGCAATCAGCCAGGTGCTACTCAACCTCAATGCCCTGAACGCCTCGATTGCCAGCGCCACCTTGCAGCAATCCCATGTGGTTGAAGAGATCAATCGCAACGTGACCGAAACTGCCGACCTGTCTCGGCAAACCGCCAGTGCAGCACAACAGTCCAGCAGTGCCGGCCTGGCATTGCGCCAGCTCAGCGAGCGCCTTGAACAATTGTTGCACCAGTTCCACGTCTAAAGCCCCGCGCACCTGTGGCGTGTTCTGCGCCACAGGTTACAATCCCCGCCTCTTTCGAACCTGCCTCAAGGAATGCCGATGTCCGGCCTCGAACTGTTCGCCGCCGTGCTCGGCGTCATTGCCGTTTGGCTCACCGTCAAACAGAACCCCTGGTGCTGGCCGATTGGCCTGGTGATGGTGCTGCTGTACAGCGTGGTCTTTTACGAGGTGAAACTGTACTCCGACATGCTGCTGCAACTGGTGTATGCACTGTTGCAGGTCTACGGCTGGTGGCAATGGACACGCCCCGAGCGCCTCGCCGAGGCACGCCAGGTCAGCTCCCTGCAGCCTGCCCCGCTGCTGTTTGGTCTGGGCCTGGGCGCACTGGCAAGCCTGGGTTTGGGTGCGGCCATGGCCACCTGGACAGATGCGGCGCAACCCTGGCTGGATGCCACGCTGACGGCCTTCAGCCTGGTGGCGCAATTATGGATGGCGCAAAAACGCCTGCAATGTTGGGCGCTATGGATTGTCCTTGACGTCATCTTCGTCGGTTTGTTTATGTACAAGACGCTTTACCTGACGGCAGCACTCTATGCCCTGTTCACCCTGATCGCAGTCCAGGGCTGGCGTGAGTGGCAACGCGACCCTGCCTTGGTGAACGCGTGAAGGTGTTGGTGCTGAGCGGCCCCGAGTCCAGCGGCAAGAGCTGGCTTGGCAGCGAAATCCAGGCCTGTTTCGGCGGCGAACTGGTTGGCGAATACGTACGCCACTTCATTGACCGCGAGCAACGTGACACCTGCTACGCCGATATCCCGGCCATCGCCCGTGGCCAGTTGGCCTGGGAGGATGCAGCGCGCGGCAGAGCGCCTGAGCTGTTGATCCTCGACACCCACCTGCTGAGCAACCTGCTCTGGAGCCGCACACTGTTCGGTGACTGCCCACACTGGGTCGAATCAGCGTTGCTTGAGCGCCGTTACGACCTGCACCTGCTGCTCAGCCCAACGTCAGTTGAATGGGTAGACGACGGACAGCGCTGCCAACCGGAATTGGCCCAGCGCCTGGCATTTTTCGAGGAAAGCCGCGCCTGGCTGGAGCAACATCAACAACCGTTCATCACCATCGACGGTGACTGGAACCGACGAAAAAACGCGGTTTTTGATGCGGTTTCAGGTTTGCTATCCCGCTAAGCCATTGGGTTGTTACATCAGCGATACAGTCCCACCTGCGCTAAACCCCGTTCTTGATGGGTTGCCTCCATGATTGCCTAACAGTGTAAACCTGGCGTAACAGGGTATAGGGTGCCCAGAGGGGCAACATCTGTCTCGCCAACGTTACAACGCTCTGCCCTCGCCGTCCGCGCTTATCCGCAAGCCGTTGATATTTCTGGATAAACCAAAAGCGGCACGCCTTCTGCTCTCCTTCTCGCAACGCTGATAGGGCCAGCGAACTTGAAGAAGGAACCGCCGCCGTGGGGAATCAGAACAGCAAGCTGCTTCATCTTCTGCTGATGGGATGCGCATTGAGCGCCACCTTCTGCCTGCCCGTCCAGGCTGCCGGGAATGGAGTCATCGTTCTGCAACGCGATGTACAGGCCCGCCCTGCGGTACGTCCCACCGGTACACCAGACCCGCACCCGACTACCGTCAGCGCCAATCCGTCCAAACGCGTAATCGCCCAAACCAATAATGAACTCAGTGACGGCGACTTCGCCAGTGTTGCCAGCGGTTCATCACTGATGACGCGCGTACTGACCCCAGACAACTCCGGCACTGTTCGCGGCCTGGGCGCAGCGCAACAGGTGCGTCTGCCTGGCATGGCCGGCGGCTCCGGGGCGGGCAGCGGTGGCGGTAACAGCATCTCCAATCAGGTCAATCAAAACGTTCAGCGTGGCATGGCGCCGCTGCAGATCCTGACTGGAGGCCGCTGAAATGAGGTACTCACTCCTGTTCCTGGCCCTGTGCAGCAGCGGCCTCGCGCTGGCCGGATCGCCAGTCAAGGACAACGCCACTATCGACACAAGCGGCCAAGGCTACCGCGGCAATATCGCAGTCAACCAGGCAGCGGGCGATCAGCAGCAACAGAACAACAGTCGGGCTATTGCCATCGGCACCAACGCCCATGCCTCAACCCAGATTCGTCAGCACATCGACACTGCCACCAGCCAGGCACGTGATGCCCGGGCCGGTATTGGCGGCAACTCATTCAGCAATGGCAGCGGCGCGCTGGGTATCAACCAGTCAGCCGGTGCCAATACACAACAAGTCAATGCCGTTCGGGTCAGCATCAGTGCCGTCCCGCAGCGCATCGACGACAGCGTCCTCGATCAACAGAACGTGGCGCTGACAAAAGGCTCCGACCCAACTGATCAAGCACCCGGCAGCCGCCAGATCGCGAACAGCGATAGGGCCTTCACCGGCAGCCGTGGAGTGATCCAGTTGAATCAGAGCGCCGGGGTGGGCAACCGAATGGCAAACACCCTGAGCGTGCGGGTTGCGGACTGACCCGACAGGTAACCGAGTAACAACAACACTTAACTACCTAAAAAAAATGCGGAGAAACACCATGAAACCTAAAATGGCACTTAAGCCTCTGGTTTTCGCACTCGCAGCGGTCATGGCTGTTGCTGCACACGCTGGCGGACGTAATGACGACCACGGTGGTCATAATGGCGGCCATAACGGCGGTCATAACGGCGGTCATAACGGCGGCGGCCACGGTGGCCATGATAACGTTCTGCTGGGCCTGCTGATCAATGCAGGTTCCCTGGCCAAAGTTGGCGACACCCAAAACAACTATGGGAACAGTGTCACCAACCAAGCCACCGAAAATACCGCCACGATGGATAACTCGGCCAACAACTCTCAGGGCAACCTGGGCGTTAACGTGGCCGCTGGTGACGGCAACCAACAAGACAACGTTGCCGCTATCGCCACAGCCGATGAACGTTTCATCTTCGGTAGCGCTATCGCCGACTCCACCGCAACTCAAAACAACACCGGCAACACCGTTAAAAACTACTCGACCCAGAACGCTGCCGCCCTCAACAACTCGGCCAACGGCAGCTCGGGTAACATCGGTATTAACGTTACCGCTGGCGACTTCAACCAACAGAAAAACAACATGGCGATCGCCGTATCCGGTGGCCGTGTGGCCTCAGCCACAGCGAATGCCACTCAGACCACCAATGGCCTGAAAGTCACCAACAAAGCTGACCGCACCTACGACACCCAGACACTCAGCTCTTCGTTCTCCGCTTCAGGCACCTACCAGGGCAACGGCAAAGGCTGGGTCGGCGGCGACGATCATCATGGTGGTGGCGGCCACAACTACGACGATCGTCGTGGTGGTGGCGGTGGTCATGACGACGACAAACAACCGCTCAAATTCCACGAAGAAGGCACCTTTGTGCTGAGCGGCGTAGCCACCTATCAAGTGCTGACCCCAAGCGGCTGGATCAACCCTGTGACCAACAGCGCTTCGCTGACCAACTCGCTGAACGGCGTGTCGGGCAACGTCGGTGCCAACGTCTCGGCTGGCTCGGCCAACCAACAAAGCAACTCGCTGTCCATCGCCGCAGGCTGCAAGGCTTGCCTGTAGACGCAACAGTGAACGGGGCCCTTCGGGGCCCCTTTCCTTGCTTTCACAGGGTGTGAAGACCATGCGAATTGCCCTGCTAGCCGCACTGATAGGTTTGGCCAGTGTGGCCGAAGCCGCACAGATGCCCATCGCCGCCCTGCCTGGCGGTACGGTCATTTACAAGCCGGTTCAAAGCCTGCGCGAGCGGCGCTTCGCGGACCTGGTGCAACAGAAAACCGATTTCAGCTGCGGCGCTGCAGCGCTGGCAACCGTACTCAAACAAGCCTACTGGCTGGACGTGGACGAAGCCCACATCATTGAGGGCATGCTGGCCAACTCCGATCAGGAACTGGTGAAAACCCAAGGTTTCTCGATGCTCGACATGAAACGCTACGTCGAGAGCATTGGCATGCGCGCCCGTGGTTACCGCATCGCACCAGAGAACCTTTCAAGCGTCAGCATTCCAGTTGTGGTGCTGATGGACATTCGTGGCTACAAGCATTTTGTGGTGCTGCAGCGCACCGAAAAAGACTGGGTATACGTTGGCGACCCGGTACTTGGCCACAAACGTTATGCATTCGACGACTTCATCAAAGGCTGGAACGGGATCATTTTCGCCGTGATCGGCCCTGGGTACGACAAGGCCAACGCCCTGCTCGACCCGCCCGTACCTCTGAGCGCCAAGAACAAAATCAACAACTTCCATCCCATCCAGGATGCGGAATTGATGGAGTTCGGCTTCATTCAGAGTGACTTTTTCTAATGACAAGGGGCATGAAGCTCTGGGGAGATACCCGATGAAGACTTCAACCTTGCTGGTTGCCGCCTGCCTGGCAGCCAGTTTGCCTGCCCAGGCGCAGGTATTTAAACCGATCGAGGTAAAAGACAGCGAATTGGCCGGTCTGCGCGGGCGCTATGTGATGCCGGGGCGAATTATCAGCTTTGGTGTTGTGATGAACAGCACCTGGCAGAATGCCAATGGCGACCGCATCGGTGCAACGGCCACAATGCATGTTCAGCAAAACACCTTCAAGCCGCAGTTCTATGTCTCGCTGATCAACGACAAAGGTAATGGCAACGCCACGCCACCAGGCACCGGTAGCGTGTCGGGCGGTTCAGGGCTAAACAACACCCAGGGCGTGACCCAGACATTGCAGGCCGCCGGTGACTACAACACCGCGTACAACAACGTTTCCATCAACGTGAAAGAGGGCAAGACCGCAACAGCCAATGGAACCCCTTCAGGGCAGGTGCTGGCAGGCGGCTCAAGTATCAGCGGCAGCAACGGCGCTGGCACCCTGAACATCTCGGCAGGCGCCAATGGCATCAAGATGGGCATCAACGCCAGCAACAATCAGGGCTATACCGTGCAGAGCCTGGCCCAAGGCGGCCTGTCACAGGCAGCGGTACTGTTGGGCGGGAACAACGTTGTCAGCAACATGACCCAGCTCAATGTGGTGCTGCGTGACAACATGCCCACTGCTGGCGCGCTGAACTGCAACCTTGATCAACTCAAGGGCCTTCGCATCTCAGGATATTGAACTACGCTCTGTCTCAACATTCGTAGTTGAAAGGGACGGCTAACCCATGCATCGTTCGTTTTCACTGAAAGCTGCCGTATGTTTAAGCACATTAATCCCGGCGACGTTCCTCCAAGCGGCGCCGGACCCTCAGGTAGAAGCGTTGAAACAGGAACTGCAGGCACTGCGCCAGCGCTATGACGCACAGCAGCAGGCGCTGATGGTTCTGGAGCAACGCGTTCGCCAAGTCGAAGAGCAACCTGCGGCGCCGCCGCCCAAGCGCTTGACACGCTCACCTGCCTCGCAACCGCGCACGGGCCAAACCGTTGCCGCATCAGGTACTGGCAGCTCCTACGGTGAGTCGCTGAAAGACGACTCGCAACCGGCGCAAAGTGTCTCCAACCTCTATGACGAAGCCAGCGGCTTTTTTGGTGGCGGCAAGTTCAGCGTTGAAACCGGTATTACCTACGCGCGCTACGATACCCGGCAGTTGATTCTCAACGGTTTCCTGGCACTGGACTCGATCTTCCTCGGTAATATCAACCTCGACCGGATCAAGGCCGACAACTGGACCCTCGACGTTACCGGGCGCTACAACCTCAATCAGCGTTGGCAATTCGACATAAACGTACCCGTGGTCTACCGCGAATCCACCTACCAATCCGGTGGTGCTCAAAACAACGCTCAAGGTATTACCGAACAAACCGTTACCCGTGACCCCACCATCGGTGATGTCAACTTTGGCGTGGCGTACAAGTTCCTCGACGAATCGGAAAGCCTGCCAGATGCGGTCTTTACCCTTCGGGTCAAAGCGCCAACCGGCGAAGAGCCCTTTGGTATCAAGCTACTCCAGGATCCCAACAACGACAGCCTGTTCTACCCCGAGGACCTGCCGACCGGCAACGGCGTCTGGTCGATCACACCGGGCATCTCGCTGGTCAAGACATTCGACCCGGCGGTGCTGTTCGGCAGCCTGAGTTACACCCATAACCTGGAGGAGTCGTTCAGCGATATCAGCTCTACCGTGGGCGTGAGCCACCCAGGCAAGGTCAGGCTGGGTGACAGTTTCCAGCTGGGTGCGGGGATCGCGTTTGCGCTTAACGAAAAGATGAGTATGTCGTTCTCGGTGTCCGACCTGATTGTCAAAAAATCAAAAATCAACCAAACGGATACCAATGATGGCTGGGTCACTGTGCCCAGCAGCGATGCCAACGCCGCCTACTTCAACGTTGGCATGACCCTGGCTGCCACCGATAAGCTGACCATCGTCCCCAACCTGTCGATCGGCCTGACCGACGACGCCCCGGACTTTACCTTCAGCCTGAAATTCCCGTACTACTTCTAAGCATCAAGCACGCCTTGTGGTTGCCTGCAGGTAGCTTCCACAAGGCCAACCTACGCCCGGCAGTCAAAAATCAAGCATCGGTTGCTGATTGTGTGGCTGCTCGGCCAACCAGCGTTCAAAGCTGTCGGCCGGCATGGGTCGACCAATCAGGTACCCTTGCCCCTGGTCACACCCGGCATTGCGTAAAAATGCATGCTGGGCATGTGTCTCGATACCTTCCGCCGTAATGCGAAAGCCCAACGCGTGCCCCAGGTCAATGATCGACTGGGTAATCGCAACCCCGTCGTCATCATCAGGCAAATCCTTGATGAACGTGCGGTCGATTTTCAGGTGATCAATCGGCAGCACTTTCAGGTAGGCCAGCGAAGAGTAGCCCGTACCGAAGTCGTCGACAGCAGTTGCCACGCCCATCTGCTGCAACTGCGTAAGAATCTCGCAGGCATGCTGCGGGCTCTCCATGAGCAAGCTCTCGGTAATTTCCACCTCCAGCAATGTTGCAGGAAGATCGTAACGTTGCAACGCACGAGACAGGCTCTCGACAAAGTCGCTGCGCTCAATCTGCAACGCTGCCACGTTGATTGCCAACGGCCCGGGCAAGCGTTCACACGCACGCCAGCAGGCAAGCTGAGCGCACGCAAGATCGAGCACTTTCTCGCCGAGCGGAATGATCAGACCAGTACGTTCGGCCAGCGGAATGAAATCTGCCGGAGACACCAGGCCGTGCTCTGGATCACGCCAACGCAACAACGCTTCCGCGCCTTCGACACGGCCACTGAACAGATCGATCTTGGGTTGGTACCACAGTTCAAATTCATTCTGCTGCAACGCTCGGCGCAACGCGCCTTCAAGAAAGATCCGCTGCTGCAACTGCTGGGTCATGTCGGGATGGTAGGTGCGATAGGTATTACGGCCGCCTTCCTTTGCTGCATACATCGCCGTATCGGCATGGCGCAGCAAGCTGTCACAGGTATGCCCGTGCTCGGGGTAGAAGGCGACACCTATACTACCGGTGACCAGCGCGGCCGTGCCCTTTAGGTCGAAGGGCTGCTGCATGGCCAGCAGCAACCCTTGTACCTGCGCCATGACCTGATCGTCATGAGGGCAACACAATACAAATGCAAACTCATCGCCGCCCAAACGGCACGCCGTGTCCTGGGCCGTGAGCAGCTCGACGAAACGCCGGGTTGTCTGCTGAAGAAGGAGATCGCCCAACGGGTGACCGAGGCTGTCGTTGACCAGCTTGAAACCGTCGATATCCAGTATCAACACGCCCAAGCGCTCGCCGTTGGCAATGGCAAGTTCAAGACGCCGCTGGAACAACAGCCGATTGGGCAGCCCCGTCACAGCATCATAATGCGCCGACTGTTCCAGCCGAGCCTGCGAGCGTTTCAGCTCATCGTTACGCTGATGAATCACCTGGTTGCTACGGATCAACTGCGCTACGAACAAGCAGAACACGCCAGTGCAGGCCAGGGAGAACATAAACAGCGGCGAAGCGAACAGGCTCATCGTCGGCCAACCGCCCTGAGGGGTTGCTGCCAACTGCCAATGCCCACCCGGCACATCAACGTTGAGCGTCACGCCAGGCTCGTTGAACAACGCAGCCTGGCCCCAAATGACCGCGCCTTGATCCCCGCGACCGTCGGCGCCCCGCAAGGCCAGTTCAAACGCGCCGTCTTGATCCAGGCCCGCGGCCTTGAGCAGGCGGTCGGTATCGGCAACGATCGAGAGGTTGCCCCAATAGGTATTGCCCGACGGACCACCGACAAACACGGGACGCCGATAGATCAGCCCTCGCCCGCCTTGATAAAGGTCAACGGGCCCGGCCAGCACCGCATGATGACTGTCCCGCGCGCGCTGTAGCATCGGGTATTGCGTCGGCAATGTCCGATAGTCCAGCCCGAGCACACGTTGATTGCCCTCCAGTGGGAAGACATCCGCGACAACATCCGCAGGCGCCACCGCGATGTGCCGTATATAGGGCACTGAAGCGATGGCCTGACGAGCCATGTCGTGGAAATGTTCAGGCGTGATAGTGCCATCAGCGCTGATGAGCTGAGCAATCCCTTCGGTTTCGCCGAACGCAGAACGTAGTTGAGCCTCAAGGCCGGCACGCAAGCCTGAAAGCCGCGCACTGGCATTGCCCATCAACTCGCTTTCCTGGCGCTGCACATCCAGATGGCCCAATGTCACCGACAAACCGATGCCCACCACCGCGAAACCGATCGGTAATAGCCTGAACAAAGGCATGCGCATGCTGCGGGGCCAATTCCAGATACGAGCAAACGTTACGGTTCTGGTTGTCATACGCCTGCTTTTCACTGACGGGGCGACAGTTTATCGACCTTTTTCGAACAACATTGAGCGGTGCTGGCTTTTTTTTACAGGCTGGCGCTATGCTGCAACTGAATCGTTTCACCCACATTCCAACAAGAGGTGCTACGCATGAACCATCTGCTTGATTCACTGTTCCCCAACGCCACCGAAGTGCCTGAAGCCTGGCGTTTGAGTGAACCGCTGGAGCAGCGCGATTACCTGGTCGACGGCCAACTGCAACAATGGCATGGCCCGCTGGCGACCGTGCGCAGCCCAATCTGGCTGAAAGGCCCTGACGGCGAACAGCAGGTGATTCTGGGCAGCGCGCCACTACTGGATGCCGAGACCGCGCTGACTGCGCTGGATGCCGCCGTACGTGCCTACGACAAGGGTCGCGGCGCCTGGCCCACGCTGCGTGTAGCTGAACGTATCCAGCACGTCGAGGCGTTCCTGGCACGCATGCGCGAACAGCGTTCTGCCGTGGTCAAACTGCTGATGTGGGAAATCGGCAAGAACCTGAAGGACTCGGAGAAAGAGTTCGATCGCACCTGCGACTACATCGTCGACACCATCAACGCACTCAAGGAACTGGACCGCCGCTCCAGCCGCTTTGAACTGGAGCAGGACACCCTCGGGCAGATACGCCGTGCGCCCTTGGGCGTTGCGCTGTGCATGGGGCCTTACAACTACCCCTTGAACGAAACCTTCACCACCCTGATTCCAGCGCTGATCATGGGCAACACCGTGGTGTTCAAACCGGCCAAGTTCGGTGTGCTGTTGATCCGCCCATTGCTTGAGGCGTTCCGCGACAGCTTCCCTGCCGGGGTCATCAACGTCATCTATGGCCGTGGCCGCGATACCGTCAGCGCGCTGATGGCCAGTGGCAAGATTGATGTCTTCGCGTTCATCGGCACCAACAAGGCCGCCAGCGACCTGAAAAAGCTCCACCCGCGCCCACACCGCCTGCGCGCAGCCCTGGGGCTGGATGCGAAAAACCCGGGGATCGTGCTGCCGGACGTCGATCTGGACAACGCAGTCAGCGAAGCAGTGACTGGTGCGCTGTCATTCAACGGCCAGCGGTGCACTGCACTGAAGATCCTCTTTGTGCACGAACAGGTGGTCGAGCAGTTCCTCGATAAATTCCAGCAGAAGCTGGCAGCGCTCAAGCCCGGCATGCCCTGGGAGGCCGGTGTCAGCCTGACGCCACTGCCTGAGCCGGGAAAAATCGAATACCTCGATGGCCTGGTTGCCGATGCCCTCGCCAAAGGCGCCGAGGTGATCAACCCCAATGGTGGGGACAGCCGCGGTTCGTTCTTCTACCCGGCCCTGCTCTACCCGGTGAACGCCGACATGCGCGTGTACCACGAGGAACAATTCGGCCCGGTAGTGCCGGTTGTGCCCTACCGTGATCTACAGACCGTGATCGACTATGTACTGGACTCGGACTTCGGCCAACAACTGAGCCTGTTCGGCAATAATTCTGCGCAGATTGGCAGCCTGGTCGATACCTTTGCCAACCAGGTGGGCCGTATCAATCTCAATGCCCAGTGCCAGCGCGGCCCGGACACCTACCCGTTCAATGGCCGAAAAAACTCTGCCGAAGGCACCTTGTCGGTCCATGACGCGCTACGCGTGTTCTCGATCCGTACACTGGTTGCAACCCGATTCCAGGAAAGCAACAAGCAACTGATCAGCGACATTATCCGTAACCGCGAGTCGAGCTTCCTCACTACCGACTATATTTTCTGAACGACAGCAGCACCGCTGACATTCCCGTTTCCCAGCGCAAGAATCACTGCCTTGTGTGGGTGACAGGTGACGTTGCGGTGCATTTCGCTTACCTTGCCGACAAAGGATTTCTGGCCAGGACCGTGCATGAGAATCATCGAGAAAAACACTACGCTGGTGCGCACCCTTACCGCCGCCGAGCACGACCTGGTTTGTCGCTTTGTCGACGGCAGCCTGGAAGGTCATCGCCTGTTACAGGCCAACCAGTTCCTGATGAAGGTGCGCGCCGCTGGCCATTGGTTGGCATGCGAATGCCAGCAACAGGTGATGCCAATACTCAATGTCACCCTCAATAGCAACACCGGCACGCTGTTTCTGAAGAACAACCCAGGCACCCCCGAACATGCTGTCGACTGTCCATTCGGCAAGGCAGCACGCGAGGGTGAAAGCATACGTAGCGAACACACTCAGTTTCCAGCGGCATGGCTGCCCCCTGATACGCCACTGCGCTTGATCGGGGACTTTCCTCGCGACGAGGACACCAGCACTGCAAGCGGCACGGGCGAAAAACGCGAACAGCAAAAGCTGCTGTCCCTGCTGCTGACCCTGATCGAAGCCAGCGGCCTGAACGTCTATGCCACACACCTGAAGAAAGACCTGAGCGGACAGTTCGCCGAGCTGCGCGGAGTCGCCAGCCGCTACCCGTTGGTCGAGCGGGTACCGGCGAGCAACTACCTGGAAACCCGCCTGGACATGAAGCACATGATGATGCTCAAGGCACGCCTGCGAGAATCATCGGCCTTTGGCAACCACCGGCGCTATGGTTTGATCCTCGATTGCGTCAACCAGATCAAGGCACGCAAGGTATTCAACGACCGTAGCGAAGACGGCTTCGACTTCCAGGGGCATCACCTGCTCTGGGGTGGCAGCAAGACCCCGGGGCCGTTGTTGGCGCTGGCGATCTATTCCCCGATCCGTGCAGGCAGCCACTTTTACGAACTGATCCATGTCGCCAGCGTACCCGTACTCTCGCGCGGGCAGTTGTTTCCGATCTACCGCGACGAAGAGCGCGAGCCATTGAAGATGCTGCAGTCGCTGATCGACTGGATGGCCAGCAAGGGGGTCAAGGTCATCATGCGCCGACCGGTCATCGGCGCCGAGGTCATGGATGAGCTGGTGCTCAGCTCCGACCAGGACCGCGTGTTGTCCGTATCACTCACCGAACAACCCCTGGGCCCGGAACCGGAGGTCGAACACTTCAAGCGTTACGCCGACTTCAAGAGCCTGGACACCTTCCGCAAGTACGTGGCGGGCTTTTTCATGCGCGAACGCGATTGAGGCGTAGCCATGAGCCGGTGATTGGCTGATCGCCATCTTTTTACGACGCCCAGCAGCCTTGGGTGCTGCTGCAACATGCATGGGACACTCACACAGCCCCCGCCACCAGCGAACGGTAACGCATTCCTCAATCTGCGTAGGATTTTTCCCAATCCGCCTGACGTGACCGAATGTGCCCAATCACGAGGGTATGCTTTCCTCCTGCACCGACCAGCACTCATGCTGCCAACTGATCACAGGAGAGAACATGGCTTCCATCAACGCCGCCGTCTTGCCCCCCATCGCCCACGGGAAAATCACTCCACAACCGGTACGTGCCGGATTGGCTGCCAGCCCGGCAACGCCCGCAACGCTGGAAAGTGTGCAGGTCAACCTGTCAGAAGCGGGCACGAACAAGTCGGCACAAGCGAATGGCAAGAACGCTGATATCGACGCCAGCAACCTGCCCGATAACGTGAAGAAGGTGTTGAAGTCGGTTCGGGAAATCCAGGAGCGGATCAACAAGACGATGGATGAGCTCAAAGCCGTGATGAATGATCACATGCTGCCGATAAAATTGCGTGAGGCGAAAATCAATGGTTTGCAAACAGTATTAGCCTGCCTGACCAGCGACCTGAACAAGGCCACCCAGCTGTTACGCCGGACAGAAAACGAGATGAAACTGTCAACAGCTGAAAAAAGCCTGTCCAAGGCACTGGCCAACCCCTATCGATAACCCGGCACTCCTCATCAGGTGTGCACAAGGGATAGCCCATTGCTGCATGTGAGCCTCAGTTCCTGACAGCTTCCTGACCTTATGAGCCCTCAGCTACCCGCAGCAACACGCGCAGCGGACACTTGTTCGGGCACTGTGGTGCCTTCCCGGGAGCAACCGCACCCAGATGTACGCTACGGGTGTATCTTCGGTACGGCTTCAACCGGTTGAGCCGAATGCTGCCGCTCTGCCTGTACATGAGCGACCAGTTCGGCCAAGGCCCGACTGCTGGACAATTCATCGGCGCGAATACCGGCGACGGTCAATGCACGACCGTGCGCATCCTGCTCCAACTGGATGGTCAGCGAGCCGTCATCAAGGCAGGACACCACGCAGTGAGAAGGCAAAAAAGCCTGTTCGATGACCTGACGTAATTCCAGGCTGCAAATGCCGTGTAATGACATGATCAACTCCTGCGTACAAGGTGGTTGAAAACGCAGTAATCCCCCTGTTTTCCGCGCATTTCAAATTGATAAATACGATGCCTGGCAGGAGCGTCATGCACCGCCATTATTCTTGTACAACAACAGCATTGACTCACTGTTTTGTACAACCCTGTACAGCCCCGACACAGCGCCGCGAAAAGGCCAATGGCCGGGCGCCCCCAAAGGGTCGCCCAGCGTCAAACTCACTTGCCTGCGGTCAAGGTGGTGTAACTGGTGATCAGGTTGCGGTAATCCGGAATATGGTTGGAGAACAGGGTGCCCAGCCCTTCGATATCGTTGCGCCAGTCTCGGTGCAGTTCACAGGCGACACCGAACCAGGTCATCAGTTGCGCACCGGCAGCCGACATACGGTCCCAGGCCGACTGCCGGGTGATCTCATTGAAGGTGCCGGACGCATCAGTCACCACGAACACCTCGAAGCCTTCGGCAATCGCCGACAGGGCCGGGAACGCCACACACACCTCGGTCACGACACCGGCAATGATCAGTTGCTTCTTGCCGGTGGCCTTGACCGCCTTGACGAAGTCTAAGTTGTCCCAGGCATTGATCTGTCCTGGCCGGGCGATGTACGGCGCCTCGGGAAACTGAGCCTTGAGTTCCGGCACCAAAGGGCCGTTGGGGCCACTTTCAAAACTGGTGGTGAGGATGGTCGGGAGGTTGAAATACTTTGCCAGATCACCCAGCGCCAGCACATTGTTCTTGAACTTGTCCGGTTCGATGTCACGTACCAACGACAGCAGCCCAGCCTGATGGTCAACCAACAAAACCGCTGCATTGTGCTTGTCCAGACGGGTGTAAGGGACGCTCATGGTCTTGCTCCTTGTCGTTGAGGTACGGCGTGCGGATCGCAATACGGATACACCAGACTAGTCGGCGTTGTGGTCGCCGGCCTTGCCTTTGGTCATCTGGCCGAAGCGACCGGCATGAAAGTCGTCAAACGCCTCGGCAATCTCGGCCTCGCTGTTCATCACGAACGGGCCGTAACCGACGATCGGCTCGTCAATCGGCTCGCCACTGAGCAGCAGCACACTGGCATCCTGAGTTGCCTCCAGCAGCACCTCATCGCCGTCACGCTCAAACAGCACCAGTTGTGCCGCACCAGCGCCCTGCTCGCCGTTGACCCTCACCTCGCCGCGCAACACTACCAACGCCGCGCTATGGCCCACCTCGAGCGGCAGCGACAATGACGCCCCGGCGTTCAGGTGGATGTCCCAGACGTTCATGGGCGTGAAGGTCCGGGCCGGGCCTTTATGGCTAAGGTACTCACCGGCGATCACCCGCAGGCTTCCCCCATCGTTGGCCAATGGCACACGCGGGATATCGCCATTGAGCAGGGTCTGGTAGCCCGGCGCTGCGAGCTTGTCGCGTGCCGGAAGGTTGACCCACAACTGCACCATTTCCAGGGTACCGCCGGTGGCCGCAAACGTCGCAGCGTGAAATTCTTCGTGGAGAATGCCTTTGGCCGCGGTCATCCACTGCACATCGCCCGGGCCGATCATGCCGCCTGCCCCCGTTGAATCGCGGTGCTCCAACTCGCCCTGATACACAATGGTCACTGTTTCGAACCCCCGGTGGGGGTGCTGCCCGACCCCACGCCGGGCAGCGGTCGGGGTAAAGGTGTATGGGCCGGCGTAGTCCAGCAACAAAAACGGGCTGATGTGCCGCGCCAGGTTGTCGTAGGTGAACAGGCTGCGAACCGGAAAGCCGTCACCCACCCAATGGGGCTGGGGGCTGCGGTAGATGCCTTGGATCGTTTTCATGAGATACCTCCTCTCGTGCATGGCTATAACAATACGTATGCAACGACAGTGGCGGTAGACCCGCAAAAACGCCCTCAGCGTTCCATCTACAGAACAGTCGGGGCAGGACCGTGCAAGAGAAAATCCTCGACGCGCTTGGCACTGTCAGCAGGATGCTCCTGCATGAAGCAATGCCCACCGGGCACCACTGCCGAGGTGACGCTACGGTTGATGCTTACCCAGCGCGCGACCGAGGGCGGTACGAAGGGGTAGGTCTGCTCGCCGTGCAAAACCAGCGTTGGCGTCCTGACCTTGGCCAAGGATGCCCATAACCGCCGTGGAAAGGAACTGAACAATTCCATCTCGCGGCTGGGCCGACACTTCAACGCCACCCCTTCGCCACAATCCGTCAAGGCATGCTCCACATAAGCCTGCAACGCCGCATCGCTCCAGCCCTTGAAGGTTCCCCGCCCCTGAAGCCCTACATGGGCAGCGGCACGGTCCGGCCAGTGGCTACGGCGCGTGGCCGCCTTGCGCGCCAAGGTATGCCGACGGTGCATGCCCACCATCGACGCCACGCCCAACACGGCGATCATCGAGCGGCTGAACAGCACCGGATCAAGCAACACCGCCCGCTGAAACAGCGTCGGTTCATGGGCCAGGATCAAACTGGTCAATACCCCACCGAAGCTGTGCCCCAGCGCAAAACAGGGCACGTCAGCATAGGCGCCACGCCCAGCCTCAAAGGCCTCGACAGCCAACTCGGCGGTACGGTTCCAACCAAGAAACGCCCCGCCGTGGTCGCTGTCGCCATGGCCCTGGACATCGCTCAGCCACAGATCGAAGGACTCACTGAGCACCTCCAGCATGGGCCGGTAGGCCAGACAGCAGAAGCCGGTGCCGTGCAGAAAATGCAACAACGGCTTGCCACTGGGCGGCGAACGCCAGCCACGCAAGGTGAAACCGGCTGAAGACGGAAAAGACCACGGAACGAGGTGCATGCAAGTCACTGAACAAAGGGCGGCACAATAGCCAGGGAGGCTGATTACAACGTCGCCCCCTGGCAAGTTCAAGCACCGTGCAATTTAGTCGGCGTGTTTGTCTGAAATCGCCGGTTCCACGCCTGGCACGCTTACTGAAAACTGTGTGAGGCAAACAACAATGGGTACAGCGAAATCACCAGCAATGCCGCCATCAGCCAATTGAATGCCATCAACCAGCGCGGGTTCTGCAACACCTGGCGCAACGCACTGCCAAACATGACCCAGACACAGACACTGGGCAGGTTGACCAATGCAAACAGTGTGGCAATGACCATGACATTGGTCAGGTAACCCTGCGCCGGGGTGTAGGTGGTAATCGCACCAACCGCCATCACCCAGGCCTTCGGATTAACCCATTGAAACGCCGCCGCGCCCCAGAACCCTAGTGGCCTGGGCGTTTCCGAGCGGGTCGCCGACAGCGGGCCGGACGTTGCGATCTTCCAGGCCAGGTACAACAGGTATGCGGCACCCACGTAACGCAACAGGGTGTAGAGGGGAGGAAACGTCTTGAATACTTCACCCAGTCCAAAGCCTACCGCCAGCACCATGACCATGAATCCGACACTGATGCCGACTGCGTGAGGAATCGAACGACGCACGCCAAAATTCACCCCGGAGGCCAGCAGCATGGTGTTGTTCGGCCCCGGCGTAATCGAGGACACAAAGGCAAAGAGCACAAAGGCTAGAAGCAGATCGAGGGAGGCAAACATGGCGGCGGCATCCTTGGAGTCGTTGTGTCACGACACTAACGGAACCCGCAGCGGCAACAGCCATACAGTTACCGGAAAATAGTGCACTACACCTACCTGTGCCGCACCTGCGTGATGACGCCTGCCGACTACCCACGGGGCAAGCGAATCCGGAACTGCGCACCGCCCAGCGCCGACTGCTCCGCCGTCAGGCTTCCACCCTGGCTCTCGATCGCCCGTCGGCTGATCGCCAGGCCAAGCCCAAAACCACCGGTGGTGCGATCGCGGCTGCGGTCCAGGCGGTAGAACGGCTGGAAAATCCGCTGACGCTCCTCAGGTGGAATGCCAATGCCGTCGTCTTCCACCGTCAACAGGCAGGCACCCTGCTCGTCCATGTCCACGCGCAACAGCAAACTGCGGTGACAGTAGCGCATGGCGTTTCGTATCAGATTCTGAACCGCCCGCGCCGTGAGCCTCGGGTCGAGCACGAAACGCGGCAAGCCGGCTTCGGCCCGCACCTCCCACTCAATGCCACGGCCATCCAGTTCCTCGGCGAAACTGCCGAGGATACTGTCGACATACTCGGTCAACGACACCTCGACGCGTTCAGCCAACTGCCCTGGCGTCTGCAAGCGGCTGTAGGACAGCAGTTCCAGGACCAGCTCATCCAGTTCCCGCACATGGCCAACCAGTTCCAGCAGGCGCTTGCGACTGGCCGGCGGCACTTCGTCGAACAGCAACACCAGCCCGAAGTCGAGCCGGGTCAGTGGAGTGCGCAGTTCATGGGAGACGGCATTAAGCAATTCACGCTGTTGGGTCAACAAGCGCTCAATATCCTGGGCCATGGTGTCGAAGACCGTGGCCAGGTCGCCGATATCCGAGCGCGGCGAAATGTGCGTACGCTCCGACAACTGCCCTTGGCCCAGACGCTGGGCCGTCGCCTGCAGCCGTTTCAGGTCTCGCCAGTGCGGCCAGACCCAGAGCAACAGGCAACTGAGCAAGGCCGCGCCGATCAATACGGTAATCCCCCAGGACAACAGGTTGATCTCCAGTGGGTCCGGCGGGTTGCGCAACTCAACCAGCCACTGGTCGTCCAAGGGGGCAATGGCGGTGCTGTAGTAGCCCCATTCGCCCACCCGGACGACAAACTGCCCGGCGCCCAGCCTCGCGCGCTCGGCAGGGCTCAGTTCGGTCTCGTCCTGGCGGCGCAATTCGACTTCCAGCGGTGCAAAGTCAGCCGCCAACGCTTGCGCCACTTCAGGCCACTGGGTCGAGGGCACGTGCTGGAACTGCTTGAGCATCAAGCGCTGCACACCTTGGGCCTGCTGCAGGTTGTAGGCTTCGTAGCGCTCGTGGAACACGCTCAGGATCAGCTCGGGAATCAGGAAGATGGCCCCGGCGTAGCTGACGATGGTGATCAGGTACAGGCGGACAAGGATTTTCAGCATGGTTCGGGCAGCGCCTTCAGCATTCCCATTCGACTCGGCTGAACAAGTAACCCTTGCCCCACACCGTCTTGATCTTGCGTGCTTCGCCCGCATTGTCGTCAAACTTGCGGCGCAACTTGGAGATAGCGACATCCACCGAGCGGTCAGTGCCGTTGAACTCGATACCGCGCAGGTGCTGCAGGATGCAATCCCGGCTGAGTACCGTGCCGGCATTACGCGCCAGCACCACCAACAGGTTGAACTCGCCGCTGGACAACTCCACCGGTTGCGCGTCCCAGTGCACACTGCGCTCGGTGAGGTCGATCTGCAGGCCACCGATCTGGATCAGGTCCGAAGCCACTTGAGGTTCATTGACACTACTGCGCCGTAGCAACGTGCGTACCCGCGCCAGCAGCACCCGAGGCTCACAGGGTTTGCTGACATAATCGTCGGCCCCCATCTCAAGGCCCAGCACCTGGTCATGACTGTCATCACGCGCGGTGAGCATCAGGATGGGCAACACGGCCGACTCGGCACGCAGCAGGCGACACACCTGCAAACCGTCCAAGCCCGGCAGCATCAGGTCGAGGATGACCAGGTCGGGCTTGTTACGGCGTGCTTCCTCAAGCACGTGGTCGCCGCGAGCGATCACCCGGACGAAAAAACCGTTGCGTTGCAGGTAGCTGGCGATCAGTTCGGACAGCGCGCTGTCGTCTTCGACCAAAAGAATATTTGTCATGGAAAGTGCGTAAGCGCAAATGAGTCCGGCAGGATATCGAACCTCGCACACGCGAGGCGGTAATCTTCACACTTTTTCACAGACCGCCTACAGAGCTTAACAGTTGCGTCGGGGGTGCCTGCCTTAGCATGGCCGGGTCATTTTCGGAAGATCCGCATGTCCAGCCCAAGCCCCTCCCGTCTACGCACCCTGCCCGCCCTTGTCCTGCTCGGCCTCACGCTGGCGGCCTGCGACAAGCAAGCCCCGGTCGAAGAAAAAGCACCGCCACGCCCTGTTTCGGTGGAAACCGTGCGTGTCGAACCCTTGGCCATCAGCAGCGAGTTGTCCGGGCGCATTCTGGCCCCGCGCACCGCAGAGGTACGCGCGCGAGTCGCCGGCGTGGTGCTCAAGCGGGTGTACCGCGAAGGCAGCGACGTCAAACAGGGCGAGGTCTTGTTCCGCATCGACCCGGCACCGTTTCAAGCCGACTACGACAGCGCCCGTGCCGCCCTGGCCAAAGCCGAGGCCAACCAGTTCCAGGCGCGCCTGCAGGACCAGCGCTACAGCGAGTTGATCGCCATCAATGCGATCAGCCGCCAGGACTACGACAACGCCCGCGCCGCCGCCCTCCAGGCCAATGCGGACGTCGCTGCTGCCAAGGCGGCACTTGAGCGTGCGCGCTTGAACCTGGGGTATGCCACCGTCACCGCGCCGATTTCCGGGCGTATTGGCCGCGCCTTGGTCACCGAGGGCGCACTGGTCGGGCAGAACGAGTCGACGCCTCTGGCGACGATCCAGCAACTGGACCCGATCCACGCCGACCTGACCCAGTCCACCCGGGAGCTGAACGCGCTGCGCCGGGCACTGCGCGCCGGCGAGCTGCAACAGGTCGGCCAGGACCAGGCACGTGCCACGTTGATCCAGGACGACGGCACGGCTTACCCGTTGCCCGGCAAGTTGCTGTTTTCGGACATCAGTGTCGACCCGAGCACCGGGCAGATTACCTTGCGCAGCGAGTTCCCCAACCCTGATCTTGACCTGCTGCCGGGCAGTTTTATCCGCGTTCGCCTGGAACAGGCCATCAAGCAACAGGCAATCAGCGTGCCGCAGCGCGCCATCCTGCGTGACAGCGCCGGCCAACCGCGAGTGCTGCTGGTGGATGCCGAGCAACGCATCAGCGAGCGCCCGATCGTGCTGGGCAGCGCGCAACAGGACCGCTGGATCGTCAGCGAAGGCCTGGTTCCGGGCGAGCGCGTAGTCATCGAAGGCCTGCAACATGTGCGCGTAGGTGATCAGGTGCACGTCACCCCTGCCGCCAAGGATGCCGCTTCTGTCGTACAGACCACTGGCCAATGAGGGCCTGATCAATGCCGCAATTTTTCATTGACCGCCCGGTGTTCGCCTGGGTGGTCGCGCTGTTCATTCTGCTGGCCGGCGCGCTGGCCATCCCGCAACTGCCGGTGGCCCAATACCCTAACGTAGCCCCGCCACAGGTAGAGATCTATGCCGTCTACCCGGGTGCATCGGCACAGACAATCGATGAGAGCGTCGTCAGCCTGATCGAGCAGGAGCTCAACGGTGCCGACCATCTGCTGTACTTCCAGTCGCAAAGCAGCCTGGGCAGCGCCACCATCACCGCCACCTTCGAGCCGGGCACCAACCCTGAACTGGCTCAGGTGGATGTGCAGAACCGCCTGAAGATCGTCGAGTCGCGTTTGCCGCGCGCGGTCACCCAGCAAGGCCTGCAAGTGGAGAAAGTTTCCACCGGGTTCCTGATGCTGGTGACCCTGACGGCTGAAAACGAGTCTCTGGACGAAGTCGCCCTCAGCGACTTCCTAGCGCGAAACGTCATGAACGAGATCCGCCGCCTCAACGGTGTCGGCAAGGCGCAGCTGTACGGCGCCGAGCGCGCCATGCGCATCTGGATCGACCCGCAGAAACTGATCGGCTTCAACCTGACCCCCGAAGACGTCAACCTGGCCATTGCCGCACAAAACACCCAGGTAGCCCCCGGCAGTATCGGTGACCTGCCAGGCCGGGCGACCCAGGAAATAACCGCCAACGTGGTAGTCAAAGGCCAACTGTCGACACCGGAGGCGTTCGCCGACATCGTTTTGCGGGCCAACCCGGACGGCTCGCGAGTAACCCTCGGCGACGTCGCACGGGTAGAGATTGGCAGCCAGGAGTACCAGTTCGGCACGCGCTTGAACGGCAAGCCGTCGACCGCCTTCAGCGTGCAACTGTCACCGGGTGCCAACGCCATGCAAACCGCGACCCTGGTCCGCGCCAAGATGGACGAGTTGTCGCGCTACTTTCCGGCAGGCGCCCGCTACGACATCCCCTATGACACCTCGCCGTTCGTGAAAGTCTCCATCGAACAGGTCATCAACACCCTGCTCGAAGCGATGCTGCTGGTGTTCGCGGTGATGTTTCTGTTCCTGCAGAATATCCGCTACACCCTGATCCCGACCCTGGTGGTGCCTGTGGCGCTGATGGGGACCTTTGCAGTAATGCTCGGCATGGGGTTCTCGATCAACGTACTGACCCTGTTCGGGATGGTGCTGGCCATCGGCATCCTGGTCGATGACGCCATCGTGGTGGTGGAAAACGTCGAACGGATCATGGCCGAGGAAGGCCTGCCGCCCAGAGAGGCCACCCGCAAAGGCCATGGGCCAGATCAGTGGGGCCATCGTCGGGATTACCCTGGTGCTGGTCGCGGTGTTCCTGCCGATGGCCTTCATGCCAGGCTCAGTGGGAGTGATCTATCAGCAGTTCTCGCTGGCGATGGCGGTGTCGATCCTGTTCTCGGCCTTCCTCGCCTTGAGCCTGACACCCGCCCTGTGCGCCACCTTGCTCAAGCCCATCGAAAGCGGTCATGCGCAAAAGCGCGGTTTCTTTGGCGCGTTCAACCGGCGCTTCGAGCGCCTCACCGACGGCTACCAATCCTGGGTGACCCATGCCCTCAAGCGCAGCGGACGCTACCTGCTGGTGTACGGCCTGCTGCTGGCCGGCCTGGGCTACCTGTTCAGCCAACTACCCTCCTCGTTCCTGCCGACCGAAGACCAGGGCTACACCATCACTGACGTCCAGCTCCCGCCCGGTGCCAGCAAGCCACGTACCGAGCAGGTTGCGGCGCAGATCGAAGCGCACAACGCTGAAGAACCCGGTATCGGCAACACCACGGTGATCATGGGCTTCAGCTTTTCCGGCACCGGGCAGAATGCGGCGCTGGTCTTCACCACACTCAAGGACTGGTCCGAGCGAAGCGCCGAGGACAGTGCAGCGGCCATCGCCGAGCGCGCCACCGCCGCTTTCAGCCAGTTCAAGAACGCAATTGCCTACTCGGTGCTGCCACCGCCGGTCGACGGGCTTGGCACGTCCAGCGGCTTTGAGTTCCGCCTGCAAGACCGTGGCGGTCTCGGCCACACCAACCTGATGGCCGCACGCGATCAGCTACTGGCCGCTGCCGAGAAAAGCCCGGTGCTGATCAACGTACGTGAAAGCGCCCTGGCCGAAAGCCCCCAGGTGCAACTGGAGGTAGACCGCAAGCAGGCCAACGCCCTGGGCGTTTCCTTTGCCGACATCGGCACCGTGCTCAACACCGCCATCGGTTCGACCTACGTCAACGACTTCCCCAACCAGGGCCGGATGCAGCGGGTGGTGGTACAGGCCGAGGGCGACAGACGCAGCCAGGTCGAAGACCTGATGAAAATCCATGTCCGCAACAGCAGCGGCAAGATGGTGCCACTGTCGGCGTTCACCCGCGCCCATTGGGTCTCCGGGCCGGTGCAGTTGACGCGCTACAACGGTTATCCGGCGATCGCGGTGTCCGGTGAACCAGCGCCCGGCTACAGCTCGGGCGAGGCCATGGCAGAGATCGAGCGCCTGGTCAGCCAGTTACCACTGGGCATGGGCCTGGAGTGGACCGGCCTGTCGCTGCAGGAGCGGCTGTCCGGCAGCCAGGCGCCCATGCTGATGGCGCTCTCGCTGCTGGTGGTGTTCCTGTGCCTGGCGGCGCTCTATGAAAGCTGGTCGATCCCGACCGCAGTGCTGTTGGTGGTGCCGCTGGGCGTGCTGGGCGCGGTGCTCGCAGTGACCCTGCGAGGCATGCCCAACGACGTGTTCTTCAAGGTCGGCCTGATCACCTTGATCGGCCTGTCGGCGAAGAACGCGATCCTGATCATCGAATTCGCCAAGCATCTGGTGGACGAAGGCCACGACCTGATAGACGCGACGGTACAGGCCGCGCGCCTGCGCCTGCGCCCTATAGTCATGACCTCACTGGCGTTCATCCTTGGCGTCGTGCCGCTGGCCATAGCCACTGGTGCCAGTTCGGCCAGCCAGCAGGCGATCGGCACCGGGGTAATTGGCGGCATGCTCAGCGCAACGCTGGCCGTGGTATTCGTACCGGTGTTTTTCGTGGTGGTCATGCGCCTGGCGGGCACGCGACGACGCCAGCCTGAGGGTACGGTCAGCCTGGAAAGCTGATGGACAGCCAAAGCCGGTCATGGGATCGTGAGCGGCTTTGGCGCTACAGGTAAACATTCATGATTCAGCTTCCGTCGCCCTGCTCCATCCTCCTCTTGGCGGGCGGTCGTGGCCAGCGTATGGGCGGACGCGACAAGGGCCTGATTCCCTGGCACGGGCAGCCCCTGATTGCCCACGCCCAGGCCGTGGTGCGTCCACTGACCGATGACCTGATCATTTCCTGTAACCGCCACGCCGAGCAGTACCGGCCCTATGCCGATCATCTGGTCAGTGACGAATCAGGCGACTATCCAGGCCCGTTGGCCGGTGTGCTCAGCGGGTTGGCCCAGGCGCGTCACCCGTGGCTACTGGTGCTCGCGTGCGATGCACCGCTGATCGACCGCACACTGGTTCTTGACCTGCTGAGCCAGGCGAACGATCAGGGGCGACCGGCGATGATCCGTCAGGATGGCCACTGGCAACCGATGTTCTGCCTGCTGCCGAGCAGCCTGCTCGACGACCTTCGCCAGCGCTGGAGCCAGGGTGAGCGCAGCCTGCTGCGAGCCCTGCTGGCACAGCCACTGCAGGCGCTGGAGTATCCGCTGGACGATCCACGCCTGAGCAACTTCAACTCGCCAGAGCACCTGACGCCATGACTGTCAGCAAGCGCGAACCAGACAAGGAAACGCGATATAGCGACCGCACTCAAGGCCTGAGGTCGTCGAAGAACGCTTTACTGCCATCAACCTGGGACGATGCCCGGGGCAGATTCTGCGCCTCCCCGGTCGGCGTCTCGACATGCCAGTAACAATGCCTGACGGCGCGGGTAACCGCGACATAGGCCAGGCGCAGGACTTCGTCCTTCTGCGCGTTGTCGTAGGCTTCAGGGTCACCGCTACGGCCAAGCCCCGCCTGGCGATAGACCTGGTTCTTGTACGGTGAACGGGTCACGTGCTGGCAGTCGCCAAGCATGAACACCGCATCCGCCTGCAGCCCCTTGGCGCTGTGGTAGGTCAATTGACGGAACCGGCGCTGCCCCGGCGCAAGGCTTTTCTCATGATTGATCAGTGGCTGCAAATGCTCTGAAATCAATGACTTATCACTGCTTTTTCGATACAACATCATCACCGAATCGCCCTGCCGGTAATGCGCCATCAACTGCTGGGCAAGCGCAGCCTCGTCACGCGGCTGTACCGTGACCGGCACCGCATCCTCGGCCGCCAGGCCGCAGGCCTTGGCTTTCTTGCCGTTGATCGCCGGCGCCGGCTTAACGATGTGCTCGGCCGCATCGATGATGTGCTGGTGGCTGCGGTAATTGTCGCTGAGCATCACCCGCGTATTGGCCGGCGAGACGAATTCCTTGGCGAACTCCATGAAGTACTTGGGTGAGCTACCGCGCCAGCCGTAGATCGATTGCCAGTCATCGCCCACACACAGCAGCGACGAATGCTGGGCGGTGCGCCCCACATGCAATGACGGCCCGCGCCGACGGATTTCACGCAGGCTGGCCCTTAGCCAGGAAACGATCTGCGGCGAGACATCCTGGAACTCGTCGATCATCAAGTGCGCCAAAGGCCTGAGCAAGGCATCGGGCAACAAGCGCAGGTTCTCGGGGTTGTTCTCCGAGAACAGGGCGAACATCCGGTTATAGCTCATGATCGGCGGCGACTGCGCCAACAGGTGGTTCTCCAGCGCCCGCCAGTACAGGCTCAACGCCTCAAAGAACAGTGCATCGCTGTCACCTGCCGGAAAACTCATGCTTGCGACTGCCGCGCCCACGTCCAGCCCGAGGTTCTCGATGAACCCGGCAGCACTGACGAAAGCATCCAGGAGTGGCACCGACGAGAGCTCGCCCTTGACCTTGTAGTCAAAGCCCGGCCCGGCCACGGCATCCGTTGCAAGGGAGGCGGTCAAGCGCTTGGCCACCGAATAGTTTTCTAGCCATATCAATGGTTTATCGCAGAAAGCTTGAAACAGTGTGCGTTTGATAACCCATTCGGCCCACACCGGTAACTTGGCGTTCGGACGCTTGTAGTCCTTGTTTTCCCCGGGATCGAAGCCCAGTACCACCCAGGCATCGAGTTCGGCAATATAGCCATGGACGTGAAAACGGCTGCCATTGATCTCCACGGTTTCCCGGCGTGGCTCAATGCCCTTGATCGGCCACGCACCCGCCCTGAACCAGAGGTCTTCAATCGTGTCGCACAACTCCTCGTCGCGTTCGGCGGACAGTTGCGTCACGGCCACACGCTTCTGCACGTCGGGATGATCACGGTCCAGTGCCTTGAGCTGCAAGGCCTGGCGCCGCAGGGACGTGATCAACTCGGCAAAGCGTGAGCTGCCCTGCATCAGGTCGCGGTAGCACAGGTTCAGTTGCTGGCGCTGGGCATCATTGATACGCAGGTCGAACGGGTTGGTCTCGGCATTCGACTCGCTGCCACCCGGTAACTCACTGCCCAGCGTCTCAAAGGCCCGCAGCTGGCTGAAGCCCGGCAGGCTGCGCACCAGTGGCAGAATCCGCGAATGGAAGGTGCGCACCAACTCGCGGGCCTCTACCGGGCTCAGGTTGATGCCCCACAGGGCAAACACCTGGGTCAGTCGTGCGATGAAGTCCTTGCGCGACTCGCGCGTGAACGTGACCACGGTCATGGCGTCCAGTTCATAGCCCAGGTAGTGACGCAACAGCAGAATACGCAGCACCAGGGACGTCGACTTGCCGGCACCGGCACCGGCAATCACGCAGGTCGAAGGCGTCTCACTGAAGATCATTTTCCATTGCGCAGTACTTGGCTGCGCCTGGGCTGGCAGGCGCTGCGCAACGTCGGCCTTGAAGCGTTTTTTAAGTTCCGTGGTGAGCGGCAGGCGCCAATCGTCGAACAGGCTGTCGTCCTGCCCCGGCACTGCGTGGGCATCGGGGCGAGTATCACGGATCACCAGAACCTGGCGGCCAGCCTCGAAGCCATCGACACGGCCCTCCTCATAACCCTCGCGCAGGCCCTCGGCATGGCCGGTACGTTGACCGCTAGCATGCCCGTGAAACCACGAGTCGCGGTGCTGAGCCTGCAGCCGGCTAAGGCATCGACCCAGTACACGGGCCAGCAGCCGTCTGACCCAGGGCAACTGGGCCGGCGGGGTTAATTCCGGGGGGTGCTTGGGGCGCTCGTGTGACACACCGACTCCAACTGAAAAGGGCTCTGCCGCCATGTTCGCTCCATTGACCGCAAAGCACCAGCCGAATGCTTACAGATCAGTCAATTAGGCGATGAAGTGAATCAATCACTGCACCTTAAGCATCTAATAAACCGATCAGAATCAGCCATTATTTACGCTTAATTTCGATCATTAATTGGGCGATCATCGTTCACATAAACCTTGCCGAGGAGATGAATCATGCTGCAACTTCGCCCGTTCGCCACACTGGGCCATGCCAACCACGGCTGGCTGGATGCCCATCATCACTTTTCATTCGCCGAATACTACGATCCCGAGCGCATGCACTGGGGCACCCTGCGGGTCTGGAACGATGACCTGATCGCCGCAGGCAGCGGTTTCCCACCGCACCCACACCGCGACATGGAAATCATCACCTATGTCCGCGAAGGCGCTATCAGCCACCAGGACAACCTGGGCAACAAAGGCCGTACGGAAGCGGGCGATGTGCAAGTGATGAGCGCTGGGACCGGGATCGTCCACAGTGAGTACAACCTGGAGAAGGTTGATACACGCATCTTCCAGATCTGGATCATTCCAGAGCGCAGCGGCGAAGCACCCTCGTGGGGCACCCGTCCGTTTCCCAAGGGTGAGCGCGGTGAAGGCTTCGTGACCTTGGCCAGTGGCCGTGACGGTGATGAGCAGAGCTTGCGCATTCGGGCTGACGCACGGCTGGTCGCGGCTACCCTGAAAGCCGGAGAAAGCGCCGAGTACGTGCTGGACAGCGGACGTCGCGGCTATCTGGTGCCGGCCAAAGGGCTGGTCGAGGTCAACGGTGTGCGCGCCGCTGCCCGTGACGGCCTGGCGATTGAAGATGAATCGTTGTTGCGGGTGACTGCGCTGGAGGACAGCGAAATCGTTCTGGTGGATGTCGCCTGACCGCCCCCGCCAAGCCTGCTCCCATAGAACCTGTAGGAGCCGGGCTTGCCCGCGATGCAAACGCCGCGAACTCACGGATACCCCACCGACGTCATCGCAGGCAAGCCAGCTCCAACAGGGCCCGCGCCAGCCTGTAGGAGCCGGGCTTGCCCGCGATGCAGACGCCGCGAACTCGCGGATACGCCACCGACGCTATCGCAGGCAAGCCAGCTCCAACAAAGCCCGCGCAGCCTGTAGGAGCCGGGCTTGCCCGCGATACAGACGCCGCGAACTCACGGATACCCCACCGACGCTATCGCAGGCAAGCCTGCTCCAACAGGGCCCGCGCTAGCTGTGGGAGCCGGGCTTGCCCGCGATGCAGACGCCGCGAACTCACGGACACCCCGCCGAGGCCATCGCAGGCAAGCCTGCTCCAACAAAGCCCGCGCAAGCCTGTGGGAGCGGGTCTTGCCCGCGATGCAAACGCCGCGAACTCGCGGGCACCCCACCGACGTCATCGCAGGCAAGCCAGCTCCAACAAAGCCCGCGTAACCTGTAGGAGCCGGGCTTGCCCGCGATGCAGACGCCGCGTACTCATGGATACCCCACCGACGCCATCGCAGGCAAGCCAGCTCCAACAGAGCCCGCGCAAGCTGTAGGAGCCGGGCTTGCCCGCGATACAAACGCCGCGCACTCACGGACACCCCACCGACGCCATCGCAGGCAAGCCAGCTCCAACAAAGCCCGCGCAAGCCTGTAGGAGCCGGGCTTGCCCGCGATGCAAACGCTGCGAACTCACGGACACCCCACCGACGCTATCGCAGGCAAGCCAGCTCCAACAAAGCCCGCGCCAGCCTGTGGGAGCGGGTCTTGCCCGCGATACAGTCGCTGCGTACTCACAGGCACCCCACCGACGCCATCGCAGGCAAGCCAGCTCCAACAAAGCCCGCGCCAGCCTGTAGGAGCGGGGCTTGCCCGCGATGCAAACGCTGCGTACTCACAGGCACCCCACCGACGCCATCGCAGGCAAGCCAGCTCCAACAGAGCCCGCGCAAGCTGTAGGAGCCGGTCTTGCCCGCGATGCAAACGCCGCGAACTCACGGATACCCCATCGACGTCATCGCAGAGCTCCAACAGAGCCCGCGCAGCCCGTAGGAGCCGGGCTTGCCCGCGATACAGTCGCTGCGTACTCACAGGCACCCCACCGACGCCATCGCAGGCAAGCCAGCTCCAACAGAGCCCGCGCAAGCTGTAGGAGCCGGGCTTGCCCGCGATACAAACGCCGCGTACTCACGGACACCCCACCGACGCCATCGCAGGCAAGCCAGCTCCAACAGAGCCCGCGCAAGCTGTAGGCGCGGGGCTTGTGCGCGACCGATGATCAAGAAATGGCGTTATCGACCAATTCCTGGGCTTCGCTTACCAGGCGCTGCAAATGCGCATCATCGATAAAGCTTTCGGCGTAGATCTTGTAGATGTCCTCGGTACCCGACGGACGCGCCGCAAACCAGCCGTTGGCGGTCATCACTTTCAAACCGCCAATGGCCTGGCCATTGCCTGGGGCATGGCTGAGGATCTGCTGAATCGGCTCACCGGCCAGCTCAGTGGACTTCACCTGCTCCGGCGCCAGTTTGCTCAACAAGGCTTTCTGTTGCGGGTTGGCCTTGGCCTCGACACGCGTTGCGAATGGCTCACCCAGCTCGGCAGTCAGTGCCGCATAGGCCTGGCTCGGGTTACGCCCGGTGCGTGCAGTGATTTCCGCCGCCAGCAACGCTGGGATCAGGCCGTCCTTGTCGGTGGCCCAGACACTGCCATCCTTGCGCAGGAACGAAGCGCCTGCACTCTCTTCGCCACCAAAACCGAGTGAACCGTCGAACAACCCTTCGGCGAAGAACTTGAAACCCACCGGTACTTCGTAGAGGCGACGCCCCAAACGTGCCGTCACCCGGTCAATCAGGCCGCTGCTGACCACCGTCTTGCCGACGGCTGCATCGGCGCGCCACTGCGGACGGTTCTGGAACAGGTAGTCAATGGCAACCGCCAGGTAGTTGTTCGGTGCCAGCAGGCCGTTCGGCGTGACGATTCCGTGGCGGTCATGGTCGGGGTCGCAGGCAAAGGCAACGTCAAAACGCTCACGCAGGCCGATCAGGCCCTGCATGGCATAAGGCGAGGACGGGTCCATGCGGATCTGGCCGTCCCAGTCAACGCTCATGAAACGGAAGGTCGGGTCGACCTCGGTGTTGACCACCTCCAGGTTCAGGCGATAGTGATCGGCAATGGCCGACCAGTAGCGCACACCGGCACCGCCCAGCGGGTCAACGCCCAGGCGCAGGTTGGCACCACGAATAGCATCGAAATCAATCACATTGATCAGATCGCTGACGTAGTTGCCCAGGTAGTCATGGCGATGGGTCGTGCTGGCCTTGAGCGCCTGCTCGTAGTCCATGCGTTTCACGTCTTTCAGGCCATCGGCCAGCAGTTCGTTGGCCTTGGCCTCGATCCACTTGGTGACGTCGCTGTCAGCCGGGCCGCCATTGGGCGGGTTGTACTTGAAACCGCCGCTCTGTGGTGGGTTGTGCGACGGCGTGATGACCACACCATCAGCCAGCCCGCGGCTGCGACCACGGTTGTAACAGAGAATCGCGTGAGACACTGCTGGCGTTGGCGTGTACTCATCGTCCTTGGCCAGCATCACTTCGACGCCATTGGCCGCCAGCACCTGCAGTGCGGTAGCCGCTGCCGGGGTGGACAGTGCATGGGTATCGATGCCGACGAACAGCGGACCATCGATGCCTTTGACCTTGCGATACAGGCAGATGGCCTGGCTGATAGCCAGTACGTGGTCTTCGTTGAAACTCAACTCCAGCGAACTGCCGCGATGCCCGGAGGTACCAAACGCCACGCGTTGGGTGGCGATGCCGGCGTCCGGCCGGCCAGAGTAATAGGCGGTCAGCAGTCGAGGGATATCGACCAGGATCGACGCAGGTGCCGGTTTGCCCGCCAGGGGACTGAGCTTCATGCAAAACCTCAAGAATGGGTGTTCAGGGTAATGAAAGGACACAGTTTACTGGCAGTTTGACCTTAAGGCGACGAGGAAGCTCCCTGCCCTGACGACTATTTTTTTTGCGGTGCCCACCAGCCTGGAAACATCTGCTGTACCTTCTGCTCGGCGAATCGATCATCAATCAGCATGACCACCCCACGGTCCTGCGGGCCACGAATGACGCGCCCTGCGGCCTGGATAACCTTGCGCACGCCCGGGTACAGGTAGGTGTAATCGAAGCCCGCGCCAAACCGCTCGACCATGCGCTGCTTGATCTGCTCGTTGACCGGGTTGACTTGTGGCAGGCCCAAGGTGGCGACGAATGCGCCGATCAGGCGGGTTCCCGGTAGATCGACCCCTTCGGCGAACGCCCCGCCCAACACCGCGAAACCAACCCCTTGCCCACCTTCGACAAAGCGTTCGAGAAACGCCTGGCGTGCCTCCTCCGCCATCCCTTGCGACTGACGCCATTGGGGAATGGCCGGGTACCGCGTTGCCAGCATTTCAGCCACCTGCTGCAGGTACTCGAAGCTGCTGAAAAACGCCAGGTAGTTGCCTGGTTGCCGGACGTACTGCTCGGCAATCAGCTCGCTGATAGGCGCAATAGATGCCTGACGGTGCTGGTAGCGCGTCGACACATTGCTCACCACGCGCACCTGCAGCTGCTCTGCGACAAAGGGCGATGCCACTTCCAGCCAGGCAGTGTCGCCTGGCATCCCCAGCAGGTCGGCATAGAACTGCCGGGGGCCGAGGGTGGCGGAAAACAGCACAACGCTGCGCGCCGCCGCCATTTTCGGCGCGATCAATGCCGCGGGCAGCACGTTGCGCAGGCACAGGGTGGACAGGCTGCGCCGCCCCTGCCCCTCGCGCTTACTGATGTCGAACAGGAAGTTCTCATCAAAGACCTCGCTCAAGCGGATGAACTGCAGCGCACGGAAATAGAAGTCCATCAGTGCAGGGTCCAGCCCCGACGGGGCCTGATTCATCTGTTCCTGAATCAGCGTCAGGCAGCGCTGCAAGGCCTTGAGAAAGGCCGTCGGCAACTCGGCACTGGCCCTGTAGGGCGCAACCTGGTCATTGTGCAGGGCATTCCATTGACGATTGAGTTGCTGCAGGGCACTGCTCATGCCGACAGGCTTGCTGCGACGCAGGCTCTGCAATAACCACTGATCGAGGCTCGCGCTGTACATCTGACGGGCGCGCTCGACCAGGTTGTGTGCCTCGTCCACCAACACCGCCAGCCGCCATTGGTTGACCTGGGCCAGGCCGTACAACAAGGCGCTTTGATCAAAGTAATAGTTGTAGTCGGCGACCACCACATCGACCCAGCGCGCCATCTCCTGGCTCAAGTAGTAGGGACAGACCTGATGCGTCAGCGCCACCTCGCGCAACGCGGCTTTATCCAGCAAGGCGACTTCCCGGGCCGCCTGGCGAGCCGCCGGCAATCGGTCATAAAAGCCCTTCGCCAACGGGCAGGATTCGCCATGGCAGGCGCTCTGCGGATACTCGCAGGCCTTGTCCCTGGCCACCAGCTCAAGGCTGCGCAGCGCCAACGTCGGGGCACTGGTCATGACCTGGCGCACCGCCTCCAGCGCCAAAGCCCGGCCCGGCGTCTTGGCGGTCAGGAACAGCACTTTGTCCAGCTGTTGCGGCACGACAGCCTTGAGCATCGGGAACAACGTGCCCAGGGTCTTGCCGATACCCGTTGTGGCCTGGGCCATCAGACAACGGCCGGTGCTGACCGCCTTGTACACCGTTTCGGCCAGATCGCGCTGGCCGCTGCGCATCTGCGCATAGGGAAAGCTCAATGCCTGCAACCCGCTGTTACGCTCGCTCAGGCGCTGCATCTGCGGGATCGCCCAACCCAGAAACACCGCACATTGCTGCTTGAAGTACTGCTCCAATGCCTCGGCCTGGTAGTGCTGCTCGATACGCGTCTCGCGGTCACTGTCGACATCAAGGTAGACCAGCGCCAGGTGAATGTCGGTCAGTTGCCGCGCGCTGCACAGCAGCCAGCCATAAATGCGCGCCTGCGCCGAATGCAGCTCGCGGTGGTTATGCGGTTGGCTGGCAAGGTCGCCTCGGTAGGTCTTGATTTCCTCCAGGCGGTTGGCTGATGGCGCGTAACCGTCGGCGCGGCCGCGCACGCGCAGTTGCTCGTAACAGCCCTCCAGGGTGACTTCTGCTTCATAGTCGGGCCCGCGCCGAGCAACCACCCGGCGATGCCCGGCCATTCCTTCCTGCGCCGTGGGCGACGGGGTGAAGCGCAGGTCAAGATCGCCCTGTTTTGCGGTGAATTCGCAGAGGGCACGCACCGCGACTACGTAGCTCATGACGCCTGCGGCGCCCATTGCACATGGCAGACCTCGACCGGCAGGCCATGCTCACTGCAGAACGCTATCCAGCGCAGCTGGTTGTCCTGCAGACGGTCGCCAGGCCCCTTGACCTCGATCATTCGGTAACGCCGCGCCTCGGGCCACAGTTGAATCAGGTCTGGCATGCCGGCGCGGTTATGTTTGATATCTTCCAGCAAGCGCCGGAAACACGCGGACAGATGCTCAGCGGGAAGGCACGCCAAGGCCTGCTCCAACAGCGTTTCGTCAAGCACCTCCCACACCACGAAAGGCGACTGCAAGCCGCGCTTCGCCGCATGGTTGGCGCGAATCGTCTGGTGATAGCGACCGTCTTCCAACTGCGCCAGGCAATCGCCAAACAGCGCCTCACGACGTGCGTGGAAACCGGGATCATGAAGGTCCTGAGGGCCACGTTGGAAAGGGTGGAAGAACGCACCCGGCAGCGGCGCGAAAATCGCGTCCCAGCAAAGCAGGCCGAACAGGCCATTGAACAGGCAGTTCTCGACGTAGAACACCTGACCGCCCTCTTCCTCCAGGTGCTGCTGGACTGCCCGCTCGACACCCAGCGTCGAATGCTCGCGAGGCAGGCAGAGGTCGACCCGGTGTACGTCAGGTGCGCTGCGCCTCGGCTGCGCGGGCCCACCCAACTTGCGCCGCAGGCGCGGCAGTACGCGGTCCAACGCCTGCGCTTGCAGTGCATTGAGCGGCTGCTCACTGACCGCCTCGGCCAGATTCAGCGCGGCCGCCCACTGTTCGTCGCGCTCCAACACCCGTATGTGGCGCAATGGCGCCTGCGGGTGCGCACTGAGCGGATAGATCTGCTGGGCCAGCGCCCAGTTACCCTCGCGCTCACACTGCTGGCCCAGGTGGAACAGCAAACGAGCGCGACGGCGTTCCAGCCAGGGGTTAAGGCTGTGCAGGCACTCGGCACGCGCCAGTACCTGCTCGACAGCAACCCCCGCAGCCAGTTGCTCGGCACACTCATGCAGGGCCAAGGCGACCTCGACATCGTTGCGCTCACGCATCGCCCGGGAATCGGCACTGAACGCCACTTGCTCGTAGCGCAGTACGCCAAGGTCAGCCAATACGAATTCGGACCAGTCCTGGTGCAGATTGCCAAAGAACAGCAGGCGCAAGCGGTCGCACAGGGCTTGCAAGCGCCACGCGTAGACAACCTCGGCAAACCCCGGATACCACTCGGACAAACGACGTGGCTCTGGGTACAGAGGTGCCAGTTGTTCAAAAAGCTCGGGTTTGGCCGCACGCGGGCGCGTCAATGCCGTGGCGAAACAGTCAACGATTTCATCCTTGCGCAGCATCTGGAACAGCTGTTCCAAGCTCAGCACGGCATCATCGTCGACCCACGCCAGGGCCACCAACGGCGCCAGGGCCTCGGCTGACGGGCCGATTTCGGCGTATTCCAACTTGCTTTCGCGGAACAACTGCCCCTTGCGCATCACCATGCGCACCAGCATCGCCCGGGCGGCCTGCGGTTGTTGGCCGAACTGGTGAATGAAATCATGCTCCTGCTCCGAGAGCAGATCGGCATAACGCAGCAGCAACCAGTCCAGTACCTGCTGGAAGTTGTGGAGGTAGTAAAACGGATCAGAAACAGGGTGAGCGATCACAGCAGGCAGGCAACCAGAATGTCCAGGCACTGGTTATACATACAGACCAGCGCTCTTGGCAACTTCCCGTGATCAGCGGCTTGCCATGGCCCTGCCAGGCGACAGATCGCTTACCGGGTGACAGAGCGTTTTACTCAACGTCTCGGCTTCAAGCCAGTACAACGTCTGCAAGGTCGACAGCGGCAAGCCACTGATATTCACCAGCCACTGAACAACCGGCTCAGGTGCCCGCTGCTCACGCAGCGCCTTGTGCATGTAGGGCAACGCAACCAGCATACCCGGGTGACACTGGCGCAAAAACGCCTCCAGCCGCTTGCCGCCTTCGATAAAGGGCGCAAACAGCAGACAGATCAACTGAGCCTCACTCAAGCCATAGGCCTGAGTGGCAAGATCAGCGGCCTGCTGGCGACGCTGTGCCAACTGATCGGCGCCCTGCCACGCAGCCAGGACCTCGCGCTGCAGGAGCGGCGACATCTGCTTGCGCTGCATCCGAATACCGGCTCGCTTGAGGTAATCGCTCACGCCGTCCGCGTAGCACTGCCCGTGCACATGTTCGCGCCGAAGGCCCCACAGGTGCGCGCTCAGCAGTGGCGTGACGCAATCCGACTCGCTGAGCACGCACGAATGCTCACTGCACTGGAAACCAAGAAACGCGCTTAACACCTCACACTCCGCGTCAAACGGCTGGTGAACCAGATCATCGATCGCAATGAACCGCAAAGGACGTTGATTGCCGGAGAAGTACTGGGTTTGCAGCGGCAGGCCCAGCAACCGTTGCAGGTGTTGACGCCGCACCGCGCTCAGCGCGTCGATCATCGCCCGGGGAAATGTCGCAACCTGGGCACTGAGGCCAACACCCGCTCGCCTCAGCTTGCGCCGCCCCCAGGCCAGGTAGCGCTTGCGCTCAGGCAAGGGGTCGGCGCTGATGACCGCATCAACACCGCCGTCCCATGCCATTGCATGCCGGTACAGGTCGGCCAGGCCCGCGTAACAGCACCCACAGAATGGGGGGCAAGCCACCCCGCCCGCCAGATGCCCGGCCAACAACAGATCGTTGCGGTCTGCCTGACGCTGGTTCGGCGACGAGAGCTGAGCACTGTCGAACGGCTGCATGACACCATCATCGAGCACCAGCACTTCAACACGCGGATCATCCTGGACAAACAGTGCCGAGTAACCACGCTCGATGTTCGCAATGACGTCAGCGGTTATGCCCGCATGCCGGGCGGTGGCAATTCGCAGGTTGAAGGTCGCCTGAGCGCGAGCCGCAATGCTCAATTGCGCAGCCCGCAGAAATGCCAGGGCATGAACACTGTCTTTGCCACCCCCATGGGCATACATCACTTTGAAGCTACCGACCCGCTCATAGCCGCCCGCGGCGACGATCACGCGCTGGATCAACAGTTGCAATGAAGCGCGCTGAGCCGGGGAAAAGCGCTCCATCAGCCGCTGAAGGACTTGTCGATAGACATACTGCATGGCCTGGTCATGAACGCTACTCATAGTGCTTACCTGCTGTACCGGAAAAGCTGACGACCGTGTTCGACCGCGAGAGCAGGTCGGGAAGAAGAATGAAGGTGGCCATAGATGTTTCCTACAGAGCCATAGGACGTTTAGAGGACAAACGCGCAGGCGCAACGCCTGTCCCAGGCTTTGTCGTGAATCCGCAGAGGTCGCCTGTAATCAGTCGAACAATCATTTCTCGCTCCGTGAGAGGACAGTGAGTGGGGTATCCAGTTAACGTGTCGGACAGGCCGCAGTACTTTTTCCTATTCATTCAACAGTAAGCCAATACGCGCTCATCCGTTTCAGCAAACCGAGTAGGAAATTTCTGAAGCTCACTCAGAGCGCCAAGCGCGGGCGTCTTGGCGCGGGATATCGCAGGCAAGCCCCCTGTGAAGTGACTTGCCTACGACGGTATTGGCGGGGGTAAATACCAAGGTGCCAACTATTGCAGTTGGCCATCCAATACAGCGATCTGCTTGAATCCATCGCCGTCACGCAGCAAAAACACCGCATCCATACCCCGCTGCTGCGCCAAGGCAACGCCTTTATCCGGGCCCAGCACCATCAACGCGGTGGCCCAGGCATCCGCGTACATGCAGCTGGTGGCAACCACCGAAACCGCCGCCAGCGGCGAGCTGAGTGCGCGGCCACGGGCCGGGTCCATCGTGTGTGAATACACCACGCCGTCGCGCTCGACCCAATGCCGGTAGTCTCCGGAGGTGGCGATGGAGGCATCGCTGAGTTCCATGACCCCCATCACCTCTCGCCGGCCACGCAGCGGCTTTTCAATCGCGATGTTCCAGGGTTCGCCCGAGGGCTTGTGCCCGGCGGCACGCATCTCGCCATCGATGCCGACCAGGTAATGCCTGATGCCCGCCTGTTCCAGGCAGTGAGCCAGTTGGTCGACAGCAAAGCCTTTGGCGATGCCATTCAAGTCCAGGGTAATGGGCAAGCGTTTACGTACACGCTGAGCGCTGAAGTCGAGTTCAAGGGCCGCAGAGGCGCGGTTTCGCCTCTGGCCACCCTCCACCAGCGGCAGTTCGGCGGATTGGCCGCCCGCACCAAACCCCCAGGCGTTGACCAGGTCGCCCACGCCGATATCGAAGGCCCCCTGTGACTCATGCTCGATACGCAGCGCAGTCGACAAGACCCACAGCAAGGCGTCGGGAATCACCCTCCACGCCCCCACTGGCAAGGCGTTGAACTGCATCAACGCGGAGTCGGGCTTCCAGGTGGACATCTGCTGGTCCACGGCATCGACCGCCTGAAACAACTGCGCACCCAATACCGCCAAGTCCTGGCCCTCTGGCGCATAGAAGACGGCGCTGTAGCGGGTTCCCATGGTTTCGCCATTCAGGCTGTAGCGCTCAAGCGCCGCCGCTTCAGAACACATCTTCACGGTATCGCCCCTGTACATTGAGGGTTTCGACGTTCAGGCAAATCGGTGCCAACAGCCCATCAAACACCTGCCTGACGCTTTCTGCCATTTCACGCCCGCCGCAGACCAGCACCTGCGCACCGCTCTGGATAAGCGCCTGCAACTTCAGCGCATCGGCGCGAATACGGTCTTGAACATAAGCGCGCTCCGCACCGCGAGAAAACGCCGTGCTCAAGTGGTGGAGCCGTCCATCCTCCAGGTAGGTACCCAGTTCATCCTCATAGAGGAACTCCGTTGTGGCCGACCGCCCACCCCAGTACAGGTTGATCGGGCGCGCCCGGTGGTTCTTGCGGATAAACCCTACCAAAGGCCCGATCCCGGTACCCGCACCCACCAGAATGACCGGAGCCTGCCCGGCACTGGGGCGGAAATGCGGGTGTTGCTGAACAAACGCTTCGATGCGACCGCCAAGCGGCAGCGTATGCAGGTATCCCGAGCACAGCCCCTGCGCATGTCGACGCACACAGATCTCCACCACCCCATCGCTGCGGCTGGTGGCAATCGAGTAGAACCTCGCCTCTTCCCCGCGGTTCGGTACCACACCCAGCAAGTCACCGGGCTCGAACGCTGGCAAGCGGTCCTTGCCCAGCAATCGGGACAGCAGGTTACGACCGCTGCCGGTTACCGGTGCAAAACGCAAGACGGCGGTACTGGTTGCTTCGGTTTCGCCATAGACCACCCGCTCGATCAATTCGAGGCTGCGTGTCGGCACCGAGACACGTGCCGGCTTCAGCAGCAATTCGACCCCCAATTGTTCGGCAAGGGCACTGCCCCACTGGCTGAAGGACTCGGCATCGCCACGGTCAACCGTTGCCAAGGGCAGCAACATCGAGCAACCCGCGCCCTGCAAGGCATCCTGTACCTGGTGGGCATAGGCGCAGAACTGTTTGAAACGCGAGTCACCAAAGCCCAGCACCGCAACGCTCAGGTCCGGGCCCAACTGTGCCTGTTGCAGACGCGCCATGAACGCACTGGCGGAGTCCGGGGCGTGGCCGTCGCCGTAGGTCGAGGTCAGCACCAGCAGGCGCTTGGCCTGGCGATAGCGCGGTTGCAAGCTGTTCATGGTGGCGGTATGCACGGCATGACCAGCGTTCGTCAGCGCATCATGCACGGCACTGGCAAATGCCCAGGTGGTCGCCGACTGACTGCCGACCAACACCACGGTATCCGCCTGTTGCGCGCCGACGTTGGCACGCAGTGTCGGCGTCAGCTTGCGCCGTTGCCACCAGATCAGGGTGCCGGTAATGGCCAACAACGGCACTGCCGACACACACAGACCACACAGCAGGCTCAACCACCAGTAGCCTTCGCCGGTGTGCAATTGATAGACCGTCTCATACACCTGACGCGTCAGCGTGTGGACCTGATAATTCAGCAGTTCGCCTGATGCCGGGTCGACGTAGCCATCGCCAGATGCAGTTCTCAGGGTGATGACTCCGTTGCTGTCATTGGGCTTGGGAAACTCCAGCTCACGCAGGTCAGCGATATCAACCGCCTTGAGTGCCTTGAGGTCAGCAACGGCCGCATGCGGGCCTTGTGCAACCTGGCTGGGATAGGCCGGCTCAAGCGCCATGCCATCGTCGATCAGGCCAAAGGTGACGCCAGACATGTAAAGGCCTGTCACCGACAGCAGTATCAGCCCCGGCAGGCTCAGGCGGCCAGCGGCCGAGTGCCAGCGCTGAGAACGGTCGCCCGTTGATCGGGACAGCAGCATGCGCCATCCGCCCATTTTTCGGGCCAACAGCACCACACCAGACAGTGACAGCAGCGCCATCGCCAGGGCGACGACACCACTGACGCCGCGCCCCACATCGCCCGAGAAAAACGAACGGTGCAAGTCCCGCATCCAGGCCATGAAGGCACCCGGCTCATAGGAGCCAAGCGCTGCTCCTGTGCGCGGATCGACACGCAAGGTGTCACCGCCGTGCTTCGAGTCGACGGTCACCCGAACTTCGCCTGACGGTGCGCGCTCGATCAGTTCGACACCGGCAACCTGTTGGGTAATCCGCGAGGCGACGACGGCGGCGCTGACACCCTGCAGCGGGCTGCCGACATCCAGACGCGTGAGTGTCGGTTGCAGTGCCAGGGTCACACCACTCAGGGCGACGACCATGACCAGCACACTCAGCGCCACACCTGGCCATGAATGAAGTTTGCGCAGCATTAGCCTGTACCTCACCGGTATCAGAGATCGTAACGGAAGCTATCGACGTAACCGTTGCCCGACGTGGCCTTGCCTGAGCCTTCGCGGGTCAGCGGCACCTGGACTTCGGCGCTGTTTTCGCGCTTGTCTTCCACCGCGGTATCGATGCGGATTTGATAGCCGGCGTCGATCAATGCATCAGCAATGTCCACCGACACTTTCAGCGTTTCACCACTGCCGACGCTGGCGCCACTGACGCCGTCGAATTCGGCAGCATTCAGGCCGCTGCCACGGGCCCAGTCACGCAGGTGCTTGTAGTACTTGGCCTTCTTGCCGGCCACCCACAGGGTACGTTCGTACTTGCCCTGAGCATCGGTCAGGTAAATGACAACATAGGCACCGTTGCCCCGATAGGATTGCAAGGTGCTGGTGAGGGTGACTTCCCGAGCGTGAGCAAATGCTGGGGCAGCGGCGACACCTGCGAGTGCAAGGGAAAAGACAGCCTTTTTCATCGAGAAGCCCTCAGGCAGAGGAAAAGATGGCTTCACGATAACGGCCATTACTTAATGGAAGCTGAACAGGCTTTCAGCGGTACTTAAGGGTTCCTTAAGGTGCTTGTGCAGCAACGGCGTGGGTACGGGCCCGGTCAGTCAGCGCGCGTTTTGCCCAGTAGCAGGAGCAATGACAGCGCCGAAAATACGGCACCGGCGTAGAACGCCATCGCCGCACCATAGGCTTGCCAAAGCCAGCCGGCAATCACACTCGCCAGCAGCAAGGCCAGCCCACTGACCAGGTTGAACACCCCGAATGCCGTGCCTTTCAGAGCGGCGGGCGTGGTATCGGCAACCAGTGTGGCCAGCGTGCCCTGGCTAAAGCCCATGTGCAGCCCCCACAGCGCAACCCCGGCCATCATCGCCCAGGCGCTTTGGGCGTACGCCAGAACAACGTCAGCCAGTATCAGCAACACCAGGCTCATGGACAACAGCGACGTGCGGCTCATTCGGTCCGACCACTTACCGACCGGGTATGCCGACACCATGTAGAAACCCGCCATCACCACCATGACCACAGGCACCCAGGTGGCCGCGAAACCTGCCTGCTGCGCACGCAGGATCAGAAACGCCTCACTGAAACGTGCCAGTGAAAACGCCGCACCGATGGCTACGACCCACCAGTACTCAGCGGAAAACTGCTTCAACGAGGCCATTCGCAACGGCGCACGGAAGTGCCGCTCGCCCGCCTCATGGACAGGCTCGCGGATCCCCACCAGTAACAACCCAACGGCCAGTGCTGCTGGAATCACGGCAAACCACAGAACCGACGAAATCGCCCCGGCAAAGACGGTCATCAGCAGAATGGCCAGCAGCGGCCCGAGAAAGGCACCCACGGTGTCCATCGCCTGGCGCAAGCCAAAGCAGGCACCGCGAATGGCGGCGGGCGCCACATCGGCGACCAGTGCGTCGCGTGGCGCCCCGCGTATACCTTTGCCGATCCGGTCCAGAATACGTGCGGTAAATACCACACCTGCCGAACTGGCCAGCGGGAACAGTGGCTTGGTCAGGGCCGCAAGCCCATAGCCAAGCAACAACAATTCCTTGCGCCGCCCGATGAAGTCGCTGAACGCCCCGGAAAACACTTTCACGATCAGGGCGGTGGCTTCTGCCACCCCTTCGATGATACCTACCGCCAGGATGCTGATGCCGAGCTCACCCACCAGATACAGTGGTAACAGGCTATGCACCAGCTCGGACGACAGGTCCATGAACAGGCTGACAAAACCCAGCGTCCAGACCGTTCGCGGGATACGTGGAAGCGAACGATCGGCCCCCCTGTTCATCGAGTAGCCCCCTGACGATGACCTTGGCCGGCGGGAACTACACACCCGCCGCTGATGCAACCAGAGCATAGTCGATCGCCCTGCCCGCCTCCTGCGCCTTGGCCATCGTCATGTTTGGGATTACGCCAGGACCTCTGGCTCGTTCACCGCAGGTTTTACCGTCGCACGGGCGTCGAAAGCGCCACCCGTCAGTACTTGGTCTGCTAGCGTCACCGGTTTTTTCCCGGGCAACAGCGGGAATACCAGTTCGGCAAAGCGAATCGACTCCTCCAAATGCGGGTAACCCGACAGTACGAAACTGTCGACACCCAGTTCGGCGTACTCCTGCAAGCGCGCCGCAACCGTTTGTGGGTCGCCGACCAATGCCGTGCCCGCGCCGCCACGCACCAGACCGACCCCGGCCCAGAGGTTCGGACTGACTTCCAGTTGGTCGCGCCGCCCGCCGTGCAAGGCGGCCATGCGTCGTTGGCCTTCGGAGTCCATGCGGGCGTAGTTGGCTTGGGCGCTGGCAATGGTGTCGTCATCGAGGTGGCTGATCAGCCGTTCGGCGGCAGCCCAGGCTTGCTCGGTGGTCTCGCGCACGATCACATGCAGACGCACGCCAAAACGCACTGTACGCCCGTATTTCGCCGCACGTTCACGCACATCGGCAATTTTTTCGGCCACCGCGGCCGGCGGTTCGCCCCAGGTCAGGTAAGCATCCACGTGCTTGGCCGCCAGCTCATGGGCGGCTGCCGAGGAGCCACCGAAGTACAGCGGTGGATAGGGTGTCTGCACTGGCGGGAAAACGTTCGAAGCCTGTTTGACGTTGACGTGTTTGCCTTGGAAATCCAGGGTCTTGCCAGCCAGCAGTTGGCGCCACACGGTGAGGAATTCGTCTGCTGCTTCGTAGCGCTGGTCGTGATCGAGGTAAACGCCCTCTGCCGCCAGCTCAGTGGCATCGCCACCGGGTACGACATTGAGCAGCAGGCGGCCGTTCAGCGCCTGGTCGAGGGTGGCGGCTTGCCGCGCCGCCACCGTCGGGCCGCTCACCGAAGTGCGCAACGCTACCAGCAACTTGATCCGCTGGGTCACCGGCACCAGGCTCGCAGCGGTGACCCACGGGTCCAGGCAACTGCTGCCGGTTGGAATCAACAAACCGTCGTAGCCCAGGCTTTCAGCGGTCACTGCAATCTGGCGCATGTAGGCGTTGGTCGCCGGGCGACCGGACGACGACTTGCCCAGGTAGCGGGTGTCACCAGAGGTGGGTAGAAACCAGAAAATCTCCAAGCTCATAGGTACAGGCCTCAATAATAAATGCGCGGCTGACAGGGCAACCCGTTCTGGCGCAAGGCGCGCGGCATCCGTGCCGTCGGTATGTTGCGCGCGCTCTGCGGCGCGCTGAGCAGCAACGTGGCTGTATGGGACAGCGGTGAGCAAGAGCTGTACCAGCTGCCGACGGGCCCGGCTAAAAGCCTCTCGGGCCGGAGAAAACCGGCCGAGCGACCAGCACTCATAGCCCGCTGACGGCGTGGTAACTATTGCCCAGCCAACAACACTGTTGATTGGCTGTTGCCAGGAAAACACCTGCACCGGGAACCCGCAGAAAAATCCACAGGCCGCGATCCAGAGCCCCCCGGCACGTCACGGCAACGCCTTAAGCTAATAACTAAAATGTCTTTATTTAAAGGTTGTTAGATCAATTACATTCAACAGCGCACACACCGATACTGTTGTGCCTTACGCAGCTCAGCAGTGTTGCCAGCCCAACAGCCCGTCTACGACTGGACGGCTGGGCGCCAAACGGGGCGCTACAAACACCGTCTTTTTACTCATAGGCCCGACCATGCAACTACTCACGCTGCCGCCCTCACCCGCACTGGCCACGTCGATCCGCGCCACTGCGCAGGTTTTCGAAGACCCTAAATCGCAAGCGCTGCTGGCGCACCTGCAACAGATCGCTCCCAGTGACGCCAGCGTGTTGATCATTGGTGAAACCGGTACCGGCAAGGAGTTGGTGGCGCGTCACCTGCACAACCTCAGTGCCCGGCGCAACAAGCCGTTTATCGCGGTGAACTGCGGCGCCTTCTCTGAAACGCTGGTGGAGGCCGAGTTGTTCGGCCACGAGAAAGGCGCCTTCACCGGCGCCCTGAGCGCCAAGGCCGGCTGGTTTGAAGAAGCCAACGGCGGCACGCTGTTCCTTGACGAGATCGGCGACTTGCCAATGCCCATCCAGGTCAAACTGTTGCGCGTGCTGCAGGAGCGGGAAGTGGTGCGCCTGGGCTCACGCAAGAGCATCCCGATCAATGTGCGGGTGCTGGCCGCCACCAACGTGCAACTGGAAAAGGCGATCAATGCCGGGCATTTCCGCGAGGACCTCTACTACCGCCTGAACGTCGTCAGCCTGGAGCTCAACCCTCTGCGTGAGCGACCAGGCGATATCCTGCCGCTGATTCGCCACTTCATTGCCGAGTACAGCCGACGCCTGGGCTACGGCGAGATTGTGCTGGATGCCGAGGCTCAGCAGAAACTGGTGAACTATTCCTGGCCGGGCAACATTCGCGAGCTGGAAAACGTCATTCACCACACGTTGTTGATCTGCCGTGACAACCTGATACGCGCACATGACCTGCACCTGTCCAATTTGCGCATAGAGCGCCAGGAGAGCAGCAACCACAACGACAGCGCCGAAGCCTTGCTGGAACAGGCCTTCCAGAAATTGTTCGAAGAGGAAAGCGGTGCCTTGCATGAACGGGTCGAGGCACTGCTGCTGCGCGCCGCCTACCGTTTCTCCCACTACAACCAGGTGCACACCGCCAACCTGCTCGGCCTGAGCCGCAACATCACCCGGGCAATGCTGATCAAAAGCGGCGAGCTGGTGGTCAATAAACGCCAACCCGCACCACGCGAGACCGGTGCCAGGGCATTCAACCTTTCAATCTGAACACCCGTGATCAATACAAAGAAGCCCGGGGCTATCCCATCGATAGCCCCGGGCTTTTCAGCTTCAACAGCGCAAGCCCCTTCAGCGTGGCGCGAGGTACCCCAGCAACTGCACCCGGTCGGCCAGCGTCGCCGCTTTTGCGATCAGCGCCTCGGCATCGCCCTGAACCGGCACGCCGACCAGCAAGCGCCCTTGGGCGCGCCCCTGAATACGCTCGACACCACCGTGCAGCAAACGGCTCTGGGGCCCCAGAGCCCCGGGCAATCGCCAGCAGGTCCACTTCGTGCCGGTGGCCGCTGAACTGCAGGCTCAACAACCGTTCATCCGTCACGGCCCCCGGCCCGGCGTGCAACCGCTGTTGCAGATCGGCAGGTACGTCACTGAGCTGATGGCCCAGCAGGGTGCGGGTGACCTCATGCTGTGGGTCACCGAACAGTTGCCAGACCTCGCCCTGCTCCACCACCTCTCCGCGCTCCAGCACGACCACCCGGTCGCAGATCGCCCGGATGACTTCCATTTCGTGAGTGATCAATACAATGGTCAGGCCCAGACGGCGGTTGATATCGCGCAGCAGGGCCAGGATTGCCTGAGTACTTTCCGGGTCAAGGGCTGAGGTAGCCTCGTCACAAAGCAGGATCTGCGGCTGGTGCACCAGGGCACGGGCAATGCCGACGCGCTGCTTCTGCCCTCCGGACAGTTGCGCCGGGTAGGCCTGATGCTTGTCTTGCAACCCCACCAGAGCCAGCAGTTCGCTGACCTTGCTGGCAATCTGCGTCTTGTCCACCCCGGCCATGCGCAAGGGCAGTGCCACGTTGTCCCAGACGGTTTTCGCCGACATCAGGTTGAAGTGCTGAAAAATCATGCCCACTCGCCGCCGCAACTGCACCAGCTGCGCGGCGTTGTACAGGCCGATATCCTGATCGTCGATCAGCACCCGACCGCTGCTCGGCTGCTCGAGGCGATTGAGGGTGCGAATCAGCGATGACTTGCCAGCACCGCTACGGCCAATGATGCCAAATACCTCACCGTGACGAATTGCCAGGTTCAGGTTGCTCAACGCTGGCTGGGGATTGCCCGGGTAGTGCTTGCCTACCCCTTGCAGGCGGATATGCGCCGGTTCATGCAGGGTGCTCACCTGTGCCTCGCGACGGGCGGAGGGCGCCGGCGCCAGATCATCAGGTGCAACCTTGAGTGCAGTGTACTGGGTCATCTGAATGGGCTTCCTGACAGCCACGATGCCGACAGGGCTTAGAACCCTGGGGCAATCTGGCCTTTGTAACGGGCAAGGATGAATTCACGCACCTGTGGCGAGTTCAGCGCTTTGGCCAGTTTCTGCACGGCCGGGCTCTGCAGGTTGTCCGGACGGGCGACCAGGTACTCGACGTAGAGGTCCTTGCCCTTCTCGACAATCAGCGCACTGCTGGTGTCGATACCGGCTTCAAGGGCGTAGTTGGCAAACACGAAGGCCAGGTCGACCTGGCTTACCGAGCGCGCCAACAGTGCGCCTTCCAGCTCACGAATCTTCAGTTTCTTCGGGTTCTCGGCGATATCGCGCTGGGTCGCCAAGGTGTTGCTTGGGTCTTTCAGTTTGATCAGGCCAGCTTCATGCAGCAGTACCAATGCCCGGCCTGTGTTGACCGGGTCGTTGGGTATCGCCACCGAGGCGCCGTCCTTGAGTTCCGACAAGTCCTTGATCTTGGTTGAATAGGCGCCAAAGGGCTCGATATGCACGCCGACCACCGGCACTAGGTTGGTGTGGCGGGTCTTGTTGAACTCGTCGAGGAACGGCCGGTACTGGTAGTAGTTGGCGTCGAGGTTCTTTTCTGCCAGTTGCAGGTTGGGCTGGATGAAGTCGGAGAACACCTTGATGTCCAGATCGACGCCCTCCTTGGCCAGTGCCGGTTTCACGAATTCGAGAATTTCCGCATGGGGAACCGGGGTAGCACCCACGACCAGTTTTTCACCCGCCTGCACGCTGAACGCGACCACGGCAGCCAGAATGGCAATAGCCTTTTTCATTACAGTGACTCCTTGAACAATAGAAGATTGGCCGTCGTGGGGTGGACGTGGGGCCACAGTTGGCAGCACTACCCGGCTGCCACTCGGGAGGATATTTTTCAGCGTCGGCTGTAACGCACCACCAACCGGTCACCGCTGACCTGCAGGGCCTGCACCAGGACAATCAGCAAGAGCACGGTGACCACCATCACATCGGTCTGGAAACGCTGATAACCAAAGCGAATGGCCAGATCGCCCAGGCCACCGCCACCGATCACCCCGGCCATTGCGGTGTAATCCACCAGGACAATGGCGGTGACGGTCACGGCAGCGATCAGCCCGGTGCGTGCTTCAGGCAGCAAGGTGTGCCAGATGATCTGCCAGGTGCTGCCGCCCATGGATTGGGTTGCCTCGACCAGGCCTCGGTCGACCTCGCGCAGGGCGGTTTCCACCAGCCGGGCGAAGAACGGCGTGCAGCCCACCACCAGCGGCGGAATGGCGCCCGCCACACCCAGCGAAGTACCGGTCAACAGTGTGGTTACCGGTACCAGAACAATCAGCAGAATAATGAACGGCAACGAACGCAGGGTGTTCACCAGCACCGACAGGCTGCGGTACACACCCGGGGTTTCGTGCAACTGCTGTTTACCGGTGAGGTACAGCCACACCCCCAACGGCAAGCCCAACAGCACGGTAAAGCTCAGCGCCGCGCCGAGCATGGTCAGGGTATCGAGGCAGGCCTGAGCGATTTCCCCTCCATTGAGATTGGCGAACAGTTCGTTCATCCCTTCACTCCTCAGTGCAGTACGCCCTACGACCAGTCATGGCGTGGCGGTTTAACCCCATTGAGCAACCAGTTGCCCACCACGTGGTACTTCCAGCGCACCGGGTCGTGCAGGGTATGCACGCGGGCGTTGCGCCAATGCCGGTCATGGTTGTGCAGGGCCAGCGAGGAACGCGTGCCGCCCAGTTCGAACAGGCGGTTACTGGCTTCCAGGGCGATTTCCGTGGTCAGCACCTTGGCCTTGGCGACGGCCACCGAAGCCCGTGCCACCCCGTCTTCGTCCGGCGCCGCCCGCACGCTGTCCATGACCTTGCCGGCGCGCTCCAGCAATGCTTCTGCAGCCTCCAGGCGGATGCTCAGGTTGCCGACCTGGACGATAGTCAGCGGGTCTTCACTGGCCTTGGCCAGCCCGGCGTCGATCCAGGGCCGCGCATGCTCACGCACAAAGCGCACGGTGTCGCGCAGCGCGGCCTGGGCAATACCGGCATCGATGGCGGCGGTGGTGATCTGTGCAAACGGCCCGGCCAGGGTCGGGTTCTCGTAAGAGCGATAGGTCTGGAACACATTGAACGCCGGTACCCGCAGGTTCTGCGCCAGTACCGTACCGCTGGCGGTATTGCGCTGCCCGATACTGGCCCAATCATCGACCACGGTCAGCCCATCGGTGTGGCGTGGCACAAACGCCAGGTGCGCCCTGCCCTCGGCATCCAGCGCCAAAACGCCCAGCCAGTGAGCGTAGAGCGAACCGGTGCAGTAACCCTTGCGCCCATTGATGACGATGGACTCGCCATCGTGGGTAAAGCGCGTCTGGATGTCCTGTACCGTCTTGCCGCCCGTCTCGGACAGTGCGTTGGCGAAACGATTGCCCTTGAGCGCCAGGCCGAAGAAAAAGCGCTTTTGCGCCTCACTGCCCTGCAGGCGGATGTCTTCGAGCAAGCAATAGTGGTTTTGTGGAATCTGCCCCAGCGACGCATCGGCCGCGGAAATAATGGCAATCACTTCGGCCAGGGTGGCGTAGGACACCTCAGCGCCACCGAAGGCCTTGGGCACGGTAATACCCCACAGGCCGCTGTTGGAGAACACATCCACCACCTCGGCGGGCACCTGGCGCTGGCGATCACGCTCAGCGTCGCCCTCCAGCAGGAAAGCTGCAACCTTGTGCGCAACGGCAATGGCTTCGGCATCGCTGCGGATGACATGCGCATCCGGTTCAGAAAGTGGGTAGTGCGCGCTGGTCAGGGTGTTCGGCATAGGTTCCTCACGGCTTACTCATCGTCGGCCACCACCTTCGGCGGCCTTTTGATGAGGCAGTGCAGGAGCCATGCCAGTATTTTTATCCTTATATTTCAGTAACTTATGGTTAGCGCTGAAATCCACGCAGTGTAAAAAGCAACAAAGTGTTGGGTGCCTGTTGCCTGGCGAACAGTTCGCCAGGAATCAGCGTCCTGCTACGCAGAAAACCCCCGCGATAAACAAAAGCGATACCCGCTTAAAGATTTCCAAGAGGCCGTCCCACGGCCTGCAGCCGTAGACTCACCCCACTCCGCGATGCGGTCAGGTGATTCCTGCCGGTCATCAGTGTTTTCGAATGCCCGGCGGAATTTTCACCACTACAAAAACAAAAGGTGAATGCGCATGCTCAATCAAACTGTCGATGTGAAAGCGTGGATCGACAACCGGCCCATGACAGGCTACCAGTGGCTTATTCTCGGTTTGTGCTTCCTCATTGTCCTGTTCGACGGCTTCGACGTCGCGGTCATGGGCTTCATCGCCCCTTCGCTGATGCAGGAATGGGGGTTGTCCCGTGCGGCCTTCGGCCCAGTGATGAGTGCCGGCATGGTGGGCCTGGCAATAGGTGCCCTGACCGCCGGCCCCTACGCCGACCGCTTCGGGCGCAAGCGGGTACTGGTTTTCGCCGTGACCGGCTTCAGCCTCCTCAGCCTGGGCTGTGCATTTGCCCGCAACCCTTATGAGCTGGCGGCCTTGCGCCTGCTGATCGGTATCGCGCTGGGCGCGGCATTGCCAAACACCACGACCCTGCTCTCGGAATACCTCCCCGAGCGCAATCGTTCACTGCTGATCACCCTCATGTTCACCGGGTTCAACCTGGGCTCGGGTGCCGGTGGGCTGCTGGCCGCCTGGCTGATCCCTCTGCATGGCTGGCAATCGGTACTGATGGCCGGCGGTATTCTGCCCTTGCTGCTCCTGCCCGCTCTTTGGTTCCTGCTGCCTGAGTCGGCGCGTTTCCTGGCGGCGCGCAATGCACCCGCGAGCCAGATCGCCAAGGTCTTGAACCGGCTGGGCGGCACCTTCGATGCGAACACCTGCTTTACCGTTGCCGAACCCAAGGCCCAGCATAAAGCACCTGTACGCATGCTGTTCAGTGAGCGCTATCGCCTCGGTACCTTGGCACTCTGGATGACCTACTTCATGGGCCTGCTGGTGATCTACCTGACCATGGGCTGGCTGCCAACACTGCTGCGTGACAGCGGCCTGAGCATCGAGCGGGCAGCCACCCTGACCGGCCTGTTCCAGATCGGCGGCACCGTCGGCGCCATCGTCGTCGGCTGGATCATGGACCGCCGCAACCCGAACGGCGTCATCGCCACATCCTATGCCCTGGGAGGCACCTTCATCCTCTTGCTTGGGGCCTTGAGCCTGGAGTCGAACTTGCTGGCCGTGGGCGTGATTGCCGCAGGCTTCTTCATGAGCGGTGCGCAAACCGGCCTGAATGCCTTTGCGCCCAACTACTACCCAACGGATTTTCGCGCCACTGGCGTCAGCTGGATGCTCGGCATCGGTCGCTTCGGGGCGATTTTCGGCTCGCTGATCGGTGGCGTGATTCTAAGCTTGGGGCTGGGCCTGCCCACCCTGTTCACCCTCCTTGGCTTGCCGGCCTTCATCGCGGCCCTGGCGATTCTGGCCAACGGTCAGGCAAGGCGCCGCGCCAACCAGACGTTGATCGCGCAATGATCCGCTTCGTTTAAAGGAAACTCACATGGCACGTATTATTGGTGGTCTTGCGGTCTCGCACACTCCAACCATCGGCTTCGCAGTCGATCACGATAAACAGGACGAGGCAGCCTGGGCGCCGATTTTCCAAGGCTTCGAGCCGATCAAGGCCTGGCTGAAGGAACAGCAACCCGATGTGCTGTTCTACATCTTCAACGACCATGTCACATCGTTCTTCTTTGACCATTACGGCGCCTTCACCCTGGGTGTCGACGAGCGCTACGACGTGGCTGATGAAGGTGGCAACCCACGTGCGCTGCCGCCCATCAGGGGCCATGCGGCACTGTCACGGCACATCGGCGAAAGCCTGATGAGCGATGAGTTCGACATGGGCTTTTTCCGCGACAAACCGCTGGATCACGGTTTCTTCTCGCCCATGTCGGCCCTGCTACCCTGTGAACCCGACTGGCCAGTGGAAATCGTCCCCCTTCAGGTCGGCGTCCTGCAGTTCCCGGTTCCCAGCGCAGCGCGTTGCTACAAACTGGGCCAGGCCCTGCGCCGCGCCATCGAGAGCTACCCGCAAGACCTCAAGGTTGCGATCGTGGCAACCGGCGGTGTGTCGCATCAGGTGCACGGCGAGCGCTGCGGCTTCAATAACCCGCAGTGGGATGCCCAGTTCATTGACCTGTTCGTCAACGACCCGGTGCGCCTGAGTGAAATGACCCTGGCCGAATACGCCACGCTCGGTGGCATGGAGGGTGCAGAAGTGATCACCTGGTTGATCATGCGCGGCGCGCTGTCATCGACGGTGAAGCAACTGCACTACGACTACTACCTGCCCTCCATGACCGGCATCGCCACGCTGCTGCTGGAAAACCAGGCGCGCCCAGTGCCGGCCGAACTGAACGCACGTCATCTGCAACACATGGGCCGTCAACTGGCCGGTATCGAGAAGCTGGAAGGCACCTACCCGTTCACACTGGAACGCAGTGCCAAGGGTTATCGCCTGAACAAGTTCCTGCACCGCATGATCGAACCGAACTGGCGCCAGCGCTTTCTGGACGCACCCGAAACCCTGTTCGAGGAAGCCGGGCTGAGCGAAGAAGAACGCGACCTGCTGCGCCGACGTGATTGGCGGGGATTGATTCACTACGGCGCAATCTTCTTTGTCCTGGAGAAGCTCGCCGCCGTCCTCGGCATCCCCAACCTGCACGTCTATGCAGCCATGCGCGGGCAAAGCCTGGAAGACTTCATGAAAACCCGCAACCAGCAAGTGCTGTACTCGGTCGCAGGTAAAACCGCACGCTGATCCATGGGCGGGGCCTGCGCGAAAAGGCCAAGGCCCTGCCCCCTACCCCCACCCGCTGCACCAGCGCCCGCCCAGGCCAACCCTGCAACAGCCCCATTCGACCTGCCCTGCAACGGGGCGGCGGGCCACGCTTTGCTCAAAAAACGGAGAACAACAACAATGAAAACAACCGTCACCCCTCGCTTGCTCTGCACCCTGGCGATTGCATCTGCACTGCCACTGGAGGGGTTCGCAGAGGGTTTCAGCGATGACGCCAGTGCGACACTGACTCTTCGAAATTTCTATCTGAATCGAAACTTTGTCGATCAGACCAGACAGGGCAAGGCCGAAGAATGGACGCAAAGTTTCATTCTCGACGCCAAGTCTGGATTCACCCAAGGCACCGTCGGCTTTGGCCTGGACGTGCTCGGCCTGTACAGCCTCAAGCTCGATGGCGGCAAAGGCACCACCAATACCCAGCTACTGCCGGTGCATGACGACGGCCGGCCTGCAGACGACTATGGACGCCTGGCCCTTGCGGCGAAGGCCCGCGTATCGAAAACCGAACTGAAAGTCGGCGAGTGGATGCCTGTGCTGCCGATCCTGCGCGCCGATGATGCACGGTCACTGCCGCAGACCTTCCAGGGCGCCCAGATCAGCTCGCGGGAAATCGACCACCTGACCCTCTATGGCGGGCAAATCCGCGGCAACAGCCCGCGCAACGACGCCAGCATGGGAAGACCTGTCGCTGTTCACCCGTACCGCGTACACCACTGACCGGTTCAACTTTGCAGGCGGCGAATACCGGCTGAATCAGGACCGCACGTTGATTGGCCTGTGGAACGCCGAACTCAAGGACATCTACCAGCAACAATACCTGCAACTGCAGCACTCACAACCGCTGGGGCGCTGGGTATTGGGCGCCAACCTCGGCTATTTCTGGGGCAAGGAAGACGGCAGCGCGCGGGCTGGCGAACTGGACAACCGCACCGCTTCCGGGTTGTTCTCCGCCAAGTACGGCGCCAGCACCTTCTATGTCGGGCTGCAGAAAGTCATGGGTAAAGACGAGTGGTTCCGCGTCAACGGCACCAGTGGCGGCGTGCTGGCCAACGACAGCTTCAACTCCAGCTACGAAAACGCCAGGGAGCGCTCCTGGCAACTGCGCTACGACCACGATTTCGCCGGTTTCGGCGTACCGGGCCTGACCTTCATGACCCGCTACATTCACGGCACCGACGTGCATAACAGCAGCACCACGGATGGCACCGAATGGGGCCGCGAGAGCGAACTGACCTACACCGTGCAAAGTGGCAGCTTCAAGGCCCTCAACGTCAAATGGCGCAACTCCAGCATCCGCCGTGACTGGGGCAGCACCAACAGCTTCGACGAGAACCGTCTGATCATCAGTTATCCGCTCAGCCTGCTCTGATCCACCCGCAACAGGCTGGCCGAACGTTCGGCCGGCCTGTTAGCCATCCACCTGCTCGCGAATCGCCTGGCGAATGATCGTCATCATGACCTGCGCGGCGGGCGAATGCAGGCAACCACTGCGGTAAGTCAGGCCAATGGCACGGGTGGTCTGCTTCAGCTGCACCGGCAGGATGCACAGCGCCCCCGAGGCAATGTCCTGCTCCAGTTGGTGGGCGGACACAATGGCCAGCATGTCCGAGCGCAGCAACAGCCCGCGAATGATCGCCAAGTCGCCACTTTCGACCACCGGCCAGGGCACGGCCAGGCCCGAGTCGGTGAACCACGCGTCCAACAATTGCCGCGCCGGCGAGCCGGCCCGTGGCAACACCCAGTGCGCCTCACTGAGCGCTTCGCGTCCAACCGGCACGCTGCACAGCGGGTGGTCACGGCGCGCCAGTATGACCATTTCCTCCGTCAGCAAGGCCTCGCCGACCAGGTCCGAGGCATAGTCGGCCGAACGCAAGGCCCCCAAAATGAAATCGACATCGCCGGCCCGCAGTTCGGTGGCCAGCAGGTCGAACGGGCTCTCGTTGGTGATCACGCGAATGCCGGGGTGCGCGGCCGTGAGCCGAACGATGGCGTCCGGCAGTATGCGGGTACGCCCCAGCGGCAGTGCGCCGACATGCACCACGCCCTGCAATGTGCCGCGCATTGCGGTGATATCGGCCTGAATATGCCGCAGTTCGTTCAGCGCACGACGGATCGGAAAGACAATCTCGTGGCTGGCCCGCGTCGGTTGCAAGCCCCGTGGTGTTCGCTCGAACAGCGATTGCCCACAACCACCCTCCAGCACCTTCAGCGCCGCACTGACGGCAGGTTGGCTCAAGCCAAAATGGCGCGCCACCGTCTGCATGTGGCAGGTCTCGCAGAGTTTGACGAACACCTGCAAGCGCCGGGCCTGGAACAGGTAGAGCGGCTCGACCGCTTTGCCCGCTGCCCCCTCCAGCAGCCGTGGCACCGTCTCCAGCTCCGCCAGGACACGCCGTGCTCGGGGCAGCACCCGGGCGCCATAGTCGGTCAGGCGCATGCCGTTGACATGCCGCTCAAACAGCGGCACCTCCAGGCGCGCCTCCAGCTCGGCGATTGCCCGCGTGACCACCGACTGTGCCCGGTAAACAGCCTCGGAGGCCTTCGACACGCTGCCCAGTTCAGCCACCCGAACGAACGCTCGCACCTGCATCAGGTTTGGAAGCTCATCAGCCAACATTCGTGCTCATACCTTCTGGAAGTCTCATGCTGGCGGAACTATGCCCCTGCGTCTTGAGGACATCAATAAGAAAAACGCATACCTCGAACAACTGAACGCATTATTCGCCAGTGGCGCTGAGTGACATGCTTTTCAAAAAGCAGGAGGACACCTCGCCATGATCGATGTACAGAAAACCGCACTGGTCGTCAGCGCACATTCCGCCGATTTCGTCTGGCGCGCAGGCGGCGCCATCGCCCTGCATGCCGCACAAGGCTATGCCGTACATATCGTCTGCCTGTCGATGGGTGAACGCGGTGAGTCCGCCAAGCTGTGGCGCAAGGGCGACATGAGCGAGGAGCGGGTCAAGGCCGTGCGCCGTGACGAAGCCCTGGCAGCAGCAGAGGTGTTGGGGGCCAGCGTCGAGTTTTTCGACATCGGCGATTACCCGATGCGTGCCGATACAGACACCCTGTTTCGCCTGGCCGATGTGTTCCGTCGCGTGCAACCGGCCTTTGTCCTCAGCCACTCGCTGAAGGACCCCTACAACTATGACCACCCCTTGGCCATGAACCTGACCCAGGAGGCGCGCATCATCGCCCAGGCCGAAGGCTACAACCCCGGCGAGAAAATCCTCGGGGCACCGCCGGTCTACAGCTTCGAGCCGCACCAACCAGAGCAGTGCGAGTGGCGCCCGGATGTGTTCCTCGACATCACGGAGGTCTGGGACAAGAAGTACGCTGCGATCCAGTGCATGGCCGGTCAGGAACACCTCTGGGAGTACTACACCCGCGTGGCACTGCAGCGGGGCGTACAGGCCAAACGCAATGTCGGCATCACCTCTAGTCGCAACATTGTCTACGCCGAGGGTTACCAGAGCCTCTTTCCACGGGTTACGGAGCACCTGGCATGAGCGCACTGATCGGAAAAACCGGGATTGTCGTACGCAACGCCCCCCGTGCCGACGCCGCGCTGATCGACGAACTGGGGCGCTTCGGCGTAGCCACAGTGCATGAAGCACAAGGGCGCAAGGGGCTGCTCGGCGCGTCGCTGCGGCCCATCCAGCAAGGGGTGTCGATCAGCGGCTCAGCCGTCACGGTACTGGTGGCGCCGGGCGACAACTGGATGTTTCATGTCGCCGTCGAACAGTGCCGGCCAGGCGATGTCCTGGTCGTGGCACCCAGTTCACCCTGCACCGACGGCTATTTCGGCGACTTGCTCGCCACCTCGCTCAAGGCACGCGGTGTACGCGCACTGGTAATCGACGCCGGCATCCGTGATAGCCACACACTGCGTCAGATGGGCTTCCCGGTCTGGTCCAGCGCCATCAACGCCCAGGGCACGGTGAAAGAAGTGCTGGGCTCGGTCAACCTGCCGCTGGTCTGCGCCGGCCAATTGATCAACCCCGGGGATGTTCTGGTGGGCGACGACGATGGCGTCGTGGTCGTACGCCACAACGAGGTGCATCAGGTCGTAGAGGCCACGCGCAAACGCGCCGACCTGGAGGAACAAAAGCGTGTACGCCTGGCCAATGGCGAACTCGGTCTGGACCTCTACAACATGCGCCAGCGCCTGGCCGAAAAGGGCCTGCGCTACGTCGATAGCCTGGATGAACTGGAGGGCTGAGCATGAGCCAGGTACGTATACCTTGCCTGCTGATGCGCGGTGGCACCTCCAAGGGCGCCTACTTCCTGGCCAGCGACCTGCCCAGCCAACCGACACAGCGCGACCGCCTGTTGCTCGCGGTCATGGGCTCACCGGACAAACGCCAGATCGATGGCATCGGAGGCAGCGACCCGCTCACCAGCAAGGTCGCGATCATCAAGCCGTCTGACCGACCCGATGCCGACGTTGACTACCTGTTCGCTCAGGTACTGGTGGATGAACCACGGGTGGATTACGGCCAGAACTGCGGCAACATTCTTGCGGGTGTCGGTCCGTTCGCCATCGAAAAGGGGCTGGTCGCGATTCACGCAGCCATCACCCCGGTACGGATCTTCATGGAAAACACCGGACAAGTCGCGGTCGCGCAGGTACCGACACCGAACGGTGCCATCTGCTACGCCGGGGAAACCCGGATCGACGGCGTACCCGGTCAGGCCGCGCCCATACTCATCGAGTTCGCGGATGTCGCCGGTTCCAGTTGCGGCGCGCTGCTGCCAACCGGCAATGCGCGGGATGTCTTCGACGGCGTCGAAGTGACCTGCATCGACAACGGCATGCCGGTCGTGCTGGTGCGCGCTGCAGACCTGGGCTGCAGTGGTGAGGAAAGCCCCGAACAACTAGACGCAAACACACTGCTGAAGGCCCGCCTTGAGTCGATCCGCCTGCAGGCAGGACCGCGCATGAACCTGGGTGACGTCAGCGCGCGCAATGTGCCGAAAATGTGCCTGGTCGCGCCGGCGCAGTCGGGGGGTGCCATCAGCACCCGCTCGTTCATCCCCCACCGCTGCCATACCGCTATCGGCGTGTTCGGGGCCGTGAGTGCGGCCACCGCCTGCCTGATCGAAGGTTCTGTCGCACACGCCATCGCGCACCTACCGGGCGGTGAGGTAAAGCGTATATCGGTGGAGCATCCAACCGGCGAGTTCAGCGTCGAGATCCGCCTGCACAACGGCCAGATCGCCGGCTGCGGCCTGATCCGTACCGCCAGGCTGTTGTTCGAAGGAAGGGTCTGTGTACCGGAATCGCTGTCGCAGCAGTGAGCATGAACGATGGGGTCGCACTGTGGTTGCATGCCAGCCAGCAAAGGGAGCGCTGGGCTTCAGCGACCCGACGGTACCTTTGCCAGCGGCATCGTGCCCGTCACGGGCTATTTGTTGGCGATCACTGCGGCGAGTAACGGCGCCGCCTGCTCATCGGTCAGTGCAGGGTGAATCTCCATGCTCATGAGATCCGTCCATTCAAGTGCCCACTTTTGCATCAGCGCGGCATCGCTGGCTTCTGCGATACCGACACCGGTCATGCGCCCGATGGCATGCCAGCGCCCCAGCAGGGTCACACCTGCGGGTGGAGCGCCTCCCGTCTTGAGAAACCGCTCGATTGCCGCGTTACGACGTTCCGACGAAATTGACCAACTGACAATGAACAACATCGGCCACCTCCTGCCAGGGATTGGCACCTGTTTTTCGGTTCGCGCACCGAGCCTGCATAACAACCCAGATACGCTGCGGTTAGTACCGTTTGTACATTGCTCCTGAGTGAACTGAAACACTGCTCCCTTGTGAAGGCATAGCAGCCGCGAGCATTGACCGTACGACCACTGATCCTCTTTCCACGCCGCAGCGCTGGCAGCTCCAGTGTGCTTTACTTCTGCCACCCGAGCGCTGAATGCTTGTGGAGCGCACAGCGCATGGCTTGCGAGTACACTCTGACGCCAAGTATTGGGATACCAAGGTTGCAATCAGCGCGACAGGTGGGGAGTGTCATTGACCAGCCCTGGGGGAAACAGCGATGCCTAAGTTAGTTATACCCTTGCCCGACAATGACGCAGCGTTTCTTTCGACGGCCGCCGCTGCGGCGGCTCTTGCAGGAGTGCCTATCGAAACCCTAAACAGTCAGTGTTTTTGCATCAGCCTGGATAAAGACGCCCTGCGCGAGACCCTGGAGTCGACTCTCGGTCAGCCTGGCTTGTTTGAGCTTGTGCAACAACGCTGCCCCCACCTATTTGCCGCCCATCCGGTCTTTATCGCACCAGCCCACTTGGATCGAATGGCGCAGGTCGTGCGCGCGGTCGAATCAGTCGTTGCACTCCCGGCTTACCGAGAGGAAGTGCTGGCTCACTCTCCTGCTATCGCACGACATGACCCAGGTGGGGCCAAGGGAGTGTTCTTTGGGTATGACTTCCATGTCACCCAGAACAATTTCGGCCTGATCGAGATCAACACCAATGCGGGTGGGGCGATGCTCAATGCAGTGTTATCAAGAGCGCAGCACGCCTGCTGCCCGGCTATAGAGCAGTTGCTGCCACCATCAAGAAGAGCTGAGGTAATTGAGAGCAGCATTAGTGCAATGTTTCGTCAGGAGTGGTCACAGTATGGGCGGGACAAACCGTTGCGCAGTATTGCCATTGTCGATGAGACGCCCAAGCAACAATACCTGTACCCAGAGTTCCTGCTGTTCCAGCAGTTGTTCCAACGCAACGGTATAGAAGCAGTGATCGTCGACCCCTCCGAACTGAGCCTGAGGGATGGACAGCTTTGGCATGAACAGTTGGCCATCGACATGGTCTACAACCGTTTAACCGACTTTTCCCTCGAGGCCGTTGGCAATGCCACACTGCGCCAAGCCTACCTTGAACGAGCCACGCTACTCACACCACACCCGCAAGCCCATGCCTTATACGCAGACAAACGCAATTTGGCCTTACTCTGTGATGCCCAACGATTGAACGCATGGAAGGTTCCACAAGCGACCCAAGATCTATTACTGACCAGCATTCCGCATACCGAAGTCATTACGGCAGAAAATGCTGAGCGCCTTTGGCAGGAGCGCCGGGGGCTGTTCTTCAAACCTTGCACCGGATTTGGCAGCCGGGCAACCTACCGTGGTGACAAGCTCACCCAGCGGGTCTGGCAGGAGATTATTGCAGGTAGTTATGTAGCCCAAGCCTTGATCCTGCCAGGCCAAAGAACCCTATCAGCCGAAACGACAGTCTCAGTGCTGAAGTTCGACGTTCGTAACTACGCCTATGCTGGCGAGGTACTGTCAGTGGCCGCACGGCTATACCAAGGCCAGACAACCAACTTCCGTACATTGGGCGGCGGATTTGCTCCTGTGTATCCAGGCCCACAAACAGCGGGTTGACGCATAGGCAGTCCTGCAGCTCATACGCTGATAAATACGGCGGGACAGCAAAGTACCAAGCGGTCAGCCCAGGGCATTGGGTCGGCCAAACCGGCGTGCAAGTCCAACCCTCAGTCGATGCACTACGCCATATTCAACGATCACGGCAGTGGTTTACGACTTCAGTCCGAGAAGCGCGGACGAACATTCCCGCAACTTCCTTGGTCAGTGGAGCGCCAAGCTAGAGTGCGACGATTTTGCTGGTTGCAAAGCAAGGAACTCGCGTAGCGAATTTTCTGATTGGCCAATCCTGCGATTTACCGCTGCGCAGGCATGCTGCGGCCAGTGTCGTAACGGCCGTGATTCAGGTCGTATTTGGATGCGCCTCGATCTTACCGGTCAGTATAGTCAACGCCATCCCTATGCCGGAGCACCTTAAATTGGACAATACCCGTGAGCGCTTGATTGACGCGGCGATGAAGCTGTTTCTGTCACAAGGTATATACATGACGGGGGTGATGGCCATTGCCGCGATGGCGGGTGTTACCAAGATGACGCTCTACAGCCATTTCCCTTCCAAGGATGCGCTGATAGTGGCTTGCCTTGAAGAACGTGACCGACGCTGGCGCGAAGAGGTAGCGCGCACCTTGGCAGGGCATCCTGAGCCGGTCAGTGGCATGCTCGCGTTTTTCGATTTGTATCAACGCTTTCTTTTGCAAGATAGCGAGCGTGGGTGCCTGTTCGTCAACAGTGCGGCTGAATTCCCGCAGTTTAGCCACCCTGTGCATTTGGCAGTGAGTAGACACAAGCAAGGGATACGCGAAAATCTTACTGCCTTGGCCATGAGCGCCGGTATAAGCGACCCTGACGTAGTTGCTGAGGGGCTGTTTGTCTTGCTGGAGGGCAGTTTTGTCAGCGGCGCCATGGGCCAGGACGTGCGGGTATTCGACACTGCCCGGCACGTAGCTCATTGCTGGATCCGGAAGCAGCAGGGCCAGCAGGAGCAGAGCGTATGATCCTAGGCTTGTTAGCAGCCATTGCCGCTACTTTTTCATGGTCGCTGCTCTATATCTTTCCGAGTTTGGTCGGCGATTACAGCCTTTTTGATCTGGCCGTGGTGAGCTATGCCTTTGCCGGTTTAGGTAGCCTGCTCGTGCTGTTTGTTTACCGTAGCGAAGTGCGGCAATTGCAACTGAGCGACTGGGCCATTGCCGCATTGCTGGGCTTCTTGGGCTACATCGGCTACTTCTTTCTGATCACCACTGCGGTCTTGGCAGCTGGGCCGGTGATCCCTCCGGTAATGATGGGGTCAGTACCGATCGTGCTCGCGATTGCCGGCAACATGCGAAGTTCCAGCGTGCCCTGGCGCGCCATTGCCGGGCCGCTGCTGGTCGCGGCTTTGGGCATCAGTTTGGTCAACTTGAGCGTGTTTGATTTCAACGCCGCAAAGGTGGCGCTCCCGACCAATTCGATACTGCTCGGGCTGCTCGCATCGTTAATGGCCATTGGATTTTGGACAGGTTTTGGCCTGCTGAATGAAAGTGCTTTGGCTCAACGCCCACGCATGTCGCCCATGTTGTGGTCAGCCATGCTGATCTTCATGTGCAGCGTCGAAATGCTGGCCTTCATCCCAGTTGGGCTGTACTTGAAACTCTCCCACTTCGCTAGCCATCCGAACGGGTTAGCAGGTACTCAGGCGCTAATCGTATGTGGGTTAATTCAGGGAGTAGGTGCCACCCTTGCAGGTGCCTGGGCGTGGTCAATCGCAACGCGGCGCCTACCTCTAGCTCTAAGCGGGCAATTGATCGCCAGCGGAACCATTTATGCAACTACGATGGGCCTTCTCATTGACCAACGATGGCCCTCTCCTATGGAAGCAGTTGGGACAGGATTGTTATTCGTAGGGGTGGTGTGGGCTATTCACGCCTTTTATCGCAGGCAAACACGCCTCGCGACGCATGGCGGGATAACTGATCTTGGCCAAAACTAATGCGACCGTGCCGATATGGGCATTGCATGTGTCCACTTTGGTTTGATTTGGCGGGGCACTGACGCTTCAGGCTTACGGTGTCACTTGATAGCCGCGCTGCTGCATGCACGTGCTGTAGGCAGAGGATGTACTGGCGCTGTTCTGGTCCGCATTGCGCCGGTCCTGGCGCTGCCGCGATCCACCGACCGCCATCCCGGCCACCGCGGCATTCTTGGCCTGGTTCTGCCGGTAGTCTTGCTTTACATCATCGTCGACCCGGTCATACACCTCGTCATGCTGACGCATACGCGCCCCGGCAACCGCCGCCCCCGCGACCGCGCCGGTAGCGGCACCACGGGCACGACCACCCGATTGCGTAGTGTTGGTGCTGCTGGCGCTGCCAGCCTGCGCCTGACAGGCGCTGATGTCCTGCTGGAAAGTCTCCGGGGACTGGCCCTTGAGCGGTGTGACGGTCTCGGCCGTGGCGCCAAGGCAAAACAGCGAGAGGAGCGTTGCTACACAGGGAACGAGGGCGGTTCTCATAAGGGCTCCACTGTCATTTAGCGTGGTCTTAGGATTGAAGTCTAGCGCGACAGCTCGACCATACCCCTACGGCTGGACCTACGGTCTCAAGCGCACAGCTCGGACGCTTCGCGATAGCTGACCCTGCGCTACTCACTCCAGTGGAAGTTAACCGTGCCGGTTGACGTGCCGGCGAGCGCAATGCTGCGCCGCTGTTCACGGCCATCAGTGCGGGCAATCACAAGGTATTTGTCTGCCGGCAACTGTACATACACCAGCGGCCCTACTTGACTCAGCGACAGTACAGGCTTGCCACTTTCAGTCTGAATCACCAGATCGACATTGCTGACGTACTGGTTAGCGGGCCCCGTTGAAAAGGTCAGGTGCAGGTTATAGCCCTTCGTCTGCTGAAGGGCCGTCGACTCGTCCAGGCCAATGCCTCCGCTGAGGTAGCGGATTCCGTTCTGCTCCTGAGGTTCCAGTTGTACCGCCGAGCTATCGACTGTTTCTTCAGTCGTCGCGTACAGCATCGCTGAAGACAGCCCGAGCAGCAGCGCCAAGGCAAGCCTTGAACGTGTCAGTTTATGAGTGAATATCATGATGACGTGCTCCTTGATGCGCTAGCGCGCATAGGGGTGACAACTACTTGGCTTCGTGGCCGATGATTCCGCCAATCGCGGCGCCGCCGACAGTGCCCATGGTGCTGCCCCCGGTCAAAACGGCACCACCGACAGCGCCAACGCCCGCGCCAATGGCCGTGTTACGCCCCTGTGTCGACATGCTCGGACAGCCACTCAGGCTGGCGAGCAAAGCCACCATCAAGGCGCTATACGTGAATCTGTGCAAGGTGCTCATACTGTTCTCCGAGGAGTACTGGCAGGGATCTACCTATGACCCAGCATGCGCGTGCCCGTCCGCCAGCGTCTGTGCGCTAGTACACGTAGGCCTATGTGTTTCAGCGAACAGACCCTGTGTCGCCAATCCCTCAGACTCAGGAAACGGAACGACACGGTGCCGGTTCGACACCGCGTTCCGATTGGCTCCGAGGCGTAGCGCGAGCAAACGCCCTGCGCTGCCCTGCACTCACGACAAAGGACGTACACCATGGTCATTCATTTCAAGGTCGCCGGGCATCTCGCCTGCGGCCATCACGGCGACAACCTCAGCGCCACACTTGAGCTTTCAAAGGTGAAATGCCGCAGTTGCCGTAACACCGATGCCTTCAAGGCAGCCCGCAGAGACCTGCGTAACGCCACGCGCCGTTCCACACGACACGCAAAGGGGGCTCACGCCATCAATGACTGGCGCGCGGATTGGCGGGCAAAACTCGCGGCGATGCCCGGTCGTCAGCGACTTCCAAGGGGCTTCCACGGTCAATCATTCGCCTAGCAATGCAGGTGGCAACCGTTGGCCGGATGCCTCGTTTCGTCAGGGTATCCGGCTCACACGGGTGTCGAGCCAGACTGTGACGTTCCTGCAACAACGGTGGCAGCAAGGCTCAGGCACTCGCTGCCCCGTACGCTCGACCGCGAAGCCTGTAGACATCATCCGTCAAAATCATATTTGATAATGATTATCAACACGACTACTATCGCCACGCCTGATCGGGCAGTCATTGTGTTTAACAAGCGTGGTCGTTGTGTCAGAACACCGTCAAAAACTTGAACTTTACCTCTCACACCGCAAGGCGCTGGTGGAGTATGCGTCGCCAATCGTGGGCTGTCGGTCCAAGGCTGAAGACGTGGTTCAAGAGGCCTGGCTGCGCTTCAATGACATCAACGCCGATCGAACACCCTTGGCTCAGCCCGTGGGTTACCTCTACCGTATTGTGCGTAACCTCGCCCTTGACCTGAATCGGCGCCTCTCCCGGGAAAACCGTCACCCGGCCAGCGAGGACGAGCTCGAAGGGTTGCCTTCTGAAAATCCTTCGCCAGAATGCGAAGCCCTCTACAGCGATGAGTTGCAGCAGCTTCAAAATGCCTTGGCCCAATTACCTGAGCGATCTCGCCAAGCGTTTGTCATGCACCGCTTGCACGGCATGACCTTCAAGGACATCGCACAACGCCTGGGCATTTCCTTGAGCCTGGCCCATCAACTCGTTCGGGACGCCCTCACCTACTGCGCGGAGCAATTGAGCGATGACTGACAACACGCCAGCGGTACGCCTGCATGCCATTGCAGCAGGTGTTGCCCACACGACCTGCAACGCCCGTGCTTGAGCCTCGCGCCGAAACACCCGCGGCGGTGAACAGTCGTCCTGGGGATCCAGTCTGGGAAACGGCGCTGGACTGGTTCCTGCGCGTGCAGGAAAACCCTGCAGACCAAGCCTTGCACGATGAGCTGCAGGCCTGGCTTGAGGCGTCCCCTGCGCATTTGCGAGCCTATCGCAAAGCCGAGAAAGTCTGGCGGATAAGCGGGCAATTGATGAGCAGCCCCCTGCTCGATTGCCCTTTGCCTGCGCCGATCACCCCACCAGGCGCACGACGTCGCTGGCTGCGCCGCATGGTCGTCAGTGGCGCCGTGGCCGCCTGTGCGATGCTGTTGGTGCTCCCCGACTGGCAAGGCAACACTGCCGACTACAGCAGTCCTGTCGGCGAGCACCGCCAGGTCATCCTGAGCGATGGCAGCGTGGTGGAACTGGACAGCGGCAGCGCTATCGATGTCCAGTTCAGCGCCGATAAACGCCAGGTAACCTTACTGCGCGGGCAAGCGTTCTTTTCCGTCAAGTCCCAGCCTCAGCGCGTGTTCCAGGTATCCGCCGAGGCGATAACCGTCACCGTCACCGGCACCGCCTTTGCCGTCGAGGTGTCGCCCGACACTATTGATGTGAGCGTGGCAAACGGCTCGGTCAATGTCGAAGACCAACGTGGTCATGGCGCCACACTGGAACCGCTCAAGCCAGGCCAGCGCATCAGCTTCTTGCGTCAGGACCAGAGTATTCAACGCGCCTCCATCCCCGTGGAGCAGATTGCGGCCTGGCGCCACTGGCAGATGTTGGTGATCGATCAGCCAGTGAGCGACGTCGTTGCACGCTTGCGTCCTTACCAACCTGGGCTGATCGTCCTCAACGACGAGGCGCTGGGCAAACGCCGGATCACCGCCGCGCTCGACCTGCGCTCGCCACGGCAAGCGTTGCAGGCAGCCATCGCCCCCTTGGGCGGCCATGTGACAACGTTGAGCCCCTACGTACTGATGGTGTCCGGCGCCGACTGAGTCGGTGCACTCCCCTCGCTGCGCCAAGCCTGAGCCTGAGCCTGAGCCTGAGCCTGAGCCTGAGCCTGACAATCGCCGTTTCATCGAATCGGCGATTTTTTTATTTATTTCTGGAAATTACGAAAGGTCGAGCGTCATTAACCTGAAGGCTACTGAAAACTATTCGCATTAGCGAACCTGAATTTCACGTCACAGGTACACGAATGTCCCGCTCGAAGCGCTCTGTCTCCTCTACGCCGCAGTCTTTCTTGCCCAAATCCAGTGTGCTCGCCCTGCTGATGGCGCTGCCATACCTGGCGCACAGCGCGCCCACAGCGGCCACCACGGAGCTGCTGGCACCCTCGGCATACCGCACCTATTCGTTCGACATACCTGCCGGCTCACTGGGCAACGCGCTGATGCTGTTTGCCCAACAATCGGGCGTGCAGGTCAGCGTCGAAAGCGCATTGCTGCAAGGGCTATCCTCAGGGAGAGTCAAGGGCCAAATCAGCCTCGAACAGGCACTGGCGCAACTGCTCACCGACAGTAACCTTGCCTGGCAACACAGCGCAGACAACGCCGTCTCGATCCATAGGCGCGATGCGGTCGATGTGCTGCAGTTGGACAGCACCCGCGTCAATGGCCAGGCCGCTGAGTATCAGGCGGACAGGACCATCGACCGACGAACCATCGAATCACTGCCCAGCGGTAACGGCGACATCACCAGCCTGCTACGAACCAATCCCAGCGTGCAGTTCGACGACGGCCAGCTCTCGGGCAAAAGCCCCGGAGAGATCAGCCCGGCCAACGTCAGTATCAACGGCGCCCGTTACTGGCAGAACCTGTTTGTGGTCGATGGCATGAGCATAAACAACGATATCGACCCTGGTTCGACAACCAACAGTTATGACCAGGTTGAAGGCCGCAGCCAGGGGCTGGCACTGGACACTGATCTGCTGGATGAGATCAAGGTTTATGACAGCAACGTGCCGGCCGCCTATGGCGGTTTCAATGGCGGGGTGATTGAGGCCAATACCCGTAACCCCAGCAAGGAACTGCACGGCAAAGTGTCGACTCAAATGACCCGCTCGTCCTGGACCCGTTATCACCTGGACAAGGACGACCCGGACCTGGATGAGTTCGAGGCAGGATATGGCACAGGCAATCAGCCGGAGTTCGACAAAGTCATCACCCGCGCCACGCTGGAAGGTCACCTGACCGACACGTTTGGCTTGATGGGCAGTTTTTCGCGCAAGGACTCCACCATCCCGACCCGCACCTTTGCCTTGAGCCACAACTCGGCTCAAGCCAGTGAGGAGCAAGAGCAGACGCGCCGCATCGACAACTACTTCTTGAAGTCGGTCTGGCAGATCAACGATGACTGGGGCCTGGACGTCAGCCTGACCCACGCGCCGGAAACAGCGCATACCTATGGCAACAATGCCTTGTATTCGGCCAGGGACACCACGGCAGGCGGCGAAAGCATCGCAGCACGCTTGGTATGGAACGCCCCTCTGGCCAGGGTCGAGCAGAACCTGAGCTGGAGCCAACTGGAAAACTCCCGCTCGTCCGAGTCTGACTACCTCATCGCCTGGCGCTCTTCGACCACCAAGAACTGGAGCAACTCGACCACAGCCAGTGAAGGTGGCCTGGGTGACATCGAGCAGGAACAGAAAAACCTGAGCTACAAGCTCAAGGCCGACTGGAACAGCTTCCGCACCTTTAGCCTTGAACACACGCTGCAAACCGGCCTGGAGCTGTCACACAGTTCAACAGCCTATGACCGCTCTTCGCCCTATACCAGCTACGCCGTTTCAGGGATGACCAAGACCTCGACCTGTGTTGGCGACGACCCGCTGTGCTCGATCGGCAAGACCGTCAACGGCTGGGATGGGCAGTACGCAAAAACCAAAACCGTCACCCAAGGCAAAATTGACTTCGATACCCGCGCCTGGGCAGTCTTCCTTCAGGACGACATGCGCTGGGGGCGCTTGAAAGTCAGGCCTGGCGTACGTGTCGACGCCGATGACTACATGAATGCGACCACGGTTGCCCCTCGCCTGGCGGTGGAGCTGGACGTATTTGGCGACGGCCAGACCCGACTCACCGGTGGTGCCAACCGTTATTACGGGCGCAACCTCTCCGCCTATAGACTGCGCGACGGCGTTGCGGCCCTGCAGAGCAACTACACACGTGCCAGCCAGACGTCGGACTGGGTCTACACGTCCCGCGTGGCCAACGGCGCCAAATTCAACGAACTGGATGTACCCTACGACGATGAGCTGACCCTGGGCCTGACACACATCCAGTGGAACACCGAGTTCGCGCTGAAGTACGTCAACCGCAAAGGCCATGATCAGATTTCACGGGCCTGGGGCGCCCAGATTGGTCAACCCAGTACCGATACCCAGGTACTGGCCAGCAACTACTTCACCTATTACAACGGCGGTGAGAGCGAGTCCGATATCTACACCCTGACCATCACCCCGCTGCGCGACTTCGCCTTGTGGGGCACACGCAGCAGTGGCCAGCTGGCGCTCGACTGGACCGAAGTGCAAAGCTCAGGGTTGTCCGATTACACCACCAGCATTGGCCTGCTGTATGTCGACGATCCCATCATTCAGTACCAGGGCACCTTCATGAACTATTCGGACCGCCCTGCCGAGAACTACAACCGGCCCTGGACCGTACGCCTGACTACCCTCACTGAGATCCCCCAACTTAACCTGAAATGGGGCAACTTCCTGCGTTACCGCGATGGCTACCGGCGCATTGCCGGCACCGGTGAAACGGTCGCTTACAACGGCCAGCAGGTACGCGTCTGGGAAGAAACCGATTATGCCGCCGCACTGACCTGGGACACCCGACTGGCCTGGGAACTGCCTACTGCCAAGGATCAGGCACTGTTCGTCAATCTGGACGTGAGCAACCTGCTGGATAAAGCCATTGTCAGCAACACAGACAGTGACGACATTGCCACTTACGAGGTGGGCCGCCAGTTCATGGTTGAAGTGGGGTACCGGTTTTGAACGCACCTGCAGATGGACGCCCGTTTGACATGAAGCGACCGCTCAGGCGCACCTTCCTGACTGCGGCCTGGCTCATGGCCTTGCCGCTGGCTGCCGACCCAGCCGATGCCGCCGAACCCTGCGAAGCCGTAGCAGGAATACTGCGCGCCTATCAAGCCTGTATCGGCCAGCTGTACCGTCAACCTGTCGCGCAATGGCCCGCGCCGCAGATTGACCCGGACGTGTCCTGGGAAGAAATGGGCCCCTTGCCTGAGCTGGCCCCCTCTCCGCCCGAGAACCCCTACACGCAAGCCAAAGCGGCCTTGGGTGAGCGTCTGTTCAACGACCCGAAACTGTCCCGCTCCGGCCAGATCGCCTGCGCCTCCTGCCACGAACCCGACGAGGCGTTTGCAGACGGACGCCGGGTTTCCTTCGGCCACGACCGTCAAAGCGGTCGGCGCAACGCCCCCAGCGTGGTGATGAGCGGCTTTACCCGGCACTTGTTCTGGGACGGTCGCAGCAGCAGCCTTGAGGCCCAGGCACTACGCCCCATCAACGACCACGTCGAGATGGCGTTCACCACCGACGAACTGCTCTCACGCCTGAACGCTGACGCCGAGTACCCCGGCCTCTTTGATCAGGCCTTCGCCAGTAAAGGCACGGTCACGGCTGAACGCATTGCGCAGGCACTCGCCACCTACCAGCGCACACTGGTGACCGCTACCCGCAACACCGCGTTCGAGCAACTCCTGCGCGGTCGACCACAACGCATGAGCGACGAGCAACTGCATGGCCTGCACCTGTTCCGTACCCAGGCTCGCTGCATGAACTGCCACTTCGGCCCGAGCCTGAGCGACGATCAGTTCCACAACCTGGGGCTGACCTATTACGGCCGCAAGTATCAGGACCTCGGACGCTACGAAGTGACTGGCAACGTGGACGATGTCGGTGCCTTCCGCACACCGTCACTGCGCCTGCTCAGCAAGACCGCACCGTGGATGCACAATGGTCTGTTCGTCAACCTGGAGGGCACCATCGCCCTGTACAACAGCGGCATGCCTCGACCACGACCGGCCGAGCAACAGAAAAACGATCCGCTGTTTCCCAAGACCAGTGATCGCCTGAAGCCGCTGGGGCTGGACATGGATGAACGCCGGGCACTGATACGTTTTCTCGAAACGCTGTAAAACCAGCGTTTGAGCAGATCTGAGGCCAGGCATCACACGTTCAGCAGGAACATGGCCTTGGCCAGAAACAGGATGCCGAGCATGTGCAACAGCACACTGAGATGGAGCCGCCGTGATCGTGATGCGGTCATGCGGCCGGTGCGCATCAGGTACACCACGCCGATGAACTGCACGAGGATACTCAGGGCCAGGCCGATTTTCAGCGCCATCATGGTCCCGAGGCTGCTGCCCAAGGGATTGTGCAGCACCGCGCGATACTGCCAGGCCAACCCCAGGCCTGCACCGTAAAGCACCGGTATCACCCAGCGCATGACACTGCGCGCACGCAGGCCCAAGGCTTTGGACAACTGCTCGCGCGGGGCCTGCTCCAGTTGTCGGGTCACCCGACTGAGGATCATCACCTCAAAAAAAACACCGCCAATGAAAAAGGCTGCCGCCGTCAGGTGGATAAACTTCAACAACAGGTAACTCATAGCGTCTCCATCAGCCTGGATGACCATCAGCGCGGGTGCGCCAGAGCATGGGCGCATAGCAGAAAAGGTACTGGGCAAACGCCCCCGCCCAGCAGGCAGCCGCCAGCCAAAGTGCCGGCTGGTGCCAGAAACTGACCGCCAATACGCGAAGCAGGCTGCCCAGGTTGAGCAATACGAATGCCCAGGCAAACCCCTGTGGCAGCACCAGAGGACGCCCGGTATGCCCCAGCGAGACACGCGCCAACATGGCCAGGATCAGCCCGCCCAAGGCGCCGACCGTGAACGCATGCAACGCCAGGCTTACACTGCCGAGCAGGCCGAAATGCCAGAGCGCCATGCCAAAGCAGGCCATTGCCAACCAGGCATACGCCACATGCAGTGACCACAACAACGGCTCCTTCAGCAGGCCACGATCAAACCAGCGCAACAGACGAATACCATGCCCCGCAGCCAAGGCAATAAAGACCAGCCCCAGCCAGGCGTGCACCTGCAGCGCAAGCCCCGACGCATACAGGATCGCCAGCGAAACAGTGACAATCAGCAACGCCCAGTCCAGCCAGGCCCAAGGCTGAACGGCAGCCGCACGCCCGAGCCCCCGTTGGGTGAAGAATGGAATCACCCGCCCGCCGATCAACCCCATCATGGCGGCGACCAGCCACACTGCCGCCCAGACGCCTTGGCGCTGCCAACCGTCGTTTGCCTGCTGCAGCCCGAGCTGCGTCAACAGGTCGGCCCCCAACAGCAACACCAGGACCGCCACAATCGGATAGTTACGGGTTTGCCGTACCGCCCACAAGTGATGCGCCATGACCAGGGCCACACAGGCAAAGAACATCAGGTTGGCCGTCATCAGCAACGGCGGTGAACCCGTCCACCATGCCAGCCGAGCCGCCAACCAGATCACCACCAGCACGCCCAGGGGCTTGCCAGACAGGCCGGGGCGCCCCGTCCAGGTCTGTACCGCAGTCAGCAGAAAGCCGGCAATGATCGCTCCGGCAAAACCGAAGACCAGTTCATGTCGATGCCAGGCCAGCCAACCGCCCAGGGGCTGCGCTGTAATGCCATCCCCCAGCAAGGCGAACACCCAGAGGGGCACGGCCAGGGCGGCCAAGGTACTGCCAAGCAGAAAAAAGGGCCGAAAACCCAGGCGCAATAATGGCCACGTGCTCATGGCCTGGCGTTTATCGAGAATCTGCATGGTTTCTCCGGGAGGCAGGCCGTTCATCCACCTCAGTCTCGCAGCTCTATGCCCATGTCGCCATGACAGACATCAAGCATTGGGCCACAGATTTCGCCACCTGCTCACCTTGTTCTATGCGACGTGGCGGCAACCTTGATCATCAGCGCCTATAGTCCAATCTCCTATCGCTGACAGGGAAGCGTGCGATGCCATCGCGTCGAATTCCACTTTATGTCCATATTGCCTACCTGTTCGTTGGCCTGCTGCTGACCTTCGCCATTTTCAGCAACGGCTATCAGTTTCTGCAGAACCGCGAACAGATGGTCAGTGGCGCGAAAAAACACTTTGAACTGGTTCGTCAGCTCGCCATTTCCGAACTGGACGCCCTCTACCGACCCACGGTGAGTACGGTGTCATTACTGGCCCATCAGCGCCTGATGCGTGCGCAGACGCTCGAGGCACGCTTGGATAGCCTGCAGTTTCTGGCCGCCGCCCTGGATAGTCAGCCCGCATTGACTTCGCTGTACATGGGCTACGACACCGGTGATTTTTTCATGATCCGTCCGTGGCGCAATGAAGCCGCATTGGTTCCACTGTTCAACCCTCCCGCCGGAACACGTTGGATCGTGCAGAGTATTCAGGTGATCGACGGTCAGCCATTGGGTGAGCATCTGTTCATCGGTCCGGACTTTCAGGTGATAGAGCGACGAGCACGGCCGGACTACCGCTACGACCCGCGCGGCCGTCAGTGGTTTATCGCCGCTAAACAGCACGGTGATCTCTACGTCACCGATCCGTACGTGTTTTTCTCCACTGGACAGCCCGGCGTGTCCTTTGCCCATCCCACCGAGAATGGCAGCGGCGTTGCGGGGGCAGACATCACCCTAAGCTCGCTGAACGCACTGATGCTGGAGCTTAAAGCCACCCCGGACAGCCGCATCGCCCTGCTCAACGCCATGGGCGAAGTGCTCAGCTGGCAAAAAGGTGCACCGCAGATGCTTGATGACGGCGCTGGCAAGCTGCGTTTACCCCGCCTGGATGAGTTGCAGGCGCCGATACTGCAACGCCTGGTCAGCACACTGAACGAGCGCACAGAGGACGGCCTGAGCTTTCAGGCTGCTGGCGACGACTGGCAAGGTATCCGCATTGCCCTGCCCACGGTCGGCGGACAGACCCTGACACTGTTGATGGCGGCGCCCTACCGTGAGCTGCTGGCAGACGCCATCGCACTGCGCAACCGCGGCATGCTGATTGCCTTGGCCTTGCTGGTCCTTGGCGTACTGATGGCCCTGGCCATGGCGCGCCTGGCGTCCAAACCCCTGCAAGCCTTGACCGCCGAAGCAGAAAAAATCGAGCACTTCAACTTCGACGAGCCCATCGAGGTAGAGTCGCAGATTGCCGAGGTGGTCGACCTGTCTCGCGCCATGGGCAGCATGAAAAACACCATTCACCGCTTCCTTGAGTTATCGATTGCCCTCTCCAGCGAGACCAACTTCCAGCGGCTGCTGGCCCATCTGGTACGTGAAATGCAGGAGATCACCAGCGCCGAGGTCAGCCTGATCTACCTGGCAGATGCTGATGCCACTCGTCTGCAACTGGCCCGTGTTCACTGCCGAAACGGCCCGTTCGACGCAGCGCCTGGCAGCGATATCGAGCTTGCCGTGGCCCATGATCATCCCGTGGTACGGGCCATGCGCGCGGCCACACCCTGCGCAGTGTCGGCTGATGAGTTGCAGCGCAACTTTCCGCCGTTCAGCAACATCGATCAGCCCTTGTCATTGTGGGTACTGCCGCTGAAGAGCCGGGCAGGCGATCTGCTTGGCGCGCTGGCGCTGCTGGTCGACGAGCAGCATCACCCGCTGAGCCCGGAACTGATGGCCTTTGTCGAGGCACTGTCCACAACCTCGGCGGTGGCGCTGAACACCCAGCGCCTGATCGATGAGCAGAAGGTTCTGCTGGAAGCCTTCATTCAGTTGATCGCCGGGGCCATTGATGCCAAGAGCCCCTACACCGGCGGGCACTGCCAACGTGTGCCTGAGCTGACCAAGATGCTCGCACGCGCCGCCTGTGCCGAACGCAGCGGGCCTTTCGCTAGCTTCAACCTGACTGAAGAACAGTGGGAGGAACTGCACATTGCCGCCTGGCTGCACGACTGCGGCAAAGTCACGACGCCGGAGTACGTGGTGGACAAGGCAACCAAACTGGAAACCCTGCACGATCGTATCCATGAAATACGCATGCGCTTTGAAGTGCTCAAGCGCGACGCAGAACTGACCTGCTGGCAGGCAATCGCGGCGGGTGGCGATAGCGACTTGCTGCAGGCCGCACTGGCTGAGCAGTTGCATGAACTGGACGAGGAATTCGCCTTCGTTGCCCAGTGCAATGAAGGCGGCGAGTTCATGGCCCCGGAACGGGTCGAGCGGCTACAGCGCATCGCCGCGCGCACCTGGCGGCGTACCCTCTCCGATCGCCTTGGCATTTCCCATGAGGAGAAAGCGCGCAAGAACCTCAGCCCGGAGCCGGCACTGCCCGTCGACGAGCCACTACTGGCCGACAAACCCGAACACATTTTCCCTCGCGGGCCGCGCGAACAGATGCCTGCAGACAATCCCTGGGGCTTCAAGGTCAAGGTGCCCCAACACCTGTACAACCGTGGCGAGCTCTACAACCTCAGCATTGGCCGAGGCACCCTTGTCGAGGAAGAACGCTACAAGATCAACGAACACATCATCCAGACCCTGATCATGCTGGAAAAGCTGCCGTTCCCACGGCACCTGCGGCGCGTGCCGGAGATCGCCGGTGGCCATCACGAGAAAATGGACGGTACCGGCTACCCCAAGGGCCTGACACGCGAGCAGATGAGTGTGCCTGCCAGGATGATGGCGATTGCCGATATCTTTGAGGCGCTCACCGCCGTCGACCGCCCCTACAAACAGGGCAAGACCCTGTCCGAGGCGATCAGGATCATGGGCTTCATGCGCAAGGATCAGCACATCGACGCGGAGCTGTTCGCGCTGTTCCTGCGCTCGGGTATCTATCGTCAATACGCCGAACGCTACATGCCCCCGGCGCTGATCGACGAGGTGGATATTGCCGCCTACCTGTAGCCGCTTGCGTTTATACGGATATCCCGGCCTGCTGCACAAAGGCACGCGCCTGGCGGGTCAGTTGATCGAGGTGCCGGTCACGCTGCTTTTCCGCTTCCACCATCGCTTTCTTGCCCTGTTGCTGAAGCAGATAGGTGTGTATCTGGCGTACCTCCACTGAACGGTAGATGGGCGCTACATCCAGCACTGCCACATGCCCGTGGGTGCTGTGGTCACGGGTGTTCATCAGTACTTGCGGGCCACGCACGCCGATGACCTGAAACCCCATCGACTCGAAGCACGGCACTTTACCGGTAAAGCACGCCAGCTCGGCATGTGGGTAGCGACTCAGCATGGCCTGCACCATCGCCCGGGCAACGCCCTGACGCCGGTGGCTGAGCGGCACGGCCATATAGGCGACCGAGCACGCCTCGGGATCACCCGTCGCGGGCAGGTACAGCAGAAAGCCGACAACCGTTGCCGGGTCGTCGGCATCCAGGGCCACGATCAGCTCGACAGGCATTCCCCTGGAACCGTCCATCGCCTCTAGATAAAGATGAACCTCGTAGCCAACACCGTATTGGTAAAGCCGATAGAGCGGGTTGCTCGGCGCAATGGCCACCGCGCTGATGTCCGTGACGTAATCGACGACCATCTGCATGATCTGGCTTCTGATCGCCTCGGGGGGTGGGCTTTCAAGGCGGGTGACAGTGAACATTGCGTTTCGAACTCCGGGACTAAGGCATGCCCACGGCCTGAGACGTTGGCGCTGGGCGCCGACATGATAACCCGTCTTTACGCCGCTGACCTGCTGCACGGCTCACCGATGATGAGGGGAACCAGAGCAAACCCGCGCTCAACCGCGCAGGCGCCCTGCCAGTGCCGGTATCACTGTCGCTGGCACCGGGCGTGCCAACAGGTACCCCTGGCCCAGCTCGCAGCCCAGCCGCAGCAGTTCGTCGGCGGTGCATTGATCTTCGATGCCTTCGGCCAGGGTTTCCAGCCCCAGCGAGCGCGCCATCTGGATGATCGCTTCGACGATGGCGTGACCATCGGCGGCGCTGGTCATCCCGCGCACAAAGGACTGGTCGATCTTGAGCGTGTCTACCGGCAGCCGACGCAAGTAGGCCAGCGAGGAATAGCCGGTGCCGAAATCGTCGATAGACAGCTTGATGCCATAGGATTTAAGGCTGATCAGCGTCGCCAGCACCTGCTCGGTGTCTTCGATCAGGCTCGACTCTGTCAGCTCCAGCTCCAGTGCCGACGCTGGCAAGCCGGCATCGCTCAGCGCCTGCTTGATTACCGCTTCCAGCGAATGGTGGTGCAGTTGCACGGGCGACAGGTTGACCGCGACCCTTGGAATATCCAGCCCACTGGCCCTCCATTGTGCGGCCTGCCGACAGGCCTGCTGGATAATCCAGTCGCCCATTGGCACGATCAACCCGCTTTCTTCAGCCGCAGTAATGAAACGGTCTGGCGAAATCAGCCCTTGCGTTGGATGCTCCCAGCGTACCAGCGCTTCGGCACCGACAATACGACCGCTGCCGAGCTCGAACTGCAACTGGTAATGCAGCGTCAGCTCATGCTGGTCGATGGCCTGGCGCAGGCTGTTGAGCAGTTGCAGGCGCTCACTGACCTCCAGGTTCATGGCAGCGCTGTAGAAGCGCCAGGTCTTGCGGCCGGCCTGCTTGGCCTTGTACATGGCTGTTTCAGCATTACGCAGCAATTCAGCCGGTGCTTCGCCATCGTGAGGGGCCAGGGCGACGCCGATAGACACTGAGGTTGAGATTGCCTGCCCGGCAATCCGGAAGGGCGCAGCCAGCAGGTCGAGAATGGTTTGCGGTACCTTGGCAATGTCATCGGCATTCACCGGGCCAGTCAGCAGTACAGCAAACTCATCACCACCATAGCGACACACGGTAGCCGTCGCAGGCAACCCCTCACGCAGGCGCTCACCTATCGCCCGCAGCAGGTCGTCGCCGTGGGCATGGCCCAGGGAATCGTTGACCAGCTTGAATGCATCGACATCCAGAAAGAGCAAGACGACCGGGTGGTCGTCACCCCGCATACTGACCAGCGCCTGCAGCGTCCGGTCTTGCAGCAGTGCCAGATTAGGCAGGCCGGTCAGCGTATCGTAGAACGACATGACCTCGATGCGCTTCTCCGCTGCCTGGCGGTCGGCGATTTCTACAGCAAGACGCTCGTAGGGTTCGCGCACGCTTGAAACAAACACAATGCGGTAGATCAGGCAGTACGAGAGGACCTTGTAGAGGTGCCCCATCAGGCTGTAGAGCTCGTTGACGTTGTGATAGGCGGTGAAGCAAAGCTCCGCAAGAATGGAAATCAGTGCAGCAGCCAACAGGCCATTGGCGTCATAGGCAAGGCTGCGCCGAGCGCGCCAGAAACACACGGAAGCGATGGCCAGCACGCCAATGATGGCCCACTCCATTGCGATCTTGAAGGACGTCAGGCCCGTGCCCTCAACGAAGGTGTGCGGCCAGACATCGGGGAAAAACAGGCCGAGCACGTAAATCACCGCCACCATCACCAATGCCGCGAGCAGCATGGGCAAGCGCGGCGTGCTACTAGTCAGCGGGCGCCAGGAACGGATGGAGATCAGCAACAACGTGCCTGCGGTCAGTACGCGCGATACCAGCCAGAAATTGATCGCTTTTTTCGGGAGATGAAAGCGTAACGAACACTGGCATGCCCCTATAGGACAGCACATGTGCCAGATCAAGCAGCGCAATGGAGAGGAACGCACAGCCGAGCAACAACAGGTTACTGGGCTGCCCTGGCCGATAGCTGTGCCAGGTCACCGCGAATACCAGCACCGCAACGGTAATGGCAAAGATTTCACAAATCGAATGCAACGCAACCGGGAACCAGCCGGCACTGACTTGAACCGCAGCCGGCGCAAGCCATACGGCAAACAGCACCAACCCGAGAACAACGACCATGATCAGGTGGTTACTGTCGCGAGGCTGACGGTCTGTAGCAGTGAAAGTCGGAGAAGAACTGCTCGGATAGGTCATAGGCACAATCAGGCTGTGTTTCCGATAGCAGCATGGATACCGTCAGCTGCGGGCGGTCGCCATTGTATAAGGCGGCCTGAGCTAAAACCATATTTAAAATGGGTTTACTGGCGCCCTTCAAGGCCATGAAGCCGCGTAAATCAAGGCACGTACGTCCCAATAGTGCGAAAACCCGGCGGGGTAAAGATTTTTATTCTCACAGGCAATGTTATAGAGTAACTATATGAATGCCTAACAACCCCGCATTGCGAACGACCCATGACCCCTGCTCTTGCTCACACCACGACCACTGCCACAGCCACTGCCAACCGATTGCTCTCGATTGATGCCTTGAGGGGGCTGGTCATGCTCTTCATGTTGCTGGACCACGTCCGGGAGACCTTCCTGCTCCATCGACAAGTGTCCGACCCGATGGACATAACGGTGACAGAGCCTGCGCTGTTCGTCAGCAGGACCCTGGCCCACCTGTGTGCGCCTGTATTTGTCCTGCTGACCGGGCTGTCGGCTTACCTGTTCGGTGAAAAGTACGCCGGCAAAGGCGATGTGAGCGGTTTTCTGTTCAAGCGTGGGCTGTTTCTGCTGGTACTGGAGTTCACCCTGGTCAACTTCGCCTGGACGTTCCAGTTGCCACCCACGGTTATCTACCTGCAGGTCATCTGGGCGATTGGCCTGAGCATGATCGCCTTGTCAGCCCTGGTCTGGCTGCCGCGGCAGATACTGCTGGGTTTGAGCCTGCTGATCATTGTCGGCCACAACCTGCTCGACCCGCTGCACTTCCCGGATGGGACGGCGCTGCACGTGCCGTGGGCGATTTTGCATGATCGCGGCTGGATCGAGCTGTCGGATACCCTGCGGTTGCGCACCTCTTATCCCGTGCTGCCGTGGATTGGCGTCATCGGCCTGGGCTATGCCATCGGCCCCTGGTTCGCACGCAGTGCAACGCCGGCTGCACGCCAACGCAAACTGCTAGGCTGGGCAAGCCTCGGTTTAATTGGCTTTGTTGTCTTGCGCCTGCTCAATGGCTACGGCGAACGCCCCTGGACGGCCGGCGAGGCTCCGTTGCATACGTTGATGAGCTTCTTCAACATCACCAAGTACCCGCCATCCCTGCTCTTCCTTGCCCTGACCCTGAGCCTTGGCCTGTTGCTGCTGCTAATGTTCGAGCGCCTCCAGAAACACAAGGCCATCGGCCCTTTGAGCGTGCTCGGGTCTGCGCCAATGTTCTTCTACCTGCTGCATCTGTACGCACTGAAAGGGCTGTATGTGCTCGCCGTGGCGCTGTTTGGGCTGAACCAGGGCGACTATTTCGGATTCGATGGCATCTGGGCCATCTGGTTGACTGCCGGGGTGCTGGCGGTGGCGCTATACCCTGCAGTACGCAGGTTCGCGACTTTGAAGGCTCAACGCCGTGATATTGCCTGGCTCAAGTATTTCTAGCGGCCATTACACAGCATCGCCATGGTCGGCCCACGGCGATGCCGAGGCGGGATTAACCCAGCAATTGCGGATCGATCATGTCACACTCAAAGGCCAGCCAGCCGCCATTCGGTTCGGCATGGCCGTTAACGATCGGGCCGTAGTAGGACAGCCCGTTCTTAAGGGTAATGCACACATGCGTCGGTGCATCCGGCGCCGCCAACTGGCCGGTGAAATGCACCTTCTTCAGGTTGTCCGTCACCGCTTCCAGGCCAATGGCTACGTTTTCATTGTCGACCGCCTCGACCTCTCCCGCGCTTTGCTCAGCGCTGACGGTCACGGTGGCTGTGTCTTGGTACATGCTTGAACTCCATCGGCAGGGCATTCGGCACAGTGCCGCGCCAAAAAGACACTAGGGTAAGCCAGTGACGGCATTAGCTGAAGCGCCTACGCGAAAACATTTACCAGCGACACGGCCAAGGCGACGGAGAACACCCTACATCAGTTGAGCACCCAGCGCTGGCGAATGCGGTCACTCACCGCGTCGACGATCAACACCAGCGCCAGCATGGCGATGATCACGGTACTGGCCCGCGACTCCTGGAACAGGCTGAGCGTCATGTAGAGCATCTGGCCCAGCCCTCCGGCACCAACGAAACCCAGTACCGCAGCCATGCGGATGTTGTTTTCCCAGCGGTACAGGGTGTAGGCCAACAGTTGCGGCCAAAGGTTGGGCAGCATGCCGTAGCAGAACGCCGAAACCTGGCTGCCGCCCTGCAAGCGAATGGCCTGGGCCGCTGCAGTGGGTGTGTTCTCGAAGGCTTCAGCATACAGCCGGCCCAGCACACCCGCCGTGTGCAAGGCCAGCGCCAAGGTACCGGCATTTGGCCCAAGCCCTGCGGCCAATACCATCAACACTGCCCAGACCAGTTCGGGTATCGCCCGCAAGGCATTGAGCAGCAGCCGTGCGAGCCCACGCAGGGCCCCGCCGAACAATCCGGCCGCAGGCAGTGCCAGAAGCAGGCCCAGTGCCGCCGCCAACAACGTGCCTACACCCGAAATGGCCAGTGTTTCCAGCGCACCTCGCGCAACGGCCTGCAGGTGCTCGCGACTGGTATCAGGAGCGAGGAAACGCGCCGCGTACTCCCCCATCTTGCCCGCCCCGCCCTCACCCACCAGCGCCCACAGATCCAGGCTCAAGTAAGCAAACGATGAAACGATCGCGGCCAATACCGCAAACAGCACCAGCAGGTTGATCAGGCGCCTCATGCCAGCCTCCTGCGCAGCAAGCCACTGAGTTGATCGGCCAGCCAGACCAGCACCAGGAACGTCAGCAACATGCTAGCCACTTCCGCGCCAGCAAACATGCGCATCGACAAATCGATCTGCTGGCCCAGCCCACCAGCACCGACAAACCCCATCACCACCGAAGCCCGAATCGCGCATTCCCAGCGGTAGATGGTGTACGACACCAGCTCTGTACCCGCACAGGGCAAAATACCGTAGAAAAAAGCCCCAAGACGCGTGCTGCCAGCTTGCAGCAACGCATGGGCAGGTCGCTGATCGACCGACTCGAAAATCTCCGCATAGACTTTGCCCAACATGCCGCTGTAGGTAATGGCGATGGCCAGCACACCCGCGGTCGGCCCCAGGCCCACGGCCCTTACGAACAGCAACGCCCAGACGATTTCCGGCACACTGCGCAGGAACACCATCAGCGCACGTACCGGCCAGCGCAGTGCCACAGCCAACGCACTGGGGCGCCCGCCCCGCGAGGCTGCGGACAACGACAACGCGCGGCTGGCCAGCAGGCTGGCCGGGACCGCCAGGAGCAAGGCCAGCGTCATGCCCGCCGTGGCAACGGCGAGGGTTTGCAGCGTGGCGCCCCATAGCAACTCAAGGAACGCCTGGTCATGAGCCGGCGGCCAGAAAGCGCTGACGAAGCTGCCGATCTGACGGCGGCTGTCGGCCTGAAACAACACACCGAGGTCGAGTTCGCTCAGGTGCAGCCCCGGCCAGAGCAGTGCCAGCGCCAGCAGGGTCAGCAACAGCCGTGGCGCGGTTGCCGGGTCGCGCAGGTCACGACTCAGCATCGGGGAATCTGCAGGGTCAGCGGCGCAACGGGCTGAATCGGCGAGGTCAGTTGCTCATTGGCGTACAAGGCATCAAGCAAGTCCTCGGTCACTTCAGTCGCCGGCTTGTCGAACACCAGACGGCCTTCACGAATACCGATCACTCGCGCAAAGTGGGCCAATGCCAGGTCTACCGCATGCAGGCTGGCGACCAAGGTAATACCCCGTACGCTGGCGTAGCTGCACAGGGTCGCCAGGCTATGCGCAGCGAGCACCGGGTCCATCGCCGAAACCGGTTCATCGGCCAGCAGCAGGTCTGGCTGCTGGTACAGCACCCGGGCGATGCCAACTCGCTGCAATTGCCCGCCGGAGAGTTGTTGGCACTGCACGAACAGTTTGTCCGCCAGGTCCAGGCTCGACAGCACGGCGCGCGCGCCGGCCACATCGACGGGCCGCAACAGGCTGAGCAACCCACGCAGCGTCCCCCACTGCCCCAGCCGGCCGGCCAGTACGGTCGTGACCACCCGCTGACGCGGCGGCAAGGGTGGCACCTGATGAATCAGCCCCAGGCGTGTACGCAGCTTTTGCCTCAGCCGCGCCGAGAGACGCCAGGGTTGCTGGCCGAGCACCTCCAGCTCGCCGCTGCCTGGCTTGATAGCGGTGGCGATCAGGTGCAGCAAGCTCGACTTGCCAGCACCCGAGGGGCCAATAATCGCCACCTGCTCACCGGCCTCGATGGTCAGGTTCAGGTCACGCAGCGCTTGCAGCGCACCATGGTTGAGGCAGGCCCCGGTCAGTCGGATCGTCATTTCAGCAGTTCAGCAGCCCGAGCGGCCTCTTCAATACCCGCATAGTTCTCCGGGCGCGTTTCGATGAAACGGGTAGCCGCCTGCAAATCAAGAATGGCCTTGTGCTCGGGGTTGGCCGGATCAAGGGCCAGGAACGCCGCCTTGATCTTCTGCGCCAGCGCCGGGTCAAGGCTGCCACGCACGGTCCAGTTGTAGTCGAAGTACGTAGGCGTCGTGGCGAACACGTGTACCTTGCTGGTATCGACCTTGCCAGCGGCCACCAGTTTGTCCCACACACTGGCGTTGAGCACACCGCCGTCGACCTTGCCCGCCTGCACCCAGGCAGCCGTGGCGTCATGGGCACCGGAATACGCTACGCGACTGAAGAAGGTTTCTGGCTTGATACCGTCCTTGAGCATGAAGTAACGCGGCATCAGGCTACCGGAGGTGGACGATACCGAGCCAAAGGCAAAGGTCTTGCCCTTGAGGTCAGACAACTGTTTGACCTGCGGGTCCGCCGTGATGAATTTGCTGGTGAACCGGGCATCCTGCTCGCGCTGTACCAGCGGCGTGGCACCAGGGCTTTTCAGGTGAACCTGGACGAAGGTGAAACCGCCAAGCCAGGCGAGGTCCAGACGGTCACTGGCCAAAGCCTCGACGACCGCCGGGTAGTCGGCCACCGGCACAAACTCCACCTTCATGCCCAATTGCTGCTCAAGATAAGCGCCCAGCGGCTTGAACTTGCGCAGCAGCTCGGTTGGGGCTTCATCGGGAATCGCGCTGACGCGCAAGGTTTCAGTGGCCTGAGCCAGAAAAGCGGAACCACTCAGTACCAGGCCGGCAAGCAGTGCCAGGGTGTTTTTGAGCATGGGAGTTCTCCGGTTCGACAGCGCAATAGGTAGGGCTTACAGGTGCCGAATTATAGGAGTTAGCAGCACAAAGACCAGCTTTGCTAGAATCCGGCGCTATAACTCCTTGAGGTGTGACATGAGCGAACCCATTCGCCTGACCCAGTACAGCCACGGTGCCGGCTGCGGTTGCAAGATTTCCCCCAAGGTGCTGGACGTGATCCTGGCCGGTAGCGGCGCCCAGCATCTGGACCCGAAACTCTGGGTCGGCAATGCCTCACGCGATGACGCCGCCGTCTACGCACTCGATGACGAGCGCGGCGTGGTCTCGACCACCGATTTCTTTATGCCGATTGTCGATGACCCCTACGATTTCGGCCGCATTGCCGCCACCAACGCCATCAGCGATATCTACGCGATGGGTGGCGACCCACTCATGGCCATCGCGATTCTCGGCTGGCCAGTGAACCTGCTACCCGCAGAAGTGGCCCGCGAAGTGATTCGTGGTGGCCGCGCCGTATGCGATGCCGCAGGCATTCCCTTGGCCGGTGGCCACTCCATTGATGCACCCGAGCCGATTTTCGGCCTGGCCGTCACCGGCGTGGTCGAAAAGCGCCACATGAAACGCAACGACACCGCCACACAGGGCTGCCGCCTCTACCTGACAAAGCCGCTGGGGATTGGCATTCTCACCACGGCAGAAAAGAAAGCCCGGTTGCGCGAGGAAGACAAACACCTGGCCCGAGACTGGATGTGCACACTGAACACACCCGGCAGCCGTTTCGGCAAGTTGCCAGGTGTTCAGGCAATGACCGACGTTACCGGTTTCGGCCTGCTCGGCCACCTTGTGGAAATGGCCGACGGCAGCAACCTGACCGCACGCATCACCTACAGCGCCGTACCGCGCCTGCCCGGCGTCGATTACTACCTGGCCGAAGGCTGCGTGCCTGGCGGCACTCAACGCAACTTCGACAGTTACGGCGAGAAGATCGCAGCCCTGAGTGATGAACAGAAAAACCTGCTCTGCGATCCGCAGACCAGCGGCGGCCTGTTGGTTGCGGTAAGCCCCGAGGGTGAAGCCGAATTTCTGTCTGTAGCCACCGAACTGGGCCTGACACTGGCTCCGATCGGTGAACTGGTCGAGCGACAGCGGCACGCGGTAGAGGTGGTGTAATGGCTGACAACACCCACGACTACCGCTCACTGTTTATCGATGATGTGCCACTGATGGACGTTCGCGCCCCCGTTGAATTCAACAAAGGTGCCTTTCCCGGTGTAGTCAACCTGCCGTTGATGAATGATCAGGAACGTCAGCGAGTCGGCACCTGCTACAAGCAACGCGGCCAGCAGGCGGCCATTGAACTGGGCCACCAACTCGTCTGCGGTGCTACCAAGGACGAGCGCATTGCCGCCTGGGCTGCCTTTGCCCGGGCCAATCCAAACGGATACCTGTACTGCTTTCGCGGCGGGCTGCGCTCACAGATCACCCAGAAGTGGCTCAAGGACGAGGCCGGTATCGACTACCCGCGTGTAGTCGGTGGCTACAAGGCAATGCGCACCTTCCTCCTTGAGACCACCCAGCAGGCCGTGGCGCAGTGCGATTTCGTGCTGGTCGGCGGCCTCACCGGCACCGGCAAGACCGAGGTGATCCATGCCTTGCGCAACGCCATCGACCTGGAGGGGCTGGCCAACCACCGTGGTTCCAGCTTCGGCAAGCGCGCTACCGGCCAGCCGGCACAGATTGACTTTGAAAACCGCCTGGCAATCGACCTGCTGAAAAAGCGTGATGCCGGTATCGAACAGTTCGTACTCGAGGACGAGAGCCGCCTGGTCGGCAGCTGCAACCTGCCCCTGGAGCTCTACCAGGGCATGCAGCAGTACCCCATGGTCTGGCTCGAAGACAGCCTGGAACACCGTATCGAACGCATCCTTCAGGACTACGTCACGGGCCTGTGTGCCGAGTTCATCGCTGTCCACGGCGAGGAGACGGGGTTCGCACAGTATGCCCAGCGCTTGCAAAACAGCATGGCGAACATCCAGAAACGCCTGGGTGGCGAGCGCTACAAGCGTTTCTCGACCCTGCTGCAGGACGCGCTCGATGAGCAGCAACGCAGTGCTCAGGTTGACTTGCACCGCGGCTGGATCGCAGGCCTGCTGAACGAGTATTACGACCCGATGTACGCCTTCCAGCGCGCCAGCAAGGGCGAACGGGTTGAATTCGTTGGCGAACAACAGGCCGTCATCGAGTACCTGCAACAGCGAATGGCACACCACTAAGCGCTATCAATCGCCCTGCCCTACTTCAGATAAGACCTGAGCAGAGCGGCAATCTGGTCGACTTCGGCTTGCCGCTGCTGCGCAGTCAAATCCTCTGCTCCTAGGTGCTCACGAATGTGACCCTCCATCACCTCGGTCATCAAGCCATTGACGGCGCCGCGAATGGCCGCGATCTGCTGCAGGATCGCGATGCAGTCAGTGTCCTGCTCCAGTGCCGTTTCCAGTGCCGTTGCCTGCCCTTTGATCCGGCGAACCCGGGTCAGCAGTTGCTTCTTGCCTTTGGTTGTGTGTGCCATTGCTTTCTCGCCAATTAGTATACTGGGGTATAGTATGCGAACCCCCTGATATCCCGAGCATGATACCCATGAATTCACTGGCCTCCGAGTACCGGCATTCCCATGTCTTCGACGAAGGGAATCCGCTGGCGGAAAAAAAGACCCGCTGGGCCCTGGGTTTGACCCTGGTGATGATGGTCGCAGAGATCTGCGGCGGCTGGTTGTCCAACTCGATGGCGCTGCTTGCCGACGGCTGGCACATGAGTTCACACGCTCTGGCGCTGGGCTTGTCGGTGTTTGCCTATCGCGCAGCCCGGCAGTTGGCCAACGACGGGCGCTTCGCCTTTGGTACCTGGAAAATCGAGATACTGGGTGGCTACTCGAGCGCCATCGTGCTACTGGGTATCGCGGGCTTGATGCTGTTCCAGTCCGTGGAGCGACTGTTCAGCCCCAGCCCGATCCATTATGACGAAGCCATCGCGATTGCCATTGTCGGGTTGGCGGTGAACCTGGCCTGCGCCTGGCTGCTCAAGGACGATCACTCGCATCATCACGATCACCACCACGGGCACGCTCATGAAGGGCATGGGCATGACCACCACCATCACGACCTGAACCTGCGCTCAGCCTACCTGCACGTCATTGCCGATGCGGCGACTTCGGTGCTGGCAATCATCGCCCTGATCGGCGGCAAACTCTGGGGCGCGGTATGGCTGGACCCATTGATCGGAATTGTCGGCGCTGCAATGGTTGCGATCTGGGCCGTAGGCTTGCTGCGCGAAACCGGGCGCGTGCTGCTGGATGCCGAGATGGACGCGCCAGTCGTCGAAGAAATCCGCGAGGTGATCGAGCAGTTCCCCATCCAGGCGGAAATCGCCGACCTGCATGTCTGGCGTGTTGGTAAAGGAAAGTACGCCTGTATCCTTTCCCTCGTCAGCCACGGCTCATTCAACGCCGATGCCGTGCGCCGGCGGTTGAGTATTCACGAAGAACTGGTACACATTACGGTAGAGGTGAATCAGCCCCGCGCGGCGTGATCCACCTCTACGACAACGACAGCCCTGCGTATCACCCGCTAGCGGTGTCGGGCATCAGGACGGGCTTCAGGCGCGGGGCTTCTGCGCCTGATCCAGGGCGCGTAGCACCTGCACTTGCGGGGGTGTCGCCAGCCAGCCGCTGATGCGACTGCGGTAGGCCTGAAAATGCGCGCTGTCACGGTGAGCCTCCAGTGCTGCCTGGTCGGCATAGGTCTCGAACAACGAGAACCCGGCGCCACCGTCAAGGTCCGCAAACAGGTCATAGCACAGGTTACCCGGCTCTTGGCGGGTAGCGGCGACCATCGTGCGCAGCTCCGCCTCAACCTGTGCCTGGTGCTCCGGCAACGCGACTACACGGGCAATGACGTGAATCATCAATACAGTCCTCTCTGCGATATTCAGTGCTGAAGGTCGGCCAGTCTACTGGCTGACCTGATAGCGTTCCAGCCAGTGGGCGTAGGGCGTGGGCAGCACCCAGGAAGGGCGTTCTACCTGCAGTTGCAGTGCCGCCTGGTAAGGCCAATTGGGGTTGGCCAGGTGAGCGCGACCCACCATCACCAGATCCATCTGCCCCTCGGCCAGGGTAGCTTGCGCGATTGTCGGATTGTCGATGCCCCACGCAGCAGCCACCGGCAGTTCCGCTTCACGACGCACGCGCTCGGCAATCGGCGCAAGGAACGCTGGCCCCCATGGAATAGAGACGTCCGGCACAGTGAAACCCACGCTGACACTGAGCAGGTCCAGCCCACCCCGGCGAAATGCCTTGGCCAGCTCGATGGACTCTTCCAGCGTCGCCTCGTCGCGACCGTCATATTCAATGACACCGAAACGCGCGGTCAGCGGCAGGTGCTCCGGCCAGACTTCTCGAACCTGCGCCAGGGTTTCAAGCAGGAAGCGGCTACGGTTTTCAAAGCTGCCACCGTAGGCCATCATCGCGCTGGTTGCTATGGCTGGAAAAGAAGCTCTGGCCCAGGTAACCATGAGCAAAATGCAGCTCCAGCCACTCAAAACCGGCCGCCAGGGCACGGCGTGCCGCCGCCACGAAGTCAGCGCGAACACGGGCAATGTCTTCTAGGGTCATGGCCTTTGGGGTTTTCGGCAGATGAGCACCGAAAGGAATCGCCGAGGGTGCCAGGGTGTCCCAACCACGGGCATCCTCTGCGCCAATGTGATCGTCGCCTTCCCACGGACGGTTGGCACTGGCCTTGCGACCGGCATGAGCGATCTGAATACCCGGTACGGCACCGGCGCGCTTGATCGCAGAGGCGACCTCAGCCAAAGCGTCGGCCTGGGCATCGTTCCAGATGCCGGCACAACCCGGGGTAATGCGCCCTTCCGGTGAAACAGCGGTGGCCTCGACAATGACCAGGCCGGCACCACCACGCGCAAGGCTGGTGTAGTGCGCCAGGTGCCAGTCATTGATCACGCCGTCAGTGGCGGTGTATTGGCACATCGGCGGGACGGCAATGCGGTTGCGCAAGGTCACGCCCTTGAGCTGGAACGGGGTAAAGAGTGCGGACATGTAATCAACTCGTCTGATGCTGAAACGAAGAGAAGGCAGGCTGAACAGCGCCTGCCTCAGGGGCAGCGGGTGGCCAGCCTTAGAGCAGCTTGAGCAAGGCGTGGGCGGTGGCATCGGAGGACGCTGGGTTCTGCCCGGTTACAAGCAGGCCGTCGACGACCACATGGCTGTGCCAGTCCTCGGCACGGCTGTACACCCCACCATGGCCTTTGAGCATGTCTTCAACCAGAAAAGGCACCACGTCCGTCAAGTTGACAGCCGCTTCTTCGGTGTTACTGAAACCCGTCACCTGCTTGCCCTTGACCAAAGGCGCGCCGTTGGCGTCCACAGTGTGGCGCAGCACCGCCGGAGCGTGGCAGACCGCACCAACGGGCTTGCCCAGTGCCTGGAAACGCTCAATCAAAGCGATCGAGCGCGGGTCTTCAGCAAGGTCCCAGAGCGGACCATGACCACCGGGGTAGAACAGTGCATCGAAATCATCAGCGTTGACCTGAGCCAAAGTCAGGGTGCTGGCCAGGGCCTTGCGTGCAGCCTCATCGGCCTGGAAGCGTTCAGTGGCGGCAGTCTGCGCGCCGGGATCGTCGCTCTTGGGGTCGATCGGCGGCTGGCCGCCCTTGGGCGAGGCCAGGGTGACCTGCGCCCCTGCATCGAGAAATGCGTAGTAAGGGGCTGCGAACTCTTCCAGCCAGAAGCCGGTCTTGTGGCCTGTATTACCCAGGGTGTCGTGGGACGTGAGCACCATCAAAATGTTCATCGGGTTCTCCTGCTATGGCCGCGGGGCCAGTGATGAGTCAGTGCCGAGGATCTTAGAGCGGGACTCGGGATTCGATAAATCGAACGCAGTGATTTACGGTATTCGATTAATGAATAGCAGGTAGCACCCGGGCTACAGGGCGGTGCCCAGTACCTGGCGCAACTGCGCGCCACGCGCATCGGCAACGTCACTGATCAATGCATAGTTATAGTCACCGCGAGACCAGTAGCGCGCCTGCAGTTCGCCCTCGGTGCGCTCACCACTGGGCATCCGCACATAACGCTCACTGGGAGAACGCAGGAACAGGCTGACACGCTCACCGTTTCGGTCCTGGAACAGCAGCAGCGCGGCCGGGCCCTGCTCATTGCTCAGCAACCGTGCCCCTACCGGAGTAAACCCATAGGCCGAGAGGTCCGGCAGATTGCCGGCATGCCTGAAGTGCTGGCCCAACCAGGCCTGCAGTTGCTCTGGGGTGTTTACCGACAAGTCCAGTGAGGATGCATAGGCGAACAGCCGGTGCGCCTGCACGGCGTCGGCCATCGGCGGGTTGCCAGCCATCAGGTTGACCTCCCGCGCCTGCCAGCCACCCAGCCCCCCTACGCCCAACGCGACCAGCAGCATCGCAGCACTGGCCCAGCGGCGCTGGCGACGCTGACGCAGGTCGCGGCGAACCCAGGCCGGGTCGAGACGCGGGTTAGGCGCTTGTTCGATTTGCCCCGCCAGGGCAGCACGCAAACGCCGGGCATCGGCACGCCAGGCATCAAGCTCGGCGGCCCGCTGCGGATGTGCCGCCAGGTACCTGTCTACCTCACGTCGGCGTTCGGGCAGCAACCGATCATCGACGTAAGCCTGTAATTCCTCTTCGGATGGGATCAACCGACTCATTTCAACCTCCGCAACCCAGGGGGCAACGGCGTGCCCTCGGTCAGTTCTCGCAGTGCTGCACGGGCCCGCGACAAACGCGACATCACCGTGCCAATCGGTACATCCAGGGCCTGCGCGGCCTCCTTGTAGCTCATGCCTTCAACACTCACCATCATCAACAAGGCGCGCTGCTCCGCCGAAAGCCTGGCAAAGGCAGCCAGGCCAGACTGAGCCTCGACAATGTCCTCGGTATTGTTCCCGGCCTCTTCGGCCCGCCCGAACCAGCTCAGCCAGCGCATATGGCGGCGCTCTCGACGCTTGCTGTCGAGAAACTGCCGGTAAAGGATCGAGAACAGCCAGGCACGCAAGCTCGCAGGATCACGCTGCTGCGCGCCCCGGCTCAATGCTCGCTCCACCGTTGCCTGCACCAGGTCGTCGGCGCTCGTGCCCTCGCGGGTCAACCACAAGGCGAAACGGCGCAGCCGCTGAAGCATCTCGCGTAGTTGGTCGTCATCCAGTTCGTTCATCGAGTGATCCGTGATCGTCGTGCAGTCAGTGTACGAGGCAGACGGCCGACCGCGAATTTTATTCCAGGCCAATGGAATAAAACTTCAGCGGGTGCGTCCTACCCGCTCATTTACTGACCTGGATAGCACCATGAGCACTCCGCTAAACGGTCGCGCCCGTACGCTGCGCCTGACTGCCATCGGCCTTGGCGTCGCTGCAATGGGCGCAGGCTTTGCCTTTACCGCCGGCTGGATCGGCTCGGACCGGTTGACACCGAAACGTATCGTCGACACCTTCGAAGCTCAGGCCGGACACTACCCTGGCTACCGGAAAAACCACGCCAAAGGCCTGTGCGTCAGCGGCTACTTTGAAAGCAGCGGCCAGGCCGCCGAACTCTCAAGCGCTCGGGTGTTTGCCCAGCCAAGGGTACCGGTTATTGGCCGCTTCGCCATCGGCGGCGCCAACCCGCATAGCGCCGATGCCAGCGTCGCCACTCGCAGCCTGGCCGTGGAATTCACCAGCGATGATGGGCAACGCTGGCGCAGTGGCATGAATACCCCGCCGGTACTGGCAGTGAACACCATCGAGGGTTTCTACGAACAGGTGCTGGCAATGACCCCGGTACCCGCCACCGGTAAACCCGACCCGGCAAGGTTGCAGGCCTTCTTTGCCGCACACCCGGAAAGCGCGGCCTTTCGCCAGTGGGTCAAGGACTATAAGCCCTCCGACAGCTTTGCCAGTTCGGCTTACCACAGCATCAACGCCTTTCGCCTGATCGACACCAAGGGCACCCCGCATTACGTGCGCTGGAAACTACAGCCACTGACCCCGTTCAGTGCATTACCGGCCCAGGTGGAAGACCCGAATTACCTGCAGAATGACCTGCGCAAACGCCTGACCGAAGGCCCCTTGCGCTGGAACCTGCTGTTGACCCTGGCCGAGCCGGGCGATGCAGTCGACGATCCCGCTCAACCCTGGCCTGAGCAACGGCGGCAAGTCAACGCGGGCACCGTGGTCATTGAGCAAGTCGATGCGGCCGAGCAAGGCGCCTGCCGTGACCTGAACTTCGACCCGCTGATTCTGCCAACCGGCATTGAACCGTCTGCTGATCCGATTCTTGCCGCCCGCTCGGCCGCCTACTCGGAATCCTTCAACCGCCGCAGCCGCGAAGCGGCCCATTCAGGAGTACAACCATGAACCCCTCCTTCCATCCCCTGCTGCGCGGGCTGCACTGGCTGATGGCTCTGCTGATCCTGAGCATGCTGTTCATCGGTGTAGGCATGATCAGTGACCTGTCACCCCGGCACACCCTGTTGGTCAGCGTACACAAGCTGGTGGGGCTGGCCCTTCTGGTCTTGGTACTGATCCGTATCGGCGTGCGCGTGTGCGTTGGCAGCCCCGCGTTGCCGAGCGACCTGCCACCGGCGCAACGCTGGGCAGCCAAGGCATCGCACCTGGTGCTCTACGGGATGATGCTGGCCATGCCGCTGCTCGGCTGGGGCATGCTTTCGGCGGGAGGTTATCCATTACCCCTGCAGTTACCCGCACTGCTGCCTCAGGATATCCGCGTCTACGCCGTCCTTCGCCAGGCGCATGGCTGGCTCGCCTACCTGCTCTTCGCGACCGTATTGTTGCACTTGGCGGCGGCGTTGGTTCACGGCTTGATCCGCCGCGACGGCGTGTTACGCAGCATGTGGTCGGGACGTGTCAATTGAGCGTGCGCTACTGAGGGCCCGAGTGTGCTTTAATGCGTCGCCATTTATTTTTGACACTAAGGCAGCTATGGATACGGGGACACGACTCAGACTGGTGCGTGAACGCAACAAGCTCTCGCAACGGGAACTGGCCAGACGCAGCGGCTTGACCAACTCGACGATCTCGCAGATCGAGCAAAACCGCGTCAGCCCGTCGGTCAGTTCCCTGAAGAAACTGCTCGAAGGCATCCCGATGTCGCTGGCAGAGTTTTTCAGCTTCGATGAACCGCCGCGCCAGGAACGCTTCGTGTTCCGCTCCAACGAACAACCCGACCTGGGCAATAGCGGCCTGCGCCTGTTGCTGGTCGGCGCCAGCGTGGAAGGTCGGCAAATGCGTATGCTGCGCGAACTGTATGCACCCGGCGCAGACTCCGGTGAAGAGCCGATCGTGCATACCGAGGGCGAGGAATGCGGCCTGGTTACCCGTGGCACCATCGAATTGCGCGTCGATGGCCAGGTCAGCGTGCTCAATTCCGGTGACGGTTACTACTTCCCCACCACCCTGCCCCACAGCTTCAAGAACATCGGCCCGGATGAAGCCGAAATCATCAGCGCCAACACCCCGGCGAACTTCTGACGGGCAAGCGCCTGCGAGCGTGAGCCTGCCTGCAAAGGTGTTGACTGGGTGTCAGTGAGTTCGCGGTGTGTGCATCACTGGCACGCCAGTTCCCACACGGTGGCGACGCCACCGCGAAGTCTCACCCTGTTTTCACATCCAGCCCAGCCAGTGCCACCAGGTCGCCGCGAACACCAGCATCAGCAGGTAGCCGATCAGGGTAATCACCACACCGACCCGCGCAAACTGCCTGGCATTGAAGGTTTCGGTACCCAGGCAGACCATGTTCTGCGGCGCGTTGATTGGCAAGATGAAGCCATAACTGACGACAAACCCCAACGCCATGGTCATCCCCAGGCGACTGAAGTCGCCCGGCAACGTCTGCAGCACGGCAATCAGAATGGGCAGCAGCGCCGAGGTCAGTGCGGTGGCACTGGCGAAACCGAGGTGGATAAGGATCAGGAACGCCGCAAGAATCGAGAACACCCCCAATGTACCGAGTTGGTCCAGGCCGGTATGGGCCACGACCTGCTGCCCCAGCCACTGCCCGGCCTGCGTCGTGAGCAAGGTAGTGCCCAGGCTGATCCCGACACCGAAGACAATCACCGTGCCCCACGGAATGCGCGACTGCACATCTTTCCAGGTCATCACGCCAAAGCGCGGCAGCAACAGCAAGACCAGCCCGGCGTAGGTGGTCGAGGTCGTGTCAAAGCGATGCAACTTGCCTTCGGTGGCCCAGGCCAGCAGCAAGAGGACCGAAACGCCTAACAAGCGTTTCTGCGCAGACGTCATCGGCCCCAATGCGGCCAACTGATCCGCCACCGCCGCCTTGCCACCGGGAATGCTGTCGCTCTCTGGCGGCAGCATTTTCAGTACCACGACGATCAGCACCAACGACATGAGCACCGCCCAGGGCGCACCGGCGATCAGCCAGTCAATCCAAGACACTCGCCCGCCGAGCATCTTGTCCATGAAGCCCACTGTCAGCAGGTTCTGTGCCGCTGCGGTCTGGATACCGATGTTCCAGATACTGGTGCCCTGCGCAACGATAATCATGATCCCGGCGGCGATGTTTGAGCGCTTGTCGACGCCAAAGGCTGCAATCACCCCCATCATGATCGGCACCACACAGGCACTGCGCGCCGTCGCGCTGGGCACTACCAGGCTAAGCAATACCGTGACTGCGACGGCGCCCAAGAGGATGCGCCGGGTGCTGACACCGACACTGGACAAGGTCACCAGAGCGATACGCCGGTCCAGCCCGGTGTGAGTCATGGCCGCCGCAATGAACAAGGCGCCAACCACCAGCGCCAGCGCTGCGTTGGAGAACCCGGTCAAGGCCATGGTGATCCCGGCGGACGAACCGTACGTCACCGAGGGATCGGCCAGGGTCGGTGCCGTGCCAAGCAAGAACGCCATCAGCGAGGTGATCATGATGGCGCTGGCTTCGTACGACACCGCTTCAGTGATCCAGATGACCACGGCAAATGCGAGGATCGCCAAAACCCGCTGCCCCGCCACAGGCAAGTCAGCCGGCAATGGCAGCAACAGCACCGCAATCAAGGCCGCAATACCGACCATAAGGCCCAACGGCAGCGAAGCCTTGGCGGTTTCTGAGGAAGGCGTGGAGGCCGGTGAATGCATGAGGATCTCCCTGAAAGGCATGTGCCGGCCATGATCCGCCATCCCGATGACACCTGCGCTGATGCGGATCAATAAGCCCAGGCCCGGTATTGTCGGACAATATGTAGTGAAGATAAAAAAACACTACAAACCCTATTGACGCCGTTCATCGCCGCTTGCATGATGCAGACGTCTCCCCGATCGGGAGCGCTGGCAAGGGTGTTCCAGACGGCTCAACGGATCCAAGAGCTGTCGCTGGATGGGTACTGCCCAAAAGGCAGAAAGTAGAAGCCCCCTGTTGTGACGCTGCTGTAGCAGCTTTCTGTCAACGCTACATGATTGGCGCCAAGCAATAACTCAACAATTAATGGTGGTTAAGGGGGCTTTAATGATGAACTTGAACAATCAACCTACTATCGACGAATTGGCCCGGCTGTTCGCAGCACGCAAGGACAGTCTCGACAGCCACATTCTCTGGGTCTGCGACTCGGGCGAAGTTCGCATCGACAAGGTCTCGCCGCTGGCTGGCGAAAAAGAGTTCGAGCAACGCAACCCGAACATGCGTGCCCGCTTCAAGATGTACCGCCGTGGCCATGGCTACGTCGGCAAGAAGGCCGCTGCCGATACCCACTTCATCGGTAACGTACTGCAGACCCTGCAACATGAATGGGCCGCCGTACAAAACCAGCCTGGCGTACGCTTGATCGACCGTTACAGCTGATCACGCCGTTGCCGTGAGAAAGCCCGGCCTGAAAAGGTCGGGCTTTTTTCGTTCAAGGCGGCGCCAGCTCTGGCTACAATGACCCTTTGAGCTCATGAGTCCTGCGGATGAACAAACCTGCATTCGGTACTGGCGATGCATCCTACCAAGCCGCTGGCGGCATTGATGGCCTGCGCCGACTGGTCGACGATTTCTATCGATTGATGGACGAACGCCCGGAAGCTGCACTCATTCGACGCATGCACCCGCAAGATCTGAGCATGGCCCGGGACAAACTGGCCTGTTTTCTCAGCGGTTGGCTGGGTGGCCCACGGCTGTTCAGTGAGCGTTATGGGCCCATCTCGATCCCGGCATTCCATGCCCAGTGGCCGATCGATGAAACCCATAGCGCCCTGTGGCTTGAGTGCATGGCACAGGCCATTGCCTTGCAACCCTACGACGTGGACTTTGCCGAATACCTGCTAACGCAGTTACGCGTGCCAGCCCAACGCATTGTCCAGGCCAGCCACAATCGCCACGGCACGCCCTAGGCCTGGCGCCGTAACGTTTGGGTTTCAATCGCTATTGCGCCCGTGGCCAAGGCCCGGGCCCGATCGACCCCCCACACCAACGCCCGGGTCATGCTTTCGCAAGGCCGGTTCGCGTAGTACTCCTCGACCAACGCCTTGCCGTTGCGGGCATAGATACCCACGAACAACTGTGTAGCGCCAGTACGTGAAAGGCGGGTTTTCACATCAATACTGATGCCGTCGCTGAGTTTTTCATCATGGCTACGGCAGCTCAATTGCCGGTCTGCCCAGCGCCAATAAGTCGCTTCCCTGATACGCATTGAGGTCCTCCTCGATTGAATCGCACCTAGTAAGACACACAAGTGTTACAGCCGCGAGACCAACTGCTCAGGCGTTTGAGCGAGATCAATCAATCAGAAAAAATACCTTGCTCAACAGGCTGTTACCGACAAAAGGCATTAAAAAGCCCCTCATGCAGACGGGGCTATTCTTGACGTGTTCGTTAACGCTTCGGTACCACAACCCTGGGCACGAACTTGGCCAGGCGACGCCGCTGCTGGCTGACAGGCGGGTTCAGGCCTGACGCATCGTCGGCAGTCATGTTGGCGAAACCGAGCCTGACTGCCGCCTGGCCACAGCGGACCCGGCTATTGATTGGAAATTCGTCCCCATCGTCTTCAATGTAAGGATCACTCATCCTTGCGCCCCCTCCTGCGATAGACCGCTACCGGTAACCCATCGATTACCTGAAAATACCGGCCATCAACAGAAACTGAGACTAGCTGGTCATTTGCAGACTTAAAGTCCGAAATACAAAAAGCCCGACCAGCTGCCTCACCGAGGATACCGTTGACTCAGCGCCAGCGGCTCAAACGGCTCCACAGGCCCACCAGCGTATTCTCGATCGAACTGCTGGCAGCCAAGCCAACCCGCTCCTGCAGGCTTTTGCGCTCGGCAAAATGCAGGTGATAGAGGTTCGCCTCTCGGGCACGGTCACTGAGGTACTCATCGCTGGTTTTCAGCTCATCAACCAGATGCTTGTTCAGCGCGGCAACACCCAACCAGACTTCGCCGGTGGCGACCTCATCGATGTGCAACTGAGGGCGATAGCGCGACACGAAATCCTTGAACAGCTGGTGAGTGACGTCCAGGTCTTCCTGAAACTTCTCCCGCCCCTTCTCGGTGTTCTCGCCGAAGACGGTCAGGGTGCGCTTGTACTCACCTGCGGTCAGCACTTCAAAGTCGATGTCATGCTTTTTCAGCAAGCGATTGACGTTGGGCAACTGCGCCACCACGCCGATGGAGCCCAGCACGGCAAACGGTGCACTGACGATTTTCTCGCCGATACAGGCCATCATGTAGCCGCCGCTGGCCGCGACCTTGTCGATGCACACGGTCAGTGGTACACCCGCCTGGCGAATGCGCGCCAACTGCGAAGCGGCCAGGCCGTAGCTGTGGACCATGCCGCCGCCGCTCTCCAGGCGCAGCACAACCTCGTCACGCGGCGTCGCGAGCGTCAGCAGCGCCGTAATTTCATGCCGCAGGCTGTCGGTGGCAGACGCCTTGATGTCACCGTCGAAGTCCAGCACGAAGACCCGGCTTTTATCGTCAGGTGTTTTTTTCTGCAACTTCTCGGCCTTGCCCTGCTGCTTGCGCAAGGCCTTGAGCTGGGCCTTGTCGAGCAGGTTGGTCTCCAGCCGCTCACGTAGTTCCTTATAGAAGTCGTTGAGCTTGGTAACCTGCAATTGCCCACCGGCCTTGCGCCGACCCTTGCCACGCAGGCCGGCGAGGGCCGACAGAACAACCAGTATCGCGATCACCAGGGTCGCGGTCTTGGCGAGAAAGCTTGCGTACTCAGCAAGAAACTCCACAGTAACTCCTTAACATGCCTGCGCCCATACGGCGCGAACCAGAGCTCAAGCATACCGACGCTACCCCGCCCCTGCCAGCGCCTGAAAACACCGGCATTACAGTTCAAACAACCTTTTCAAACGCTTGTATGTTTTTTCATTGACAGCCTGACAGCGGCAACCTAACCTCGCCGAAACCCTTAATTCCGGCAGACGGTCGCAACGTGGGCAGCATTTACCTGATTCGACATGGCCAGGCCTCCTTTGGTGCAGACGACTACGACGTCCTCTCGCCCGTCGGTGTTCGCCAGAGCACCGTGCTTGGCGAACACCTGGCCGAACTGGGCCTGCGCCTGGACCGTTGCCTGGCCGGCGATCTGCGTCGCCAGCAGGATACCGGGCGCCTGGCACTGGCGCGCATGCAGGAGGCCGGCGCCACGGTGCCGAGGCTGGAAACCGACAGCGCCTTCAACGAGTTCGATGCTGATACGCTGATCCGCGCCCTGCTGCCGAGCCTGCTGCCAGACGAGCCCCACGCACTGGATGTCTTGCGCAACGCGGCACAACACCGCAGTGAGTTTCAGCGTATTTTCGCCCTGATTGTTCGCCGCTGGCACACGGGTGACTACCAGCACCCCGAGGTGGAAAGCTGGCAGGGTTTCGTCGCCCGGGTAAATGCCGGGTTGCAACGCGTGCTGCAACAGGCCGAGCATGGCGACAATATCGCGATCTTTACTTCGGGCGGCACCATTACTGCCCTGCTCCACCTGATTACCCGAATGACACCAGACCAGGCCTTCGCACTGAACTGGCAGATCATCAACACCTCGCTCAGCCAATTGAAGTTTCGCGGCAGCGAGGTGGCCCTGGCTTCCTTCAACAGCCAAGCCCATGTGCAGCTGTTGAAGGCGCCGGAACTCATGACCTATCGTTGAGTACCGGCCCATGGTGACCTTTGCCGGTCGCCGAAATCACTTAATAAGGAATGCACCATGACCTCTGTAGCTGATGCCGTTCAAGCCATGAAATCCAAGTTCAACCCAGCTGCCGCTGCTGGCCTGGACCTGGTTTTCGGTTTCAACGTGACCGACGAAGACAAGCACTATGCGCTGATCATCAAGGATGGCACCTGTGACCTGCAGGAAGGCGAAAACCCAGACGCCAACGTCACCCTGGTCATGGACAGCGAAACCCTCAAGGGTATCGTCAGCGGCGAAACCGACGGCATGCAGGCCTTCATGGGCGGCAAGCTGCGCGTTGAGGGCGACATGATGCTGTCGATGAAGCTCAGCGAGCTGTTCCCGGTTTAAGCCGTCTGCCGGATGCAATTGAAACCGAAGTGTTGCCTGCTTCGGTTTTTTTTCGCCTGCATTTTGCTGGCCCATCAGGACCGCTGATCGACCGGCAACACGGCCGCCAATAAAGCCCTGCGGCACTTGTTCGGCCCGAGGGCCAGAATTAGATTAGCCAATAATCTCAGGCCTCAATCATAAGGGATAAGCATGACGCTCAACGACCAGTCCACCCAGGTCCGTCCCGGCGAAGAACTCGACGTCGCCCTCATCGACCCTTATCTGAAAGCACAGATTCCCGGCCTGGACGGCACGCCGCGCATCAGTCAGTTCCCCGGCGGGGCCTCGAACCTGACCTACCTGCTGCAGTACCCGGAACAGGAACTGGTACTGCGCCGCCCGCCTTTCGGGCACAAGGCCAAATCGGCCCACGACATGGGCCGTGAGTTCCGTATCCTCAACCAGCTCAACCGTGGCTTCCCCTATTGCCCCAAGGCCTATGTACATTGCACCGACGCCTCGTTGATCGGCAGCGAGTTCTACGTAATGGAACGGGTCAAGGGCATCATCCTGCGCGCCGACCTGCCCGCCGAGCTGAACCTGAACGCCGAGCGCACCGAAGCCTTGTGCAAGAGCTTCATCGATCGCCTGGTCGAGCTGCATCAGGTCGACTATAGCGCCTGCAACCTGACCGACCTCGGCAAGCCTGAAGGTTACGTGCAGCGCCAGATCGAAGGCTGGAGCAGTCGCTACGAGAAGGCATTGACCCCTGACGCGCCGCGCTGGGAAGCCGTGGTCGCCTGGCTGCGCGAGAAGATGCCGGCAGACCACGCGCGCCCCGGCATCATTCACAACGACTACCGCTTCGATAACGTGATCCTTGATGCCGCCAACCCAATGCGGATCATTGGCGTACTGGACTGGGAAATGACCACCCTCGGCGACCCGCTGATGGACCTGGGTAACACCCTGGCGTATTGGATCGAAGCAACAGACCCTGCCCCCGTACAACTGATGCGCCGCCAGCCGAGTAACGCCCCCGGAATGCTGACCCGTCGCCAATTCGTTGATTACTACGCCGAACGGGCGGGCATCACGATCGATAATATTGATTTTTACTACACCTACGGTCTGTTCCGCCTGGCCGGTATCATCCAGCAGATCTACTACCGCTTTTATCACGGGCAAACCCAGGACAAGCGTTTCGCCCCGTTCATCCACATGAACAGACTGCTGGAGCATATGAGCCTGCAGGTCATCGAAAAATCCAGCCTTTGACACCAACAAGAAGAAAGGAATTGCCCATGTCCAAGACCCAACTGTTCGACCTCGACGGCAAGATCGCCTTTGTCTCGGGGGCCAGCCGTGGCATCGGCGAAGCCATTGCGCACCTGTTGGCCCAGCAGGGCGCCCATGTCATCGTCTCCAGCCGCAAGCTCGAAGGCTGCCAGCACGTCGCCGATGCCATTATCGCGGCAGGCGGCAAGGCGACCGCCGTGGCATGTCACATCGGCGAAATGGAACAGATCCGCGAGACCTTTGCCGTTATTCGCGGGCAATTCGGGCGCCTGGACATTCTGGTAAACAATGCCGCCACCAACCCGCAGTTCTGCAACGTGCTGGACACCGACCTGAGTGCCTTCCAGAAGACCGTTGATGTGAATATCCGCGGCTACTTCTTCATGTCGGTGGAAGCCGGCAAGCTCATGCGCGAGCACGGCGGCGGCAGTATTATCAACGTTGCCTCAATCAATGGGGTTTCGCCGGGGCTGTTTCAGGGCATCTACTCGGTAACGAAAGCCGCCGTCATCAACATGACCAAGGTGTTCGCCAAGGAGTGCGCCCCGTTCGGTATCCGCTGCAATGCCCTGCTGCCCGGCCTGACCGATACCAAGTTCGCCTCCGCGCTGGTCAAGAACGAGGCCATCCTCAACACGGCCCTGCAACAGATTCCGCTCAAGCGCGTGGCCGATCCCAAGGAAATGGCGGGTGCGGTGCTGTATCTGGCCAGCGATGCCTCGAGCTACACCACAGGGGTGGCGTTGAACGTCGATGGCGGTTTCCTGTCCTGAGCCGCGCGGCGAGGCGGTTTGTTGGCTTGCCTGCGGCTACAGGCGCCAGCAAGGCTGGCTCCAGCAGGCACCTGGCGGTACCATGTCGGCCCTTCTGCGCCCTGCCGAATTAAGCCGATTAAATGCCTTTTGAACTCAGCGTTGACCTGACCACCCTCGCCATCCTCGCCGCCGTTGCTTTTGTCGCCGGCTTTATCGATGCCATCGCCGGTGGCGGCGGATTGCTTACCACACCCGCCCTGCTGACTGCCGGCCTGCCACCGCACCTGGTATTGGGTACCAACAAACTCAGCTCGACCTTTGGCTCGGCTACCGCCGGTTTCACGTTCTACCGGCGCAAGCTGTTCGACCCCATTCAATGGCGTCGAGGCCTGATCGGTACGGCGATTGGTGCATTGATTGGCGCGGTCACCGCCCATTACCTGCCCGCCGAGTGGTTGAACAAGATGCTACCGGTGATCGTCTTCGCCTGCGGCGTCTACCTGTTGTTCGGCGGCACGCCCAAGGCACCACTGGACGCCAACGCGCCAATCAAGAAAGGCAGGCAGTTTCCCCAAGGCTTTTCCCTGGGTTTCTATGACGGCGTTGCCGGCCCTGGCACGGGCGCCTTCTGGACCGTCAGCAGCCTGCTGCTGTACCCCATCGACCTGGTACGGGCCAGCGGTGTGGCGCGCAGCATGAACTTTGTCAGCAACGCAGCTGCACTGTCGGTGTTCATCTTTTCGGGGCAAGTGGACTGGCTGATCGGGCTGTCCATGGGTTCAGCGCTGATGGTGGGTGCGTTTTTCGGTGCACGCACCGCCATCAGCGGCGGCGCCAAGTTTATCCGCCCGGTGTTCATCACCGTCGTGCTCGGACTGACTGTCCGCTTAGCTTGGCAACACTGGTTCAGCCAGGCCTGAACGACGGGCTACATAAAGGTCAATCAGGTACCGGGCGATAGAGCGGCTTGCTGGCAACGGCGGCAATGCATCGACCCGGAACCACCGGGCATCCTCGATCTCGTCAGGCTGCATGACGATCTCGCCCCCGGCGTACTCAGCATGGAACCCCAGCATCATGGAGTGCGGGAACGGCCAGCACTGGCTGCCGACGTACTGGATGTTCTTCACCTCGACCTGCACTTCCTCACGCACTTCACGAACCAGGCAGTCTTCAGCGGACTCACCTGGTTCGGCAAAGCCTGCAAGGGTGCTGTACACCCCGGTGACAAAGCGTGGTGAACGGGCCAGCAGGATTTCATCGCCACGGGTGATCAGCACAATCATGCTGGGCGAGATACGTGGGTAGAAACGCAGGTCGCACGGCGCGCAGTACATCGCGCGCTCCCAGTGGATCTGTTGCATCGGCTGACCACAACTGCCGCAGAAGCGGTGTTCACGGGCCCAGGTACCGATCTGCGCGGCGTACCCCAGCACCTTGTAAATCTCGAAGTCACCTTCGAGCATGAACTGGCGCAGCCCACGCCAGCTGCAGCCGGGTACGTCCTGCTCGGCCTTGAGCTCCAACAGAAACACCGGTTGCCCATCAAAATAGCCGATGCCGTGTTCGCACAACACCTCCAGGCCCTGGCGCTTGAGCCAATCGCGGGGAAACAAGGCACCATTATCGTCGACCAGAAAACCCTGGGCACAGCGGGCGACCGCCAAGCCGCCGCTGATGTTCGTATCCAGTACCGCGGTTGTCCAACGCACTGACATATTCCGGTTCCTTGTGCGAGCCCGCGGCTGGGTGGTTTCAGTCGGCGAACTCGGGTTTCTGTTTACTCATGTGGGCAGCCATGGCTACCCGCAGATCGGTGGACTGCAGCATGGCAGCATTCCAGGTGGCGATGTACTCCAGACCATCGTCGATGCGGTGGTCGCGCATGTAGCTGAGCATCTCCTTGGTGCCGGCCACGGCAATGGGGGATTTTCCCGCAATTTCCTTGGCAATGGCAAAGACCCCGTCGAGCAGGCTGGCCTGATCGGTGAAGGTACGGTTGACCAGGCCGATTTGCCGCGCCTCTTCTGCGTCGATGGTACGGCCGGTATAGGCCAGCTCTCGCACCAGGCCATCGCCGATGATACGTGGCAAACGTTGCAAGGTGCCGACGTCCGCCGCCATGCCCATGTCGATTTCCTTGATCGAGAACTGTGCATCGCTGGCGGCATAGCGCATGTCGCAGGCGGTGATCAGGTCGATGGCACCCCCCAGGCAGTAGCCCTGAATGGCCGCCAGGACCGGTTTGCGGCAGGTGTCGACGGCATTGAAGGACGCCTGCATCTGCAAAATGGTGCGCCGCAGCAGGCGCGCATTGCGGCCAACGTCCTTGCCCAGCTGGTTGGCCACCGAGGCCAGCAGCATCAGATCGATGCCGGACGAGAAATGCTTGCCCGCGCCGCTGATCACCACGACCCGCACAGCATCGGTATCGTCGATCCATTTGAAAATGTCGATGATTTCCGTCCAGAACGCGGCGTTCATCGCGTTGATTTTTTCCGGACGGTTGATCTGTACATGGGCAATGTTGTTCGACAGTTCGACCTTGAACGCTTGATAGTCGGTCACAACGGCACTCCTTGGGCTAAGGCAGGGTTAGTCGCAGGACTATATCAAGGTGACGGCAGACACCCAGACCGTGGTTTTGCCAAAACAAGGACTACATCCGCCTTGATCTTGCCGCCCACATCCGGCAAGTTGCGCAGCTGTTGAATCATAAGGATACATTTTTCATGTCCCGCTCCCTGGCCGGCGCCCTGGCCCACAATTTTCTCGGGCAGTCGCCACGTTGGTATAAAGCCACCATTTGCCTGTTCCTGCTGCTCAACCCACTGTTGCTGTTTACCCTCGGCCCGGTGGTGGCTGGCTGGGTACTGGTAATCGAATTCATTTTCACCTTGGGCATGGCGCTCAAGTGCTACCCATTGATGCCCGGCGGGTTACTGATGGTCGAAGCCCTGTTGCTGGGGATGACCACGCCACAAACACTGTACGAAGAGCTGCAACACAACTTCCCGGTGATCCTGCTGCTGATGTTCATGGTGGCCGGCATCTACTTCATGAAAGAGCTGTTGCTGTTCGTGTTCTCGCGCATCCTGCTCGGGGTGCGCTCAAAGGCCCTGTTGTCGCTGCTGTTCTGTTTCCTCTCGGCGTTTCTGTCGGCCTTCCTTGATGCCCTCACCGTGACCGCGGTGATCATCAGTGCCGCCGTGGGCTTCTACTCGGTGTACCACCGGGTGGCATCAGGCAACAACCCACGCGAAGAGTCGCTGGTCGATGATGATCAGCACCTGGCCAACCTGCACCATGAAGACCTGCAACAGTTCCGCGCCTTTCTGCGCAGCCTGCTGATGCACGGCGCAGTCGGTACGGCACTGGGCGGTGTCTGCACCCTGGTGGGTGAGCCGCAGAACCTGCTGATCGGTCATGAAATGGGCTGGCACTTTGCCGACTTCTTCCTCAAAGTCGCACCGGTGTCCTTGCCCGTACTGGCCGCCGGCCTGGTGACCTGCGTGCTGCTGGAGAAACTGCGCTGGTTTGGCTATGGCACCTTGCTGCCAGACAACGTGCGCCGCGTGCTCGCCGCCTACGCCGCCGAAGACGATGCTGCCCGGACCTCCCAGCAACGCGCCGCACTGCTGATTCAGGGCCTGGCCGCCTTGATCCTGATTGTCAGCCTTGGCCTGCACATCGCCGAAGTGGGCCTGATCGGCCTGCTGGTCATCGTGCTGATCACCAGCTTCACCGGGATTACCGATGAACATCGGCTGGGCCGCGCTTTCCAGGACGCCATGCCATTCACCTCGTTGTTGGTGGTGTTCTTTGCCGTGGTCGCGGTCATCCACCAACAACAACTGTTCAGCCCGCTGATTGCAGCGGTACTGGCCCTGCCGGCCGAGCAGCAGCCCGGCATGCTGTTCATTGCCAACGGCCTGTTGTCGGCGATCAGCGATAACGTCTTCGTCGCCACGATCTACATCACCGAGGTCAAGCAGGCGTTCCTGGCGGGCAGCATGAGCCGCGAGCATTTCGAAACCCTGGCGGTGGCGATCAACACCGGCACCAACCTGCCGAGTGTGGCCACCCCGAATGGCCAGGCGGCGTTCCTGTTCCTGCTGACGTCGGCCATCGCACCGCTGATTCGCCTGTCCTACGGGCGGATGGTCTGGATGGCCCTGCCCTACACCATCGTCATGGGCGGGCTGGGCTGGTGGGCCGTGACCTATTGGCTGTAAGCCAACAGCACACTTGAGCGCCGAACAGGGCTTCGACAGGCAACCGCCGGTCGAAGCCCTGTTTTTTTCAGCCAATTTTCAGCCAATCGGATGCCAGGCGCGGTGATCCCGTGCCAGCAGTTCATCCGCTGCAGCCGGGCCATCTTCGCCAGCCGCATACGGCTGTACATCGCCGCCACACTGCCACGCATCGAGAAAAGGCTGTACCGCACGCCAGCCATTCTCGATGTTGTCGGCGCGCTGGAACAACGTCTGGTCGCCGGTCAGGCAGTCATAGATCAGCGTTTCGTAGCCCGTTGATGGCTGCATCTTGAAAAAATCCTTGTAGGCAAAGCCGAACTCCACCGTCTCCATGGCAAGGGTTGGCCCCGGGCGTTTGGCTTGCAGGTCAAACCACATCCCTTCATTGGGCTGGATCTGGATTTTCAGGTAGTTGGGCTTCGGCCGCTCGGCATCGCTGTCACGAAACTGCGCATAAGGTGCCGGCTTGAAGCAGATGGCGATTTCGGTATCACGCACGCTCATCCGCTTGCCGGTGCGCAGGTAAAATGGCACCCCGACCCAGCGCCAGTTGTCGATCATGACTTTCAACGCAACATAGGTTTCGGTCTGGCTATGCGGGCCAACCCTGGGCTCTTCGCGATACCCCGGCAGTTTCTTGCGCCCTTGTTTGCCTGCCGTGTACTGCCCACGCACCGAATTTTTCAAAGCCATGGCCATCGACCAAGGCCGGATAGCCCCGATCACCTTGGCCTTTTCGCTGCGCACGGCATCGGCGCCAAACGCCGCTGGCGGCTCCATGGCAACCATCGCCAGCAACTGGAACAAGTGATTTGGCACCATGTCCCGCAATGCTCCCGTGTGGTCGTAAAACCCACCACGGCTTTCCACGCCGATGGTTTCGGCTGCAGTGATCTGCACATGATCAATGTAGTGATTATTCCAGAAGGCCTCGAACAAGCCGTTGGAGAAGCGGCTGACCAGGATGTTCTGCACCGTCTCTTTGCCCAGGTAGTGGTCGATGCGGTAGATCTGCTTTTCGCTCATCACCGCGAGCAACGACGCATTCAACGCCTCAGCGCTGGCCAGGTCGGAACCGAACGGTTTTTCCACCACAACCCGACGAAAGCCGTTGGCTTCGTCGAGCAACCCTGCACCGCCCAGTTGCCGGGCCACCTCGGCGAAAAAAACGCGGCGCGGTAGCCAGATAGAAGATGGCATTGCCCGTGCCGCTCTTGTCGATCCGTTGTGCGATGGCTTGATAGGTGGTCGAGGCGAGGAAATCGCCAGTCAGATAATGAATATGCCTGGCCAGGCGCCCCCATCGCTTTTCATCAAAACAGCGTGTGCCCTCATTACCCTGGTCGCGTTCACGCATGAAGGCTTCCAGGCGCGCGGCAAACTCACGGTCGGCGGACGGATTGTGATCGACCCCGACAATACGCATGCGCGGGTCAAGCAAGCCATCACGCTGCAGGTTGAACAGGGCAGGCATCAACAGACGTTTGACCAGATCACCATTGGCACCAAACAGAAACAGCGTGCACGGTGCAGCGGTTTCAGCCTTGGCTAGCGTCATTCGAACTTCTCACTGTGCCCACCAAAACCAAAACGCATCGCTGAAAGCAGTTTGTCGGCATAGGTGCCTTGCTGCTGGCGTGAGCGGAAGCGCGCAAACAGGGCACTCGACAACACCGGCACGGGCACTGCCTGCTCGACTGCCGCATCAATGGTCCAGCGCCCCTCGCCACTGTCGGCAACGGCGCTGCTGAAACTGTCGAGTTGCGGATCGGCGACCAGCGCGCTGGCGGTCAGGTCTAGCAGCCAGGACGTGACGACACTGCCACGGCGCCAGACTTCGGCAATCTCGGCCAGGTCGAGGTCAAGACGCTGCTCGGCGGGCAGTGCTGCGCTGGCTTTGCTCTTGAGCAGGTCGAAGCCCTCGGCATAAGCCTGCATCAGGCCATACTCGATGCCATTGTGGATCATCTTCACATAATGACCGGCACCTGCAGGCCCGGCATGGATGTAGCCCTGCTCAGCGCGCCCGAGCGGCCCCGTGCGCCCCTCGGTACGGGTAACGTTGCCAACCCCCGGCGCCAGCGCGATGAACAACGATTCCAACCGTTCCACGATGGCTGCCTCGCCACCGATCATCATGCAATAGCCGCGCTCCAGGCCCCAGACGCCGCCCGAGGTTCCTACATCGACATAATGCAGTTGACGTGTGGCCAAGGTGTCGGCCCGACGGATGTCATCCTTGTAGTGGGTGTTACCACCATCAATAATCACGTCATCGGCTTCCAGCAGGTCGGCCAACCGGGCAATGGTCTGCTCGGTAGCCTCACCAGCTGGCAGCATTACCCACACGGCCCGCGGCTTGTCCAGCAGACCAACCATGTCCTCGAGGCTCTGCGCGCCGCGCGCGCCTTCAACGACCAGGGCATCGATTGCCTCCACGTTACGGTCGTGAACCACTGGAAGATGGCCATGGCGCATCAACCTTCTCGCGATGTTGCCGCCCATGCGGCCCAGCCCCACGATTCCCAATTGCATGACGATGGCTCCACTGGATGTCGGAAAATTCAGCCCGTTGTTGGGCTCAAGATTAGTCCAGAGAGAGGCATTGGCCGTCATAAAGCGCACCGACGCGCGATGACTGACCGGCCAACGCCTGCAGCAGCGCCGTCGTTCACTCAGGGTTGGCCGAGAAACACGTCATCTGCGGTTTTCTTGTCCAGTTTGGCGCGATAGATCGCAATCACCTGCTGGCCGTCGCTGGCCTGCGCTTTCTGCCACTGCAAGCCTTGTCGTCGTTGCTCGCGGGTTTTCAAATGGGCAGCGCTGAAGTCACGCTCGGCTGCGTCGGCACTGGCGTAATGAAAATGGGCATACCAGAGCACTTCGCCATCCTTGTCACGTATTTCGTACTCATCCAGGTAGTCCACCAGCCGTTGCTGCTTGTCCTTCAACGGTTTACGCCTGACAGTACGAGCGATGGTGATCGCCTTCTGCTCGTGCAGGTAGGCAATCCGTGCAGCAGTTGGCAGTTGGCGTTTGATCATCTCGATACGAATCCGCTTGCCAGCCTCGCGCATCTGCTCGGACTTGTCCCATAAGGCCTTGTTTATCAATTCTGCAGACTGCCCCGTCACCGCCTCATCGGTCGCGTTGTCACGAATGAGCACGCGCATCGATCTGCGTGTACAAGTCAATCAAGGGTCGGGCCTGCAACACCAGCAGGTCCTCCATGTCAGAAGGCAACTGAGCCGTCAGTGACTGGGCCTGAGCACGCGCAATGGACTGATCGGCTTGACGCAACAGCGCATCGGCACGCCCCAGCAATGTCCGCAGGGCAACACCCGGTTGCGCGGCGGCCTGTGTCCGTTGGGCCATTGGCACCTCGCGCCATACTGACTCGCCGGGGGTCTGCTCATAACTGGTAATGACCGTGTTCTCGATCGGGTCCATTACATCGACAATCGCCGGTTGCCCGGCGTGCCCCTCAGCACGACGCTGCCCGACGACCAGTCGCTGCCCTCGGGTACGAATCAGCGTTTTACCCCGGCTGGAAGGCCCCGGTTTGGGCTTTGGCGCTTTGGGAAGGCGAGTGATCTGCTCTGCCAGCGCCTGTAATGCCTGGTCCAGGAGTTTCTGAATCAGATCGCTCAGCGGCGCCAGCAAGGCCTGATGTTCGGCTTCATCAAGGCTTTGACGATAGTTATCAAGCGTGTCGAGTGATTTTTGGTAACTTCGTACCGCATTATCCAACACCTCCACCTGCTCCTGCGCCGACAAGGCAGGGTCCTTCGCATCGATTCTCAACCGACAGGCCAGTTTGGCTTGCGGAATGACCTGTTCCAGCAACACCGTGCTGCTGTCTTCGATCTTCAGGATGATCCCGAGGGCCATCGTGTACAACTGCGTCCCCCGCCAGGCCAGGGAGGATGACAACCCGACCTGAAGCAGTTGAATTTCCGTCAAGTAACGAGGGCCATCAGGAAGCGCTTTTTCCAATACTGGCGCCAGCGACTCCATGGCGTAAGTCGTCTCGGCAATTTCAGTGATTTGGGCCTGTTGCTTGGCACAATACTTCTCCAACAGTGCACGTTCCGGCGTACCGTGCCCCTTGAGCAACGCAGGCAACCCGCCTCGCCCCTCGAAACTGTCGACCAAGCGGTCGATCAACTGCTTGACGCTAAAGCGCTGCAAACGCAGCTCTGAAGACAGTTGCCCCTTGACCAGCATGTGCTGCCTGAGCATTTCGGCCATAATGCGCCGATAGCCGCTTACCGCCGACAGGTCGTTCAGCGTTTGCATGTTGGTGATCACCTGCCCGACCAATTCGTCGTGCTGACGCAGCCGTTCAATCAGGCTGGCCAGTTCAGCCCCGGATATTTCCTCTGGGCGCCTGGGTGCGTCCCGCAGCGCCTCCAGTTGCGCACGCTGGGTTGTCAGCTCTCCCTGTAACGCTGCAATACGCGCCTGCTTGCTCACCTGGGCCGCACGTATACGCGCACTGCCGTGCATGCCACCGCGCAGGCGTAAACGCAGGTCCAACGCCCAGGTGCCATCGGCCTGACGTTTCAGCCAGGGCCCCGGCTCATCCGGTGTGCGGCTGTCGGCGATGCGTACCCCCTCTTCATCCACTCGCACCGGGTAAACGTCATGGCCGATCTGAACCCAGTTTTTTGTGCTGGAAGGAATACACGCCCTGCGCATCCGGCGAGCCGAGTGTGTCGATTGATTTAGTTGAGCGAAAACGTGCCAGCGCCCGAACCTGTGCGCTCGACAACCGGCCTTGAGCCGATGACCAGGAAAAGTCCAACTGATTGAGCACCGTACCGTTACTCAATACCGCGGGCGCCTCTTCAACACGCAGCGATATCGGAGCCTCGGTTGCCGGGGGTAACGGCGTAGCCCCTGCAGCCGATGGCCGTACCGGTAGCGGCAGTAACTCCAGGACGTACATCAGGCAGAACAACAGATCGAGCAAGGCCGGTACAAGTTGCGACGGGCTGGTCTGGCCATTGAGCTGCTGTACACCATGGGCAAACGCCAGCGCCCAACCCACAGCGGCCAAGGGACCACGCACAAATGGCAACAGCGTATTGAACAGCAGCCAACTGAGCGTTTGCCAATGCTTTGCACGGTCCTCGGCATTGGAGATGGACTGCAGGTCGGCAATGCGCAGCAGTTGCGCAACAGTTCCTTCATAGACATGCCGAGCGGCCTCACCCGGCAGTGCCAGGCTACTCAACACTACAGGTGCCGGCGTTTCGATGGCCTGGAAATCGGGTTCCAGCAGAACCCTTCGCAGGTGCGGCTCGCTGAAACCGCCATGGTCGTAGATCGGCCGTACCAGATCGGCCAAGCGGGACAGGATGTCCGCCTGCAACCCTGGGTCAGCCACAATCTGCTCCAACAGAGCCTTGCGCGAGGCAAACTGCAACAGCGGCGTGGCGTGCAGGGGTCGAAACAACAGCAGAGGCCCCGGCGAGGAAGGCTCAATCAAGTAGGTGTTCTCTACCTTGTCCGCCGAGGCGCCCGGTTCAGCGACAAAGGCCAGTGCGGACACCGTTGGCGACGGCCCCGCTGGCGATGACGTCAGTGCAACCGCCAACTCATACCCCGCCTCGGTAAAGCCACATGCACCGCGAATGGTGTTTTCAAGTGCCAGCAACGGCAGTTGCCCATACCATTGGGCCCTGAACAACGGATAGCGCAGTTCAACCTGCGCAGCATCATCACGCAGTTGGTTTGCCAACAAGGCCTGATACTGCGCGCCTGCATCGACGCTACGGACCAGGTGCCTGACATAGTCAATGTCGAACCATTCCGGCAAGGCAGCCGCGCCTCGGGTGCGAACTTCAAGTGCCCCGGGGCGCAAGCTCTCGAGGTTGTCGAGTGCCAGTTGTGTCAGGCTGCGGACGCTGGTTTTAATCGTACCCTGCACCGTCAGGTTGCCAGCGCTACCCAACGCTGCACCGATCACCTCATGATTGAGGACTTCGATCTGCTCGATCGCCACGGCCTGGGCATCAGGGTGATCACGCAGCATTTGTTGCTGCAGGCGCTTTTGTGCAAAGACCTCGATCGTCGGAATACCGTCGAGATAAGAACGGCCACTCATGACCTCCGGTATCTGTGCCACTGCCTTGAGGCACTGAACATAGCGATCCTGGTCGCTTTTGCGTGCGTTCAACAACCACTCCGGGAGATGCCGGGACAGCTCACGTGCATAATCAATGGCCTGCAGTTGCCCGATGGCTTGCATCGAGATCACGCCATCCAGCGTTGCAGCGAAGGTACTGCCATCAAGGTCCGCGCGCGTGCCCATCAGGTCAATCCAATGGAGCTGCTGCTCAAGCAGCACACGCGCCTGAGCCTCGAACATATCGCCAAGGGTACGGGAAACGGTACAGGTGGCCGCACCGTGTTCGAACCACTGTTCAACATACTGCAGCAACGCCTGGAGTGAGTCGAAGGGTTGCAGATAGCCGCTCAGGTCGTACAGGTACACCTGGGTATTGTGCTCACCCTCCAGCCCACTGATGATCAGGCTGCTCATCAATTCGCCAGCGACCCCCTGCTCGCCCGGCGGTACACCCAGCACGTACAGCTTTACCTTGGCCAGTTCGGTAACCCGTGAACGATCCGTCTCGACAGGGTAGCGGGCCAGTTCAGTCAGCAGTGACTGCTGGGTAGCGGTAAGGCGACCCGACGCCTTCGCGACCTGGACTGCGCTTGCAAAATGCTGCCGCAGCCAGTGCTCAGTGCAACTGAGCGGCGTTTGCCCGGTGGGTAATGCGCGGTTCCAGAATTCGACCAGCGCCTGTTTGTACGCATCGAGAAGTGCAGTGCCGCAGGCATTGATCAGCAACTCCACGGTATGCAGATCAAGCGTCAGGGCCTGAGGAAATTCGGCGCCCTGCTCTTGCGTGAGGAAATCATGGCCGGGGGTAAGGTTGCAGGTGATTTTGCTGGCGCACTGCTGGACTACCGCTTGAGCCAGGCTCAGCGCGGTACTCGCCTGGTCAGAGACCGGCCCACGCACGGTGACATGCAGGGGGTCCAGCGTCACGGGCAATTGCCGCGCTGCCCATTCTCGGCTCAGTAGTTGCTCGGCCACCGTGCCCAGGGTGGGTCGGGAGGCAACGATCCCGGCCAAGGTCATTGCCTGTGAAACATGGCGCTCGCGCCATTGGGCATAGTGTAGGTCTGTCATCTGAAAAGCCTTCTTGTATAGAACTGAAGGCCCGATTTGAACGCAGTGCTGCCAATGCCACGCGGTATCCTGATACCGCCCTGCAACAAAACCGCTTAACCTTCGCAAAACCCTCGCTAAAGTGACCAGTGGGTCACATATTTCACTCAAGCTCTCCTACACTCATAACGCTGCCCGGATAACGTTTGGGGAACTTGCCCTGTCGCACCGGTCACGCCTGAAAAACGGGCTAACCACCCAGTAGTAACCAGGCCAGGGTTCCTGACAACAGGTGCGTCCCTTCCACCCTCCGTCTGAAACACGCCTTCGGCGGAAAGCATCAATGGGTGCGGCGTTTGCATGCAAGAAAACGAACACTTCAACACGACGTATAAAACAGAGAAATCGCTTTACCGCTAATGACCATTTCGGGTGCCATTACACCCGTTTGCATAGGGACGGAGAGACGTATGATTGATGCTGCTGTCGAACCTCATGTAACGCATTTCACTGCTCAAGTCATCGAGCCGGCCAGTCCCCCTTTCGCACCTGCAGCGACGCCATCCAGGCCCGTACCACAGCAAAACCCGAACAAGAAAAAGATCCTGTTCGTCACCTCCGAGATCGCTGATCTGGTCAAGACCGGCGGCTTGGGCGACGTCTCGGCTGCCTTGCCGCGCGCCATGAGCCACCTGCATGACGTGCGGGTACTGATCCCCGGCTATCCGCAGGTGCTGGAAAGCGATAATCCGATTCATCTGGTCGGGGAACTGGGCGGGCACGCCGCACTCCCTCCCTGCAAGATCGGCCGCATGGACCTGGCCGACGGCCTGGTGATCTATGTCCTGATCTGCCCAGAGCTGTACCAGCGCGAAGGCACGCCCTACGGGGCAAACAATGGCCGCGACTGGCCTGACAACCACATCCGCTTCGCCCGCTTGGGGCTGGCCGCCGCCGAGATCGCGGCTGGCGAGGGCATGGTGCACTGGAAGCCCGACCTGGTGCATGCCCATGACTGGCCCGCTGGCCTGGCGCCGGCGTACATGCACTGGCGCGGCCTGCATACCCCAACCCTGTTCACCATTCACAACCTCGCCTATCAGGGGGTGGTCAGCCGGGCGTGCTGCCCGGAACTGGCCATCCCAGAACACGCCCTGCAGCAGGAAGGCATGGAGTTCTATGGCAAGCTGTCCTTCCTCAAGGCCGGCCTTGCCTATTCCAGCCACATCACCACCGTCAGCGCCACGTACGCGCAGGAAATCACCACACCCGCGTTTGGCTGCGGCCTCGACGGTTTTCTCTCGAGCAAGGCGCAGTCGGGCCTGTTGAGTGGCATTCCCAACGGCATCGACGAGAGCTGGGATTCGGCTACCGACACCCACCTGAGCCACCCCTTCAGCCTCAACGACTGGGAGGGCAAGGCGCGCAATACCCAACAGGTACGCACACTGTTCGGTTTGCAGCCCAGCGAGGGGCCACTGTTTGCAGTCGTGTCACGACTGGTCTATCAGAAAGGCCTGGACCTGACCTTGGGCGTTGCCGAATACATCGTCCAACAAGGCGGCCAGATCGCGATTATCGGCCGTGGCGAGCCGGAAGAAGAACAGGCCATGCGTGACCTGGCGCTACGTTTTCCAGGGCAGATCGGCGTACGCATCGGTTTCAATGAAACCGACGCCCGGCGCATGTTTGCCGGCAGCGACTTCCTGCTGATGCCGTCACGCTATGAGCCCTGCGGCCTCAGCCAGATGTATGCGCAGCGCTTCGGTTCACTGCCGGTAGCCCGCAATACCGGCGGCCTGGCCGACACCATCGAAAATGGCGTCACCGGGTTTCTGTTCAACGAGTCTACGGTGGAGAGTTACCGCGAAGCCTTGAGCCGGGCCTTTTATGTCTATGCCAAAAAAGACCTGCTGCACGCCATGCGCTGCCTGTCGATGACCCAACCCTTCAACTGGTGCCAGGCGGTAGAGCCCTACGCCCGTTTGTATGAAGCGTTGGTAGAACGCGCCACTCAAGGTCACTCATGAGCACGAGGTAACGGGCATGCCCAAAAGCCCGGCCCAGTTGCCAACCCTCGGTAATCACCTGCTGGAGCACGAAACTAGCCGTTTCGCGCTCCGGGCACCGGAGCCTTCCCATGACTGACCACGCCTTGCTCTTGCTGGCACACCGTGCCGGCCTGCAAGTGGACTGGACCGACGCCAACGGCCGTCAACAACGGGTCACCGACACCGTACTGCGTAAAATGCTGGCCGGGTTGGGCCACCCGGCCGACACCCCAGCAGCCATCGAGAAGAGCCTGAGCGCACTGCTCAAGGCCCATGACGCCAAGCATCTCCCTCCCCTGTTGACGGTGAATCTGGGGCATCCTCTGGACCTGTCGCACTACTTTGCCGCAGGCAGCACCTGCCAGGTGACGCTGGAAGACACGCATGAACAGTCGCTGCAACTGGACGCCAATGCCATGCTGCCCGGCACGCTGCCAATCGGCTACCACCAGGTGGCGATCGACGGACGTACCTTCACCCTCGCCGTTGCACCTTTGCGTTGCTACAGCCTGGCGGATGCCTTGGGCACCGATCATCCACGCTGCTGGGGGCTGAGCGCTCAACTCTATAGCCTGCGTCGCCCGGGTGATGGCGGTTTCGGTGACTGCCTGGCACTGGAGGCGCTGGCACGCAGTGCCGCCGAGCGCGGTGCGGATGCCCTGGCTATCAGCCCGGTGCATGCGATGTTTGCCAGCGACACTGAACGCTACAGCCCCTACTCACCGTCCAGCCGACTGTTTCTGAACAGCCTGTACGCTAGCCCAGCGATCATTTTTGGCGAGCGTGCCGTACGCCAGGCAAATGAACAGATCGGGCAAGAGGAACTGCAACGCCTCGAAGACCTTCCACTGATCGAATGGCCCAGTGCCGCGAAGGCCAAGCAGCGCCTGCTAGAGGCGTTGTACCGAGACTTCATCCAGCAGGAACACCCGCTGTACAACGACTTCCAGAGCTTTCGCGACACCGGTGGTCAAGCCCTGGAGCATCACTGCCGCTTTGAAGCCATGCTGGAGGCCGCCGCTGAACGCGGCATGGACGCTGACTGGCGACATTGGCCGAAAACCTGGCACAACCCCTACAGCGCGGAGGTCGCAGCCTTCGCCGAGCAGCACGCCGAACGGGTTACTTATCACGCGTTCTGCCAATGGCTGATTACCCGCAGCCTTGAACGTGCACAGGACGCTGCCCGCAGCAACGGCATGAGCGTTGGCCTGATCAGCGACCTGGCCATCGGTGCTGACGGTGTTGGCAGCCAGGCCTGGAGTCGCCAGGACGAACTGTTGGCCGACTTCAGCATCGGCGCGCCGCCCGACCTGCTCAACCGTGCCGGGCAGAAGTGGGGGCTGTGTGCGTTTTCGCCTGAAGGACTGCGGCGCAATGGCTTTCGCGCCTTTATCGAGATGCTCAGGGCCAGCTTTCAGCATGCCGGGGGCTTGCGCATCGACCATGTACTGGGCCTGCAGCGGCTCTGGCTGATCCCCTTGGACGCCGAAGCAGGTGACGGCGCCTACCTGCACTACCCGCTCGACGACCTGTTGCGCCTGCTGAGCCTGGAATCAGTGCGACACAAGGGCATTGTGCTGGGTGAAGACCTCGGCACCATACCGGAAGGCTTGCGCGACAAGCTCTCCGCACGGGCCATACTCGGCCTTCGTGTGCTGTTGTTTGAGCAGCATGGACATGGCCAGTTCAAGCCGATCCTTGATTGGCCAGACGATGCGCTGGCCACCAGCAGCACCCACGACCTGCCACCGCTGGCCGGCTGGCTGCAGGCCCGCGACATAGATTGGAACCAGCGCCTGGGGTTGATCGACGCCATCACCGAGCGGCACTGGCGCGAAACCCGCGTAGCGGAATGCAAAGGCCTGCGCAGCATTCTGGAACAGAACTACCACCAGTCGCTCCCGGACAGTGATTCGCTCATCGATGCCTGCGTACGCTTTATCGGCCATACCCGCGCGCCGCTGGTGCTGCTGCCACTGGAGGATGCCTTGGGTATTGATGAACAGCCCAACCTTCCGGGTACGGTCAGCGGCCATCCCAACTGGCGTCGACGCTTCGCCCTGAACGCCGATGCCTTGCTCGATGACCCGGACGCCGCTCGCCGCCTTGAGCTGCTGGCGCAAGCCCGTGAACAAGCCTTCGAGCGTGACAGATGAATTCAACCCCGGCGATCTCGGCGCTGCTGCCCAGCGGTTTGCCTGCCACTGCAACACCCCGCTTGATCCCGGCACAGAACCGGGACAACACACCCGTGCTTCTACCCTTTGTCTTGTCCTCTGCCAGCTGTTCGGGACGTGCTGACACATTTCCCGTCAATCTCGTTATCCAGCCTATCGCCTGAAACAGGAGCATCAAGATGAGTGTCGAGGAAAAACGCATTAAAGAATTCGCCTACCTGATCTGGGAATCGGAAGGTAAACCCGACGGCCAGGAGCATCGCCATTGGGAAATGGCACGCAAACTGGCTGAAGCCGAAGCACTGGCACCCAAGGCAAAACCGCGCAAACCCAAAGCTGCCGCCAGCGCCCCCTCGCGTGCCAGCCCCCCAAACGCTGACAAGCCAGCGTCGGTGAAAAAACCACGCACCACCAGAAAGCCTGCTGCACAGTAAGCGCACTGCAACGTCGGCCTGCCGCTGCACAGGCCGACGTATGTTCGAGCAAGCGACAGATGAACGGTGAGTGCGTCCGTTGCAGGCACAACATGGCCCGGAACTGCGACCGCCACCACCCACCGGCCCCCATGAAGCAAGGACCTCCATGACGACACGCAAGCCCGCTGCGCCACTCCATGAACCTTCGCGATTGCGTGAGGGCCTGCCCTATCCGCTGGGTGCCACCTGGGATGGCCTGGGTGTCAATTTTGCACTGTTCTCAGCCAACGCAACCAAAGTTGAACTGTGCCTGTTCGACGCTGACGGTCAGGTGGAACTTGAGCGAATCGAACTGCCTGAGTACACCGACGAGATCTACCACGGCTACCTGCCCGACGCGCATCCAGGGTTGCTCTATGGCTACCGTGTGCATGGTCCCTACGCGCCGGAAAACGGCCACCGTTTCAACCCCAACAAACTGCTGATCGACCCCTACGCCAAACAGTTGGTCGGCGATGTGCGGTGGTCCGAAGCGCTGTTTGGCTACACCATCGGCCACCCCGACGGCGACCTCAGTTTTGACACCCGCGACAGCGCGCCCTTCGTACCCAAGTGCAAGGTCATCGACCCGGCCTACACCTGGGGGCGCGATCAGCGCGTCAACGTCCCCTGGGATCGAACCCTGCTGTATGAGGCACATGTACGCGGCATCAGCATGCGCCATCCGGCCGTGCCGGAGACCCACCGCGGCACCTTTGCCGGTTTGATGTGCGAGGCGTTGTTGAGCCATATCAAACAGCTGGGGGTTACCTCCGTTGAACTGCTGCCCATTCATGCATTTGTCAACGACCAGCACTTGCTGAAAAAAGGCATGAACAATTTCTGGGGCTACAACAGCATCGCGTTTTTTGCCCCTCATCAGCGCTATCTGGCCAGCGGCAAAATCGCCGAATTCAAGGAGATGGTCGCGCACCTGCACGATGCAGGGCTGGAGGTCATACTCGATGTGGTCTACAACCATACCGCCGAAGGCAATGAGCAAGGCCCGACCCTGTCCATGCGCGGTATCGACAATGCCTCCTACTACCGCCTGATGCCCGATAACAAGCGGCTCTATATCAACGACTCAGGCACCGGCAACACCCTCGACCTGAGCCACCCGTGCGTGCTGCAACTGGTGACCGACTCCTTGCGCTATTGGGCTGGCGACATGCACGTGGACGGGTTCCGCTTTGACCTGGCGACCATCCTTGGTCGCTACCATAGCGGCTATGACGAACGTCACAGTTTTCTTGTTGCCTGTCGCCAGGACCCACTGTTACGTCAGCTCAAACTGATCGCCGAGCCCTGGGACTGTGGCCCCGGAGGCTATCAGGTGGGCAACTTCGCTCCCGGCTGGGCCGAGTGGAACGACCGATTCCGCGACACCATGCGCGCCTTCTGGAAGGGTGACGAGGGCCAGTTGACGGACTTCGCCTCGCGCATGACCGCCTCCGGCGAGCTGTTCAACCGACGTGGCCGACGGCCTTTCGCCTCAGTGAACTTCATCACCGCCCACGACGGTTTCACCCTGCGCGACCTGGTGTCCTATAACCAGAAACACAACCTGGACAACGACGAAAACAACCAGGACGGCAGCGACCACAACCTGTCCTGGAACCATGGCGTCGAAGGCCCTACCGACAACCCCGAGATCCGTGCCCTGCGCATGCAGCAAATGCGCAATTTCTTCGCAACCCTGCTGCTGGCCCAAGGCACCCCCATGATCGTCGCGGGCGACGAGTTCAGCCGTACCCAGCACGGCAACAACAACGCCTATTGTCAGGACAGCGAGATCGGCTGGGTCAACTGGAACCTGGATGAAGAAGGCACAGCCCTGCTCGACTTCGTCAAACGCCTGACCGCACTGCGCCGGCACTACCCGGTGCTACGCCGTTCGCGCTTCCTGGTGGGCACATTCAATGAAGCCCTGGGTGTCAAGGATGTCACCTGGCTGGCAACCGACGGCAACGAAATGACCACAGAGCACTGGCATGACCGCCAAGGGCGCTGCCTGGGCATGCTGCTGAACGGGCGGGCACAGGCCAGCGGCATCCTGCGCCCGGGGAACGACGCGAGCCTGCTGTTGATCGTCAACGCCTACCACGACCCACGCACCTTCACCTTGCCGGCAGTCCCGGATGGCAACCACTGGCGCTGCCTACTCAATACCGCCCGGCCTGCAGAGGGCAAGACCAGACGGCTGGCGTTCGGCAGCAAACTGAAGGTCAGCGGCCGCTCTCTGGTGTTGTTGGAACTGCACGCTGCCGAGGATGCGTGATTTCGGGCGTGCTGATCTTCGTCGAGGCGGTAGGCTCGTTTTTTTGGTTTTTACAAATCAGATAGTTAAGCTTTTTCGCGCGCCTTGATCATTTTTCATACCGAAAGACACGAAAAGTGCGCAAGAAGGAACGAGCGCGCCAGGAAAGATGCAACACCGTTGCAGTGCACTGCCCGCAAGCACTCCTTAGAAATGATTCGAAATAGCCAGCCCCGTTGAAAGACCCTCCGGGGCTATTAAAAATGAAGAAATCATAATTTTCAGCACATTAGATGCTCCAACGCACCGCTCACGACACATTCACAATTTCTTGACGCATGCCTTGACCTCTCCTTAGCTTCAGGGAGTGAAACCATACAAAAATACTCATTCCGGGCCTCTAGCTCGCGTCTTTTCGCGCAAGCCTGGGGCCGGTTTGCTGGCGCGTGTCGCCCTCTGATTTTGTCGTACAGCCCGTGACATTCAGCCAGGCCATTGGCTGTTACAACAGAGGAGATCCGCCATGAAAAAAACATCGAGTCCTTCGGGCTTTGAGTATGTTTTCTACGCGGTTTCCACGTCGCTGCTAATCGCAACCCCTGTGGAAACCCATGCAGTGAGCCTAGAGGATAACGATTCGTTCTACGCACAATCGGCGGACCTGCCGGTTGTGTCGCTGCAACCGGTCAGCGTTGCGGGGTTGAGCCTGAGCAGCCTGAACGGCTTCTCTGGACGCCAGGCTGAGCGCGCAATACAGGTTCCGCAGGACAGCATTGCCAGCCAATGGGCGCAGTTCCTTCCATCCCCTGGCAAGCCTGCAGGCACTGCACCGTACAACCTTGACGCTCCGAACCAGAACCTGCAGATCAGCCCCGACCTGTTCGTCCGTGAAACCAGTGATGGCAATACTCACCGCGCTGGTTTCTTCGTCGGTCACAGCAACTTGCAAAGCCGCTTTGATGGTATGCGCCCACGCGGCAGCGAACCGAAGAATGCGGTCAAGCTGGAAGGTGAAAGCCTGGGCGTCTATTGGAGCATGACCCATGACCAAGGCTGGCATGTGGATGCTGTCGCCATGGGCACCCGCTTCGATGCCAGCGGCCGCAACGAAAGCGGTACTCGCCTGGACGGTACAGGCCATGCGCTAACCCTCTCGGTAGAGGGTGGCTACCCCATTGGTCTGGGTGACAACTGGGTGATCGAACCACAGGCACAATTGATCAACCAACAGTACTACCCCGGGAACCCTAACCAGGCCGAAATGCTGCAAAGCCACGACAGCCTGCCGAACTGGAGCGGACGCGTCGGCGCGCGCTTGTCTGGACGCTATGAAGTGCGCGGCATGCCGATCGAGCCCTACGTGCGCACCAACGTCTGGTATGACTTCTCCAACGCCGACACCCTTAGCCTCGACAAGGTAGACAAAGTCAGCAGTAGCCGCAGCTCTGCCACGATTGAACTGGGGATGGGCCTGGTCGCGCGGATGACACCCAAGGTGAGCCTGTTCGTCAGTGCCGACTACAGCAGCGTTGTCGACGATAACGCCCTGAATGGCTTGATTGGCAATCTGGGTATACGGGTGCGCTGGTAGTGGCGTGGCCCCATCGTCGGCAACGCCGGTTCCTGCATGGGGCTCGGCATACCAGCCCCAGCAGGCGGCAGGCGGCTATGCCGGACGCAGGATCAACACCGCCAGCGGTGGCAGGTTCAGTGCCAGTGACCGCGCTTGCCCATGGCTGGCAATCGGCTCACTGGCCACGCTGCCACCATTGCCGTAATTGGACCCGGCATAGCATTCGGCATCGCTGTTGAGCACCTCACGCCAGTGCTCACCGCAGGGTACACCGATGCGGTAGCCCTCACGCGGCACAGGGGTGAAATTGGCGACCACCAACAACGGCTCACCTTTCGCGCTCCAGCGCAGCCAAGCGTAGACACTGTTGTGTGCATCGTCACCGATCAGCCATTGAAAGCCGCCTGGCAGGCAGTCCTGCTCATGTAACGCGCGCTCCTCGCGGTACAACCGATTGAGGTCCCCCACCAGACGCTGAACGCCCAGATGCTCGGAGTACTTGAGCAGGTACCAGTCCAGCTCACTGTCGTGGTTCCACTCACGCCACTGACCGAATTCGCAGCCCATGAACAGCAGCTTCTTGCCAGGATGCGCCCACATGAAGGTCAGGTACGCACGAAGATTGGCAAATTTCTGCCAACGGTCGCCCGGCATCTTGTCAATCAGAGAGTGCTTGCCATGCACCACTTCGTCATGGGAAATCGGCAGGATGAAATGCTCGGAGTAGGCATAGATCAGGCCGAAACTCATCTCGTTGTGGTGGTGCACGCGGTGCACCGGATCGTTCTGGATATAGTGCAGGGTGTCGTGCATCCAGCCCATGTTCCACTTGTAGGAAAAGCCCAGCCCGCCCTGCTGAGTCGGCTGGCTGACACCGGGCCAGGCCGTCGACTCTTCAGCGATCATCAGCGCACCCGGCACTTCCTCGGCAACCACCGCGTTCAAATGCTTCAGGAAGTCGATGGCCTCAAGGTTCTCACGACCACCGTGACGGTTGGGTATCCACTCACCTTCGTTACGCGAATAATCGCGATACAACATCGAGGCCACCGCATCGACCCGTAACCCATCAATGTGGAAGTGCTTGAGCCAGTGCAGTGCCGAAGCCAGCATGAACCCATGAACTTCGGTACGGCCAAGGTTGTAGATCAGCGTATCCCAGTCCTGATGAAAGCCCTCCAGCGGGTTGTCATACTCATACAGTGCCGTGCCATCAAAACGTGCCAGGCCGTGGGTGTCGGTCGGGAAGTGTGCCGGTACCCAATCGAGAATCACACCGATGTCGGCCTGATGGCAGGCGTCGATAAAGGCAGCGAAATCCTCGGCCGAACCGTAGCGTGCCGTGGGCGCGAACAGCGACAACGGCTGATACCCCCAAGAGCCGCCGAACGGATGTTCCATGATCGGCATCAGTTCAATATGGGTAAAGTCCAGGCTCTGGATGTAGGGGATCAGGCGCTCGGCCAGCTCTCGCCAGTTGTAAAACCTTGCAACCTCACCCTCATCGTCCAGCTCGCACTGCCAGGAACCCGCATGCAGTTCATAAATTGACAATGGCGCATCGGTGGCCTGGCGAGCACTGCGATTCTGCATCCAGTAGTGATCCTGCCAGTCATGCTGCAGGTGCCCAGCCACCTTCGACGCCGTGCTCGGTGGCAGCTCCGTGGCCCGGGCCAAGGGGTCGGCCCTAAGCGGCAGGATCCCTTCATGGCCGAGAATTTCGTACTTGTATGCCTCGCCGGGATACAACCGAGGCACGAACACTTCCCAGACCCCGCTGGAATGGCGCAAGCGCATCGGATGCCGACGTCCGTCCCAGTTGTTGAAATCACCCACGACAGAGACCCGCCGGGCATTGGGCGCCCACACCGAGAAACACACGCCATCAACACCGTCCACCTGCATCGGCTGCGCACCGAAACGCGAGGACAGGTCGCGGTGATTGCCTTCGGCGAACAGGTAAAGGTCCGTATCACCCAGTAGCGGGCCAAAGCTGTAGGGGTCTTCGGTGATTTGCTCGTCACCCTCCCAACCGATCTTCAAGCGATAAGCCTGTGCCGTACCGATACGCCCGGTAAACAGTCCCTCTACGTCACCCTGCACCAGGTCGGCGAGCACCTCATCACGGTCACGGGCCAATACCTGTACCGTCAATGCCTTGGGCAGGTAGACCGTGACCCACTGAGCGCCGGCACCATCAAGGTGCGGCCCCAGGACTGCAAACGGATCGGCATGCTCGGCCTTTACCAGCGCCTCGATATCCCGTTGGTCAAGCCGCCCCTGCTCCCGCTTGTGCACGCTCATCTACTGCTCTCCCAGGTACTGATAAGCCCATGCAGACCATGCAAGGACACGGCCAACCGCTTGGGCGGTCGGCGTCATGAGCCCCTGCACCAGCCAACACCCTGGCAGCAGCATAGACGACTGAACGCAGCGTGCGCGCTTGATATGCGCACTGGCGTTAACCGCGCTTGCAGGTATTGATACCCAACAATGCGTACGCCGGGCAAAAGCGGAAAATACCGGTCAATACCGGCACTACGCCGATCCAGCCCCAAACGCCGATCACCCCGGCCAGGCTCAGGCCGATGAGGATCAGGCCAGCGATAACACGCAGGCTACCGTCGATGGTTCCAACATTTGCGTTCATGGTGATCTCCCGATCAATGCGTGCGCCGACGCTCCAGCGCCGCGAACAGCAACATGCCGGCCAGCATGGCCAACACGAAGACAATGCTTTGCCAATGCCCGGTCAATAACACCGCAACTGCCGGCCCCGGACAGATACCGGCAATTCCCCAGCCTATACCGAACACCAGACCACCGACGATCAAGCGACGATCCAGCTCACGCTTGACCGGCAGTTGCATGGGCAGGCCCAGTAACGACGTCGAGCGCTTGCGGGCCACGCTCATAGGCACAAAGGCCACAGCTATCGCTCCCACCATCACCAGTGCCAGCGAGGGGTCCCAGGCACCGCCCAGGTCGAGAAACGCCAGTACTTTGCCTGGGTTGGCCATCCCCGCCAGCAGGAGCCCGATACCGAACAACAGCCCTGCAAGAAACGCTGTCAGCTTGTTCATGCTCAACCTCCCCATAGATGACGCAGGACAAACACCGTGGCAAAACCACTGGCCATGAAACACAAGGTTGCCACCAGCGAGCGCCCAGACAACCGTGAGATGCCACACACCCCATGGCCACTGGTGCACCCGGCGCCATAACGTGTACCGATACCAACCAGCAAACCGGCGCTGACCAGACCAAGCACCCCGTTCTGGAACTCAAGGCTTGGCAGCGCAGCAAAAAGCCCCCAGACCAATGGCGCGACCAGCAGCCCCAACAAGAACAGCGCCTTTTCGCCACGCCCCTCGCCGTCGCGCTGCAACACGCTACCCAGCAGGCCGCTGATACCGGCAATCCGCCCGTTGGCAAGCACGAACAGGCTGGCCGCCAGGCCAATCAGCGCGCCACCGGCCAGGGATGAGCCTGGTGTGAAATGTAACCAGTCGATGTTCACGAAGACTCTCCTGCACAGAACAGTTGATACAGCGTATTGATCACCGCCAGCGCCGCCGGGCTGCTGATCCGGTAATAGATCTGCTTGCCTTCACGGCGGGTGGCAACCAAGCCCTCGCGACGCAACACCGCGAGCTGTTGCGACAGCGTCGGCTGTTGAATGCCCAGCAGTGCCTCCAATTCACTGACATTGCGCTCGCCCTCGGTCAGTTGGCACAGCAACAGCAGACGATCCGGGTTGGCCAGGGCCTTGAGCAACTGACTGGCCTGGTCGGCATTGGCATGCAGTTGCTGGATATCGAGGGGCTGCACGTGGCTATTCATGTCAGGCGGGCTATTCAATTAAGACAATAACAATCTATTATTTTATATAGTGTATGGCAAGCAAAACGCCACCGGGAGGCGACATTGCATCGCTCCTTGGTGGCGTCTGCTGATCGACGTTGATTTACCCGTTGTTGCCCTGACGCGTGCGCAGCTCCTCGATACTGATTTCGCGCATGCGGAACTTCTGCACTTTCCCGGTAACGGTCATCGGGAACTCGTCGACAAAGCGGAAGTAACGCGGTGTCTTGAAGTGCGCAATACGGCTCTTGCACCACTGCTGCAGCTCGACATCGCTGGCGCTGTGGCCCGGGTGGAACTTGATCCAGGCCACGATTTCCTCGCCATAGCGGTCGTCCGGAATGCCAATGACCTGCACATCGGCCACCGCGGGATGGGTGAAGAAGAACTCTTCCAGTTCGCGTGGGTAGATGTTCTCCCCGCCGCGGATGATCATGTCCTTGTTGCGCCCGGCTATGCACACATACCCCCGCTCATCCATCGTCGCCAGGTCACCGGTATGCATCCAGCCTGCCGGGTCGATGGCATCACTGGTTGCCGACGGGTTGCCCCAGTAACCGAGCATGACGCTGTAGCCCCGGGTACAGAGTTCACCAATCTGCCCACGCGGAACGACGCAGCCGTGCTCATCGATGATCTTGCTTTCCAGTTGCGGCTGGGTGCGCCCTACCGTGGTCACCCGCAGCTCCAGCTCATCGTCCGGCCCGGTCTGCAACGACACCGGGCTGGTCTCGGTCATGCCATAGGCGATCTGCACTTCACTCATGTGCATCTCATTGATGACCCGGCGCATCACTTCAATCGGACAGGTCGCACCAGCCATGATCCCCGTGCGCAGGCTGGAGAGATCGAACTCACCACGTTGCGGGTGATCGAGCAAGGCAATGAACATGGTCGGTACGCCATACAACGCCGTGGCCCGCTCTTCACTGACCGTACTCAGGGTCAGCAATGGGTCGAAGGCATCGTTGGGGTAAATCATGGTGCTGCCATGGGTGACGCAGCCCAGGTTACCCATGACCATGCCGAAGCAATGGTACAGCGGCACCGGGATCACCATACGGTCGTGCTCGGTAAGCCCCAGGCTTTCACCCACCATGTAGCCATTGTTGAGGATGTTGTAATGGCTCAGCGTCGCGCCTTTCGGGAAGCCGGTGGTGCCGGAGGTGTACTGGATGTTCACCGGCTGATCGAACTGCAGGCTGTGCTGACGGGCCAGGTACTCCTGCTCACTGACACCCTCGGCCAACGCAGCCAGATTACCCCAGGCGAGAAAACCGCCCGGCGGTTGTGCCGCAAGGCTGATCACGCCGTGCAGATCCGGCAGACGCTCACTGTTCAACTGACCAGGTGCCTGATGTGCCAGGTCAGGCAACAGCTCGCCGAGCATCTCATGGTAGTTCGAGGTTTTGAACGCATCGGCACAGATCAGCCACTGGCAGCCTGACTGCCTGAGTACATACTCCAGCTCACTGGTGCGGTAGGCCGGGTTGATGTTGACCAGGATCACACCGACCTTGGCACTGGCGAACTGGGCAATGCACCATTGAGCGCAGTTCGGCGCCCAGATACCCAGTCGATCACCGGTTTTCATGCCCAGCGCCATAAACGCTTTGGCATGCTGGTCGACACTGTCAGCCAGTTGCTGCCAGGTGTAACGTATCTGCTGGTGACGCACCACCAGGGCCTCACGATCAGCAAAGCGTGAGGCCGTGTGATCGAAAGCCTGGCCGATGGTCTTGGCCAGCAAGGGTTTGTCCTGGCGGCCCTGGGTGTAGCTCGGTTGATTCATGGCGGTCCCTTTTTGTGTTTGTTCTGGGAGCGGATTCAAGCGGCTCTTACTCTGGCGCAAATTTACGTTAACGTAAAGGTCATGGTGCGATTGACAGTTAACAGCGGCAGGTTTACGTTAACGTAAAGGTTAGAAATGAACGGCCACGGTACTGGCCAGTCGCTGAAAGCCTGCGACACGGACCTCATAGAACACACCTCCCAAGAACAACCATTAAAGGTGCCAGCATGCGTTATCCGACCCTGAACTTTGCCCTTGGCGAAACCATCGACATGCTCCGCGACCAGGTCCAGGCCTTCGTTGCGGCGGAACTGGCGCCACGCGCCGCGCAAATCGACCACGACAACCTGTTCCCCGTCGATATGTGGCGCAAGTTCGGTGACATGGGCCTGCTCGGCATCACCGTACCGGAAGAATATGGCGGTGCTGGCCTGGGCTACCTGGCCCACGTGGTAAGCATGGAAGAAATCAGCCGTGGCTCGGCCTCGGTCGCCCTCTCCTACGGTGCGCACTCCAACCTGTGCGTGAACCAGATCAACCGTAACGGCACCCACGACCAGAAAACCAAGTACCTGCCGAAACTGATCAGCGGCGAACACATCGGCGCACTGGCCATGAGCGAACCCAACGCCGGTTCCGACGTGGTCTCGATGAAGCTGCGCGCTGACAAGCGCGGCGACCACTATGTACTCAATGGCAGCAAGACCTGGATCACCAACGGCCCGGACGCCAACACCTACGTGATCTACGCGAAGACCGATCTGGAGAAAGGGGCGCACGGCATCACCGCCTTTATTGTCGAGCGTGACTGGAAAGGCTTCACCCGCAGCAACAAGTTCGACAAGCTGGGCATGCGCGGCTCCAACACCTGCGAGCTGTTCTTCGACGACGTCGAGGTGCCGGAAGAAAACATCCTCGGCAGCCTCAACGGTGGCGTCAAAGTGCTGATGAGCGGCCTGGACTACGAGCGCGTGGTACTGTCCGGCGGCCCGACCGGGATCATGCAAGCCTGCATGGACATCGTCGTGCCGTACATCCATGACCGCAAGCAGTTCGGCCAGAGCATCGGCGAGTTCCAGCTGATCCAGGGCAAAGTGGCTGACATGTACACCCAGCTCAACGCCAGCCGTGCCTACCTGTATGCCGTGGCCCAGGCCTGCGACCGCCGCGAGACGACCCGCAAGGACGCTGCCGGGGTGATCCTGTACAGCGCCGAACGCGCCACACAGATGGCCCTGGACGCCATCCAGATTCTCGGCGGCAATGGCTACATCAATGAATTCCCTGCCGGCCGCCTGTTGCGCGACGCGAAGCTGTACGAGATCGGTGCCGGCACCAGCGAGATTCGCCGGATGCTGATCGGTCGCGAACTGTTCAACGAATCCCGCTGAGCTGCGATAAGGAAAAGGCGCCCATGGCTATCCTGCACTCCCAGATCAACCCGCGCTCGGCGGAGTTCGCCCACAACAGCGCGGCCATGCTCGAACAGGTTCAGGCCTTGCGCACCCTGCTCGCCCAGGTTCACCAGGGCGGCGGCGCCAAGGCACAGGAGCGGCATACCTCTCGTGGCAAACTGCTGCCGCGCGAGCGCATCGACCGGCTGCTTGACCCCGGCTCACCGTTTCTCGAAATCGGCCAACTGGCCGCCCATGCGGTGTATGGCGAGGACGTTCCGGCGGCCGGGGTAATCGCTGGCATCGGCCGTATCGAAGGCGTCGAATGCATGATCGTGGCCAACGATGCCACGGTCAAAGGCGGCTCCTACTACCCATTGACGGTGAAAAAACATCTGCGCGCCCAGGCGATTGCCCTGCAGAACCGTCTGCCCTGCATTTACCTGGTGGACTCAGGCGGAGCCAACCTGCCGCGTCAGGACGAAGTATTCCCCGACCGCGAACATTTCGGGCGGATCTTCTTCAACCAGGCCAACATGAGCGCCATCGGCATTCCACAGATCGCGGTGGTGATGGGCTCCTGCACCGCTGGCGGCGCCTATGTGCCGGCCATGGCCGATGAAGCCATCATGGTTCGCCAGCAAGCGACCATCTTCCTTGCCGGCCCACCGTTGGTGAAAGCGGCCACCGGCGAAGTGGTAAGCGCCGAAGACCTCGGCGGTGCCGACGTACACTGCAAGACCAGTGGCGTCGCCGACCACTACGCTGACAACGACGAACACGCCCTGGCGATTGCCCGGCGCTGCGTGGCCAACCTGAACTGGCACAAACTCGGCACCTTGCAGCAGCGCATGCCAATCGCGCCGCTGTATGACGCTGAGGAACTCTATGGCGTGGTTCCGGCCGATGCCAAACAGCCGTTCGATGTGCGTGAAGTGATCGCCCGCCTGGTCGACGGCTCGGTGTTTGATGAGTTCAAGGCACTGTTTGGTACCACCCTGGTGTGCGGCTTCGCCCACCTGCACGGCTACCCGATTGCGATCCTGGCCAACAACGGCATCCTGTTTGCCGAAGCGGCGCAAAAAGGTGCGCACTTCATCGAACTGGCGTGCCAACGTGGCATTCCGTTGCTGTTCCTGCAGAACATCACCGGCTTCATGGTCGGCCAGAAGTACGAAGCCGGCGGCATCGCCAAGCACGGCGCCAAGCTGGTCACCGCCGTGGCCTGCGCCCAGGTACCGAAGTTCACCGTGATCATCGGCGGCAGCTTCGGTGCGGGCAACTACGGGATGTGCGGCCGGGCCTACGACCCACGTTTCCTGTGGATGTGGCCGAACGCCCGAATCGGCGTGATGGGTGCCGAACAGGCGGCCGGGGTACTGGCCCAGGTCAAGCGCGAGCAGAGCGAACGCAGCGGCCAGCCATTCAGCGCCGATGACGAAGCGCGGCTCAAGCAACCAATCCTTGACCAGTACGAGCACCAGGGCCATCCCTACTACTCCAGTGCCCGGCTCTGGGACGACGGCGTCATTGACCCGGCACAGACCCGCGATGTCTTGGGCCTGGCCTTGTCGGCGGCACTCAACGCACCGATCGAGCAAAGCCGTTTCGGCATTTTCCGGATGTGACCGATGAGCGACTTCACGACCCTCGAACTGATCAAGGACCCACGCGGTTTCGCCACACTGTGGCTGAGTCGCGAGGACAAGAACAACGCCTTCAACGCGCAGATGATCCGCGAGTTGATCCTGGCCATCGACGCCGTCGGCAACGATGCCAGCCTGCGCTTCTTGCTGCTGCGCGGACGCGGACGGCACTTCAGCGCCGGGGCAGACCTGGCCTGGATGCAACAATCGGCACAACTGGACTACAACACCAACCTGGACGATGCTCGCGAACTGGCCGAGCTGATGTACAACCTGGCCAAGCTCAAGCTACCGACCCTGGCAGTGGTGCAAGGCGCCGCCTTCGGGGGCGCGCTGGGGTTGATCAGTTGCTGCGACATGGCCATTGGCAGCGAAGATGCCCAACTGTGCCTGTCGGAAGTACGTATCGGCCTCGCCCCTGCGGTGATCAGCCCGTTCGTGGTTCAAGCCATGGGGGAGCGTGCCGCACGCCGCTATGCACTGACCGCCGAGCGTTTCAGCGGCCTGCGTGCCCGTGACCTGGGTTTGCTGGCCGAAGCCTACCCCTTGGCCGAACTGGAACAGCAGGTCGAGCTATGGGTCACCAATCTGCTGCAGAACAGCCCGCAGGCGATGCGCACCAGCAAAGAGCTATTGCGTGAAGTCGGCCATGGCGAGCTCACCCCTGCCCTGCGCCGCTATTGCGAAACCGCCATAGCCCGAATCCGGGTCAGCGCCGAAGGCCAGGAAGGCCTGCGCGCCTTTCTGGAAAAACGCACGCCGAACTGGCACGTCGAACCCAACAAGAAGGAACCGCGCCCATGAGCCGTCCCACGCTGACCACCCTGCTGGTTGCCAACCGTGGCGAAATTGCCTGCCGCGTCATGCGCACCGCCAAAGCCCTTGGCCTGACCACCGTGGCCGTTCACAGTGCTGTGGACCGCGAGGCCCGGCATAGCCGCGAAGCCGATATCCGCGTTGACCTGGGCGGAGCAAAAGCCGCTGAAAGCTACCTGGATGTCGCGAAGTTGATTGCTGCGGCCAAGGCCAGCGGTGCCCAGGCCATTCACCCCGGCTACGGCTTCCTTTCGGAAAACGCCGGCTTTGCCCGCGCCATCGAAGAGGCCGGCCTGATATTCCTCGGCCCACCGGCTTCGGCCATCGAGGCCATGGGCAGCAAGTCGGCGGCCAAAGCCCTGATGGAAACCGCCGGTGTGCCACTGGTACCGGGCTATCACGGTGAAGCCCAGGACCTGGAAACCTTCCGCGCGGCCGCCGAAAAGATCGGTTACCCGGTACTGCTCAAGGCGACAGCCGGTGGTGGCGGCAAAGGCATGAAAGTGGTCGAACAGGAAAGCCAGTTGGGCGAAGCCCTGGCGTCGGCCCAGCGTGAGGCGCTGTCGTCGTTCGGCGATGCCCGCATGCTGGTGGAAAAATACGTGCTCAAGCCCCGCCACGTGGAAATCCAGGTGTTTGCCGACCAACACGGCAACTGCCTGTACCTGAACGAGCGTGACTGCTCCATTCAGCGGCGCCACCAGAAGGTCGTCGAGGAAGCGCCAGCGCCCGGTTTGAGTGTGCAACAACGTCAGGCGATGGGTGAAGCCGCTGTGCGCGCGGCTCAAGCCATCGGTTATGTGGGGGCCGGTACCGTAGAGTTCCTGCTCGACGCCCGGGGCGAATTCTTCTTCATGGAGATGAACACCCGCCTGCAGGTCGAACACCCGGTCACCGAAGCCATTACCGGCCTCGACCTGGTCGCCTGGCAGATCCGTGTTGCCTGCCGTGAGCCGTTGCCGATCACCCAGGCACAGGTACCGCTCAACGGTCACGCCATCGAAGTGCGCTTGTACGCCGAGGATCCGGCCAACGATTTCCTCCCAGCGACTGGGACGCTGACGCTGTACCGCGAGTCGGCTCCCGGTGCTGGGCGTCGGGTCGACAGCGGTGTCAGCGAAGGCGACAGCATTTCGCCCTACTACGACCCAATGCTCGGCAAGCTGATTGCCTGGGGCGAAAACCGTGAGCAGGCACGCCTGCGCCTGCTGGCGATGCTCGATGAGTTCGCCATCGGTGGCCTGAAAACCAACATTGCCTTCCTGCGGCGCATTCTCGCGCACCCGGCGTTTGCCGACGCCGAACTGGATACCGGGTTCATTCCACGCTATCAGGCGCAACTGTTGCCTGAAGCCGACACGCTACCTGCCGAGTTCTGGCAAGCGGCTGCCGAAGCCTTTATCCAGAGTGAACCGCTGGTACAACGCGATGACGACCGGCATTCGCCATGGGCCACCCACAGCGGCTTGCGCCTGGGCGTGCCAGCGCATATCAGCCTGCACCTGCGCTGCAATACCGAAGAACAGGCCGTCAGCCTTGACCACAGCGCGCCCTCAACCCTGACGCTGCGCGGTGAGCAGTTGGTCCATGAGCACAACGGCTTGCGTCGCCAGCACCTGGCGATCCGCCGTGGCAATACGCTGTATCTGCACTGGAATGGCGAACTGCAGGCAATCACTCAGCTCGACCCGATTGCCGAAGCCGATGCCAGCCACAGCCATCAAGGCGGCTTGGGCGCGCCCATGAACGGCAGCATTGTGCGGGTCATGGTGGAAGTCGGCCAGGTTGTCGAAGCCGGTACGCCACTGGTGGTGCTGGAAGCCATGAAGATGGAACACAGCATCCGTGCACCGCAAAACGGTACGGTGAAAGCCTTGTTCTGCCAGGAAGGCGACATGGTCAGCGAGGGCAGCGTACTGGTCGAGCTGGAAGGCAGCGACGCGTAATACCACCTGCGACGCCAGTAGCCTGGGAGACCGGCTGCTGGCGCCGAGCGAAGGGTGCCGATCAGAACTTCATCGTGGCCTGCACCACCACACCGATCATTTCACACGCGTCATCGCATACAACCTTGGGATAGGTCGGGTTGAGCGGGCGCAGATAACGCTGCCCGCCTTCCTCGATCAACTGCCGGAAGACCGGCGTCGCACTCGTGGGCAAGCGGGCAATCACCAGTTTGCCGGGCAGTGCCGATAGCCCCGCATCCACCAGAATCAGCATCCCGGCGGGCACACTCAAGCCCACCGGCGCCGTCATCGCATCACCCTGCACTTCCAGCCAGAACGCCGAACCCTGGGCGTAATAATCGGTGGCTTCAAAACGTGGCTCAGGGTCTTGCGCCCCGAGGTTTTCCCAGTGCGTGACCGGGTAGCGAAAATACAGATTGTGCTGTGGGATACGTCCTTCGGCATCTGTAGCCGAATTCTGATCGTCACCATAGGAACCGGAGGATTCGGCGAGTTCGGTAACCAGCGCGAACTCCATCGGCGGCAATCCGAGCACCACCAGAATCTGGTTCATCGTCTCCAGTTTTGGCCGGCGCTCGTTGCGCAACCAATGCCCGACGGCGCCTTGGGTCACCCCAATGCGCTCACCCAACTTTTCCTGCGTGATCTTCAGCTCACACATTCTGGCCCTGACCAGGGCAATCCATTTATCCATTGCTGGCACGATACGGACTGCCCCGAAGCTCTCAATACACAAATTGTAGTATTTAAAACGTCGAAATAAATACATATCGTACTTATCGTTAATACACCCACCCACAATCGCCACAGGCAGCCCCCATGAGCTCACATTCACCGGATGCACTGGATGCCAAACTGGACAGCGAATCGCTGAGCAGCAGCGACGCCGCCCGACGTGCATTGGACTACTACCTCAACCCCCCACAGCGCGCCGCAGAAATGGAGGCACCGTTTTTTGTCCCGCGCCCCGATCTTGGCCGCCTGAAAGCCAGCGAACACGCCTGCAGCCTGCTGCGCTGTGCGTCGGCAACCACCTATGAAATGGCAGACGACCTCAAAGGGACACGGCGCGACATGGCGCTGTCAGTGGTGCACATCATCAACATGGCATTGGCTCTGGTGGAGCACAGCCTGGGCGAGCGAACTGGCTTGCCGCCAGGAATCGAAAGCACCTGACCCGGCGGGTCAGTAATGGCCCGAATGGGTCATCACGCGGGAAAACAGACACACCGAGAAACCTATTTTCTGCCATGACAGAAAATTCACTTGACCTGTAAATGATAACGATTATTATTGGCAGCAACTGGTCGCGAGACTGGTTGGATAAACTGAAAGCTCATAGGTCGGACTCTCAGGTTATCTCCTCATCAGGCTAATCACGGTTTTTGACCCGGCTTTTTGCCGGGTCTTTTTTTTGCGTTTTGTCCCGTCCGAATGGTCGCATTCAAGCACCATGCCCCACCCGTTTTCTTGCAAGGAGCCCGCTACCATGACCCCTCTGTTGCTGCCCCTTGAATCCCCTGCCCTCGCCGCCCCTGGTGATCAGGCACTGCTGCAGCGCCTGAAAAAACTCCCGCGCCGCGCTCAACAGGTGTTCCTGCTCAGTCGCCTCGATCAATGGTCGTTTGCCATGATCGCCGAACACCTGGCCGTCCCTCCAAGCACGGTGGAGCGGTACATGAACCAGGTGCTGCAAAGCGTGCAACCCGCCACTGACCCGCTAGCCCGTGAGGCCGGGTACTGGTATGTGCGCCTGCAAAACCCGCAGATTACCGCCAGCGAACGTATCGACTTTCGCCGCTGGCTGGACAGCGCACCCGCCCACCTGACCGCCTTCCATGCCACTGAGCTGCGCTGGCGCAGCCTGCTCGCACCCGCGCAGGTACTGGGCGATGGCCGCGGCTACCGTCGGGTTCGTCCGGTACTGTCCCTGGGTGGTTGCTCGGTCGCCATTGCCGTACTGCTCGGTACGCTGCTGACACTCGGTTTCTGCGCCTGACGCAGGGGTGTAGAGTAAAGGGCACAACAACGCTGAAGGAGCCTGGTAATGAGCGTGACGCTGTCCCCCCTGCACATCACTTGCGATTTCGATTCCGGTAACATCGTGGTTCGCGATGCCAGAGAGCCCTCTCAGGTGCGCCTGGCGATCCGTCCCGATACCCGCAGCGATCATTTCCAGTGGTTTCACTTCAAGGCCAGCGGGCTGACCCCAGGGCACACACACCGCTTCACCCTGGAGAACGCTGGGCAATCCTCCTATAACCAGGCATGGGACGGCTATCAGGCGGTTGCCTCTTATGATCAGCAACACTGGTTTCGGGTACCGACCCAGTTCGACGGCCAGGCGCTGCACTTCCAGCTTGAGGCCGGCGAACAAGAGGCCTGGTTTGCCTACTTTGAACCCTACTCCCGCGCCCGCCACAACCAACTGATTGAACGGGCGATCAGCCTGCCTGGCGTGGAACTGCTGGCCACAGGGCGCAGCGTCGAAGGGCGCGACATCCCGCTACTGCGCGCAGGCAACGGCGCAGCAGGCAAACGCAAGCTGTGGATCATCGCCCAGCAGCATCCCGGCGAGCACATGGCAGAGTGGTTCATGGAGGGCGTGATTGATCGCCTGCAGGCCAACGATCCAACGGTTCAGGCGCTGCTGAAGGTGGCCGACCTGTACCTGATCCCGAACATGAACCCCGATGGTGCCTTCCACGGGCACCTGCGCACCAATGCTCAGGGCAAGGACCTCAACCGCGCCTGGCAGGACGCCAGTGTCGAACACAGTCCGGAAGTGTTCTTTGCACAGCAACAAATGAAACTGCAGGGTGTCGACCTGTTCCTCGACATTCACGGCGATGAAGAAATCCCCCACGTCTTCACCGCAGGCAGCGAAGGTACACCAGGCTACACACCCCGTATCGAACAACTGGAAAGCGCGTTCCGTGAGCGCTTGTGCCGCCTGACCGCGGACTTCCAGCAAGTGCATGGCTACCCGCGCGACAAACCTGGGCAGGCGAACCTGACCCTGGCCTGTAACAGCGTTGCGCAGGCCTATGGCTGCCTGGCACTGACCCTCGAAATGCCGTTCAAAGACCACGACGACGCACCCAATGCCATTACCGGCTGGTCTGGGCAGCGCTCCAAAGCGCTGGCCAGTGCGGTGCTGGATACGCTAGCGCCGATGGTCGGCGACCTGCGTTGAGTGCTTGCGGTTGGCCCTGCTGCGCTCAGCGCGTCGTGGCCAACCGCAACCGATAGCTTCCAGGGCTCTCACCCGTCCATTTCTTGAAGGCCCGGTGAAAGGCACTGGGCTCCTGAAAACCCGTCTGCTCGGCAATTTCCGCAACACTCAGTTCGCTGCCACGCAGGCACTCGAACGCCATCGCCCGGCGCACTTCGTCCTTGATCTGCTGGAACGAACAGCCCTCACGCTCCAACTGCCGACGAAAACTGCTGGGGCTCAAGCCTTCCCCCTCGGCCATGGCCAACAATGTCGGCCATTGCCCGTACTGCCGTGCACGCAAATGCCGATAAACCCTTGCTGCCAGGCCATTCTGATTACGGTAGCGAATCACCAGCCACTGCGGCGCACTGTGCAGGAAGGTCTTCAGTGCCCCCAGGTCCTGAACCACCGGCAGGCGCAGGTAATCGGCAGCAAACTCGATTTCGGTATGCCCAGCCCCCAACTGCAGGTTCGGCCCCCACAGCAGCGCGTCATCATCCAGCGGGGCACGGGAGTCGGCCAGCTCCGTGCGGTCGATGCCGATGCGCCGTCCACTCAGCCAGCACAACAGGCTGATCACCAGCACCAGGAAGGTTTCCTCGGCATAGACCCGGGTTTGTGCATCGGCCATCGTCGACTCCAGGCGGATCACCGCGCGCTGCCCCTTGAGGGTCAATACCCCCTTCAGATCACGCAGGAACAGCGCAAAGTAACTCAAACACTGGCGCAAGGCTTTTTCCAGGTTGGGCTCCTGGATCAGGCCACGGCAGATCAAGGCAAAACTGCCCAATGGCATGCCGTGGCTGTCGAGGTGGAAGAACTCGTCATCCAGTTCGTGAATCAGGATAAGCCAGAGCCGGGCGAAGGCCTTCGCCGGCACCCGGGCGCCCGGCTCGTCAAGCAGCTCAACAGCGATGCCGGCCTGCTCCAGCAGCGCAGCCGCGCGCGCAGGCTGATCACGCAAGCCATGAAGCATGACATGAACAAAATACACCGCGACCGAATCGTTTTCCCGCATGGCTGGTTCCGCTGTAACACGCACTGGTATGGCAAAAAATGCCAGCTCGTCTGGACAGTTATGGCATAGGACGACAGCGTCCCTTTGCCTAGACTCGTCTGCATCCTGAAGCTGGTGCCCGGCATTCTCGCAGAGCCGAACACTGCCACGCCACGCTTTCGCACTCTGGAGTCGACGATGAACAACCACGAAATCTATGTAGTCAGCGCCGTACGCTCGGCCATTGGTACATTTGGCGGCTCGCTGAAGGACCTGCCGCTGGCGGATCTGGCCACTCAAGTCTGCCGCGCCGGCATCGAGCGCGCCGGCATCGACCCGGCCCAGATCGGCCATGTGGTCATGGGCACCGTGATTCCAACCGAAGCGCGCGACGCCTACCTGGGCCGCGTGGCGGCGATGAATGCCGGCATTCCAAAGGAAACCCCGGCCTTCAACGTCAACCGCCTGTGCGGTTCGGGCCTGCAGGCAATCGTCTCCGCCGCACAAAGCCTGATGCTGGGCGATGCCGAAGTCGCACTGGCCACCGGCGCCGAATCCATGAGCCGTGGCCCTTACCTGCTGCCACAGGCCCGTTGGGGCGCGCGCATGGGCGACCTGCAGGGTATCGACTATATGGTCGGCGTCCTGCATGACCCCTTTGAACACTTCCATATGGGCATCACCGCCGAAAACGTCGCGGCCAAACTGGGCATCAGCCGCCAAATGCAGGACGAACTGGCCCTGACCAGCCAGCGCCGCGCAGCCCGCGCCATTGCCGAGGGCCGCTTCGCCGGGCAGATCGTTACGGTCGAAGTCCCTGGGCGCAAAGGGCCACAGCAGTTCAGCATCGATGAACACGTGCGCGGCGAGGTCAGCCTTGAGCAACTGGCCGGCATGAAAACCGTATTCAAGAAGGACGGTACGGTCACCGCCGGTAACGCCAGCGGCCTGAACGACGGTGCCGGGGCCTTGGTGCTGGCCACTGGCGATACGGTACGCCGCCAAGGGCTCAAGCCGCTCGCCCGCCTGGTGGGCTATGCCCATGCCGGGGTTGAGCCGGAACTCATGGGCCTGGGGCCGATTCCGGCCAGCCGCAAGGTGCTGGAAAAGGCCGGTCTGACCGTCGCTGACCTGGATGTGATCGAGTCCAACGAAGCCTTCGCCGCCCAGGCTTGCGCCGTTGCCCGCGAACTGGGCTTGGACCCTGAGAAGGTCAACCCCAACGGCTCCGGTATCTCGCTCGGCCATCCAGTGGGTGCGACCGGCGCGATCATCGCGACCAAGGCCATTCATGAATTGCACCGCATCCAGGGCCGTTATGCCCTGGCGACCATGTGCATCGGCGGCGGCCAAGGTATCGCCGTACTGTTCGAACGCACTTGAGCCCAAAGGAGTTTTATACCGTGACAATCAACAACATCGCCGTGATCGGCGCCGGGACCATGGGCAACGGTATTGCTCAGGTCTGTGCCGTGGCCGGCTTCCAGGTCACCCTGATCGACATTTCCGACGCTGCCCTTGAGCGTGGCGTAGCCACCCTGCGCAAGAACCTCGAGCGTCAGGTCAACAAGCAAACGCTGGATGCCGCACAGGCCGAGGCGGCGCTGCAAAGAATCAGCACCAGCACCGACTACGCCCAGCTCAAGAGCGCGCAACTGGTCATCGAAGCGGCTACCGAGAACCTTGAGCTCAAGCAGCACATTCTCGGCCAGGTCGCAGCCAGTGTCAGCGACACCTGCATCATCGCGACCAACACCTCGTCGCTGTCGATCACCCAGCTGGGCGCGACCATCAGCCTGCCAGAGCGCTTCATTGGGGTGCATTTCTTCAACCCGGTGCCCATGATGGCCCTGGTGGAGGTGATCCGTGGCCTGCAGACCAGCGACGCGACTCACGCAGCAGCGCTGGCCCTGACCGAAGCGCTGGGCAAGACCGCCATCAGCGCCGGCAACCGTCCGGGCTTTGTGGTCAACCGGATTCTGGTTCCGATGATCAACGAAGCGATCATGGTGCTGCAGGAAGGTCTTGCCAGCCCGGAAGACATCGACACCGGCATGCGCCTGGGCTGCAACCAGCCGATCGGCCCGCTGGCCCTGGCTGACCTGATTGGCCTGGACACCTTGCTGGCGATCCTCGAAGCCTTCTACGACGGTTTCAACGACAGCAAATATCGCCCGGCCGCACTGCTCAAGGAAATGGTCGCCGCTGGCTACCTGGGCCGTAAGAGCGGTCGCGGTTTCTACACCTACTGAGGCTATCACCATGCCAATGACCTGTGCCGAACGCGGTGGCTACTATGAAGAGCGGCGCGACAAGGCGCTCGAACTCCTTGCAGTCAAGGGCTTCGGCCAGGTCAGCATGCGCGAACTGGCCAGCCACCTGGGCCTGACCGCAGGCTCGCTGTACCACCACTTCCCGAGCAAGCAGCACCTGCTGTTCGACCTGATCGAAGAGCTGTTCGAGGAGTTGCTGGCCACGCTGCAACCGCCACGGCGCAGCCGTGGCAGCAGCGAGGACTGGCTGACGAGCGTCATCGATGCGCACTGGCAGTTGCACCGCGAACGTCCGCTACAGTTTCGTCTGGCCGAGCGTGACCTGTGCTGCCTGACCGACGAGCAACAGGCCCGGATCAAGCACCTGCGCGATGACTACGAATGCCAGTTGCTGCGCCTAATCGCACCGACGGCGGCGCTGTCGAAGGCGGCACGACAGGCGGCCGGCCATGCCATCGCGACACTGCTCAACAGTTTGCCAGGCTGGCTACAGTCGAGTGAATTGCCCGAAGCCCAGCGCCTGACGTTGATGCAGAACCTGCTGTTGGGCGCCATCGAGCGGACGCTGCACGATAGCGCTCAGGTGTGCGCTGCCTGAAGCACTCAGGCGAGCAACTGTTGAATGCGCTCGCCCAGCGTATCGAGGTCGAAGGGCTTGGTCAGGATCGGCGCCTTGCGCGCAATGGCACTGCCGGACTCCAGAATTTCTTCGGGGTAGCCACTGATGAAGATCACTTTCAGCTCGGGCCGCAACTTCACCGCGGGCTCGGCAATATCGACCCCCGAGATCCCGCCCGGCAGACGAAAATCCGTGACCATCAGGTCCAGGTGCGGTTTGCTGGCAAGCATTTCAAACGCCTGCGCACCATCTTCGGCCACCAGTACCCGGTAACCTTCCCTGGCCAGATAATCGTGCAGCACCCTGCGGATCGCCGGCTCATCCTCGACGATCAGCACGACATCTTGTGCATCTTCACTCATATCAACGCCTTGTTTTTCAATTCAATCGCTATCCGACCCCAGCGTCAGGCAGAGGTTGCCTGCTGCCGGTCAATTTCCTGCACGTGGCGTGCCACCTGTAAGCGTACCGCAAAGGTCAGCCCCTTGCCTGCACTCCTGTACGTCGATACCCCTTGCCACCACACGGTTCAGGACTTGCGGTAGATTCGTTCGGCTTTGACCAACGCCTCGAAACGCTCGCTATAGCCCGAAAAGCTCAGGGTTTCCTTGCTGCCCAAGACCAGAAAACCACGGTGGCACAATGACTCGTGGAACAAACCCAGTGCCCGGTCCTGCAACGGCTTGTTGAAGTAGATCAACACATTCCGGCACGAGATCAAGTGGGTCTCGGAAAATACGCTGTCAGTCGCCAGGCTATGATCGGCGAAGGTCACCTTCTCACGCAGGCTACTGTCGAGTATCGCGCTGCCGTAGGCCGCCGTGTAGTAATCACTGAGCCTCTGCAGGCCTCCTGCCTTTTCATAGTTGCGCGCATACCGCTCCATCGCCTGCATCGAGTAGATACCCTGCCTGGCCCGCTCCAGTGAATACGGGTTGATGTCGGTTGCGTAGATGATCGAGCGTTCCAGCAGCCCCTCCTCACGCAACAGGATGGCCATGGAATACACCTCCTCACCCGTACTGCAACCGGCGATCCAGAGTTTGATCGACGGCCAGGTACGCAACAACGGCACCACCTCCCGGCGCAATGCAAGGACGTGCTCCGGATCACGGAACATCTCACTGACCGGAATGGTCAAGTATTGCAATAACGCCATGAAGGCCGCGGGGTCCTGCAATACGCGCGCCTGCAAGGCCGCTACGGTCGCACAGCCGAGCTGACGCAACGCGTGCTGTATCCGACGCGTGATAGAGGCGCCAGAGTAGTTGCGAAAGTCATAGCTGTACGTGAGGTAAATCGCCTCGATCAGCCCTTGAATCTCGATATCGGCACTGCACTCACTGGTCAAATGCGCTCCAGATGCGGCAACCACACGCGAATCAGCGAAAATAGGCGCTCCAGCTCTATCGGCTTGGCCAGGTAGTCGTTGGCACCGGCCTGCAGGCAGCGTTGCTGATCATCCTTCATCGCCTTGGCCGTCACGGCGATGATCGGCAACTTGCGCCAACGTGGGTCTTTGCGAATCAATCGGGTTGCCTCATAGCCATCCATTTCCGGCATCATCACGTCCATCAAGACCAGATCGATAGCCTCGTTCTGCTCAAGCCTGTCGATGGCCTCGCGGCCATTACGGCCGACCTCGACAATGGCCCCCTTCTGCTCCAATGCACTGGTCAAGGCGAAAATATTGCGAACGTCGTCGTCAACCAGAAGCACCGTGCGCCCCTCGAACACCCGGTCGCGGCTGCGCGCGGTCTTGAGCATGCGCTGGCGCTCGTGGGACAGTTGCGATTCGACCTTGTGCAGAAACAGCGTCACTTCGTCGAGCAGGCGCTCTGGAGAACGTGCGCCCTTGATGATGATCGAGCGCGAGTACTTGAGCAGGTTGGCCTCTTCATCGCGGCTCAGGTTGCGCCCGGTATAGACGATCACCGGCGGGAAGGCCCGGATACTGTCCTCGGCCATGCGCTGCAGCAGCTCATTGCCCTGCATGTCAGGCAACTTGAGGTCGATGATCATGCAATCGTAGACCTGCTCGCGCAGCAATTCGAGGGCGTCCTGGGCCATGCCGACCGCCGTGATTTCGATATCCTCATCGCCGATCAGTCGGGCAATGCTGTCACGTTGCAGGTCGTCATCTTCGACCAGCAGGATGTGCTTGAGCTTCTGGGTCAGCGTGGCCTCCAGCCGGCCAAACACCGCCTTGAGCTGTTCTCGACTGGCCGGTTTTACCGCATAACCAATCGCCCCCATGTGCAGCGCCGCCTCGACGCGGTCCTCCACCGAGATCACATGAACCGGGATATGCCGGGTGAGCGCCTGCTCCTTGAGCCGTTGCAACACCGTCAACCCGGAGTGATCCGGCAGGCGCATGTCCAGCAATATGGCATCGGGCACATAACTGACGGCCAGGTCGAACCCTTCATCGGCCGCGTGCGCCACCAGGCAGCTGTAGCCCAGTTCATGGGCCAGGTCGAAGAGGATGCGAGCGAAGTCCGGATCGTCCTCAATCACCAGAATGCAGCGTTTGCTGAATGGCGCTAGCTGGCGGTCATCAGCAAAACCTGGGGCGCGCGGCACTGCCTCTGGCGCCGCACAATCAGCCTGAACCGGCGCAACGGATGAACGAATGATAACCGGCGAAACGGTTTGCTCGACAATCGGCTCGTAGCGCTCCGGAAGGATCAGGGCGAACTCACTGCCCTCCCCCAAACGGCTTTCGACGCTGATCTGGCCACCCAGCAACTGGGCCAGGTCGCGGGAAATCGAAAGCCCTAGGCCCGTGCCGCCGTAGCGCCGGTTGGTGGTGCCATCGGCCTGGTGAAAGGCCTCAAAGATGGTCTGCTGTTGATGGGCCGCAATACCGATACCACTGTCGCGGACACGAAAAACAATCCCCTTGCCCGACTGTCGAGCAATGCTCAGGTTGACCTCGCCATGTTCGGTGAACTTCACCGCATTGGACAGCAGGTTCTTGAGGATCTGCTCCAGGCGTTGGTGGTCGGTGTAAAGAGCTTTTGGGGCCGTGGCGTCGACGTTGATACTGAAGCCCAAGCCCTTGTGCTCAGCCAGCGGCTCGAACAGCTGGCGCAAGCGCTCGGTCAGTCCCTCGACCTGAGTGGTCTCCGGGCGCACCTCAAGCTTGCCGGCCTCGACCTTGGCAATGTCGAGGATGTCATTGATCAAATTGAGCAGATCATTACCGGCCGAGTAGATCGACTCGGCAAACTTCACCTGTTCTTCGCTGAGGTTTCCCTGTTCGTTCTCAGCCAGCAACCGGGCCAGAATCAGCGAACTGTTCAATGGCGTGCGCAGCTCATGGGACATGTTGGCAAGAAACTCGGATTTGTACTGGCTTGAACGCTGCAGCGCTTCGGCACGTTGCTCCAGTTCGATCTGAGCCTCGTTCAGCTCAGCGTTCTTGCGGTCCAGCGTGTCGCGCTGCCGGGCAAGCGCTTCGGTGCGCTCCGCCAGTTGCTCATTGGTTTGCTCCAACTCTGCCTGCTGGGCCTCCAAATACGCCTGTGACTCCTTGAGCACACGTGACTGTTCTTCCAGTTCCTCGTTGGCGGATTTCAGTTCTTCCTGCTGAACCTGCAGCTCCTCATTGAGCAACTGGGTTTCAGCCAGCACTTCCTGCAAGCGCTGTCGATATCGGGCGCTCTCGATCGAAATGCCCAGGTTATTGGCCACCCGCTCCAGCAACTCGACATCACGCGACTCCAGCGGACGCAGGAAGCCCAGTTCGACGACACCATTGATCTGCCCATCATTGCGGGTCGGGGCTACCAGAACGCTGTGTGGCGAACCTTCACCCAGCCCGGAGCTGACCCGCAGGTAGTCACCCGGCAAGTCGTCCAGACGCAACACGCGTTCCTGCAGCACCGCCTGGGCCACCATGCCCTCATTGCTGCCGATCAGTTGCTCCTGCTGTTCTTGCTCTCGGGGCAGGCCATAGGACGCCACGCGACGCAAGTGGCCCTGAGCATCACGAACATACAGCGCCGCGACCACCGTCCCCAGATACTCGGCAAAAAACTGCAGGGCATTGCGTCCCAACAACGGCAAGCTCAACTGCCCCAGCAGTTGTTCGGCCAGGCGGGTCTGGCCCGTGCGCAGCCAGGCCTCTTGCTGCAGGCTCAAAGCACTGCGTTGTTGAGCTTCGAGGTTACTGTTGTAACTGCTGGACAACCCCAACAGATCGCGCCGACCAAAATAGGCCAGCATGCCACTGAGCAACACAACGAAGCCCAGGTACAGCGAAATCGAGGCCACCGTCGTGCTCTGCACGCGATCGCTGCGCGCTTGGCGCAGTTGCTGCTCGGTGGACACGAAGGCCTCATACTCCTGGCGGATCTGGTCGGTCAGGCGCTTGCCGTGACCCGCCCGCATCGCCTCGACATAAGCACCTCCGCTGCGACGCAGGTTGATCATGTTCTCGGCGAAACGATTCCACTCGAGCTGCAAGGCCTTCATCCGCCCAACCCGTTCGGACTGCAGAGGGTTGTCCGCGACCAGCACCTGCAAAGCGCTCAGGTCGGCGTCTATGCGGGGCCTGGCCACGCTGTAAGGGTCGAGAAAATGCTCATCACCGGCAATCAGGAACCCCCGCAGCCCGGTTTCCATGTCGATGGACAGCTTGATCGACTCATTGGCACTGTTGATCACCCGATCGGTATGCCCCACCCACTGAATCACTGACAGCAAGTAGCTGATGACGGCAACAAACACCACCGCGCTGAGCAATCCAACACCCAACGGCAAGCTGATATTACGACCCAGGAGCTTGCGAAAACTCCGTTGGTCGATTGCGGTTGGCTGAATCATCCTTAAAAAGCCCCCGTAACGGTGTATCAGGACAAGAGAGTCTGGCGTTCTCTCGAGTAATAGTTCCATTTTTGCAATCGTGCTGTAACGCAACGCACTCGCCAGGGCTGGAGTCTAACCGCTAGAACCCTTGAGCAGCATAGAAAGCGTGCCTTTCAGACAGATTACCGACAATCGCTGCGTGCCCACGTCGGCAGGCTGCACTGTGGTTAAATACGCACTTTTCGCTGAAGGCCGATCGCTCATGCTCGCATCACCGCTCAAGGTTCTCGTTATTGGTTATGTCTGGCCGGAACCGCGCTCGTCAGCCGCTGGCGGGCACATGATGCAGATCCTCGAGAGTTTTCTTGAACGCGGCTGGCAAATCACCTTCAGCAGCCCGGCCACCGTTGGCGAGCACAAGGCGGACCTTGCCGCACTGGGCATTGCCGAACAGGCCATCGTGCTCAATTGCAGCAGTTTCGACCATTTTGTCGCGGAACTGGCACCCGATGTCGTGCTGTTCGACCGCTTCATGATGGAGGAGCAGTTTGGCTGGCGTGTCGAGAAACACTGCCCTGCGGCGCTGCGCGTGCTGGAAACCTCCGACCTTCAAAGCCTGCGCGATGCCCGTCAACAGCTTTTGCGCCGCCGCTTGATCGAGGGCCTGGACAGCAACGACTTCAGCGAGCTGTTTGCCACCCCGAGCGCGACCCTTTACCGCCAGATGGCCAACGCCGACCTGCCCCAACGTGAAGTGGCCGCGATCTACCGCAGCGACCTGAGCCTGATGATCTCGGATGTAGAAATCGACCTGTTGACCGCGCATTTCGGTGTTCCACCCGCGCTGCTGCACTGGTGCCCGCTGATGCTTGACCAGCCGGCACCCCCTGTACGAGGTTTTGCCGAACGCGCGCACTTTCTCAGCATCGGCAACTTCCGCCACGCCCCGAACTGGGACGCCGTGCTCTGGATGAAGCACAGCCTGTGGCCGATGATCCGTCGACAACTGCCGCAGGCCCAACTGCATGTCTACGGCGCCTACACCCCGCCCAAAGCCACCGCATTGCACAACCCGGCGCAGGGCTTTCATGTACTGAACTGGGCCGAAGATGCCCTGGAGGTCATGAGCGCCGCACGCCTGTGCCTGGCGCCTCTGCGCTTCGGCGCCGGGATCAAGGGCAAACTGACCGATGCCATGCTCTGCGGCACCCCCAGCGTCACCACCCCGATAGGGGCCGAAGCCATGCACGGTGCCCTGCCCTGGCCTGGCGCTGTTGAAGTGACCGCCGAAGCGCTGGCCGAAGCGGCCGTGCAGCTTTACCAGGACGAAGCCCGCTGGAACGCGGCACAACAGGCATGCACGCCGCTCATCGCGACGCGCTTCAACCGGCGCATCCACGCGACCGCGCTGGTCGAACGGATCGAACAAACCCTGGCCGACCTGCCACAACAACGCCTGAACAACTTCACCGGCGCCATGCTTCGTCATCACCAGCACAAAAGCACCCAGTACATGGCCCAGTGGATCGAAGCGAAAAACCGCTTCCCGACACAGGCCTCATAACCGTCGCGCAGCGACAGGCCCCAAGGCGATCACTGAGCCCCTTCACAGCGATCGCCTTTTCGGAAAGGTCCTACAACCAGTCGTCGGTCCAATCTGCTAGCGTCCAAGCCTCTGGCCTTGAGGCCCTTGGGGATGCTGCCGTGTTCTGCCTGCCAACGACTCAAATGCTGTTTCCAGTTGCGGTCCTGCTGTTACTGACCGGCTGCCAGGCCCAATCCCTGCCATTGCCCAAAAGCGAAAAACTCTCCGCAGAAAAAGTCGCGCAGATTGCGACGACCATCGACCAGACCTACCCGAAGCTGTCCACCGATGTACGTACCCAACTGCTCAACACCGTGGTGCAGTCGCTGGACAATATGGTGTTTGTCGAAGGCGGCGAGTTTCAGATGGGGGATTTTGGCTGGAAGTGTGACTATGACCAGAGCAATATGTGTGAATGGCCGTGTGGCGTTGAGCCAGAGCGGTTGTGCCCGATCAGCTTTCGCAACAATGATGATTTTGTTCATCCGGTAAAGTTGAGCAGCTACTACCTTTCAAAATTTCAGACCACGATACGCGATTTCGATCTGTTTTTTATTGCCCAAGGCAAGCCGCTGTATGACGCAGAAAATCGCAAGCGTGAGGATATACAGTTCCTGTACAAACCCGACTTGCCTGCACCCACTCAACGCTGGCAGGAGGCCAAAGACTATTGTGGTTGGCTCGCAAAGCTCAGTGGATATCCGGTAGATTTACCCACCGAAGCGCAATGGGAATACGCTGCACGCAGTCGCGGCCAGTACGTGTTTTTTCCTACTGACAATGGCGGCTTGGACTATGGGCGTAACTTTCCAGAACCGCGCGAGCGTCATACGTTTGCCGTGGACAGTTATGTACCCAACCCGCTCGGTCTCTACAACATGTCAGGAAACGCTACTGACTGGGTCAATGACTGGTTCGATGAAGACTATTACCGAAATTCGCCCCTGGAAGACCCCAAAGGACCTGATGTTGGAATCCAAAAAATCCTTAGAGGCAGCGATGTAGGGGAAAGTCCATTGCTGAACGCCAGCACGGTGCGTCGCTTCCCTTATGATCCTGTCAGAAGAGGCTACTTTCCAGGAACTGGTTTTCGCTGCTCCGTACAGTCCCATCAGCCTCTCTAAAACCATGCGCCTATAGTTACCTTCGCTATCCATGCATGCACATTCGCTGGTAATGCAGTTTGGGAAAGGTCCTACATCCAACCAGTAGCAGGATCTGCTAGCGTCCACGTTTTTCTGACGCTTGGCCCACAGGGATGCTGCCATGTTCTACCTGCCCGCTGTTCGCGTACTTCTGCCCGCCTGCGCACTGCTGTTACTGACCGGCTGCCAGGCTCAATCCCTGCCATTGCCCAAAAGCGAAAAACTCTCCGCAGAAAAAGTCGGGCAGATCGCAACGACCATCGACCAGACCTACCCGAAGCAGTCCACCGACGTACGCGCCCAACTGCTCAACACCGTGGTGCAGTCGCTGGACAATATGGTGTTTGTCGAAGGCGGTGAGTTTCAGATGGGGGATTTTGGGTGGAAGTGTGACTATGACCCGAGCAATATGTGTGAATGGCCGTGTGGGGTTGAGCCAGAGCGGTTGTGCCCGATCAGCTTTCGCAACAATGATGACTTTGTTCATCCGGTAAAGTTGAGCGGTTACTATTTTTCGAAATTCCAGACCACGATACGCGATTTCGATCTGTTTTTTATTGCCCAAGGCAAACCGCTGTATGACGCGGAAGATCGTAAGCGTGAGGACATACAGTTCCTGTACACACCCAATAATCCTGCTCCCCCCAAAAGCTGGGATGAAGCAAAAGATTACTGCAATTGGCTGGGCAAGCTGAGTGGTTACCCAGTCGATTTACCCAGCGAAGCACAGTGGGAATATGCTGCTCGCAACCGTGGTCAGTATGTTTTTTTTGCTACCGATAACGGTGGTTTGGAGTATGGGCGAAATTTTCCTCACCCCGATGAAACTCACACCTTTGCTGTAGATCGCTTCGTACCCAACCCCCTGGGTATTTACAACCTATCTGGCAACGCCGTTGACTGGGTTAATGATTGGTATAGTGAGGATTATTACCATAACTCTCCACTGGAGAACCCAACTGGCCCAGAGACTGGCACATTACGCATCCATAGGGGCTCAGGTTTTGGAGAGAGTCCGCTTCTCACTGCAAACACCGTCAGACGCTTTCCTGATGTGCCTGTCAAAAGTGGATACTTGCCAGGATTCGGTTTCCGCTGTTCCATACAGTCCGATCAACCACTCTAAATCTCAGTAGCAAACAAGCGCACAATGATCCGCCCTTGTCAAACTCAGCGATTACGCCAACCCTGTAAACCTACCGCTGCGTTGCGCAGCCAATAGAACTCCCTGTTTGGTGCTAAAAGAGCTCGGCGTCCAGGCCATGCGCTCTTCACTACGTTCGGTTTTCGAATTGACGGCTAGTCCATCAATAAAGCGATTGAAGAGGCGTTGCTCGCGTGCATCGAGTAACGAATTGATTCGTTCCAGACTCTCCATGGCATTTACTTTTTGGGCTTTGGGATCACAGTGCTCCAACACCTCGATAAAGTGCCGCCAACTGCGCACACCGGAAAGCAGCATAATCAATGCACGCTCCCGGAGCTCGTTAAAGCTCCAGACAAGACTCTCTGACAAGAGATGGACCATGGGGCCCATTGTCTCGGGTGGTAGCAAGTCTAATGGAACACGTTGCCCATTTATCACGATAGCATGATGCTCAAGCAGGTGAGTTGTGAGTCTATCGGCATCGAGCTTGCTGGCGTTCCTTTTTTTCCACCAGATAGACATTTCATAGAAACCTTCATGAAACGCTTCTTTTGTCTCACTCATGGAACTACTTGCCGCCCGAAACAACCCAGAGGTTAAGTAATTGAAAGCCCCCTCCGTTACATCCAACAAATACCGATAATCCACCTCAGCCAATGCCTTACAAAGCAATCGAGCCAGCTTTCCGACCAGCTCTAAATCCACCACAGTGGTAAAACCACCACCAGCACCCGGTCCCAGTACTATCGCCCCCTTACAACGGATCGCCAATCGGTTATCGGCAATCTCGATCCCAAACTCACCGCTGAGCCCAGCCCCCAACGCAACATTCCCCTCCGCCTTGATCTGCGCCAAATCCACCCAGTTGCTGCTGGCATTCGCCTGACCGGGCTCGATGTTGCCAATGCCTTGCAGATCGGGTTCGATCCACTGAAAGTTGCCGGTCAGGGCACCACCGGTTTGGGCGCCGGCAAACGCGGTGCCTTTGACCCCGATGTAGCCGCTTTTGCCGACGTCCAGGGTTGGCGTGCCGAGCAAGGCCGTTGCGCCCGCGGGCTGCTCGCGGGGTTTGTACTGTGTCTTTGTTGCCGCTTCCCCCTGTAACTGCGTGCCCACAAAGCAGCTCAGCTCCAGCCGGCCGCTCAGGCGGAACACGCCCAGGGGGTGGCGCACGGTCTTACCCTCGCCGTTGCGGTAGGTGATGCTGGCCAGGTAGCCGCCCTGGCTGGGGAAGTAGCTGTTGAAGGACACCGCGGCGTCGGCCAGGGAAAATTCGGCCGTGCCCTTGACCCCGACGTCGATCAACCCCTGCGCCGGGTTCCAGCTATTGATACCGGCACTGGCGCTGGCGGCGAAGCGCAGGGCCTGGGCGTCGGCCGAGACGGCGTAGCGGGTCGCGTCGGTGGCGTTGGAGGTCCAGGAGACTTCCTGGTGCAGGGTATTGAGCAGGTTGTCCTTGTCACTGCTCCACGAGGCCAGCTTGGCCTCCAGGCTACCCAGTGGCCCTGATTTACGGCTGGTGCTGATCGCCGACTGAATGTCCTTGATCAGCTCACCGGCCAACTGCTTGTTGAAGGGTTTACTGGCAAGAGTCTGCGTGCTGATGCGCACTTTCCAGTCGATGCGCTCATGAAACACTGTTCGAATGTAGTAGCGACGGCTCGGGTCGCTGAACAGGATCACTTCCACCACATGGATGCCGGTGCGCTGTTGATGCCCTTGTTCTGCTCTGCGCTCACGGCCTTTACCGTGTTTGAGGTCGGGCATGGCCGCCGTGGAGCGGGTGCTGCTGGCTTCGGCTTCGCCCTTGCGCTGGGCCGCCAATTTCGTGCGCAGTTCGGTGATTTTCGCGTCGATATCCTGCACTTTCTGCTGCTGCAGTTGTTCCCAGTTGCTTTCGCTGCGGCTGCCCGAGAACAGGCTGGGCTCATAGCGTTGGTACCAGTCGCGGGCTTCCTGCAGGGTATGGAGTTGCCCGGACAGATCTTCCTCGGTCGTCGGCGTTGGTGTGCTCGGCTCAGCAGGTTCGACCGGCGCCTCACGGGTGAGCACGCCTGCGGCTTCGGCCTTGAGCATCCAGTCCTCCTTGACGCAACGGGTGCAACTGCACGCGGCATAAGGCACTTCGATGCGGGCGCAGTGGCTGACAGGCTGGGCGGCTGCCAGCGTTTCGTGCAGTTCGTCCATCAGTTCGCGAACGAAGACGACTTCCTGTTTCAGGGCCTTGGCCTGCGGGGCGGTCAACACGCACAGGTGCGGCGAGCCTGTCACATGGACCACATCAACCAGCTCTTCCTTGCATTCGATACTGCCTTCAATGGAAAGGCAGGTCTGGTCATTGGCAAAGCTGAGGGGCGGCAACGGTATCTGTGACGGCGTAGCAGGCAGGTTCAGTTGCCAGCCCACCTTGATCACATCGGGATCCTTGATGATCGGGTTGAGCGCCAGTACCTCTGGCACGCTAGACCCATTCTGCTGGGCGATGAGCACTAGCGTGTCGCCGGCTTTGACGGTGTAGGTGTTAACCAGCATCTGTTTGTCGTCCTTGTACGTTATTACAGTTAGAGGCGTTCAAGCGCGCTGAGCTTGTCCGCACTGGCAAGGTCATCACGCACCAGATATTCAGCGTGTGGCGTGTTACGCCAGAAGTGGTCGCCCTTGACCAGCGCTATCCGTAACCAGCGCTCCATATCAAGCCTGTGCGAATACCCCGCCTGCCGGGCGCCCAGCAGTTGTCGAAGCACAAACTCGACCGGTTCAGGCATGGGTAACGCCCGCTGATAATCCTGAGCCAGGCGTTGCGCCAGTACCTCAAGTTGTCGCTGTTCCAGACCTGCCTGATGCGCCTGGCTCAGGTACAGCCAACCCGGCGCACGCAGTTCGCCGTCCCACTCGGGGTAAGGGTTGGCGCAGTGACGCCAGCCAAGTTCGTTGCGCCAGGCCAGGTCAGTGCAGGGGCCGATGAAATGCGCCCGCTCACGCTCGTCGAAACTGGTTAGCAACGGTTCGAGCCAGCGTGGATCGAAAAAACGCAGCATCCGCAGGGAGGTGTCGGTGCGCATCGTCAGCAGGCTGCGCCAATGCTCCACGGCCTGCGCAAGGGTGGCGTCGTCCGCCAGGTACGCCACATAACCGGCATCGGCCCGCTCCAGCAGGCCACGGGCGTAGTCGGCGAGTTCGCCATGGGCCGGGCAACGCAGCACATAGGGGCCAGCGGCTTGCAGCCCGGCGTAGGGCGTGCCCTCGAACAATGGCACGCAGCAGGCGGGGGTGTAGCCATAGGCATGCTTGAGGGTGGTCGGCAGGTTCATGTCGAAACAGGCGTCGAGGATGACGCACAGGGTTCCCGACGCAACAGGTGCCTCGAACGGCGAAGTAATGGATGTGATCATGCTGGCTTCCCTGATTGATGAACTGGGCACTCACCCTTGCCGCCGCAACTACAGACTTCGGGTGGTGACAAGGCTCCCAGCACTGCATGCGGTTGGTAAATCGGCAGTCTTACCGGCACCGAGGCTGCAGCCGTGCCGGTCATGGGTGCACCGCCCAGTTGAATTTCCGTACTGCTGAATATCCCTCCGGCGCTGATGACGAGGTGGTGGCCTCCCGCCCTCAAGGTGAGGCTGGCCCCGGCCTCAAGCACTACCTTCAACCCGGAGCTCAGGTGTATCTGTTGCCCCGCCTCCACCACCAGCGTCTGCCCGATCCGGGTGTGGCTGCTGGCCCCCACGTCCAGGTACTCACTGGCCTTGAGCTGAACCTTGCGATCCGCCAGTACCGTGAAATGCTCTTCTGCTTCCAGTACCGTGGTGCTGTTGCCCGCGACCCGGGCCGAGTACTCACCGCCCACCTCCAGCCGGCTGTCACGCTCGACCTTCTGCTCCAGGTCTCGCTGGGCGCGCAGGTAGATCAGTTCGTGACCTTTGCGGTCCTCCACATGCAGTTCGTTGTAGCCACCACCACCCGGTGTGCTGCGGCTGCGAAACACGCTGCGGGTCTTGTTCGCCGGCAAGGCATGGGGCACCGGGTTGAGGCTATTGGGTAGGCAACCGCTGACCAGCGGACGGTCCGGGTCGCCCTCCAGAAAGACCACCAATACCTCCATGCCCACCCGTGGAATGCTGACGCTACCGTGGCCATTGCCGGCCCAGCCCGAGGCGACCCGCAGCCAGCAACTGCTCTGGTCGTTGTGCTGGCCCTCGCGGTCCCAGTGGAACTGCACCTTGACCCGGCCATAAGCGTCGCAATAGACCTCTTCGCCTTTCGGGCCGGTAACCCGGGCCGTCTGGCTGCCCAGCACACGGGGCTTGTGGTACGCCTGCTGCGGACGGTAGAACACGTCCCAGGGGGTGGCGCTAAAGTGGTTGCGATAGCCCTGCGAGAAGCCGTCATCCGCCGCCGCGCAGTCGGCAGTCATGCTCTCCTCCAGCACTTGCGGCTGCTTGCCTTGATGCTGAATCTCGGTCAGCAGCCACAGGTCGTTCAAGGCCTGGCACGGGTGGTCGGACAGCTCCAGCAGATGGCCCGTCACCAGGCTCGGCTGGTCGCTTCGGCCCTCCGCTACTCGGTGCTCGGCCCGGTGGCGTTCCAGGGCGCGCTGGCTGAGTCGCTTGCCCTCCTCGCCCTGCAGAAAACCACCGGGGTAGGTGTAATCCTCCGGGTTCGGCTCCGGGTAGGCCGTATCGGCCTGAAGCTCGGCCTCGAGCACGAAGCTGGATTTCTCGAAGTCGTAGTCACGCCAGAACGTGCGCCGGGTGCGCGCTTCCACGCGCAGGTTGAAACGGCTGATTACCGGCTCGTCGGCCACCAGGCCACTGTCCTGTTGGTAGGGGGTGGGCTGGCCGAGTTTGGGGAAAAAGGTCTGGTGGTCACTGAACACCACCGTGTGCCCGGTGCGGCTGTGCCGGAAGGTATAACTGACGCCCTCCTCGAAACACAGGCGCTGCAGAAAGTGCAGGTCGGACTCGCCGTACTGCACGCAATACTCCCGTGGGGTACTGGTCTTTTCCAGGTGCAGTTGGTAGGCATCGCTGAGGATGCCGTGTTCCTCAAGCACCTGGGCGATGATCTGCGCCAGCGTGCGCTGCTGGAAAATCCGGTGGTTGCGGCGCAGCCCGAGGTAGGCCAGTTGCGGCACCAGCCTCAGGTTGTAGCGGGTCAGGCGCTTGCCCGCATCGCCCTGCGAAACGCGGTAAACCTGCCCGTGAATGCCGGCGCCCTGCGCGTTGAACGCCAGGAAAGCCTGCTTGTGCAGCAAGGTTTCAAGCTCAAGGTCTGCGCGTTCGCTGACCAAGGCCACGTCAAAGGCAAAGGGTGTGCTGATGGCTTCCGTGCCGGTGAATGACAGCACCTGAAGGTCGTGCTGAAGGTCATCGATCGTCAGGCTGAAGTGCGCGTGATTGGCGGCTGAGAACATCCCTTGTCCCTATCGCGACGGTGATGGGCGAGGCGCTCGTGCAAGCATGAGCACCCCACATACGAAGGGATTTGACGCTAGCAGGGGTGTTTTCAGAAGGATGTAGGATGCGTCTGAACTCTGCGCCAGACGCGTCGCTAAACAGAATTGTGTGGCCTGTTTTAGTACAGCCGTCGCAGCAAATAGGTGTCCATGATCCAGCCTTTGCTGGCCCTGGCCTGCTCGCGCCGGGAAAGGATCTGTGCCTTGACCTCCAGCAACGGCCCCTGGATCAGGATTTCATCATCCGTTCCCAGATAAGCGCCCCAATAGATGTGCAACTGCGGATCGTCCAGCGTGGCAAAGACCGACTGGGCGTCGAGCATCACCACCACGTTTTCAATTGGCGACACATCAGCCAAACGCCGACCGGGCAGTATCTGCAAGGGCTCGCCAATGCGGTTCAAGGGGATGCAATGACGCGCGGCCAGCGCCTGGACACTGCTGATACCGGGAATGACCTCAAGGGAAAAGTGCCGCGCTTCGATCAGATCGAGAATGCGCAATGTACTGTCATACAGCCCAGGGTCGCCCCATAGCAGGAAAGCGCCGCATTCCCCCTGCTGCAGTTCATCTACCAGCAGTCGCGCATACAAACACGCGCGCAGGCGGTGCCAGCACTGTACGGCCTCGACATAATCCGGTGCCCCGGCGTCACGCAGCGGGTCATCAACCACAACCACCCGGTAAGGCCGATGCACATGCTGCTCAAGCAACTCCATGCGAGAACGCAGCAAGTCATCCTTGCCCGCCCCCTTGTCCAGCAGGAAAAAGACGTCGGCGCGGTTCAGTGCATCAATGGCTTCCAGCGTGATCTGTCGGGGATTGCCCGGGCCGATGCCGATCAGCAGCAGGTGTTTCATCACTGTCGCTCCCAGGAATACACGGTCATTGTCGAACGGCCGCGTATTCCTGGCAAAGCCGTTTACAGCAACGAGAAGTTGTAGCTGACAATCACCCGGGTTTCGTCCATGTCGCGGGCAAATTTTTCGTAGTTGCTGCGGTAGGTAGCGTTACGCAGGCGCACACTGACATCCTTGAACGTACCGCTCTGTACCTGGTACTTGAACTCGGTGTCGCGCTCCCATTCCTTGCCTTCGGCCTGGCTACCCGGCACTTTGATACTGTCGCCGTTGATGTAGCGGGTGAAGAAGGTCAGCCCCGGAACACCCAGTGCCTTGAAGTCATAGTCGTAGCGCAGTTGCCAGGAACGCTCCTGTGCGGCGGCAAAGTCGTTGACCTGAGAATAGTTGACCAGGTACGGATTACTGCCATCGAGGTACGGCATGGCGTTTTCGCCATACATGCGCTGCCAGCCAGCACTGAACTTGTGCCCGCCGAGGCCGTAGCCCAGCATGCCGCTGAACGCACGGTGATCGATACTGCCAGCCTTGGCTGCGCCGATGTCGTCACTCTTGATAAGCCGCAGGTCTGCCGACAGGCTGCCCACGCTCAGGGGCTGGCTGGCGAGCACGCCCAGGAAGTGCTGACGGTAGATGTCGTCCAGGGTCGCAACCTGGTACTGACCCGTGAGCCGCTCATTGAAACGGTAGTCGACCCCAGCCATGTCAAAGTGATCGGCCTTGGTATCGCAGGCGTAGCGCTTGTTCTTGCAATGTACGCGAATCTCTTGTGCATCGGTCGAATCCCGCGCGGTGTAGCGATCCAGGCGCGCCGCCATGAACTTGAGGTCCTTGACCTCTTCAGAGGTCAACTGGGTGCCGTGGAACATGGTTGGCAACAAACGGCCATCGTTGTATTTGAGCAACGGCACATCGGGCATCATTGCACCGTACTTGAGCACGGTGTTCGAGTAGCGCACTTTCCCCGCTACGCCCAACTTTGCGTACTGGTCCGCAGAATGCCGGGGGTTGTGGCCACTGGAAGGCAACAGTCCACTGTTACTGTCGCCGGGGCTGGAGTCGAGCTTGAAACCGAACATGCCCAGTGCATCAACGCCAAACCCGACAGGCCCTTCGGTATAACCGGATTGCACATTCAGGATAAAGCCCTGAGCCCACTCTTCACGTTTTGAGCCCCCCTGTTGCGAGCTGGTGTGACCATCGCGAAAGTCGCGATTGAAATAGACATTACGTGCCTCGACTTTGGCACTGGTGTCGTCAAGAAAACCGGCGGCCTGGGCCGAAAAACCGGCAAACAGGGCCACTAGGCCCGCCAGATGGCGCCCTTGGACAAATGGAGAGGGGGGGAACATGAGTTACGACAATCCGAATAAAGGCAAAGAACCAACCGGCGCCCTTCCTGGCACCGGCCACATGCACCGACATACCACCTGCGGCGACCTTAAATTATCACCAAACCGCTCTAGAACGGGCCATTGGACCTTGGTCTAGACACCTCGGTCGCTCGACTAATCCTCAAATAGCGGAAAGCGCTGTAGTTCAATAGTTCTGCACACCGTCATTATAAAAGCCTAACCGCGGCGCGTTATTTATTGACTACACTGATTATTACTATGACGCCATGCCCCCTGCGACCGCTGTGCTTTTCAATACGCTAATGATGGCCGTGCATACAACGCCATTGCAGATAAAGAGGAGTAATGATTGTGTCCCGACTTGCTGAGTTTCGTGCTGCCGAAAGAGCGCTCCAGGAACAGCTTGCTCAACTGGAGGCCTTGAAAAAGGATGCCGGCCTAAAACGTGAAATAGAGTTCGAGCAGAAACTTGTCGGCCTGATGAACAGCTATGGCAAGAGCCTGCGCGATGTGATCGAAATACTCGATCCCAAAGCAGCCGAAAAGACATCGCCCGCCACTGTCCGGCAACGTCGTCCACGCGTGGTAAAAGTCTACGAAAACCCCCACACCGGCGAGTTGATCGAAACCAAAGGGGGCAATCACCGTGGCCTGAAAGCCTGGAAACAACAGTACGGTGCGCAGACGGTCGAGAGCTGGGTACGCCACTGAAAAACGCCCTTTTACTTCACATATTTTTCACATCATCTCTTCCAGGATGAAAGCTGCTAAAGGACTAGCGCCCCATTTGCCCGCTCCGGCGGGCTACTTATTTGATTGCGCCCTGCCGACCCCGTCTGCAGGGCGCAAACCGTTTGCGCAATCGCTTCACTTCCGTATCATGGCCGTCTGACCGTTTCACTGGCACCACCGTGCCAGCCTTTTCTGCGGAGAGCCCATGAGCTTGCAACATCTCGACACACTTCCTGGCGTCACTGCACAACCGGACGCTGCGACCCAAAACTTCGTGTTCAACCACACCATGTTGCGGGTCAAGGATGTCGCCAAATCCCTGGACTTCTACACCCGTGTACTGGGCTTCAGCCTGGTGGAAAAGCGCGATTTCCCGGAAGCTGAATTCAGCCTGTACTTCCTCGCCCTGGTCGACAAGGCGCAGATCCCCAGCGATCCAGCAGCACGTAACACGTGGATGAAGTCGATTCCTGGCATCCTTGAATTGACACACAACCACGGCACCGAGAATGATCCTGCGTTCGCCTATCACAATGGCAACACCGATCCGCGCGGCTTTGGCCATATCTGCATTTCGGTACCGGACATCCGCGCGGCCTGCGAACGCTTTGAAGCACTGGGTGTCACCTTCCAGAAGCGCCTGAGCGATGGCCGCATGAAGCATCTGGCCTTCATCAAGGACCCGGACGATTACTGGGTCGAGATCATTCAGCCTACTGAATTCTAAGCCATGCCCCGGGCGCTTGCGTCACAGGGGCACAGACAGCCGAAAGCGCTTCCACCCTCCTGGGGTAGAAGCGCTTTCGGTAATGGTCAGGCTAGGCCTCAGGCTGGCGCCGAGGTACGAATCAGGTGATCAAAGGCTGCCAGTGATGCTTTGGCGCCCTCACCGACCGCAATGACAATCTGCTTGTACGGCACAGTGGTCACGTCACCGGCGGCAAAAACACCTGGCAGGCTGGTCTGACCGCGGGCATCGACCACAATCTCGCCACGCGCGGACAGTTCGACGGTGCCCTTGAGCCAATCGGTATTGGGCAGCAAGCCGATCTGTACAAAGATCCCTTCCAGCGCCAGATCATGCACCACTTCAGTCGTGCGGTCCTTATAGCGCAAGCCGCTGACCTTCTGCCCATCGCCCAGGACTTCAGTCGTCAAGGCGCTGGTGATGACCTTGACGTTGGGCAAGCTGTGCAGCTTGCGTTGCAGTACCGCATCGGCACGCAGTTGGCTGTCAAACTCGATCAGGGTGACCTGAGCAACGATACCCGCCAGGTCGATAGCCGCTTCCACACCGGAGTTGCCACCACCGATCACCGCCACGCGCTTGCCTTTGAACAGCGGGCCATCGCAGTGCGGGCAATAGGCGACACCGCGGCTGCGGTACTCCTTCTCCCCCGGGACGTTCATTTCACGCCAGCGCGCACCGGTAGCAAGAATGACGGTCTTGGCCTTGAGCGACGCACCACTGGCCAGGCGCACCTCGTGCAGGCCACCATCGGTTCCTGGAATCAGCGCGTCGGCACGCTGCAGGTTCATGATGTCGACGTCGTACTGCTTGACGTGCTCCTCCAGCGCCGTAGCCAGCTTCGGCCCTTCGGTTTCCTGCACCGAGATAAAGTTCTCGATTGCCATGGTATCGAGTACCTGACCGCCAAAACGCTCAGCAGCAACACCGGTACGAATACCCTTGCGCGCTGCATAAATGGCCGCTGCAGCACCGGCCGGGCCACCACCGACCACCAGCACGTCGAACGCGTCCTTGGCATTGATCTTCTCGGCCTGACGCTCACCGGCGCTGGTGTCGAGTTTGCCGAGGATCTCCTCCAGCCCCATGCGGCCCTGACCGAAGACCTCACCATTGAGGTACACACTTGGCACGGCCATGACCTTGCGCGACTCGACTTCATCCTGGAACAGCGCGCCGTCGATCGCGACGTGGCGCACGCTCGGATTGAGTACCGCCATCAGGTTAAGCGCCTGGACCACATCCGGGCAGTTCTGGCAGGACAGCGAGAAGTAGGTTTCAAAGTTGAACTCACCCTTGAGCGCACCAATCTGCTCGATCACTTCGGCGCCGGCCTTGGACGGATGACCGCCGACCTGCAGCAGCGCCAGCACCAACGAGGTGAATTCGTGCCCCAGGGGGATACCCGCGAAACGCAGGCTGATATCGGCGCCAGGGCGATTGAGCGAGAACGACGGGCGACGGGCGTCACTGCCATCCTCACGCAAGGTAATCAGGTTCGACAGGCTGGCGATTTCGCGCAGCAGGTCGTGCAATTCACGGGACTTCGCGCCGTCGTCGAGGGAAGCAACGATCTCGATCGGCTGAGTAACCCGCTCCAGGTAGGACTTCAACTGAGTTTTAAGCGTGGCGTCCAACATACGGGCGATTCCTTTTTAAACAGTAGAAAAAACAACGCCCGGGCGAAAGCGCCCGGGCGTTTTGCGGGGCGGTGACAACGTCAGGTGCGGTAGACCGCCCTCGGCTGGTTCACGGACTTAGATCTTGCCGACCAGGTCCAGCGATGGCGCCAGGGTGGCTTCGCCTTCTTTCCACTTGGCCGGGCAGACTTCGCCTGGGTGGGCGGCAACGTACTGGGCGGCCTTGACCTTGCGCAGCAGCTCACTGGCATCACGACCGACACCGCCGTCATTCAGCTCGACGATTTTGATCTGGCCTTGCGGGTTGATCACGAAAGTACCGCGGTCAGCCAGACCGGCTTCTTCGATCAGCACGTCGAAGTTGCGGGAGATGACGTGGGTTGGGTCACCGATCAGCGGGTACTGGATCTTGCCGATGGTGTCCGAGGTGTCGTGCCACGCTTTGTGGGTGAAGTGGGTGTCGGTGGACACGCCATAGATCTCTACGCCCAGCTTCTGGAATTCGGCGTAGTTGTCGGCCAGGTCGCCCAGCTCGGTTGGGCAGACGAAGGTGAAGTCGGCCGGGTAGAAAAATACTACAGACCATTTGCCCTTCAGGTCAGCTTCCGACACCTCGACGAACTTGCCGTTGTGGTAAGCGGTAGCGTTGAACGGTTTGACCTGGCTATTGATGATAGGCATGAGTGACGCTCCTTCAGGGGTTGAGAAATCTGATGGAGAGAATCCTAGTCACTTATCGAAAAAATCGCTCATTGGCAAAGCTGATGCCGCCGATTGGTTTTGGCTATAAGCCGAAGTGATTAATAGAAGATTTCTGTTTGTATCGCAGGCAAGCCAGCTCCAACAAAAGCTAAACAGCCTGTAGGAGCGGGTCTTGCCCGCGATGCAGCCGCCGCGCACTCACTGCCACCCCGCCGACGCCATCGCAGGCAAGCCTGCTCCAACAAAAGCTAAACAGCCTGTAGGAGCGGGTCTTGCCCGCGATGCAGCCGCCGCGCACTCACTGCCACCCCGCCGACGCCATCGCAAGCAAGCCAGCGCCAACAAAAGCTAAACAGCCTGTAGGAGCAGGGCTTGCCCGCGATGCAGCCGCCGCGCACTTACTGCCACCCCGCCGACGCCATCGCAGGCAAGCCAGCTCCAACAAAAGCTAAACAGCCTGTAGGAGCGGGGCTTGCCCGCGATGCAGACGCCGCGCACTTACTGCCACCCCGCCGACGCCATCGCAGGCAAGCCAGCTCCAACAAAAGCTAAACAGCCTGTAGGAGCGGGTCTTGCCCGCGATGCAGCCGCCGCGCACTTACTGCCACCCCGCCGACGCCATCGCAGGCAAGCCAGCTCCAACAAAAGCTGCTCCAACACAGGTGCCTGCAACGGGCGACGATTAGCGAACCGGCGTGCGCATGGTCACAAACTCTTCGGCAGCCGTTGGATGCACACCGATGGTTTCGTCGAATTGCTGTTTGGTTGCACCCGCCTTCAGTGCAATACCCAGCCCCTGGATGATCTCGCCAGCATCCGGGCCAACCATATGGCAGCCAAGGACGCGGTCCGTCTTGGCATCGACTACCAGCTTCATCAAGGTACGTTCCTGACACTCGGTGAGGGTCAGTTTCATTGGCCGGAAACGGCTTTCAAAAATACTCACCTCATAGCCCTGCGCGACCGCCTGCTCTTCGCTCAGGCCAACAGTGCCAATCGGCGGCTGACTGAACACCGCTGTCGGTATGTTCTGGTAGTCAACCTTACGGTACTGCTCAGGCTTGAACAGGCGCCGCACCACGGCCATACCCTCGGCCAGCGCCACCGGGGTCAATTGCACACGCCCGATCACATCACCAATCGCCAGAATCGATGGATCAGTGGTCTGAAACAGTTCGTCGACGCGGATGAAGCCGCGCGAATCAAGTTCGACACCGGTGTTTTCCAGGCCCAGGTTATCCAGCATCGGACGACGCCCAGTGGCGTAAAACACGCAATCGGCGATCAGTTCACGGCCATCGTTGAGGGTGGCCTTGAGGCTTCCGTCCGCCTGTTTCTCGATACTGCGAATTTCAGTATTGAACTGCAGGTCCATGCCGCGCTTTTCCAGTTCCTCCTTCAGGTGCTCACGCACGGCACCGTCGAAGCCGCGCAGGAACAGGTCCCCTCGGTAGAGCAGCGAAGTTTTGGCACCGAGCCCTTGGAAAATACCGGCAAACTCTACCGCGATGTAACCGCCACCCACCACCAGCACGCGCTTGGGCAGGTCCTTCAGGTAGAAAGCTTCGTTGGAACTGATGGCCAACTCTTTACCCGGGATGTCCGGAGTCTGCGGCCAGCCACCGGTAGCGATCAGAATGTGCTCGGCGCTGTAACGCTGCCCGTCGACCTCCACTTCATGGGCCCCGGTCAGCCGCGCATGCCCCTCAAGCAAGGTCACGCCGCTGTTCAGCAGCAGGTTGCGATAGATACCATTGAGCCGCTCGATTTCACGGTTCTTGTTGGCGATCAATTGCCCCCAATCGAACTGTGCATCTTCCAGTGACCAGCCAAAACCACTGGCTTGCTCAAAGTCATCGGCGAAATGAGCGCCGTAGACCAGCAGTTTTTTCGGCACGCAGCCAACGTTTACGCAGGTCCCCCCCAGGTAACGGCTTTCGGCAACCGCCACCTTTGCACCGAAGCCCGCGGCAAAGCGTGCCGCACGCACACCGCCGGAACCGGCACCAATCACGAACAGATCAAAATCGTAGGCCATCTCAGGTCTCCTTGGCAGGCCATCAGCATAACCCCGGCGGCAGCCAGGAACAAAAAAGCCACCCGAAGGTGGCTTTTTCGACTTCAACGGTTACGCCAACAAATCAGTAGGCCTTGCCGGTCTTGTAGAAGTTTTCGAAGCAGAAGTTCGTGGCGTCGATGTAGCCTTCGGCACCACCGCAGTCAAAACGCTTGCCCTTGAATTTGTAGGCCATTACGCAGCCGTTCTGCGCCTGCTTCATCAGGGCGTCGGTGATCTGGATCTCGCCACCCTTGCCTGGCTCGGTCTGCTCGATCAGGTCGAAGATGTCCGGCGTCAGGATGTAGCGACCAATGATGGCCAGGTTCGACGGCGCATCTTCAGGCTTTGGCTTCTCGACCATGCTATGGACGCGGTAAATGTCGTCACGGATCATCTCGCCGGCAATCACGCCGTACTTGTTGGTTTCCGAAGGATCGACTTCCTGGATGGCCACGATCGAGCAGCGGAACTGCTTGTACAGCTTGACCATCTGGGTCAGCACGCCATCGCCTTCCAGGTTGACGCACAGGTCGTCGGCCAGTACTACGGCAAACGGCTCGTCGCCGATCAGCGGACGACCGGTCAGGATCGCGTGGCCCAGGCCTTTCATTTCGGTCTGACGGGTGTAGGAGAACGAGCACTCGTCGAGCAGGCGGCGAATACCGACCAGGTACTTTTCCTTGTCGGTGCCCTTGATCTGGTTTTCCAGCTCGTAGCTGATGTCGAAATGGTCTTCCAGAGCACGCTTGCCACGACCGGTAACGATGGAGATCTCGTTCAGACCTGCCTCCAGCGCCTCTTCAACGCCGTACTGGATCAGTGGCTTGTTCACCACCGGCAGCATTTCCTTGGGCATGGCTTTGGTTGCTGGCAGGAAGCGAGTGCCGTAACCGGCTGCCGGGAACAAGCATTTTTTGATCATAAAAGTCCTTAACAAGGGCTGTGCGTACGAAATTCGGCGCAGTCTAATCAGGCGGCGGTCACCTTACAATGCCCCACCCACGGTTAGCCGATGCCAAATAGAGAAATACCAGTGTAGATAGTTCCCTGGCCAGGTAAATATTGCACCTGCCGATCACCCTCGACAGGCACAAAATGGCAGGGGCTGAGCTTACTCAGTGCCTTGACCAATCAAGACACCCTCGACCTTTTGCCCATACAGGTTCACGCCATCATTGGCGTGGAACTTCAGACGGGTCTTCTCGATGGAGCCTTCGATCAGCCGTGGATCCTGAGGGCGCTCGTGTTTGTTGATGTAAGCCGCCACGTCCCAGGCTTGCTGGTCCGAGAGGCTGCCGGGCTTGCCCAAGGGCATATTGTGCTTGATGAACGAGGTGGCCGTATTGATCCGGTGCATGCCCGCGCCCCAGTTATAGGAGTCCTTGCCCCAAAGTGGCGGCATCACATAGTCGCTGGCAACCTTCTGGCCTTCACCGTTGTTGCCATGACACACCGCGCACTGATCCTTGTACACCTGCTCGCCCCGGCTGAAATCGTAACCCTGAGCAGGTTCCGGTACGTCCGGGTAACCACGCCCGGGTGTCTCGACGCCAATCGGCGCCTTGCTGGCCAACCAGTAGGCGTAGACCGACAAGGCGGTCATTTCCGGGCTATCCGCTGCAGGCGGCTTGCCATTCATGCTGAACTGAAAACACCCTTGGATACGCTCGGCGAAGGTGTTGACCTTGTCGTTTTTCTTGCGATAGGCCGGGTACATGGGGTACGCCCCCCACAGCGGGGCCGAGTTGGCCAGGCGCCCCTGATCAAGGTGGCAGTTACTGCAATTGAGACCATTGCCGACGTAGTTCGGCATCAGCCGCCGAGTATCGACGAACAGGGCGTAGCCATCACGGACCATCTTGCCGAACGCGTTGTCCGGCAGTTCACGTTCGGCAGGAGGAACGAAGCCACTTGCCGTGCTGGCAGGTGGCACGTTCAACTGGGACTGGTCCTCCATGACAACCTGTGCAGCGTGAACACTGCTGATGGACAATGCCAGCGAAGCCAAGATAAAGCGCGTCATTGTTTGCCCTCCTGGCTGCCAAGGTTGGCAAAGTACTCCGCTACCGCCTTGACCTCGTCGTCACTCAATGCCTTGGCTACGCCAACCATGAGCTGGTTGGAATCGTTGCTGCGAGTGCCGTCTCGCCACGCGTTGAGCTGTGCCGCCAGATAGGTGGCCGGCTGATGCACCAGTGGCGGAAAATGCTCGCCGACGCCCACGCCTCCGGGGCCATGGCACTGGACACAGCCAGGAATGCTGCGCGCCCAATCGCCGTACAGCGCCAGCTTCTCATCTGGGCTGCTCGCCATCTGCTGACGGCGGACAAGCGGGGTTTTCGGCGTGGGCATGGCTGCCAGGGCAGCGCTGACTGCCTGGATTTCCGAGGCGCTCAGGGCCTTGGCCAACGGCTCCATGATCGGGTTCTTGCGGCTGCCACTACGAAAGTCGGCCAGTTGCTTGCTCAGGTAGCCGGCAGGCAAGCCTGCCAACCGTGGGAACCCGGCCGCTGCCATGCCCATGCCATCAGCGCCGTGACAGCCCATGCATGCCATGGCGGCGGGGTTCTGGCCGCCTTGAGTGAAAACGTTTTGACCTTCCGTAGCCTGCGCGACCTGAAGCGAGAGCAGCAATGCGCCGCTCGCCAGGATTCGATCCAGTGGGATCATCACGAACTCCATTTTCTAGTTATTAGCTTAGGCACATAAAATATAAGCCTATGGATAGTAGGCCTATATACCGCCCGCTACAAACATTGCGCCAACACTGGAAAAGGAGGGATACCGCGCTGAATCGTTCTATCTGGAGGCCATCATCGAAACACCGGCCTCAGCCCGAGATACAGTGCGTGGCTGCGGTTTTCACATCCCCCAAACGCATTGGGAAGTTGTTCAGGCGTTCATACAACTTGATGCTGCTGCCACTGCCACGTTTTTCAATATCGAATACCGCTGCAGGCCCAGCGGAAAGTTTTTGCGGCACGATCAAGCGAACCCCATCATGGCGCTCTTCCAGTTGCAAAGGTGCGCGACTGTCGGCCAGCGCTTGCTGGACACAATGGGCATACGCCTGGGGCGACTTGCCTGAAATAACATCCAGGGTCTCGGGGGTTTGCTCAAGCTCTGCCACACTCGCACAACCAGTCAGCGTTACTGCCAACGCTGGGACAAGCCATCTCATCGATACCACTCCATCGAAAAAAGTTCTGACCACGCGCCGACAGATTTGCTCCCTTGATTGGCAGATTTCTCCTAGGTCTGGCGCGAAGGCCGACAGTGTAACCGACATCGTGGTATCGTTTTGATTTGCGAAAAGTTCCGTTGCGGAGAGTCACATGAAATTTGTACATCGGCGCGAACATCTCAATGAGGACGACATTGTCGTTATCGAGTGTTCCCAGCGCTGCAATATTCGCCTGATGAGCGATGCCAACTTCCGCAGCTTCAAGAATGGTGGTCGCCATACCTACCACGGTGGCGCTTTCGACCGGTTCCCGGCAAAAATCACGGTACCCAGTTCCGGCTTCTGGAACATCACCATCGATACCGCCGGCCCGCGCCTGAACAATGCCGCCTCACGCAAGACGACGTTCACCCATTCCATCAAGATCATCCGTCGATCTTCTTCAAAGCTGAGCTGAACATGAGCGACACACGCAAGTACGTCATCCATTACAAACTCGACGATCAACGCCGCTGGGACTTTGCCCAGCTGACTGATGATTCGCTCGAACAAGCTCAAGCCGCACTCAAGGCGATGCACGGCGAAGACGCCGAACGCATCACTGAAATTCGCGTCACCCGAGCGCTTTAACCGCAGGACTGCACATTACGCCACAAGGAGAACCGGGCAATGAGCCGCTGGCCAGACAGCCGTATCCTCGATTTGCTGGGCATAGAACTGCCCATTATCCAGGCACCGATGGCCGGCTCTACGGGGTCCGCCATGGCCATTGCCGTCAGTAACGCTGGCGGCCTGGGCTCCCTGCCCTGCGCAACCCTGAGCATCGAGCAGATGCGCCAGGAGCTGCAGGCGTTTTCCCAGGCAAGCCAACGCCCGCTTAACGTCAATTTTTTCTGCCACCGATCGCCAACACCCGACAGTGAACGCGATGCGCGCTGGAAACAGGCATTAAAACCGTATTACGACGCCTTGGGCGCCGATTTCGAGGCGCCTACACCGGTTTCAAACCGCGCCCCTTTTGATGCCGCAGCCTGCGAACTGGTAGAAGCCTTCCGCCCGGCGGTTGTCAGCTTCCACTTTGGCCTGCCAGACGCCGAGCTGGTAAAACGGGTCAAGGCAACGGGGGCCAAGGTGTTGTCGAGCGCAACGACCGTCGCTGAAGCCGTGTGGCTGGAGCAACAGGGTTGCGATGCGATCATTGCCATGGGGTACGAAGCCGGCGGGCACCGCGGCATGTTTCTCAGCAGCGACCTGAATACCCAGGTCGGCACCCTGGCGCTGGTCCCCCAGGTTGTTGATGCCGTGCAGGTCCCGGTCATTGCCGCTGGCGGTATTGGCGACGCACGCGGCATCGTTGCAGCGTTTGCACTGGGTGCTTCAGCCGTACAGATGGGAACCGCCTACTTGTTCTGCCCGGAAGCCAAGATCTCGGCCGCCCATCGCCAGGCCCTGCACACCCATGCGGAGAGCGATACGGCACTGACCAACCTGTTCACCGGGCGCCCGGCCCGCGGGATTACTACCCGCATCATGCGTGAACTTGGCCCGATGAACCCCGCCGCACCCGCCTTTCCACTGGCAGGTGGTGCCTTGATGCCACTGCGGGCGATCAGCGAGCCCCAGGGCAATACCGATTTCAGCAACCTGTGGTCCGGCCAGGCGCTGAGGCTGGGCGTTGAACTGCCGGCTGCACAACTCACCCAACAGTTGGCGAACAAGGCCCTGGCGCTCCTCGCACGCTGAAACAATCCTTCCGGTGTACCTGCGTATCGCTATATATTTACGTACATAGCGATACCCCTTCAGCACACGGAGCCGTGTTTCATGCGTATGAAAGCCCCCCGTTTCGCCCTGGCCCTCCTGGGCGCCGTTGTGACCAGCAGCGCTTGGGCCGATGACGTGCAGGTTGCCGTGGCAGCCAACTTCACTGCGCCCATTCAGGCCATCGCCAAAGAATTCGAGAAAGACACTGGCCACAGGCTGGTCACGGCCTTCGGTGCCACCGGGCAGTTCTATGCACAAATCAAGAACGGCGCACCCTTCGAGGTGTTCCTCGCCGCAGACGACACCACACCAGTCAAACTCGAAGCCGAGGGCGATACCGTCAAGGGCTCGCGCTTTACCTATGCAATCGGCACGCTCGCGCTGTGGTCAGCCAAAGACGGCTATGTCGATGCCGAAGGCAGCGTGCTGAAACAGAACCAGTTCCAGCACTTGGCCATCGCCAACCCCAAGGCCGCACCTTATGGCCTTGCCGCCACTCAGGTACTGCAGAAGCTGAACCTGACCGATGCAACCCGGGCCAAGCTCGTGGAGGGCCAGAACATCACCCAGGCCTATCAGTTCGTCGCCACCGGCAATGCGGAACTGGGCTTTGTGGCGCTGTCGCAGATTTACCAGGAGGGCAAGATCACCCACGGCTCAGTCTGGGTAGTGCCAGCAGCACTGCATGAACCGATCCGTCAGGACGCCGTGATTCTGGCCAAAGGCAAAGACAACCCAGCCGCTCAGGCCCTGGTTGACTACCTCAAGGGGCCAAAGGCCGCTGCCGTCATTGCCGCCTACGGTTACTCACGCTAATGCCACTGGACGCCAACGACCTTGCCGCGATCTGGCTGACCTTCAAACTGGCCAGCCTGACCACGCTGATTCTGCTGATCGTTGGCACCCCCATCGCCTGGTGGCTGACGCGCACCCGTTCGTGGCTGCGCGGCCCGGTTGGGGCTATCGTCGCCCTGCCCTTGGTCCTTCCGCCCACCGTCATCGGTTTCTACCTGCTGCTGGCGATGGGCCCCAATGGTTTGATCGGCCAGGCCACCCAGGCACTGGGCCTGGGCACTGTGGTGTTCAGCTTCAGCGGCCTGGTAATCGGCTCCGTGATCTATTCCATGCCCTTTGTCGTACAACCCTTGCAGAACGCCTTCAGCGCCATCGGCGAGCGTCCACTGGAGGCTGCAGCAACATTGCGCGCCGGGCCTTGGGACACCTTTTTCAGCGTAGTACTGCCGCTGGCCAAACCCGGCTTCATCACCGCCAGCATTCTTGGATTCGCCCACACCGTTGGCGAGTTCGGCGTAGTGTTGATGATTGGCGGCAATATTCCCGACAAAACACGCGTGGTTTCGGTACAGATCTACGACCATGTGGAAGCCATGGAGTACCTGCAAGCACACTGGCTGGCGGGCGCCATGCTGGTGTTCTCATTTGTGGTGTTGTTGGCCCTGTATGCCAGCCGCCGTGAAAAACCGGGCTGGGGCTAAACATGCACCCCATGATTCATGCCCGCTTGAAAGTGGCCTGGAAGGCGTTTGAACTGAACGTCGACCTGCAGTTGCCCGGCCGCGGGATCAGCGCCCTGTTCGGTCACTCCGGCTCCGGCAAGACAACCTGCCTGCGTTGCCTGGCAGGCCTCGAGCGAGCGGAAGAAGCGTATATCGAGGTCAATGGCGTGGTCTGGCAAGACTCACGCCGGCAGTACTTCCTGCCCGCGCACAAGCGTTCCATTGGCTACGTGTTCCAGGAAGCCAGCCTGTTCAGCCATCTGTCGGTGCGTGGCAATCTGGAGTTCGGACAGCGCCGCACCCCGCCCCGTGAGCGCAAAGTGGCGCTTGAGCAGGCCTGCGAACTGCTTGGCATCGGCCACCTGCTTGAGCGTCAGCCTGATACGCTCTCTGGCGGCGAACGGCAACGCGTAGGCATCGCTCGCGCCTTGTTGACCAGCCCGCAGCTGCTGCTGATGGATGAGCCACTCGCGGCACTCGATGCACCGCGCAAGCGCGAGATCCTGCCGTACCTTGAGCGCCTGCACGACGAACTGGAGATTCCCCTGGTATACGTCAGCCATGCGCTGGACGAAGTGACACAACTGGCTGATCACATGGTGATCATCGAACAGGGCAACGTACTGGCCAGCGGTGCCATAGCGCCAACCCTGGCGCGCATCGACCTGCCGCTGGCGCAGGACGAAGATGCCGGGGTCATCATCGAAGGCTGCGTCGCACATTATGACCCGGCCTATCGATTGCTGGGGCTGCATCTGCCCGGCACAGCGTTGCAACTGCGCGTCACTCATGCGCCGCTGGCGCTTGGAACGTACCTGCGGGTCAAGGTCCGCGCGCGCGATGTGAGCCTCAGCCTGGTCGAAAACGACCATTCCAGCATCCTCAATCGCCTGCCCGTGCGTGTTGGTCAACACCGCATTGCCGACAATGACGCCCACGTGCTGCTCAGCCTTGATGCCAGTGGCACACCATTGCTGGCGCGCATCACCCGCTTCTCATACGACCAATTGGGTATCCATGAAGGGCAGCAGCTTTGGGCGCAAATTAAATCGGTGGCTTTGCTTGGCTGATCACACGTGCCACGCGTTAAAATTCTAGGCTGTTGGGATACGGCATATTAAGATTTTGCTCATGCCTAGCAGAGAAATTTCCCATATTCGTCGAACCCCCCTATGCTTGCGTCTGCGGGCAAAGGTGCGTTCCTACGTTTGCATCCGCCCAGTCGCCTCCTGCGACTAAAGACACGCAGCAGAATCTTTGCTCGGAGAATTTATTTTCAACGAATGCGTCTTTAATAAAGGAAAGAGGAAGCGCATATAGTGCGCGACCGGCCTGGGCAACAACGTTGCCAGGCAATTCAAGCTACCAAGGAGAAATACATGCTGATACTCACCCGAAAGGTCGGCGAAAGCATCGTTATCGATGATGACATCAAGGTCACCATTCTCGGCGTCAAGGGGATGCAAGTGAGGATCGGCATTGATGCACCCAAAGATGTACAAGTGCATCGAGAAGAGATTTTCAAGCGCATCCAGGCTGGCAACCCAGCACCAGAGAAAGGAGACGATCAGCACTAACAGCCCATGACTCGAGTCGCACGGATGCGCTTGGTCGCTGAAGACCGGCCATGACCGCAGATCGCATGCCTTTCAGGAGGCCCAGGCGCGCCGATCAACGCCTGCAACTGCAACGTGCCGCCCCATGAGCGAAAAGCCAATAGCCGACTATTGAGGCGTCTCTTGCTCAGGATTTCGTCCTGGAACACGCAGATTCAGCCACAACGGCGTGATAAGTGTGCCTGCCACAAATGCCGGTAACCGTTGACCGTCGGGCAAACCGACTTCAGCACTGACCGTAAACACTATTCCCGCGCACCTGCCAGGTTCAGCAGTAGAAAAGCTGCAACCCGCCGAACTGTGGCAAACCGTAGTTGCCATTGTCCGCGCACCGGCCCTCGGCCTTCCCTTCGCTGCGCAAACACCTGATCAGGCACTGGTAACTTGCTATAGTCCCCCCGCGGCCATAGCAAAGCCCACTGCCGATAAGGGACTAGAGGATAAGGTCTTGGTATCAGACATGCGGATGAAGGGAATTCATGACGACTTGGAGCACACGGCCGAGAAACTTGAGCAGGTTGCGACAACGTTAGCGGGCCATGCGCTCTACCTGCAACACTCGGTACATACGCAGGATGCCGCGGATATACAGGGACGAATAGCAGGCTTACAGGCCTCTGTAGATGACCTGCGCGACGTGGCGCAGAGCATTGAGCAGCAACAGCTTGAACAGGGCAAAGCCCCTGCCCGGTTGACTCAAATATAACGATGAGTTATAAAGACGCCTCGATTTTGCGCCACTGATTAGTTGCGCCGAGTGGCTTGATGTAGCTTGCTTTGAGTTGCTTGATGTAGCGCAGTAAAGAAATCGAGCATGCGAGTGTGGTGGAATTGGTATACACAGCAGACTTAAAATCTGCCGGCGTGAGCCTTGCGGGTTCGAGTCCCGCCACTCGCACCATATTAGAGAAGGCGCCTTGATAGGCGCCTTTTTGCTGCCTGCGATTCATCCAGAACAGTCATCCAGCCCTTTAGGCTAACCGCTCCATACAGCCTACAAATGCGGCATCCTGCCGAAACCAATAACAGAAAACACTGTCAGAGCCTTGCAACTAGAAAACCGCGCTGCGGATCAAGGAAACAACAGTGCTGACTCGCCTTTCGCAATTCGCCCTGATCGCCACTTTCCTGGCGTCCTCCGGCTGTTATCACCATCATTACCATGACCGGGATGACGATGGCTGGCGCGATCAGGACCACCGCTACTCGCAAGACCGGGATCACCGCCGTCATCACCGACATGATGATCGCTACCGGGACGAGGACCGCTAAGGCCCTCGCTGACATGTTTGTTGTACGACCTGCCCATTTGAACACTGCCCCCTTTTCTGAGGCTCATATCATGCGTTTTACATTGCCTACCCTTGCTCTAGGTCTTCTCTTGTCTCAATGCGCGTTGGCTGCCGGCGATGGTACTGCCGCAGTCGGCGGCGGCCTGGGTGGCGCCTTGGGTAATGTCATCGGCCAGCAAATCGGCGGCAGCACAGGCGCAGCGATTGGTGCCGGTGTCGGCGGCGCAGCCGGCAGTGCTGTCGGCGCCAAGAAAGGCAACCGCACCGAAGCTGCTCTGGGTGGTGGGCTCGGTTCTGCGGGCGGCTCGATCATCGGTCACCAGATCGGCGGCTCCACCGGTTCCACTATCGGCGCAGGCCTCGGTGGCGCAGCGGGTGGCGCACTGGGTAACCATCTGGGTGACGATGGCGACAACAACGATGGTGGCAAGCGACACAAGCACAAGCGTCACCATAAGCACGATTGATCCCTCGTGACACAAACCCGGTCTGGCGCCGGGTTTTGCATTTTCTCGACACCCTCTTCACAAACAGTTCACGTCGAGCGCCCTATTCTGGCAATGCTCCTACAGAATCTCCCTTGGCCCGCCCAGTGCGGGTTTTTTTATGCCTGCCCGCCCAAAAGAATCCTGCCTGAATGTGCGCCTGCTGGAAAAAATGCACTCGACCTATTAATGGCATATTTTTATGCTTTAATTGATATTGCAAGGTCATCCATGCCACGAGGACTCCGTCATGAACATCAAGATTCTGGCAATGCTGTTGCTCGCGCTCTGCGTACAACCCGCCTGGAGTGCGTCATACGGTGAACCTACCAACCACACTGCAAAACCTGTCGCCAGTGAGCCCGCTGCGCTTAGCACACGCTTGGCATTGCGGGACTTGTGGGTCGAACATATCTTCTGGATCAGAAACTACGCGATTGCCAACCAGACCGGCGACAACAAGCAAGCCACAGTCGCCAGTACAGAAGTCGTCGCAAATGCTACCCGTATTGCCAACAGCCTGGCACCGCTCTACGGCCAACACGCCGCTGATCAGTTGCTCAAACTGCTGGCCGGGCACTGGGGGGCAGTGAAACACTACAGTGACGCAACGATAAGCAAGAATGCCGCGGGCAAGGACTCCGCCGTAAACGAGCTCACCAGCAATGCCAAAGCGATCGCCGCGTTCCTGGCAAAGGCCAACCCCAACCTGCCTGAAGCGTCGTTGGTGGCCATGCTCAGCGCTCATGGCGGGCATCATGTAGCCCAGATCGATCAATTGGCCATGAAGGACTACGCTGCCGAAGCCAAGACCTGGATGGCAATGCGCGAACATATCCTGACATTGGCCGACACCCTCACCGCTGCACTGGTCAAACAGTTCCCGGACAAGTTCTGAGCAAGCCGCGCGGGGTGTCTCTGGCGCCTCGCGCGAACTTATCGAGTGGAGATCCAACTAAATGCTTCAAGGATTGGGCCGCACCCAACAGGACCTGCTCAGCGCCCTGCTCTATCAGCCTTCCGGCATGAGCATCGATGAGCTGGCGCATGCCCTGACGATCACACGCACCGCAGTACGTCAGCACTTGGCCGCACTGGAGCGCGACGGCCTGGTCGCACGCGGGCAAACGCGACCAACCGGCAGAAGACCCGAGCAGTTGCACCAACTGACTGACCGGGGCAAGGAGCTGTTTCCCCGCCAGTACCACCTGCTGGCCAGCTTGGTCATTGGTGAGGTTGCCAAGCTCGTCGGCCATGACGGCCTGATCACCCTTATGCGCAATCTGGGTAGCAGGATGGCAGCCGACCTTGAACAACAGGCGATTAAAGAAGAAAAAATCGTCGAACACATGAACAACACAGGCTATGAAGCCAACGTCTTTTTCCGTTCCGGTGGCGAAAAAGAAATTGTCGCGCACAACTGTGTCTTCCATCACCTGGCCGCAACCCACCCCGAGGTCTGCGAACTGGATCTGGCATTGATCGGCAGCCTGGGACACAGCACGGTTGAACACCTGACGTGCATGGTTCGAGGGGCAACAGTGTGCACATTTCATCTGAAACCGCTGCCCGTCACACCCAATGAGGGTTCAACGACGGACTGATCCCATCAGGCGATCAAAGCAATGGGGTTGTTCTGGCGGATGCAAAAGTGAAGATGAAAATTCAAACCTGACTGAGTATTCTGACCGGCGGCACTCCGCTGCCAGCAAGCGCCAGGTGACAGCACCTGACGATGTTTTGAGAGGTAGGAATGGGCACCAAGAAATCAACCAGTGAACTGAAACGCGACCTGAAAGCGGTTGCATCAAACCTGGAACGAACCGCCGGGGAAATCAGCAAACTCGCCGAGCGGGTCAAAGACGTCGATGTCGTGGCGGTACTGCACTTGATGAATCGTCTGTACAAGGATTCAGACAGGCTGAAGGCCTATGCAGACGAGATCAAAGAAGGAAAAATCGTACGGGGCAAGCCAGATTAACCCCCCCAACAGGCGTATCCTGTTTTTGAACCAGACACTGTTCTGGCCGGCAGATACCGATGGAGATTTTCATGCTTGGTGTAACGGACTACAGCGCTTTTGTCATTGCCTTCATTATCTTGCTGGCCATCCCCGGCCCAGGCAACTTCGCCTTGATCACGTCGACCGGCAAGGGCGGAATCAAAGGCGGGCTCGCGGCTACATTCGGCGTCATCTTCGGTGACCAGGTGTTGTTGTGGCTGGCGGTCGCTGGCGTTGCGGCACTGTTGAACACCTACCCGGCAGCCTTCCATCTGGTGCAGTGGCTCGGTGCGGCCTACCTGGCCTGGCTGGGCGCACGGATGCTGCTGGCAAAACCGGGTACAGCCCCTCTCCGGCAGATGAAGCCCAACCGTTACCTGCGCCAAACCCTGATGATCACGCTGCTTAACCCCAAGGCCATCGTCTTCTACATGGCGTTTTTTCCGCTGTTCGTCGATCCGGTACGCCACCAAGGGCTGGTGACGTTTGCCTTCATGGCCGTGACAATCGCGGTGCTCACGTTTCTGTATGGCCTGATAGCGGTGCTGCTGACTCACTTTCTGGCCGAGCGTTTGCGTGCAAATCCGAAGGTATCCAGTGCCTTGGAAAAATTGGCAGGCGCATGCCTGTTGGGATTTGGCATCAAACTGGCTGTGCTTCGCTGAAGCGCAACCTGTTTCAAACACCTCGAGTCACCGACATAAAAAAAGCCGCCAGCGACCAGGCTGGCGGCTAAACATAGCGCAATGAAGATAGTGCCGTCGCCACCGAGGGACCTCTCCCAAGTGACTGCAAGAGTATCTCCTGAACCCACGTACGGTGCTTGTTCATGCCTGCCAAAGGCGTTGCAGCTGCGTGCCACGCGCAAACCTCAGCAGCGCCCATCAAAAACGTAGATATTTTTAGCTTTTAGCGATACTTTTAACCGCTTGGCGACCTGAACTGCTGATCCGTCGTCGCCATGCCGAAGTTCTGCCAGCCACATCAGGCCCCCTGTCTCGCTCAAGCGCTGACAGACCACACATTATAAAAAGCCTCGCTGCGTGCATTTCACACCACCAGGGTCTTAGTCGGAGACTAAACGCCGTGCTGCAAAACCTGAAATTCAGCCACAAGATCCTGATCGCTGCCTCATTGGTGGTGATCGCCATTCTCTCGCTGTTCTCGGTTTACAACGATGTTCGCCAAGGCGCCTACATCGAGAACGAACTGCGGGGTGACCTGCAGAACAACGGAACACTCACCGCACAGAACATCCAGAGCTGGCTCTCCGGACGCGTCGCCCTGCTTGAGTCGATGCAGCAAAACATCGAGCGCGACCTGAGCGATGACTCAATCACCGCAGCCATGTCATTGAAAGCCATCCGTCAGGCATTCGAACTGGCCTACATCGGAACCCAGGCAGATGGCCGCTTCCTGGCCAACAAGCCGACGGACCTGGGCAAAGACTATGACCCACGGGTCCGCCCTTGGTACAAAGAGGCCGAGACTGCAGGCCAGGCCATACTGACCAACCCCTACATGGACCTGGTGAGCAATGAGCTGGTGATGTCGATCACCGCACCTGTGCGGCACGACGGGCGCCTGGCCGGTATCACCGGTGTAGACCTCAGCCTGAAGACCATGACGGACATGATCAATGCCCTCGACTTCAATGGCACCGGCTATGCCTTCCTGGTCAGCAGGGACGGTACGATTCTGGTCCACCAGGACCGCAAACTGGTCATGAAATCGCTGAAGGATCTGTACCCGAACCATACCCCGGGTATCGACCAGCGCTTCGCCGAAGCTGAAGAGAATGGCAAACCCCGCATCGTCAGCTTCACGCCCATCAAGGGCCTGCCCTCAGTCGACTGGTACATTGGCCTGTCAATCGACAAAGACATGGCTTACAGCCAACAACGAGAGTTTCGTGCCAGCGCACTGATCGCCAGCATTGTGGCGGTCGTGGTGATCATCGCCCTGCTGGGGATGCTGATCCAGGTGCTCATGAAACCCCTGAACAACCTTTCTCGCGCAATGGAAAACATTGCCCAAGGCGAAGGCGACCTGACCCGGCGAATCGATGTGCAATCGCGCGATGAATTCGGCCAACTGGCCATCGCCTTCAACCGCTTCGTTGAGCGCATCCATGGGTCTATCCGCGAGGTGGCGTCTACCACGGCTCAGGTCAACAACGTCGTCAAGCAAGTGATCCGATCGTCAGAGTCGTCGATGAGCAGTTCTGACGAGCAAAGCCAACGCACCAACAGTGTCGCCGCGGCCATCAACGAACTGGGCGCCGCAGCCCAGGAGATTGCGCGCAACGCGGCAGATGCGTCACGCCAGGCGTCAGGTGCCAGCCTGCAAGCCGAGGACGGCGGCCAGGTCGTGGCCCGAACCCTCCAGGCCATGAGCGAGTTGTCCTCGAAGATCAGTGCGTCGTGCCTCAATATCGAAACCCTGAACAACCGTACCGTCGACATCGGTCGAATCCTCGAGGTGATCAAGGGCATTTCCGAACAGACCAATTTGCTGGCCCTGAACGCGGCCATCGAAGCGGCTCGGGCGGGTGAGGCAGGACGTGGCTTTGCCGTGGTGGCGGACGAAGTACGCAGCCTGGCACATCGTACCCAGGAGTCCGCACAGGAAATCCAGACGATGATTCAAGAGTTGCAGGTCGGCGCACGCGAAGCCGTGGCAACCATGACGGAAAGCCAGCAACACAGTGAGGAAAGTGTGACGATTGCCAATCAGGCGGGCGAACACCTGAATGGCGTAACCGGCCGCATCGTGGAAATCGACGGGATGAACCAGTCCGTCGCGGCGGCAACAGAGGAGCAGACCTCGGTCATCGAGTCACTGAACGTCGACATCATCGAGATCAACAGCCTCAACCAACAAGGCATCTCCAACCTCAATGCAACGTTGCAAGCCTGCAAGGCGCTAGACGAACAGGCCGAACGCCTGAAGAGCCTGGTGGACAGCTTCCGCATCTGATCGACAGGGGCGCCTATGCGCCCCTGCATCACTGCCCGAGCGTGTCAGGACGCCGGGACAAGCGATACCGCCTTCCCCAACCCTTCACGCTGCATGACCTCAAGAATGATCGGCACGGGCGACATCAGGTGGTTACGCATCATGGTCGTCGCGCGCTCCGTGTCCCGCGCCAGGATCGCTTCAACCAGCGCGGCATGCTCCTTGCGCTTGATCTCCAACGCTTCCTCCGAGAACACCGTCTGGGTCAACCACAGATGGCGGTAGCGCTCGGCCTGATCGAACAGGTAGGTGCGCACCTGCAACAAATGCTTGGAACCGCAGCCTGCGGCGATGGCGCTATGAAAAGCCTTGTGCCGCATATCCCAGACATCGAGGACTTTTTCGCGGGTTTGTACATCCATCACTTTGGACAAGGTATGGGACTGGGCCACGACCTGCGCTTCCCACGCATCATCGCCGCGCTCGATGGCGAGGCCCACGATCATGGCTTCAAGGTTCGCGCGAGCATCATAAATATCCTGAAGCTCCTGCAGCGACATGGACGCAACCCGATAGCCCTTCTGGCTGATGACCACCACCAGATGCTCTGCCACGAGCTGCGACAGCGCCTCGCGTAGCGGGCCGACGCCCAGGTCATAGCGCTCCTTGAGCCCGCTCATTAGCAGCTTTTCACCTGGTTTGAATACGCCGCGAATGATGTCGTGCTTAAGCCGCTCGTACCCACTGAATGCAGAGTTATGCCTGGGGGCGAGGCTTTCCAAGGTACTGCTCCTGAACTCAAAAAAATCAATCATACCCAAACCGCTTGCAGCGGAAAAACATTAGACAAAAAGATTTTCTGTCGCTCAAATTGAAAAATGTAGACATTTTTAATTTGTAGCGATATTTTACTCCTGCCTGATCCAGATCATTGCTGGAAGACGCCTTTTACTACCTCTGCCAGGAGCCTCCATGAACGCCTTCACTCACATTCAAGACCCCGTTATGCCGCTTCCGGTAGAGACCAAGGGCTTTACCGTCAGCCCGTCCAAGCAGTCCCCACGCCTGCTGGAACTGACCTTCAGCAAGGAAGTCGTCGATGCCTTCGTCAGCGCCGTAGCCCAATGGCCGGTACAGGCGCTGGAGTACAAGTCGTTCCTGCGTTTCCGCGTCGGCCAGATCCTCGACGAACTGTGTGAAGGCACACTGCGTCCGGTACTGCTGAACACCATCCTGGACCGCGCTACCGGCGGCATGCTGGTCACCCCGCAGGGCCTGTGTGACGTGACCCAGGCCGACGACATGGTCAAGTTCTCCTCGGCCATCGCGCACCTGATCGGTCGCTCGAACTTCGATGCCATGAGCGGTCAGTTCTATGCCCGCTTCGTGGTAGTCAACACCGACAACTCCGACAGCTACCTGCGTCAGCCTCACCGTGTAATGGAACTGCACAACGACGGCACCTTCGTCAAAGAGCACACCGACTACGTGCTGATGATGAAGATCGACGAGCAGAACATGGTCGGTGGCAACACCCTGCTGCTGCACCTGGACGACTGGGAAGACATCGACCACTACTTCTCTCACCCACTGGCGCGCCGTGAGATGCGTTTCACCGCACCACCGAGCAAGAACGTGCGTGAAGATGTCTTCCACCCGGTGTTTGACAATGACGACCAGGGCCGTCCAACCATGCGCTACATCGACCAGTTCGTGCAGCCGCAGGACTTCGAGGAAGGCATCTGGCTGAACGCCATGTCCGAGTCGATCGAAGGTAGCCAGAAGAAGCTTTCGGTACCGGTACCGGTTGGCAGCTTCGTACTGATCAACAACATGTTCTGGCTGCACGGTCGTGATCGTTTCACCCCGCACCCGGAACTGCGTCGTGAGCTGATGCGTCAGCGCGGCTACATCAGCTATCAGAAGACCCTGTACAAGCGCGGCCAATAATGCGCGCAACACGCTGAAGCGACGAGGCCACCACCGGGTGGCCTTCGTCGTCTCTCCAATAAACCTAATTCAGGTGGGTGCAGGCTAATGGCTATGTACGACTTCATTATCATCGGTGGCGGCATCGTGGGTATGTCCACGGCCATGCAACTGATCCAGGTTTACCCCGACGCAAAAATCCTTTTGCTGGAAAAAGAATCCGGCCCGGCCAAACACCAGACCGGCCATAACAGTGGCGTGATTCATGCCGGTGTCTATTACACCCCCGGCAGCCTGAAGGCGCGCTTCTGCCTGGAAGGCAACAAGGCCACCAAGGCGTTCTGCGACAAGCACGGCATCCGCTATGACGAGTGCGGCAAGCTGCTGGTGGCAACCAACGAGCTGGAAATGCAGCGCATGAGTGCGCTGTGGGACCGCACCGAAGCCAATGGCTTGAAACGCGAGTGGTTGAGTGCTGACGAGCTGCGCGAGCGCGAGCCGAACATTGTCGGCATGGGTGGTATCTTCGTGCCGTCCAGCGGCATCGTGAACTACGCACAAGTGACCGCTGCCATGGGGCGCGAGTTCGAAGCAGCCGGTGGCGAAATTCGCTACAACAGTGAAGTGAACGGCATCGACGAACGTGCGGATGAAGTGCTGGTGCGCACCGACGGCCACGAGTACCACGGACGCTTCCTGATCACCTGCTCGGGCCTGATGGCCGACCGCGTGGTGCGCATGCTGGGGGTCAAGCCGAACTTCATCATCTGCCCGTTCCGTGGCGAGTACTACCTGCTGCCCAAGCAGCACAACCAGATCGTCAACCACCTGATCTACCCGATCCCGGACCCGTCCATGCCGTTCCTCGGCGTACACCTGACCCGGATGATCGATGGCACCGTCACTGTCGGGCCGAACGCGGTGCTGGCGATGAAGCGCGAAGGCTATCGCAAGACCGACATTTCGATTCCCGACCTGTTCGAAACCCTGACGACCCCGGGCATCCTCAAGGTACTGATGAAGAACCTGCGCCCGGGCCTGATCGAGATGAAGAACTCGATGTTCAAGGGTGGCTACCTGAAAGAAGTACAGAAGTACTGCCCGAGCATCGTCAAGAGCGACCTTACCGCCTACCCGGCCGGTGTGCGCGCGCAGGCCGTTTCGCTGGATGGCAAGTTGATCGACGACTTCCTGTTCGTGAACACCAAACGCAGCATCAGCGTGTGTAACGCGCCTTCTCCTGCCGCGACCTCGGCCATCCCTATCGGCGCCCACATCGTCGACAAGGTACGCGAACAGCTTTCCAGTCAGGGCGCCAGCTTCGTCAAGCCCGCCAATACCGCCCGGCCTGCCGTGGCAGCGGCATCCGCCGCGACCAAGTAACGAGGAACTCAACGTGCAACTCAACGATTTGAAACTGTTTCGCCAACACGCTTACATCGACGGCGCCTGGGTAGAAGCCGACAACGGCCAGACCATCACGGTCACGAACCCGGCCACAGGCGAAACGATCGGCACCGTGCCAAAGATGGGCGCGGCCGAAACCCGTCGTGCCATCGAAGCCGCGGACCGCGCGCTGCCGGCCTGGCGTGCATTGACCGCCAAGGAACGTGCGGTCAAGCTGCGTAAATGGTTTGAATTGATGATGGCCAACCAGGAAGACCTGGCCCGTCTGATGACCCTGGAACAGGGTAAGCCACTGACCGAGTCGAAAGGCGAGATCGCCTACGCTGCATCGTTCCTGGAATGGTTCGGTGAAGAAGCCAAGCGCATCTACGGCGACATGATTCCTGGGCATCAGGTCGACAAGCGCCTGATGGTGCTCAAGCAGCCTATTGGTGTAACGGCAGCGATCACCCCGTGGAACTTCCCTTCGGCAATGATCACCCGCAAAGCCGGCCCGGCACTGGCCGCCGGTTGCACCATGGTGCTCAAGCCTGCCTCCCAGACCCCCTACTCGGCACTGGCACTGGCTGAACTGGCCGAGCGCGCCGGCATTCCAAAAGGCGTGTTCAGCGTTGTCACTGGCAGCGCGGGTGAAGTCGGCGGCGAGCTGACCGGCAACCCGATCGTGCGCAAGGTAACCTTCACCGGCTCGACCGAAATCGGTCGCCAGCTGATGGTCGAATGCGCCAAGGACATCAAGAAAGTCTCCCTGGAACTGGGTGGTAACGCCCCCTTCATCGTATTTGACGATGCCGACCTGGACGCGGCTGTCGACGGTGCGCTGATTTCCAAATACCGCAACAACGGCCAGACCTGCGTCTGCGCCAACCGCCTGTACATTCAGGACGGTGTCTACGATGCCTTCGTCGAAAAACTCACCGCAGCCGTCGCCAAGCTCAACATCGGCAACGGTCTGGAAAATGGCATCACCACCGGCCCGCTGATCGACGCCAAGGCCCTGGCCAAAGTCCAGGAGCACATCGACGACGCCGTGAGCAAAGGCGCTCGCGTCGTTGCAGGCGGCAAGCCGCATGCACTGGGTGGCACCTTCTTCGAGCCGACGATTCTGGTCGACGTACCGCGTAACGCCGCGGTAGCCAAGGAAGAGACCTTCGGCCCACTGGCGCCGCTGTTCCGCTTCAAGGACGAGGCTGAGGTCATTGCCATGGCCAACGACACCGAGTTCGGCCTGGCGTCCTACTTCTATGCCCGTGACCTGAGCCGGGTGTTCCGTGTCGGCGAAGCCCTGGAATACGGCATCGTCGGAATCAACACCGGCATCATCTCCAACGAAGTGGCCCCGTTCGGCGGCATCAAGGCTTCGGGGTTGGGCCGTGAAGGTTCCAAGTACGGCATCGAGGACTACCTGGAAATCAAGTACCTCTGCATCGGTATCTGAACCTTTCCTTTCTACATCGGACAAGACCGCAACCCGTTGCGGTTTATGAGGTAATAATGAGCGACACCAACCAATCGCTGCAGCAACGTCGTCTGGACGCCATCCCACGTGGCGTCGGGCAGATCCACCAGATCTTCGCCGAGCGCGCAGAAAACGCTACCGTCTGGGATGTCGAAGGCCGTGAGTACCTCGACTTCGCAGGCGGCATTGCCGTGCTGAACACCGGCCACCTGCACCCAAAAGTCATGGCTGCCGTGCAAGCACAGCAAGCCAAACTGACCCACACCTGCTTCCACGTGTTCGCCTACAAGCCTTACGTCGAACTGTGCGAGAAACTCAACACGCTGGTGCCAGGCAACTTCGCGAAGAAGACCCTGCTGGTCACCACCGGTGCTGAAGCCGTCGAAAACGCCATCAAGATCGCCCGTGCTGCCACCGGCCGTACCGGTGTCATCGCCTTCACCGGCGCCTACCATGGCCGTACCCACTACACCCTGTCGCTGACCGGCAAGGTAGTGCCCTACTCTGCTGGCATGGGCCTGATGCCAGGCGGCATCTTCCGTGCCCAGTACCCGAATGAACTGCACGGTATCTCTACCGACGAGGCCATCGCCAGCATCGAGCGCATCTTCAAGAACGATGCCCAGCCGAGCGATATCGCCGCGATCATTCTGGAGCCGGTACAGGGTGAAGGCGGTTTCAACGTCGCGCCAAAAGCTTTCATGCAGCGCCTGCGCGCCCTGTGCGACGAGCACGGGATCGTCCTGATCGCTGACGAAGTACAAACCGGCGCCGGTCGTACCGGTACCTTCTTCGCCATGGAACAGATGGGCGTCGCCGCCGATCTGACCACCTTCGCCAAATCCATCGCCGGTGGTTTCCCACTGGCGGGCGTGGCGGGCAAGGCCGAAATCATGGACGCCGTTGCCCCGGGTGGCCTGGGTGGCACCTATGCCGGCAGCCCTGTGTCCTGTGCTGCGGCCCTGGCCGTCATCGAAGCCTTCGAGCAAGAGCACTTGCTGGATCGCGCCAAGGCCGTGGGCGAGATCCTCGGCACCGGCCTGCGCAAGATCGCTGAGCAGCATTCCAGCATTCTTGAAGTGCGGACCCTCGGCGCCATGGTTGCCGTGGAGCTGTGCGAAGGTGGCGACGTACACAAGCCGGCCGCTGAACTGACCGGCAAGATCGTTGCCCTCGCTCGCGAGAAAGGTCTGATCCTGCTGTCGTGCGGTACTTACTACAACGTCCTGCGCATCCTCGTACCTCTGACCGTCAGCGACGAGGACCTTGCTCGCGGTCTGACGATCATCGGTGAGTGCTTCAACGAACTGGCGTAAGACCTCCACTTGTCGTTGCCCACGTGAACACGAAACAGCAGGGTGGCCGCACTACGCGTGCAGCGGCCGCCCTGCGTTCACGCGGGCAACGACATCGCGTTAAAAAGGTAAGACCATGAACAACAAACATAAAAACAACTTGAGTCACGGGCTTAAATCCCGTCATGTCACCATGCTCTCGATTGCCGGGGTGATTGGCGCCGGGCTGTTCGTCGGCTCCGGACGTGCGATTGCCGAAGCCGGCCCAGGGGCTGTTCTGGCCTATGTCTTTGCCGGCATTCTGGTCATGCTGGTGATGCGCATGCTCGCCGAAATGGCCGTTGCGTCGCCGGATACCGGTTCGTTTTCCACCTATGCAGACCGCGCCATCGGCAAATGGGCGGGGTTCAGCATCGGCTGGTTGTACTGGTGGTTCTGGGTACTGATCATTCCGATCGAAGCCAACATCGCCGCCACCATCATCAACACCTGGGTGCCCGAGTGGGATATCTGGGTACTGTCCCTGATCATCACCCTGGTGCTGACCGCGACCAACCTGGCCAGCGTGAAGAACTATGGCGAATTCGAGTTCTGGCTCGCATTGGTCAAGGTACTCGCCATCGTCGGTTTCATCGCACTGGGCGCCTGCGCCATTTTCGGGCTGCTGCCCGATGCCCCGGTCAGCGGCGTTTCGCGCCTGTGGGACAATGGCGGCTTCATGCCTAACGGCTTCGGCGCAGTCATCAGTGCCATGCTGATCACCATGTTCTCGTTCCTTGGCGCCGAGGTAGTGACCATTGCGGCCGCCGAATCCGACGCGGCCGAGAAGCAGATCTCCCGGGCCACCAATTCGGTGATCTGGCGGATTACGCTGTTCTACATCCTGTCGATTTTCATCGTCGTAGCCCTGGTACCCTGGAACGATCCGCGCCTGGCCTCCCAAGGCTCCTACGTGACCGTACTGGAAATCCTGGGTGTTCCGCACGCCAAGCTGCTGATCGACGTGGTCGTACTGACCTCGGTGACCAGTTGCCTGAACTCCTCGCTGTACACCGCCTCGCGCATGCTCTTCTCCCTCAGCAAACGTGGTGAAGCACCGGCCTGCGCCCGTTACACCAACAGCATCGGCACACCGATCTATGCCGTGTTGCTGTCTACCGGCGCGGCGTTCCTGACGGTCATCGCCAACTACCTGGTGCCCTCCAAGGTATTCGGCTTCCTGATGGCAAGCTCCGGCACCATTGCCCTGCTGGTCTATCTGGTCATCGCCATCTCGCAACTGCGTATGCGCAAGAAGCTGATCGCCGAAGGCAAGACGCTCAACTACCGCATGTGGCTTTTCCCGTGGCTGACCTGGGGTGTGATCCTGTTCATCAGCGCCGTGCTCATCGTGATGCTGTTCCGTCCCGATCATCAGCTTGAAGTCATCTCCACCGGCGTATTGAGCCTGTTGGTGGTCTGTTCGGGCTTGTTGGTCAGCCGTCGCCATGCCAAAGCCAAGGCCTTGGCTACCGCACAAGGTGGCATCCCTGTCGCGCTGGGTCGCTGACAGGTCCATTTACCTATTTGATGAGTGTTGACGAATGAGCAAGCAAACACTGTCGTTGGCTGAAAAAGATGTCCAGCATCAACTGCACCCCTACACCGATGCCCGCATGCACGAAGAGCTTGGCCCGCTGATCATTGAGCGCGGCGAAGGCATCTATGTGTATGACGACCAGGGTAAGCAATACATTGAGGCCATGTCCGGCCTGTGGAGCGCTGCCCTGGGGTTCAATAACGAACGCCTGATCAAGGCCGCCGAGCAGCAATTGCGCACGCTGCCGTTCTACCACCTGTTCAGCCACAAGGCGCATGCCCCCAGCATCGAGCTGGCGGACAAGCTGATCGAAATGGCGCCGGTCCCGATGAGCAAGGTGTTCTTCACCAACTCGGGCTCCGAAGCCAACGATACCGTGGTCAAGCTGATCTGGTACCGCAACAACGCCATTGGCAAGCCGGCCAAGAAGAAGTTCATCAGCCGCCTCAACGGCTACCACGGCATCACCATCGTCAGCGCCAGCCTGACCGGCTTGCCGGCCAACCAGCGCGGCTTTGACGTGCCGTTGCCGGGCTTCTTCCACGTCGGCGCACCACATCATTACCGCCATGCGCTGCCAGGCGAAACCGAAGAACAGTTTGCCGACCGTCTCGCCGCCGAGCTGGAAAGCCTGATCCTGCGTGAAGGCCCGGAAACCGTCGCCGCCTTCTATGGCGAGCCCTTGATGGGTGCCGGTGGCGTCATTGTGCCGCCACGCACCTACTGGGAAAAAATCCAGGCCGTCTGCCGTAAATATGACGTACTGGTCGTCGCCGACGAAGTGATCTGCGGGTTCGGCCGTACCGGCAACCTGTTCGGCAGCCAGACCTTCGGTATCAAACCGGACGTGATGGTGTTGTCCAAACAGCTGTCTTCGTCCTACCAGCCGATCTCGGCGATCCTGATCAACGATGCGCTGTACCAGGGCATTGCTGACCAAAGCCATTCGCTGGGCACCCTTGGCCATGGTTTCACCGCCAGTGGCCATCCGGTTGCGGCGGCGGTTGCGCTGGAAAACGTGAAGATCATCGAAGAACAGAACCTGGTCGAGCATGCTGCGGCCATGGGCGCGATTCTTCATGAGGGTCTGAACCAATTCGCCGACCACCCACGGGTGGGCGAAATCCGTGGCCGTGGCCTGATTGCGGCGGTCGAACTGGTTGCCGACCGCGAGCTCAAGACCCCGTTCGAGGTCACCGGCAAACTGGGACGTTTCCTGGCCGGTCGCGCCCAGGCGCACGGCATGATTACCCGTAACATGGGTGATGCGATTGCCTTCTGCCCGCCGTTGATTTCCAGCGAAGCGGAGATCCGCCTGATCGTCGAGCGCTTTGCCCGTTCGCTTGACGAGACCGAGCACTGGTTCAACGCCAGCCGCTAAGTCACCGTCATACGCCAGGAAGGCACGTGAACGACAAGCCCCCGCTTTTTACCGGGGGTTTGTTTTTCCAGGCTGAATCCCACAGCGATCCCCACAGAACACTGCTTTTCCTGTAGGAGCGGGACTTGCCCGCGATGACTTCAGCGCGGTGTCAGCACGTCCGCGGCGCCTGCATCGCGGGCAAGCCCGGCTCCTACAGGCTGCGCGGGCTCTGTTGGAGTTGGCTTGCCTGCGATGGCGTCGGCGCGGTGACAGTGAGTTCGCGGCGTTTGCATCGCGGGCAAGCCCGGCTCCTACAGCTGGCGCGGGCGCTGTTGGAGCTGGCTTGCCTGCGATGGCGTCGGGGGGTGCCTGTGAATTCGCGGTGGCTGCATCGCGGGCAAGACCCGCCCCTACAGGCTGCGCGGGCTCTGTTGGAGCTGGCTTGCCTGCGATGGCGTCGGTGGGGTGCCAGTGGGTTCGCGGCGTTTGCATCGCGGGCAAGGCCGGCTCCTACAGGCTGCGCGGGCTCTGTTGGAGTTGGCTTGCCTGCGATGGCGTCGGCGCGGTGACAGTGAGTTCGCGGCGTTTGCATCGCGGGCAAGCCCGGCTCCTACAGCTGGCGCGGGCGCTGTTGGAGCTGGCTTGCCTGCGATGGCGTCGGGGGGTGCCTGTGAATTCGCGGTGGCTGCATCGCGGGCAAGCCCGGCTCCTACAGGCTGCGTGGGCTCTGTTGGAGCTGGCTTGCCTGCGATGGCCTCGGCGCGGTGTCAGTGAGTGCGCGGCGTCTGCATCGCGGGCAAGCCCGGCTCCTACAGGTTACGCGGGCTCTGTTGGAGCTGGCTTGCCTGCGATGACGTCGGTGGGGTGTCAGTGAGTGCGCGGCGTCTGCATCGCGGGCAAGCCCGGCTCCTACAGGTTACGCGGGCTCTATTGGAGCTGGCTTGCCTGCGATGGCGTCGGTGGGGTGTCAGTGAGTGCGCGGCGTTTGTATCGCGGGCAAGCCCGGCTCCTACAGGCTGCGCGGGCTCTGTTGGAGTTGGCTGCCTGCGATGGCGTCGGGGGGGTGCCTGTGAGTACGCAGCGACTGTATCGCGGGCAAGACCCGCTCCTACAGGCTGCGTGGGCTCTGTTGGAGCTGGCTTGCCTGCGATGGCGTCGGGGGGGGGTGTCAGTGAGTTCGCGGTGGCTGCATCGCGGGCAAGCCCGGCTCCTACAGGTTGCGCGGGCTCTGTTGGAGCAGGCTTGCCTGCGATGGCGTCTGTGGGGTGTCAGTGGTTTCGCGGCGTTTGTATCGCGGGCAAGCCCGGCTCCTACAGGTTGCGCGGGCTCTGTTGGAGCAGGCTTGCCTGCGATGGCCTCGGCGCGGTGTCAGTGAGTGCGCGGCGTCTGCATCGCGGGCAAGCCCGGCTCCCACACGGATCTGCGCGGCGTCTGCATCGTTGGCAAGCCAATGCTCCACAGGGTCTCAATGCGCTGACCTGCAAAAGACAGTGCAGCCAAGCACAATTATTGAGCGGATGAGCCTTTTTATAATCGCGACTCTTCATACAACAATAAAGAGAAGAGCCATGGCCACACCCATCCCCAAACAGGTCGACAGTACCGACTGCACCGCCTTTGCCGTTCCAGACACGCACCGCCTCAGTAAACTATCGCTAACGATGGCCTGGTGGGGCATCTGCAGCGCAATGTTCTGGCTAGTGGTCTCGGCCACGCTGGCCATGACCTTCGGCACTGAGCAGGCCATTATCGGCCTGGTGCTGTCGGTCATCGCCTATGCCGCTATCAACACCGTCATCTCCCGCTATGCAATGAAAACCGGGCTTTCGGTAGCGCTTTTCTCCCGGGTGTTGTTCGGGCGAACCGGTGCAACCCTTGCCACACTGATCTTCTTCGCCACGGCCACCTACTACAGCGTCTTTGAAGGTTCGGTCATTGCCATCGCCATTCATGACTACGTGTCGTCAATGTCGTTGAATCAGGCCTACCTGTTGGTTGTGCTGTACAGCGTGCCGTTGATCTTCGGCAGCGTGCAAAACTGGATGGACAAGCTCAACGGGGTGCTGCTGCCGTTTTACCTGGTGGGCCTGGTTGCGTTGGTGATCATGACCATCGCCGAATACGGCTACAGCTCGGCGTGGTTGCACATGGGGCCGGCAAGCGGCCCGGTGGAAAACGGCTGGTGGCACTGTTTCAGCTACTTCATGGGCGTATGGATCCTGATGATGTACACCTGGGACTATGCCAGGTTCGGCCGTAAAGAGGACGTATCCTTCCACAGCCGATTCAACTTCGGCCTGCCGTTCTACACCTTTACCTTTCTCATCAACGGCCTGGTGGGAATTTTCATTGCCGGGACGATTCCCACGCCAGGAGGGCTGACAGAAGTTTCGGTCGTGAAGGCGATCGTCGAGCTGATGGGTGTGTGGGGCCTGATTTTCGTCTGGGTAAGCCAAACACGCATCAACTCGGCAAACTTCTTCCTGGCAGCGACCAACATGCAAGCCTTCTTTGGCCGCCTGGGCTTGGCCAGGGTGCCTTACATCGCGTGGGCAGTCGCAGTCGGGGCATTGGTCTACGCACTGATGCGCTTGAACGTGTTCGACTACATCCTGCAGGCGTTGGCTTACCAGAGCATCTTTGTCGTGGCCTGGGTGGCGATTGCACTGGCGCATATTTTCTCGCCCAAGTACCACCAACTGTTCGACGGCAAGATCGAGTATGAACTGGAACGTGTCAGCGCGATAAACCCTTGCGGTCTTGGCGCCTGGTTCTTCGCCGCCGGGCTGGGGATTCTCCTGCTCAACTCGGGCAGCGCCACGCTCGCCACTTTTTCTGCCCCGGTGACGTTCATCAGTGCCTTTGCTGCCTATTGGCTGTTGCTCAACAGTGCCAAACGCAGCTGGTTCGTGCGACCGCACTGTTCCTGACAACCACTTCACGCCTCCCCCTTTTCAGCACCTGAAAGCGCTTTACCTCCCCGAGCCGCGGGATGACTGCGGTTCGGCTTTTTTACGCACCTAAAACAACAATAAGACCCAAGGACATACACATGCGTTCAGTGAACTATCGCACGGTGACGGCTGCAGTTTTTGCACAACTGCTGACCCTGTACGGCGCTCCCGCGTTTGCCGTGGCCATCAACGAAAACCTGGATATTGGCGGCGCCATCCGTGCGCGTGTTGACTACGACCCGGATCAAGACCTGGAAAAAATCAGCTTCGATACGTTTTTCCTGACCGCCACCTACACCTCCAGCAGTTGGATAGGCGCCGCGAAATACCGCTTCTACGGAGATGCCTACCCCTTTTCCTACACAGACAGCATCGGCGACATCTCTTTTCCCGAGTACGCCTGGCTAGGCTACAAATTCAACGATTCGCAACAGGTACAGGTCGGCCTGAACCACATTCCGTTTGGCTTGCAGCCCTACTTCGGCAGCCCCTTCTTTGAATCGCTGGGCAATGTGATCGGGTTGGAGGACATTCAGGACCTGGGCATCAAGTACATCCAGAACACCCCGGACTGGAACCTGCAGGCCGGTTATTACTTGCGCCCGATTGATCAGGGCCAGGGCACCAGCCGCGGTGGACGTACCTATTCGACCAGCGTCGCCAAGGCCGACACCTATGTGGCAGACGGCAGCAGCAACCAGGAGCGCAATATTGTCGTCGGACGCCTGGCCCGTAACCTGAAGCTCGGCAACTGGCAGTCGGAGGTCGGCGCATCGGCGCTTACTTCGGAACTGGAGAACCGCGACACCCATGACAGCGGTCGACGTAACGCCGTGGCCGTGCATTACATGGGCAAGAACGGCCCTTGGGGCGTTCAACTGCAGGCCACACGCCAGGACATGACGCCGAGAAATCCCGGTAACGACAAGTACGTCACGTTCGGCAGCTATGACGCGACGTTCAACGTTGCGGCCAAGGGCGACCTGTATGTGACCGACCTCAGCTATGACATCGCCGGGAAATACGGTTGGTTGTCAGGCATCAAGCTGTACGGCAACTACAGCCTCTTCGACAAGCGCGACAGTGCATTCCATGACTCCCAGCGTTTCATTCTCGGCACGTCGTTCTCACTCAAGGACCTCTGGATAGCCGTGGAGTGGCTGCACGGCAAGAACGACCCGTACATCGGTGGCAGCAGCTTCACCCAGAGCCTGGGCGCGGGTGGCAGCAATCAATGGGAGAACCAGCTTTACACCAACATCGGGTACTACTTCTAACCCCGCGCGACAGTACCAGTGCCCTCAGTATCAAAAAACAGTGCACGCGGCGACAAGCCTGCCGCCTCGAGGTACGCGTAGCTTTGTGTCGTGGGTCAGGCATCCGTCCTGCCCCACCCAGATAACAACAAGATTCTTGGTGACCCATGAGTACAGTAGATCCGATCACCCTGGCCGTCGTGCGAGGCGCACTCGAAACCGCGCAGCGGGAAATGACCCTGACGCTGGAAAAAACCGGCCGTTCGAGTGTTTTCAACCTGGCACACGACTATTCCAACGCCCTCTTCGACCACCTGCCGGAAATGATCCTGCAAGGCCAGGACATCCCCATACACCTGGGGTCGCTGATCCCCGCGATGAAGTGCGTTGCCGGCTTCTTTGGCGATGACATCCTTGAAGGCGACGTGATCTATCACAACGACCCTGCCTACAACGGCAGTCATATTCTCGACTGCTGCATGTACAAGCCGGTCTTTTACAAAGGGGAACTGGTGTTCTGGACGGTCTGCAAAGGCCACCTGACCGACATCGGTGGCCCGGTACCGGCCGGTTACAACCCGGATGCCAAGGAAATCTACGCCGAAGGCCTGCGTATTCCGCCAGTGAAGCTGTGGTCCAGAGGCCAGCGCCGCGAAGACGTCATCAACCTGTTGCTGACCAACATGCGCGCCCGGGCTTACCAGGAAGGTGATCTGAATGCTCAATACGGTGCTTGCAGCGTTGGCGAGCGGCACTTGATCGAGCTGCTTGACCGCTATGGCGTGGAACAGGTTCGCGCCTGCATCGCCGAGTTGAAAGACATGGCTGACCGCCATATGCGTGCCTTGCTGCGTGACGTTCCTGACGGTATCTACAGCGGTACGGCGGTGCTTGAAGACTCAGGCCATGGCCTGGGCCAACTGTCGATCACCGCCCAGGTGGAGATTCGCGGTGACGAAGCCCACGTATTGATCGAAAGCCCGCCACAGGTGCCCTACTTCATCAACTCCTATGCCGGCAACTCGGTCTCCGGGGTGTACCTGGGGCTGATGATGTTTGCCCAGGTGCCACCGCCTTACAACGAAGGGCTCTACCGCTGCGTCAGCGTCGACCTCGGGCCACCAGGCACCCTGTGCAACGCGCAGGAACCCGCACCGCACGTCAACAGCACCACCACGCCCATGGAAACCCTCGCCGACGCCGTGCGCCAGGCGCTCGAGCAAGCCGCACCGGAGCGGGTCACCGCCTCCTGGGGCCACGCCAGCGGCATCAACATTGCCGGTCACGATCCGCGTAACGGCAACGATGAATACGTGACCATGGTGCTGGCCTCGATCATTTCCGGCGCGGGTGCGAACAAGGAAATGGATGGCTGGCCGGCCTGTGGTCCGCTGTGCTGCTTCGGTGCACTGATGTCCGGTGATATCGAGCTGCTGGAGTACTCCTACCCGGTGTTGATCCACCGCTACAGCCTGATGACCGACAGCGGTGGCGCCGGGGAATTCAGAGGCGGCTCGGGCACACGCATCGAGATCGAGCCACTGAACCATGCCATGACCGTGGTGGGGTTTGGTGAAGGTCGGCAACTGCCAACGGCGGGCGCTGCGGGTGCGACCAACGTCCTGCTCGAACCCAAGCTTGGCCGCCTGATCCACCGCAAGGTCGACGGTGAGGAAGCCCACTTTACCTACAACGCACTGCTGACTGCCCAACCGGGCGAGCGGGTCATCAACGTCAATCCTGGGGGTGGTGGCTACGGCAACCCGATGCGCCGGCCTGTCGCCACGGTATTGAACGACGTGCTGAACGGCCTGGTGTCGCCTGAAGGCGCCCGACTGGAATACGGGGTGGTGCTCGACAGCAACGGCAACCTCGACGAAGCCGCGACACACGCCATCCGCGCCGCACACTGATTGATGCCCCTTGAGCAATGCAGAGACTTTTACCATGACTAAGCAGCAATATCGCCTGGGCATCGACGCCGGCGGCACCTTCACCGACTTCATCCTCGCTGACCGCAGTGGCAACGTTCAGTTGTTCAAAGCGCCTTCGACGCCACAGGACGGCACCCTCGCCATCCGCAATGGCCTGGCGCAAATCGCTGACGCCATCGGCCGCACACCGGCGCAGATCATTGCCGACTGCGACCTGTGCATCAACGGCACCACAGTGGCCCTCAATGCCCTGATCGAGAAAACCGGCGTCAAGGTCGGCCTGCTGTGCACCGAGGGCCATGAAGACAGCCTGGAAATCCGCCTGGGCCACAAGGAGGATGGCCACCGCTACGATGCCAGCTACCCGCCGGCGCACATGCTGGTACCGCGTCATCTGCGCCGCCCTGTCGGTGGCCGCATCCTCAGCGACGGCAGCGAGTACAGCCCGCTTGACGAAGACGCCATCCGGGAAGCCATCGACTACTTCCGCGAGCAGGACGTCAAGGCCGTGGCTATCTCGTTCGTCTGGTCGGTGCGCAACCCCAGCCATGAGCAACGCGCTGCAGCCATGGTCCGTGACGCCCTGCCCGGCGTGTTCGTGTGCACCGGCAACGAGGTGTTCCCTCAGATTCGCGAGTACACCCGTACCTCGACCACCGTGGTCAACGCTTACCTGAGCCCGGTCATGGGCCGTTACATCGAACGGATCGATGCGCTGTTCGAAGAGCTCGGTGCGCAACAACCCACCCGCTACTTCCAGTCCAATGGCGGCCTGGCGCCGGGTGTCGTGATGCGCGAGCGCGCGGTCAATGCGATCAACTCAGGCCCGGCGTCCGCCCCACAAGCCGGGCTGTGCGTGGCGGCGCCGTTCGGCATCGACAACGTGATCACCGTGGACATGGGCGGCACCTCGTTCGATATCACGCTGAGCAAGTCCGGGCGAACCAACTTCAGCAAAGACACCGACTTCCTGCGTTACCGTATTGGCGTACCGATGATCCAGGTCGAAACGCTGGGCGCTGGCGGCGGCTCGATTGCCTACCTGGACGACTTTGGCATGTTGCAGGTTGGCCCGCGCAGTGCCGGCGCCAACCCTGGCCCGGTCTGTTACGGCAAAGGTGGCGTCGAACCCACCGTCACCGACGCCAACCTGGCACTCGGCTACCTGGCCGATGGTGCGCTGCTGGGCGGCAGCATTCGCCTGAACCGGCAAGCGGCGATTGATGCCATTCGCCACAAGATCGCTGAACCGCTGGGCATCAGCGTCGAGCGTGCGGCCATCGGTATCATTACCCTGGTCAACCTGAACATGGTCAGCGGCATCCGCCGGGTATCGGTCGAACGCGGCTACGACCCCCGTGACTTTGCCTTGATCGGCGCTGGTGGCGCAGCGGGCATGCACGTCATGCGCCTGGCCGAGGAAATCGGCAGCAAGGTGGTACTGATCCCTAAAGTCGCCTCCGGCCTGTGCGCGTTCGGGCAGATCCTCTCGGACATCCGTTACGATCAGTTGAGCACCCTGCCCATGCGCCTGGACGACGACCTGGTCGACCTACCATTGCTCAATCAAACCCTGCGCACCCTGCGCGAGCGCGGCCTGAACAACCTGCGCGATGACGGTTTCAGTGCGGGCAATGCGGTCGAATGCCTGTACAACCTGGAAATCCGCTACCTGGGCCAGGTCCACGAATGCAGTGTCGAACTGGACTGCGATCAGCTGGATCATGAGCGCCTTCAAGCCTTGCGCACGGCGTTCCATGAGCGACACAAGGCACTCTTTTCCTACAGCGAGCCGGACAGCCCGGCAGAGCTGGTCAACCTGGAGTGCTCGGTGATCGCCCGCCTGCAGCGCCCACCCATGCCGGAATTGCCCGTGCAGGCCAACCTCGATCCGGCCAGCCCGATCGCTCACCGGGCCATGCTCTTCGACGCGCAAGACGCCTGGCAGGAAACCCCCGTGTACAACGGTGATCGACTGCAGGCCGGGCACACGGTTCAAGGCCCCTGCGTGATCGAGGAAGCGACGACCAACATCGTCGTGCCACCGGGCTGGCAAGCCACACTGGCGCCTTCGGCTACCTACCGGCTGACGCCCAGTGATTGACCTTAGCTAAGCATTGGCAAATTATGGCAAAGCAACGGTGCCGGGGGCTTACCCCCGGCACCGTCCTCACAATAAAAAAGACACGAGGATCGGCCATGGCAATCACACTCAGCAGCCGCTATTGGCCCGACAACGAACGCCAGGCACGTTGGGCCGCGGCGATCGGCAGTACCTATTTCCCGCTGTCACTGAATTTCGATCCCGGCGCACGTTTCAGTGGCAACCTGCAAGTGTGGGAAACCCAAAGCACCGCGTTGACCCTGTCACGGCTGCGCTCCACCCAAATGGGCTACTCGCGCAGCAAGGCCCAGGTCAGTGAGGACCGCGAGGCGTGCTACCTGGTCACGGTACCGCGCCGCAGCGAGGTGCACTTCGAGCAGGATGGCCGCGTACTGCACTGCCAGCCTGGCGGGTTTATCTTTGAGCGCGGTGATGCGCCCTACCGCTTTCACTACGCCAGCGACAACGACCTGTGGGTGTTCAAGCTTCCCGAACGCGCCCTGCATGGCCAACTGCGCGGCGCCGAGCGCTATACCCGCCTGTGCTTCGATGCCAAGCGCGGGCTGGGGAGAATCTTCGTCGACCAACTGGCAATGTGCGCGGCACGCTTCGATGAATGCGACGATACCGCCCGCCATATGCTGCTGGAGCAAGCGCTCTCAACCTTGCTGATGGCGCTACGCGATGACCAGCGGGTACTCAACAGCGAAAGTTCAAGCCTGGCTGCCCTGCATTTGCAGCGTATTGAACACTACGTCGAGCAACAGTTGGGCAACCCGGATCTCGACCCGCAAATGATCGCTGACGCCTGCAAGCTGTCGGTGCGTTATCTGCACAAACTGTTCACGGCCACCCCCTACAGCCTCAGCGAGTGGATCCGCCTACGGCGTCTTGAAGCGGTGCACAGAGAGCTGCATGACCCTTATTGCCACCTGTCCATCGGCGAACTGGCAATGCGTTGGGGCTTCAGTGATCAGGCTCAATTTGCCCGCAGCTTCCGCCAACGCTTCGGTTGCACCGCCAAGGAAGTACGCGCCACCGCCAGCGGGCACCCTCACTGAAAAGGCACTGAAAAAGGCCACGCCGCCGCCTGCTGGCGGCGGCATTGCGCCACAAAACAAGGCCTGACCTGATCCGAACGGACGATTCGGACACCGCAGGGGCGTCGGTATCGTAAACGGCGCCACGGCAGTACTGCTGCGGCCCTGAAACACACTAACGAACGCCTGCCCGACGCACTCTGTCGGCACCACCCACCGCGATCTGATTCGCGATCCACGCGGGGCGGCCCACTGCTGCCGTCACTGCCCGCTATCACGATGCACCACCTTTGGAGAGCGCTATGAAAGTGCTGGTAAGCGTCAAACGAGTGGTCGATTACAACGTCAAGGTTCGCGTCAAGGCGGACAACTCCGGCGTCGACCTGACTAACGTGAAAATGGCCCTGAACCCCTTCTGCGAGATCGCTGTGGAAGAGGCCGTACGCCTGAAGGAAAAAGGCGTGGCGACCGAGATCGTCGTCGTTACCATCGGCCCGAGCACGGCTCAGGAGCAACTGCGCACCGCGCTGGCGCTGGGCGCCGACCGTGCGATCCTGGTCGAAGCCGATGAAGCGCTCAATTCCCTGGCCGTGGCCAAACTGCTCAAGGCGGTTGTCGACAAGGAGCAGCCACAGCTGGTGATCCTTGGCAAACAAGCCATCGACAGCGACAACAACCAGACCGGCCAGATGCTGGCAGCGCTGAGCGGTTTCGCTCAGGGTACCTTCGCTTCCAAGGTTGAAGTCGCCGGTGACAAGGTCAACGTCACCCGTGAAATCGACGGCGGCCTGCAGACCGTTGCGCTGAACCTGCCAGCCATCGTTACCACCGACCTGCGTCTGAACGAGCCGCGCTACGCGTCCTTGCCAAACATCATGAAGGCCAAGAAGAAGCCGCTGGAAACCGTCACCCCGAGCGCCCTGGGCGTATCCACTGTCTCTACCCAACAGATCCTGCGCGTCGACGCTCCAGCTAACCGAAGCGCCGGCATCAAGGTCAAATCGGTGGCTGAACTGGTCGAGAAACTGAAAACTGAAGCGAAGGTGATCTGATGGCTATCCTGGTTATCGCTGAACACGAAAACGGTGCCGTTGCCCCGGCTACCCTGAACACTGTTGCCGCTGCTGCGAAAATCGGTGGTGATATTCACGTACTGGTTGCTGGCCAGGGCGTTGGCGCCGTAGCGCAGGCCGCTGCAAACATCGCTGGCGTCAGCAAGGTGCTGGTTGCCGACAACGCTGCCTACGCGCACCAGTTGCCAGAGAACGTTGCGCCGCTGGTTACCGAGATCGGCAAGGCCTACAGCCACGTGCTGGCACCTGCGACCTCCAACGGCAAGAACATCCTGCCGCGGGTTGCCGCACTGCTGGATGTTGACCAGATCTCCGAGATCATCTCGGTTGAGTCGGCCGACACCTTCAAGCGTCCGATCTACGCGGGCAACGCCATTGCCACCGTGCAGTCGAGCGCTGCGGTCAAGGTCATCACTGTGCGTGCTACCGGCTTTGACGCCGTTGCTGCAGAAGGCGGTTCGGCGGCTGTGGAAGCGGTTGCCGCTGCCCACGACGCGGGCAAGTCGGCGTTTGTCGGTGAAGAGCTGGCCAAGTCCGATCGTCCTGAGCTGACCGCTGCCAAGATCGTCGTTTCCGGCGGCCGCGGCATGCAGAACGGCGACAACTTCAAGCACCTGTATGCGCTGGCCGACAAGCTGGGCGCTGGGGTCGGTGCTTCCCGTGCTGCCGTCGACGCCGGTTTCGTACCCAACGACATGCAAGTCGGCCAGACCGGCAAGATCGTTGCGCCGCAGCTGTACATCGCTGTCGGTATCTCCGGTGCCATCCAGCACCTGGCGGGTATGAAAGATTCCAAGGTGATCGTTGCAATCAACAAGGATGAGGAAGCGCCGATCTTCCAGGTGGCCGACTATGGCCTGGTGGCGGATTTGTTCGAGGCCGTCCCGGAACTGGAAAACCTGCTGTAGGTTCACGCACAAACGCTGTTTACAGACGAAAAAAGGCTCGGAGAACCTTGACTCCGAGCCGAACAGCGCCGGGCCCTGCCCGTGCTGTTTGCATCAGCCAGATGCCGTGCGAACGTTGGCGTTAGCGCACGTTCGGCCAGCCCTGGAAGCTTGGCGTCACCCCAACGCAGGCCGGGGACGTCTTGCAGGCCCAGGGACTGTGCGCTTCCGGTGGCACCGAGACAAGAACGGTGAACACCAGGAAAAGCAGGATCAACAGAGGAACGGAATAGGCTAGAAGGCTTTTTATTTTCATTGTCGGCTTTCTCGTGACCTTTGATTCGGACCTACGTCGTTACAACGTGACGAAGTACAGGTTCACCCTCCCTGGCCGGAGCCCGTCAAACGGCAAGCACGCAGAGTGCCGGCTCGCCGTTCACGGCCCCGTTACAACTCAGCGCTCGTCGACAGTGACGATCTCGCGACGCTCGGCCATGCTCGCGGGCACCAGGTCTTCATCGGTGAAGAACTGCTGGTACCACTCGCGCAGCTGGTACACCGGGCCGTCGTTTTCCGCCAGTACCGGCTTGTCGATACGGATCTTGTGCTTCCAGATGTCCACGTCCTGGTAGAACGAGGCGCGGTTACCCATGACATAGGCCTTGGCCACTTCGAGGTTCTGCTCCTCGCTCCAGCCCGGTATCCGCTTGACCATGCACCCAAAGCGCAGCTCAAAGCTGTCCGGGGTAACGGGCACGTGGCTGTTGAGCAAAATGGCATGCACACGAACGTCACCGAACATCGAGCTCAGGTGGGTGAAGTGGGTGGCAGGACCGTAGTAGGCCGACGGCGCGATCAAGTCACCGCCCAGGCGCTCGGAATCGCCATGGAAGATCTGTCGGCCGATATGCCCTTCAAAAACGTTGGCGAAATACTTGGTCGGGGTGCCATGCACAGGCCCGAAGTGCTGGGCATCCACCAGGTTGTCGACCAACTCGCGCGGGTTGGTTTCGATCAGCATGGTGTCGATGTTCCAGTCGTGAATCCACTCGGGATCGTCCATCTCGGCCAGGTGCGGGATGATCACGCCGTCTTTCGGCGGACGCCCCTCAGGGTTGTTCCAGACGAACAGCAGGTTGTTCTCCTCGCAGGTCAGCCAACTGCGGGTCTTGGCCTTGGGCGGAATACGCTTGCAGTAAGGGATTTCGACGCACTTGCCGGTGGTGTCGTACTTCCAATGGTGGAAGGGGCACACCACGGTATCGTTCTCGATGGTGCCCTGGGACAGGTCGGCGCCCATGTGCGGGCAATGGGCGTCAAGAATGCTGATCGCGCCCTCGCTGTTGGCAAACGCCACCAGACGGGTGCCAAAGATATTCAGGGTGTGCAGCTTGCCATCGCGGTAATCGTCGGCCACGCCCAGGCAGTGCCAGCCACGGGCATAACGGTGAGTACGCTGGGCGTTCTCGATCGAGAGTTCAGCGAGTTTCGTCATTGTTGTTGTTCCTCTGTTGGAAACTCTGGGGGAGCAATACCCCCTGAAAAAACAGGGTGAATCCATGGCAGACATCATTGAGCAGCCTGAGCAAGGTGCTCATCCTCCAATTGGACTAGATCAAGCGAGATCGACTCTCAACGCGCCACCCCATGATGGATTCGCCCCTGTCACCACACTGCAGGCGAAGCGCCTGAACGGCGCCCCACTCAAGCACTACTGACCGAAGCGACGCGCGGCCTCCGGGCCAAAGTCGCGCGGGCTGAAGCCTGGCTTGTTCAGTTGATAGCCGTTGCGCTGCTCGTTGATCAGGTTGAAGGCCAGGTAGCTGCCCGCGTTGAGGTCGTGGTAAAGCCCCACACCCGCTTGCTGTGCCTGGCTTTCGTAGGCATAGAAGTAGTTGACCATCGAGGTACGCCACAGCTCGCCACGGTTGTCGTAGTTGTCCGCAAGCATCGGGAACCAGGTGTCTTCATCGATGTACAACTTGCGCTTGCCATACAGATGGCGGTAACCCGGCTTGAGGGTGCCTTCCAGCTCCCATACGCGGTGGCGCTCGTAGCGCATGGCCTGCGGGTTGATGTGGCCTGGGGTGAGCAGGTCGGCGTACTTCAGGTTGGCGGCGTGCAGCCGGTAGGCGTTGTAAGGGATGTACATCTCGCGCTTGCCGACGATCTTCCAGTCATAGCGTTGCCCCGAACCGTTGAACAGGCGTACCTCGTCGACGGTGATCGAACCACCACTGCCCGGGAACGACATGTCGAAGCCATACCCCGGCGACTGCCGCACGCGGCGGGTGCCCGGGTCGTAGCGCCAGCTCTGGCGGGGTTCGGTCTTGTCGTTCCAGAATTCGGTACCCGTGTTGATCTCGCCCTTGTCACGCTGCGGCAGCAAGGTTTCGTTCAAGTAGAACGAGGAGTTGCCAACGGTGTCACCGATCTTGCCCGGCTCCAGTGCCGGCGCCAGGTTGCGTGAATGCACGCGACCCCAGTTGATGTTGCCGTCCTTGAGCACGTAGGCGTTGTCGGAGGTGTATTCCTCGGTCCAGGCACGCAGGGTGAAGGTCGAGGCGTTCTTAAGCAGTTCCAGGCCACTGCGGGGTACCGGGAACGGGGTACCGCCGGTTTTGCCGACCACACCCTCTCCGTCATCGACCAGGCGGGCAACGCTGGCGTTCTCGCGGGTCGCCTGGCACACCGAGTCGGGGCCGCGGAAGTCCCGGTGCGACGGATAGACCGGCATGTTGAAGGTTGCAGGGTAAAGCTTGAACAAGGCTTTCTGCCCGTCGGACAAGTAGTCACTGTATTGCGCCAGGTTGGCTGCGGTGATCACGAACAGCGGTTTTTCGTCCGGGTAAGGGTCAACCGGGTGGTTGCCAGTGCCCTTGAAGTCGACATGCGGCGGAACCCCCAGCCACTTGCCACTGTACGGCGGGATGCTGCCGTCGGCGTTACCGCTCTTGTCAGCCCCCAAACAGGTCAGATCCTTGCCCAGGCGTGCCAGATCCTCCGGCGCCGCACTGGCCGTGCCAATCACACTGCACCCCAGCAACAGCGCTAACGTCCACCTATGCGTGACATTGGCAGTCCGCGAAACAGAACAACGAGAGGCCAGATTACTGCCGGTCATTTCTTATTCTCCTTGGTTACCGATAGCGGTCCCTCAGTATCAGCAGCCAATGGAGCCGGGAGCATCGTCCGCACGGACTAACGCATTTTTACAGCGACACGCTAGCCAACGCTTACCGCCACCGGTAACGCACCCGGCTTACCCAGTGCAACAACGCTGTTGAGCATGATCCGCACCAGTTCGGTCTGGCGCCGCACACCGGTCTTGGAGAAAATCGAGCGCAGGTGCGCCCGTGCCGTATTGCGGCGGATGTTCAAGGTCTCGGAGGCTTCCTCCAACGACAGGCCGTTGGCCAGCTCCAGCGCCAGCGCCGTCTCTGCCGGCGTGAGGTTGTAGAGCTGCGAGGTCACTGCATTACTGACCAGCGATTTGCTCACGGCATCACGCACATACACCATCACGGTGGGCTTGCCCTTGCCCTCGACCAGTTCCTGTGACGGGATCAGTTCCACCACGACCCCCAGGCTGACCTGCCCGGATGGCCGGGAGATCGACATCGCCTCGGCCCCTTGCAACACATCGCCGCCTTGCCTGGCCCGCAGGAACGCATTGCGCACCAGCCGCAGCAGCTCTCGGTTATCGCTCGGGTAGGTGGCCTCCAGCCGGCCACCGACCACTTTGAGGCCGTCATTACTGTCGAGGATCTCCCGCGCCACCGGGTTCAGTTGCAGTACGTTGCCGCCCTCGTCGAGCACAATCGTCGCCACCGACAAGCGGCTGATGGTCTGCGAGTACAGGCTACCCAGCGACTCGCTGCGGTCCAGCAATGAGTGCATGTGCAAGGCGCGACGCAAATGCGGCAGCAACATCGCGCACATGGCCCGTTCGGCGGCCGAAAAACGCGGGTGGTCCTTGGGCCGGTTGATGCGGAAACGCAAGGTGCCGCCATCGGGCATGCCGATGTCGGCGCCTAGCATCTGGTAGCAGTCATAGGGCTCGCAAAACAGCAGGTAGAACGATGAACTGACCCACTCGGCATCGCTCATCAGGTCATCAATGGTGAACACCTGATCCGTGGGCAGATTGTTGAACAACGTGGACTTGGCGTAGTACGCGTAATGGTTGATCCCACCCTCCCCCAGTTCGATATCGCCGGCGACCATCATCGGCGACAGGAACGGCTCATCCATCACCCGCAGGATCAGCGTGACGAAATTGGCCTGGAACAATGTCCGGATCTGCTGCAGCGATTCGGTCATGTGGCGGGTATCCAGAGCCGAATCGTACATATTGCCGATGATCTGTTCGTATTCGGCCAACTCAAGCCCCATTTCCGCCAGGACCTGAGTATTGGGCACGCTAGTTTGCATAGACACTCCCCAAGCGCAGGCCCTGTGGTGGTCTGAATCACCAGGGCCTGCATGATTTTTATTGTGATGGGTTAGCTGCGCGCTTAACGACCTGCGAGCACACCGGAGAACGGCGGCGACGCCTTGGTGCCGAGTGAAACGGCTTTCACAGCAACCAGTGGCCGGCCACGATTGAACCAGGCCGCAAGCGCGGGCAACAGGAAGATTGCGCCAAAGACATTCACCAGGAACATGAACGCCAGCAAAATGCCCATGTCGGCCTGCAGCTTGAGGGGGGCAAAGGCCCAGGTACCGACCCCGATCGACATGGTCAGGGCGGTGAACACCGCTGCCGTGCCACGCTGGCACATGGCGCGATAAAAGGCATGACGCAGGTCCCGGCCCTCAGCCATTTCGTGCTGGATGCGCTCATACAAGTAAATGCCGTAGTCCACCCCGACCCCGACGCCCAGCGCCATCACCGGCAAGGTCGCGACTTTCAGGCCAATACCGAGCATGGCCATCAGCGCATTGCAAAGAATCGCCACGATGCCCATCGGCACCAGAATGCACAGTACTGCGCGCAATGAACGGAAAGTCAGCAGGCAGAAAAACGCCACCGAGCAGAACAACGCCGCGAGCATCCACACTTCAGCACGTTTCACCGCTTCGTTGGAGGCTGCCATGACCCCGATGTTGCCGCCAGCCAGCTTGAACTCAACCCCAGGCGCCCGGATACCGGCGATAATCCGCTTGGCTTCATTGACCACATGGAACACCGTCGCGCCCTCATGGTCATTGAGGAACACCAGGATCTGCATGCGCTTGCAGCCATCGGTGACCAGCCCGGAATCCGGTGAATAGGCCATCGAGCCCTGCTGCAAGCCGCGCGACGAACCCGGGATGGCCGACCAGCGCGGGTTCCCTTCGTTATTGCCGGCAATCATTTCCTTGCCCATGCCGGCAACGCTTTGCACCGATTGCACGCCCGCGACATTGCGCATCTGGAAGTCAAAGGCCTCGACCGCACGCATGACACCCGGGTTCAGGCAGGCTTCGTCGATACTCTGGGTCTGAAGGAAGACCGCCAGCACATCCAGGCCGATCGAGTAGCTGTCGATAATCCGCTGGTTGTCCTGGTTGTAGCGCGAGTCGGCGCGCAGCTCAGGGGCACCCGGGCCAATGTCGCCGACCGCCAGTTCTCGCGCCTTGAACACGCCAAAGCCGAGCAACACCAGGCTGATGGCGAACACCACCAGTGCCGGACGCGGCTCAGCCAGCGCCGACAACCGCCACCATAACGGGTGGCGAGCTTCGTCATGCGTCGATCGTGCTGCACGCGCAGACGATCCCAGGGACAAATGAGAAATGATCAGTGGCAACATCATCTTGTTGGTGATGATCATCAGCATTACGCCCATGCAGGCAGTCACCCCCAATTCATGCACGATGGGGATATCGATCAGCATGATCACCGCAAAACCCAGGGCATTCATCAGCAGCGCCAGGGACCCTGGAATGAAGATCTTGCAGAACGCCGAGCGCGCCGCCTGCAGCGAGGATCTGCCGGCCAGCACGTCCTGCTTCCAGGCGTTGGTCATCTGTACCGCATGGGAAACACCAATGGAGAAGATCAGGAACGGCACCAGCACGGACATCGGGTCGATGCCCAGCCCCAACAGTGGCAGCAGCCCGAGCAACCAGACCACGGGCAACAGCGCCACGACCAGGGCCACGACGGTCAATGGCAAGGAACGCGAGTAAGCCCAGAGCAGCAACGCGGTTATGATGAACGCCACGACAAAGAACAGCATGACGGTATTGAGCCCTTCGACCACATCTCCGACCAACTTGGCGAACCCCACCACGTTGATCTCGATGGTCGGGCTGTTGTATTTGGCCCGGATCTCTTCGAGGCGCTTGGCGATTTCGACATAGGACACCGGCTGCCCGGTTTTCGGGTCGGTGTCCTGCAAGTCGGCCCGCACCATGGCCGAGCGCTGATCGTTGGCCAGCAGCCGGCCAACCTGCCCGGCGCGGGCGGCATTACTGCGGACCTTCTGCAGGTCCTCATCGGTACCGGCGTATTGCGGCGGTACCACCAGGTCACCGACATACCCTTCTTCGGTGATCTCGACATAGCGCACGTTCGGGGTAAACAGCGAGGTCACACTCGGGCGGCTGACCCCGGAAATGAAGAACACGTCATCGGTAACCTGCTGCAGCACCCGAAGAAACTCCGGGTTATAGATGTCACCCTCGCCCTTCCAGTGCACGTTCACCAGCAACCGGTTGGCGCCCGTGAACACCCGACTGAAGTCCAGGAAGCTCAACATGTACTCGTGGCGTACCGGAATCTGTTTATTGAACCCGGGGTCCAGCCGCACCTGGGTTGCGCTATAGCCCAGGGCCACCGTCACCAGCATGAACAGCCCCAGCCACCAGCGTCGATGGTTCAGCAATACGTCCGCGCAGTCTTGCACGCGGCGTTCGATCCAACCTGTAGTCTGTGTCATATGCCTACTCACTGTGCAACGGCGGCAAGACCACCGTCTGCGCCCTGAAATACCCCACGCTCCCCGGCCACCAGCAAACGACGGGCGTTGAGCACCACCGCCGAGGTCAAGGTGCCCAAGCCAGCCCGTTGCGCGCTGTCGACCAACGCGCCGTCGGCATCCAGTCGGATCAGCCGGCTACCGGCACCGACCAGCACCAGGCCAGCGTGCTGGGGCAACAACGCATGGCCATAAATTGGCTGGCTGCTGCCAATATCTACCTGGCTCCAGCTGTCCCCGAAATCGGTACTGATAAAGACATGCCCGCGCATGCCGTACGCCAGCCAGCGAGAGGCCGACAAGCGCACCACGCCAAACAGCGAGCCGTTGTAGAACGGCGTCAGGCTCTGCCAGTCTTGCCCGCCATTACTGGATCGCAGCACCAGCCCTTGCTCGCCCACCAGCATCTGCCGGCCATCAGGGCCGCCGTCCAGGCCATTGAAATGTGCGCCCTCGCCCGGCATGTCACGGGGCGTCCAGTGTTCGCCGGCATCACTCGACTCCAGGTACTTGCCGTAGCTGCCATAGGCGACCACGTGCTTGCCGTCGCCACTCCACACACCCAGTAACGGCTCACCCAGCTGTGCGTCGTAGCGCATCTCCTGCCAGGTCTTGCCGCTGTCGCTTGAACGCAGGATCCAGCCATCATGGCCAACCGCGACCAGTACCTCGGGGCTCAGGGCAATGACCCCGGTGAGGGTCGCCTCACGCCCGACGGCCACCTGGCTGGTTTGCCAGGACAGGCCGCTGTCGGTGCTGGTCAGAATCGTGCCACGCTCGCCCACCGCGATCAGTTGCGAACCATTGGCCAGCAAGGCGTTGACCTGAACCCGGTCGGCATTGATCCGGGTGATCGCCAACGGTGTGGGGTTACGCGGCGAGAAGGCAAAGGCCACCGCAGCGATGATGATGGCGCTCATGGCGTATCCAATCAGCTGGCGCATACTGGACTCCATGGCGAAACGCAGGGGCACGGGACGGGCATCATGGGGCGATCCTCTTGATTTTGTTTGAAGGATCATCAGACCGCCCCGCCCGTGCTACATCGTCCAAACGGCCTAGTCAGAGCGCTCGGCCGGGTTCATTGGCGATCAAGGCAGCTCGAACAAGCCGGCAGCACCCATGCCGCCACCAATGCACATGGCCACGACCACGTAACGCACGCCGCGACGGCGGCCTTCGAGCAAGGCGTGACCGACCATACGAGCGCCCGACATGCCGAACGGATGGCCAATGGCAATGGCCCCGCCATTGACGTTCAAGCGCTCGGCCGGGATGCCCAGCGCGTCCCGGCAATGCAACACCTGGCAAGCAAAGGCCTCGTTGATTTCCCACAAGCCAATGTCCGCCACGCTCAGGCCAAAGCGCTTGAGCAAGCGAGGGACCGCCACCACCGGGCCAATGCCCATTTCTTCGGGTGCGCAACCGCCGACGGCGATCCCGCGGTAGATGCCCAGCGGTGTCAGGCCACGGTGCCGGGCTTGCGCACGGCTCATCAACAGGCTTGCCGAGGCGCCATCGGAGAACTGCGAGGCGTTGCCCGCGGTAATGAACTCGCCCTGTGCAACCCATTTGCCGTCTTTCCAGACCGGCTTGAGCGCCGTCAGGTCCTCCAGACGGGTACCTGGCCTGTTGCACTCATCGCGCTCGACCAACACTCGGGTATGCCCGCTGGGTTGGCCCGCCTCGTCGAAACACAGCTTGTCGACCGTCAGGCCGACGATTTCATCGTCGAACAGCCCGTCACGCTGCGCGGCCGCAGTGCGCAGTTGACTCTGCAAGGCATACTCATCCTGCGCAGCCCGGCTGATGCCATAGCGACGCGAAACAATTTCGGCCGTTTCCAGCATTGGGATGTAAGCACTGGGCATCACCTCCAGCACCGCCTCGGACTGGGCACGGTAAGTGTTCTTGTGCTTGGTCTGGGTCAGGGACAGCGACTCGACGCCGCCAGCAATGGCAATACTCATCTCGCCGGTCATGATGCCCTTGGCGGCTACACCAATACTCATCAGGCCTGATGCGCACATACGGTCAAGGGCCATGCCCGGCACAGTGTCCGGCAAACCACCGGTATAGGCACACAGACGACCGATGTTGTAGGCCTGGGTGCCCTGTTGCACGGCAGCGCCCATGATCACATCCTCTACCGCTTCAGCTTCGATACCGGCCCGCTCGACGACGGCACGTACTACATGGCCGCCCAGCACAGGGGCCTCGGTGTCGTTGAACGATCCACGGAAAGACTTGGCCAGCGCGGTACGCGCGGTGGCGACAATCACAACTTCATTCAGGTCCATGAACAGGCTCACTCGGCAATAGGGTTGAAGGTGTAACGGCTGATGGTGTCCACCACACAGCCAGGGCGCGCTTCGCCCTCGATTTCCACGGTGATGCGCACCACCAGTTGCACGGCTTCGCCAAGTTGCTCGGCGCGCACAATGACGCCATGCCCGCGTACACGCGAACCGACCTTGACCGGCGCGGGAAAGCGCACCCGATCACTGCCATAGTTGACCCCCATCGCCATGTTTTCGAGGGTGAGCAACTGCGGCATGAACAGGTTCGCCAGTGCCTGGGTCAGGTAGCCGTGGGCGATACAAACGCCGAAAGGGCCGCTGGCGGCACGCGCGGGATCGACATGAATCCACTGGTGATCGCCCGTGGCTTCGACAAACAGGTTGATCCGCTCCTGGCTGATGCTCAGCCATTCGGTGTAGCCAAGGTCGAGGCCCTCGGCCTCGAGCAACGCCTGGGCGCTACTGAAGGTATGACTCATCACGGACTCCTCAGGCCTGCTGCGAACTGACGGACAACACTTCGCCAACCATGTAGGAGGCGTAGTCGCTGGCCAGGAACATCATCACGTTGGCCACTTCCCAGACTTCTGCCGCACGGCCAAAGGCCTCGCGGTCCGCAAGACGGGCAAGCAGTTCCTCGCTGGAGGCTTTCTTGAGAAAGTCGTGCAGGGCAATCGAAGGCGAGACGGCGTTGATCCGAACCCCGAATTCCGCCGCCTCCAGGGCGCTGCAGCGGGTCAGGGCCATCACCCCGGCCTTGGCGGCGGCGTAGTGCGCCTGCTCTTTCTGGGCGCGCCAGCCCAGTACCGAAGCGTTGTTGACGATGGCACCAGCACCGCGCCGCTGCATGTGCGGGAGCATGGCGCGGGTCATGCGGAAGGTGCCGGTGAGCGTCACGTCGAGTACCCGCGACCATTCCTCGTCGCTCATGTCGACCAGCCGCTTCTGGCCACCGAGGCCAGCGTTGTTGATCAGCACATCGACACCACCCAGCAGGGTTTCGGCGCTGTCGACCAAGGCCTGAACCTCTTCCTCTACCGTGACATTGCACAGTTGGCCGTAAATGGCCTGTAAACCCGTTTCGGCCTTGAGCCGCTCCACCGCCTCTTCCAGGCGGCGCGGGTGCACATCCGAAATCATCAATGCCCGGCAGCCCTCTTCGGCGCTGCGACGGGCCGCCGAATAACCGATACCCGCACCCGCGGCGGCGGTAATCAGTACGGACTTGCCGGCCAGCAGTTGATGGCCGGGTACATAAGGGGGAGCTTGTTTCACAGCGATTACCTCCGAAGAAATCAATACGCTGTCAGGTATAAAGCGCCGCCCCGGCGGGCACATCGTCAAAACGGGGTATGGCCGCATGAAGCGGCCATTTCAGGGCCGCTTCAACGGCCCCCGATTCAACTGCCCCAGACACGCTGGGCCGCAGGCGCTTCAGCAAGAATCGCATCGACGACGGGGCCAATTTCCTCGACCTGCCAAAGCCCGCCCTTGTCACGGGTGGTGCCGGTGCGCCAGCCATCGCCGAGAGAGATTCGCCCGCCCTGGCTCTCGAAGACCTGCCCCGTGACATGGGACGATTCAAGGCTGCCGAGCCAGACCACCAGCGGTGCGACGTTTTCCGGGGCCCAGGCATCGAAGCTGCCGTCCTCGGGCTTTTTCACCACGTCGGGCATGGCGCTCTCGGTCATGGACGTCCGTGCCGCCGGTGCCAGGGCGTTGGCGGTGACCCCATATCGAGCCAGTTCAGCGGCCTGCACCAGGGTCAGTGCGGCGATACCCCCTTTGGCTGCGGAATAGTTCGACTGCCCGATCGAGCCCTGCAGGCCGGCACCGGAACTGGTGTTGATGATCCGCCCAGCGACCGGGGTTCCCGCCTTGGCCAGGTCGCGCCAACGACGCCCCAGCAGGTTTGCCAGGCAATAATGCCCCTTGAGGTGAACACGCATCACCGTGTCCCAGTCCTCTTCCGAGAGGCTGATAAACATTCGGTCGCGCAACACCCCGGCATTGTTGACCAGTACATGCACCTCACCGAAGGCCGCCAACGCGGCGTCGACGATACGCTGAGCGGTGTCCAGGGTTGTAATGTCGTCGCTGTTGGCGATGGCCTGGCCGCCACTGGCGCGGATCTCGCCAGCAACATCCTGCGCCGCGTCGGCACGGATATCGTTAACCACCACATTGGCGCCTTGCGCGGCGAACGCCAACGCATAGGCGCGACCGAGCCCACCGCCAGCACCGGTAATGATCACGGTGCGGTCTGTGCAAATAGCCATGTTTGACTCCTTTGACTGCATGGCCGCCCGCCCTGAGGGCGGCGGCACGGATTGATTGAGGGAACGGGACTACAGGCGCTCGATGATGGTGACGTTGGCCTGGCCACCGCCTTCGCACATGGTTTGCAGGCCGTAACGGCCACCGCTGCACTCCAGTTCGTGCAGCAAGGTGGTCATCAACCGTGCTCCGGTGGCGCCCAGTGGATGGCCAAGGGCGATGGCGCCGCCGTTGACGTTGGTCTGCGCCGGGTCGTAATCCAGCTCCTTGGCCCAGGCCATGACCACCGACGCAAAGGCCTCGTTGATCTCCACCCGGTCGATATCAGCCATGCGCATGCCGGCCTTTTTCAAGGCGTGGCGCGTCGCCGCAATCGGGGCGGTCAAATGCCAGATCGGGTCATCACCCAACACCGTGAGGTGATGAATACGTGCCCGTGGCGTCAGGTCGTAGCGCTTGAGGGCGGCCTCCGACACCACCAGCAAGGCGGCCGAGGCATCACAGGTCTGGCTGGAGACGGCAGCGGTGATCGAAGGAAACTGTGGGTCTACCGGTTGCAACTCGGCCATTTTTTCCAGGCTGGTCAGGCGCGGTGTTTCATCATGCTGCAGCCCCTGGCAGGCGACGATCTCGCGGGCAAAGCGCCCGCTCTCGATGGCCGCCAAGGCGCGATGATGGCTCTGCAGGGCGAACACTTCCATCTGCTCGCGGCTGATCTGCCAATGGTCGGCGATACGCTGCGCGGCGTAGAACTGGTTGACAGGCTGGTTGGCGAAACGCGAGCGCCAGCCTTCGCTACCGGAGAACGGGTCAGCAAAACCCAGCGCCTGCCCGGCCAGCATCGCCGAGGAAATCGGGATGCGCGTCATGGTTTGCACACCGCCCACGGCAACAACGTCCTGGGTGCCGCTCATCACCGCCTGCGCGGCAAAATGCAGCGCCTGCTGCGACGAACCGCACTGGCGATCGACCGTGGTACCCGGCACGTTCAGCGGCAACCCGGCAGCCAGCCAACTGGTGCGGGCGATATCCCCGGCCTGTGAGCCGATGGTATCGACGCAGCCAAAAATCACATCGTCATAGTCTTCGCCGGGAATGACGTTGCGCGCCACCAGTGCCTTGAGCACATGGGCACCCAGATCAATCGCGTGAACCTCCGACAGCGCCCCTTTGCGCTTGCCGGTCGGGCTGCGCAGCGCATCGACAATATAGGCTTGAGCCATGATTCACTCCTCGAAGGTATGCCCTGGCCCGAGTCGGGCGCCGTCGGCGAACAGGTAGTCGCTGACACGCGACTTGTGGAAGGCACGGTCACCCCAGGATGCATCGAGCGACCAGGCGCGTTTCATGAACATCTGCAAATCGACTTCCCAGGTGTACCCCATGGCGCCATGCACCTGAATACCCTTGCGCGCCGCCAGCCAGCTCGCTTCACAACAGGCCAGGCGCGCCTGGGAGACCCAGAGGCTGGCATTGCGCTCCCCCCGGGCCAGGCCATGGGCGGCACGGTAGAGCACCGGTTTGGCCTGTTCGATTTGCCGGGCCACATCAGCCAGGTGGTGCTTGACCGCCTGAAAGCTGCCGATCGGTTTGCCGAACTGCTTGCGCTGGGCCACGTAGTCAACCGACAGGTCGAGCATGCGTTGCGCCAAGCCCAGCAGTTGCCCGGCCACCGACAACGCGCCACGGTCGAGCAACTGGGCCTGCAAGGCACGCCCTTGCTCTGCGCTGGCGATCAATGTTGCCGGGCTGGGGTTCCAGGTCACCCGACCCAGGCGCCGCGAGGCATCGATACTCGGGTTGGCCTCGACATCAACCTCCGCCCGCGGCACGACATGAATGTCATCCCCATCAAGCAAGATCAGAACTTCGGCCAGTTGCGCATCACTGACCAGCGGGTTGACCGGGTGACCGATGGCCAGGCGCAAGCTGCCCTCGGCGATACGGGGCAGCAGGCGAGCACGCGCCGGATGCGCTGGCGCCAGGCCTGCAAGCAGGCCCGTGGCGACATAAGCGGTGTCGGCCATGGAGTCGGGAATGGCGTAGTAGCCCAACTCCTGGGTCATCAAGGCCCACGCCACGTCATCCATGCCCAGGCCACCTTCAGCTTCGGGCACCGACAGTGCAGTAAGGCCCTGGGCGGCGATCTTGTTACGCAGGTCGGGCGAGCGCCCGGCATCGGTTTCCCAGATTTCGCGGAGCATTTCCGGCGCAGCTTCGGTCATCAGAAAACGGCTGATGGCTTCGCGAAACGTGAGCTGGTCATCGGTAAAAGTGAAGTCCATGGCCTGTTCCTTACTTCGGCAAGCCGAGCATCCGCTCGGCAATGATGTTGCGCTGGATTTCGTTGGTACCGGCATAGATCGGCCCGGACTGGGCGAACAGGAAACCCTCCAGCCAGCCCGCCGCATCGCCAGCGACAGGTGCAGTGGCCAGCAGCTCACCGCGCGCGCCGAGAATGCGCATGGCGGTCTCGTGCATCTTCAGGTCCAGTTCCGACCAGATGATCTTGTTGATGCTCGACTCGGCACCAATCGCCTCTCCCCGGCTCAGCCGGCCGACGGTGTGGTACGCAGACAATGCGTAGGCCTCGGCGCCCATCCAGGTCTCAAGCACGGCGTCACGCAGGCCGGGGTCACGGTCGGCGCTTTCGCGGTTGGCCTTGTACAGCTCGACCAGCTTGCGGGCGGTGTGCTGGAAACGTGCCGGTGAACGCAGCAGCAACCCGCGCTCAAAACCGGCAGTGGCCATCGCTACATGCCAGCCCTGCCCCTCGGCACCAATACGGTTGCCGACCGGCACCCGCACGTCGTCGAAAAACACTTCGGCGAACGCGTCCTTGCCATTGAGGGCCTTGATCGGGCGAATACTCACCCCCGGCGCATTCAGCGGCACCATCAGGAACGACAGGCCGTGGTGCCGGGTGGAGCCAGGTTCGCTGCGGAACAGCCCGAACAGCCAGTCGGCAAAGATCGCCCGGGTAGACCAGGTTTTCTGACCGTTGATGACGTAGTGTTCACCCTCAAGTACCGCCTTGCTGGTGATCGCCGCCATATCAGAACCGGCATTGGGCTCCGACCAGCCCTGGGCCCACATGTCGGCACTGGCCGCCATACGCGGCAGAAAGCGTTGTTTCTGCTCGGTGGTGCCGAACTCCATCAGCGTGGGGCCCAGCAGTAACTGGCCGTTCTGGTTGACGCGCATCGGCGCCCCGGCACCGTAGTACTCTTCCTCGAAGATCAGCCACTCGATAAGGTCGCAACCACGGCCCCCCAGTTCAGAGGGCCACATCACCATCGACCAGCGACTGTCAAACAGCTTCGCCTCCCAGGCGCGGTGCTGCTCAAAGCCTTCGCGGGTGTCGTAGCTGGCCAGCGGTTCACGCGGCAGATTGTCTGCCAACCACGCGCGGACTTCGGCGCGGAAGGCTTTTTGTTTTGGCGTGTAAGTCAGTTCCATGGCGTTCTCTCAGAACTTGGCGTCGCGTTTTTCGACAAAGGCCCGACGGGTCTCCGCCGAATCGGGGCTGCTGTAGGCCTGTAAAGTGAAGCCCTGCTCCCAGCGGTATTTGTCTTCCAGGTTGCCGTCTTCGATACCGTTCAAGGCCTCCTTGGCAATGCGGATCATCCCCGGGCTTTTCGCCGCGATGCGCGCAGCGATTTCCAGTGCGGTTTCACGCAGTTGATCCTTCGGCACTACCTGTTCGATAAAGCCGTATTGCTGAGCCTCGACTGCACCAATCGAGGCGCCGGTAAAGAACAGGTAACGCACCTTCTGCACCGGAAACAGCCGCTGCAAATGCGCGCCGCCGCCCATGGCGCCACGATCGACCTCCGGCAAGGCAAAGGTGGCGCATTCGGAGGCCACGACAATATCGGCCGCGCCGGTAATGCCGATGCCACCACCGAGCACGAAACCGTGCACAGCGACGATCACCGGCACCGGGTTGCGGTGTACGGCCTTGAAGGTCGCGTAGTTGCCCGCGTTGACCTCGACAATGCGCTCCGGGTGAGCGTCCAGTTCCTTGATATCGACCCCGGCGCAGAACCCCCGGCCTTCGGCGCGGATGACGATGACGCGCACCTCGGGGTTGGCTCCGAGCGCTTCGATCTGCTTGGCCAATGCCAGCCACTCCTGGCTGTCGAGTGCATTGACCGGTGGTTTGGCGATCACAAGTTCCGCGATCCCCTGATTGAGCTGCGTGGTAAAGGCCTGGTTCACAGGGGTTCTCCAATGCTGGCGGGATGATGGGGTTGGCACGACTCGGCGGTGGGCTGGCAACGGGCCAGGAGCGCGTCGAGGCACTGTTCGGCTTCATCGGCGATGCCTTCGATCACCTGGCGGCAACTCAGCAGTTCATCGATGGCCGCAGCCACCTGGCCGCTGGGCAAGATGCCTTCGTCCGGGTGCCCATCGACCATCGAACGCTGCAGCAGCACCGGCTGGTTGGCAGCCATGACCACCTGCGACAAAGCGGACGGGTCTTCACGCAGCGACCGGAAGAACACCCCGGCCATATGCGCCAGGCTCATGCCAGTCTGCTGTTTCCACTGCCAGGCACTGCCCAGGGCAATGCGCAACCGGCCAAAAGGCCCGGCCCGCTCCAACTCATTGATAAAACGGTTTTCGATCATTCGGTGGCGCATGCCGTCCACCGCGGTGGTAACCCGCACGTGCTGTGGATCGGCCACTTTCAGGTAACGCTCAAGCGTCGCGCGCGGGGTTGGCGACTCGCGGGTCATCAGAAACCGCGTACCCATGGCAATTCCGCTGGCACCTGCCGCCAGCACCGAGGCCAGGCCGCGCCCGGTGGCATAGCCGCCAGCGGCAATCACCGGTACGTTGACCGCCGCCAAGACTTGCGGCAACAGGATCGAACTGGGCACGCCGCCGGTGTGGCCACCGCCCTCGCCGCCCTGAATAGTGATGAGGTCGGCACCCAGTTCCACCGCTTTCAGCGCATGCTTGAGCGCACCGACCGTCGGGATGCACAGCACCTTGGCCGCCTTGAAACGGGCGATGGTCTGTTTGTCCGGCCCACGGCCATAACTGACGGCACGCAAGCGGTACTGGATGGCCAGGTCAACGCATTGCGCAGCGTTGTCCTGAAACATGTGGAAATTGAGCCCGAAGTTGCTGCCACCGGTGGCGTCGATCACCTTGCGGATCTCGCCTTCGAGCTCATCCGCGGGAATTGTCGCGCCCGCCAGGAAACCGAAACCGCCGGCCTGAGTGGTGGCGATCACAAGGTTCGCGTCGGCGACCCAGCCCATGGCGGTTTGCACGATCGGGTAGCGACAGCCCAGGGCCTCGGTCAGCGGTGTGTTCAACCAGCGACTCATACGGATTTATCCTCGGCTGTGGCCGCCCGCTTGTTGGCCTGGGCCATGCCTTTGGCATCGAAGCCGCCGAGCTTGTCGCCGGAGAGCAATTCGTTGTGGGCATGGGCGAAGTGGTGCCAGGCAAACGCCGCGTCCATGGCAGTGCGCTTGCCTTGAAGGTCCTCGACATGGTTGATGGCCTGCTTGGTCAAGGCCAGGCCCATGCGCGGTTGTCGGGCAATACCGGCGGCCAGCGCGTAGGTCGCCTGTTCCAGTTCCTCGCCCGGCACCAGCCGATTGACCATGCCCATCTGATAAGCCCGTGCGGCGCTCATGCGGTCACCGCAGAACAGGAATTCCTTGGCGATGCGCGGGTTCAACTCGTACGGATGGGCGAAATACTCAACGCCCGGAATGCCCATGCGCACCACCGGGTCCTGGAAGAACGCGTCTTCACTGGCGACAATCAGGTCGCAGACCCACGCCAGCATCAGCCCACCGGCCACACAGGCGCCCTGGACCATGGCAATGGTCGGCTTGGGCAGGTCACGCCAACGGCGGCACATGCCCAGATAGACTTCCTGTTCTCGGGCGTACAATTGCTCCCCGCCCGGCTTGTTGGTGTGGTCCCACCACAGGTGCGCCCGCTCGAACGGTTTGTTGATATCGCGCCCTGGGGTACCAATATCGTGCCCTGCCGAAAAATGCTTGCCGTTGCCGCGCAAGACGATGACCTTGACGCTGTCGTCGTCGACCGCCTGGCGAAAGGCGGCGTCCAGCGCATAGGTCATCTGCGAGTTTTGTGCATTGTTGAAGGTCGGTCGGTTCAGTGTCAGCGTGGCAATACCCTCGGCCACGCTGTACAGCACCGGTGCATCTGTCTCATAGACCGCCTGGTCTTCGCGGACGACGAATTCACTGTCGCGGCTGTGCATGTTCGCTGTCCTCGCCTCAGGCCGTACGGATACCGGCCGGGTTGCCCTTGATCGCCGAGGCCCGGTAATCGTGGGGGTCAAGTCGACGGATCAGCGCCAACTGTTCAGCGCTGGGGTGCGCGGTTTCCTGCAGGTGCGCAGACTTGAGCAACGGGAAGCCGGTCTTGTCCTGAACCTCGTCGAAACTCACCCCGGGGTGCAGGGTGCGCACTTGGGCGGCACGTTGCGGGCCGTCGAAATCCAGGGTGCAGAGGTCCGTGACCACCCGGCGAATGTCCATCAGGTCGCGGCGAACCCCCTCAGGCCAGCGCTCGGCCTTGAAGCCGACGCCCGAGACCATATCCACTTCACCACTGACGAACACCCGTGTGTTGTGGTTGGGCACAAAGAACGAATTGAGGTGGTTGATGCTGTTACCCGGCAAGCCGCGCACCCCCAGAATCGCGGTCTTCGGCTTTTGGTAGTCGCCGACGCACGACAGGTTGGTCTGGCCCCAACGGTCGATCTGGGTTGGCCCGATCATCGCGTGACGGCGGCCGCCCCAGACGCATTCGAACACACGCTCAAACGACAGATAGCCCGAGTAGCGCGGCACGAAATCGCCACGCGGCCCAAGCGGGATCGGCTCTTCGACCAGGAAGGCCTCGCTGTCGGTCATCAGCAGTTCAGGGCTGTGGGTCAGCTTGGCCAGGCTTGCGCCCAAACGGGGGATCACGCCCAGGCCCGAGGCGATCACCTCGCCATTGCCGCGCCAGGCTTCGGCTGCGGCGACAATCATCAATTCCGCGAGGGTGAAATCACAGGTTGCAGACATTGTTCATACTCCTCAGAACACGGGTAGGGGCAAGGCGCCCATGCGTACGGCACCGCCGTTCTGCGCTTGATAGGCCTGCTCGCCACCCGCCACGTAAGTCTCGACATAGGCATTCCAGCCGTTTTCTTCCTGGCTGCTGGCGACATAGCGCTTGAGATGTTCCAGGTCCCAGCCGTAATCCGACGGGCAGGAGGTCGGGTGCGCACCCAGCGGCGCATGCACCACACCGGTCACCAGATAACGCTCGAAGGTATTGAAACGGGCCAGTTCGGCACTCAGCTCAAGGCGCTCTTCAAGCGTTTCGCACGAGACAAAGCACTGCGCGGCGGCACGGGCGAACAGGTGATCGAAATACGGGTCTGGCCCGGTCACCAGGCAGTTGCCCAAGCGGTCCGCGACGTTGACATGCAGGAACGCCACATCGAGGTTCAACGCGGGCATTGCCAACAGCACTTCACCATCGGCATAGGGCGACTGAATCGTCTTGAGTTCCGGGTTGAGACGGGTCACATCGGTGGCCAGCCCGCAGCGGGTCGGCAGGAACGGCAAGCGCATGCCGGCAGCGCGCAGCCCCCACTGGAACATCCCTTCATCCAGTTCAAGCAGTTCCAGCTCACCGGCTTCACGGGCCTTGCGGTAGTAAGGTTCGAGCGGAATAGCGTCGAGGGTGGCGAAGCCGAACACCAGCTTGCGCACCTTGCCCGCCGCACAGAGCATGCCCACCTCGGGGCCGCCGTAGGCAACCACGGTCAGGTCCTTGACTGGCGAACGGAGGATCTCGCGGACAATCGCCATCGGCTTGCGCCGCGGCCCCCATCCACCGAAACCGATGGTCATGCCGTCACGCAATTGAGCAACCGCATCGGCCGCTGTCAGTTGTTTGTTCATGTGCAGGTTCCTTACTGTTGGCCGACCGAGAAGTCGTGCCCCCAAATGCTCACGCGGGTGAATTCGAACGCCGAGTGTTCGGCCCAATCGACTTGCAACCCGCCGTAGCCGTACTCCAGGTCAAAGCCGGACGGCGTCTTCATGTAGAAACTGGTCATGCGGTCGTTCAGGTGCTGCCCCAACGTCGCCGACAGGCGCACGTCATGTGCCAGCAGGCGGTCATGGGCACGGCCAACCTCGGTCATCGAGTCAACCTCGACCATCACGTGCACACAGCCCGACGGCACCGGGTACTCGGCCAGCGCCAGGCTGTGGTGCCGGGCATTGCGGCAATGCAGGAAGTGGATACGGATCGGCGCGGCCGCCGGATCAGGACGGAAGTTGAAAATGTCCGACAGGCCAAAGCCGAGGACGTCCTTGGCGAACGCCAGCGTTGCGTCGAAGTTCGGTGCCGGCAGCACGGTGTGCCCCAGCCCCATGTCGCCGGTAACGAAACGCGGCACCCCCTGGGGCGAGACGAACGGCTGGCAGTCGGAGCGATGCCCCCAGCTCAACTCATGACGGTTACCGGACGGGTCGACCAGCGTCGCCAGTGCCTGCACGCCACGCTGCTCGACCTGCGCGGCACTGCCCAGCTCCCACTCAACGCCGGCCTGGGTCAGGTGCTGAAGTGCATCACTGAACGCCTGCTCGGAACCCAACTCCCAACCGGAGGCCAGATAACGCGCTTCGCTGCCTTCGACGATCAGCATGCGGAACGGCCGCTCGTCCATTTTCACGTACAGGCCGCCACCTGGCGCCGGATGGACCTGCATACCGAGGACGTCCTCGGCGTAACGCTGCCACTGGCTGAGGTTCTCGATCTGCGAGACGAAATAGCTCAAACCGCGAATGTCGATCATGCCTATGTTCCTCAATGGCTGAGTTCATTGCCTGATGAACATTGTGCAAACCCGCAGCGCTGCCTTCATCGTCCGTTGAGACTACGCAACTTGGCCATTCCCGGGCCCTTGGGTAGATGGCGGACTAGTCCGTTTCAATGATTCGGCGAAAAGCCACGCAACCCTAGACTCGGGCATCCATCCGCCCAGCAGAGACAGCCCCATGGAGTTCGCCTTTACTCAAGAACACGAGATGATTCGGGACAGCGCGATACGCTTTCTGACACAAGTCAGCGACTCGCATGCGGTACGCGCCGCCATGAGCCGCCCTGACGGCTACGACCCAGCCGTCTGGCAACGCATCGGCCAGGAGCTGTACTGGCCCGCCCTGATGGTGCCCGAAGCCTTGGGCGGCATGGGCCTGGGCTTTGTCGAGCTGGCGATCCTGCTCGAACAAAGCGGCCGCTACCTGCTCTGCTCACCGCTCTTTGCCACCACCTGCCTGGCGACCCCAGCCCTGCTGCTGGGCGACAACGCCGCATTGCAGGCCACCTGGCTCAGCGCCATTGCGGCCGGCACGACCACTGCCAGCCTGGCCTTCGCCAGTGGCCCGGGCCTGGACGCCAACAGCGTGCAGACCGAGGCCCGCCCCTGCACCGGCGGTTTTCGCCTCACAGGTACCTATACCCAAGTGATCGATGGGGCCCAGGCCGACCTGCTGATCGTCGCGGCGCGTACCCCTGGCAGTCAGGGCGAACACGGCATCAGCCTGTTCGCACTGCCTGCGGATACCGCGGGCGTCGTGCGCCAGGCACTGCCGACGCTGGATCAAACCCGGCGCCTGGCCCGGATCGAACTGCACGCGGTAGACGTGAGCGACGCCCAGTTGCTGAGCGCAACCGGCCAAGGCTGGCCGTTGCTGCGTGACACCTTGCAGATCGCCGCCATCGGCCTGGCTGCCGAACAGACCGGCGGCGCGCAACAGGCCCTCGACCTGACCTTGGCCTACACCGCCGAACGCCGGCAGTTCAGCCGCAGCATTGCCAGCTTCCAGGCCGTCAAGCACCGCTGCGCCGACATGATGCTGCAGGTCGAATGCGCCCGCTCGGCAGCCTACTACGCCGCTTGCGTAGCCCAGGAGCACCTTGATCCAGCGGGCGATGCCGCCGTATCGAGCGAGCTCGATGCAGCCGCCGCAACGGCCAAGATCCACGCCAGCGAAGCGTTCTTCCACTGCGCCGCCGAGTCCATTCAACTGCACGGCGGCGTTGGCTTCACCTGGGAATATGACCCGCACCTGTACTTCAAGCGGGCCCGTGCCAGCGAGCAGTTGCTGGGCACACCCGCATTCCACCGCGAGCGCCTGGCCGCGCATCTATTTGGAGAGCAACCATGAAAATCGGTTTCAACAACGAAGATGAAGCGTTCCGTCGACAGGTTGCCCAGTGGATGACCGAACACCTGACAGGCGACTTCGCACCCCTGCGTTTTCGCGGCGGCCCTGGCGACGAGCACAGCTTTCCTGCCGAACGCAAAGCCTGGGAGCGAACATTGGCCGCTGGCGGCTGGATCGGTGTGGGCTGGGCCAAGGAACACGGTGGGCGCGGCCTGAGCATCAGCCAACAGGTCATTTTCCATGAAGAATACGCACGCGCCGGCGGTCCTGGACGCATGGGCCACATCGGCGAAGGCCTGGTCGGGCCGACACTCGCCGCGTTCGGTACCCCAGCCCAGCAGCAGCGGTTGCTGCCGGGCATCCTCAACGGTACTGAATTCTGGTGCCAGGGCTATTCCGAGCCCGGTGCCGGCTCTGACCTGGCAAACGTGCAAACCCGCGCCCGGCTTGATGCCACCGGCGAGCACTGGCTGATCAGTGGCCAGAAAGTCTGGACCTCACTGGCCCACGAGGCCGATTGGTGCTTCGTCCTGGCCCGAACCGAGCCGGGCAGCAGCGGGCATCATGGGCTGTCGTTCCTGCTGGTGCCGATGGCCCAGGAGCAGATTCGTGTGCAGCCTATCCAGCAACTGACCGGTACCAGTGAATTCAATGAAGTGTTCTTCGACCAGGCCAGCACCTCGGTGGACAACCTGATCGGACAACCCGGTGATGGCTGGAAAATCGCCATGGCCCTGCTGGGTTTCGAACGCGGGGTATCGACGCTGGGTCAGCAGATGCAGTTCCAGAACGAACTTGACGAGATCATCCGCATTGCCCGTGACAACGGCGCCTCCCGCGACCCGTTGCTGCGACAACGCATTGCCCAGGCCTGGGCAGGGCTCAAGGTGCTGCGCTACAACTCGCTACGGATGCTGTCCGGGCCGCAGGACGGCAGCCTGAGCCGCGAGGCCATGATCTATAAACTGGCCTGGTCGACCTGGCATGCCGACCTTGGCAAGCTGGCCATGGACGTGCTGGGCAGCGAGGGGGAGATTCTCGAAGGTGCGCCTTACCAATTGAGCCGGTTGCAGTCGCTGTTTCTGTTCACCCGTTCCGACACGATCTATGGTGGCAGCAACGAGATCCAGCGCAATGTCATCGCTGAACGGGCCCTGGGGATGCCGCGCGAAGCGCGTGTGCGTGGTTGATACACAGGTTCTGGGTCAGTGAATACGCGGCGCCTGCATCGCGGGCAAGCCCGGCTCCTACAGAGATCTGCGCAGAGCACTGCCTTTCTGTTGGAGCAGGCTTGCCTGCGATGGCGTCGGCGGGGTGTCAGTAGATGCGCGGCGCCTGAATCGCGGGCAAGCCCGGCTCCTACAAGGATCTGCGAAGAGCACTGCTTTTCTGTTGGAGCAGGCTTGCCTGCGATGGCGTCGGCGGGGTGTCAGTACGTGCGTGGCGCCTGCATCGCGGGCAAGCCCGGCTCCTATAGGGATCTGCGCAGAGCACTGCTTTTCTGTTGGAGCAGGCTTGCCTGCGATGGCGTCGACGCGGTGTCAGTGAATACGCGGCGCCTGCATCGCGGGCAAGCCCGGCTCCTACAGGGATCTGCGCAGGGCACTGCTTTTCTGTTGGAGCAGGCTTGCCTGCGATGGCGTCGGCGGGGTGTCAGTAGATGCGCGGCGCCTGAATCGCGGGCAAGCCCGGCTCCTACAGGGATCTGTGCAGGGCACTGCTTTTCTGTTGGAGCAGGCTTGCCTGCGATGGCCTTGGCGCGGTGTCAGTACGTGCGCGGCGCCTGCATCGCGGGCAAGCCCGGCTCCTACAGGGATCTGTGCAGGGCACTACCTTTCTGTTGGAGCAGGCTTGCCTGCGATGGCTTCACCGCGGGTGTCAGTGAATACGCGGCGCCTGCATCGCGGGCAAGCCCGGCTCCTACAGGGATCTGCGCGAAACACTGCTTTTCTGTTGGAGCAGGCTTGCCTGCGATGGCGTCGGCGGGGTGTCAGTGAATACGCGGCGCCTGCATCGAGGGCAAGCCCGGCTCCTACAGGGATCCGCGCAGGGCACTGCCTTTTCTGTTGGAGCAGGCTTGCCTGCGATGGCGTCGGCGGGGGTGTCAGTGAATACGCGGCGACTGCATCGCGGGCAAGCCCGGCTCCTACAGGGATCCGCGCAGGGCACTGCCTTTTCTGTTGGAGCAGGCTTGCCTGCGATGGCGTCGGCGGGGGTGTCAGTAGATGCGCGGCGCCTGCATCGTTGGCAAGCCAACGCTCACAGGAGTGAGAGCAGGCTTGCCTGCGAAAAACCTAACCTACCGAACACGAATCTTGGGATCACCCGCACCCCGTCGCAGGTTCGCCAGAAACCCTTCCAGCGGTGCCGGTTCGGCAATGTGAGGCAACGCGTCTTTATCCGGGCGCTGTGCCCAGAACGCGTCCCATGACGGGAACAACTCGTGAAAACTCCCCGCGTAAGGCTCACGCCCCGGCCAGCGCATTTTCAAGCCACCAATCGGTGGTTTGTTCAAGTCGGTGGCATACCAGTAACACGGTAAACGCCGACGGAAGCACCAGCGGCCGTCGATACGCTCATAGTCATCCCAATACAGCATCTGCATGATGACCCACTCAGGGCCGGTCTCATGCTCGTTCTTGGAGTAGACCACGCCAGTGGCATGGTCCGGATCGCTGAACTCGATGATGTGCTGCCCCAAGTGATGAGACGTGCCGTGAAACTGTTTGCGCATGGTCTCGTCCAACCAGGCCTTGAGGTGCGCGCGCCCGCTCTTGTCACGACCAACCCGAACATCCGGGGCGAAGCAGTTGGCCATGGCGTCCATGTCGCGCATGTCCAACGCCAACGCGTACTTGCCGGCCAGTTGGCGAATGGCATCCAGCGATTCCAGACGGTCGATCCGTTCAAGCAGTGAGGTCGAATCCATATTCATCAATCCAGCACCGTGTACAGGTCGGAACTACGCCCGCCGTCCACTGCCAGGCTCGCACCGGTGATGTAGGACGCCTCATCGCTGGCCAGGAAGAGAATCGCGTTAGCCAGTTCCACCGGCAGGCCGACACGCTTCATGGGGATGACTTTTTCGGTGTTGCTGCGGGTTTTGTCGTCGCTGAGCATGCCGGCGGTCGCCGGGGTGTCGACCACGCCCGGGATGATCACGTTGCAGCGGATGTTGTTGGGTGCGCCTTCACTGGCGGCGGCACGGCTGAAGTTGATCACCGCCGCTTTGGCCGCTGAGTAGCCCGCCATCCAGGCGGTACCGAACAGGCCGCAGATGGAGGCAATATTGACGATGGCACCACCGCCCTGTGCCTTCATCAATTGCATGGCGGTACGGGTACCCCAGAAGGTGCCGTCCACGGTGGTGGCGAAGTTGGCGTGCCAGTCTGCCGTAGACATCGTGTCGATGCCGCCCCAGGTGTAGGCCATCGCGTTGTTGACCAGGATATCCAGGCGACCATGACGTTGCGCTGCAGCTTCAAGTGCGCCGACATAGGCCTGCTCATCACTCACATCCGCAACGGCGATTTCAGCGCGACCACCCAGCCCGAGGATCTTCTCCTGGACGCCTTGCAACGGTTCGGCACGTCGGCCACACAACACCACCGTGGCGCCCTCCTCGGCGAACCGCAACGCAGTGGCTTCACCGATACCGGAACCTGCGCCGGTGACAAAGGCAATTTTTCCTTCCAGACGCTTGCTCATAGGTCACTCCTCTCTCAGATAAAGGCCATGCCGCCGTTGACCGCAATGTTCTGCCCTGTCATGAAGCTGGCGTCTTCGCTGGCCAGGAATACCGCGACACGGGCGATTTCGTCGGTTTCGCACATGCGTCCCAACGGTACGTTCTTGAGCAGCGCCTGCATGTGTTCGTCGGGAATGCCGGCCATCATCGGTGTGTTGGTCGGGCCGGGTACCAGGGTGTTGACGCGAATGCCACTGGCAGCAAGGTCGCGGGCGATCGAGCGGGTCAGGCCCATGACGCCGGCTTTCGACGCGCAGTAGTGGCTAGGCCCTTCACCGGTCAGTGCGGCCGTACTGGAGAGGTTGATGATGACGCCCTTGCGAGCCCCCTTGACCATCAACCTGGCACCTTCGCGGCAGCACAGGAAGGTCCCGCCCAGGTTGACATTGATCACCCGCGCCCAGCTTTCGTCCGGCGTGTCGAGGAAACTGTCGAGGGCACCGACACCGGCATTGTTGACGAGGATGTCGAGGCCACCAAAGTGTTGTTCGGTCTGCCCCATGGCATCGGCAACCGATCCACTGTCGGCAACGTTGCAGGCCAAGGCCAGCACACTGTCACCGAGGTCTGCGAGGCTTTCAGCCAAGGCTGGCAGGTTGAGATCAACCGCCACCACCTTCGCCCCTTCGGCGACGAACCGACGCACGATGGCCTGGCCCATACCTTGTCCTGCGCCTGTCACGAAGGCCACTTTATTGAGCAACTTCATTGCGTTCTCCTGGATTGACGAGCATCGCAACCCGCTGCAGGTGCAGCGAGCCAGTCACCTGCATGATTAGCTGCCACCCCGATACGAACATCGTCCGATAGGACTAACGGCACGCCGATCGGCGTGGTCTGAACGGACGATGCCATCAGGACCACGGCAGCCCAGGATCTGTTCTGCGCAAACCGGGCCGGGCATCAGCATCCCCTTCAGGCATCAATGTGGCCCGGCCGGTAAGCGCCTCATGAACCCGCAGACTCTGGAGAACCCCCATGAATCAAGCCGTAGACCTGCCATTGCCTACAGGCCATTACGCGACCCTGCCCAACGGCCTGCGCCTGCACTACCTGGACGAAGGCAGCGGCCCGGTGGTGCTGTGGCTGCATGGCAGCGGACCGGGCGCCAGTGGTTTCAGCAATTTCAAAGGTAACTACCCAGCATTCGTCGAGGCCGGTTACCGCAACATCCTGCTGGACTTACCGGGTTTCGGGCGTTCGGACAAACCCGACGATGTGCAGTACAACCTGGACTTCTTCGTCGACTGTGTGGGCACTTTCCTGACGGAAATCGGCGTAGAACGCTGCACGATGCTGGGCAATTCCCTGGGGGGTGCGATTGCCCTGGGGCTGGCACTGCGTTATCCATCACTGGCAGAGCGCCTGATTCTGCTGGCACCCGGTGGCGTCGAAGAACGCGAGACCTACTTCCAGATGCAAGGCATCGTGCGCATGGTCAACCTGTTCAACGCCGGGCCGATAGGCCTGGAAGAAATGCGCAGCATGATGCGCCTGCAACTGTTCGATGACTCGATCCTGCCAGAGAGCCTGCTGCTGGAACGCGTAGCGGTCGCGGTGACGCAACCGAAGAACCTGTTCAGCACCATGATGGTGCCCAACATGGAAGCCCGCCTGGGCGAGATCAGGTGCCCGATCCTGGGCTTCTGGGGCAGCAACGACAACTTCAACCCGGTCAGCGGTGTCCAGCGCATTATCGACGGAGCCGAAAACGCCCGCTTCATTGTGCTCAACCGCTGCGGGCATTGGGTGCAGGTCGAACATCCCGAGCTGTTCAACCGCAGCTGCATCGACTTCCTGCAGCACGGCTGAGCCTGGGAACAGGGGCTACACCCGCTGTAGCCTCACCGAGATGCACCCAGGATGCGCTGACCTACAAGGGCTCACGCATCCTGGCGGTGCCAGGGTAGAACAAGCCGCCCTACTGGGCCGCTGCCGGTTGCCGGTTCAGCTCGGCATCGCCGGGCTTGCCCAGTACGCACGAGGTGCCGCCTGGCGTGTACATCATGGCCACGCAGCGGTTGCAGGCGGTGCAGATCGAGTTCTTGCTCGCCCCGCTGGCCAGTTTGTTGACGTAGTCTTGCTCCGCCAACAACACCCGCCCCATGGCGATCAGGTCAAAGCCCTCGGCCATGATCCGCTCGATACTGTTGAGGCTCTTCGCACCGCCCAGATAGGCCAGCGGCATCTTCACCGCGGCACGCACCTTGCGAGCATGCTCAAGCAGGTAAAGCTCTCGGAACTCCACCTTGGGATCGGTCAGTCGCTGAATGGCCATCGCCAGGGCGATCACCGGGTTTTTCTGCTGGACGCGATTCTCCTTGGGAAACGAGGAGCCAAACATGGTGGTAATCGACTCGGCGTTCATGCCGGCACTGAGCACCAGCAGGTGCGCGCCCTCCTGTTCCAGCATGCGGGCAATCTGGGCACCATCCTCGGCGCTGTTACCGCTGCGTACGCCTTCGGTAATGCTGTACTTGCAAATCACGGCCATGTCCCGACCAACCGCATCGAGTACCGCTCGCAGCACACGACGCGGAAAACGCAGACGGTTTTCCAGGCTGCCGCCGTATTGGTCACGACGCTTGTTGTACAGCGGCGAAATGAACTGGCTGAGCAGGTAGCCGTGCCCCATGTGAATTTCCACGGCGTCGAATCCGGCCTGCCGGGCCAGCCGCGCACCGCGAGCGAAATCCTGCACAACCTGCTGCATATCGCCCTCATTCATCGCTTGTTTGAGGAACATGCCGCTCATCATGCCGATCTTGTTGAAACCGCCACTGGCGGACAGCGGACGCGGGGTGGAGCGTTCACGAATAAAGGTAAAACAGCCTCCATGGGTGATCTGCGCACTGGCCAGCCCACCTTCGCGGTGTACCGCATCGGTCAACGCCTTGAAGTGCGGCAGGCTCTCAGGCGCCAGGATCAGTTGATTGGGCAGCGTGCGACCATCGCGGCTCACGGCACAATAGGCCACGGTGGTCAGCGCTGTGCCACCATTGGCCAGGGCGGCATGCAGTTTGACCAATTGCTTGGAGGGCACGCCCTGGGCACTCATGCCCTCATTGGTCGCCGCCTTGATGAAACGGTTTTTTAACGTCAGCGGGCCAATGGTAATGGGGCTGAACGGTGACGGTGTCGGATGAAGGTTCATGGCAGACCCTTTTTTGGCAGCAGATTATCGGAGAATACCGGCCACGCCTGCCTGGGCGCAGGGCATGGCCGGTCGTGCATCAGAAGGTGTACTTGGCGTTGAACGACAGGTAGTCGCGGTCAGCCAACAGGCGCCCTTGAGCGACATCCGGCGAACTCAGGTAAGCGACATAGGTCAGGCCCACCTGGAAGTTGCCCAGGTACTTGAAGTCGCCGCCAACGGTGAGGCGCTTTTCATCACGGCCCAGGCCCTGGTAGGCACTGCCGTCGACGTTCTGCGTCCAGACCACCTTGGTGGTCAGGTCCAGGCCATCGCTGATTGCCGGATAATCCATGTAGGCCCCCACGCCAAGCAGGGTCGAACCGCGGGTCTGGGTATTGGATTCAAACTGGTTGAATGTCCCGTCGATACCGGGACCGCCACCGCTGACCACCAACGTGTCGACCCCTTCGATACGCTGATGCACCACTTCGCCGAGGAAGGTGGTCTGCTGGGCCAGGAAGCTTGGGCCCAGGATGTAGGTAGCGTTGAGGTTGGCCTGCCAGAGCTGCCCGGTCGTCGGTGCACCATTGTTCAGATAAACCGAGGCACCATCGCGGTAACTCAAGTCACCGGCATACTGTACCGAGTCGCCGATCTTGGAGCTGAAGCTGATTCCCGTCAGCTCGACATCCTCGAAATAGCCCAACCGGTAGGCCGGCGCAACTGCCGTGTTCGAGCGCTCGCCGATGCTCTTGAGCGAGGAGTACTGGGTACTGCCGCTGAAGTCGAAAAAGATCGACCCGACCCGCTCGTGGTAGCGGTAATGGAACAGCCCCACTTCGGTGTTTTCGGTGAGCCGGTAGCGCGCGCCAAGCCCCCACTGACCACTGTCGCGGGCATCGACTTCACCGGCATAGTTGACGCCGGTAAAGGTCTTGTCCGGCAGGCTGTTGATCACCCCCGCGTTGAGCCGGAAGAACTCGGCGCCCGGGCCGAAGTAATCGCTGCCGAAGTAGTCACCCACCGGGTTGAGCTGGGTCTTCTCCCACTCGTACTGATAGTAACCGACCAGCGCCAGGTCTTCGTTGAGCGACCAGGACGCGGACACCTGCCCCACCGGCAGGTAGGAGTCCTTGGCTTCGGTGCCTGGCACGTTGAACTTGGTAGCGTCCACCGGCGCCTGCCCCTGGCTGATGTTCGGCCAGAACAGGCTTTCACCCCAGGCCACCAGGTGACGACCGGCCTTGACCGACAGGTACTGGCTGTCGGCGACATCGAAGTTGCCGTAGACATAGGCATCGAGCAGGCGCGCCTTGCTCCCGCTCAGGCGACGGGTGTCTTCGCTGAAGCCGTTGGCCCGACCGATCTTGTTCACGGTATCCGGCGAATCGTTGTCGTTGCGCTCGTGGTAGACGTCATCGTAGAAATGACTACCGCGCAGCACTGCGCCGAGATTGTCGTGCTTGAGCAGCAGCTCACCAAACAGGCTGACCCGGTTGTTGATCATCGAGCCACGGTCGAAGTTGCGCGTACCGTCGTCGTTGTTCAGGTCGTTGAGGTATTGCTGGGCAGGCTTGGCGGTACGCACCGACGCGGTGTAGTTGACGGTCAGCGACGAGTCCAGCGTGGTGTTTTCTCCCAACTCGATGGTGGGCCCGGCGCTGGCCGTACCGCTGGCCAGCGCAACGGCCACGGCCAGCAGGCAGTGCCGGCGAGTACCGTTAGCCGCGTTGAGCGCCGCAGGGTTCAACGTAGACATGCTCCTCTCCTTTCTTGTTGTTTTCCGGTTTGCTGGCCCAGTCTGAAAAACTGCCTGGGCCTGCGCATCGTCCGTTTGGTTATGTCGGCCTGTTGCCCGTCAGCCTGGATTGATCGCAGCGCGCAGTTCGTTCTTGGCAACCTTGTTCGAGGGGTTGAGTGGCAGCGCATCGAAGAAGCGCACCAGACGGGGTACCTTGTAGTTGGCCATCCGTTCACGGCTCCAACTGATCAACGCGCTTTCGTCCAGCGTCTGGCCTTCACGCAACACCACACAGGCACACCCCACTTCACCCATGCGTGCGTCCGCAACGCCGATGACGGCAACCTGGGCAATGGCCGGGTGGGCGATCAATGCGGCTTCGATTTCCGCCGGGTAGCAGTTGAAGCCACCCACGATGTACATGTCTTTCAGGCGGTCGGTGATGATCAGGTTGCCCGCTTCATCCAGGCGCCCGACGTCGCCGGTGTGCAGCCAGCCGTCAGCATCGATGGCTTCGGCGGTAGCCTCGGGGTTCTCGAAATAGCCCTGCATGACATGAAAGCCGCGCAAGCAGATTTCGCCGGTTTCGCCATTGGCCAAGGCGTGGTTGTGCGGGTCGCGGATGCTCACTTCGGTACCGGCAATCGGCCGCCCGCTGGTGCCGGCGATCACCTGCGCCGAATCCTGCGGGTCGCACAGGGTCGCCAGGCCGCCGCATTCGGTCAGCCCGTAGGCGGTGGTCACCACCCTGAAACCCAGCTCGTTGCGCATGCGCTCGATCAGGCTCGGCGGGATACTGGCCGAGCCGGTTACGGCAATCCGCAAGCTGGACAGGTCGGTTTCGGCCAAACGAGGGTGGGCCAGCAGTGAGAGGTAAAGGGTCGGGGCACCGGGCAAGACGCTGATGCGCTCATTGGCAATACGCTGGAACACCGCATCAGCATCGAACACCGCATGCGGCAGGATGGTTGCCCCGGCAATCAGACAGGTCAACCAACCAGCCTTGTAGCCAAAGGCATGAAAGAACGGGTTGACGATCAGGTAGCGGTCACCCGGCACCAGGCCAATCACCTTGACGTACTCGCTGAATGCCCGCAGGTTCTGCCCGTGGCCGCTCATTACGCCCTTGGGTTTGCCCGTGGTACCCGAGGTGAAGAGCAGATCGCACATCGCCTGCGGCTCAATGGCCAGCGCACGACGTCGCGCCGCCTCGGTGTCGTAGGTGGCAGCCCCCAGCAGAAACTGCTGGAAGCTCAGATCGCCCGAGCGCAGCGGCGTGTCACTAGCCAACACCACCAGATGCTCAAGGCTGGCGGGTCGATAGGGCTCAAGCATCGCCGGGTAATCGACGTCGAGAAAGCGCTGCTGAACGAACAGCACCCGGCAGCCACTGCGCGCCAGTACATCGGCCGCCTCGGTGCCTTTCATGCGGGTGTTGATCGGCACCAGCACCGCACCGGCACAGTGGATACCCAAAGCCGCCAGGATCCAGTCCCGGCTGTTCGGTGCCCATATGCCAACCCGGTCACCGGCCTGAATGCCCAGCGCCATCAGGCCACGGGTGATGGTCAGCGCCTGATTGGGCAGTTCGGCGTAGTCCGTGCACTGGCCATTCTCTTCAATGGCGGTATGCCCAGCGAACCGCTCGGCGCTGGAGAACAGTAATTGGGCAATGGTGGTCGGCGCATCGAGCACCGGCGGGGAACACTTCAGGCTCTGATTCATCGTAGGCTCGGTCATCTGCATCATTCGGGAAAGCGGATACGCAGTTGCGCGCTGGTCGGCACGGCCTGGCAGGCGAGGATCCAGCCCTCGGCCAACTCGTTGTCATCCAGGGCATCGTTGTGCAGCAGTTCGACGTCGCCGCTTTCCAGGGTGCACATGCACGAGGCGCAGCCACCGACACGGCACGCACTCGGCGGGTTCAGGCCGGCGCGTTGCATCGCTGCCAGCAGGGTTTCGCCGCTGTCGCAGGCCAGGTTGTGCTCCTCACCGTCCAGGCGAACGGCAAGTTGCGCGGCTACGGCAGCCTCACTGCTGGTGACCACTGGCAACTCACCCTCGCCCGGCAACGACACGAAGCGTTCTACATGCACCCTGGCATCGGGCATGCCCAGACTTTTCAGGGCGCTGACCGCAGCGTCCATAAACGGGCCTGGGCCGCAGATGAACGCCTGCGCATCAATGAACGGCCGGGCCAGTTCGGCCAGTTGCCCGACCGCCGGAATGCCCTGTACCGAATCCAGCCAATGGACGATTTGCAGGCGCTGTGGATGAGCACTGGCCAGAAACCTGAGCTCATCGCGAAAAATCACCGAGCCCTCGTCACGGTTCGCATAAATCAGCAGGATCCGCCCCTGCCCCGCCAGTAATGCCGAACGCAGAATTGACAGCACTGGTGTTACGCCGCTACCGCCACCAAAGAGCAGCAGGTCGCTGTCGAGGTTACGCGGCACGAACACGCCTGCTGGTGGCAGCACCTGCAAGGTCTGCCCCTCCTGCAGCTCAGTGCAGAGCCAGTTCGAGGCGCGGCCTTCATGCACGCGCTTGACCGTCACACGCAAGGGCTCATCCAGCATCGGCGTACTGGACAATGAGTAACAGCGGGGCAACCAGCCATCTTCAAACGGGACACGCAGCGTCAGGAATTGACCGGGGCGATAACGAAAGCGTTCGGCCAGGTGCTCGGGTACGTCGAACACCAGAGAGCGCGCGTCGGCCGTTTCCTCGATCACCCGCGCCACGCGCAGGGCAAGATAATCATTCATAGGTCAGGTACTCATTAACACCCGCCTGCGAGAGACAGGCGGGTGTAGACGCGATGGCGTTAGAACGGCCGGGCAGCCTCAGACGTACGGGTCCGGGTTGGGCAAGCCCAATTGCACCGCACCGAAGGCGCGACCGTAGGCCATGAAGTTGTTGGCGATGTGCCCACGGGCCTGGTGCAGGTCACGGAACAGCCGGGCAACCGGGTTGGTGTTGTACAGACCGGACGCCGCCATGCTGCGCAGCAGGTCATTCACCTTGTCGGCACAGACGTTGGTCACGTAGGCGGACTGGTAGCGATACAACAAGCGGGTTTCGGTGTCCGGGTATTCGCCGGCCCTGGCCAGGCTCATGAGGTGCTCGTAGTTGCGCTCCAGCACCAGCTTCAGGCTGTCGACGGTAATCGTCGCTTCAGCCACCGCGGTTTGCGCCACGGGGTCATCCGCCGTGCGTGCACCATGCTTGCCGATGTGCTTGGCGGCATTGGCGCGGAACTCATTGATCGCCCCTTGCAGCGCGCCGATGGCCGAGGTCGAGACCGCGCGGGAGAACACCTGGGCAAACGGAATCGCATAGATCGGGTTGGTGTTGACCAGACGCCCTGGCGTGGCCTCGATGGTGCAGTTGTTGGTGCGCTGAACCCGGTGCGCCGGCACAAACACATCCTCGACCAGAATGTCGTGGCTGCCGGTACCGCGCAGCCCGAGTACATCCCAGTTGCGCTGAATGCGGTAGTCGCTGCGAGGCAGCAGGAAGGTGCCGTGCTCCGCCGCAACATCACCCTCGGCGGGCAGGATGCCACCCAGCAGCACCCATTGGCAGTGCTCGCTGCCACTGGAGAAGCTCCACTGGCCGCTGATGCGATAACCACCCTCGACCACTGTCACCTTGGCCGACGGCATATAGGTCGAGGAAATCAGGGCCTCATGATCGTTGCCCCAGACCTCACGCTGGGCTTCGACAGGGTAGCGCGCCAACTGCCACGGGTGGACCCCCATCACACCGTAGATCCAGGCCGTGGACATGCAGCCTTCGGCAAGAATCATCTGGATTTCAAAGAAGGTTCGCGGGTCGACTTCATAGCCTCCGAACGCACGCGGCTGCAAGGCACGCAGCAGCCCGGCCGATTGCAATTCGGCAATGCTTTCGTCCGGGACCTTCAAGTCGCGGTCAGCCTGCGCCGTACGCTCCTTGAGTGCCGGCACAAGGCGCCGCGCACGTTCGATCAGTTCGATTTCGTCCTGGGTCCTTTCTCGCATGCTTTGCATCACTCAATTCTCCCAATCTCGCTGCGCCGGTGCGCGAGCCGTGATTGATCATCGGGGCGAGTGACGGATCGTTCATCGTCAAAGCGGACTAGGACACCGCGCTGCCGCAAAGGGCGCGGGTCACCTGCGTTAGTCCATTGAGACGATGCAGCCGCGAGTCAGTCTCGGGATATTCGATACATTGAAAACCGGTTCAACCCAACCCCTACCTTGAGGAAGGACAGCCCATGAGTATCCTGCAGCGTTTCCACCTGGACGGTAGCGTCGCCATCGTCACCGGCAGTGGCCGAGGCATTGGCCGCGCCATCGCGCTGGCCTATGCCGAAGCGGGTGCCGATGTCGTCTGTTCCGCGCGCTCGCTTGAGGATGTGCAACGCGTTGCCGAGGAAGTGCGCGCCTTGGGCCGACGCGCCCTGGCCATCGCCTGCGATGTCAACGACAGCGAGCAGCGCAAGGCGCTGGTCAGCCAGAGCCATGAGCAGATGGGGCGCATCACTCATCTGGTAAACAACGTCGGTGGTGGCGGCCCCAACGATCCACTAAGCATGAGCCCAGAGCAGTTCGACGAGATCCTGCGGTTCAACGTGTCCACCGCCTACGCCTTCTGCCAACTGTGCGTGCCACTGATGCGTGAGGCCGGTGGCGGCAATATCGTCAACATCAGTTCGGTAGCCGCCCGCTACTCACAGCGGCACTTCAGCGCTTACGGCGCCGCCAAGGCAGCCCTGAGCCACTTGACCCGCTTGCTGGCACAGGATTTTGCCCCACTGGTGCGGGTCAACGCTGTCGCGCCCGGCCCCACCCTGACCGAAGCGCTGAACGGCGTGATGCCGGCGGCCATGCGCCAGACCATGGAAGCCAATACCCCGCTCAAATGCCTGGGCAGCCCGGAAGATATCGCCGCCGCGGCCCTGTACCTGGCCAGCCCCGCTTCGGCCTGGGTCAGCGGAAAAATCATCGATGTCGACGGCGGCGCGGACTCCACGGTCTGGCCCGGCTGAACATCGCCGTTTTTTGGCCGGCGCCCTGAGCCCGTTGGGCCCGGCCCTTTTATTTCCTTCATACAGAGCACCCCGTCATGGACGCCCACTTGATCAACGCACTCGGTGACGAACTGTTCAACGCCCTGCGCACACGCCAGACGCTCGCCCCCCTGACCCGCCGCTACCCGCACATCACCCTTGAGCAGGCCTACCGGATTTCCCTGCATTTTTTGCAACGCCGCGAAGCCCTCGGTGAACGTGTCATCGGTAAGAAAATCGGTGTCACCAGCCGCGCGGTACAAGAAATGCTCGATGTCCACCAACCGGACTTCGGCTTCCTCACCGATGCCATGCAGGTCGACGACGGCAGCGATGTCAGCCTGGCCCGCTACAACCTGATTCAGCCGCGCGCCGAAGGCGAAATCGCCTTTATTCTCGGCGAAGACCTCCAAGGCCCGGGTATCAACGCCGAAGACGTGCTGGCGGCAAGCCAATACGTGGTGCCGTGCTTCGAGATTGTCGACTCGCGTATCGACAACTGGCAGATCCGTATTCAGGACACCGTGGCCGACAACGCCTCCTGCGGCGTGTTCGCCCTCGGCCCACAGCGCATCGACCCTCGCGGGCTGGACCTGGCCCGGGTCGAAATGCAGATGTCCAAGAACGGCCAACCGGCGGGCAGCGGCCTGGGTTCGGCGGTGCAAGGCCATCCGTGTGCGGCGGTGGCCTGGCTGGCCAACACCCTGGGTGAGCTCGGCATCCCGTTTCGCCGGGGCGAAATCATCCTTTCGGGAGCTTTGGCACCGCTCGTTCCGGTTGTGGCGGGCGACCGCATCAGCCTTTCCATGAGTGGCCTGGGCCAGACCAGCCTGCGCTTCGTGCCCTGAGTGAACCCTACGCAATCCCTCCCCTGGAGCCATAGACAATGAGCAAGAAGATCAAATGCGCGCTGATCGGGCCGGGCAACATCGGCACCGACCTGCTGTACAAACTGATGCGCAGTGAGGTGCTTGAGCCGGTCTGGATGGTCGGTATCGATGCCACCTCCGAGGGCCTCGCACGGGCACGTGAGCTGGGCCTGAAAACCACCGCTGACGGGGTCGACGGCTTGTTGCCCCACGTTATCGAAGACCAGGTGCAGATCGCCTTCGACGCCACATCCGCCTATGTTCACGAGCAGAACTCACGCAAACTCAATGCGCTGGGGGTGTTGATGATCGACCTGACCCCTGCTGCCATCGGCCCCTACTGCGTACCACCGGTCAACCTGAAGACCAACCTCGGCCTGGGCGTGATGAACGTCAACATGGTCACCTGCGGCGGCCAGGCCACCATTCCGCTGGTCGCGGCAGTATCCAGCGTGCAGCCGGTGGAATACGCCGAAATCATTGCAACCGCGGCCTCCAAATCGGTCGGCCCGGGCACGCGCAAGAACATCGACGAGTTCACCCGCACCACATCCAGCGCGGTCGAACAGGTCGGCGGTGCGAAAAAGGGCAAGGCGATCATCATCATCAACCCCGCCGAGCCACCACTGATCATGCGCGACACCGTGCATTGCCTGACCGAAACGGAACCCGACCAGGCAGCCATCACCGCCGCTATCGAGGCAATGATCCTGCAGGTGCAGCGCTATGTCCCCGGCTACAAGTTGGTAAATGGCCCGGTATTCGAGGGCAACCGCGTCTCGGTGTTCATGGAAGTCGAAGGCCTGGGCGACTACCTGCCCAAGTACGCCGGCAACCTCGACATCATGACCGCCGCCGCAGCGCGTACCGCCGAAATGTTCGCCGAAGAAATCCTCAAGGGCGAACTGGTCCTGCACGCCACCCACGCACAACCCGCCCTTGCCTGAGGAATCGACCATGGATCTTCGCGGTAAACACATCACCGTTCATGACATGTGCCTGCGCGATGGCATGCACCCCAAGCGTCATCAGATCAGCCTGCAACAGATGAAAGACATTGCCTGCGGCCTGGATGCAGCTGGCGTCCCGCTGATCGAAGTCACCCACGGCGACGGCCTGGGCGGCAGCTCGGTCAACTACGGCTTTCCCGCGCACAGCGACGAGGCCTACCTGTCGGCCGTCATCCCGCTGATGAAACGGGCCAAGGTCTCGGCCCTGCTGCTGCCAGGGATCGGCACCGTCGACCACCTGAAGATGGCCCATGAGCTGGGCGTCAACACCATTCGCGTAGCCACCCACTGCACGGAAGCAGACGTCAGCGAGCAGCATATTTCCCACGCCCGCAGCCTGGGCATGGACACGGTCGGTTTCCTGATGATGGCCCACATGAACAGCCCGGAAGGCCTGGTCAAGCAGGGCAAGCTGATGGAAAGCTATGGCGCCAACTGCATCTACCTGACCGACTCGGCAGGCTACTTGCTGCCCCATGACGTCAGCGCCCGGGTGGCGGCAATGCGTGCGGCACTGAAACCGGAAACCGAGATCGGCTTCCATGGCCACCACAACCTGTCGATGGGCGTGTCCAACTCGATCGCCGCCATCGCCGCTGGGGCCACCCGCATTGACGCCGCCTGTGCCGGCCTCGGCGCAGGCGCTGGCAATACGCCCATGGAAGTACTGGTCGCGGTCTGCGACCGCATGGGCATCGAGACCGGTGTCAGTGTGTTCGGCATCCAGGACGTGGCCGAAGACCTGGTCGTGCCCATCATGGACTTCCCGATCCGCAGCGACCGCGATGCACTGACCATGGGCTATGCCGGGGTCTATGGCTCGTTCCTGCTGTTTGCCAAGCGGGCCGAGAAGAAGTACGGCGTCTCGGCGCGGGAAATCCTCGTCGAAATGGGCCGTCGCGGCATGGTGGGTGGCCAGGAGGACATGATCGAGGACACCGCCATGACCCTCGCCCGGCAACGCCGCCAGGCCTGAGTCACTGGGTATCGGCTGATCCTGCCCCTGCGTTATTGGCGACCTGAGTCGCCAATAACTTCACATCAAGGTGTCAATACATCAAGTGTTCAACGCCAGTCGGCAACGATGCCATGCTCCAGCGCAAACGGCTGCGCAGCGATGGTTCGACGCTGGTAACGAGGCGCTTGTTCTGCCGTCGCCAACCAGAGCATCACCTCGGCAGGAACCTGCGGCGGCGCACTACCGGCACGCAAGGCGATCACGCCCTTGTCACCAATGGTCGCCTTGAGCGCGTCGGTCGTCACCACTCCCGGGTTGAGGGTGTAAGCACACACACCGGCTTCCCCCAGCTCTACCGAGAGGATCCCTGAAAGGCGCGATACCGCCGCCTTGCCGGCCCCATAGGCATACCCCCACCCGCCCTTGCCGGCCGCCACAGGCGGGTCACTCTCGCCGGCCCCGGAGGTAACGTTGATCACCACGCCAGTGCCCTGCTCGACCATGTGCTCGACCACTGCCCGGGTCAACAGGAACGGCGTCAGGATGTAGCCCTTGTACATCCGCTCCAGCGTTTCCGGCTGCAGGCTCATGAAGCCCGCATTAAGGTCACTGCCCTGGTAGATCGCGTTGTTGATCAGCACGTCGATCCGCCCATACTCGGCCAGCACCGCCTCACAGGCGCCGATGGCCGAGGCACTGTCGAGCAGGTCCATGGGCACGACCAGTACCCGCCGTCCCAGTGCCCGGATCGCTTCGGCGGTGCCGTTGAGGCTGCCGGGAAGCGGCGCGCCTGCAGCGTCGCGCAGGGCGTGCGGGTGCTGCTCACCTTCGTCGAGGGTGCGCGCACTGATCGCCAGGTCGAAGCCGGCCCGCGCGAACGCCAATGCCGCTTCGCGACCGATGCCACGGCTGGCGCCGGTAATGAATGCCACCTTGCTCATGAGGAGTCCTTTTAGAAACGCTGCGGGCGAACCATGGCGTCCATGCCGCCATCGATGAACACCACGCTGCCATGGATGAACGCGGCTTGCCTGGACTGCAGGAAGGCCACCAGTGCGGCAATTTCCTGCGGATGCCCGGCTCGGCCCAAGGGCGCAACGAACTCCCGTACCGCCTTGCCGAAACGTGCATCGTCGAGCGATGCCTGATGCAGCGGGGTTTCCACCGCCCCCGGTGCCACCACGTTCAAGCGAATACCCTTGCTTGCCCAACTGGATGAAGTACGCCGGGCATGGTGGGTGATTGCATACTTGGAGCAGGCATAGGCCACATGGGGCTGACCAAGGGCATTGGCCAGTTCCAGTGCATTGGCTTCATCACCGGCGAGCATCGCCTCGGTCATCGCCTGCTGATCGGCACCGGTCTGGGTCGCGGCCACCGAGCCGATCACCAGCGCAGCCGGGCTATCACCCTTGGCCAAAGCCCCGGCCAGGCCACTCAGCAACTGGCTGACGCCGAAGTAGTTGACCGCCAGGATCAACCCGCAGGACGGGGCCGTTACCCCGACACCCGCACAACAGACCAGGCCGTCGAGTACCCCGTCGCTGAGCTCGAGTACCTGGGCAATGGCGGCCTCACGGCCTTGGGGCGTTGAAAGGTCGGCGATCACCTCGGCATTGCTGCGGTCGATTCCGATGACACGATGTCCGGCGGCGCGTAATGCAGTGCTCACCGCGGCACCGATTCCCGAAGCGCTGCCGCTGATAGCTGTAACTGGCATAGGTATTCTCCGTGATAGGTTCGGGCAGTATCGAGAGACCGACCACGAGGCTGCATCGTCTGTGCGGACTAAGGGTGTTCAGGCTCGTGGTGGCGCCGGGCGACTGCCTGCCGACCGGAAACAGAATGGCGATTCACGCCTGACGGGCAGCTACCGCCAGCTGCGGCGGTGGAACCTTGAGTTTTTCAACAGCCTTGAGGGCGACCTTGGGCTTGCCCAACGCCACGACACTGTTGAGCATGATGCGCACCAGTTCGGTCTGCCGGCGCACGCCGGTCTTGGAGAAAATCGAACGCAGATGGGCACGCGCGGTGTTGCGCCGGATGTTCAGCACTTCGGCCGCTTCCTCCAGGGACAAACCGTTGGCCAACTCCATTGCCAGGGCAGTCTCGGCCCTGGTCAGGTTGAACAACTGCTTGGTCACCACTTCGCTGGCCAGCGACTTGCTCGCGGCGTCGCGGATATACACCAGCGCGGCGGGCTGGCCCTTCTCTTCCGCCCAGTCCAGCGAGGGAATCGACTCGACCACCAGGCCCAGGTTGACCAGCCCGGATGGCCGCGTGACAGACATCGCTTCGGCGCTCTTGGGGGCATCCGGGGAAAATGCGGCACGAATCAGCCGTTGCAGCTCGCGATTGTCACTTGGGTAGCTGGCCTCAAGGCGACCGCCGACCAATTTCAGCCCATCGGCGTTGGCGAGGATGTCCTGGGCGACCGGGTTGACCCGCAGCACACTGCCGCTTTCATCCAGCACCAGGGTCGCCACCGACAGCCGACTGATTGCCTGGGAATACAGCTCGCTCAACGACTCGCTGCGGTCCAGCAAGTTATGCACCTGTAGCGCCCGTCGCAGGTGTGGCAAGAACACGCCGCACAACGCGCGTTCGTTGGCCGAGAAGTTGGGTGCGTGCTTGGGACGGGTAATGCGAAAGCGCAACTTGCCGCCGTCCGGGGTGGAAATATCGGCCCCCATCACGTGGTACACCCCTTGCGGGCCGCAGAACATCTTGAAGTAGGCACTGTGCTCCCATTCCGCGGACGTCATGACGTCGTCGACCGTGAACACGTAGTCCAGCGGCTGGTTGGCAAACGGGGTATTGGTCTGGGGGTAGGTCATGTAGCTGACGTCGCCGGCCCCTTCGATGTCGCCGGCGATGATCATCACACCCATGTCAGGTTGGTCCGGCACCCGCAGGATCAGTGTGACGTAGTTGGCGTCGTAGAGCGTACGGAAGCTCTTGAGAGCACGCGCCATCAACTTTGGGTCGAGGGCACCTTCATAGACTTCACCAACCAGGCGGTCGTATTCGCTCAGGTCAAGGCCGACGCTGGCCAAAACCTCATGGGTCAAGACAGCACTTACCATAGTCTTCTCCGCGCACGGGTAAGGCACGATGACCTTCCCTTGTTATTTTTATAATTTCGGCTTGAGGGCAGCACGCCCCCTTTTTGACTACACGCGACTTGCACGGGCCTGCAACAGGGCCCGCGCCACAGTCTCCCTGTCCACTACGTACTCCACAATAGGTGTTGACCTTTTATTTTTAGTTACTGAATGTCTAAATTCCATCGCGGGCAAGCCCGCTCCAACAGAGCCCGCGCCAGCCTGTAGGAGCAGGGCTTGCCCGCGATGCCGGCACCGCGAAATCACTGGCACCACACCGATGCCATCGCGGGCAAGCACGCTCCTACAAGATGAACCGCAGCCCTGTTGGAGCAGGCTTGCCTGCGATACATACACCGCGAACTTACCGGCACCACGCCGATGCCATCGCGGGCAAGCACGCTCCTACAAGATGAACCGCAGCCCTGTTGGAGCAGGCTTGCCTGCGATACATACACCGCGAACTTACCGGCACCACGCCGATGCCATCGCGGGCAAGCCCGCTCCTACAAGATGAACCGCAGCCCCGTTGGAGCAGGCTTGCCTGCGATACATACACCGCGAACTCACTGGCACTACACCGATGCCATCGCGGGCAAGCACGCTCCTACAAGATGAACCGCAGCCCCGTTGGAGCAGGCTTACCTGCGATACAAACACCGCGAACTCACTGGCACCACGCCGATGCCATCGCGGGCAAGCACGCTCCTACAAGATGAACCGCAGCCCTGTTGGAGCAGGCTTGCCTGCGATACATACACCGCGAACTTACCGGCACCACGCCGATGCCATCGCGGGCAAGCACGCTCCTACAAGGCCTTTTGCCGGCTCACTGGACCTGGGCCACGGGACTTTCCGTGGCAACCAACCGGCGCCCGCGGTTGAACCAGGCCGCCAGCGCCGGTAGCAGGAATATGGCACCCAAGACGTTCACCAGGAACATGAAGGACAACAGCACGCCCATGTCTGCCTGAAACTTCAGCGGCGCAAACGCCCAGGTGCACACACCAATCGACATGGTCAAGGCTGTGAACACCGCAGCCGTGCCCCGTTGGCACATCGCCTCGTAGAACGCCTCGCGCAGGTTCGCACCACCGGCCATTTCGTGTTGGATACGTTCATACAGGTAGATCCCGTAATCGACACCCACACCCACACCCAGCGCCATCACCGGCAAGGTCGCGACTTTCAGGCCAATGCCCAGCATCGCCATCAACGCGTTGCAGAGGATCGCTACAATCGCCAGGGGGACGAGAATGCACAGTACGGCGCGGACCGAGAGGAAGGTCAGCCAGCAGAACAGCGCCACCGAACCAAAGAGTGCCGCCAACATGATGATCTCCGCCCGTTTCACCGCCTCATTGGATGCCGCCATCACACCCACGTTTCCGCCCGCCAGGAGAAACGCCACCTGCGGGGTGCGCACCTCGGCGATGATGCGCTTGGCTTCATTGATCGCATGGGCCACCGTGGCCCCTTCGTGGTCGGCCAGGAACACCAGGATCTGCATTTGCTGGCAGCCGTCGGTCACCAACCCGTCGTCCGGCATGTAGGCCCGTGCGCCTTGGCTCAGGCCGCGTGCTGAACCTGGGATCGCCGCCCAACGTGGGTTGCCTTCGTTGTTACCGGCAATGACCCGTTTGCCCATGCCGGCGACGCTCTGGACCGACTGCACACCGGTGACAGCGCGCATGCGGAAATCGAAGGCTTCTACCGCGCGCATCACTTCCGGCGACAAGCACCCTTCTTCGATGCCCTGGACCTCGACAAACACTGACATTACGTCGAGGCCGATCGAATAGCTGTCGACAATCTTGCGGTTGTCCTGGTTGTAGCGCGAGTCGGCCCTGAGCTCCGGCGCGCCCGCACCGATATCGCCCACCGCGAGGTCACGTGCCTTGTAGGCGCCGGCCACCAGCAGTAACAGGCTGATGGCGAACACGCTCAGTGCAGGTCCCGGCTCGGCCAGCGCAGACAACCGCCACCACAGCCGATGCCTGCCGGCCTGACGGGTTTGCGCCCGTCGCAGCAACCCGGGCTCCAGCCGCAGGTAGGAGATTATCACCGGCAGCATCAGCTTGTTGGTGATGATCATCAGCATCACGCCGATACAGGCGGTCACACCCAGTTCATGCACGATCGGGATATCGATCAACATGATCACCGCAAAACCCAGGGCGTTCATCAACAGCGCCAGGGAGCCGGGAATGAAGATCTTGCAGAATGCCGAATGCGCGGCCCGCAACGAATCGCTACCCGCCACCACATCCTGCTTCCAGGCATTGGTCATCTGCACGGCATGGGACACACCGATGGAGAAAATCAGGAACGGCACCAGGATCGACATCGGATCAATGCCAAGCCCCAACAGCGGCAACAGGCCAAGCAACCAGACCACCGGCAGCAACGCCACCACCAATGCAACCACGGTCAGGCGCAAAGAGCGCGAATACAGCCAGAGCAGCAGCCCGGTAATCACGAAGGCGATCACAAAGAAGCCGATGACCGTGTTCAACCCCTCGACCACATCACCGACCAGCTTGGCGAAACCGACAATGTTGATTTCGATCTGCTCATTGCTGTATTTGTCGCGAAGCTCTTCAAGACGGCGGGCAACCTCGGCATATTTCACCGGTTCGCCGGTCTGTGGGTCGATATCCTGCAGGTCGGCACGCACCATGGCCGACTTCAGGTCGTTGGCCAACAAGCGCCCGATCTGCCCGGACGCGGCGGCATTGCTGCGTACCTGAGCCAGGTCCTGTTCGGTGCCGCTGAAGCGTGGCGGTACGACCACATCACCGAAAAAACCCTCCTCGGTGATTTCGATGTAGCGTACGTTGGTGGTGAACAACGAGGTGACGCTGGCACGACTGACCCCGGAGATGAAGAACACATCGTCGGTCACCTTGCGCAAGGTGTCGAGGAACACCGGGTTATAGATATCCCCCTCGCCTTTCCAATGCACGCTGACCAGGAAACGGTTGGCACCGGTGAAGTACTGGCTGAACTTCAGGAAGTTGACCATGTACGCGTGTCGCACCGGAATCTGCTTGTTGAAGCCGGGGTCCAGTTGCGTGTGGGTAGCGCTGTAACCCAGGCCTGCGGTCACCAGCACAAACAGCACTAACAACCCCTTGCGCCATGCCATCAGCCGATCCGCGACCGCTTCGACGCTGTGCGTCACCCAGCTTTTAGCTTGTTTCATTGCCCGCCTCTCATTTACCTAGGGCGGCAACGCTGCCACCAGAACCCTGGAGTAACCCGCGCTCACCACCGACCAGCAGACGCGAACCGACCATCGTCGCCGAGGTCAAGGTACCGAGGCCGGCCAAACGACTGACACCAACCAGCGCACCCCGAGCATCCAGCCGAACGACCGAGCTGCCAGCACCGACGATCACCAGGCCAGAGTGGTCGGGCAACAGCACATGCCCGTAGAGCGGCAACTGGTTACCGACGTTGACCTGTGCCCAGCTATCACCGAAGTCGTGGCTGACGAATACATGGCCGCGCATGCCATAGGTCACCCAATGCTCTGGGCTCAGGCGCACGATGCCGAACAACGAACCGCTGTAAAATGCAGGCAGGGTCTGCCAATGCTTGCCGCCATCGCGAGTACGCAGCACCAGGCCTTGCTCGCCGACCAACATCCTTCGGCCATCAGGGCCGCCGTCCATGCTGTTGAGGTGCGCGCTGTCGACATCAAGCGCCAGCTTGCGCCAACTCAGCCCGGCATCATCGGACTGATAGAACTTACCGAAGCTGCCGAACGCCAGGACACTCTCGTCACCGGCCGCCCAGATACCCAGCAGCGGCTCGCCCAATTCGTTGTCGTAGCGCATTTCCTGCCAGTGGCTACCGGCATCCTCGGAGCGCAGGATCCAACCGTCGTGCCCGACCGCCAGTAGGCGTTGCTCACCCAGTGCGACCAAGGCAGTCAGCGCGACATCACGTTGCCGGTCGACACTGGCCTGCTGCCAACTCACACCCTGGTCGTCGCTGAACAGGATGCTGCCGCGTTCGCCCACGGCCACGACACGTGTCCCCAGGCTGAGCAAACCGTTGATTTGAACCCGGTCCGAACGCAGCGCGACTTTCGCCTGCTCGGGCTCGGTTTTGGGGGAAAAGGTAAACAGGATGGTCAGCCCGACAACCAGGCAGACCAGGTATCCGATCACTGAGCGCATGAGGGACGCTCCTGTTCGTGACACGCGTGCAAAGTAGGGGTCATTGGGCCAATCCTCTTGTTCTTGTATGGCGCCACGCCTTGGGTCGCAGCGAGCTAAGTGGGCATTGCCTAGGGGGGATACTCAGGTGTAGGGCCGTTTGAAACATCGTCCAAACGGCTTAAAAATGGCGTGAATGGCGTATGTCGGAAATGCGCGGCAAAGGCGCACGGCAATGCCGCCCACAGCCTTGCCGTGGGCGTAGGACGGGCACGATCAGGCCCGGTAGAGAATCACCAGATCGTTGATGACCGACGGCCGTTCATGACCGACGACATGGGTGTTGAGCTCCAATGTCAGTTGGGTGCCTCTGGCAAGCAGTTCGACCTGCTTGACCCGCGCCCGCGAATGGATACGCGAACCCGCTGGCACGGGTGCCGGGAAGCGCAAACGGTCGGAGCCATAGTTGATCTGGGTAGTGAACCCTGTGATCTCGAAACCCAGCGCCAGCTTCATCCGCGACTGCAACACCTGCACCAAGGCGCCGTGGGCGATGGTGCCGCCGAACGGACTCTGCAGACGAGCACGCTCAGGGTCGGTATGGATCCAGTAGTCGTCGCCAGACAACTGCGCAAAGGCATCGATCAGGGCCTGATCCACCACGATGCTGTTGCTCCAGTCACTGAACTTTTCACTGACCAGCGCCTGCAGACTCGCGGCATCGTTGAAATCGATCTTGCGTGGCTCGGGTTGCGAGTGCGTCGGTGTCGGTTCGCTGTCGACGGCGGGCAAGCGTTCAAGGCTGGCAGCCTCCTTGTCCAGGCCGGTGAAGCGCAACAAGCGATTGCCCTTGGCGTCGACCTCGGCAAACACCGGTTTCAATCGCATGCCGATGTGTATTTCGTCTTCAGCCAGGCCGACCAGGTTGGTGTTGATGCGCACACCTTCGGCCAACTCGACAACAGCCAGTTTCTGCGGCATTTCATCCATGAAATCGGGCAAGGTGGGAATGCGCGTCAGCGTGTAACTGTACAGCGTCGCGCTGCCCTCGACCTCGCGCCAGGCCAGGTCATGGGCCATGCAGGCGGGACAATGCCGACGCGGGTAGAAAATCCAGTGCGCACAGGCTGTGCATTGCTGAATCAGTAAGCGCCGGGCCTTCAGGCCTTCCCAGAACGGTGCGGAAATTTCCGTCGGTACAGGCATCGGTTTATTGTTGGACATGGTGCTTATGCTCCCTGAAGTATCAATGCGCCCTGCTCACTCATCACGCCGCCGGTACCGGAGACATAGACGCTGTCACAGCGTCCAAGCTGACGTTCGCCGGCTACCCCGGCGATTTGCGTCACCGCCTCGATCACCTGGGACATGCCGCCGGCCGAACCGGCCTGACCGAAACTGAGCTGCCCGCCGTGGGTATTCATCGGAAAATCACCCCGCCAGGTCAGGTCATGCTCACGCACAAACGCCATGCCCTCGCCCTTGCCACAGAAACCTGCATCTTCAAGGGTCAATAACGCGGTGATGGTGTAGCAGTCGTAAATCTGCGCCGCGTCGACATCGGTCGGCTTGAGCCCGGCCATCTCGAAGGCACGTCGCGACGCTGGCCCAATCGGCGTGTGGATCATGTCTGCGGCATAGGACGGCGACTTGAAGGCCAGGTGTTCGCCAAAACCGGTAATGAACGCAGGCCGCTTGCGCGCCCGTGCCGCGACTTCCTTGGAAGCGATGATCATTGCCGCACCGCCGGCCACGGGCATGACGATTTCCAGTATGTGCAGGGGATCGGCAACCATTTTGCTCACCAGCACCTGCTCAATGGTCAACGGCTGGCCATAGAACATGGCCTGCGGGTTGGCCTGGGCGTTGGTGCGCTGATCCACGGCGATCTTGGCCATCGCCACCGGATCGTAGCCGTACTGGGCGGCATACCGCTGGGCAATCATGGCGTAACCGGTGTTCTGGCCCATGTGCCCGTAGGGCAGGTCGAATTCCGCCTCCGGCGCACCGAAGGCCGTGCTGTGGCCACCAAAGCGCATGGCCCTGGCCATCCAGCTCGGGTCTTCATCCGGGCCCAGCGGTGCCATGCGTGCAGGCAGTACGCACAGTACCGCCTGGCACAACCCCAGTTCGATGGCGGCGGCAGCGCGCCAGACCATACCCACCGAGGTACAGCCGCCAAGGTCCACCACTTCGGCAAAATTCAGCCGCAACCCCAGGTACTCGGCGGCCATTGCCGGGACGAACACCGACGCCTCATGAAACTGCGGGCCGTTGATCACCAGCCCGTCAAGGTCTTCAGCCCTGAGCCCCGCATCGCGCAGGGCCTGGGCCGCCAGGTCGGCGACTTGTTCAAGGTGAAACATCTTCGGCGCAGTCGCGTACTTCTCCGGTTTGTACTGCGCGGTGCCAATAATGGCCGCATGCCCTTTGAGCCCCATAGTGCCTCCACTCCGAAGCGCCGGGCTTCGGACATTTCCAGGTGATGGTTGAGGCCCGAGGCAGGCAATCTGCCCCGGACCTGAGTGGTCAAGACGAAACAGCCGGGATCAGAAGGAGTACTTCATCGAGAACGTGGCGTAGTCACGGTCGGCAAACGGCCGCTTGATCGCATCCGCTGCGCCCAGGTAGCTGGTCACGTTCATGCCGACTTCCAGGTTGCCCAGGTACTTGAAGGTGGTACCGATACTCATGCGGCGGTCGCCCTGAACGCCGGAAATGCTGCCGGCCATCGGGGTCGAGCCACTGAATACGTTGGAAAAGCGCACGGGCACTTCAAGGTCCCAGCCCTGGAAAACGCCCGGGTAGCTGAACGAGGCGCCCAGGGTGTAGGCGCTGGCCGATTTGGTGCGCCAGGCCGAACTGGTCTTGTAGGTGTAGTCATCCGACTCCCCAACCAACGGTGCCAGCGAAGGCAACAGGTTCACGCCTTGCAGATTGCCCGCGGCCGAAGTGGATTCGACGCTGTCGACCAGCACGTGAACAATCTCCGCCGTCAGGCTGGTCTGGCTGGCCCATGGCCGATCGCCGAGAATGCGGATCGCCGACAGTTGCATCTGTTGGCCCTTGCCCTTGGCCGGTACCGGCCCGAGGCCAGTGTTGACCATGACCGGCGCACCGTCGCGGTAGGACCACTCGGCACCGACCTGGGTATCACCCAGCTTGGTCGAGGCGCTGATACCGGTCAGCTTGATGTCTTCGAAATACTTCACCCGGTAGCCGTTGGGCGTGAAGGCATAGAGGCCGCCACCCACGGGCAACGGGTCATACCCCACCAGCGCAGTGGCCGGGTTCTTGTCGTGGTAATTGACGTGAAACAGCGACAATTCAAGAGCCGGTACGGGGCGGTAGCGAACCTGTACCCCCCACTGGCCACCGTCGCGAGGCTCGTCGGTACCACGGTAGGGAACCTTGCCGCCTTGGGTGATGATGAATTCGCGGCCCGGGCCGACGACGTCACTGCCAGACAGGTAGCTGCCCACTGGCGGCAACTCGGTGCCTTTCCATTCGTACTGCACATAAGCGCCAAAGGTAAGGCTTGGATTCAACCGATAGGACCCGGAGAACTGCCCTACCGGCAACAGGATTTCCTTGACCTCAACGCCCGGCTGCGCCGCCTTCACCGCATCGGAGGGGTTCTGTACGCCGTTGACGCCGGGGTAGTAAAGGCTCTCGCCCCAGGACTCGATATGGCGGCCCGCCTTGACGTCGAGCATGGAGTCATTGTCAAAGCGCCAGCCACTGAATACGTAGGCATCCAGCAAACGCGTGCGACCACCACTGTAGTAACGGGTATCACTGGTAAATTCATCATTGCGCCCGGCCTTGTTGACGGTCGCGGGCGAATCGTTGTCGTTTTCCTGGTGGTAGACATCATCGTAGAAGGTACTGCCGCGCACGACGGCACCGTAGTTGTCCTTGCGCAGGATCATCTCACCCAGCGCACCCACACGGTTGGTGGTCAGACTGCCCGCGATCGAAGTTGCGGTTGGCATCGTCAGCGTTGACCCCAAGCAAGCGATCATTCTGATCGTTAAGGCGCACGCCCACGCCGTAGCTGGTGGTTACCGACCAGTCGAGGGTCGTGCCGTTATCAAACTCGATCGTCTCCCCCGACCATACCGGTGTCGAAACCAAAGCGATGGCCGCCGTCAGGCTGACTGCCTGAACACCTCGCGAACCAAGGCCAGTACAATTATTGTTGTTCTTATCGATCACACTGACTCTCCTCAAGGGCAACCGGTTGGCCGCCTGGAATGTTGAACATTGCCGCTGCACCGGCCGCTCAAAACACCACGAGCGGGGTGACAGCAGGTGCCCCCTGCGGGGAACGCCGATACTGGTGAAGCCCGCGGTGTTCCTCCCGCAACAGCGACCCTTCGGCCACGAGGTAGTTGGCATGCGCCAACGTTTCACCCAGCGCCATCAGTTCGTCGAAACGACCTGAAAGCTTCGGGAACAACACAGCCATCAGTTCGAGCGCACTACGCGGCTCCTCACAGCTGGCCAACAGCAGCGCCAGGTGAGCCTGGTGATGGGCCTGTAACTGGTCCAGGCGCTGATGCAGGTTGAAGAACGGCCGTTCATGGGCCGGCAGAACCAGAACGCTGTCCGGCAAGCCACGCAAGCGCTCAAGGGAGGCCAGCCAGTCGCGCAGCGGATCGGCTTCAGGCTCAGTGGCATGCACGCCGACCGTCGGGGTGATGCGCGGCAACACCTGATCCCCGGAAATGAGCAGGCCATCCTCTTCGGCAAACAGGCAGGCATGTTCGGGCGAGTGCCCGCGACCGACCACTACCTGCCAGAGGCGACCGCCGATGCGCAGCTGGCTGCCGTCGCGCAAGCGCCGGTAACTGTTGAAATGCGCGGGACGGAAATGCCCGTTCTGGATCACCTCGTACATCTGGGCGGCCTGCTCGCTGCTGAAACCGGCCTTGCGGTAGAACGCCAGGAAGTCCCAGCCGGGCGGCTGATCAGAGGGGACGCTGACGTACAACGACTGGTATTCACTGGCGGTCATGTACACCGGGCAGCGAAAGCGTTCGGCCAACCAGGCGGCGACACCGGCATGGTCGGAGTGATAATGCGTGCAGACCACCGCCAGCAGCGGCAGCCCCGCGCACGCCTCACTCAACACGCGCTCCCAGACCTCGCGGGTTTGCGCGGTGTTCATGCCGGTATCCACCGCTACCCAGCCATCGCCATGACGCAGCAGATAGAGGTTGATATGGTCCAGACGAAACGGCAGCGGCATACGCAGCCAGAGCACCCCCGGCGCGACTTCACAGACCTGCCCGGCGGCCGGGGCCTGCGGCCACGGGTAGCGCAGGCCGCTGCGCAGCTCATGGCCGTTCGGGTCCAGATCAGCCATGATGCGCACCTGCGAACGGCGCCAGACCGACTCGCGCCAACACCTCTGGCGAATAGGGCTGGTAGGTTCGCGTGCTTTCATCACGAATGAACAACGGATCGCTGCAGGCAATCGGGCAATAGCCCTGGCGCTGCAAATCGACCTTGCGCAGCTTGAAGGTGCTGGTCAGGTCCGCCGCAGCGGTCACACGTACGAACACTGGCGCGGCGTAACGCGGCAGGCACGCTTCGGTGAGTGCGTACAAGGCCTCGGGCTGGAACACCTGCCCCGGCTGCATCAGCACTGCGGCCATGCCCGCACGCCCTTCATGCCCCGGTACCTGCACACCGTAGATATTGATCAGTTCAAGGCCCGGCAGATCCCCCAGGGCATCGGCGACTTCCTGGGTGGAGACGTTCTCGCTCTTCCAGCGGAAGGTGTCGCCGATACGGTCCACGAAATAGCAGTAGCCATCGGCGTCCTCGCGCAACAAGTCGCCCGAACTCCAGTAGGCATCACCTTCGCGAAAGACATTGCGGCGGATCTTGCTCTCGGTGGCCTCGGTCGAGGTATAGCCTTCGAAGCGCCCACCGCCGATATCCGGATGATCGACGATGAACCCCATGGCTTCACCCACTTCGCCGACCTCGCAGAGCTGATAGAAGCCATTCTCGTCGCGCGGATGACAGTCATTTTCGACATCGAAGCGCACCAGCCGCAGGTTGGTCTTGTTCCAGTCAGGTATACGCCCGCACGAACCGATATAGTTGTCGACATTGATCAGGTTGGTGTTGGCTTCGGTGGCACCCCAGCCCTCGAAAACCTGGATCGGTCCAAAACGTTCAATCCAGCGTTGCCACGACTCAGGTGTCAGGCCGGCACCGAGCATGCAGCGCAGGCTATGTTCGCGTTCACCCGGTACAACCGGCCGGTTGAGCAGGTAGCGGCAGATTTCGCCAATGTACTGGAAGACGCTGATACGGTGACGGGCGACATCGCTCCAGAACTCACGCACGCTGAACTTTCGGCGCACGACGATGCTCGCACCGGCACGTAGCGCGGTCGAGGTCACCGAGGTGGCGGCGGCCCCGTGGTACAGCGGCAGGCAACAATAGAACACGTCGTCGCTAGTGGCCTGAAGCGTTACCTCCATCACATCGCCAGACGACATCCAGCGCATATGGCTGTAACGGGCGGCCTTGGGCAACCCGGTGGTACCCGAGGTAAAAATCAGCAAGGTCGGGGCCTGGGCCTCGATGTCCGCACGCACATCGCGGGGGAAGGCACTGCGTGGCGCACTGTCCAGGCGCGCAGCGAAATGCCCGTCGACCCCCTTGGGAAGCGCCTCGGGCCATGGGTTCTCTGGGTCGCGTACCAGCCAGTAGGGCAGCTCAGGCAGGCCCTCGGTAACCTGGACATTGGCCAGGCACTCTTCCCCGACCACCAGTGCCTTGGCCCCGGTAGTTTCCAGCGCATGCAACAGGGGCCGGCCATTGACCTGGGTGTTGATGAACGCAACCACCACCCCCAGCTTGACCAGGCCAAACCAGGTGCAGAAGAACGCCGGGCGGTTTTCCATCACGATGGCACAGACATCACCGGCACGCAGGCCGTTGGCGTAAAAGGTATGGGCCATCTGGTTGGCGCGCGCATCGACTTCGGCGTAGCTGAGGATTTCGTCGCCATAGATCAGAAACGCCCGATCGGCATGACGGATGGCCTGCTGCTCGAGCCGATCGGCCAGGGTGTAGTGGTCACGGGGTTTGATCTGCGCGCTGGCTACCGAACGTCGATCCAGAATCGCCTGGGTCTGTTCACGGGGCACAGGGCAGCTCGGCAGGACGCTGGCCAGGTTACTCAGGCTCATGGCGTCACCTCCAGTGCATCGGTCTGATAGACGGGGTAGTCGGTATAGCCACGAGGGCCAGAGGTGTAGAGGGTCTTGCGGTCAAACCCGGCCAACGGCAAGCCGTGCTTCAAGCGCTCGACCAGGTCGGGGTTGGCAATGAAGTGTCGACCGAAGGAGACCGCTGCGCCCTCGCCCGCTTCCAGCGCGGCGCGGGCCGAAGCGCCATCAAAACCGTCGTTGAGAATCAGCCCATGGGCGCTATGCTCGCGCGCCCAGGGCAAAGGCATCGAGCCCCGCCACCGGTGAACGCATGATGTGCAGGTAGGCCAGGCCCAGCGGTGCCACGGCGGCGCAGAGTGCGACAGCGGTGCCTGCCGGGTCGAGGTCGTCGATATCGTTATAGGGGTTGCCCGGGCACATCCGAAAGCCCACACGGCCAGCGCCAATCGCTGCGGCCATGGCCTCGATCACGTCCTTGGCAAACCGTACCCGGTTGCTCGCCGAACCGCCGTAGGCATCGGTACGCTGGTTGCTGCCCGAGGCCATGAACTGCATCGGCAGGTAGCCGCTGGTGCAATGCAACTCGACGCCATCGAAACCGGCTTCACGCGCATTCAACGCTGCCTGACGGTAGTCCTCGATCACCGCGGCGATGCCTTCCTGGGTCAACGCCTGCGGGCTATCGGTGTCTACCAGGCCAACGGCATCACTGAACACTTGAGTGCGTGCGCGCACCGCCGACGGGCCCACGGTAGCCGCACCGCCGGGTTTGTTGTAATGGCTGGCAGCGCGCCCCACATGCATCAGTTGCAGTACGATGCGACCGCCTTGGTCATGCACCGCACGGGTCACCTGGCGCCAGGCGGCAATCTGTTCGCCGGTGTAGATCGCCGGTGTACGGCAATAGCCCAGGCCACTGGCCGATGGCGCCGTACCCTCGGCAACAATCAACCCGGCGCTGGCACGCTGGCGGTAGTACTCGACCATGTCGGCGCTTGGCACCGCACCGGCATCGGCACGACTGCGGGTCATCGGCGCCATGACGATACGATTGGCCAGCTGCAGTTCGCCGAGGCACACCGGCTCGAACAAGATGCTCATGTCAGCTCCTTAACGTCTTATTGTTTCCGGCGATGCCAAGCGGCTCACCGCAAGGTGGCCAGGGATTGCGCAGAACCGGATATGGGCTGAATGATTCACCTTGAACGCAACTGAAACATCGTCCGACAAGACTAGATTTACCGGCCTGGACATCGCAGCCAAATGCCCGCAACTACGGGAAAAATGGTCTGAACGGACGATGAAAAAACAGCCGGATGCACTGACGATCAAGCCCACTAGAACAAGACCGGGAGCACCCGCAGTGAACGCATCCAACCCCGTGACATGGCGAACGCATTACGCGCTTTTCGTGCTCGCCAGCATCTACGTTTTCAACTACATCGACCGCCAGTTGATGGCGATTCTGATCGAACCGGTGAAGCTCGAATTCGGCATATCGGACACCGGCATCGGCTTGTTGTCGGGTGTGACCTTCGCGGTGTTCTATACGGTTTTTGGCTTCCCCCTGGGGCGCCTGTCGGATCGCATCGGGCGTAAACCGGTCATTGCCTTCAGTTGCATCGCCTGGAGCCTGATGACCATGCTCTGCGGCATGGCTGGCAGCTTTCTGACGCTGGTACTGGCACGGATCGGCGTCGCTGTCGGTGAAGCCGGCGGTACCGCGCCGTCAGTGGCGATGGTTTCGGACCTGTACCCGGCACGCCGCCGCTCGACAGCACTGGCCGTGCTGATGCTGGGCTCAAGCCTGGGTGCGATTGTCGGCCTCGGCCTGGGCGGCTGGATCGCCCAGCACCACGGCTGGCGCTACGCCTTCTTGCTGATCGGCGCCCCCGGTATCTTCCTTGGCCTGCTCCTGCTGTTGACCGTACGCGCGCCAAAACCTGCACTGCCGCCAGCGCACCTGAACAAGGCGGCACTGCAGCAGGAAGGCTGGTTCAAGACGCTGGTCGAGTTGTTCCAGATGCCATCATTCCTGTGGCTGGTGCTCACCGGCGGTGCAGCGGCCATTGCCGGGTATGCGATTGGTACCTGGAGCCCGAGTTTCCTCATTCGCTCCCATGGCCTGAACCTGCAGGAGGCTGGGTTCCTGGTCGGCGTGGTCGGCGGCACCGGCTCGACTATCGGCACCCTGACCTGCGGCCTGCTGACCGACCGAATGGCACGGCGCGATGTCGGCTGGCAAATCGGTGTACCCCTGTTGGGCACGCTGATCAGCATCCCCTTTGCACTGGCCTATTTCCTCTGGCCACAAGGCGTTGCCTTCCATATCGGCAGCATCGCCGTACCGCAAGCGTTCCTGTTCTACAGTGCGTTCGGGTTCTTCGGTGTCTGGTGGGCGACGCCCTGCCTGAGCGCGATCACCCACCTGTTTCCGGCCTCACGACTGGCCCAGGCCACCGCTATTTTTGTGATGTCGATGACCTTGCTCGGTGTCGGTGTCGGCCCGCTGCTGATTGGCATGCTCAGTGATTTCTTCATCCCGACCCTGGGCGGCGAGTCGCTGCGCTATGCACTCGCCTCTTCCGTCTCGCTGCTGGTGCTGGCGGCGGTTTTCCTGGCGCTGGCACTGCCGCGTTATCGACAGCAGTTGAAGCAAACGGCGCTGGCTGTCCCTCCCGCACAGGCCGTTACCGCCTGACGGCATCAGGTACGCACGCGAACCGAGTTGAGACTATCGCAGGCAAGCCTGCTCCCACCTGTGGGAGTTGGCTTGCCAACGATGCAGGCCCCCCGAACCTACTGACACCCTGCCGATGCCATCGCAGGCAAGCCTGGCACACGGGGCCAAGCCAGAATCACAGGCTCAAGGCCAGGCTCAGACTGACGTTGCGCGGATCACCTGGCATGACCCACGCCGCGTTGTAGCTGCGCTCGTAATAGGTGCGATCGAACAGGTTGTTGAGGTTCAAACCAAGCGTAAGCTTCTCCGTCGCCTTGTAATGGGCCAACAGATCGACCGTGCTGTAACCGGGCAAGCGGAAATCGCTGCCAGCAAGGCCCGAGCGCTCGCCTATATAGTTGGCCGCCACCCCCATGTCAGAACCGCGCAAGGCACCGTCCTGGAACTCATACACCGCCATCAGGCTGCCGCTATGCCGGGGAATACCCAGCAAGTCGCTGCCCTTGGGCACGCTGGCATCGCCTTTGGTGACTTCGGCGTCGATGTAGGCATAAGCGCCAATCACGCGCACGGCATCGCTCAACTGGCCACTGAACTGTGCATCCAGGCCCTGGCTGCGTGCTTTGCCCGCCGCGATGCTGTCGCCATTGGCATCGGTGGTGATGACGTTTTCCTTGTCGATCTGGAACAACGCAATCGTCGCGCCCAAACGGCTGTCGAACAGGTCGAGCTTGACCCCGGTTTCATAACCCAGGCCTTTCTCCGGCTTGTAGACCTCGCCCTGGGTGCCCATGCCGTTAGGCTTGAACGAGGTCGATGCGTTGGCGAACACCCCCACCTGCGGTGTCAGCTGATACAACAGGCCCACCCGAGGCGTAACGGCATCTTTTTCCTGGGTGTTACTGACCTGCGTTGCTCGGTTCTGAGCGGTCTGCTCGATATGTTCAAGACGTACGCCGAGCAACCCCCGCAGCCGTTCGGTGAAAACGATCTGGTCCTGCAGGTTCAGGGCGTAACTTTCGGTGCGCTCGAAGAAGTCGTTGGCCTTGACGATGGCAGGTTTGGGTTGGCCATACACCGGGTTGTAAACATCCAGGCCATAGTCCAGGGTCGTAGCGCTTTGCGGGTACTTCTGGCTGTTGCGGTAGTTCTCGTACTCCAGGCCAATCAGTGTCTGGTGTTGCCAATTGCCCACATCGAAACGGCCATGCAGTTCTGCCTGGGTGATGTTGTCGTTCCATTCAAAATTCCGCTGACGGTAGAACCGGCTGATGGCCGTTCCCACCACCCGTGAAGCTTCCGAGCTGTCACCGTTGAGGGTGCCCTGGGTGTAATGGTTGGCCAGACGCAGCTTCCAACTGTCATTGAGGTAATGTTCCAGCGCCAGGTCCAGCGTCTGATTGTCATTGCGGATACGGCCATCGTTGGGTTCACCCAGAAAGGTCGAACGCTTTACTGAACCCAGTTCGTTGTTCACGGCCGCAATGCCACGGTCGAACACCGACTCGGTACGGGAGAATTCCGTATCGACGAACAGTTGCGTGTCCGGGTTGAGCTGCCAACTCAGCGACGGGCTGACGATCCGCCGCTGGCTGTCGACATGGTCACGGAAGCTGCCGTTGTCTTCCACCGCCAGGTTCACCCGCGACAGCAGCGAACCATCGTCGTTGAGCGGGGTGTTCACATCCAGGCTGCTGCGGTAGCGGTCCCAACTGCCGGCACTGGCCTTGAAGCGGGTGAAGGCTTCGGCCTCGGGCCGTTTGGTCACGATGTTCACCAAGCCGCCGGGGTCACCTCGCCCATACAGGCTGGCAGCAGGCCCCTTGAGCACTTCGATACGCTCGATAGTGGAGGTGTCCGGCGCGCTGTAGCTGCCCCGGTTGACGGCAAAACCATTCTTGTACAACTCGCCGGTGGTGAAGCCCCGCACGCTGTAGTTGAGGAAGGTCAAGCCACCAAAATTGTTCTGCCGCGATACACCCCCGGCAAAATCCAGTGCGCGATCAATGCGGGTGCTGTTGAGGTCATCGAGCACTTGGGCGGGTACCACACTGATGCTCTGCGGGGTGTCGCGGATGTCGGTATCGGTCTTGGTCGCGGTGCTGGAGCGCGTGGCCCGATAACCCTGTACCGGGCCATCGGCACGCTCTTCAAAACGACTGTCACTGACGGTGACGGCATCGAGGACGATGGTTTGTTCGGCAGTGACAGGCACGCTCAACAGGCCTGCGGACAGGCCAAGGTACAACCTTCCTAGCGGGTGATTCATGGGGGCTCCTTTATTAAATATGTAATAACATAACAATAAAGCGAGCAATATCCTACTGCTTAGCGAGAATCATTTACTGGAAGGAGGGTATCGCGGTGAGTGCCTGCCGCATTGCTGCAGGCACTGGGCTGGCGTGCCGGGGATGATCAGTCTTCAAGCGGCTTGGGCGGCGCTGCCGGTTTTGCTGGCTTCGCCGGTTTTACCGGTTTGCCCTCTTTGCCCTCTTTGCCTGGCGCAGCCTCTGTCACGACAGGTGTCGTCGTAACCATTTCTTTCTCGCTGGCCGGCAACTGATCGATGGTGGTGAAAAGCTCCTTGGGCTCAACCGTACCAATGCGCTCGAGCTTTTTCTCGCCATCCTTGCCCATCAAAATCACCTTGGTACCCACGCTGGCACCCAGCTTGAGCTCGCGAATCAAGGCCATGGTGGTTTGCGGGTCCATGTTCTTGCCGTCGCGTTGACCGATGGTATTGGCGATGGTGAACAGCACCATGTTGCGCTCAGTGAACGCCTGACGGTTGGCCGGTTCATCCAGGGCCTTTTTCAGGCTGACCAGCGTCGGATCTACCGTACTGGGCGCAATGATGATCAAGGGTCGGGTTCTACCCCGCTCCAGAGCGAGGGGGCCGTCACTGTCAGCGGCCATCAAGGGGCAGGCAACAGCCAGCAGGGTGGCAAGGGTCAGTGAACGAGTGAGCATACGCATCTCCTTCTTGTTTCAATGCTCCATAGGCTACGAATCCTGACGAAAGATCCGACCTGCGAGCCTAAACGACTGTACCGACCATGTACGCAAGACAACGGTAACCTCCGATGACCAAGCCCCACCCGACGTGCTATGAAAGGCTGAATCCATTGAACCAGAGGATAGCTGATGGTCCGCACTTTGCTGCCGTCCATCGGCTCGCAGCATCGAGTTTCATCTAATCCACGCGAAGGCACCCGGCGTTAGAACAACCCCATCTGCCGGTCAATCAAGGCACTGAAGCTATCGCCCACAAACGGCAGGATTGCATCGGCGATCGGCTGCAGCTGCTTGGTCAGGTAATGGTCGTAATCGATCATCGCGTTGCGGTTTTCCAGGGGTTCAGGCCCGGCCAAGGTGATCACGTAGCTGATCCAGCCACCATTCTGATACTGGCGTGGACGCCCCTGACGGTCGTTGTAGTCATCGGCCAGGCGCGCGGCACGCACGTGCGGCGGGACGTTACGCTGATAGTCCGCCAAGGGTCGACGCAGGCGCTTGCGGTAGATCAGTTGCTCATCCCGTTCACCCGCCAGCGTCTGCCGCACATAGTCACGCAGATAAGCCTGGTAAGGCTGGCGCAGAAAGATGCGCTGGTAGAGCTCCTGCTGGAACTGCCGGGCCAGCGGCGACCAATCGGTACGCACGGTTTCCAGGCCCTTGAAGACCATCTCGTCACGCCCGTCTGCACGGCGCACCAAGCCGGCATAGCGCTTCTTGCTACCCTCCTCGGCACCTCGGATAGTCGGCATCAGAAAGCGTTGGTAGTGGGTTTCAAACTGCAACTCCAAAGCGCTTGTCAGGCCGTACTCTGCCTGCAGGTGTGCTTGCCACCACAGGTTGACCTGCTGCACCAGGCGTCGGCCGATGGCCGTTGCATCCTCTTCACTGTGTGTGCGCTTGAGCCAGACGAAGGTCGAGTCGGTATCGCCATAGATCACTTCATACCCCTGGGCCTCGATCAGCTCGCGGGTGCGACGCATGATTTCATGACCGCGCATTGTGATCGACGATGCCAGCCGTGGGTCGAAGAACCGGCAACCACTGGAGCCGAGTACCCCGTAGAACGCGTTCATGATGATTTTCAAGGCTTGGGACAACGGGGCGTTGCGCTCGCGCTTGGCCGCTTCACGCCCCTGCCACACCCGCTCGACAATCGAGGGCAGGCAATGCCGGGTACGCGAAAAACGCGCCCCCCGAAAACCTGGCACCGACGTGGCATCGCCAGGTTCGCGCAGGCCCTCGACCAAGCCGATCGGGTCGATCAGGAACGTGCGGATGATCGACGGGTACAGGCTCTTGTAATCGAGCACCAGTACCGACTCGTACAAGCCCGGGCGCGAGTCCATGACAAAGCCGCCCGGGCTGGCTTCGTCCGGACGGCCACCGAGGTTGGGCGCCACAAACCCCTGGCGGTGCATCAGCGGCATGTACAGGTGACAGAACGCCGCCACCGAGCCGCCACTGCGGTCCGCGGGCAAGCCGGTGACGCTGGCACGCTCCAGCAGGAAGGTGAGCAATTCGGTCTTGGCGAAAATCCGTGTCACCAGTTCGCAGTCCTTGAGGTTGTAGCGCGCCAGAGCCGGCTTGTCCTCGGCAAACATGCGATTGATTTCGTCCATGCGCTGATAAGGCGTGTCGATTGCCTTGCCCTCGCCGAGCAAGGTCTGGGCAACGTTTTCCAGGCTGAACGACGGAAAGCTCCAGGTCGCCGAACGCAACGCTTCGATGCCGTCGATGATCAAGCGCCCTGCGGCACCGGCAAAAAAATGAGAACGACTGCCGTGCTCGCGCCACTCCATCGGCTCGCCTCCACGCCCGAGGATCAAAGGGACCTTCAGCCTTTGAGCATGCTCATGAAGTACACGCAGGTCGAACTGCACCAGGTTCCAGCCAATGATCGCGTCAGGGTCGTGACGGGCCAACCAGGCATTCAGCCGCTCAAGCAATTGCGCACGGCTGGCACAATACTCCAAGGCAAAATCCACGGTCTGGTCGTCGCCATTGGCCGGCCCCAGCATGTACACCTGACGCTGGCCACAGCCTTCCAGTGCAATGGAGTACAGCTCACCGCGTTCGGTGGTTTCGATATCCAGCGACACCAGCTTCAACTGTGGGCGGTAGCCTGATTCGGGCTTGAGCTGAGCATCCAGCCATACACCGCTGGCGTCGACGCGCCCGGCGAAACTCACCGGCGCGGTGATGAAGCGCTCCATCAGGTAGCGCTCCGGCGGACGAACATCGGCTTCCAGCAGTTCAATGCCGGCCGCACGCAGGCGCTTGTCCAGTTGCATCAACTGACGGTGCTGGCGGCAATACAGGCCCAGTACGGGGCGGTGCTGGAAGTCACAGAGGTCCAGCGGGCGCAGCTCGACCTCTCGCTCGCCAGCCAGCAAGGCCTCGACGCGGTCTCGCTGCTCGGCCAGGACAAAGGCCACGGAGGTTTGCACCGGCAGCCGCACCTGGCGTGGGCCGGCATCGGTCGCCAGCCAGAATTCCACCAGGGTGCCGTCTGGCGTATCCCGCCAATGCCGGGTCAGGACGAAGCCCTGTTGTACATCCACCGCTGCAACCCCTGAACTGAATCGTGAGCCTCGATTCTACCCGAGCTGTCACCCGCTCCGTCGTGTCCTCTGCGCTTAACCGCAACGATGTCGATAACGCGGCCCTGCGGCCGCTTGCCGACAAGGTGTATGACAGGGCATAAGGCATCACTTCAGCTGTCTGCCTGCAGCCGCTAGAATAGCGAGCATCAGGTAACGCCCTTTCCACTGCTGGACCATCGGATCGACTCATGCATACCGTCGTCGGCTCATCTGCTTCGCTCTGGCGTGTACACGTCGAGCACTCATCCCTGCTCACAGGTTGCGCGAAGTGAACCGCTGCCTGCGTCTGTTGACGGTGCTTTCGATAATGGCACCTTGCCTGAGCCTGGCCGACAGCCCTATCGACCCTCACGCCGACCTGCTGTACCGCCAGGCCCTGCCGTTTCTGGAGCAGGCTGACACCCAGGCCAGTACCTTCAGCCCGCAAGCCAACGCAACCCAGGACGACCTGTTGCGCCAGGGCACGACACTGGTGCAAACCCTGACGCCAGGTGTGGAGCTGCTGCGCAAGGCAGCGTCGCTCAACCACCCGGTGGCCGAGTACCGACTGGCGCTTTACTACATGACCTACCTGAGCCCCGCCGAAGTACCGGCACAGGCCTGCCCGCTACTTGCCGCCAGCCTCAGCCAGGGGTTCGCACCGGCCTCGCTGCAGATCAACTCGCTGTGTAGCGAGTACCGCGACAGCGATGCCTATCGGGCAGCGCTGAAGAAAGCCGTACAAGATGCCACGCGCTATGCCACCTACTACCCGCAACCGGCCATGCGCCTGGAGTGCCGACCGCAAGGTCGTCGGGGGCTGACGCTGCAATGGGGCCAGCAACGTGACTTTCAGGCCGAGGTCTATCGACTGCTCGGTGCCGTCGACCGACCGCAGCGCCAGATGTGGTACCGCAAGGCGGTTGATGCCAATGGCTGCGCAACCGCCCAGCATCGCCTGACCAGCCAGCGCTGAGTGGGATGACATGTGCCAGCTCGCAGCCTGACAAGATCGCTCAAGCAGCGCAGCTGGCACTCTGGCATGCTATGCCCCCCTATTCAGTCGCGTTTGTAGACCATGACTCACCCACACCTCGCCCGCCAGGCGTTCATCCATGGCGCCATTGCCATCCTGCCGCTGTCGTTGGCCGTTGCCCCCTGGGGCCTGCTGGCCGGCTCGATGGCCATTGAAGCCAACCTGACACCCCTTGAAGGTCAGGGGCTATCGGCAATTGTCTTCGCCGGTGCCGCACAACTGGTTGCCATCGGTATGCTCAAGGGCGGCGCGAACCTGTTTTCGATCATCCTGACCACCCTGCTACTGACCTCACAGCACCTGCTCTACGGTCTGTCGATGCGCCCCGTGATTTCTGACCTGCCTGTGCGCTGGCGGGTGGGGCTGGGCTTTCTGCTGACCGACGAATTCTTCGCCCTGACCAGCCAGTACGACAAACAACAGTTCAACCGCTGGTATGCACTGGGCGTAGGCCTGACCTTCTACGTGGCCTGGAACCTGTTCACCCTGGCCGGCATCGTCCTGGGCCAGAACATTCCGCACCTGGACAAACTGGGCCTGGACTTCTCCATCGTTGCCACGTTTGTAGCCTTGATTGCGCCACTGGTACGTAACCTGCCAACGGTGGTGTGCGTCGCGGTTTCGCTGTTCAGTTCAGTGCTGTTCAGTTTCTGGCACTGGGAAACAGCGCTGGTGCTGGCCGGCCTGCTGGGCATGAGCGCCGGTTTCATCTGCCAGAAACTGAGCGGAGGCCGCTCATGATTTTCCTGCTGATCGTCGGCATGGGGCTGGTCGTGTTTCTCAACCGCTACGCCTTTCTCGAGCCCCGCCTGCCATTGCGCCTGAGTTCAAATGCGCGGCAATTTCTCGGTTTTGCCGTGCCCGGCATGCTCACCGCTATCTGCGGGCCGATCATCTTCATGCCCGACCACCAGCTTGACCTCAACCCGGCCAACCCCTACCTGGTGGGCTCGATGGTGGCGGTCGTGCTGGTGTTGTTGACCCGAAACACCTTGATCAGCATGCTGCTGAGCATGGCGTTTTTCTTCGTCTTTCGCTGGTGGATGAACGGTGCGGCGTGAAGCAGAGAAGGCTTGCCAACGATAGCATCGCCGGCAAGCGGGCTTGTGTAACTAGCCTTCTGACTCGGCATCGGTGTGTTCAGCGGCCTGCTCAGGGGCTTCGACCGAGGCTACGTTGTCAGGGGCTTGTTGCTGAGCGGCGAAGATCGCTTCATAGCGCGCCTGCAGGCGATCACTGCCGCCTTCGGCCAAGGCCAACGTAGAGGCAAGACTCAATACACCCATCAGGGCAAGTCGGGAACATTTCAAACGGGTTTCTCCAATGACTGATTTGCCACACGCGGTGCGGCACTCGAAAGTGAGTCCAGGCAGTGTCGAGGTGTAGGATTATCGGCTGATTAACGGGTAAATCCCGGCTGGATATTGCACATAAGTCGACCTGTCAAACAGTAACAATATGTTCAAAGACTAGGCGCGATTGTTTATGCTGGCGCACTTACGCAATGGCTCATAGCCACACCGACAAGTAACCGTGCATGAAACTATTTCTCGTTCTTCTGTTCGTTTTTTCGATTGCCTATGTCCACCTGCGCGGTCGCGTTCGACACAAACTGACCCGTCAGTTGGGCGACCACTCCAGCTTCCTGGCGCCCGTCAACGTCTTCCTCTACCTGTTCTCCAGGCTGCCCGCCCGGCCCTACCTCAGCACCGATTCATTTCCCGAGCTCAAACCCCTGCAGGACAACTGGGAAGCCATCCGCGAAGAGGCCCAACAGCTCCTGAATGTCGGCGAAATCAAAAGCTCGCAGCGTTATGACGATGTGGGCTTCAACTCATTTTTCAAAAGTGGCTGGAAACGTTTCTACCTGAAGTGGTATGGCGAAAGTCACCCTTCGGCGATGAAGCTGTGCCCACGTACCACAGAGCTGCTGCAAGGTATCGGCACCGTCAAGGCAGCCATGTTCGCCACCCTGCCACCGGGCTCGAAACTGGTTCGTCACCGCGACCCCTATGCCGGTTCTTACCGCTACCACCTGGGCCTGGACACCCCCAACAGCCCGGACTGCTACATCGACGTGGACGGTGAGAAGTACCACTGGCGTGACGGTGAAGGTGTCGTGTTCGATGAAACCTATATTCACTATGCCGCCAACCAGACGGATCAAAACCGCATCATTCTGTTCTGCGATATCGAGCGTCCCCTGAAGTACCGCTGGGCCACTGCGTTCAACCGCTGGTTCAGCCGCAATGTCATGGCCGCGGCTGCCGCGCCGAACGCTGACGGGGACAAGACCGGCGGCATCAACCGCCTGTTCACCCGGATCTACAAGATCCGCGAGCGCGGCAAGGCACTGAAGAAACGCAACCGCGCACGTTACTACGCCGAAAAATGGGCGGTAGTGGCCGTGTTGGCGCTGATCTTCATTTATATCTGACCCGTTATGGCGGCGCCGACACAGTCGGCGCCCACGTCTTGCAAAGACTGCCCACGTCCCTGCCCTGCGCCTATCGACCAACGGCGCAGCAACTGCCGAAAAACTAGCTTCACTGTTCATTTTGTCGAAACACACAAGGTGAACACCATGTTGGACTGGAACGAGTACCGTAAACAGCTGACGGCCGGCATTCGCGACCTCAAGCAACTCTCACCGGACACGGTCAGCGGCTACCTGACCGCCAGTGCTGCCGGCGAAAAAACCAACCACCTCGACGCCAAGACCCGCGAACTGATCTCTCTGGCCGTGGCCGTCACGACCCGTTGCGATGGCTGCATTGCCGTGCATTCGGCACAGGCCGTGAAACACGGTGCCACCCGGGAAGAAATTGCCGAAGCACTGGGCGTTGCCATCGCGATGAACGCGGGTGCAGCACTGGTTTACTCGGCACGGGCACTGGATGCGGTAGGCAAGGTCGAGCCATAATCCCGCCATCGCCAGGCTGGCGCGACACGTCCGTTGCAGCCAGCCAACCCGCACGCCCCCTCCGAGAACAGCATGATTCACATCCGCCCCATGACCGCCGCCGACTTCGAGCACTTCTGGCCGACCTTCAAGGCCATCGTCGGCGCCCGCGAAACCTATGCCTTCGACCCCGCTATCACTGTCGAACAGGCACGCCAACTGTGGCTGGAAATGCCCTTGCATACCCTGGTAGCCGAGGAAAACGGCGAACTGCTGGGCTCCTATTACCTCAAGGCCAACGCCGCCGGCCCAGGCGCCCATGTGTGCAATTGCGGCTACATGGTTACCGAGGCCGCACGCGGCCGAGGCGTAGCGCAGGCGATGTGCAAACACTCTCAGCAACTGGCCCGCGATAACGGTTTCATGGCGATGCAGTTCAACTCGGTAGTGTCGAGCAACGAAGTGGCCGTGGCCCTCTGGCAAAAGCTTGGTTTCGAGGTGGTCGGACGCCTGCCCAAGGCCTACCAGCACGCACGCCTGGGCCTGGTGGACTGCCTGGTGATGTACAAATGGCTAGGCGAAGCTATGCCGCATGAGCAGCCAAAACTGATTGGTCGCAAGAATATCGAGGCGGTGGTGTCCCGGCGTCGCGGCCGTTGATTACGGCTGCCACATAACCTGGCGCACGCCCGTCAAGCGGTGACGCCAAACAAAACACCGACCCCCGCCGTCAGGCCCATGGCCAGTGCGCCCCAAAAGGTCACGCGGGCTGCAGCCGTTACCACAGACGCGCCACCGGTGTAGCCTGCCAACACCCCCAGAAGCATCAGAAACAGCAGCGAACTGCCAGCCACGGCATACATCAGCAGCGATTGCGGCACCCATAGAACGATCAGCAGTGGCAGTGCCGCACCGACTGAAAACGAACCTGCAGAGGCCAGGGCAGCCTGCACCGGTCGCGCGGCCAATGCTTCGGAAATGCCCAGTTCATCGCGGCCATGCGCACCCAGCGCATCGTGTGCCATCAACTGTGTGGCGACGCGGCTGGCCAATTCTTTATCGAGCCCGCGACCAACGTAGATCTCGGTCAACTCGGCGTGTTCATGTACAGGATCAGCCGCCAGCTCCTTGCGTTCCCGGTCCAGGTCGGAACGCTCGGTATCCGCCTGCGAACTAACCGACACGTATTCGCCAGCGGCCATCGACATCGCCCCCGCAACAAGGCCTGCAACGCCGGCGATCAGAATACTTGCAGCACTTGCGCCGGCCGCCGCCACACCCAGGATCAGGCTGGCAGTGGAAACAATACCGTCATTGGCGCCAAGCACAGCGGCACGCAGCCACCCTATACGATGAGTTTTATGGACTTCGATGTGCCTCATGAGTGACTCCCTATGCAGAAAACAAGCGCGGTACAAGCATAGCGCTATGCGGTCCGCCCAAGGCACTTAACACCCTCCCGCATTGTGCGCTACCGCACCGACGTTTCCGGGTATTGAGCGCAATGTTGATCACAGTCGTTGAATGGCGTGTGGTCGCGTGTTCCAAGCCCTTTCTGTATGCCCCCACGCGCTCAGCAGTCAGCAGTCAGCACAAGAGGAGATGTGAAGTGAGTACCCTGAACACGTTCAACGCCATCGTTGGCCTGGCCTGTGGCTTGACCCTCAGCGCATGCGCTGAACTCTATCCCCCAAACAACACCTCAACCCCGATCTACAACAGCCCAGAAGTCATCCAGACAACATCAGCCTATTCTGGCCGTGGTGTCGTGCAATCGATTGTCCCAGCCAATCAGGGCTACCAGGGCTTGGCGGGTACGGGTTACGGGCTAGGGACACTGATCGGTGCCCTCGCCGGTGGACTTGCCGGCAGCCAAGTAGGCTCAGGCACCGGCAAAACGGTTGCGATGGTCGCGGGCACAGCAGGCGGCGCCTACGTGGGACACCAACTGGAACAGCGTAATCAGCAACCTGCCAGCTACGCGATTACCATCCGCATGGACAACGGCTCCTACCAGACCCTGAACCAAAGCTCGACTGGCGGTCTGAAAGTTGGCGACCGTGTCAGGATCCAGAACGGATTATTGCAGCGGGACTAGGCAGGGCTACATCAGTGAGCACGTTGACGAGCGTCGCAGAAAGCGGTCGACCGGGAGCTTGAACCAGGCATCCCGGTTAGCCAATGCAACCAGAATCTGGTTAACCTTCAAGCTGGCGACCTCCATGTTGTTCAACGACTGCACCACGGCATTCCAGTCCTTGTGCTGTGCCTTGTGTGGCGCTTCCCAATGTAGATACAAAAATGACGCAGTCAGCGCAACGTCCTGTGTCCGAGGTCAGCGCGCAAGCTCGGCAGCGTCAGCCAGTGCGTCACTGAACGCCGCATGGTAATGCTGGCTGCCAATGGCTTGCAGGATGCCTACCCTGCCGAGCTTGCCCAACACCTTGGCATTGGCTTCACAGAGTTTTACGACAATGTGCCGTTTGTGCAGTTGCTGGATCACTTCTTCGAGCATTTGCAGGCCGGTGATGTCCATGAACGGTACGTGTTTAAGGCGCAGAATGAGTACGACGGGATCGGTATGCGTCTGGGCCAGGGCACGCTCAAAGGTTTCCGCCGCACCAAAGAACAGCGGCCCCTCGACGGTGTAGATCAACACGCCAGGCGGCAGGTGTTGGTGACCGTTCTGGCGCAGCTCGTGTTCTAGCTCGTGCTCGACGACCTGCTGCACCTCGACGGAGGATGCCATGCGCCGCATGAACTGCAGCATCGCCAGAATCACGCCGATGTTCACGGCGATCACCAGATCGCTGAATACGGTAAGGGTGAAGGTAATGAGCAGAATCGCTACATCAGCGCGCGGGGCACGTTGAACCATACGCTTGAAGTGTTTCAACTCGCTCATGTTGTAGGCGACAACGAACAGGATGGCCGCCAGGGCGCACAGAGGAATGTTCGAGGCCAAGGGTGCCAGGAACAGAATGATCAAGACCAGGGTAATGGCATGGGCAATACCGGCCAGCGGGCTTGTACCGCCATTACGGATATTGGTCGCCGTACGGGCAATCGCGCCGGTCGCGGCAAACCCACCAAACAGAGGGGTTGCCAGGTTGGCGATACCCTGGCCGATCAGCTCCTGATTGGAGTCATGCCGAGTGCCGGCCATTCCGTCGGCAACCACAGCGGAAAGCAGCGATTCGATGGCCCCCAGCATGGCGATCGCAAACGCAGGCCCAATCAGGTCAATAACACGCGCCAGGGTGATCTGCGGCGGGTTGAAGTCGGGGAAACCTTGAGGGATACCGCCGAAGGCACTGCCAATCGTGGCGACGCCATCGAAGTGGAACAGTGACTGGATCAGCGTCGCAACCACCATGGCAACCAATGGCCCGGGAAAGCGTTTGAGCGCTGCAATTCTGGGGGTGATCAGCACCAGGAACAGGCTGAGCAACGCCAACGACGTCGTGGCCATGTGCAGGTTCGGCAGCGCGAGCAGCAAATGCCAGAACTTCTCGTGAAAGTACTCACCGGTAATTGCCGGCAAGCCGAAGAAGTCCTTCCACTGACCCACCCAGATGATCACGCCGATGCCCGCGGTAAAACCGACGATCACCGGGTCCGGGATGAACTTGATGATTGCACCCAGGCGGGTGATGCCCAGCAGCAACAGGATGACGCCGGCCATCATCGTGGCAATGTGCAGGCCCTCGACACCGTGGGTCGCGGTGACACCTGCCAGGATGACGATAAATGCCCCCGTCGGGCCGGCAATCTGCAGCCGGCTGCCGCCAAAGATCGACACCAGCAGGCCGCCAATGATTGCGGTGTAGATGCCTTGCTCGGGCTTGACTCCCGAGGCGATGGCAAACGCCATGGCCAACGGCAGTGCAACCACCCCGACAACCACCCCGGACACCAGATTGCCTAGCCAATGCTCGCGCCCGAACAAGCCGGCTTTCCATGCTTCACGTATCGCAATCATGCCAGGCTCCTTAACGGCTGCATGTTCATACTAGTAGCATGAGTGCGACCCGTACGCGGCATTCCTCTACTAAGCGTCCCGGTTAGCCAGCGCAACCAGAACCTGGTTAACCTTCAAGCTCGCGACTTCCATGCTGTTCAACGACTGCACCACGGCATTCCAATCCTTGTGCTGCGCCTTGTGCAACGCCTCGCTTGCGGACTCGTGGCAGAGACGGTGCGGATCGTCGAGCTGGCTGAATGACCGATCATTTCGGTAGGTTTCCTGGGTTTCAGGCGTGAGGTACCACTTCCCGAGACGGCAGTTCTTGTGGTCCGAGAGCTCAAGGTTCTGGTCTTGATTGAACAGGCGCAGATAGACCATCAACTTGAACAACAGGTGATCAAGCTTGACCGCCTCACAGAACGAACTGAGCGCGATATTCTCGATCAAGCCGGTCATGTGGTCGCCCATCACCACCATTTCATCCAGGGTCTGCGCCGACGACGACACATCGCTGGCCAGGCGGGTTGCCTCGGTGGACAGGTTACCGATCGAGGCGCTTGCCGCCGCCGTATCGGTGTTGATGCCATCCACCAGGACGCTGATGTCCTGGGTCGCCTGATGGGTGCGTTGCGCCAGCGCCCGGACCTCATCGGCAACCACTGCAAAACCACGGCCCTGTTCACCGGCACGCGCCGCCTCGATGGCCGCATTCAGTGCCAGCAGGTTGGTCTGGTCAGAAATCGCCTTGATCAAGCCAACGATGTTGCTGATCTCACTCACGCGGGTCTTGAGTTGGCTGACACTCTCCACGCTGCTCACGCCCTGCTCTGCCATGTGCGTGAGCGAACTGGAGAACGAGGACAGCATCTCGGAGGTTTGGGCAAATACACCGCTATTGGCCTTGAGGTGGTCCACTTCGCCGCGCAGAATTTCTGCCTGATGGACCACGCCATCACGGGTCTGCTTCATGGACTCATCGAACATGCCCAGCTTGTCATGCAGCTCACTCTGGTAGCGGCTGTAACCATTGAGCGCAGCCTGTTCGGCCTGGGTCTGGGCAACCAGATCGGCCAATTGCCGGTTTTCCTGGCGCAAGGCTTCGTTTTCTCGGCGCAACGCGACCAGCTCATCGTCCTGCTCGGCAACTCGCGTTCGCCATTTACCACTAAACATCGCAACCGCTCCTTAGCACCCGTGTGCCAAACGTCATGGTGTCAGTAATCAAAACGCGGGCCTGAAGTCGGTGCACCTTGATCGTATCGAGGAACTTTAAACGCGTCACACTGACGCAGCATTGACATCAATCAGCCATCATCCAAGTATTCAATACTGTTATCAACCATGAGGCAGGCGCACATATCAAACAGCAGCAACTGAGCACGGTCGGCTTGAACGTTGATTCATGTCAGTGAACTGCAACAGGCGTTGCTGTACATAGCCCGTCCACCTTCGTAGGGATGCAGTGCCATGTACGAGTCCAACCAGGCAGCCCGAATCATCTGCAGCAATGAAGTGCTAGCCGACCAGCTACGCCCGCTGCTGGCTAACATCGCGCCAGACTGCGAGGTGCTGGTTGTACCGAGTGATTGCAGTGCCGCCCCCCTTTGTCGCTGGCTAGGTGACGCGCACCTCGGGTCGACCGGGCGAGTACACGCGGCCTTGGTCGAAACGACCGAGGTTTTGGAGCAGACGCGTCATGCCTTCAAATCCCGCGAACTGGGGATGTTACGGCGGCGTCTGGTTGGGCTGCTGGAGAAGTTGTCAGACAATCCAGAATGATGTAATTATGCCATCAGTAGGTTCCGCTAGAAGCGGGAGCCGGCTTTGCCGAGCAGGACATCGGGCCTGAAAGACGAAGCGCCGTGACCATGCGTTCTTGAGCAGAATGCAGGGGCACGGCGCTTTTTTTTCAGCAGAAAACGTATCTGTACAAGTACAGGGCCATGTGAATGAAGGTGACAGCAGATCTGACGGAGTTGCTTAAACGTATTCGCCTCGACCAAGAGGAAATCGCCGAGCGCTTTCGCTTTCTAGACTGGAGCGCAGCGGATGCCGAGCGTCTCAGCGCAGCAGCAGCGCGCATGGCCCCTGCTCAGCCGACGTTCATCAATCGGCTGTACCGTCACCTGGAGCAGTTTGCCACACCGTCTGCACTGCTGCGCACGCCCGAGATCACTACCCGCCTGAAGCACAGCCAGGCGGAGTACTACCAGCGCTTGTGGGCTGGTCTCTACGATGATGCCTACATCAACAGCCGCCTGCGCATTGGCGTGATCCACCAACAGGTCGGCCTGGAGTTGAAATGGTACCTGGGCACCTACCGTCTGTACCTTGACGATATGCTTGCCAGCCTATTCGGTGACAGCGATCAGGCCACGCTTTACTCAAGCCTGTTGAAGGCCGTGTTCTTCGACATGACCCTGGCCATCGACACTTACAGCGCAGCGCAGCACAAGGCGCTGGAAGACAGCGAAGCACGCTTTGCCCGTGCACTGCGCGGTGCCAACGACGGCATCTGGGACTGGCACATCGACCAGGATCGACTGTATGTATCCGAGCGTTGGGCCAGCATGCTCGGCCTCAGCCGCGACAGCATGGGCGAGAGCAGTGCCAGTTGGTTCAACCGCGTTCACCCGGACGACTTGCCGGATTTTCGTCAAGCCATCGATGCTCACCTGCAAGGGCGGACCGCCCTCGTGCACCATGAGTACCGTATCCGCCAAAGCAACGGTGACTATACCTGGGTACTGGTACGCGGGGTCGCCGAAGTCACCACACCGGGCCAGTTACGCATGGCCGGCTCGCAGTCCGATATCAGTGCCCGCAAAGACGTCGAGCAACGCCTGATGCATGCCGCTCACCATGATCCGCTGACCGGTCTGGCCAACCGCATACGCCTTGATGAGCAAATGCAGAAGACCATCATGAAAGAACGCAGGGGCGGCGACTACGAAGCTCTGCTGTTCATCGACCTCGACCGCTTCAAGCTGATCAACGATAGCCTGGGCCACAGTGTCGGTGATCGCGTGCTGGTCGAAGTGGCCCAGCGCCTGAGAAACGCGCTGCGTCCCAGTGATCAACTGTTCCGCTTCGGCGGCGACGAATTCATCGTCCTGCTTAGCGACCTCAGCTGCAGCCTCGACGCCGAACACATCTCCCAGCGCATTCTGGACAACCTGCATCAGCCGCTGCATATCGACGGCCATACCCTTGTGGTCAGTGCCAGTATTGGCATCGCCCCCATGCACGAACATGGCAAGGCGCTGGATGTCGTGCAGGCCGCCGACCTTGCCCTCTACAGCGCCAAATCTGCTGGCAAGGCACGCTTTGCCCACTACAGTGAAGCCTTGCAGGACGATGCACAGCACCATCTGGAACTGGAGTCCGCGCTGGGCCAGGCACTCCAGCACGATGAATTCGAACTGCACTACCAACCGATCTATCGCCTGGACCAAGGGGTACCACAGGTGTGCGGGGTGGAAGCGCTGCTGCGCTGGCGCCAGGATGAACGCCTGATTTCACCCCTGGAGTTCATTCCAGCGCTGGAGGAATCAGGAGAAATCATCCACGTCGGCGAATGGGTACTGCGCCAGGCCTGCCAGCAGACCCGCACCTGGCAGATGGAAGGACATGAGCACATCCGCTGTTCGGTGAACATTTCCAGCCTGCAACTGCAACAAACCGACTTCACCCCCAGGCTGATCGATATCCTGCAGGAAAGCGGCCTGCCCCCTGCCAGCCTGATCCTGGAAATTACCGAAAGCCAGTTGATCAATGAGGACTCGAACACCTTGGCCTGCCTGAATGAACTGGCCAGCCTGGGCGTATTGTTGGCGTTGGACGACTTTGGCACCGGATACTCATCACTCGGCTATCTCACGCGCTTTCCACTGCACATTCTCAAACTGGACAAGAGCTTCATCGGCGGTATCCCGTTCAATAGCAAACAAGGCACGATCAGCCAGGCGATCATCGGCCTTGGCCGGAACCTCGGCCTGGAAGTCGTCGCCGAGGGCATCGAAACCCCGGCACAACTCGATTTTGTGCTCAATGAAGGCTGCCACTATGGCCAGGGTTACTGGTTTAAGCCAGCCACGACCGGCCGACCAGATGCAACGCCTGTTCAACACAGCGAACAGCTTAGAGACGCGGTGATGGGCTGGCTGCAGGTACTCACCTCAGCCTTTGCGCGTACTGGCACTCGGCGACGCAATGACTAGACTCATGGCATTACATTCAGCATCGGGTAAAGACCATGCGTTACACCCTGTTTGAACAGCAGAAAGACTTGATCATCCTCATCGCACGCCTTTTGCTGATGACTATTTTTGTCATGTCTGGCTGGAGCAAGCTGACCAACTTCGAAGGTACTGCAGGCTATCTTGCGTCGCTTGGCGCACCGATGCCGCCCGTGGCAGCAGGGATCGCAATACTGATGGAGTTCTTCGTCGGCATTGCCCTTATAGTCGGTTTTTTTACCCGGCCACTGGCGGCATTGATGGCGTTGTTCGTGCTGGGGACGGCACTCATTGGCCATCCCTTCTGGAGCATGCCTGAGCCCGACAAGGCCGCCAACATGATCCAGTTCTACAAGAACATCAGCATCATGGGAGGCTTGTTGCTGCTCAGCGTGACAGGCGCAGGCAAGTTCTCGGTCGATCGGCAGTAACCCGATCCCCCCATGATTCAGTGCAAACGCGCCTACACCCCAGCAGCCGCGGAAGACGGATACCGCGTTCTGGTTGATCGGCTGTGGCCGCGAAATTGTCGGAAAGACCAGCTGTTGCTGAACGCGTGGCTGCAAGACGTTGCACCCTCTACGCACTTACGCAAGGCCTTCAAGTCCGGTGAACTGGATTTTGCCCAGTTCACCGCGGCCTATCGGCAAGAGCTGGCCGCACATCCGGAGTATTGGCAAACGCTTTTGCCCCATGCCGAAAAGGGTACGCTTACCCTTGTGTTCGCAGCCAGGGATCCGCAGGCAAACAATGCCGTGGTCCTCGCCGACTGGCTGGAAGAGGCACTTGATCGATCGGCAGGCGCAAGCTCGCCTGTGTGCTACCTGGGTGACTTCCCAGAGTACTGATGAAAGTGAAGTGGGTTTTAGGGGCTTGTACATGACGCAGGTTGGCTATTTTCCGGTATTTTCCGGGTGGCCTCTGGATTGCATAGATACGTCGCTGAGTTATCCTTTATATTCGTAAGGTTTTAGCACTCGCGCGCCTGGGTCGATGACAGTCAACCATCCCCCAACTGCGCTGATGGAGCAGTGTCATGATTGGGCGGCGCGAATGAACCCTTTTGCACTACAGCATGACCAGAATGTGCTCATTGCCGAGCAAGTTCGTACCGACCGCTTGCATCTGCTGTTCCGTCAGTCTGTAACGGCGGTGGTCGGCAGCTTCATTGCCGCCTGTATGCTCTGCTGGCTGTGCTGGGAGCGTGCGGATCAATCCGTCATTCTGTTATGGATCTCACTGCTCGGTGGCGCAACACTGCTGCGCATCGGCTTGTTCCTGGCCTACTTTCGCAGCCATGAGCGCGAACGCATTCCTGACCGCTGGGAAGGCAAGTACTGGATCACCCTGGTGCTCTCTGCCGGCCTCTGGGGGCTCGGCGCGCTGGCGATAATGCCAAGTGATGACCTCCTGGCGCAGGCGATCGTACTGCTGTTTACCGTCGGCATGGCCGGCAGCGCCGTGTCCTGCTACTCGGCGTACCGATCCATGACCTTGTCGGCCATGGGGCTGGTCTTGCTGCCGTGCACGCTCTGGCTACTGCTTCAACCCTCAGCGATGCAGGTCGGCATGGCCATCGCCGCTCTGCTGTTCTCGGCATCCATCGTGCGGGCGACGCGCGAGCTCTCCGAGGCGCTGGAGAAAGCCTTTCGTTTAACCCATGAAATGGAGCATGCACACCGCATTGCCAGCTATGCCGCGCAGACCGACGAACTCACCGGCCTGAACAATCGCCGCGCATTTTTCGAGCACGCCCAACAACTCTATAGCTACTGCAAGCGCAATCAGCGCCCTCTTTGCGCCCTGGTGCTGGACATCGACCACTTCAAGCAGATCAACGACACACACGGCCACCAGGCCGGTGATGAGGTTCTGCGCCAAATAGGTGCAGTGATCCGGGCGTCCTTTCGCGAATCGGACGTCTACGGCAGGCTTGGCGGTGAGGAGTTCGCGGTACTGCTGGCAGATACCACCCTGGAGGCAGCGCTACGCATTGCCGAACAGCTCGGAAAATCGATTGCCGAGATGCCCTTGATGCTCGAAAAAACACGAACACAACGCCTTACCGCCAGCCTCGGGGTAGCCTCGGCGAGTGCCGAGGATATGGACCTGCACGACCTGTTGAACAATGCCGACAAAGCCATGTATCGCGCCAAGGCCCTCGGCCGCAATCAGGTGGTTGCGGCCGAGTAACCTCCTCGTCCTTTTAACGAGAATACTGGCGCTACCCCAACAACTCCCGCAGCCGATACCACAACATTCCCAGCGCCAGCAGCGGCGAGCGCAAGGCCGGGCCACCGGGGAAGGTCATGTGCGGCACTTTGCTGAAGATGTCCAGGCCATGGCTGTGCCCGGCATGAATCGCTTCGGCCAGCAGTTTCGCGGTCCAATGGGTGACGTTCAGGCCATGGCCTGAGTAGCCCTGGGCATAGAACACGTTCGGGTGCTGTTGCAAACGCCCGACCTGGGGAAAACGGTTGGCCGTAATGCCGATCTTGCCGCCCCATTGGAAGTCGATGCGCACGTCGGCCAGCTGTGGGAACACCTTTAGCATTTTCGGTCGCATGTAGCTGGCGATATCCGCCGGGTCGCGCCCGGAATAGTGACACGCGCCACCGAACAGTAAGCGCCGGTCAGCGGTCAGGCGGTAATAATCCAGGCCGACTTTCTGGTCACACAGGGCCAGGTTCTGCGGGATCAGCGCGTTGGCCACGGCGGGCGCCAGCGGCTCGGTGGTGATGATGTAGCTGCCAGCAGGCAGCACCTTGCCGCTCAGGCGCGGTTCCAGGTCGTCCAGGTGCGCGTTGCACGCCAGCACCAGGCTTCCCGCCTTGACCGTACCCTTGGCACAACGCACCTGCACCGTGTCGCCGTGGATCAGTTCCAGCACCGGGCTTTGCTCGTAGATACGCACGCCCAGTGATTCGGCCAGACGCGCTTCAGCCAAGACCAGATCAAGGGGATGAAGGTGGCCCGAGCCCATGTCCAGTAAGCCGCCGGCATAGGCATCGGACGCCACGACCTGGCGCATGTGCTCTGGCCTGATCAATCGGGTTTCATGGCGGTACCCCAAGGCTGCGAGGCTTTCCTGCTCCTCGCTGAAGGCGGCGAACTGCGCAGGCGTATTGGCCAGCTCACAGAACCCCCAGCGCAGGTCGCAGTCGATCGCGTGTTCACGAATCCGCGTGCCGACCACCTCGACCGACTCAATACCTGCGCGCTGCAGATAGCGCACGCCCTCCTGGCCGACATGACGGGCAAAGCCTGAAACATCGTGACCGATGCCGCGAATCAATTGGCCGCCGTTGCGCCCACTGGCGCCCCAGCCGACTCGCCTGCCTTCGAGCAACACACCACCGAGAGCCCCCGCTGGGCCAGCTCAATCGCGGTGTTGACCCCGGTAAAGCCGCCGCCGATCACACAGACATCGGCGATAACATCCGATGCGAGCGCGGGATAGGCAGCCATGTGTTTCACCGTTGCGTAGTAGTACGAACGGGCATGTTCCGACGACGTTGCCATGGTACGTGCTCGACTCATTGGTTGGATTTCACTTTGCTCCAGGCGCGGGTCATCAAGCGCATGATCGCAGGCGGCAGCGTTTGCGAGATGTACAGCTTGTCCAGCACGGCTTGCGGCGGGTAGACCTCCGGGTTGCCGGCAAGCTCGGCCTCCATGTACGCCTTGGACGCCGGGTTCGGGTTGGCATAACCAACGGTGCTGCTCACGCTGGCGATCACTTTTGGCTCAAGCAGGTAGTTGATGAAGGCATGGGCTTGCGTGGTGTTCTTGGCATCGGCGGGAATCGCCAGCAGGTCAAACCACAGGTTGCTGCCTTCCTTGGGAATGGCGTAGGCGATGTGAACACCGTTTTTTGCATCCTTGGCACGGTTGGCGGCCTGGAACACATCACCTGAGTAACCCATCGCCACACAGATATCGCCGTTGGCCAGGTCCGTCACGTATTTGGAGGAATGAAAATAGGTGATGTACGGCCGCAAGGTCATCAGCTTGGCTTCGGCCTTCTTGTAGTCTTCAGGGCGGGTGCTGTTCGGGTCCATGCCCATGTAGTTGAGTACCGCCGGAAACAGCTCATCGGCCGAGTCCATCATCGCCACGCCGCACTGGCTGAGTTTTTTCAGGTTCTCGGGCTCGAACAGCACGGCCCAGGAGTCGATGTGGTCTACACCCAGCACCTGCTTGACCTTGTCGACGTTGTAGCCGATGCCGTTGGTGCCCCACAGATAGGGCACCGAGTGCGCGTTACCGATATCGTTCTTTTCCAACAGCTTGAGCAGCGCCGGATCGAGGTTCTTCCAGTTGGGCAGCTCGGCGCGGTCCAGTTTCAGGAACGCGCCAGCATTGATCTGGCGTGCCAGAAAGTGGTTGGACGGTACCACCACATCGTACCCGGTCCGCCCTGCCAACAGTTTGCCCTCCAGGGTTTCATTGGAGTCGAAAACGTCGTAGATCACCTTGATCCCGGTTTTGCCCTGAAAGTCAGCGAGCGTGGTCTCACCGATATAGTCGGTCCAGTTGTACACACTGACACTTGGCTGAGCCTGGGCAAGCGTACCGAACAGCAAGGCAAAGCCCGCCGGAACAACGGTTTTCATAAGACGCATATCGACACCTTTCATATTGTTTTATCGATGGGTATGACGTGGCCGAAATCAGACGCTGAGCAATAGGAACTCACGCTCCCATGAGCTGATGACCCGCTTGAAGTTCTCGTGCTCGGCACGTTTCACCGCGACGTAACCGCGCACGAACTTACTGCCCAGGTAGCGCTCGATGGTCGGGCAGTCTTCCATGTGCGCCAGCGCATCCTCGATGGTGATCGGCAGGCGCAGGTTGCGGCGCTCATAGGCTCGGCCCTGCACGGCGGCACTCGGGTTGATCTGCTCGACCATGCCCAGATAACCACAGAGCAAGCTGGCGGCAATCGCCAGGTAGGGGTTGGCATCCGCCCCTGGCAGACGGTTTTCCACGCGCATGGCTTCAGGGCTGGAGGTCGGTACACGCAGGCCCACCGTGCGGTTTTCTTCGCCCCACTCTACGTTCACCGGCGCCGAGGTGTCCGGCAGGAAGCGGCGGAACGAGTTGACGTTGGGCGCGAACATCGGCAGTACTTTCGGGATGTACTTCTGCAGGCCGCCGATGTGGTGGAGGAACAGTTCGCTCATCTTCCCGTCGGCATCGACAAAGATCGGTTTTCCGCTGGCGATGTCCACAACGCTCTGGTGCAGGTGCATGGCACTGCCTGGCTCATCCCCTATCGGCTTGGCCATGAAGGTGGCGGTGACGTTGTGCTTGAGCGCAGCCTCGCGCATCGTGCGCTTGAACACGGTGATCTGGTCGGCCAGGTCCAGCGCATCGCCATGACGGAAGTTGATTTCCATCTGCGCCGGGCCGTCTTCGTGAATCAGTGTGTCGAGGTCCAGGCCTTGGGCTTCGCACCAGTCATAGACGTCTTCAAACAGCGGGTCGAATTCGTTGGCCGCGTCGATTGAAAACGACTGCCGACCACTTTCGGCACGGCCCGAGCGGCCCAGCGGGGCTTGTAGCGGCAGATCCGGATCGTCGCAGCGCTGGGTCAGGTAGAACTCCATCTCGGGCGCGACGATGGGCTGCCAGCCTTTGTCGGCATACAGCTTCAAGACGTTCTTCAGGACGTTGCGCGGCGACAGTTCGATCGGGTTGCCGAGCTTGTCGAAGGTGTCGTGAATCACAATGGCGGTCGGCTCGATGGCCCACGGCACGGCATAGATCGCGTTTGAGTCTGGCCGACAGATCATGTCGATATCGGCTGGGTCGAGCAGGTCGTAGTAGATTTCGTCGTCGACGAAATCGCCGGTCACCGTCTGCAGCAGCACACTTTCCGGCAGGCGCATGCCCCGTTCATGCAGGAACTTGTTGGTGGGCGCGATCTTGCCACGGGCAATCCCGGTCAAATCGCTGACCACGCACTCCACTTCAGTAATCTTGTGTTCTTTCAGCCAGGCGGACAGCTGATCGAAAGGGGTATTCATAGAAACCTCGTTGTTGTTTTGGGGTGGCACCCGACATGGCGCCTTCTACGCATCGCGGGGTGCATGGCTTCCCCTGCATCGCGTTGAGGACTATCTTGGGCGAGCGATCGGGCTTCGATCTATCCACTTTGAACACAACAAAATGCACCAATGTAGTGCATTGAAGGTTTCCATGACGTCGCTGAACCCCTTGCGTGTCCAGGCTTTCACCACCGCCGATGTTGCCGAACAGGTGCGTGCGACCCCTGGCTGGGCGCAGCACTATCAGCAAATGTCACCTGGGCATTTCGCGGGGTTGGTGCGCTGCCTGGACCTGCAGGGCGTGGACGTCTACGAAGAGCGCATGAACACTCGCGTAGAACAGAGCTTCAGCGCACCCAGTGGCTCACTGGCGTTCTGTTTCGACCGCAGCGACAACAGCCTTTACGTGTTGAACGGCGAGAGCCGCAATATCTGGATCACTCCGGAGAACTACCAGGAAGTGGCCGTGGTGTTTGGCCCGGAGTTCGTTCGTGGGCACGGGCTGGATGTCGCCGCGATGGAAGGCCTGTTCATGGCGCCGCTCAACTCCCAGCAGAATGCCTTGTTCAGCAGCTGGCTGAGCAGCACCCTCACCCGACTCTCGCAAAGCCTCGACTCACCCGACCAGGGCGCACTGGCCGAGCAGTTGCTGGAAGACTGTTTGTTCATCCTCGACAACGCCTGTGCCCGCCTTGGGCAGAACGAGCTGTGGCGGCGCACCGAAGAGCGCAACATCATGCGCAGGGTATGCGAGTGGGCGGCGGACTCACCCGAGGAAACCGTCAACTTGCTGGAGCTCTCGCACATTGCGGGGGGATCGTTGCGCCAACTGCAGAGCGCCTTCAAAGCCTATACCGGCATGACCCCGACCCACTGGCTACGCCTGCGTCGCCTCAACGGCGCACGACGCGAACTGCTCAAGGCCCGCGATGTGACCGTGGCGGAAGTGGCAATGCGCTGGTCGTTCTGGCACCTGGGGCGGTTTTCCAGCAGTTACCAGGCACTGTTCAAGGAGCTTCCGAGTGAGACACTGAAGCGCAACGGGTTCCGCTTGCCCCTCAAACACGGCTAACCCGGCGGTGCATGGATGCGAACACCGGTAACCGGCAAGCTTTCCACCCGGATGAGTCTATAGTGTGAAAGTTTGTTGCCACCTGCCTTGATGAGACTCGATGAACAGCTTTGACTGGCTCCCCACAGACGCAATCCACCTGTTCTTTGTGCTGTTCCTGTCTTTCCTCATCGGGCTGGAACGCGAAGAGCACAAGACCAACAATGACCAGTATGCGTTTGGCGGCGTCCGCACCTATCCGCTGATAGGCCTGATCGGTTACTCGATTGCAGTGTTGAACAGTGGCGAACTGCTGCCGCAAGCGTTGGGCTTTGCCGTTGTGGCCGCCTTCCTGTTACTGGCCTACTGGCACCGGCTCTCCTCTACCGGATCACCCGGCATCACCTCGGAAATGTCCGGGCTGACCACCTACCTGGTGGGCGCCCTGATCTATCACGAGATGTTCTGGCTGGCCACCGCGCTGACCGTGTCGAGCATCATCCTTCTGGAGCTCAAGACACAGCTGGAAAACCTGGCCAAGCGCATTGAAACCACGGACATCCTGACCTTCGCAAAATTTCTCCTGCTGTCCGCAGTCATCCTGCCACTGTTGCCGAACACACCGCTCACCCCGTTTCAGATCAACCCCTTCACCACCTGGCTTGTTGTGGTTGCTGTGAGCGCATTGTCGTATGGCAGCTATGTGTTGCAGCGCGTGACAAAAAACCAGAGCAGCGTGTTGATGTCGGCACTCGTAGGGGGCGCCTATTCATCGACTGTGACCACGGTGGTGCTTGCCAGGCGCTCGCAGCAGGAAGAACAGGCGCACCTTTATTCTGGCGCCATCCTGATTGCATCGGGCGCCATGTACTTGCGCCTGGCGGCCCTCCTGGCCCTGTTCAACCGCGACCTGATGAGCCGCCTGGCACTTCCGTTCATTGTCCTGGGCAGTATGGCGATACTCATCGGTTGGCTATGGTCGCGAAAAGGATACGCCGGGGCGACGACGATAAAGCCACTTGAACCCAAGAACCCGCTGGAAATCAGTGCCGCGCTACTGTTCGCATTTCTGTTTGTCGGCATGCTGGTGGCAACACACCTGGCAATCGAATACTTGGGGTCCGTGGGCATCTACTCACTGGCCTCGGTGATGGGCGTCACCGATGTAGACCCGTTCATTCTCGGCATGACGCAGTCTGCCGTGAGCAGCACCCCGCTGTCAGTCGCAGCCTCCGCCATCATCGTTGCAGCGGCCAGCAACAACCTGGTCAAGGGGATCTATGCCTTCACCCTGGCCTCCCGCAAAGCGGGCGTGGAAAGCCTGTGCTTCCTGCTAGGCCTGGCAGCCGGGGGGTTGCTGCTCCTGCTGTAGCGCCGCATGAACAGCCACACGGTTGCGGCCTGCGGCTTTCGCGCTATACAACGCCTGGTCCGCAGCCCGAATCAGCGCGATTGCTGAAGTAGTCGATATCGATCAGCAACCAAGCATTCTGTGCTTGAGGCATCAGCACATCGCTTATGATGCAAGCAGAGATGACGGCCAAGTGGAACAAGTCACCCCTTCGCGCAAAAAACGTTTCACCCCAGAGACTGCACGTCGACACACAGGCAAGGATCAACCCATGTTTTTCAACAAACGCGATCAGGCGAACATCGAGCGCCGCCTGGTGGCAACCCTGACCGAGGCCTGCGAGACGGCCAAGGCAGAAATCGTCGGGTTCTGCTGGCTAACCCACACGGTGGATTACCGGGCGTTCCCCTCCAGCCTGAGGGTGACCTGGGTCTTCGATACCCTGACCAACAAGCAACAGGCCCTGGCCAGCGGGCAAGGCGCGCGCATGGTTGAGCTGACGGCAATGGCGCTGGCTGAAGCCGGGATTGCCCTCGACCCCGTGTCGACACATGTGCACTACGACACGGAAGAACAATGCCAGCGCACCCATGCGGGAAACTGGCAACAGCGTTTGGCGCGGGGTTGAAGCATGGCCAAGGATATCGAGAACCCGTGTATCGCCGTCTGCCAGCTCAGCGGCGACCTGTGCCTGAGCTGTGGTCGCAGCAAGGAAGACATCAAGAAATGGAAGCGCATGAAGCGGCCGGAAAAGATGGCCGCCGTACAACGCGCAACCCATCGCCTGAAAAGCCTGCAAAAGAAACGCCCCTAAGCCAAATACCGAAAGCGCAGTGCTCCCTGTGGGAGTTGGCTTGCCAACGATGCAGGCACCGCGCACATACTGACACCGCGCCGATACCATCACAGGCGCTCACGGCGTACCGAACATCGCGGTCCAGTAGATCCCCGCGTCACTCTTGGGGTCGACTGCGTAGGCTGCGCCCAGTTCGCGGAACCGTGGGTTCATCAGGTTGGCACAATGGCCAGGACTGGCCAGCCAGCCGTCGACCACCTTGCGTACGGTGTCCTGCCCGGCGGCAATGTTCTCACCAATCAGTTGGCCGCTGTAACCTGCCAGTTCAGCCCGGTCACCCGGTGTACGGCCCTCGCGGTCCTTGTGATCGAAGAAATTGTTGTTGGCCATGGATCGGGTATGGCCTTCAGCCGCCGTTGCCAGTGTCGCATTCCAGGCCAACGGTGTTGTCGCGCCAAAGGGCTGGGTGCCGCACTGGCGGGCCTGCGCACGTGCGCTGTTGATCTGTTCGAGGAGCTTCTGGCCCTCGGCTTGCCAGTCGCCCAGTCGCCCCGCCAGCAGCGGCCGGGCCAGCACGATGCGCCAGGCACGGTCTTCGCGGCTGACGCCGATATCGACGAACTGCGGGTCGAGCACAATCTGGCAGAAACTCTCCTGCACCGCCTTCATCGCCGCCTGCGCATCACGCGGCCCGGACAAGCTGATCGCCTGCACATTGACCATCGGGTACGAGGCTCGCGCCAGTGCCTGCTGCAGGTCACCGACACTACTGGCAGACAGCACCAGACGCGGATCGGCTGCAAGTGGCGGCAACTCCTGCGAGGCCTGCCCCGCACAACGCTGCACCTGGCTGCGGTAGGCATTGATCGACTGGACCAGTTGCGTCTCCTCGGTCGCGGCTGCCGTGGCGGCTAACACCACCCCCACAGACAACGCGGCAAAACGCAAAGCGGATGATAGGACGCGCATGTAACTCTCCCTTTTGCTGATGGTGCTAATAATGCGCGAAATCCCCCCCTGCGGCACAAGGGCTTTACTCAGGGCGCACCGAACACCATCGTCCAGTAGACCCCCGCATCGCTACGCGAGTTTGTCGCATAGGCCGCGCCAACCTGGGTAAACATCGGGCTCATCAGGTTGGCGCAGTGGCCAGGGCTGGCCAGCCAGCCCGCCAGGGCCTTGTTCGCTGAACCTTGCCCGGCGGCGATGTTCTCGCCAATCTGCCGGCCACGGTAGCCAGCCGCCCATGCCCGGTCTGCAGGCATGTCACCATCAAGGTCCCGATGGGCCAGGTAGTTGCCGCTGGCCATCGACCGGCTATGCCCTTGCGCTGCGGCCCCCAGGGCGCTACTCCACGCAAGCGGCCGGGCGGCGGCAAACCGTTTACGACCACAGAGGCGCGGCTTTGCCCGCGCCGCATTGACCTGTGCCAGCAAGGTAGCGCCCGCTGCTCGCCGATCCTCCAGATGCCCCTCGAGCAAGGGGCGCGCCAACACGACTCGCCACTCACTGTCGTCACGACGGATGCCGATATCCGCGTACTGGTTATCGAGCAAGGCTGCGCAGTAATCACGCGCTAGCTGGTCGAACGCCTCATCAGCGTCGTAGGCACCCACCAAGCGGATACTCCGCACTGCAACGGCCCGATAGCCGGAATCCTTCAACGCCTCGCGCATTTCACCGCGATAGCGAATCGGCAACGCCAGGCTCGACTTCAGCGCCAGTGGCGGCAAGGCGCGGCCCGCACTTCTGCTGCAACGCTGGGGATGAGCACGGTAGTCGTTGATCGCCTCCGCCAGTTGCTGTTCCCCGCGCGCATGGGCGGGGCTGGAAAGCAGCGGCAACAGCGGGACGAGGCAGAGCGAAACAACGCGGGAACAGTGGACGGCTTGGCGCATGAGGCAGACAGCTCTGAAGAGGTGACGACAGAAAAGGCAGTAACGCAGCCAAGGCAAGACATGCCAAGGCAGGGCCTAAGACTGGAGCCGCTGCACAAGGTTCATGGGGTGAAGGGTATTTTTTACCGAGGTGGCAAGGTCGCCAGCCGGGTCAGGGTCTTCAGGACGTCGTGCTACAGCGGCCCGAGGGCCGCTGTGAGCAGTAAGGCGGGCAATGATGTCAGGCGCTGAGTCCAGCCAGGCAGCGTTCGAGAATATCCAGGCCTTCCTCGAACACCTCGGGTTCGATGGTCAGCGGCGCCAGCAGGCGCACGATATGCCGGTATTTGCCACTCGGCATGATCAACAGCCCCGCCTCACGAGTGGTTTGCAACAACGTGGCCAGCGCCTGAGGTGCTGGCGAGCCGTCGGCATTTACCAACTCGATGCCGCGCATGGCGCCTGTGCCGGTCAGGCGCCCCAGGTGAGCGGACAAACCGGATGCTTTCCAGCGCTGATAACGCTCGACAATCGCCTTCTCTTGCCGCTCGCCCCAGGTGGCGAGGTTGCTGTCGCTCATTTGCTCCAGGCTGGCCAACGCCGCCGCACAGGCTATTGGGTTGCCTGAATAGGTACCGCCCAATGCGCCGCGCTGCAGCGTGTCCATCAATTGCCGACGGCCCACCACCGCGCCCAGCGGAACCCCGCCAGCAATACTCTTGCCCAGCAGCAGCAGGTCCGGCTCAATACCCAGGCGACCGAAGCCGAAACGCTGCCCGGTGCGCCCGAAGCCAGACTGAATTTCATCGACAATCAGCAGAATCCCGCGCTCATCGCAGAACTGACGCAGGTGCCGGGCAAACGCTGGCTCCAGCGCCAGGAAACCACCCTCGCCCTGAATCGACTCCACGATAAAACAGGCCACCTCGTTGACGTCGATTTCGACACTGAACAGGCGCTCCATGGCCTTCAGCGCCTGATCGACACTGACGTCGTTGTCCGGGCTGGGGTATGGCAAGTGATACACCGGCCCCGGCAACACACCAATGCCTTGTTTGTACGGGGCGACCTTGCCATTGAGGTTCAGGGTGGCCAGGGTGCGGCCATGAAAACCGCCGTCGAACGCCACCACCGCAGTGCGCCGGGTAACGCCCCGGGCAATTTTCAGGGCATTTTCGGCCGCTTCGGCACCACTGTTGGTGAGCATGCCACTGGCCGGGTAGCTCAGGCCGATGAACGCCACAAGCCGCTCCATCAACTGAAGGTAAGGCGTGTGCGGCACAGCGTTGAACGCCGAGTGGGTCAAGCGTGCTGCTTGCGCCTGAATCGCCGCCACCACCGCCGGGTTGCAATGGCCCAGGTTGAGCACGCCGATACCGCCGACAAAGTCGATGTAACGCTTGCCATCGACATCCCAGACCTCGGCATTGCGGCCATGATCGAGTTCGATCGGGTGAACTATTGCGATGGAATTGCTGATGGTTTGCGCAGGCATGACAAGCGCCGCTCCCGTGGCTTGAGGGTCGTGTATGGCGGCTATCTAAGCGAGTGACGGTGGCCTGGCACAAGCGAATAAAAATTCTACTGTCATTCCTAAAAGTATCGAATCTGGCGTCACCGGCCACAAATCACTTAGCAAGAAGGTTTTCCTTAAGACCTCGCACGGTCGTCCCAGGCACACATTGAATTCCCCCAAGGAATGATGTTCTGAGTATTGCTCGTTTGTTGAAGCCCCGTTCGTCGACCAATACTGATCTGGATCAATTACCAGGAGCAGGACGCAGTACCGACACGGAAGGTTTCCTTACTAACGATTGTTCAGCGCCGGCTCACCCCGAACGGACCTGTGAGCCAGGGGGCTGCTGAACCGAGGGTTGATGCATGAGTTCAAACAATAACAACCGCGGGCAACGCTCGCTCAAGCATGGCCTGACCACACGCCAGGTCTCGATGATCTCCATCGCAGGCATTATCGGTGCGGGTCTATTCATCGGCTCCTCCAACGCCATCGCCACCGCAGGCCCGGCCATCCTGATCTCCTACGCACTGACCGGTTTGCTGGTGCTGTTGGTCATGCGCATGCTCGGCGAAATGGCCGTTGCAAACCCGAACAGCGGTTCGTTTTCCACCTACGCCGGCGAGGCCATCGGCCCTTGGGCCGGTTTCACCATCGGTTGGCTGTACTGGTGGTTCTGGGTGTTGATCATCCCGGTAGAAGCCATCGCCGGTGCCGACATCCTGCATGCCTGGTACCCCGCCATCCCGTCCTGGGCCTTCACCTTCCTGATCATGGTCACCCTGTCGGCCACCAACCTGATCAGCGTGCGCAATTTCGGCACCTTCGAGTACTGGTTCGCCCTGATCAAGATCATCGCCATCCTGGCCTTCATCGGCGTGTGCAGCGCGGCCGTACTGGGCTACTGGCCGCTGGCTGAAGTCTCGGGGGTCGGCCAACTGCTGAGCAATGGCGGCTTCATGCCGAATGGCTTTGGTGCGGTGCTGGGCGGCATTCTGGTGACCATCTTCTCGTTCTTCGGCGCCGAAATCGTCACCATCGCCGCCGACGAAACCGAGAACCCCAAAGAGAAGATCCGCCGCGCCACCAACCTGGTGATCTACCGTATTGCGATCTTCTACATCTTCTCGATTTTCTTCATCGTCTCGCTGGTTGCCTGGAACGATCCACGGCTGCTGCAAGTCGGCTCGTTCCAGCGCGCACTGGAAGTGCTCAATGTGCCAGGCGCGAAACTGATCGTTGACCTGGTGGTGTTCGTCGCCGTGACCAGTTGCATGAACTCGGGCCTGTACACCGCATCACGCATGCTTTACTCGCTGGGCGCACGCGGCGAAGCACCGACTGCAACACGCTATATTTCGCGCAGCGGCGTGCCGACCGTGGCCGTGCTGATGTCCACCCTGGCAGGCTTCGTCGGCTGCCTGATCAACTACCTGTTGCCGGGCAAGGTCTTTGGCTTCCTGCTCTCGACCACCGGCGCCATCGCCCTGCTGGTGTACCTGGTGATCGCGGTGTCACAACTGCGCATGCGTAAGCAGCTGGAGCAGAAAGGCCAGACCCCGGTGTTTCGGATGTGGCTGTTCCCATGGCTGACCTGGTTCGTCATCGCCTTGATCTGCAGCGTGCTCGGCTACATGTTGTTCAGCGCCGCATATCGCTATGAAACCCTGATGACCGCAGCGGTTGCCGGCATCGTCCTGATGATCAGCCTGGTGCGCAAATCGAGCACGACAACACCCGCCGCTGCTGCCGCGCAACGCGGCTAAGTGATTGACTGAGCTGGCGTTCGATGTTCAGATGCGCGCCAGTTTCAGGTGTCCTGCGCCGCCGTGCGCAGGGTGAAACGGGAAGCCGGTGCGTCTCTTTGACCAGTCCGGCGCTGCCCCCGCAACGGTAAGCGAGCGAGGCCTTCGACAGACCACTGTGCCACGGCATGGGAAGGTGAAGGCCTCATGACCCTCGCAAGCCCGGAGACCGGCCTGAAGCCTTGTTTGGCAACCCCGCGGTGGGCGGGCGCAGGCCGGTTGGCGGGCGCCTGCGTGCTCGTCATGCCTCTATGCGTTATTCCCCCGGGATTCATTCATTCCTGTTTCAGCCTGGAACGACATGTCCCGCAATTACCTGTTTCACACACTTGTGTCCTCTGCTTGCCTCTCGCTTTCACTGCCGACACTGGCCACCGATGATACCGAGCGCATCCTCGCCCTGCCCTCGACAGCCATCACGGGCGATCATGATAGCGAACACGAAGCCATCACTCTGGCAACACCACTGCCGACCGGCTCCCGACTGAACCTCAGTGCGCTGGAGACGCCTGCCAGCACCAGCAGCCTCGATGCCGAGGCCATCGACGGGCGCAACAACCGCAGTGTGCAGGACGCGGTCAGTCGCTCGCCGGGCATCACCTCTGTGGGCACCCCGGGCAACGGCAACACAGCCCTTTCTGCCCGAGGCTTCAGCGGTCACAGCTCGGTGATGACCCTGTTCGACGGCTCGCGCTTGTACACCGGTGCAGGCACCCAGAGCTTCCCGGTAGACCCGTGGATGGTCGAGCGCATCGATATCATTCGTGGCCCGGCCTCGGTGCTGTATGGCGAAGGGGCAACCGGGGCCGTGATCAACGTGATCCCGAAGAAGCCCTTCATCGGCGAGATCCGTAACCATCTGCGCCTGGGCTATGGCTCGTATGACCGCCAGCAATTGGGCCTGGACAGCGGTGGTTCGTTAAACGAGCGGCTGAGCTACCGGCTCACCCTCAACCGTGAGCAGAGCAACGGCTGGATTGATCGCGGCGACTCGGAAAACCTCGCCGGCAGTGCCGCGCTGCGTTGGGATGCCAGTGATGACCTGAGCTTCACCCTGGCCCATGAGCGTGGCGACAGTGAGCCGATGAACGACTTCGGTACTCCGCTGATCGACGGCCACTACCGCGACAGCCTGCGCAAAAAGAACTACAACCTCCATGACGCGGTACAGCGTTACCACGATGAATGGACGCGACTGAACAGCGACTGGTCGATCAACGAGAGCCTGACGGCCAGCAACCAGCTCTATTACATCAAGAGCCGCCGGCACTGGCGCAATGCCGAGGACTACAGCTGGGACAGCAGCCGCGACCAACTGCTGCGCCAGAGCTACCTGCACATCAAGCATGACCAGGAGCAAATCGGCGACCGCCAGAGCTTCTCTCTCGACCATACGTTGTTCGGCCTGACGAGCAAGACCGTGGTCGGTGCCGAATACAACCGGATTCGTTTCGACGTCGACAGCAATTCGCCGTACACCGACAACGGCGGCGACTACATCGACCCGTGGCAGCCGGCCCCGGGATACTTCAGCAGCCAGGACCCCACCCGCCCACAAACTCACAGCACCACCCAGACCTTTGCCCTGTTCGCGGAAAACCGCACGCAATTGTCAGAGCGCTGGTCGTTGGTCACCGGAATTCGCCGCGACCAGAACCATATCGACCGAGACAACCGGGTCGACGGCACGCGCAGCGACCGCAGCCTCGACGGCGGCAACTGGCGTGCCGGGCTGGTGTATGCAGTCACCGATCAGCTGTCGCTGTACGGCCAGTACTCCACCAGTGAAGACGGGGTTGGCGACCTGATCAGCCTCAGCCCGGCTGCACAGCAGATGGACCTGACCGAGTCGAAGCAAACCGAACTCGGCCTCAAGCAGCAGTTCTGGAACGGCCGTGGCGAGTGGACGCTGGCGGCTTATCAGATCGTGAAAAAGAAGCTGCCGGTGGTCACCGACAGCCACACGCGACTCACCCAGCAAGTCGGCCAGCAGTCTTCCGAAGGCCTGGAGGCGACCCTGGAGCTGGCCCTTGCGCAGCAGTGGCACGTCTCGGCAAACGCCTCGCTGGTGCGTGCCGCGTATGATGACTTCGACGAGGTGGTGGCCGGTAATATCGTGTCCCGCTCGGGCAACCGCCCGATCGGTGTACCACGGCGCACCGCCAACCTCTGGCTCAGCAAGGCCTTGCGCAACAACCTCGATGCCGGGCTGGGCTTGCGTTACGTTGATGCGCGCTATGCCGATACCGCCAACACCGCAACGGTACCGGGCTACACCGTGATCGATGGGAATCTCGGCTGGCAACTGCTGCCGGAGGTGCGTTTGGGCCTGCAACTGAATAACCTGCTCGACCGCCGCTATGCCGTCACGGCCCATAGCGCTGAGCAATGGCTGATGGGGGCGCCGCGCTCGTACTTCGCCACCCTCGATTACCGTTTCTAAGGCACAAGGAACCGCCGCTCATGACCGCATTGAATATCCAACAACTGCGCTGGACGCCGGCAGCACTCGAGCGTCGCCAGCACTGGTTGCTGCACGGTATCGACCTGCACGTGGCGGCCGGTGAGTTCGTCGGTCTGATCGGCCCCAATGGTAGTGGCAAGACCAGCCTGTTGCGCTGCGCCTACCGCTTCAACCCGCCCTTGGCCGGGCACGTCAGCCTGGACGGCACTGACCTCTGGCAACAGCGCCCGCGCTGGAGCGCACAACGCATTGCCGTCGTGCTGCAGGAGTTTCCCCAGGCGTTCGGCCTTACCGTGGCTGACGTCGTGGCCATGGGCCGCACGCCCCACCAGGGGATGTTTGCCGGCGACAACCAGGCAGACCGCCAGCTGATCGCACAGACCCTCGGCGCGGTTGGCCTGGGCAACCTTGATCAACACGATTTCGCCACCCTTTCCGGTGGCGAAAAACAGCGCGTGCTGCTGGCCCGTGCACTGGTGCAGCAACCGCAACTGCTGATACTCGACGAGCCGACCAACCACCTCGACCCACGCTACCAACTGGAACTGCTGGGCCACTTGCGCCGCCTGGGCTTGAGCACCCTGGCCAGTTTCCACGACCTGAACCTGGCTGCGGCATTCTGCGACCGCCTTTACGTCATCGACAACGGCTGCATTGTCGCCAGCGGCACACCGGCCGAGGTGTTGACGGCCGAACGCCTGCACCAGGTATTCGGTGTGCATGCACTGGTCGACACCCATCCACTGGCCGGCTACCCGCGCATTACCTGGATCACCGAACCATGAAACGAGCGCTTCCCTACCTCGCCTGGCTTGCGCTGCTGCCGGCCCTCTCGGCCCAGGCCAGCCATTACCCGCTGAGTGTGCAGAGCTGCAACCGCCAGGTCACGTTCGAGCAGGCGCCGCAGCACGTGGTCAGCCATGACATCAACCTGACCGGGATGTTACTTGCCCTCGGCCTGCGCGAACGCATGGTCGGCTACACCGGCGTCAGCGGCTGGAAAACCCTCGACCCGAGGCTCAGCACGGCCCTCGAGGGCGTACCGGAACTCGCCAGCCACTACGCCAGCGAAGAGAACCTGCTGGACGCGGGTGCCGACTTCTTTTTCGCCGGTTGGGGCTATGGCATGCGGATTGGCGGCCCGCTCACCCCGGCCAGCCTTGAACCGCTGGGGATCAAGGTCTATGAACTGAGCGAGTCCTGCTCGCGGATCATGCCGCAACGCGAGGCCAGCCTTGACGACCTGTACCGTGACCTGGGCAATCTCGGGCGAATCTTCTCGGTCGAAGCCCGCGCCGAGGCGTTGATCAACGACCTGCGCCAACGTATCGCCCGGGTTCAGGTGCGGCTGGCGACAACGGACGAAACGCCGCGCGTATTCCTCTATGACAGCGGCGAAGACCGCCCCATGACCTCTGGGCGCCTGGGTATTCCGCAGGCGCTATTGACGACGGCAGGTGGCCACAACGTGATGGATGACATCGCCGCCAGCTGGACCCAGGTCAACTGGGAAAGTGTGGTCGAGCGAGACCCCGAGGTCATCCTGATCGTCGACTATGGCCCACGCACCTGGCAACAGAAGCGTGATTTCCTGCTGCAGCACCCGGCCCTGCAGGGCGTGAGTGCAATCCGCACGCAACGCTTTATCGTGCTGCCCTATGTGGCGGTGACGCCGTCCGTGGACAACGCCGAGGCCATCGAAACTATCGCCAACGCCCTGCATCCGCAGACCGTGGCGCGGGCAGGTCAGTGATGCAGATACGTAGCGTGGCGGCGTACCGCCTATTGGTGCTTGGGTTACTGGGCGTGCTGCTGGTGTCGTGCCTGACGGCGCTGGCCTTTGGCTCGGCGAGCGTACCGTTGGCGTACGTCTGGGGGATTGTTGGCGAGCAGTTGGGGCTACGCGGTGGCGGTGACTGGACGCAGGGCCAGTCACGCATCGTCTGGCTGATTCGTGCACCACGGGTGGTGCTGGGCGCACTGGTTGGCGCCGGCCTGGCCCTGGTCGGTACCGCCCTGCAAGCCGTGACTCGCAACCCGCTGGCCGACCCGCACCTGCTGGGGGTCAGCTCCGGTGCGGCGCTGGGCGCAGTACTGGTGGTGCTGTTCCTCGGCGATTTTGCCGGGGTGTTCAGCCTGCCGCTGGCCGCCTTCATCGGCGCCTTGGGCAGCATGGCCCTAGTGCTGGCGGTAGCCAATCAACAAGGCCGAATGAGCAGCGAACGGTTGTTGCTGGCCGGGGTGGCGGTGTCGTTCGTGCTGATGGCACTGGTCAACCTGCTGCTGTACACCGGCGACCAACACGCCAGCAATTCGGTGATGTTCTGGATGCTCGGCGGGCTTGGCCTGGCACGTTGGGAGATGCTCTGGCTGCCGGCACTGTGCTTGCTGCTCGGCCTGCTCGCCTTGCTGGCCCTGGCCCGTGGCTTGAATGCATTGATGAGCGGAGAACACACAGCCGTGAGCCTGGGGTTCAATGTCCAGGCGGTACGCGTGCAGGTATTCGTCTGCACGGCATTGCTGACCGGGGTGCTGGTGGCGTTGTCCGGGGCGATTGGTTTTGTCGGGTTGATGCTGCCGCACCTGGCCCGGCGCCTGGTGGGCGCCGAACACCGGCGACTGCTGCCGGTCAGCGCCTTGCTCGGCGGTTTGTTTCTGGTCTGGGTGGACGTTGCCGCCCGCACCCTGATCGCCCCGCAAGACTTGCCCATCGGCATCGCCACGGCAGCGATTGGCGGGGTGTTCTTCATCGCCCTGCTACGGCGCCGATAGGTAAGCCAGCTTTGCTGGCGATCCAGAAGCCGCGCACAGGGCGTGAGAACACAATGACTACCCAGGCAAGGTGTAGCGTTCGGCAAAGTACTGACGGAAGAACTCCACCGCAACGCGAACCTTCGCCGAACTGGCCAGCGGCGAAGCGTACACCGCCCAGATATCCGCCGGCTGGTGGTACTCGCTGAGCACCTGCACCAACCGCCCTGCCGCCAGGCTGTCGTGCAAGTCCCACCAGGAGCGCAGCAGTATCCCGCGACCATCCAGGCACCACTGGTGGGCCACTTCGCCATGGTTGGTCGACAATGTGCCAGTCACTCGCACGCTCTCCTCACCCTGCTGGCCTTCCAATTGCCAGATCCCGAACGGGTGGTCACGTTCCTTGATCACCAGGCAGTCATGGCTGGCCAGTTCCGCCAGGGTTCGCGGCGTGCCACAACGTTCGAGATAGTCTGGGGAGGCACAGAGCACACGGCGGTTCTTCGCCAGTGGCTTGGCGATCAGGTTCGGGGCGATGGTGTTGCCCACGCGGATATCCAGGTCGACCCCTTCGTCGATCAAGTCAACCAGGCGGTCATGCACGTCCAGCCGGATATCCAGCTTCGGGTAACGTTCGGCCAGTTCCGACAAGGCCGGGGCAACGAAACGCCTGCCCAGCCCCAGGCTGCTGGCAATGCGCAGTTGCCCTACCGGCTCGCGGTGCTGGGCACTGATGTCGTCGCCCATGCGCTGCACCGCATCAAAGATATGCAGCGCCCAGCGGTAGACGCGCTCGCCCTCTTCACTCACCGACACACGCCGGGTGGTGCGGTGCAACAACCGCACCCCCAGGTTGTCTTCAAGCACGCGAATGCGCTTGCTGATGAACGCGGCAGACATTCCAAGCTCATCGGCAACTGCCGCAAAGCTGGCACGTTTGGCGACCTGAACAAAAATGGTCAGGTCTTCAAGGCTGGGCATATTGTTCACGATACGTGCACTAAGAATCCATGATTGACGAGATTATCTCTAAGCTAAGCCCTTATAGCATGGTCCGCACCTGTTCCCTAGACAACGAGTGTGTCCCCCATGAGCAAGACATTCCGGATCGCCGCAATCCCTGGCGATGGCATCGGCAACGAAGTTCTCCCAGAAGGTATCCGCGTGGTCGAAGCGGCTGCGCGCAAGCACGGCCTGAACCTTGAGTTCGAATTCTTTGAGTGGGCCAGCTGCGACTACTACCTGGCGCACGGCAAGATGATGCCGGACGACTGGTTTGAGCAGCTCAAAGGTTTCGATGCGCTGTACTTCGGCGCAGTCGGCTGGCCGGACAAAGTACCGGACCATATTTCCCTGTGGGGTTCGCTGCTCAAGTTCCGTCGCGACTTCGACCAGTACGTGAACATTCGCCCGGTTCGCCTGTTCCCTGGCGTGCCGTGCCCACTGGCCGGGCGCAAACCTGGCGATATCGACTTCGTGGTGATCCGCGAAAACACCGAAGGCGAATACTCGTCGCTGGGCGGGCGGATGTTCGAAGGCACCGAGAATGAGTTCGTCCTGCAGGAGTCGGTGTTCACCCGCCGTGGTGTCGACCGCATCCTCAAGTACGCCTTCGACCTGGCCCAGACCCGCGAACGCAAGCACCTGACTTCAGCGACCAAATCCAATGGCATGGCGGTCAGCATGCCGTACTGGGATGAACGTACTGCCGCCATGGCTGCGCACTACCCTGACATCAGTTGGGACAAGCAGCACATCGACATCCTTTGTGCACGTTTCGTGCTGCAGCCAGAGCGCTTCGACGTGGTGGTGGCCTCCAACCTGTTCGGCGACATTCTCTCCGACCTGGGCCCGGCCTGCGCCGGCACCATTGGCATCGCGCCGTCGGCCAACCTCAACCCGGAACGCAAATTCCCGTCGCTGTTCGAGCCGGTACACGGTTCGGCGCCGGACATCTTCGGGCAGAACATCGCCAACCCGATTGCCATGATCTGGTCCGGTGCACTGATGCTTGAATTCCTCGGCAACGACGGTGCCGACCCACGCTACCGCGCCGCCCACGACGACATCCTCAAGGCCATTGAACAGGTCATCGCCGACGGTGACACCACCCGCGACATGGGCGGCAACGCGTCCACCCAGCAGGTCGGCAAGGCGATCGCCGAACTGATCGGGGCCTGATCCCCCAAGGCCGGTTGTCAGGATTGTCCGACAACCGGCCTTCGCGTGCTTGCAGTCCTCGACGATTCTATGCAAACTGTTAACCGAAAGATTCATGTTAACTTTTGGTTAACGACAAGGAGGTAGAGGTACCGCAGTACCCCGGACTTGCTCCGGGCCAAGCACTACGTACGCCAACGTCCAGGAGACGATGATGTCCCACAAAAATAAAAAGATTGATGTGTTTCTGATTACCGTGAGCCTGATTGCCGTGCTGCTCACTGTCATCGGGTTAGCCTTGTTCCCCACCCAGGCCGAAACCACGGCCAACCTGTTGTTCGAGTTTTCCACCCGCACCTTCGGTACCAGCGTGCAGTTGCTGGTGTTCATCAGCTCCCTGGCGGTGCTGTACCTGGCCTTCAGCAAGTACGGCAACATCCGCTTCGGCAGTGGTAAACCGGAATACTCCACGACCACGTGGGTATTCATGTTCATCTGCGCCGGCATGGGCTCCTCGACCCTCTACTGGGGCGTCATGGAATGGGCCTACTACTACCAGACGCCGGGCCTGAACATTGTTCCGCAGTCGCGCCAGGCACTGGAATACAGTGTCAGTTACTCGTTCTTCCACTGGGGCATCAGCGCCTGGTCGATCTACGCGCTGGCATCCCTGGCCATGGCCTACCACTTCCATGTCCGCAAGAAGAGCGGCCTGAACCTGGCCTCGATCGTTGAAGCGGTAACCGGCTTCAAGGCCACCGGCCCGGTCGGTCGCACCGTGGACCTGATCTTCCTGCTGACCATGATGGGCGCACTGACGGTATCCCTGGCCCTGACCGCCTCGACCCTGACCCGAGGCCTGGCTGACCTGGCCGGCACGCCCAACACCTTTACCGTGCAACTGATGGTGATCGGTGCCGTGGCAGTGCTGTTCTCGCTCAGTTCCTACATCGGCATCGATGGCGGCCTGCAGCGTCTGAGCAAGATGGTTTGTATCGGCGCGCTGGTGTTTGCCGGTGTGGTACTGCTGGTCGGCCCAACGCAGTTCACCATCAACAACACAGCCAACGCCGTCGGCATCATGATCCAGAACTACGTGCACATGAGCCTGTTCACCGACCCTGCCGGTGACGGTGCATTTACCCGTAACTGGACGGTGTTCTACTGGCTGTGGTGGGTGTCCTACGCACCGGGCGTGGCCATGTTCGTGACCCGCGTTTCCCGTGGACGGCAGATCAAGGAAGTGGTCTTCGCCCTGCTGCTGGGTGGCAGCTTCGGGTGCTGGTTCTTCTTTGGCGCACTGGAAAGCTACAGCATGCACCAGTTCATCACGGGTGCCATCGACGTACCGAAAATCCTGACGGAACAAGGTGGCGAAAGCGCCGTGAGTGCGCTGCTGACCGCCCTGCCGCTGGGCAAGGTGTTCCTCGCCGTGTACCTGTTCATCATGGCCGTTTTCTGCGCCTCGCACATGGACGCCGCTGCCTATGCGGTCGCCGCCACCAGCACCCCGAACCTGCGCGAAGGTGAAGACCCAACGCCAACCCACCGCCTGTTCTGGTGCCTGGTGTTGACCCTGGTACCACTGGCCATGCTGTTCGCCAAGGCTTCGCTGTCGACCATGAAAACCGCTGTCGTGCTCACAGCGATCCCTTTCATGCTGATCCTGCTGGTGAAGATCTACGGCTTCTTCAAATGGATGCTTCAGGACTACAGCCATGTACCGGCATACCGCATCGAAGAAGAAGCGGCGCGGCTGGCAGGTGAATCCCCTGAAGAAAAAGCCCCGGCCCCTGCGGTTGTCGCAACGCCGTAACCACGGCGACGGTCTGCTCGCCCTCAAGGACCGAGGCGGCAGGCTATTTTTTTACCCAGCTTGTTAACCAATAGATACTCGTTAACCAACAAGTAAAAAGTACGACGCTAACGCGTCAGTGCCTGTAAGAGGAAACCACCGTGAACGATTTCAAACGTCTGCCCGCCGACTTCTGCAGTAACGCCGATGAAGCCTTTACCATTCCGGCGAACTTCTACACCCAGCAATCGGTGTTTGAGCACGAGAAAGAAACGATCTTCGCCCATAGCTGGATCTGTGTGGGCCACCGCAGCGAAGTCGCCGAAAACAACGCCTACATCACCCGTGAAGTGATCGGCGAAAGTATCATCGTTGTTCGTGGTCGTGACAGCGTGCTGCGCGCTTTCTACAACGTCTGCCCACACCGTGGTCACCAGCTGCTCAGCGGCAGCGGCAAGGCCAAGAACGTCATCACCTGCCCTTACCACGCCTGGACCTTCAAGCTCGATGGCGAGCTGGCCCATGCCCGTAACTGCGAAAACGTGGTGAACTTCGACAAGGAAAACTCCACCCTGGTGCAGTTGCGCGTCGAGGAGTACGCCGGTTTCATCTTCATCAACATGGACATGGAAGCCGGCACCGTTGAAGAACAGCTGCCTGGCCTGGAGGCGCGCATGCGTCAAGCCTGTGCGGTCATTGATGACCTGCACCTGGCTGCCCGCTTCGTCAGCGACACCCCGGCCAACTGGAAGTCGATCGTCGACAACTACCTGGAGTGCTACCACTGCGCGCCGGCCCACCCAGGCTTCGCCGACTCGGTAGACGTTGGCCAGTACACCCACACCACCTTCGGTAACTGGACCCTGCAATACGGTCTGGCCAAACCGTCGGAGCAGTCGTTCAAGTTCGACGATTCGGTGAAAGACCCATCCTTCGCCGGTTTCTGGACCTGGCCATGCACCATGTTCAACGTACCGCCAGGTGCGAACTTCATGACCGTGATCTATGAGTTCCCGGTCGATGCTGAAACCACACTCCAGCATTACGACATCTACTTCCTGAACAAGGACATCACCGAAGAGCAGCAGAAGCTGATCGACTGGTACCGCGAAGTGTTCCGTCCTGAAGACCTGCGCCTGGTGGAAAGCGTGCAGAAGGGCCTGAAGTCGCGTGGCTACCGTGGTCAGGGCCGGATCATGGCCGACCGTCAGCGCAGCGGCATGAGCGAGCACGGCATTGCCCACTTCCACAACCTGATCGCCGTCGCCCATATCAACGACTGACCCTGCCAGCCGCCGACCTACGGGTCGGCGGCGGTATACGGAGTGCCTTGCGTGAAACTTAACGATTCCAAACTGTTCCGCCAGCAAGCCTATATTGCTGGCGCCTGGTGCGAGGCCGATGACGGTCGCCACCTGGCCGTGACCGATCCGGCCAATGGCAACGTGCTCGGCAACGTACCGCTGATGGGCGGCGCCGAAGCGGTGCGGGCCATCGAAGCCGCTGAAGCCGCACTGGACGGCTGGCGCGGGCGCACCGCCAAGGACCGCGCGCAGGTACTGCGCCGCTGGTTCGAGCTGCTGCTGGAACACGAACAAGACCTGGCCCAGTTGATGACCCTGGAACAGGGCAAGCCGCTGCACGAAGCCCTGGGTGAAATTCGCTACGCCGCCTCGTTTGTCGAGTGGTTCGCCGAAGAAGGCAAACGTGTCTATGGCGATGTCATCCCAAGCCCGGCCAGCGACAAGCGTCTGCTGGTGATCAAGCAAGGCATCGGTGTCTGCGCCGCCATCACCCCGTGGAACTTCCCGGCGGCGATGATCACGCGCAAAGTCGCCCCGGCGCTGGCCGCCGGTTGCACCATCGTGGTCAAGCCGGCCAACGAAACCCCCTTCTCGGCCCTGGCCCTGGCCGAACTGGCCGAGCGCGCTGGCGTACCGGCGGGCGTGTTCAGCGTGGTCACCGGTGATGCGCCGGCCATTGGTGCGCAACTGACCCGTCACCCGGCCGTGCGCAAACTGAGCTTCACGGGTTCGACCCCGGTTGGCCGCCTGCTGATGGGCCAATGCGCCGAAACCATCAAGAAGGTGTCACTCGAGCTGGGCGGCAACGCGCCGTTCATTGTGTTTGAAGATGCCGACATCGACGCCGCCGTGGAAGGTGCCCTGATCGCCAAGTACCGCAACGCCGGGCAAACCTGCGTCTGCGTGAACCGCTTCTATGTGCATGACCGCGTGTATGCGCAGTTTACCGAGCGCTTCGTCGAGCGCGTACGCGCCCTCGGCGTCGGCCATGGCCAAAGCGACGGCACGCAGGTCGGACCGCTGATCAGCGACAAGGCCGTGGCCAAGGTCCAGAGCCTGATTGACGACGCGGTGAGCAAAGGCGCCGAGGTCGTACTCGGTGGCAAGGCCCATGCCTTGGGCGGAAATTTCTTCGAACCGACCGTGCTGGCCAACATCGGCCCGGGCATGGAACTGCTGGACGAGGAAATCTTCGGCCCGGTGGCGGCACTGGTGCGCTTCTCCAGTGATGAAGAGGTGATCACCCTGGCCAACGACACCCTCTATGGCCTGGCTGCGTACTTCTACAGCCGTGACCTGGCGCGGGTCTTCAAGGTGGCCGAGCGCCTGGAGTACGGCATGGTCGGGGTCAATACCGGGCTGATCTCCAACGAAGTCGCCCCCTTTGGCGGGGTCAAGCAATCCGGCCTGGGCCGCGAAGGCTCGAAGTACGGCATCGAGGATTATCTGGAAATCAAGTACCTGTGCCTGGCCGTTTGAACAGGCATTGAGTTACAGCGCGCGGCAGGGCCTGCCGCGCGTTGCTGCAGTCGAGGTGAACCATGGCCAACCCCTATGAAATGTTCAACGTGCGGGTAACCGCAGTAGAGCAAGCAACACCCCTGATCAAGCGCTTCACCCTGGCGCGCGACGATGGCGCAGCGATGCCAGCCTTTACCGGTGGTAGCCACATCATCGTACAAATGCAGGGTGCCGACGGCAGCCAGTTCAGCAATGCCTACTCGCTGATGAGCGACCCACGCGACACCCGCAGCTACCAGATCGGCGTACGCCTGGAAGAGCAGTCCAAGGGTGGATCGGCGTTCATGCATCAACAGGTCGAGGTCGGCAGTACCTTGACCATCTCCAGCCCGAACAACCTGTTCGCCCTGGACCCGACCGCCGGACGCCACGTGCTGATCGCTGGCGGTATCGGTATCACGCCGTTCCTGGCCCAACTGCATGAACTGGAAGGTGGCGACACCGACTACGAACTGCACTACGCCTTCCGCAGCCCGGAGCATGGTGCCTTCCAGGATGACCTCTCGAGCGGCCCCCATGCCGGGCGTACCCGGTTCTATATTGACAGCCTGGAGCGCAAGCTCGACCTGGCCGCACTCTGCGCAGGCCTGACCGACGATGCCCACCTCTATGTCTGCGGGCCCAAGCCACTGATCGATGCGGTGATCGCCACTGCCGCCAAGGCCGGCATCGCCGAGCAACGCGTACATTGGGAGCAATTTGCCGCCACGCCGGCCACCGGCGCGGCATTCACCGTGGTGCTGGCACGTTCCGGCCAGGAGCTGCTGGTGGAAGAAGGCATGACCATCCTGCAGGCCATCCAGAAGTCCAAGGCCGCCAACGTCGAGTGCCTGTGCCGGGAAGGCGTATGCGGTACCTGCGAAACGCGGATCATCGACGGCGAGGCCGAACATTTCGACCAATACCTGAGCGATGAAGAAAAAGCCGCCCAGCAGAGCCTGATGGTCTGTGTGTCGCGGGCCAAATCGGCACGCCTGGTGCTGGACCTGTAACACCGCCTCACCGACAAGCCAGCCCCAACCCTGTGGTCCTGTGATCCTGTGGTAAAGGGGTGCTGGCTTGTCGGCGCAGCAAGCCCCCCTGACGACTGACACTGGCGCACACCGTCAACCTCAAGTTGACAGCTTAGGTATACTGCAGGCTCTGTACCTGACCAGGACACCCCTGCGCATGATGGAAAACAGCTTCGCGTTTCGCCTGAAAGAATTGCTTGAACACCACAAACTCACCTTGCAGGCGGTGGGTACGGCATTGGGCATTTCGCGTACGGCGGTACACAAATGGACCCGTGGCGGCGAAATCGATTACGACAACCTGCGCAAGCTGGCAGCCTTCCTCAAGGTCAACTGGATCTGGCTGCGTTATGGCGAAGACGCGCTGCAGGATGTGCAGACTACCCAGGTGGTCGAACTGCCGATGACCGATCTGCGTCGCCGCTATACCGCCGAGATCATGGAAAGCGAAACCCGCATGAAGCTGGCCCAGGAAGGCGCCCGCATCGTGACCTGGGAATGGAACCTGATCAGCGACGAAGTCACCTATTCACCTAACGTCGAAGCGGTCTACGGCTGGCAAGTCAACCGTAACGAGGACTTCTGGGTTCACCTGCCCGAAGAGGATGTCCTCAACATGCAGGCCATGTACGCCCAGGCCGTGGCTGAAGGCACTGGCTGCGAGTGTGACTTCCGCATCTACCAACCCGACGGCGAACTGCGTTGGATCTCTTCGCGTGCCACGGTGGTCCGCGACAGCGCCGGGCGTTCGATCAGGATGGTCGGCATCAGCATGGACACCACGGACCGCAAGGTGGCTGAAGAAGCATTGCGCAACAGTGAAGAACGCTTTCGGGCGATCTTCGAGCTGGCCTGGGGCGCCCTCGCGTACATTGATCTGGACGGCACCTGGAAGCGGGTCAACAGCAGTTTCTGCGAGCTGTTGGGCTACCGCGCCGAAGCACTCTATGGCATGACCTTCCAGCAACTCACCCACCCTGACGACCTGGCGACCAACCTGACACTGCTGCAGCGTCTGTTGGCCGGCGAGATCGACCGCTATGTCGTGGAAAAGCGCGTGCGCCATCAAGACGGGCATTATGTCTGGGTACGGGCGCGTACCGCCCTGCAACGCTGCCAGAACGGTGAGCCGGAACAACTGATCAGTGTGTACGAGGACATCAGTGCCCAGCGCGAAGAGCAGGCGCGCCTGCAGGCACGCATTGCCGACCTGGAAGCCCAGTTGGCGGCAACACACTGACCCCGTTCAGAGGCAGGTGGCCAAGGCGGCCATGCGACGCTGGGCAACCGCGTCAGGCTTCACCGCGTAGTAGTTGACGCGCGAGGCCGCCCCTTGGCTCTGGATGTCTGCAAACGACTCCGCACCGCGGGTGTAGACGGTAAAGCCGCCCTGCTTGCCGGGTTCCAGGTAACCACTGGCATCGACACCGAACACGGCTTCGTCCTGCCAGGAAAACTGAATGCACTGGGCAACGACGTCCGCCGACTTGGCCGATGAAAACGTTTTGCCCGGTGTCTTGCTTCGTGCTTCATCCATCGTCGAGGACGCACAGCCCGCCAACAACGCTGCGGCAACAACCGCGATGACTACCCGCATGGTCCATCCTCTTTGAGAAAACGCGACTGTATCACTGCGCGGGGCTGATGAGCGTGCCTGCCCGTGAAAACCTCCAGCCGGGCCTGTACATGCGTCACCGATAGAGCGTGTCGATGGCGCCATCGACAAGGTCAATTAGTCTTACATTTAGTAAGGCAATAGACTGCGGCGCAAGCGCGCACTCAGCCCTGCGCAGAATGGGCACCGGCGCACCCTCTGATTTCCAGCCTGTAAACCGAAGACCACCATCGACATGTTGCTGTCGGGCCTGGCCCCGACGCGCAATGCCTGACGTCGTCTGTATAAGGAGATAACCATGGGTCTTGGCAGAAGACAGTTCTTCAAGCTCTGTACCGTCGGCGCTGCCACCGCCACTTGTGCCACCCTCGGCTTCGCCCCCGGCGTAGCACAAGCGACCCAGTCGCGGCAGTACAAGCTGCTGCGCGCCAAGGAAACCCGCAACAACTGCACCTACTGCTCGGTGGGTTGCGGCATCCTCATGTACAGCCTGGGCGACGGCGCGAAGAACGCCAAGGCCCGCATTTTCCACATTGAAGGCGACCCGGACCATCCGGTCAGCCGTGGCTCGTTGTGCCCGAAAGGGGCCGGGCTGGTGGACTACATCCACAGCGAACAACGCCTGCTCTACCCAGAGTACCGGGCGCCGGGCTCGGACAAATGGCAGCGCATCAGCTGGGAACACGCCATCGAGCGCATCGCCCGCTTGATGAAGGACGACCGCGACGCCAACTTCATCGAGAAAAATGCCAAGGGCACCACGGTCAACCGCTGGCTGAGTACCGGCATGCTCTGCTCCTCGGCCGCCAGCAGCGAGACCGGCTCACTCGATCAACGCTTCACCCGCGCCCTGGGCATCCTCGGTACCGACAGCCAGGCGCGGGTCTGCCACGCCCCGACCGTGTCAGCCCTGGCGCCGACCTTTGGCCGTGGCGCGATGACCAACAACTGGGTCGACATCAAGAACGCCAACGTGGTGCTGATCATGGGTGGCAACCCTGCCGAAGCGCACCCGGTAGGCTTCAAGTGGGTGATCGAGGCGAAGATTCGCAATGGCGCCAAGGTCATCGTGGTCGACCCACGGTTCAACCGCAGTGCCTCGGTAGCGGACATCTATTCGCCGATCCGCGCGGGCTCCGACGTGACCTTCCTGATGGGCGTGGTCAACTACCTGATCAGCCACGACAAGATCCAGCATGAATACGTACGTGCCTACACCAACGCCAGCCTGATCGTCCGCGAGGACTACCACTTCGACGATGGCCTGTTCAGTGGTTACGACGCGCAGAAGCGAGCCTACGACCGCAGTTCGTGGACCTACGAACTGGACGCGCAAGGCTATGCCAAGCGCGACCTGACCCTGAGCCATCCACGGTGCGTGTGGAACCTGCTCAAGGCCCATGTCAGCCGCTACACCCCGGAGATGGTCACCACGGTTTGCGGCACACCGAAAGACGATTTCCTGAAGATCTGCGCGATCCTGGGTGAAACCAGCGCCCCGGACAAGACCGCGACCTTCCTCTACGCCCTGGGCTGGACCCACCACACCAACGGCGCGCAGATGATCCGTGGCTCGGGCATGATCCAGTTGCTGCTGGGCAACATCGGCATGGCCGGTGGCGGGGTCAACGCCTTGCGCGGGCACTCCAACATTCAGGGCTACACCGACCTGGGCCTGCTTTCGCTGCGCTTGCCGGGTTACATGAACCTGCCGTCCGACGCGCAAACCGACCTTGAAACCTACCTCAAGCAGATCACCCCGACGGCGCTGCTGCCTGATCAGGTCAACTACTACAAGCACACCCCGAAGTTCTTCGTCAGCCTGATGAAAAGCCTTTGGGGTGACAAGGCGACCCGGGAAAACAGCTGGGGCTTTGACTGGTTGCCGAAGTGGGACGACAGCTATGACGTACTCAACTTCAGCAACCGCATGTATGAAGGCAAGGTCAACGGCTACATCGCCCAAGGCTTCAACCCGGTCGCGGCGTTCCCGGACAAGAACAAGGCCCAGGCCGCCCTGTCCAAGCTCAAGTTCCTGGTGATCATCGACCCGCTGGCCACCGAAACCTCAAGCTTCTGGCAGAACCACGGCGAACAGCATGACGTCGATACCGCCTCGATCCAGACCGAGGTGTTCCGCCTGCCCTCGTCCTGCTTCGCCGAAGAAGACGGCTCCATTGTCAACTCCGGGCGCTGGCTGCAATGGCACTGGGCGGGTGCCGCACCGCCCGGGGAAGCCTGGCACGACGGCAAGATCCTCGGCCACCTGTTCCTCAAGATCCGCGAGCTGTACGAGAAGGAAGGCGGCGCCAACCCGGCGCCGATCCTTAACATGGCCTGGGATTATGCCGACCCGCTGGACCCGAAACCTGAAGAAGTGGCGAAGGAGTCCAACGGTCGCGCCCTGGCCGACCTGCACGATGACCAGGGCAATCTGATCCTGCGCAAGGGCCAGTTGCTCAACGACTTCTCGCAACTACGCGACGACGGCAGCACCAGCTGCTTCAACTGGATCTTCGCCGGTTCATGGACCGAGCAAGGCAACCAGATGGCACGGCGCGACAATGCCGACAGTGGCCTGGGCTGCACGCCGGGCTGGGCCTGGGCGTGGCCGCAGAACCGCCGCATCCTCTATAACCGTGCTTCGGCCGACCCGCAGGGCAACCCTTGGGATGCCAAGCGCAAACTGATCGGTTGGGACGGCACGCGCTGGAGCGGTGTCGACGTACCGGACTTTGCCGTCACCGCCGCACCGGGCAGCAATACCAACCCCTTCATCATGCTGCCAGAAGGCCTTGGCCGGCTGTTCTCGGTCGGTGCCATGAACGACGGGCCATTCCCGGAACACTACGAGCCAACCGAAAGCCCGCTGGCGAAGAACCCGCTGCACCCCAACGTCACCTACAGCCCGACGGCACGGCTGTACGAAAGCGACCGCCTGCGCATGGGCACCCGTGAAGAGTTCCCGTATGTGGCGACCACCTACTCGATCACCGAGCTGTTCCGTCACTGGACCAAGCACTCACGGCTGAACGCCATCGTCCAGCCCGAGCAGTTCATCGAGATCGGTGAAAAACTGGCCAGTGACAAGGGCATCGTTCAAGGCGACACGGTCAAGGTCAGCACCAAGCGCGGCTACATCAAGGCCAAGGCCGTGGTGACCAAGCGTATCCGCCGCCTGACCATCGACGGCCAGGACGTCGACACCATCGGCATCCCCTGCCACTGGGGCTACGAAGGCAGCACACGCAAGGGATTCCTGGCCAACACCCTGACCCCGGGTGTCGGCGAGTCGAATACCCATACGCCGGAATACAAGGCGTTTCTCGTGAATATTGAAAAGGTGTAACGGAGCGAACCCATGTCCATGCAATCCCAAGACATCGTCAGGCGCTCCGCCACCAACGCCTTGACCCCGGCGCCACATACCCGCGATCACCAGGCCGAAGTGGCCAAGCTGATCGACGTCAGTATCTGCATCGGCTGCAAGGCCTGCCAGGTCGCGTGCAACGAATGGAACGACCTGCGTGACGAGGTGGGTCACAACGTCGGCGTCTACGACAACCCGGCCGACCTCTCGGCTGAAACCTGGACGCTGATGCGCTTCGACGAAGTAGAAGACGAGAGCGGCAAGCTGGAGTGGCTGATCCGCAAGGACGGCTGCATGCACTGCGCCGACCCGGGCTGCCTGAAGGCCTGCCCGCAGCCGGGGGCAATCATCCAGTACGCCAACGGCATCGTCGACTTCCAATCCGAGCACTGTATCGGCTGCGGCTATTGCATCGCCGGCTGCCCGTTCGATGTGCCGCGCATCAGCCAGAAGGACAACAAAGCCTACAAGTGCACGCTGTGCGTCGACCGTGTTTCGGTCGGCCAGGAGCCGGCCTGCGTCAAGACCTGCCCGACGGGCGCGATCAACTTCGGCAGCAAGCAGGACATGCAGCACCTGGCCAGCGAGCGGGTGGTCGAGTTGCAGGGGCGCGGCTTCGCCGGGGCAGGCATCTATGACCCGCAAGGCGTCGGCGGCACCCATGTGATGTATGTGCTGCAACATGCCGACAAACCGCACCTGTACCACAAGCTGCCGACCGACCCGCGTATCAGCAGCGCCGTTCATGGCTGGAAGGGCTGGCTCAAGCCTGCTGCCGCAGTGGCGTTCTTCGCCACCCTGGCCGGCACCCTCTTCCACTACGTTGGCGTCGGGCCGAACGAGGTGGATGAACAGGACGAAACGCACGAAGAGGACACCCACGCATGAACAAGGACAAACTGATCCTGCGCACCCGTTTCATCGAGCGTGCCAGCCACTGGTTCATGGTCATCTGCTTCTTTGCCGTAGCGCTGTCGGGGCTGTCGTGGTTCTTCCCGTCGCTCAATGGCCTGAACGCGGTGTTTGGCACGCCGCAACTGGCGCGCATCCTGCACCCGTTCTTCGGGGTGGTGGTGTTCTTGCTGCTGATGTTCCTGTTCATCCGCTTCGTCAAATACAACCTGCCGGAGCGCGAGGACCTGACCTGGTTCAAGAACATCAAGCAGGTACTGGCCGGCAAGCATGAACCGGCGCTGCAGATCGGCAAGTACAACGCCGGCCAGAAAGTGCTGTTCTGGGGCATCATGGCCCTGATCACCCTGCTGTTGATCAGTGGCGTGGTGATCTGGCGACCGTACTTCGCGCCGCTGTTCTCGATCCCGATTATTCGCATCGGCCTGTTCGTCCATGCCCTGGCCGGCATCAGCCTGATCCTGCTGATCATCGGCCACGCCTACCTGGCGTTCTGGGTAAAAGGCTCGATCCGTGGCATGGTCACCGGTTATGTCTCGCATCGCTGGGCCAAGACCCACCATGATCGCTGGTACCGGCAGATCAGCAACAAGCAACCAGGGAGCGGTCGCAAGCAATGAGCAGCATTCAACTGACCCCGGTCGAGCCGCGCTCGCCGGGTATCACCGAGATCCCCGCCGTCCTGCTGCCAAGCCTCAAGCAACGCTATGCACCGCGTGCCGCGCGGCTGCGTCAGTTGGCTGAAGAGCATGTGATGGCCGATTACCTGAACTTCGCCGCCAACATCGTTGCAGCACAGCAACACCTGCTCGACACGCGGCCATTACCGGCGGCCTGCGTCGACGGTTTGGCCGAACGCTTGGGCCGCGCACAACCACCACTGGCCTATCACGAGTACCCGCGTGCGCCTTACTGGCAAGACGTGCTGGAGCAGTTGCTCAATCAACTGACTGCCGCGGCAACGCCCACCGTAAGTGCCGCACTGGACGCGCTGCGCTCGCAAACACCTGCACAACGTGAGCAGCAAGCCAGCGCCCTGCTCGCAGGCGACTACACGGCAGTCGACAGCGGCCAGGCAGTATTCCTCTGGGCAGCCTTGTCGCTGTACTTCACCCAGTTGGCGGCGCACCTGCCCGCCTCTGCCAAGGCCCTGCCGGGTGAGGCGCGCCAGCATTGCCCGGTGTGCGCCAGCGCGCCGGTCGCCAGTGTGATCATGACCGGCGCCCAGGCCGGGCTGCGCTACCTGCAGTGCGGCCTGTGTGAAAGCCGTTGGCACATGGTGCGCCTGAAATGCAGCAACTGCGAAGCCACCGGCGCGCTCGACTACTGGTCGCTGGAGAATAAAGAGGCACCGATCAAGGCCGAGAGCTGTGACGACTGCCAGAGCTATCTCAAGGTGTTCTATCCAGAGCGTGACCGTGACCTGGAGCTGGTAGCCGATGACCTGGCCTCACTGGCGCTGGATGCGGAACTGGAACGCGAAGGGTTCGGACGCAGTGCGCTGAATCCTTTCCTGTTTCCTGGCTAAGCGCTACCTGCCTGGCCAATACCCCCTGCGACGTCAGCGTCGAAGGGGGTGTTTTCAGGCCTCAAAGCTGACGGCACATGGCGGCCCACTCATCCAGCATACCGGCCCGCACCACTGCCGCCGCCCCCGCTTCCTTACGGTACTCGGCCGCCATTTTGCTGACGCAATCATCACTGCCAGCGGCACGAGCGGTCGGCCGCGCGACGACTTTGACGCCGTCCTTGTAAGTGGACTCTTCCACCAGCGTGCCTTGGGCATTCCACTGCTTGACCGCGCCATTGAGCTGACCGTTGGCCCATTCGGCTGAAACCGATGGCTTGCCGCTGTCGGGGTAGAACTCTTCATGCAAGCCGACCTTTGCCCCGTCGGCATAGGTGCCGCGATAAATCAATTGGCCCTGCTCGGTAAAGCGCTGCATCTGACCGTTGTACTTCCCTGCAACCGCACCAGCAGACAGGACCCGCTTGCCGGTCTTGGCACTGAAACTCTCAATCGTGCCCTGGGTCTGGTTATCCTTGTACTCGGCGCGGTACAGCGGCTTGCCGGTCTCGGGATGGAGCACTTCCAGTTCACCGTCGAGCAGGCCGCCCTTCAGATGGCCTTTGGCAAGCGTGCGCTTACCGTCATGGCTGAAGACGGTGGTCTCACCCTCGAAGGTGCCGCCGGCATAGCGGGCCTGATAACGCACCAGTGTGGATCGTGGGGTAAAACAGGTCACCGGCCCGTCGAGCCGACCTTCGTCGACCGTGATGGTGCACAGCAGGTTCTGCCCGAGCAAACCATCGGAGGTATTCCCGATCAGGTTCAACAGCCGGTTCAGTGTGTCGAGCAAGTCGTTATGCCCGACCTGAAAGGCCAGCAAGCGCTCAGGAAAGTTGGTGACTTCACCAGTCAACGGCTGGTTGGCACCCTTTTCGTAGACGGCGCCGTTGACGATTTCGGTATTGCGAAACTCGATGCTTTTGCCACAGCCCGCCAGCAAGACGGAACCGGCCACCAGTAGGGAAGCCGCTATTTTCTTGAACATGTGTTCCCCGCGTGCAGATGATCAGCCAGCCAATCGATCATCATTTGCCGCTTAAGTTCCATGGAGCGGCCTGCACGGGGGACGCACCGGCTCGGCGAGCCGGATCAATAGACCAAGGTATTACTGCCGGGCTGCCCGGCTGTGGTAGAAATACAGGTACGGCGTAATGAGCGTGTAGGGTTCCAGCTCATTTACAAGGCTCACTCAGGGGGACCAATGCTGCCCGATTCAACCCATACCAGCGTCCGTACCGTTCATTCCGCGAAGTTACGCGGCCGTGTGGGCCTGTACTTTGTTGCCGGCCTGTCGGTACTCGCGGGGATGACCGACGCCATCGGCTTCATGGCCACCGGCGACTTCGTCTCCTTCATGAGTGGCAACACTACCCGCCTCGCCGTTTCACTGGGCGAACAGCAGTTTGGCCCGGCCCTGCGTATCGTGTTGCTGATCGCAGCCTTTGTGCTGGGGAATGCCTTGGGTGTCATCGCCGCCCGCCTTAGCGGTCGTCGGCCATGGCCATTGCTGCTGACAATTGCCACTCTGCTCTGCATCACCGCCCTCCTGCCCGCATCACTGCAACTGCTGGCACTGGTCACCGCAGTGGTTGCCATGGGCCTGGTGAACACCGTGGTGGAGGAAGTGAACGGCCTGCCCATCGGCCTGACCTACGTCACAGGGGCATTGTCGCGCTTCGGCCGCGGCCTGGGCCGCACGTTGCTCGGTGAGCGTCGGCACGGCTGGCGTGTGCAGTTGGTGCCCTGGACCGGCATGTTCGTAGGTGCCGTCATCGGCGCCCTGCTGGAAACAACCTTTGGCCTGGGCGCCATGTTGTTCAGCGCGCTCCTGACACTCAGCCTCGGCCTGATCTCGTTGAAGATCCCTCGACGCTGGCAACTGCGCTACATGCCACGCTGAGGCCGAAGCTGAGGCGCCGCTGCCCGACAGCTCATGGCCTTAAGCTATGCTTAAGCTCCCCCGATTACCGTCTGCGGCGAACCCACCCACAATCGCGCAAAACTAGGGAATCGTTATGACGCGGAACAACAATGAACAGCGCTATGGTCGCCTCACCATTGCCCTGCACTGGCTGATGCTGGTGTTGATGGTTGGCGTGTACGCCTGCATAGAACTCAAAGGCAATTTCCCCAAGGGCAGCGAGCCTCGTGAACTGCTCAAGCAATGGCACTTCATGCTGGGCCTGGGCATCTTCACTCTGGTGTGGATACGCCTGCTCAGCCGCCTGATTGCCCCCACGCCGAAAATCACCCCGACACCACCGCAATGGCAGACGGCACTGTCCCATCTCATGCACTTGGCCTTGTATGCATTGATGATCGGCGCACCGCTGGCCGGCTGGCTGGTGTTGAGCGCTGCCGGTAAACCCATCCCGTTCTTCGGCCTGGAATTACCCCCGCTGATTGGCAAGAACCCTGAGCTGGCAGGTCAAATCAAGGAGTGGCACGAACTGGCCGGCTCGGCGGGTTACTGGCTGATCGGCTTGCATGCCGTGGCTGGTTTGTTCCACCACTACGTCAACCGCGACAACACCCTCAAGCGCATGCTGCCAGAGCAGGTTCGCCTGAAGTAATGTTTGATCGGGTCCTGGCGCCGTACGTGTAACGCGTGCGCCAGGACATTCCCACCATCGGGCCATCCCCCCGATAGACACTCGCCGTATACCTCCCGCCTGAAACGTCTGCCGAAAAATGCACGCCTGCGCGCAACCATTTCGCCTTAAAGATTGCCTGGAATGGGCCGATACAGGTTGCAATTCCCTGTCGAGGCGACGACCAGAGCAGCTCGTCCAAGCGCTTTACATAACGTTAGTTAATGCCAGAATGCCACCATCAAAGGCCTGCTGGTGGTAAAAGCTGCGCTTTGAATAACCACTAAACACAACCGTTCTCGGAACTGACGCCCAATCACGACTGTTTATCCCAATACCCGATCGTCACGGCACCAGCGCCGTACCTGGTCATGCAAGGAAATGGAATATGAGCACCCCGGTTACATTTAACGGAAATCAAACGGACACCAGCGCCATCATCGCCTCCGGCAACGTAGAAAGCCCGAACCTCACGGGGCTTACCGACAACGGCTATGTAATTGCCTGGTCGGTGGACAACGCCGACTTCGAGGGAATGGTGGTCAATCGCTACGCGGCCAATGGTGACTTGCTGAAAAGTACCCAGATCCGCTCCAACGATGTCGACGATCCATCGGTCACCGCCTTGCCCAATGGCCAGTTCATTCTGGCCTGGAGCTCGGCAAATGATGCGACCCACACCTCTACCGTTTACACCCAGCGGTTCGATGCCAATGGCAATAAAAGCGGCAGCCCGGTGGTCGTTACCACCTCCCCGCTTGAGCTTGAAGACGCCAAAGTCACCGTACTGAGCGCCACCCAATACATCGTCACCTGGGGCGAGACCCATGAAAGCCCTTCGGGTGACGAGCGCGAAGACACCTCCGACCTCAAGGCCGTGGTGTACACCAACAACGTGGCCGGCACTGTGCAGACCCTCGCCACCGCCAATCCGGCCGACGGCGAAGCGGACGACATGACCGTGCTGCCCACCGGCAACGGTAGCTACTGGCTGGCGTACAGTGTTGAACGCGGCGAGGTGATTGACGCCACCACACCGCCGACCTATCAGTACACCTCCAAGTACCTGATCAGCCAGATCGGTGCCGATGGCAAGGTGGTCACAGGCACGGCAAAAACCCTCGACACTGTCACCAGCAACTATGGCAATGCTGCCTATTTCAACGTTGTCGACGTCACCGGTGGCTATGTGGTCAGTTGGGTTGACCAAAGCGCCTCCGGCATGAACCGGGTCATTCATACCCAACGCTACGACAGCCAGTTCAATCCCGTCGGCACGCCATCGGAAGTCGAGAGCGCTTATTCGGTCAATGGCGCCAGCATCACCTCACTGCCGAATGGCGGTTACCTGCTGGCCTGGAACGAATACGCCATGGGCGAAGCCAATGTCTATGTCCAGCGCTTCGCCGCAGACGGCACGGCCAGCGATGCAACACCGATCAAGGTCGCAACCGCAGGTGTCGATGAAATCCTCTGGGACACCCCGGCAGTGACCGTCCGGGACGATGGCACGATTTCCATCAGTTGGGAAACCGGTACCCAGACAAACGACAGCCCGACCGCAATCTACCTGCAAAACATCAGCAGCACGGGCGAGCTGCTGGGTGTCGACACGACCGTCGACACACTGAACAACGTCATCATCGGCGACAGCGCCAAGAACACCCTGACCGGTGCTGCAGGCAACGATACCCTGGACGGTGGTGCCGGTGTCGACAAGCTGAGTGGTGGTGCCGGCGACGACACCTACCTCGTTGACCTGCGGAGCAAAGGTGCAGGCAGCAAGGCAACCGTGGTACTGGAAGACACGGTCCTCGAGACTGCCAATAAGGGCTCCGACACCCTGAAGCTGCGCATGGACACCAACCTGGCCCAGAATTTTGCCGGTAAAGCCGCACTGACCCTGGGTGCAAACCTGGAAAACCTCGATGCCTCCGCAACCGGCAAGCTCAACATTGGCCTGACGGGTAACGCCCTGGTTAACCGGATCGTCGGCAGTGATGGCGACAACCTGCTTGACGGCAAGGCCGGCATCGACACCCTGATCGGCGGCAAGGGCAACGATACCTACCTGCTCGACAACGTTGGCGAACTGGCGCTGGTTCAAGAAAACGCGAACGAGGGCACCGATACCCTGAAAGTTGGCTACGTCAACAAGGGCAAGGCACTGACCATCGACTTGAACCAAAACAATCTGCTGAACTTCGAGAACGTCACCGTGGCCGGTGCAGGCCTGTTTAACCTGACGGGTAATGCGCAGAACAATATCCTGATCGGCAACATGGGCAACAACACCCTCAGCGGTGGTGCCGGGGATGACGTGCTTGACGGTAAAAAAGGTGTCGACACCCTCAAGGGCGGCACGGGCAATGACACCTACTACGTCTACAGCAACAAGGATGTGGTCATCGAGAACGCCAGCGAAGGTACCGACACCGTGCGGGTCGTGTCTTACCTCAAGAACAGCTACACCTTGGCCGCGAACGTTGAAAACGCCATCGTCGACTCCAAGGCTGCGATCAGCCTGACCGGTAACGCACTGAGCAACACCCTGACCGGTAACGACGTAGCCAACACCCTCAACGGCGGCCTTGGTGTCGATACCCTGATCGGCGGCAAGGGCAATGACACCTACGTCGTCGACAACGCTGGCGATAGTGTGATCGAGAACGTCAACCAAGGTGCGGACACTGTCAACGCCTCCATCGACTACGTACTGGGGGCCAACATTGAAAACCTGACCTTGCTTGATGGTGCCCTCAACGGTACCGGCAACGCCCTGAAAAACACCCTCATCGGCAACACGGCGAACAACACGCTGGACGGCGGTGCGGGCGTTGACAAGCTGGTCGGCGGCGCTGGCAATGACACCTACATCGTCGACCTGCTGGCCAAGGGCGCTGGTGGCAAGGCGACCGTGGTGCTCGAAGACACCGTCATCGAGAGTGCCAAACAGGGCCTAGACACCCTGGCACTGCGCATGAGCGACGCTTCCGTCAACGCCTTCCAGGGCAAAGCAACCATCACGCTGGGCGCCAACCTGGAAAACCTCGACGCACGCGCGACCGGTAAACTGGGCATCACCCTGACCGGCAATGCTGCAGACAACACCCTGTGGGGCAACACCGGCAACAACACCCTCAATGGCGGCGTGGGCAACGACACCCTGTATGCCGGCGATGGTGGCAACAACGTGCTGATCGGCGGCACCGGTGCCGACACGCTCTATGCCGGCAGCGGTGTCGATACCATCAAGTTCAATGCATTGAAGGAACTGGGCCTGAACAACAAGCAGGACGTCGTCCATGGCTTCACCACCCATGCAGTGAGCCCAGGCAAAGGCGACAAGCTCGACTTCTCCGCGCTCAAGGGCTACACGTTCATCGGTGAAGCGGCCGACTTCAGCGGGGCGGCCAAGGAACTGCGCTACGTGACGGATGGCTCTTCCGTGACGCTGTACGGTACCTCGAACGCTGACCACAACGCTGATTTCTCGATCAAGCTGGTGGGTGTCACTGCCCTGGCTGCTGCAGACCTGGTGCTCTAAGCATCAGTGATAGCTGTCTCTGTGGCCTTGATGGTCACAGAGACAGCACACACTAGTGCCCACCCCTGACGGCCAACACAGATGTGTGTCCGTCAGGGGTGGGCATTTGTTCACTCTACAGACAATGATTTTTGAGACACCCCTCGCGGGCCTCAGGTAAGGGACCATGTCAACGCAACCCAGAACTGAACTGGAAAGCGCCCTCGCAGCATGCAGGGAGAGTTTTCTTTCGGTCGGCTTCTTCAGTTTTTTCGTCAACCTGCTGATGCTGGTGCCCTCCTTCTACATGCTCCAGGTGTATGACCGCGCCGTAGGCAGCGGCAGCCTCTCGACACTGCTGATGTTGACGCTGATCATGCTGCTGCTGATGGTCACCCTCGGCGGCCTGGAATGGGTACGTTCGCGAATCATGGTGCGCATCAGCACCCGCCTGGACACCCTGCTGAACCAGCGACTGTTCGATGCCAGCTTCAGGCAGGCCCTGAACAGCGGCGGCATGAATGCGTCAGCCCAACCCCTCAACGACCTCAGTAGCCTGCGCCAGTTTCTGACCGGCAATGGCCTGTTCGCCTTTTTCGACACCCCCTGGATTCCGATCTACCTGGCGGTCATGTTTATCTTCCACCCCTGGTATGGCTGGATGGGCGTGATCAGTGCCCTGCTGCTGGGTGCGCTGGCCTACCTCAACGAAAAACTCACCCAGGCACCCCTGCAAGCGGCCAACCGCGAGCAGATGGCGGCCACTACCTTCACCCAGAAAAGCCTGCGCAATGCCGAAGTCGTCGAATCGATGGGCATGCTTGCAGACCTGCGCCAGCGCTGGAGCCAGCGAATCAACAAGGTCTTGATGCTACAAAGCTGTGCCAGCGATCGCGCTGGTGCCATTGCGGCGGTCTCCAAGACCTTCCGCCAGATTGTCCAGTCACTGGTACTGGGCCTGGGCGCCTACCTGACCATCAAGCATGAGATTTCTTCCGGTTTGATGATCGCAGGCTCCATTCTGCTGGGGCGCGCCCTGGCCCCGATCGACCAGTTGATCGGTATCTGGAAAGGCTTCGTTGGTGCGCGTGCGCAGTACTCACGGCTGCATGAACTCCTGCAGAAAGTTGCCGCTGAACCGGTGCGCATGTCACTGCCGGCACCACACGGTGCCATCACGGTCGAAAGCCTCTCCGTCAGCTCGCCAGGCAACCGCACGCCATTGGTGCGTAACCTGAGCTTTCGCGTGGCTGCTGGGGAAGCCGTGGGTATCATCGGCCCCAGCGGTGCCGGCAAGTCGACCCTGGCCCGCGCCCTACTCGGGATCTGGCCAAGCCTGGCCGGCACGGTACGCCTGGACGGCGCCGACATCAGCCAATGGCGACGCGACGAACTGGGCCGCTACATTGGCTACCTGCCACAAGACATCGAGTTGTTCGAAGGCAGCATCAGCGAAAACATTTCCCGCTTCGGTGAAGTCGACGCTGCCGCCGTTGTCGCTGCGGCCCGAATGGCTGGTGTGCATGAGTTGATTCTGCAATTGCCACAGGGCTACGACACCCTTATCGGCGCCAATGGCGGCGGGCTTTCCGGTGGCCAGCGCCAACGTATCGGCCTGGCCCGCGCCCTGTATCGGGCACCGCGACTGGTGGTACTGGACGAACCCAACTCGAATCTCGATGACACCGGTGAACAGATGCTCGCTGAAGCCTTGCGCAAACTCAAGCAAAGCGGTGCCACGGTATTTGTCATCACACACCGCTCGGGCGTGCTGGCAAACGTGGATAAATTGCTGGTGTTGAGCCAAGGCGAACTGAGCCTGTACGGGCCACGCGACAAGGTCTGGGCGCACCTGCACAGCAATATAACCGCGCACGCGCAAACCGCTCAGGCCTAACGAACAAGCAGATGATCAACGCCATGCAAGACTCTATGCACGCCTCCGTCACTACGGCGCAGTTGCCTGTCGATGACCGGCCAACCCGTCGTGTCGGTTTCCTTATTGTGATGGTGACCTTTGGCCTGTTCGGCGGCTGGGCGGTCTTTGCCCCCCTGGAAAGCGCTGCACTGGCGCCCGGTGTCGTCACCGTTAAAAGTTACCGCAAGACCGTGCAACACCTGGAAGGCGGCATCGTCCGCGAACTGCGGGTACACGACGGCGACCGAGTAACGGCAGGCGACGTCTTGCTGGTCCTGGACAACACCCAGGCCCGCTCCGAGACAGAGATGATGCGCAGCCAACTGATCGCCGCACGCGAACTGGAAGCACGACTGGTCGCCGAACGCGACGGATTGGCAGAGCCTGCCGCCGTGCCCGACCTCGACGCCAGTGATCCACGCGTGCGCGAAGCCCGCGACAGTGAAGCGCGTATCTTCCAGACCCGCCGCAACGGGCTGCTGGGCGAGATCGGCATACAGGAAAAAGCGATCCGTCAGATCGAGGAACAGATTCGCGGCTTCCGGGCGATCATCGCCAGCAAACAGACACTGGCCACCTCCTACCAGGAAGAAATCGTCGACCTGCGCGCCTTGTTGGCCGAAGGCTACGTTGATAAACAGCGCCTGCGCGAACAGGAGCGCAGCCTCGCGCGCCTGCAGGCCGAAGTGGTCGAGCATCAATCAGCCAGCGCCCGCGCCCAGGTACAAATCGGTGAAGCCGAGCTGAAGATTCTCCAGTTGAAAAAGACCTTCGCCACCGAAGTTGCCGGGCAACTGGGTGAAACGCGCACCAAGATCTACGACCTGCGCGAGCGACTGGCCACCGTACAAGACCGCGACAAGCGCACGGAAGTGCTGGCACCAGAGTCGGGCATGGTCATGGGCATGACCGTGCATACCTTGGGCGGTGTGGTAAACCCGGGCACGCCGCTGATGGACATTGTTCCGGCCAACGAAGAACTGATTGTCGAAGCACAGCTATCGCCCACCGATATCGACCGTATCGTGGTCGGTCAGTTGGTGGACATTCGCTTCAGCGCCTTCAAAAGCAGCGCAACCCCGGTCATCGAGGGGCAGTTGCTGCAGGTCTCCGCCGACCGCCTGACCAACAAGGAGACCGGGACGGCGTATTACCTGGCCCGTGTAGCGCTGACCGAAACGGGTCGAAAAACCCTCGGCAACCTGGCGCTGGTACCGGGTATGCCTGCCGAAGTCCTGATCAACACCGGCGCCCGTACCCTGCTGCAGTACCTGATACAACCTGCCAGCAATGCCTTCGCCCGCTCGCTGATCGAGGACTGACATGAAGTACCTGATCGCGATGTGCTTAACCGTGCCACTGGCAGCACTGGCCAACAGCCCAGTTGAAAGCAGCGCCGCAGGCCACGCCGTTGACCTCTGGCAACTGCAGCAGGAGGCCAGCAGCGCCGACCCACGCATACTGCGTGCGAACGCCTTGATTCGCAGTGGCGAAGGCCGCCAGCGCGAAGCGTTTGGCCAACTCCTGCCGCAGCTCAGCGCCGGTGCCAGCGTCAACCGTAGCCGGCGTGATGACGACCTGAGCCGAACCGAGTACACCGGTCGGCGCGCTACCCTGAGCCTGAATCAGGTGATCTATGACCCGCAGGTCTGGCGCAGCTACCAGAAGTACACGCAACTGACCAAGCAGCGTGAGTACGAGTCGGACGACACTCAGGTACAAGCCAGCATCGACTTGTCCGAACGTTACTTTGCCGTGCTCGCCGCCGAGGACGAGCTTTCCCTGGTGCGTAGCGAACGCAGCGCGACCGAGCGCAACCTCAAGCAAGTGAAAGCCATGTTCGCCCGGCAAATGGCGATGATCACCGACGTAAACGATCTTGAGGCACGGGTCGACACGCTGCTGGCCGATGAGATCGAGGCAGGCAACAAGGTCGCGAACAGCCGCGAGGCCATCTCCGAACTGGTAGGGCGTGACGTTCAGGAACCGCTCAAACGGCTGGGCGACAACCCGAGTTTCAGCCTGCCGGCTCAAGCCCAGGATTACTGGGTAGAAGCGGCCCTGAGCAGCAATCCGGCACTGCTGGCCCGCCAACAAAGCGTCAATGCCGCCGATGCGGCAATCGCCGAAGCCAAGGCCGGGCACCTGCCCCGTCTTGGGCTGAACCTGACCGCACTGCGCAGCGACATCGGCTATGAAGGCACCCTGACACCGCGCTCGGAAAACTATGTCGCGTCCCTCGACCTGCAAGTACCGCTGTACAGCGGCGGCTCCACCAGCGCCCGCGTGGTCAGCTCGGAAGGCGACAAGGACGCCGCCCAGCAGGAAATGGAAGCCCTGCGCCGCGAGATCATCAAGGAAACCCGTACAGCCTACATCGGCATGAGCGCCGAACTCGGACGTATCAAGGCCACCCGCCGCGCGCTGGAATCGGCAACGAAGTCACGCATCTCGACGGAAAAAGCCTTTGGCTACGGGGTCAAGAATGCAGTCGATGTGCTCTACAGCATCAAGGAAGAGTTCCGCGCCCGCCGTGACCTCTACCAGGCGCAGTACCGCTTCATCACCAGCATGCTGGTGCTGCACCGCTGGAGCGGACGCTTGGCACAAGCCGATATCCGCAAGGCCAACGAGTGGCTCGTAGAGCCACTCTAGTGCTGCACAAGCGGCCTGAGTGCCCTGACAGTTCGTCTTCCGCTCCCGATACACCGCTCTGGATACGCTAACCTGCAGGGATGAGCACCTGCAGGGGCTTTCGATACCGGTAGCAACCGGACCGGATACCAGCTCATCCCCCGGCAACAGCTTGAGCCGCGCGTTCAATCATTGCCCAGACGGTAACCTCGACCTTTGCCCCCTTCCCGCCCTCTCCCGACAATGTGAGACGCAGCTGCCGACACCGGCCTTGTAACAACTTTCGGAAGCGTCCTACATCCCTCCAGAAGTGCATCTGCTAGCGTTCCAATCCTTTGCCATTCGAGGTGTTCCGCTATGGGCGAGCACCCCACTCATTACCACTGCAGTCAGCAAGGCCACTGTCGGCACGCCCTTCATGGATGACCACTGCCTGGCAATCGAATTAGACAAGGATGCAACATGAATCAGGAAGCCAGTCCGGCAGAGCTTAGGCAGGCGCGTCTCAGGCAAGCCTTTGACAATGTTCCGGTGGGGCGCGGCTGTTGCCCGCTGAAATCCCCCGAGGTTGCCATCTTTCCAGTGCGCTACGCGATTGACGCGTCCCCGGAAAAAGGCCAGGCACAAGGCCCGCATCCACTGCCCAAAGGCTGGGCACCCAAGCTCCAGCCCACCTTGAAAACCCGCAGCTACACCCTGCGCCAACTGCGGGACGGCTGGTTGTATGTCTGGGACAGCGTCGACAAGACCTTCCACGAGTACCAGGTCATCGGGCGGCTGTTTATCCGCCACACCTGGACCGCATTGGAAATTGGCCAGGACCTGCGAACCAACCCCGGCGAATCACGGCCTTACCTGCTGTACCCCCGCCGCAGCATCTTGCGCCTGGCCTTTTCGCCGGTGCAATGGACCTGGCGGCTGTGCGAGGCCATGCGTTCCGGTGGCCTGCAAACGCCCTGGTTGCGCGACCTCGACCTGCCGGATTACTGCGACACCTACCAGGTTGCCCACGGTGCACCACTGGTGCAACTGGGCCAGAGCGTGGCCGATATCCGCGTACAGGACCAGCCCGCACCGAACCTGCTCAGCACCACGCTGCCCACCGATGCCGACCCATCCGACCCCGACCGGCCGTTCAAGCGGGATTTCGAGGAAGCGCTGATTCGTGGCTACGTGCCAGACCAGCACACGGCACTGTTCATCGCCCTCGACGACCCGTTGGCGCTGATTGACGACCTGAGCCTGAACCTCACCGGGCGGCGCCTGGAAAAGGCACTGTTCGAGCAGGAACACCAGGAGAAACTGCAAACGGCCACGGCGGTACAAGCACTGTGCGGCTTTGATTGCACCCCGCTGCTACCCGCGCACGTCGCCCAGGACCCGGCGCTGACCCGCGCCTACACCGATGACCTGTACACGTTGCTCAAGGCCGATGATGAAGCCGAGCGAGCCCGTGTGGTTGGCAGTGCGGGTGATGCGCCCATGATCGAGACGTGGCGCTGGGAGATCGAGGCACATGAGGCGACGTTCATTCAGCGTTGGGGCACACTCCCGCACCCCGGCACCTGGCGGCGCACCCTGGCCGAGTGGCGCGACAAACGCCTGTGGCGCGAAGACGTCCACTTCGATGAACTGCAAGGCTTCCTGAGCCGAGCCACGGCCCAGGCGGCCCAGCTTGAGGCCCATGCCCAGCGCAGCGAACGTGACCTGCTCAACTGGCTGGAGCGGCTTGCACCGAATGCCGACACCCTGTTCTTAGACACCTGCAACCCGGCCCACAGCCGCGCCTTGCTGGAGACTGCCGAAGGCCTCGCGACCCTGTTGGGCGGCGGCGAGGCCGGGCAGGACTGGCTGTGCCGACAGGCGGTGAAACCGAGCACCCTGCTGGGCACGGCGCTGTTCAACTTCAACCCGGAAATTGCCACACTGGTACGCACGGTTGCGCACAACTTCGCCACCACCGGCCTGCTCGATGGCCGTAGCCAGGGCGATGGCAGCACACTCCCCGTCGACCCCGGCAACCCGGCGGATGTCACCAGCGTTGCCACCCGGGCGAACGAACTCAAAGGCGTGCTCGACTTGCCCTCGGTCAAGCAGAGCAAGGCCTACCAGGCGCTGAGCACGACGGCCCGGCAGGCGTTCGACACCCTGGTGACGGTGGCCAACAGCAGTGCCGAAGGGGCCTGGCACACCCTGAGCATGACCCTGGCGCCGGCCCTGCAACGAGCCTACGCCAGCGCGACGGACGTGCTCACCCAAGTCGTTACCCAGGCCTTGATCTCGACCCAGGCCTCTGACGCTACCCAACTGCGCTTCAACCCCGACTTCAAGGCGCAGTTCCGCCGCTGGCAGCAGCAGGTGCTTGGCCTGCAACAGCAGATCGACGCCCAGCAGCGCACGCTGACACGTCCCGGCGCGCCTCACGATCAGGCTGCGACCCGCACCGCGTTACGCAGCTTGACCCTGCAACTGCAGGACCTGCATTTCAGCCGGCCGCATCAACTGCTGTTCACACTGTCCCCGGTCAACCGCCTGAACGTGCATGTCGACCACCTCCACCAACAACTGGGCGACCTCGGGCAGCAGGAGGCCCTGGCCCAGCACCGCCTCAAAAGCCAACAACGCGAGCGCTTCAACGCCCGCAGCCGCGAATGGATGGGCAAGCACTTCGGCCAGTCGCTGCCGCTGATGCTGGTCGGGCTGAATGTCTGGAACACCCTGTACAGCCTTGAACAAGCGAGTGCCGACGGCCTGTTCAACAACAGCGAACTGCGGATGATGACCGCCAATGCGGCCTATACCAGTAACGCAATGATGGCGGTGTGCGTGGGCCCGGCGTGGAATCGGGCGCAGGGGATGTCTGCGCCGTTGGGCAACGAGATCACGAAACTTACGAAAGCGGGCGCCAGGGCATGGCTGGCTCAAGGCGACATCAACTTCGCGCAGGCCGCCAAGCGGTTGATTGCCCGCACGGCGACCTGGGCGGCGCTTGGTGCAATTGCGGCGGGTGTTGAAGCGTGGCAGGTGTCCAAGGATATTGCGGGGGCGAGTAGCGAGGAGGAAAAACGTTTACTCAAACTGAAGTGGGGGGCTCTTGTAGGGATGAGCAGTGTGGCAACTGCACAGTTAGCTGGTGCTATCTTGGGTTACTGGCTCAACTTCGCCTGGATCATGTCCTCACCGGTCACCATTGTTCTGGGCGCACTCGGCATTGCCTATCTGCTGTTTTCAATACATGCCAATCGCTACAAGCGTGAAGGCCTAAGGCTGTGGCTGTACCGCTGTAGCTGGGGCAAGGCCCCGGAAGAGACCTGGGTGGGCATTGACGGCCATAAAACCCAACTCACGGCCCTGCTGGAGATCCTGCAGCGACCCAGCGTCTGGGCCCGAGCGGTATACACCTACCCGGACCGAGGGCCACAACGTTGCCTGGGGTTCTGGGTGCAACTGCTGCTCCCCGCTACGCTGGCGGGCAGTATTGTCCAACTGCAACCGGTGGTGATCGACAGCGAAGGCTCGCCGGTCTATCACACGCCGCAGCAGCAGAGCCCACTCTACGAGCACTTTCTGCGCGGTCATTGGGTTGATCCTGAGCTGGCCGGGCAACTGCCGGAGGCCGCCGGTGGCCAGCAATTACAGAGCGACTTTGCCTATCAGGCCAAGGATCAACACCGCGTATGGCAGGCCTGGGTGGCGACACCCAAGAGCAATGCAGCGCTGGAGCTGGAGGTGCATTACCCATCATCGTTCAATCAACGCGCAGACGCCCGTGGCTACATGTTCCGCGTGGCCCTACGCGACGATTTGCGTGAGGCCGAGCGCAAAAATACGCTGTTCACGGACATGCTGCCTGAAGAACAGAAGTTGGAGAAACACAGCCTCTATGGGTTGAACCTTCAGGTGCCAGAGGGGATGGCGAAATGAAGGTTTCAGAAGGGTTGTCTCGCGTGAAGTCCCTACTGGGTAACTGGGCCACGCCACGAGAACTACCGCCGCAACTGACGTGGAAGTATGAACATGAATCTGAACTGCTGAGCTGGAGGATAAAAGCGCGAAACTACAATACCGTTGTTGCTAATGGGATTTTTATTTTCATGCTTTTTTTTACCTCTGCAATGTGCCTCATCATGTATGACGTTTATGAAGGCACTAGTGAGCCCTGGCGAACATTATCTTGCGTGTGTTTTTTCTTCTTCATCGCATCTGTTGTGTCGTGCATGACCCATCAACGCATGAATTTTGCCTACCGTTTTACAAAGTCTGGAGCAGAATTTTGCAAGTGGAAAGTTTTTCCGGAGTGGACACTCACTTTCTTGAAGGGTTTGGCAGCATTCACGGCGATTGCATTTATGTGTATGGCAAGTGCATATAACGATCCGGCGCTTCTGATCGGTGCTATTGGCGGATCCGGTAGCGTGATGTTGACACATGCCTCCATGAACTCAGCACGCTACCGTGATTTGCATACAGACTTTCATCACCATACCTACGAGTGGTCGAGGTTTACAGAGGTAGCCATAGACCGAAAGCAAAAATTGGTTGGCTTGGAGTTCGCTTGGTACAACGATTATCTGAACAAACACTCGCGCAGTACCTTCCCACTGTTTGCCAAGCGTAAAGCGTTCGAGTCGATCCTGGAGCTTGTTGAGCAGCACCTCCCGAATGTACCTCGAGTCGACAGGCACGTTGACCGTGGTTAACGCGCACTGGTCGGACGGAGACGGCTAAATGACCGCAGTCAGCGGTTTATCTAACGTGAAGTCCGTGCTGACATACTGGGTTGGAGCATCAAGGCACGGAACTACAGTAGCGTTATTACTGACACCGTCGTGACACCCGTGACCCAGGTCAGCGCCGACCGCCTCGAAAACCGTTAAGCTATTAACGTTGATAACTGGAGGCTAACCGTTTGAAAAGCTGGCACTGCGTCGTGGGTATCCTGCTGATCACCACGCTCACCATTTTGCTCGAAATTCCTTCCGATACCTGGATGACCTCGGCCACCCTCAGCTTGGTGCTGGGCGCTGCGGCGTTGGCCAACATGGCGGTTTCATGCCTGCTGGCCGCTCGCTGGCATCTCATCGAGCGACTGTTCGGCGGGCTGGATCGGGTGTATGAAACGCACAAATGGCTGGGCATCTGGGCGTTGGTCTTTGCCAGCTACCACCTGGTGTTCAAAGCCAACCTGGACGCCTGGAACAGTGCTGCGATTGTGGAGTTTTCCAAGTACTGGACGCGCATGGTGCGCCAACTGAGCTATGTGGCACTGGGCATGATCGTGTTGCTGGCCCTGAACCGAAACATCCCCTATAGCGTCTGGCGCTGGTGGCACAAACTCTCTGGCCCGCTGTTCCTGATCGTCATTGCCCATTGGCTGAGCTTCAAGTCACCGATTACCCTGAACAGCCCTTCCGGCATCTGGTTGGCCGTACTCTGTGGCCTGGGGGTCATTGCTGCCCTGTACAAGCTGGTGCTCTACCCCTTCATTGCCACAGCCGGCGAGTACAAGGTTGCTGCGGTGTCCATTGCCAAAGGCTCCCTGCACCTGGAACTGGCACCGGTCCATCGCGGCTTCCCGTTCAAGGCCGGGCAATTCGCATTCCTGGCCATGAAGGAAAAGGGCTTGCGTGAGCCCCACCCGTTCACGATCGCCAGCGCCCATAAAGACAACGGCCATATCCACTTCGTGATCCGCGCCTTGGGCGACTACACCCAGGCGCTGCGCAAACAGGTCAAGGTCGGCATGCTGGCGGATATCTATGCCCCTTACGGGCACTTCAAGCGCCTGCCCGATGCTCAGCGGGAAATTTGGATTGGTGGCGGGGTGGGCATTTCGCCGTTCGTTTCCTGGTTGCAGGACAAAGCTGCCAAGCGCTTCGACAATGTCACGCTGGTTTACTGCTTCAACCCTTCACGGGCGTTCCCCAGTGTCGAGCAGATGAAAACGATGGCTGAAGAACGCGGCGCCGAGTTTGTCGGCCATGACAGCAGCGCCGACAAACTGGCTGAGACCTTGCGCCGGGTTGCTGGCGAAACCAATCCAGGGCACATCCAGATCAGCTTCTGCGGCCCCAAAGGGCTGCTGGCCCAAGTCAAGGAACTGATGCGCGAACAGCGGATTCCAGAAGGCAATCTGCGTTATGAGTTCTTCGAATTCCGCTAACAGCCATCACTGAATCTCTCGCGATGCTACGCCAAGGCCGATTGGCGTAGCAGCTACATCACGCCCTCGCCTTTCCCCCTCGCCCTCCCAGCACACCTCCAGCAGACAGCGGAATCCCTGTTTGCAGGCCATCTGTCGCCTTCTTGCTCTACAAACTCATCTGAGGGACTTGCGCTTACAGTATTATGGTATACCATCATACGCACAAACCTTATTCCCTCAGATGGAGCCGCTCATGAGTTTTGAAATTCGCAAAATCGTCAGCTATGTCGAAGAAACCTTCATCGAAGGCGGTAAAGCTGCAGACAAGCCGGTGACCATGGTCGGGCTGGCTGTGGTCATCAAGAACCCTTGGCTGGGCCGCGGCTTCGTTGAAGACCTGAAGCCGGAAATCCGTGCCAACTGCTCCGACCTCGGTGCCCTGATGGTTGAGCGGCTGGTGGCAACCATTGGCGGCGCGGAAAAGATCGAAGCCTACGGCAAGGCGGCCGTCGTCGGTGCCGACGGTGAAATCGAGCACGCTTCCGCTGTCATCCATACCCTGCGCTTTGGCAATCATTACCGTGAAGCGGTCAAGGCCAAAAGCTACCTGAGCTTCACCAACAAGCGCGGTGGCCCTGGCACTTCGATCCAGATTCCGATGATGCACAAGGACGATGAGGGTCTGCGTTCGCACTACATCACGCTGGAAATGCAGATCGAAGATGCACCGCGTGCCGACGAAATCGTTGTGGTCCTGGGTTGCGCCGACGGTGGCCGCCTGCACCCGCGTATCGGCAACCGCTACATCGATCTGGAAGAACTGGCCGCTGAGAAAGCGCAGTAACCCACACAGCATGTAGGAGCGCTCCATGATTCGGCTCACTGCTGAACGCACACCGGCTGGCACCAGTTACCTGGCGACCGGCCAAGGCCAGCCCGTGATATTGATCCACGGCGTGGGCCTGAATAAAGAAATGTGGGGCGGGCAGATCGTAGGCCTGGCCACAAAGTACCGTGTCATTGCCTACGACATGCTCGGGCATGGCGCCAGCCAGCGCCCGCCCACTGGCACCGACCTGCTGGGCTATGCCGATCAGTTGCTGGAGTTGCTTGAGCACCTTGAGCTGCCGCGGGCGACCGTGATTGGCTTCTCCATGGGCGGGCTGGTCGCTCGCGCCTTTGCGCTGCACTATCCGCAGCACGTGCAGGGGCTGGTGATCCTTAACAGCGTGTTCAACCGTAGCCTGGAACAACGCGCTGGCGTCATTGCGCGAACCGCCCAGGCCGCTGAGCACGGGCCGGACGCTAATGCCGAAGCGGCGCTGTCACGCTGGTTCAGCCGCGAGTATCAGGCTGCCAACCCGGCACAGATCGCAGCCATCCGCCAGACACTGGCCAGCAATGATCCACAAGGCTACCTGACCACCTACGAGTTGTTCGCCACGCAGGACATGTACCGCGCTGACGACCTCGGCAGCATTCGGGTGCCCACCCTGATTGCCACCGGCGAACTGGACCCCGGTTCGACCCCGGAGATGGCCCGGCAATTGGCCGAGCGCATTCCCGGCGCACAAGTGGCAATACTCGACGAACAGCGGCATATGATGCCGGTAGAGTCGCCGCGCCTGGTCAATCAGGTGCTGCTGAACTTTCTGGATAACGCACAAAACCAACACAACCAGATAGAGGGGATCGTTGCATGACACTCGCACGCTTCCAGATGTGCATCGGCGGCGAATGGGTCGATGCCCTTAACGGCAAGACGTTTGAAAGCCTCAACCCGGCGCTCGCCGAGCCTTGGGCGGTGCTGCCCGATGCTGACGAAGCCGATGTCGAACGTGCCGTTCAATCGGCCCAGGCAGCCTTCGAGGGCGCAGCCTGGCGGGGCCTGAGCGCTACCGCTCGAGGCAAGCTGTTGCGCCGCCTTGGCGATCTGATCGCCGAGAACAAAGAGCAACTGGCACAACTGGAAAGTCGCGACAACGGCAAACTGATCCGCGAAACCCGCGGCCAGGTGGGCTACCTGCCAGAGTTCTTCCACTACACCGCGGGCCTGGCCGACAAGCTCGAAGGCGGCACGCTGCCGCTGGACAAGCCGGACATGTTTGCCTACACCGTGCACGAGCCCATCGGCGTCGTGGCCGGGATCATCCCGTGGAACAGCCCGCTGTACCTGACCGCGATAAAACTGGCGCCAGCATTGGCCGCAGGTAACACCATCGTGCTCAAGCCGTCCGAACATGCCTCGGCGACTATTCTTGAGCTGGCACGCTTGGCCCTGGAAGCCGGCATTCCGCCTGGCGTCGTCAACGTCGTGACCGGTTACGGCCCCAGCACGGGTGCTGCACTGACCCGTCACCCCCTGGTGCGCAAGATTGCCTTCACCGGTGGTGCGGCCACGGCGCGCCACGTGGTACGCAGCAGCGCCGAGAACTTTGCCAAGCTGTCGCTGGAGCTGGGCGGCAAATCGCCCAACATCATCTTTGCCGACGCAGACCTCGACAGTGCAATCAACGGAGCCATCGCGGGTATCTATGCGGCCTCCGGCCAGAGTTGCGTGTCCGGTTCGCGCCTGCTGGTTCAGGACGAAATTTACGATGAGTTCGTCGAGCGCCTGATTGCCCGCGCCAAACGCATTCGTATCGGCAACCCGCAGGACGACAGCACCGAGATGGGCCCGATGGCCACGGCCCAACAACTGGCAGTCGTCGAAGGCCTGGTGGCCGATGCCCTGGCCGAAGGTGCTCGTCTGCGCCTGGGTGGCAAGCGCCCGGACATTGCCGGCGGAGGCTGGTTCTATGAGCCGACCCTGTTCGAGTGCGACAGCAACTCGATGAAGATCATGCAGGAAGAGGTGTTCGGCCCAGTGGCCTCGGTGATTCGTTTCAAGGACGAAGCCCAAGCCCTGGCAATCGCCAACGACTCGCAATTCGGCCTTGCTGCCGGTATCTGGACACGCGATCTGGGCCGCGCCCATCGCCTGGCCCGGGACGTACGCTCCGGCATCATCTGGGTCAACACCTACCGCGCGGTATCGGCCATGGCGCCTATCGGCGGCTTCAAGAACAGCGGCTACGGTCGCGAGAGCGGCATCGAATCGGTGCTGGCCTATACCGAACTGAAAACGGTATGGATCAACCTCTCGCAAGCACCGATGCCCGACCCGTTTGTCATGCGCTAGGAGACCTGCATCATGATCGAACCCGGCATTTACAAAGAAGTCATGGGCTCCTTCCCTTCCGGGGTGACAGTGGTCACCACCCTGGACGCGCAGGGTGACATCGTCGGCATCACCGCCAGCGCGTTCAGCGCGTTGTCGATTGACCCGGCACTGGTCCTGTTCTGCCCTAACTACGCGTCTGATACCTACCCGATTCTGCGCAACAGCAAGCAGTTTGCCATTCACTTGCTCGCAGCCGATCAGCAGGCCGAAGCCTATGCCTTTGCCGGCAAGGGCAAAGACAAGGCCAAAGGCATTGAGTGGCACCTCAGTGCGTTGGGCAACCCCTTGCTGAGCAAGGCCACTGCGATCATTGAGTGCGAGCTCTGGCGCGAATACGACGGCGGCGATCACGCCATCATCGTCGGCGCGGTAAAAAACCTGATCCTGCCCGATCAGCCAGCCACGCCGATGATCTACCACAAAGGCAAGCTGGGCGCGCTGCCCACCCTGACCTAAGCGTTTACTCCGGGGCCGCTCGCTACCCTCCCCCTCGGTAGCGGCCCCTTTTTATTCCGGGAGCCGGCATGACACCTGCAGCCTCGCAACTATTTCGCCAGCAAGCCTTTATCAATGGCCAATGGCTGGACGCGCCAGACGGCGCCTATCAGCAGATTTTCAATCCGGCCAACGGCGAAAAAATCGGCCAAGTCCCCAACCTCGGCGCCGACCACGCCCGCCTGGCCATCGCTTCGGCAAACGCGGCCTGGCCGAGCTGGCGCAGCCTGACGGCCAAGGAACGCAGCACCCTGCTCAAGCGCTGGCACAGCCTGATGCTCGAACATGCCGACGCCCTGGCCGAAATCCTCACGCTGGAACAGGGCAAACCCCTTGCCGAAGCCAAGGGTGAGATTCTCTACGCGGCCAGCTTTATCGAGTGGTTTGCCGAGGAAGCCAAACGCATCTACGGCGATACCATCCCCAGCCACAAGGCTGATGCACGTATCGTCGTCAGCAAGGAGCCGATCGGTGTCGTGGCCGCCATCACACCGTGGAACTTCCCGGCCGCGATGATCACCCGCAAAGCCGGTCCGGCCTTGGCGGCAGGCTGCACATGTATCGTCAAACCGGCACCGGAAACCCCCTTCTCAGCGCTGGCCATGGCCGCGCTGGCCGAACAGGCCGGTATTCCACCCGGCGTGTTCAATGTCATCACGGGCGACGCCGTGGCGATTGGTGCAGAACTGACCGGCAGCCCCGTGGTGCGCAAGCTTTCCTTCACTGGCTCCACCGGCATTGGCAAATTGCTGATGGCGCAGTGCGCGCCGACCCTGAAGAAAGTCTCGTTGGAACTGGGCGGCAATGCGCCCTTTATCGTCTTCGACGACGCCGACCTTGAGCGCGCCGTGGAAGGCGCATTGGTCGCCAAGTTCCGCAATGCCGGGCAGACCTGCGTGTGTGTCAACCGCTTCCTGGTTCAAGACGGCATTCACGATGCGTTTGTTGCACGCCTTGCCGAGCGTGTTGCAGCACTCAAGGTTGGCGATGGTTTCGAGCCCGATGTCCAGCAAGGGCCGCTGATCAACGAACGCGCCGTGGCCAAGGTTGAAGAGCATGTTCAGGATGCACTGGCATTAGGCGCACAGCGGGTCTGCGGAGGCGCACGCCATGCGCTGGGGCATGGCTTTTTCCAGCCAACCGTCCTCGCCGGGCTGACCCGCGAAATGAAGGTCGCGCAGGAAGAAACCTTCGGGCCATTGGCAGCGGTATTCCGTTTCGACACTGAAGCCGAAGCGATTGCGCGTGCCAACGACACCGAATTCGGCCTTGCGGCCTACTGTTACACCCGCGACCTGGGGCGTGCCTGGCGCATGAGCGAAGCCCTGGAGTACGGCATGGTCGGCATCAACGAAGGGTTGATCTCCACCGAGGTGGCGCCCTTTGGCGGGGTCAAGGCATCGGGCCTGGGCCGTGAAGGCTCGAAGTATGGCATCGAAGACTACCTCGAAATCAAATACACCCTGATGGGCGGGCTTTGACCCGACAGGAGCAGCACGACATGAGCAACGAAAAATATGAAAAGGGCCTGGCGATTCGTACCCAGGTACTGGGCGAAGCCTACGTCAACCGCTCAATCGAGAATGCCGACGACTTCAATCGCCCCCTGCAGGAGCTGGTCACAGAGTACTGCTGGGGTCACGTCTGGGGCCGCGAGGGCTTATCGCTTAAAGAGCGCAGCATGATAAACTTGGCCATGATATCGGCCCTTAACCGGCCTCACGAACTCAAGCTGCATATCCGTGGCGCCTTGCGCAATGGACTGAGTCGTGAACAAATACGCGAAATTCTGCTTCAGGTCGGCATCTACTGTGGCGTACCCGCTGCCGTAGACAGTTTCCGGCTTGCCCGTGAAGCCTTCGCCGAAGCCGATGCAGAGGCCTCCAGTTAAACCTGGGCTGCTGATCCAAACGGAGCACGGACGATCCCGATGATCGACGTGCGCCTTTTACCTGGACAGCCCAACTCAGAGCAGACCCCATGAAACGCCTGCCACTCGACGACAGCTTCAAGGTCAATCGCAACCCCGTTACCCTGCGCGAAATCGTGCTGGATAAACTGCGAAGCGCCATCATGAATTTCCAGCTCCTGCCCGGAGACCGCCTGGTCGAACGCGACCTGTGCGACCGCCTCGGCGTCAGCCGTACCTCGGTTCGCGAAGCCTTGCGCCACCTGGAATCCGAAGGGCTGGTGGAATTCGCCGACGCCAAGGGCCCTCGGGTGGCAATCATTACGCTGGACGATGCGGTCGATATCTACGAGCTGCGCTGTGTACTGGAAGGCATGATCGTCCAACTGTTCACCCTGCGTGCCAAGGCCAAGGATATCAAGGCCCTGGAAAAAGCCCTCGAAGAAAACCGCAAGGCCCTCGCAGAGGGCGAACTGCAGCAGGTCATCGATTCGGTTCAAGGGTTCTATGACGTGTTGCTCGAAGGCTCGGGCAACCACATCGCCGCGACCCAGTTACGCCAGTTGCAGGCCCGTATCAGCTACCTTCGTGCCACATCGGTGTCTCAGGAGAACCGCCGTGGCAGCAGCAGCCACGAAATGGAACGTATCGTCGAGGCCATCAAGAGCGGCGATCCACTGGCCGCGCACCAGGCCTCGGTCGACCACGTCCGCGCGGCGGCGAAGGTGGCCTTGGAGTACCTCAAGCGCAAGCAAGGGGAAACCGGCGACATCCCCGAGATCATTGCACCCATCGCCCTTAAAGAACCGCGTATAGGCCGCTGAAATGATGACCCCGCGCTTTTGCCCGCAATGCGGTGGCAATGACCTGGTTCGCCAGCTGCCACCGGGGGATACCCATGAGCGCCAGATGTGCCGCAGTTGCGGCTACATCCACTACGTCAATCCAAAAATCATTGCCGGCTGCATCATCGAGCAGGACGGCAAGTACCTGCTGTGCCAACGCGCCATCCCTCCTCGCCCGGGCACCTGGACACTGCCGGCCGGTTTCATGGAAAGCAATGAGACCACTGAACAGGCTGCCTTGCGCGAAGTATGGGAAGAAACGGGTGTGCGAGCGGAAATCCACTCACCCTACTCGATCTTCAGCGTGCCGAAGATCAGTGAGGTATACATCATCTACCGCGCCATCGCCCTGGAAGTCACCGGCCAGTTTGGCCCGGAAACCCTCGACTACAAGTTCTTCGCACCCGAGGACATTCCCTGGGACAGCATCTATTACCCGGCAATACGGCAGATCCTCGAACGCTACATCGAGGAACGCCGCGCGGGTGTCTATGGCATCTACATTGGCAATGATGACTGCGGCAAGATCCACTTCATCCGCTGACCCCACCGCGCCCGTCATTCAGGGTGCTATGCCCTCGACTATAATCACTTCAGCCCGAGCAACACCTTCACGGTAGCCCTTGGCCTCTTGGTATTGCGGCGAGTGGTAGCAGGCCAGCGCCTGCGCGTAGGAGTCAAATTCGATGACAACGCTGCGTTGTGGCGTTGCTCGCCCTTCCAGCGCTTCGCTGCGGCCGCCTCGAGCCAATAGACGCCCCCCATAAGCAGCAAACGCCGCAGGTGCACGACGGGTGTATTCGCTGTAAGCGTCCGGGTCGGTGACATCCACATGCGCAATCCAGTAAGCCTTCATCGTGACCTCCTCAGTCAAGCTGTATTATGGTATACCATAGAATTTCATACCACACACTGAGAGTCCAGCCATGGCCTTCAACAGCATCGAAGAAATCATCGAAGACTACCGCCAGGGCAAGATGGTGATCCTGGTCGATGACGAGGACCGCGAGAACGAAGGCGACCTGCTGATCGCGGCCGACCATTGCGACGCCAGGGCCATCAGCTTCATGGCCTGCGAGGCCCGTGGCCTGATCTGCCTGACGCTAACCGACGAGCACTGCCAGCGCTTGGGCCTGGAGCAAATGGTGCCCAGCAACGGTAGCGTGTTCAGCACCGCGTTCACCGTCTCCATCGAAGCCGCCAGCGGCGTCACCACTGGCATTTCTGCTGCCGACCGGGCCCGTACCGTGGCCGCCGCAGTGGCCAGCAATGCCGTGCCAGAGGACCTCGTACAACCCGGGCATATCTTTCCGTTGCGCGCCAAGGAAGGCGGCGTCCTGACCCGCGCCGGGCATACCGAAGCGGGCTGCGACCTGGCGCGACTGGCGGGCCTTACCCCGTCCTCGGTCATTGTCGAGGTCATGAACGACGATGGCACCATGGCCCGGCGCCCTGACCTGGAAGTGTTCGCCCGCCGGCACGGCATCAAGATCGGCACCATTGCCGACCTGATCCACTACCGCCTGAGCACCGAACACACGATAGTCCGTATCGGTGAGCGTGAGCTGCCGACGGTACATGGCACCTTCCGCCTGGTCACCTATGAAGACCGGATTGAAGGCGGCGTACACATGGCGATGGTGATGGGCGAACTGCGCCGCGAACAACCAACCCTGGTACGGGTGCACGTCATCGACCCACTGCGTGACCTGGTGGGCGCAGAGTACAGCGGGCCAAGCAACTGGACACTCTGGGCGGCCCTGCAGAAAGTCGCCGAGGAAGGCCATGGGGTTGTGGTAATCCTGGCCAACCATGAATCCTCACAAGCCCTGCTTGAACGCATACCGCAGTTGACCAAACCGCCACGGCAGTACAGCCGCTCACAGTCGCGCATCTACTCGGAAGTCGGCACTGGCGCGCAGATCCTGCAGGACTTGGGCGTGGGCAAACTGCGTCATCTTGGCCCACCGTTGAAATACGCAGGGCTGACCGGCTATGACCTGGAAGTGGTTGAAAGTATTCCATTTTCTGCCTGATCACCGCTGTTTCAAGCGCGGCAATGCGCGATGTTGTCCAGAAACACAGCATTTTGCCGGATGGTCGGTACGGCAAAATGCTTGCAGAAAGTTTGGAATACCATAATATGATATTCCGTAGACCGGACACTTTTGCCAAGTGCGCCCGCCAGGGACAGCACAAATAACAGCCCTTGGCACGGTCGCCTCTCAAGGCCCCGATGGACCTACTGCTCCCGATAAGCGGGTGTCTACAGCCCGCTCAAAAACACAACAAATGAGGGCGTGAAAATGGTGTTGAACAAACGTGTAGCCGCGGTACTTGTTGCAGGCATGCTGTCATCGGCCTGCTCATTCGTCTCAGCGGCCGAGAGCGTCAACTTTGTCAGTTGGGGCGGTACAACCCAGGATGCGCAGAAGCAGGCCTGGGCCGACTCCTTTACCCGCAGCAGCGGCATCACCGTGGTTCAAGACGGGCCAACCGACTATGGCAAGCTCAAGGCCATGGTCGAAAGCGGCAATGTGCAGTGGGATGTCGTGGATGTAGAGGCTGATTTCGCCTTGCGCGCAGCAGCTGAAGGCTTGCTCGAGCCACTGGACTTCAACACGATTCAGCGCGACAAGATCGACCCGCGTTTTGTCTCCGATCACGGCGTCGGCTCGTTCTTCTTCTCCTTCGTGCTGGGCTACAACGAAGGCAAGCTGGGCGCCAGCAAGCCAGTCGATTGGAGCGCACTGTTCGACACCAAGACCTACCCCGGCAAACGTGCCCTGTACAAATGGCCAAGCCCTGGCGTGCTTGAGCTGGCCCTGCTGGCTGACGGCGTGCCCGCCGACAAGCTCTATCCGCTGGACCTGGACCGCGCCTTCAAAAAACTCGACACCATCAAGAAAGACATCGTCTGGTGGGGCGGCGGCGCGCAATCGCAGCAACTGCTTGCCTCGGGTGAAGCCAGCCTCGGGCAGTTCTGGAACGGCCGGATCTATGCCCTGCAGCAAGATGGCGCCCCCGTGGGCGTAAGCTGGAAACAGAACCTGGTCATGGCCGATTTCCTGGTAATCCCCAAAGGCTCCAAGAACAAGGATGCGGCCATGAAGTTCCTGGCCAATGCCAGCAGCGCCAAAGGCCAGGCCGACTTTTCCAACCTGACCGCCTATGCGCCGGTCAACGTCGACAGCGTCGCGCGCCTGGACTCCGTGCTGGCACCCAACCTGCCGACTGCCTACGCTAAGGACCAGATCACTCTCGACTTCGCATACTGGGCCAAGAACGGTCCTGCCATTGCGACACGGTGGAACGAATGGCTGGTCAAATGAAAATGGCGGCCACTGCGTCCCGTCACGCTAACCCGAGCAGCAGCGCCAAGGGCGCTGCAGGCTCGACCACTGGCAAGGCAGTCACCATGAAGCAATCCCCCACCCTGGCCCAACGCTGGCGGGGCGTCGGCAACCTGATACCGGCCCTGCTGTTCCTTGGCCTGTTCTTCCTGGCGCCATTAATCGGCCTGTTGCTGCGTGGCGTACTGGAACCCACGCCAGGGCTGGGAAACTACGAACAACTGTTCGCCAACTCGGCCTATGCACGGGTGCTGCTGAACACGTTCTCGGTGGCCGGGCTGGTCACGCTGTTCAGCCTACTGCTGGGCTTTCCGCTGGCCTGGGTGATCACGCTGGTACCTCGCGGTTGGGGTCGCTGGGTGTTGAACATCGTCCTGCTGTCGATGTGGACCAGCCTGTTGGCGCGCACCTACTCCTGGCTGGTGCTGCTGCAGGCGTCCGGGGTCATCAACAAGGCGCTGATGGCCTTGGGCATCATCGATCAACCGCTGGAAATGGTGCACAACCTGACCGGCGTGGTGATCGGCATGAGCTACATCATGATCCCGTTCATCGTCCTGCCGCTGCAGGCCACCATGCAGGCAATCGACCCGATGATCCTGCAGGCCGGCTCAATCTGCGGCGCCAGCCCCTGGACCAACTTCTTCCGGGTGTTCTTGCCGCTGTGTCGTCCGGGGCTGTTCTCTGGCGGGCTGATGGTGTTCGTGATGTCCCTGGGTTACTACGTGACGCCAGCGCTGCTGGGCGGTGCGCAGAACATGATGCTGCCCGAGTTCATCATTCAGCAGGTGCAATCGTTCCTTAACTGGGGCCTGGCCAGCGCCGGCGCCGCACTGCTGATCGTGATCACCCTGGTGCTGTTCTACTTCTACCTGAAGCTTCAACCGGAGTCTCCGGTTGGTGCCAGTAACGCGAGGTAAGCGATCATGCTCCTGACTCCCAATGCCATGGGCCGGCGCATGCGTCTGGGCCTGTACCTCACCACCGGCCTGATCGCGCTGTTCCTGCTGCTGCCGATCGTGTTCATCGTGCTGCTGTCATTCGGTTCTTCGCAGTGGCTGGTGTTCCCACCACCGGGCTGGACGCTGAAATGGTATAGCCAGTTCTTTTCCAATGCCGACTGGATGAACGCCGCACTGGCCAGCCTGAAGGTGGCGGTGCTGACGACAATCTGCGCCGTTGCACTCGGCCTGCCGACGGCCTTCGCCCTGGTTCGCGGGCGCTTTCCTGGCCGGGAAATGCTCTATGGCCTGTTCACCCTGCCGATGATCGTGCCACTGGTGATCATCGCCGTGGCGGTGTATGCGCTGTTCCTCAAACTGGGCTACACCGGAACCCTGTTTGCCTTCGTGGTAAGCCATGTGATCGTCGCGCTGCCCTTTACCATCATCTCGATCATCAACTCACTGAAGCTGTTCGATCAGTCTATCGAAGACGCCGCGGTGATCTGCGGGGCGTCGCGTCTGCAGGCGGTGGTCAAGGTGACCTTCCCGGCGATCCGCCCGGGCATGGTTGCCGGTGCACTGTTCGCCTTTCTGGTCTCGTGGGACGAAGTGGTGCTCAGCGTGATGATGGCCAGCCCGACCCTGCAAACCCTGCCCGTGAAAATGTGGACCACCCTGCGTCAGGACCTGACACCTGTGATCGCCGTCGCTTCGACGCTGCTGATCGGTCTGTCGGTACTGGTCATGGTGATCGCCGCCGCGCTGCGCCGGCGCAATGAAATCAGCGCCTGAGCGCCTAGGAGTACGACATGAGTGCCGTCATCAAAGATCCTGCACAGCAGCGCGACAAGCCCCTGGTCAGCCTGCGCAACCTGAACAAGCACTACGGCGACTTTGCCGCCGTGGACAACATCTCGCTGGACATTCAGGACGGTGAGTTCCTCACGTTCCTCGGCTCCAGCGGCTCGGGAAAGAGCACCACCCTGTCGATGCTTGCCGGGTTCGAAACACCCAGCAGCGGCGAGATCCTGGTCAATGGCCAATCGCTGGTCAATGTCCCGCCGCACAAGCGCGACATCGGCATGGTGTTCCAGCGCTACTCACTGTTCCCGCACCTTTCGGTCCGCGACAACATCGGTTTCCCCCTGGCCATCCGCAAATTGGCGGCCAGCGAACGAGACAAACGTGTCGATGCCATGCTCAAGCTGGTACAACTTGAGAAGTTCGCCCATCGGCGCCCGTCCCAACTCTCCGGTGGCCAGCAGCAGCGCGTGGCGATTGCCCGTGCGCTGGTCTACGAGCCACGCATCCTGCTGATGGATGAGCCGCTCGGCGCCCTGGACAAGAAACTGCGCGAAGACCTGCAGGACGAACTGCGTCAACTGCACCGTCGCCTGGGCATTACCATCGTTTATGTCACCCACGACCAGGAAGAAGCCATGCGCCTGTCTCAGCGCATTGCGATTTTCAGTCACGGCAAGATCGTTGGGCTGGGCAGTGGCTACGACCTCTATCAGAACCCACCGAATGCCTTTGTCGCCTCGTTCCTTGGCAACTCCAACTTCCTCAAGCTCAAGGCCCAGGGTAATGCGGTGGCCAGCTTTGAAGGCCAGCCATTGTCGATCCGTCTGACCGGTGGCCTGCAACTCGACCAGGACGTGCTGTTGATGATCCGGCCGGAGAAAGCACTGGCCCTGAGTGTTGAGCAGGCCCAGCGGGAACCACTCGCTGCGGGCTGGAACGAAGTCTCGGCCAAGGTCAGCGAAATGCTCTTCCTCGGTGAAAGCCAAACCTGCAGCGTGGTTACACCGGGTGGTACGGCGATGACCGTCAAGGCCCTGTCGGCCACCGGCATGCCACTCACCGCTGGCGACACCGTGCGGGTACGCTGGGCAACCAGTGATGCCTGCGTGTATACCCAATGGTCTGAAAGCGACCTGAACAAGGCCGCTGGCGCGCATTAACTCCCCTCCACGTTCCCGTGCCCTGCACGGGAACGCCCCTACCGACGGTACTAGTCGGCCTGCATCGCCCCCCCTTTCCTACGCTACATAAAACACGACACCCTCTCCTGCCTTCGCTAATCCTCACGAGACTTCGCGCTTAACCGCCAGCGTAGCCATACAGCGGGTCGGTACCGTGCCTGTCCGCGAGCCAGGTATTCCAGAGCCGATCCGCCTGTATCAATTGAAAGGAATGAACGCTGAAAGGGAATGAAGCGTGATGCCCGAAAGCAGCAGCGAAGCGCAGGGCGCAGGGCGCAGGCAACCCGGCCACTAACCTGAGCACTGCACGCCAGGTCAGTAAGCGGTGTTTGTTCGATTACTCGATGGGGGGATTATCGGTTCGTCGTCGACGCAGCGGGGCTGACGCTTGAAACGCAATACGCCGTCGCCGAGCAACCTGGGTGTGAGCCCAGTTGCTCGGCGACGGCGAGTGACAGTAACGCGCTTGATCAGTCGGTAAAGCCCAGTTTGACGGCACCGCGTGCTGCAGGCTGGCTACGGGTAGCCAGGCAGTAGTACAGCGGGCAGGTCACTGCCAGCCCGACCAGCCAGGACAAGTCAGCGCCTTCCACCAGGTTGGCGTAGGGCCCGACATACAGCGAAGTATTGGCAAACGGCAGTTGCACGAGGGTACCGATAAAGTACGCAACAATCGCATGCAGATTGAAACGCCCATACACGCCGCCGTCGGCACTGAAAATCGAGCTGATGTCGTACTGGCCGCGCTTGATCAGGTAGAAATCAATCAGGTTGATCGACGCCCACGGCACCAGCACCAGCAGCAGCGCCAGAACCAGGCCGATAAACTGCGAAATGAAGTTCGGCGAGGCACCCAGCGCAACCACGCAGCACCCCGCCAGGATCAGCGTCGACAACACTACCCGTACCCTGATGCTTGGGGTCCACTGGCTGGCAAAGGTCTGGATCGAGGTGATGATCGACAACACAGCGCCATACAGATTCAGGGCGTTGTGGCTGATGATGTTGAGCAGGAACAGCACCATCAAAATCGGCCCCAACCCGCCCGTGGCCTGCTTTACAGCAGCCATGGCTTCAGTACCATCGGGCGTGGCCAGCACGGCGACGACACCGAAGGTGAACGACAGAATGGTACCCAGTGTCGCGCCCAGGTAGGTAGCCAGGAACGGTCGGGCAATGCCGATATCGGCGGGCAGGTAGCGCGAGTAATCCGACGTGTAGGGCGAAAAGCTGATCTGCCAGATGATCCCCAGTGACACCGTGGCCAACCAGCCAGAAAGGTTGAAACCGCCACGGCTGAAGAAATCAGCAGGCACATCGTGGGCAAAGATATAGACGAAACCTGCCAGCAAGGCACTGCCCATGACCCAAGTGCCGATACGGTTCAAGGTATGGATAAAGCGGTAGCCGATCACGCCGATTGCCGTAGCGCTCAACGCCCCGATCAGAATGCTCGCCGGTACCGGCACCGAAGGCGCGATGCCGGTAATGGATTTTCCGGCCAGGACGATGTTGGAAATGAAAAAGCCGATGTAGATGATTGCAGTGAAGAACACGATCAGTAATGCACCGTAGCGGCCGAATTGACCACGGCTCTGGACCATCTGCGGAATCCCCATGCATGGGCCTTGCGCCGACGCCAGGGCAATCACGATGCCGCCGATCATGTGCCCGAGGATGATCGCCATCACTCCCCAGAACAGGTTGAGGTGGAACACCTGAACCACCATCGCACCGGTCACGATGGGTAATGGCGCAATGTTGGTGCTGAACCACAGGGTGAAAAGATCGCGCGCCTTCCCATGGCGCTCCGCAAGCGGTACGTAGTCGACCGTATGGTTCTCGATCAACGGGTCTTGTTTGGACATCTGGGACATGTTCATCAACTCGAGTTTGTCTGTTTTTATCGTTGTACAAAGCCAAACCGGGGCGGCTCTGCGAGCCACCCAAGATGAACACCATATTATGGTATTCCAACTTTTTAACAAGACTGAGCCGGTCTTTTGCCGAGCAGCTGATCTGCCCTCGTGCCGTGGAACGCCCGATTTTAATGGCCAAAACCCCCGAGAACACGGGGCCTGAAGCGCCTTTGTGACACTCGTCGTGTTGTACGTAAAAGGCGTTGCAAAGATCATATTATGGTATACCATCATACCTGAAGCCTGACCCAATCCTTCCTGCTGCTTCGAGGACAGTCCAATGATCGATGCCACCCTCTACAAACAAGTCATGGGTTCATTCCCGTCCGGGGTGACCGTCATCACCACCCTCGACGACGATGGCCAGGTCGTCGGCCTGACTGCCAGCGCGTTCAGTTCGCTGTCGATGGACCCGGCACTGGTGCTGTTCTGCCCCAACTACAGTTCCGACTCCTACCCGGTCCTGATCAAGAACAAACGCTTTGCCATCCATGTGCTGTCCGGCGTCCAGCAAAAAGAAGCCTATGCCTTCGCCCGCAAGGGTAAAGACAAGGCGCAAGGGATCGAATGGACCCTCAGCGAACTGGGCAACCCACTGTTGAGTAACGCCACGGCCATCATCGAATGTGAACTGTGGCGCGAGTATGAAGGCGGCGACCACGCCATCATGGTTGGCGCAGTCAAGAACCTGATTGTGCCGCAGCGCGACAACGGGCCGCTGGTGTACTGCAATGGAAAGATGGGCGCATTGCCAGTACTGGCTTGAGCCTGGGCACAGAAGACAAATCGCTTGCAGATATCCCGTATTATGGTATACCAATAATTCAGTACCCGGGCCTTCCTGTTCCACTCGGTACCCGGTGATAACGGCCAGACACCACCCGGCAGCGCACAGCGCTCTTTCCTGATATCAGGCCTGCAGTCGACAGGCCCACAACAAAAGATCCGAGGTAAGCGTCATGAAATTTTCGTTGTTCGTACACATGGAGCGTTGGGACGAAAGCGTCAGCCATCGCCAGTTGTTCGAAGACCTGACCGAGCTGACCCTCATGGCCGAAACCGGCGGCTTCAGCACCGTCTGGATTGGTGAACACCACGCCATGGAATACACCATCTCGCCAAGCCCGATGCCGCTGCTGGCTTACCTCGCGGCCAAGACCACCACCATCCACCTGGGTGCAGGCACGATCATTGCGCCGTTCTGGCACCCTTTGCGCGTTGCGGGTGAATGCGCGCTGCTGGACGTGATCAGTAACGGGCGGATGGAAGTCGGCCTGGCCCGTGGTGCCTACCAGTTTGAATTCGACCGCATGGCCGGTGGCATGCCCGCCTCCTCCGGTGGTCAGGCCCTGCGTGAAATGGTCCCGGTCGTCCGTGCCCTGTGGCAGGGTGACTACGCCCACGACGGTGATATCTGGAAATTCCCGACCTCCACCAGCGTGCCAAAACCTGTACAGAAACCCATGCCACCCATGTGGATTGCCGCCCGCGATCCAGACTCGCACAACTTTGCAGTCGCCAACGGTTGCAATGTGATGGTCACGCCACTGATGAAGGGCGATGAAGAAGTCCTGGACCTCAAGAACAAGTTCCAGACTGCCTTGAACAACAACCCCGAAGTACCACGCCCGCAACTGATGGTACTGCGCCACACCCATGTACACGCCGTTGATGACCCTGAAGGCTGGAAAGTCGGTGCCCAGGCCATTTCGCGCTTCTACCGCACCTTCGATGCCTGGTTCGGCAACAAGCAAACCCCGGTCAATGGTTTCCTTGAGCCAAGCCCGGAAGAAAAGTTCGCCGAACGCCCAGAGTTCGAGCTGGAAAACATCCGCAAGAACACCATGATCGGCACCCCGGAAGAGATCATTGCGCGCATTCGCTACTACCAGGAACTGGGCGTGGACGAGTTCAGCTTCTGGTGCGACAACAGCCTGCCGCATGCCGAGAAGAAGAAGTCCCTGGAGCTGTTCATCAAGCACGTGGTACCCGCCTTCAGCTAAGCGAAGCGCAGGCATCTGTCACAAAAACGCCGGGGCATGCCCCGGCGTTTTTGCACTCAATTGCTACAACTCAATGGTTGTACGCCCGCTCGTTGTGCTCGGCGAGGTCCAGCCCCATCTCCTCTACCGACTCATCGGCACGCAAGCCCGTCAGCGCATTCACCACTTTCAGAATGAGCCAGCTGACCACAAAGCAGTAAACCGTGGTCATCAAAACACCCTGAACCTGCGCCCACACCTGCGCGCCCATGCTCACGCCCTCAACCAGCCCACCCATGGACGGTACGCAAAACACACCGGTCAGCAGCGCGCCAATGATGCCGCCGATACCATGCAGGCCAAACACGTCGAGGCTGTCGTCATAACCCAGGCGCCGTTTCAGCACGGTGACGCTCAAGTAACAGAGCACGCCGCACAACACGCCGATGGCCAATGCCCCGCCAACCCCCACGTAGGCACATGCCGGGGTAATACCGACCAAGCCGGCCAAGGCACCGCTGGCCAGGCCCAACGCACTGGGTTTACCGACCTTGAACCATTCGGTGAACATCCAGCCGAGGATGCCGGCGCACGCCGCCAGTTGGGTGTTAAGCATGACAATCCCGGAGACACCGCCAAGGCCACCACCCGAACCGATATTGAAGCCGAACCAACCGACCCAGAGCATGGCCGCACCAACCATGGTCAGGCTCAGGTTATGCGCTGGCATCGGCGTATTGGCATAGCCTTTGCGTTTGCCGAGCATCAAGCACGCAGCGAGCGCTGCCACCCCGGCATTGATGTGCACCGCTGTTCCGCCGGCGTAATCCAGCACCCCCCAGTTGTGCATCAACGCTCCCGCCCCACCCCAGACCATATGCGCCACTGGCGCGTACACCAGGGTGAACCACAAGGCCATGAACAACAGCGCCGCCGAGAACTTCATGCGCTCGGCGAAAGCACCCGCGATCAACGCCGGGGTAATGATGGCGAACGTCATCTGGAAGGTGACGTAGACGCCCTCGGGAATTTCACCCACCAGGCTGTCAGGCGTCATGCCAGCCAACATCGCGCGGCTCAGACCACCGACAAAGCTGTTGAAGGTCACCTCCCCTTCAACCATCCCAGTGGTATCGACCACCATACTGTAGCCATAGATCACCCACAGCACGCCCACCAGACCGGCGATACCAAAACACTGGGTAAACAGCGAAAGCATGTTCTTCGCCCGCACCAGGCCACCGTAGAAAAGCGCCAGCCCCGGCAGGCACATGAACATCACCAGCACTGCCGCACTGATCATCCAGGCGGTACTGCCGGTATTGAGTGTCGGTGCATCAGCGGCCTGGGCCAGCGGCACAACCGCGCCCAATGCCATCAGGCTCAAGAGGAGATTGCCAGAAAAGCGCTTGACCATTTTCGAAGCTCCTGCAAAAAAAGGGTTTGCTGGCAGCACGTAAAAAGACACTGATAGACGGGCTTTTATAAGCCTCTAGGCATGCACAACACCCCTCCGGGGAGGGGTGCTGCGTTTACAGCGCTGGCTCAGTACTGTTGGCCAGGTATCCAATGGGTGCCTGCCAGCGGCACCCGTGCCATCGCAGCCGCCTCCACCGTCAAGGCCACCAGGTCCTCAGGATCGAGGTTGTGCAGGTGCGACTTGCCGCAGGCGCGCGCCATGGTTTGCGCCTCAAGCACCAACACCCGCAAGTAATTGGCCAGACGACGCCCACCTTCAACAGGGTCCAGGCGCTTCGACAGTTCCGGGTCCTGGGTCGTGATCCCAGCCGGATCACGACCGTTCTGCCAGTCGTCGTAGAAGCCTGCGGCCGAGCCGATTTTCTTCAGTTCCTCATCCAGACGCGGGTGGTTGTCACCCAGCGCAATCAGCGCCGCAGTGCCGATCGCAACAGCATCCGCGCCCAACGCCATGGCCTTGGCAACATCGGCGCCGTTGCGGATACCACCAGAGACGATCAACTGAACCTTGCGGTGCATGCCCATCTCCTGCAAAGCCTGTACCGCTTGCGGGATGGCCGGCAGGATCGGAATGCCCACGTGCTCGATAAACACTTCCTGGGTCGCCGCCGTGCCGCCCTGCATACCGTCGAGGACAATCACATCAGCCCCGGCCTTGACCGCCAGCTTGACGTCGTAATAAGGACGGCTGGCACCGATTTTCACGTAGATGGGCTTTTCCCAGTCGGTGATTTCACGGATCTCGGCGATCTTGATCGCCAGATCGTCCGGTCCGGTCCAGTCCGGGTGGCGGCAGGCACTGCGCTGATCGACACCAATTGGCAGGGTGCGCATACCCGCTACCCGCTCGGTCACCTTCATGCCCAGCAGCATGCCGCCACCACCCGGCTTGGCGCCCTGCCCCAAAACGATCTCGATGGCATCGGCCTTGCGCAGATCGTCCGGGTTCATGCCATAGCGCGATGGCAGGTACTGATACACAAGGTGCTGCGACTGGCCACGCTCTTCCGGGGTCATGCCGCCGTCGCCGGTGGTGGTGCTGGTACCGGCAATGGTCGCGCCACGGCCCAACGCTTCCTTGGCGTTGGCCGACAAGGCGCCGAAGCTCATCCCGGCAATGGTCACGGGAATTTTCAGGTGAATCGGTTTCTTGGCAAAACGGTTGCCGAGCACAACATCAGTGCCGCACTTCTCGCGGTAGCCTTCCAACGGATACCGCGAAACGCTGGCACCGAGTAGCAGCAGGTCATCAAAATGCGGCAGCTTGCGCTTGGTGCCACCGCCGCGGATGTCGTAGATGCCGGTTTCGGCGGCACGCTGGATTTCCTGAATGGCCAGGCGGTCGAAGGTGGCGGACTCGCGCAGCACTGGAGGGGTCTTTTCGCTCATTGTGGTTCTCCTGGATCAGTACGCGGAGGCGTTGTCGACTTTGAAGTTGTACAGCTGGCGGGCTGAGCCATAACGCTTGAAGTCAGCGGCCTTTTCATTGAGGCCAGCGCGATCTAGCAACTGCTGCAGCTCTTCCAGGTGCTCGGCACGCATTTCCTTGGCAATGCAGTCCGAACCCAGCGACTCGACCTTGCCTTTGACATAGATGCGGGTTTCGTACAGCGAGTCGCCCAGCGCATCGCCGGCATCGCCACACACCACCAGACGACCCGCCTGCCCCATGAAGCAGCTCATGTGGCCGATGCTGCCGCCGACCACGATGTCGATGCCTTTCATGGAAATGCCGCAACGCGCACCGGCATCCCCCTCGATCACCAGCAGGCCGCCATGTGCGGTGGCGCCTGCCGCTTGCGAGGCGCTGCCCTTGACCCGCACATACCCCGACATCATGTTCTCGGCGCAACCGACACCGACGTTGCCATGCACGGTGACCGAGGCTTTCTGGTTCATGCCTGCGCAGTAGTAACCGGCGTGGCCCTGAATATCGATAGAGACCTCCTGGTTGACCCCGACCGCCAGGTTGTGCGCACCGTTAGGGTGAGTCACGACCCATTCGCGGTCATCCACATGCTTGGCCTGGTCATGCAGGGCCTGGTTCAGATCACGCACAGAGGCGTTGGACAAATCGATAGTTTTCATGTGCGTGCTCCTTAAGCCGACTCGCGTTCCCAGATGTACATGGTGGCCGGGACCGGTTCCCAGACCTTGGCGTTCTCGATACCTGGCAGGCTGGACAACGCCTGATACTCCGAGGCCATGGCAACGTAGTCGTCAGTCTCGGCGAGGATCGCCGGCTTGCAGGCAATCGGATCGCGAATCACGGCAAAGCCGTTGCGTGTGCCGATCGCAAAGGTGAAGAAGCCATCGAGCTCTTCCAGCGACTTGTCCAGCGCTTGCTTGAGCGTGTCGCCCTGCTGCAGGCGCCAGGTCAGGTAACCGGCGGCCACTTCAGTGTCGTTCTCGGTTTCAAAGGTGATACCTTCGCGGCGCAGGTTCTGGCGCAGGCGCGAGTGGTTGGAAAGCGAGCCGTTATGCACCAGGCACAGGTCGGCGCCGGTGGAGAACGGGTGACTGCCTTCCATGGTCACCGCGCTTTCAGTGGCCATGCGGGTGTGACCGATGATGTGGCTGCCTTTCATGCTAGCCAGGCCGAAACGCTCAGAGATTTCTTTGGGCAAACCCATGCCTTTGAGAATCTCGATGCTCTGCCCGGCGCTCATGATGCGCACGCTTGGCGCCAACTCGGCCAACACGGCCCGCACCGCGGCTTCGTCCGCCTGTACTTTCAGGACAATGGCGCTGGCATTCTGAAACCAGTCCAGCGCGCAGCCCAGGCGGGCCTCGACGGCTGCAACCAAGGCCTTGAAGTCATAGCCCTCGGTGGTCGCCTGCAGGGTCAGCTTGACCCAGCCATCCGCCACTTCATCACCGTAGATGGCAAAACCGGCACTGTCCGGACCACGATCCGTCATGGCCTCGAGCATGGGTTCAAACAGCTTGCCCAACTGGGATTCAAGCTTGGGGTTTTTCAGGTAAAGACCCACAATTCCACACATATTAGAAACTCCAGGGCAGAAGACGCCCTCCCCACTCACCGGGCGTCAGGAACGGTTGATTAACGAATCAGAAAAACTCGGTGTAGCGCTGGATCTCCCAGTCGCTCACATGGCGGCTGTATTCCACCCACTCCATGCGCTTGAGGCGGATGAACTCGCCCACGATCTCCGGCCCCATGACCTCGGCGAACAGGGGGTCGGCCTCCAGGGCATCACAGGCTTCCTTGAGTGATTGCGGCAAGGTCTTGATGCCACGTGCGGCGATCTCTTCAAGGCTGAGCTTGTAGAGGTTCTCGTTGCAGACCTTGTCGATTTCGAGCTTGCGGTCGATGCCGTCCAGGCCCGCAGCGATGATTGCCGCGCTCACCAGGTACGGGTTGCAGCCCGCATCGGGCAAGCGAAACTCCAGGCGACCGTACGGCACACGAACCATCGCAGATCGGTTGTTGGCACCAAAGGCGATGAACGCCGGCGCCCAGGTTGCGCCAGACAGCGATTGACCAACCACCAGGCGCTTGTAGGAGTTGACCGTGGGTGCTGCAAAGGCACACAGCGCAGGGCCGTGCGCCAAAAGGCCGGCAGCAAAGTGATAAGCCAGCTTCGACAAGCCCATGCCGCTTGGATCACTGGCATCGTGGAACAGGTTCTTGTTTTCGGCACTGGCGATCGACAAGTGAAAGTGCATCCCGTTGCCGGCCCGCTTCGGGTCGGGCTTGGGCATGAACGAGCAGATCATGCCCAGGTCGTTGGCAATTTCACCCGCCGCCATGCGGAAGAAGGTGAAGCGGTCCGCGGACTCCATGGCTTCACTGTAGGTGTAGTTGATCTCGAACTGACCGTTGGCGTCTTCATGGTCAATCTGGTAAATGTCAAAACCCACCGGCTGCAAGGCTTCGGTCAGGCGCTCAAGGAACACCCGCGAACGCGATAGCCCCTTGTAGTCGTAGCAGGGCTTGTCCAGGGTATCGCTGCTGTCCACCAGCTGCAGACGCCCCTGCTCATCGCGACGCATCAGGTTGAACTCTGGCTCCAGCCCGGTGTTGAGCGTCCAGCCCTTATCGCTCAGGCGTTTGATCTGCTGCTGCAAGACATAACGGCTGTCATAGGGATGGGGCTTGCCATCGACATGACCGATGCACACGATACGACCGTAGCCTGGCTGCCACGGAACCGGCGTTAGCGTCGACAGATCGCCCCGGGCCATGAAGTCCGGGCCATGCGGCTCCATGCCCATGCCGCAGATGGCGAATCCCGCGAAGCCCGCACCGTCTTCGGCAACCATTTTCAGGCCAGAAACCGGCACTGATTTGGTCTTCGCCGAACCGTGAATGTCAACGAACTGAGCCAGCACGTACTTGATCCCATGCTTCTCGATCAAATGCTGGGTATCTGGTGGCAACATGGATCTCACTCCTCGTGAAAGGCAAAGCGTTGTGGAAGGTTGAAACGCCTGACTTCCCTGACAACCACATTATTCCAATCAGGAAAGTTACTTTCCCAATAGGAATGCAATCAGCTTGCCAACTCTGGGATACCACTGACCTGAATGCGCGAAGGGGAGCGTTGCTGCTGTCTATATGGGAAACTTGCTTTCCCACCGCGAATAATCGAGGGTGGACAGGCTCGACAGGGGTGTACATCGCACATTCCTGGTGCGAATATAAAATTATTGAAAAGAAATAGTGCAGGCTGTGATAACGATGACCGATGAAACGCAACCCCGCCTGAAGCTCGAGCAGTACCTGGGCATGCAAATCAAACGTCAGCGCCAGGCCCAGGAACTGAAACTGGCCGACGTCGCCCGTATCGCCGGTATCAGCCAGGGCATGCTGAGCAAGATCGAAAACGCGCAGGTATCCACCAGCCTCGATACCCTCAGCCGTCTCTGCGACGTGCTGGGCATGCCCATGTCGAAACTGTTCAGCCAGTACGATCAGCAAGGCAGCAGCGCGCTACTGGTCAAGGCTGGTGAAGGCCTTGAAGTGGTCAGGCGAGGTACCGAGAAAGGCCACACCTACCACCTGCTCAACCATACCCGTGGGCCAAAGAAGAACTTCGAGGCCTACATGGTGAGCATGGATGACGCCAGCGAAGAGTTCCCGACCTTCTCCCACCCCGGTACCGAGTTTCTCCACCTACTTGAAGGTGAACTGATCTACCGGCATGGCAATCAGCTGTACCGCATGGAAGCCGGCGACAGCCTGACCTTCGACGGGGAGGTTCCCCACGGGCCGGAGCAACTGGTGCAGGTGCCGATTCGCCTGCTGTCGATCATGAACTACGGCAACCAGAACGAGTAAGCAGCACGCAAGTAAAACCCGCTCCTGCGCAGGGCCTCGGCGGGCCGGCGATGACGCCCTCATCGCACCCGCCTGACCTCGCCCGCCCACCAAAAAAATTCCTGTAAGTAAAAAAAGTTTCCAGAAACCACTGGACGCTACGGCCCTCCTTCACCTATAAAAGCACCCACAGGAATATTTTATTCCCAAGGGTGATTTTTATTGGCCCGCAAAAAACGATTTCACCGATGAACTTTTCCGCTCTGCGATGACCTGCCGCCATCTTTCCGAGGACCAGCCATGCAACACGAAAAGAACCCGTTCATTCTCAAGATCAGCTGCCCGGCGACGTCAGGCATCGTCGCCGCCGTTACCTCCTACCTCGCGGAAAACGGCTGCTACATCGGAGAAATGGCACAGTTTGACGATGAGTTCAGCGGCAAATTCTTCATGCGGGCGGTGTTTCGCTTCAACGACGGCCACGACGGCGACATTGACCAGCTCAAGCACGCGTTCCAGGTCGTCGCCGACGGCTTCGACATGCACTGGGAGCTCTTCGATAGCCGTGAACCAATGCGCGTGCTGCTGATGGTCAGCAAATTCGACCATTGCCTGACCGACCTGCTCTACCGCTACCACAAGGGCGAGATGGACATGACCATCACGGCCATCGTCTCGAACCATCTGGACCTGCGGCCGATGGCCGAACGAGAAGGCATTCGCTTCATCTACCTGCCAGTGACCAAGGACACCAAGGCGCAGCAGGAAGCCGAGTTGATGAAGGTCATTGATGAAACCCGTACCGATCTGGTGGTACTCGCCCGCTACATGCAGGTCCTCTCCGACGACCTGTGCCGGCAACTGTCGGGCCGGGCAATCAATATCCACCACTCGTTCCTGCCCGGCTTCAAAGGTGCCAAGCCTTACCACCAGGCCTACCAACGCGGGGTAAAGCTGATCGGTGCAACCGCCCACTACGTCACCAGCGATCTGGATGAAGGCCCGATCATCGAGCAGGAGGTCCAGCGGGTCGACCATGTCTACCAGCCCGACGACCTGGTCGCCACCGGACGGGACACCGAAACCGTCGCCCTCTCCAAGGCGGTGAAATACCACCTGGAACACCGGGTTTTCCTTAACAACGACAGAACGGTGATCTTCCGATGAGCCCGCTGAAACTGATTGATGGCAAGGCCGCTGCCGCACAGGTGCTGCAACAGGTGCGCGAAGACGTCCGAACGCTGAAAGCCGACGGTATTGAACCGGCACTGGCGGTGATCCTGGTAGGCGAGGACCCGGCCAGCCAAGTCTATGTACGCAACAAAATCCTGCGGGCAGAGGAAGCCGGTATCCGCTCGCTGGAGTACCGACTACCCGCCACCACCGGCGAAACCGAGCTGTTGGCATTGATCGGCAAGCTCAACGACGACCCGCAGGTACATGGTTTGCTCCTGCAACTGCCATTGCCGCCACACATCGAGGAAACCCGGGCCCTGCAAGCCATTGCGCCGAGCAAGGACGTCGACGGCTTTCACAGCGAGAACGTCGGTGGCCTGAGCCAGGGCCGCGACGTGCTGACACCTTGCACGCCCAGCGGCTGCCTGTACCTGCTTGAGCAGGTCCTTGGCGACCTGAGTGGCAAACACGCCGTGGTAATCGGTCGCTCGAACATCGTCGGCAAGCCCATGGCCGCCCTGCTGCTCAAGGCCCATTGCTCGGTGACCGTGGTTCACTCGCGCAGTGCCGACGCCAAAGCCTTGTGCCAGCTCGCCGACATTGTCATCGCCGCCGTCGGGCGACCACGGCTCATCGATGGTTCGTGGCTCAAGGAGGGCGCCGTGGTCATTGATGTCGGCATCAACCGCATTGATGACCACGGTCGCAGCCGACTGGTCGGCGATGTCGATTTTGACAGTGCCCTGCCCAAGGTTGCCGCGATTACGCCGGTGCCTGGCGGTGTGGGCCCAATGACCATCGCCTTCTTGATGAAAAACACCGTGATCGCTGCCCGGCAGCAAGCCCAACGCAGCCAGTCGGAGGCCGTATGCCTTTCAACCTACTGAAATACGGGCTGAGTTCGGAGTACCCGGTGGAGGTCGACTTGCCGGCCCCAAAAGCCCTCAAGCCTGCCTACGACGTGGTCATCATCGGCGGCGGCGGTCATGGACTGGCAACGGCGTATTACCTTTCCCGATACCACGGCATCAACAACATTGCCGTACTGGAAAAGTCATACCTGGGCGGTGGCAACACCGCTCGCAACACCGCCGTGATTCGCTCCAACTACCTGACCAGCGAGGGCGTCAAGTTCTACGCCGAGTCGGTCAAGATGTTCCAGGGCCTGTCCAACGAATTTGACTTCAACATCATGTATTCGGAACGCGGCCAACTGACCCTGGCCCACACCGACGCCACCGTGCGTGCATTCCGCCAGCGTGCCGAGGTGAACAAGCACTTCGGCGGGCGAACCGAAATGATTGATCGCCAGCAGATCCGCGAACTGGTGCCTACCTTGAACCTGGACCCAGGGCACCTGCCGGTACTGGCCGGCCTCTGGCACATCGACGGTGCGACAGCGCGTCACGATGCGGTGGCCTGGGGCTACGCCAAGCAGGCAGCCAAACGGGGAGTGGAAATCCATCAGTTGACCGAAGTCCAGGAACTGGTCATCGAAAACGGCACGATCAGCGCGGTGAAAACCAACCGCGGCACGGTGCGCTGTGGCTGCGTCGTGCAAGCCGTGGCGGGCATGAGCTCGCAGATGATGAAAAAGGCCGGTATTCGCTCGCCCATCCAGACCTTTCCCCTGCAAGCGATGGTCACTCAGCCGTTCAAGCCCTTCCTTGATCCGTTGGTGAGCTCTTCGGCCCTGCACTGCTACGTGCAGCAGACCGGTCGTGGCGAAGTGGTGTTTGGGGGTGGCTCGGACCCTTATCCCCTGTTCAACACCCGCTCGACGCTCGACCTCAAGGAAAGCCTGCTGGCCCACGCCATCGAAATGTTCCCGTTCCTGGCCAACGCCAAACTGATGCGCCAATGGGCCGGAATCACCGACATGACCCCGGACTACAGCCCGATCATGGGGTTGTCCCCGGTGAAGAACTATTACCTGGACGCCGGCTGGGGCACCTGGGGTTTCAAGTCCACGCCCATCTGCGGCAAGACCATGGCCGAGCTGGTCGCCAGTGGCGGCAAGGTACCGGACCTGATCAAACCGTTCAGCCTGGAGCGTTTCTCGACCTTTGCCCAAGTCAACGAAATGGGCGCCACGGCAGCCAGCCACTAACAGGAGAGCGTGAGATGAAAGTCATGATTTGCCCGCTCAATGGGCCTCGCAACATCAGCGAGTTCACCTACGGTGGCGAGTTCAAGCCAATGCCGAACCCAAGCACCTGCAGCGACAGTGAATGGGCGGCCTATGTCTTCAACAGCGAAGACACCCTCGGCGTGGTTCGTGAATGGTGGATGCACAGCCCCTCCAGCTACTGGTTCCTGGCTGAACGCCACACCGTCACTGACGAGATCATCCGGACCTTCGACCCACGGGAACTGTTCAGCACGCGGGTTGAGTTCACTGCCGCGCAACCGCAGGAGATCGCAGGATGAGCCTCCCCAATCGCCTTCCGGCCCCCATGGGCCTGCTGATCGATCGCAATCAGCCGCTCACCTTCAGCTTTGATGGCACCGCCTATCAGGGCCTGCAGGGTGACAGCATCGCCAGCGCCTTGCTCGCCAACGGCCGTTTTCTGCTGTCACGCTCGTTCAAGTACCACCGCCCACGCGGCCCACTGAGCATGGCCGGGCAAGATGCCAACAGCCTGATCCAGTTGCCCCACGAGCCCAATGTCCTGGCCGACTGCCAGCCGTTGACGCAAGGCCTTGAAGCCAGCGGGCAAAACTTCAACGGCTCGCTGGAGCACGACAAGGACGCCTACCTGGGCAAGTTCTCCAGGTTCATGCCGGTGGGGTTCTACTACCGTTCGTTCTACAAGCCCAAGGGCATGTGGAAAGTCTGGGAGCCGATCATCCGCAAAAAGGCCGGCCTTGGCGTACTCGACCTCGACTTCAAGCCCGAGTACTACGACAAGGCCTACCTGTTCGCCGACCTTGCGGTGATCGGTGCAGGCCCGGCCGGCCTGCAAGCCGCCCTGACCGCCGCCAATGCCGGTGCCAAGGTGTTGCTGGTTGAACAACAATCGATTCTCGGCGGCTCGCTGAACTATGCCCGTTTCGACATCGACAACCGACGCGCCAACACCCTGCGCAACCAGTTGATCGAGGCGGTCCAACAGCATGCCAACATCCGCATCCTTACCCAGGCAACCTGCAACGGCTGGTTTGCCGACAACTATCTGCCCGTGATTCAAGGCAAGCGCCTGTACAAGGTCCGCGCCAGCCAGTGCATGATCTGCAGCGGCTCATTCGACCAGCCCGTCATCTTCCGCAACAACGACCTGCCGGGTGTAATGCTGACCAGTGCAGCCCAGCGCCTGATGAAACTGTATGCCGTGAAACCCGGCAAACGCGCCGTGGTGCTCACCGGCAACGACGACGGCTACCTGGCCGCCCTCGACCTGTATGAGCAAGGCGTTGAAGTTGCCGCACTGGTGGACCTGCGAAGTGGTCCGGGCAATCGCGATCTGCTGGTCGCGCTGGAGCAACGCAGTATCCGCTGCCACCTTGCCACGACCGTCTACGAAGCCCTGCACAGCAAAGGCATGCGCCACATTACTGGCGTCGAACTGCGCAGTATCACCGGCCAGGGCCAGGTGGCCAGCCAGGCCTTGACCCTGGACTGCGACCTGCTGTGCATGTCCGGCGGCTACATGCCGGTGTATCAGTTGCTTTGTCAGGCTGGCGGCAAGCTGGCCTACAACGACGCATCGGCAGAGTTCACCTTGAGCGGCCTGCCGAACAACCTCGGCGTAGCGGGTTCCGCCAATGGCCGGCATACCCTGGACAACGTCCTGGCCGATGCCACCAATGCCACCGCCACGGCCCTGGCTGCGTTGGCATTACCCTACCCAGCGCAGCAATCGTTCAAGGCCGAAGCGCGGGTCAACTTCCCTTGGCCGATCTTCCCTCATCCCAAGGGCAAGGACTTTGTCGATTTCGACGAAGACCTGCAGGTCAATGACATCATCAACGCAACCCGGATCGGCTACCGCGATATCCAACTGGTCAAACGTTACTCCACCGTCGGCATGGGCCCGTCCCAGGGCCGTCACTCGGCGTTGCCCACGGCTCGCCTGGTCGCGGCTTCGACACAGCGCAGCATCAGTGAAACCGGAATAACCACTGCCCGCCCACCCTTCGAGGCAGAAAAACTGGCCCACGTCGCCGGACGGGCGTTCGACCCCTTCAGGCAAACGCCCATGCACGCACAACATCTGGCTGCCGGCGCGAAGATGATGCCTGCCGGCATCTGGCAACGCCCTGCCTACTACGGCAAGGCCAGCGAACGCGAGCGGTGCATGCAGGAAGAGGCACTGCACGTACGCACCAAAGTCGGCCTGATCGATGTGTCCACGCTCGGTGGCCTGGATGTGCGCGGGCCGGACGCCGGCGAGTTGCTCAACCGCCTCTACACCTTTGCCTTCCTCAAGCAACCGGTGGGCCGCTCACGCTATGCACTGATGACCAACGAGCAAGGGGTGGTGATTGACGATGGTGTCTGCGCACGCTTCGCCGAGCAGCACTTCTACGTCACCGCCACCACCAGCGGCGTCGATCGCATCTACCAGCAGATGCTCAAGTGGAACGCCCAATGGCGCCTGAACGTCGATATTGCCAACGTCACTGCAGCCCTGTCGGCCGTGAACCTGGCTGGGCCGGATGCGCGCAAGGTATTGCAAACGCTCTGCACCGACATTGACCTGTCCAGCACGGGCTTCCCTTACCTGGGGGTGCGCCAGGGCACAGTCGCCGGCATCAAGGCCCGCGTGCTGCGGGTCGGCTTCGTCGGTGAACTGGGCTACGAGATTCACGTGCCGTCGCGCCATGGCGCGGCCCTCTGGCAGGCTCTGATGAATGCCGGCAAGGACTACGACATCCGTCCCTTCGGCGTCGAGGCGCAGCGCCTGCTGCGCCTGGAAAAAGGCCATGTGATCATCAGCCAGGACACCGACGGCATGACCCATCCCGACGAGATCGACATGGGTTGGGCGATCAACCGGACCAAGCCATTCTTCGTGGGCCGCCGTTCACTGGACATCCTTCAAGCACAACCGGCAAAACGCAAACTGGTCGGTTTCACCCTGCCCAAGGGCAGCCCTAAACCACTGGAAGGCCACTTGGTGCTGAACGGCCCCGACATCAGCGGCAACGTCACCTCGTGCGAACACTCGCAGACCCTGGGGCAGATCATCGGCCTGGCCTATGCCGCACCCGAGCAAAGCACACCAGGGCAACAGATTCCCATCCGCGTCGACGGCGGCCAGGTGGTTCAAGCCACAGTGGTGCAGTTGCCGTTCTTCGACCCCGCCAACCAGCGCCAGGAGCTCTGAGCCATGTCTAACCTGCACGCACAGCCCTTACTCGATGTTGGCGCCCTGCAGCAGTGCGCCTTGATTGACCTGACCGCGCTGCCCCGCATCGGCTTTCGTGGCACGCACAGCGCCGACTACTTGCGTGTACGCGGTTTCGAGCTGCCCGAAGCGCCCAACCGCGCCGTCCTCCAGGCCGACGGCAGCCAGGTCGCGCGCCTGTCCCAGACCGAGTACCTGCTGCTCGGTGGCCTGGCCGACCAGGGTCAACGCATTGCCGATGAAGAAGTCAGCTGGGAGCTGGACCACAACGCCAACTACCTGCTGCCACGCCAGGACAGCCACGCCTGGCTGCAACTGAGCGGCGCCTGCATCAGCGAGGTCATGGCCAAGCTCTGCGGGGTCGACCTGCGGCCCGAGGTGTTTCCCGTCGGTGCAGTGGCGCAGACCTCGGCGGCGCGGATCAACGTCATCGTGATCAACCTGGGCCCCGTCGGCCTGCCCTGTTTCCAACTGCTGTGTGATCGCGCCTCGCTGGCCTACTTCAAAGATGCCGTGCTGGACGCCATGAGTGAGTTCAACGGTGCCTTGCTGGCGCCTGAAGTGTTGATGGATTAAGCCGCACACGGGCTTGAACGAGGTACAACGCCCGGGTCGCCACCGCTGGCCGACCCGGCTACCCGACGCGCAACACCACTGGAGCTGATGATGCCAAGCCTTGAAAAGGAAACCGACTACAGCGTACCAGCGCTGCAACGTGGGCTCAGTGTGCTGGGGTTGTTCGACGCTCACACCCGCTCGCTGGGTATCAACGACATTGCCGAACAGCTTGGCGTAAGCAATTCGGCGATCTACCGCATTCTCTATACGCTAACCGACATGGGCTACCTGAAAAAATACAACAATCACTATGAACTGGGCGCCCAGGTCATCTCCACGGGTTTCAGCTACCTGGCCAGCCGCGACATTGTCGAAATCGCCATGCCGCACCTCAATGCACTGCGTGACAGCACGTCCCTTTCATGCCACTTGAGCACCCGGGAAGGCACCGACAGCCTGTACCTCTACCGAGCCTTTGCCGCCCAACGCTTATCAGTGAACATCCCGATTGGCACACGTATCGCCTGCCATTGCACCGCGATGGGTCGCGTGCTGCTAAGCGACCTGAGCACCGCGCAACTGCGCCTGCTGTACCAGCATGTGCGCCTTGATGACTACCCGGCACCAGCGCCGCGCACCCTGCCGGAACTGGAGCAGCTCACAGCCGTGGACCGCGAGCGGCAATGGGTCGTCCATCGCTCGGACTATTCGACGGCTATCGCCACCGGCGTACGCGATCACACCGGGCGTATCAGCGCAGCAATCAACCTGTCCGGCCCCGATGCGATCATGGACCCGGCCGGCACGCAGGCACGCTTTACCGAGTTGCTGATGCACTGCGCACTGAAGATCAGCGAAGAGCTCGGCTATCGCAAGACAAACACCCCGCAAGGTATCAGCACAACGGGCACACTCTAGGCCGCATCCCGTTGCCGGGCATTGCTACTTACCTCAAACAGCCCTACCAGCTTCTGCAGCTTGTTGGCATCGAGCCTGACGGTTTCCGCGCTGGTCTGCAGCACGGTGACGGTCTGGCGCATTTGCGCAGACGACTGATCGACCTGCTTGATGGTCTTGCCGTAGTCCAGGCTGCGCTGATTCAGTTGCTGAATGATCGCGAACATGTTTTCCACGGCCTGGTGCAGTTGCACGTTTTCCGAAGACGCCTCTTCAGCCAGGCGCAGGCTGTTGTCGACATCCTTGACCCCATCCTCCATAAAACCAACCGCCTGCTGCGTTTCGCGTTGCAGCCCTTCGACCATCTGCCGGATATCGTCGGCTGCCTTCGAGGTACGTGACGCCAAGGTGCGAACTTCATCGGCGACCACGGCAAATCCGCGGCCATGCTCACCGGCGCGCGCCGCCTCGATCGCCGCGTTCAGCGCCAATAGGTTGGTCTGGTTGGTGATATCGCTGATCAGTCCGGTGATGGTGCCAATCTCACCCATGCGGCTGTCGAGCAACTGGACGCTGGAGGACGAGCGCTCGACGACATTGCGAATCGACTGAGTGCCCTTCTGAACCGCCAGAAACTGCTCTCGGGCGCGGGTGACCACTTCATCCATGGCCTGTTTCATCTGCTCGGCACTGGCCGAAGCCTGCTGGATCTCGCCCAACTGGTCTTCGACGATGATCATCATGCTGTGCACCGCCTGGGCAACTTCTTCAGAGGTGAGACTGGCCGCCTGGCTACGCCCCAGCATCAGCTGATTGGTCTTGCCGACACTGTGGCTGGCCTTGATCACCTGCCCGACGACGGCGTCCAGATGGTCGATGAAACTGTTGATCCAGCGCCCCATGTCACCGGTCTCATCGTTGGCCATGCGCGACGAGTCGAGGCGCTGGCGCAGGTTGCCCTCGCCTTCGGCGATGGTTCTGATGACGCCGGTCATTTCATTCAGGCGTGCCGCCAGGCGCCTAGGGCCCAATGAACGGAACAACAACGCCGCAGCCAACATGCTCGACATCTCGCAGAGGTCAATCAGGCCCTGGGAAAGACCGCTGTAATGCTGGATCAGGTAGTTGCAGCCAAACAGGCCTGCCATGGTTGCCAGGTAAGGCTTCATCAGCCCGTAACTCAGCGAGCGGCGGCGGTAGACTTCTTCCAGGTCAGCCTCGCACATCATCCCCCAACGGTCCGGTGAACCGGGCAACTGGAAGGTAACGCCCTTGCCGACCACCGGAATGTGCCGGTAGTCGGAGTAGCCGGGATAGGCGACAAACAGATTGGCGCCGGTGCGGATGGTTTCGCGCACACCAGGGTGCAGCTCCTGGGTCGACGGATCAGTGAAGCGCAGTTCCAGTTCAGTGTGACGCTGCACCTGAACAGTCTTCCAGGGCGTATGCACGCCGCTCTTGAGGTTTTCGCCGTGGGTAAAGGTACCGTCTTCGAAGCGCGAGCGTGACAAGGCGACCCCCGGCTGGATTGCCGGATCGAAGCGCGACTGCACCATGAACAGGTAGTTGTCCCCTGACTCGGCAAAAATGTGCCCGGCCTCACGCTGGATCAAATCACCCAATACATCGTTCGGAACCCGTCCACAGAGGCAGCCGAGTACTTTGCCGTCGACCTTCAGGGGTTGATAGAACATCAGCGTGACTTCGTCATGAAAACGCGACGATGAAGGGCCAATCTGCAACGTCAGTGGGTCGCTGTAGGGGCCGTGCAGGAACGCTGCCTGCAACCCGGCGGCAAGGGCCTTGGCATTGCACGGAGACCGCCCGGCATGGCCATTCCAGGTCGAGGCAATCACCGCACCACTGGGGTCGACGACAAACAGTTCGGAAAAGTCTTCAGCCTGGGCCAGCTTCTCCAGCAACAGGCCCGGGCCAGGCTGGCCACCGTCGCGGCTCAAGGTAGCCGCCAGTTCAGCCAAATGGTCCCACTGCTCCCGCGCCCAGTTCTGCAGCAGCTTCACCCGGGTTTCGGCGATGGCTTCGAATGTCTGCTCAATCACCGGGTAAGCCGATCGATTGAGACGGCAAGACCACTTCATGGCCAGTTTTCCGGTCTTGCCAAACCAGGGCAACCAGCGTTTTTCGGCGGAGGATAACTGCATGGAATTGCTTGATAGCGACATTCACTTCTCCAGCTGCGACATTGGGCATCGAACCTGGAAGCAATTACCACGCCATGTTGAAAGCATGCTAACGATCCAACCTAAAGAAAACTGTCGATTTATGGCATCTATCCGTGCATATCCTCCAAAAAATATAGAATTTACAGCGTAATTTTCCGAAAAAAATAATAGCCAATAGCCCTCACCCGGCACCCAACGCGCAGCGCCAAGGGAGGCCCTTCGCGCATCAAAACGGTGCGTAAAGCGCTCCGCGCTCACTCACGGGGCATATGAAATCCTGAGAGAGGCGAGTCGACGCCATCAGCGTTCGATAATCGCACAAATCCCGTTTTACACGCTCAAGATCAACAGCCCGCCCAGAGATACAGAAGCAGCGGATCACTCTGATAACAACAATCCAGACGCGCCACTTCCCGCCCGGGATGGCCGAAGCATCCGCTGAAATTCCTTCGATCTTTGGAGCGATCGCCATGTTTCGTCATCTTAAAATCCGTACCGGGATGTGCTGGGTACTGCTGCTGTTTGTTCTGGCGCTGCTGTTCTCTACTGTCAACGCGTGGCGAGCAGCCGAACGAAGCGACGCCCATATCAGAGAGCTGCACAGTACTGCGCTGCAGGCCGACAGGCTCAACAACGCCTTGCTGCTGGCCATCCGTGCAAGTGCCAACGTGTCCTCAGCGTTCATTGAAGACATCGGCGGACAAAAGGACGCTGCCAAAGCCCGGCTCGGCCGCTCGGAGGATATCTGGCGTTCCGCCCTGGAAAAGATCGACAATTTTTCGTCCACCCTGTTAACCCCCGCGGACAGGGCCCTGGGCCTGCAGCTTGAAGCCTCGTTCAGCGAGTACGGCAAGGCCATCGAGGGGCAGCGCACAGCGGCCCGGGCAAATGATCTGGCGGGTTATTTCCGTGTCAACGCAGAGGCTTCAACAGCCATGGGCAAACTGCAGGAACAGCGCACAAGCATGATGCAGTCGCTGAACAGCCGCAGTGAGGCGCTGATGGCCGAGGCCAGTGTGAAACTCAAGCACGCGCAGATCACCGCCGGGGTACTGGTGGCCCTGACCGTGCTGCTCGCGGTGCTTTGTTGGGTGTTTATCGCAGGCCGCGTCTTGAGCCCGCTGGAGCGTGCAGGCCAGCATTTCAAACGTATTGCCAATGGCAACCTGCGCGAACCCATTGAGGTCGACAGCCAGAACGAGATCGGCCTGTTGTTCAGCGAACTGCAGCGCATGCAGGAGAGCCAGCGCCACACCATCATTCAGATCAGCACCTCGGCAGCGCAACTCGCCGCCGCCGCGACACAACTCAATGCCGTCACCGAAGAAACCAACCGAGGTTTGCAGCAGCAGGACCACGAACTGGAGCAAGCCGCTACCGCCGTGACCGAAATGACGACCGCAGTGGAAGAAGTCGCCCGCAATGCGGTATCGACCTCCGAGGCCGCCACCCACTCCAATAGTCTCTCCGCCCAAAGCCGACAGCAGGTACGAGGCACAATCGACGGCACCCAGGCCATGGCCGACGACATCAGGCAAAGCGCCGGGCACATCCAAAAGCTTGCGGGCCAGATTCTGGAGATTGGCAAGGTACTGGACGTGATTCGCAGTATCTCCGAGCAAACCAACCTGCTCGCACTCAACGCGGCAATCGAAGCCGCACGGGCGGGTGAAGCCGGGCGGGGCTTTGCAGTGGTAGCCGATGAAGTCCGTACCCTCGCCTATCGCACCCAGGAGTCGACACGCGAGATCGAGCAGATGATCAGCAACGTGCAAAGCGGCACCGAGACTGCCGTACAGTCAATGCGCTCAAGCACCGAGAAAGCTCAGGCCAACCTGTCCATCACCCAGGCGTGCGGCGAAGTGCTGGAATCCATCTACACGGCGATTGGCGAAATCAATGAACGCAACCTGGTGATCGCCAGCGCTGCGCAGGAACAATCGCAGGTGGCCCGGGAGGTCGATAGCAACCTGTTGAACATTCGTAACCTGTCAATGCAGTCAGCGGCGGGGGCTTCGCAAACCAACGCGGCGAGCAATGAACTGTCGCGTCTGGCGGCAGAGTTGAGTGCGGTGGTCGCCAGGTTTGATACCTAGCCCTAGGCGCCACCGATGCGGCTACATGAATGACGTCAAGTGGCTCGTTGGCACAGGGTGATCGCCGAGCGCAACAGTGCCCGGTCGCCCACCCTGTGTGCAGTCAAGGTCAATCTGGCCGCCTCAATCTTCTGTCAGCTCGCAGACCCCTTTCGCCCCGTCCTTGCTGCTGTACGAGACTGAAGGTGTGCCATCGCGGTCGATGCTCAACGAGATGGTGATACCTTGGCCAGTGGCTTCATAGCTATTTTCATTCAACGTCTTCAGTTTGCCCTCTTCGCCATTGATGTAGATCGGCCCGCCTTCATCAGCGTGAACATCAATACCCCCTGGGCAGGTGGCATCCACCAATGGAATTTCGGCTTTCACGAACCCGACCATCGCGAACAGGGCAAGGCTCAACAGTACTCGCTTCATGGTTGCCTCCTCGGACCGGCGCTATGCCGTGACGTCTATGAACAGACTAGCCCACGGCATCCGCATGACGGCAAGGTCGGCTTACTCGATCAAACTCTGGGCTGCCCCGGACAGTTGCCGCTGCCCACTCAAGCCCACCATGACCCGTTCGACGATCTGCATGCGTTGCTCTGCGGCGCCGCGTATCTCGTCCATGGCGCGCAACGCGACGCTGGCTTGCTCCATGCCTGAACGTGTTGAAGCACCAAGCCCCTCAATTCCGGCTCGGGCGTCACCCGCCGATTGTTGCAGTTCGCCTGCAATGGTTTGAATCTGGGCGCTGGAGTCCGCGACACGACGAGACAGGTTCCGAACCTCATCGGCTACCACCGCAAAACCGCGTCCATGGTCACCCGCACGTGCGGCCTCGATCGCCGCGTTCAGTGCCAGCAGGTTGGTTTGCCGAGCGATATCCTGAATGCTGCCGACCAACGCGCCAATGCGCACAGACTGCGCACCCAGTTCATTAAAGGTATGGGCGATCGTGCTCATCGACGTGTCGAGCTCACAGAGGATGTGCGAGGACGCCTGGATACTCTCGGCACTTGAACGCACATGCGCACCAGCAGCACGCGCCAGCTGGTCGGCGAACTGCATGTCGGCCTCGGTCTGGATGATGGCGTCATCAAGCTTTTTCAGCGTCTTCTGCAGCCTGCCGTCGCTCCACAAGGGGGCAATTACTTCGGTTGTCGAAACCACAGGCGCAGGCTCAGGCACAACCGCTGCCACACCGCTCGGCATGCATTCAACCGGCACCTCAATCACCGTCGCCGGGCGAAAGTGATACAGCAGCCCTGCACACAAAAAGCACAGTAACGCCACGCTGCCAAGGGCAGCCTGCGGCACCTCTGACACCATTAACGCCGTTGCGATCACCACACCTGTCAGTTGCAGGATACCGGCCAGAAATCCACGACTCATCGTGACCGACTCCATGACCAGCGGTTTGAGTGGGCACTGCAGGGTGTGAAACAGGCAGATGACGTTACCGATAGCGCAGGTGGAACCCCGTCAAGCGTCCATCGGGAAGAAGGTATCGAAATCATAGGGCGCTCTTATTGTTCTTTATCCCACGATAGAGGCTGCAAGTAGTGGCAGTCCAATATTAGGTGGGTCTGGCGCCATACCTGAAAAGTATCATCGTCATGACGGACTGTTACTCAACAGGGAATAGTCTTTTACAAAACCTCGGTATTCAGAAAACGTTCATTTTCGGCAAGATGCCGGAAGATCCGTGCACACGGACGAAAAGAAGAACAATGTTTCAACGCCAACGCGCCTTCCAGGGCCAAACGCGGCGTACTTGTCTGCCATTTCCACAAGACCATTCATAACAATCTCAAACCGAGTGTCTGTCAGACATTTTGTGCAGAGGGGCGACCGAAAGATGAATCACCTGAAAAATGGCGTACTGCTATTGGCCGTGTCCGGTGGGCTGGTACCACTGGCCAACGCAGCACCCTTCGTTAGCGACCAGGCCGAAGCCAAAGGCATTGTCGAAGACAGCAGCCTCAAGGTGCTGCTACGCAACATGTACTTCGATCGCGATGGCAAGAACGGCAGTGACACACGCCGCGACTGGACCCAGGGGTTCATGGCCAACTTCAGCTCCGGCTACACCCAGGGCACCGTCGGTTTTGGTGTCGATGCCTTCGGCTACTGGGGGATCAAACTTGACGGCAGCTCAGGCCAGACCGGAACCGGCAACCTGCCGGTTAACCGCGACGGCAGCCCTGAAGACGAGTTCGGCCGCGCCGGTGGCGCGCTCAAGATGCGCGTCTCCAAGACCGAGCTGAAGTTTGGCCAGATGCAACCCACCGCCCCTGTGTTCGCCGCAGGTGGTACCCGACTGTTGCCGCAGACTGCCACCGGCTTCTCGCTGATGAGCAGCGAGATCCAGAACCTTGATCTGGAAGCCGGACATTTCTACGCCGGCACCTCCAATGCCACCACCAGTTCCAGCGGCGGCCTGTGGGCCACCTATGCCAACGTCGAGACCAGCGATGTCGATTACCTCGGCGGACGCTATGCACTGAACGACAACCTCGGCCTGATGCTGTACGCCTCGCAGTTCAAGGATATATGGCGCCAGTACTATGGTGACTTGAACTATCAGTTGCCGATCTCCAGCAGCCAGTCCGTGGCACTGGACTTCAGCCTCTACCGCACACTGGATGAAGGCAGTGCCAAGGCCGGCTCGATCAACAACACCACCTGGTCGGCCTCGGCGGCCTACACCTTCCTCACCGCCCACACCGTTACCTTGGCCTTTCAGAAAGTCGATGGCGATACCCCATTTGACTATGTCGGGTTTGGCGATAACGGAGGGGGGGCTGCTGGTGACTCGATCTTCCTCGCCAACTCGGTCCAGTATTCGGACTTCAACGGCCCTGGCGAGCGCTCATGGCAAGTACGCTACGACCTGAAAATGGACACCCTTGGCGTGCCCGGCCTGAGCTTCATGGCCCGTTACATCAACGGTGACAACATCGACGGCTCGCACATGGCGGCAGACAGCGCCTACCGTGCCTATGGCTATGGTGACAACGGCAAGCACCACGAAACCGATGTGGAAGCCAAGTACACCATCCAGAGCGGGCCGGTCAAAGACCTGTCGTTCCGCCTGCGTCAGTCGTTCCACTATGCCAACGCCGACCAGGCCGAGAGCGACAACAATGAAATGCGCCTGATCATCGACTACCCGATCTCGATCCTGTAACGGCTGCACCGTAACGCGGTGGTTTTTTCCACGCTGGGAACCCCATACAGCTGGATAAAACCGCCGCTACCATCGCGCGCCACAGAACCTCGCAAAACTCTATGGAATCGGTGCTCAATCGCAAATTACCGGGCACAAACGTACAAGATATCGATCACTCCTGTTCGCTAAACTGATCAGCGTCAACAACCCAGCATAGCGAGCAACAACTCTATTTTTTTGCCATAAATTTGACACACGCCTACACTGTAAGGGAGAGATGATTAAATACCTCCATACTGAGCAGGGTGAGCAGATTGAGTTGGGACAGTGGCGCAATGCGGCAGCACTTTGAAAAAATGCAGGCGGTGCTGTCTGCTGACAACGAAATACTGGACATTGAGGACTACGTCGATCAGTTCCTGCGGACACGCGGCTACGCCCTGACCAACGAAAACAGGCTTCGCGTTGCGATGCGATTGGAGCAAATCACCGAGTGGACCCATTACACCGTCAGTGAGCTGGATCATTGGCTTGATACGTGTTTCAAGGCGTAGCAGCACCGAAGCAACGCCACCTCGGTTTATGGAGCGGAACCGGCCAGCAACTGTTGGTTAATGAACATTTGCTCCCGTCCTCGCGCTACCAGCCAACGATGGAAGTCACGGCAGTGGGCATTGTCGAATGCGCCCTTGGCACCCACCAGCAAATACGATGAGGGCATCGGCAATGCGTGTGCAAAGGGCATGATCAAGCGCCCGTCCGCCAGCGCACCGGCGATCATCGAACATTGAGCCAGTACTACGCCCTGCCCCGACAATGCGGCCTGAATCGCCATTGATGACAATGAGTAAACACGGTAGCCGTCACGCAACGACGAGCAATCGACCGCCTGAGCCATAAACCAGTCGCGCCATGACGGCGGCGAAGCGAACTTTGGTAGCCAGTCAATCGACAATAACGGGTAGGCCAACAGATCGGCCGGGGTATCCAGTGGCCGATCATCTTGAATCAGGCCGGGGCTACACACCGGAACGACACAATCGCGAAATAACTCAATGGCATTTTCGGTCGACTCAAGGTCACCGTACGTGAGCCGGAAGTCGACTTCGTAGCCATCAGGCGAGGGCTCGGCATGGCTGCCGTCGAGAAACAGGTTGAGCCCCGGGTGATCGCTCTGCCACGCGTAAATAAGGGGTGCCAGCCACTCGGACAGCAACGACGGCAGGGCGCTGATGCGCAGGTTGCTGGCATTTTTCGAGCGCTCGACCTCTACCTGGGCAATGCGCAGGCTTTCGAATGCCGACGCACAGCTCTCATGGTAACGCTGCCCCGCCGCGGTCAACCGGATACGCTTGCCCACCTTGAAGGTCAGGCTCAAACCCAGGCTATCTTCCAGCAGTTTCATTTGCTGGCTGACCGCACCGGCAGAAATCCCCAGACGCCTGGCGGCCTCGATAATGCCACCGTAGCGCCCGACTGCTTCAAAAACCTGTAAGGCGCGCAGAGAAGGCAAGCTGTTCATCAGTCTCTCCTAAAAGGTGCTGACGGCTTGATACTTTAGCCCAGCTATACAAAGCAACAGCTTTCAGCATCTTTTCGCAAATTCAGACTCTCGTATGCTGGCCTTGGCACTGCCTCCCCTTCCCCTAACAAAAAAGCAAAAACAAGGAGAGCACCATGTCTATACGCACTACCCAGAGCGTCGCGCGTTACTCGCCTAACCGATGGGATACCCCACGGGCTTCAACGTGTTCCAACGGGAACAAAAAAAAGCCCGACGTAACAATGCGTAACGAAACCGCGCACCGCCCCACCCCTCGGATTACCCTCCAGCGCTCAAACCCCTTGGAACAGAGCCTTGCACCTGCGCGGGCGCAGTTTGGCCTGCATATTGCTATTCATGTATATACAAGTACATGCATATCATGATGTATCTGTGCTTTAGCCACGTACCCTCCGCCCCCTGTAACAGACAAAGGAAAACAACAATGAGAAAATTTGTCCTTGCCACTGTCCTTGCACTGGCTTCCACCGGCGTCCTCGCCAAGGACCTGAGCGTTATTCGCTTTGGCGTAGACCCGACGTTTGCGCCTTTTGAGTCGAAAAACGCTGACGGCGAGCTGGTTGGCTTCGACATTGATCTGGGCAACGCCATTTGCGCTCAGCTCAAGGCCAAATGTGTCTGGGTCGAAACGGCATTCGACAGCATCATTCCTGCGCTCAGGGCGAAGAAGTTCGACGGCGTGCTGTCGGCCATGACGGTCAACGAGAAACGCAAACAGAATGTCGCCTTCTCCGATCGCCTCTACAACTCGCCCAATCGCCTGATCGCGAAAAAGGACAGCGGACTGCTGCCAACGGTCGAATCGCTCAAGGGTAAACGTGTCGGGGTTGCACAAGGCACCACCCAGGAAGCCTTCGTCAAGGCCATGTGGGCACCACACGGGGTGATCATGGTCTCGTACCAGAACCAGGACGTGCTGTATCCAGACCTGGTCAGCGGGCGGATCGATGCCAGCCTGACCGATGCGGCCGTGGCCGATATCGGCTTTCTGCAAACACCGAGGAACACCGGTTTTGCGTTCGCCGGCGATGCCGTCAAGCACGACGAACTGCTGGGCGAAGGGATCGCAATCGGCCTGCGCAAGGATGACCATGAGCTGATCGAGGCCATCAACGGCGCACTGGCAGAAATGCACAAGAACGGTACCTACGACACCATTCAGAAGAAGTACTTCAGCTTCGACATCTATAACTGAAGACAGCTACAACGCGCTCAATCGCCTGCTATCCAGCGCTTGAGCGCGCTGTAGGTACACAGCCCCTCCCCGAACACTCAAGCCTCGCAATGGACGGCCCACGGCCCCCCATTGCCTACGGAGAGACAGAACATGCTTTTACAGGGCTATGGTTCGCTCATTCTCGACGGTACCTTTGCGACCATCCAACTGGCATTGCTCTCAATGCTGGTAGCCGTGACGATCGGCCTGGCCGGTGCCTCGGCAAAGCTGTCCAAACAGCGGCTGTTACGTAACCTGGCAACCGGCTATACCACCTTGATCCGCAGTGTCCCTGACCTGGTCATCATGTTGCTGTTGTTCTACAGCCTGCAAATCTGGCTGAACAACTTCACGGAATGGATGCAGGTCGAGCAGATCGATATCAACCCGTTCGTTGCCGGCGTTATCACCCTGGGCTTCATCTATGGTGCCTACTTTACCGAGACCTTTCGCGGTGCATTCCAGTCCGTACCTGCCGGTCAACTGGAAGCAGCCGTTGCCTATGGCATGAGCCGTCGGCAGATCTTTATCCGGGTGTTGTTTCCACAAATGATGCGGTTTGCATTGCCGGGCATCGGCAACAACTGGCAGGTACTGATCAAGGCGACCGCCCTGGTCTCGATCATCGGCCTGATCGATATCGTCAAAGTGACACAGGATGCCGGCAAGAACTCAATGCAACTGTTCTTCTTCAGCATCATCGGTGCACTGATCTACCTTGCCATCACCACCGTCTCGAACGGCCTGCTGCTATGGCTGGAGCGCCGCTACAACATCGGCGTCAAGGGAGCCGCACTATGACCGAGATCATGAAGGACTACTGGAAAGCCTACCTCTGGTTCGATGGTTATCAGCTCTCTGGCGTCGCCATGACCCTGTGGCTGCTGGTCGTTGCCATTGCCCTCGGCGGCCTCCTCTCGGTGCCCTTGTCTGTGGCACGGGTGTCGAGAAACCCTCTCATCCGTGGGCCGGTCTGGTTCTACACCTATGTGTTTCGAGGAACGCCGCTGTACATCCAGCTGCTGATTCTCTACTCCGGTATCTACAGCCTGCAGATGGTCCGCGAGCAGCCGGTGCTGGATGCCTTCTTCCGCGAAGGGATCAACTGCACCTTGCTGGCCTTTGCCCTCAATACCTGCGCCTACACCACGGAAATATTCGCGGGCGCCATTCGTGCCACCCCATATGGCGAGATCGAAGCCGGGCGGGCCTATGGCATGTCGCCGTTCACCCTGTACCGTCGGATCATTCTGCCTTCGGCACTGCGACGCGCACTGCCGTACTACAGCAATGAAGTGATCCTGATGCTGCACTCCACCACCCTGGCGTTCACCGCCACTGTGCCCGACCTGCTCAAGATTGCCCGCGACGTGAACTCGGAAACCTACTCCTCGTTCGAGGCATTCGGCATTGCAGCCGTGCTGTATGCCCTGATGGTGTTTGCCCTGGTCTGGCTGTTCCGACGTTGCGAAATGCGCTGGCTAGCCTTCTTGAAGCCACAGACTCACTGACCCGCCGTAAGTAATAAGAGAGCATCGAACATGTACAAGCTGAACGTAGATGAACTGCATAAAAAATACGGCTCCCATGAAGTCCTCAAAGGGGTATCGCTCAGCGCCAAAGCGGGCGATGTCATCAGCATCATTGGCTCGAGCGGGTCAGGCAAAAGCACCTTTCTGCGCTGCATCAACTTCCTTGAACAACCGTGCAGCGGACGTATTGCCGTAAACAACGAAGAGATCCGCACCAAGCTGGATATCAACGGAGCCATGCAGATTGCCGACCCTCGCCAGTTGCAGAAAATCCGTACCAAACTGTCGATGGTGTTCCAGCATTTCAACCTGTGGCAACACATGACGGTGCTGGAGAACATCGTCGAAGCGCCGGTCCACGTCCTCGGCGTGAAGCGCAAGGACGCCGAGCAGCGGGCACGCCACTACCTGAACAAGGTCGGGCTGGATGCAAGCGTGGCAAGCAAATACCCCTCGCACCTCTCTGGCGGGCAGCAACAACGCGTGGCCATCGCACGGGCACTGGCAATGGAACCGGAGGTGATGCTGTTCGACGAGCCGACCTCCGCCCTGGACCCGGAACTGGTCGGCGAAGTCCTGAAAGTGATGCAGGCCTTGGCCGAGGAAGGCCGCACCATGGTCGTGGTCACCCATGAAATGGGCTTTGCCCGCAACGTCTCCAACCATGTCATGTTCCTGCACCAGGGCCGCGTTGAAGAAGAAGGCCCACCCGGCGAGGTATTGAACCATCCGAAAAGCGAACGCCTTACTCAGTTCCTCTCCGGGCGCTTGAAGTAAGTCGGCACATTCCCCTGCTGGCCACCGGGCAACCTCTGGATGCCCGGGGCCGGCCTATCGATACGAGGCCACCATGCTCGCAGGTTTCCCCAAACATCCCGGTTTCGCCCAGCAACGTGAACAGTTTCTAGCGGCGGCCAACGCTGCCGGCGCATGCCTGAGCGAATACCGCCACCCCTTGCGCGGCCCCTTTGGCGAGACGCTGAGCACCGACGTTGCCCTGCTCGGTGATCCCCAGGCCAAACGGGTGCTGGTTGCGCTCAGCGGCACTCACGGCGTTGAAGGGTTCTATGGCTCCGACTGCCAGATCAAATGGTTGCACGCACTCGGCAACGCGCCCCTGCCTGCGGATGTCGCGGTACTGATGATCCACCTGATCAACCCTTGGGGCACCGCCTGGATGCGTCGGGTCAACGAAGACAACATCGATCTCAATCGCAACCAACTGGACTTCTCTCAGGCACTACCAGACAACCAGGCCTACGAAACGTTGCACCCCATCTACACCTGCGCCCAACTGCACGGTCCGCTACGGGAGCAGGCTGACGCGCTGCTCAACCAGCGAATTCGCGCCGAAGGCTGGTCAACCGTGATGTCGATTGTCGAGGCCGGCCAGTACCGTCATCCCGATGGCCTGTTCTATGGCGGCCAGTCTCCCGCGTGGTCGAACACCACCCTGCACACGATCTTGCAAACCCATCTGGCGCACAGCGAGGTTGCCATGTGCTTTGACCTGCACACCGGAGCCGGCGACTACGGGCACCCGATGCTGATGACCATTGCCCAGTCTGCCTACCCGGCACTGCACGATGCCCAGACCCTCTATGGCCCGTGGCTGTACACGTTGATGACCGGAGCCGACAGCCATAGCGACACCGGCGTAGCGGCAACAGCAACCGGCTACACCTCACAGGCGATTCTCAATGCCCTGCCCCACGTACACCTGATGCCATTTGTCATTGAATGCGGCACCTACCCGGGCGAGCAGGTTCACACCGTGTTGCGCAACGACCAGTGGCTGCACCTGCATGGCGACCTGGACGATAAGGTCGCGGCGCACATCAAACGGGAACTGGTCGAGCAGTTCTACCCGGCGGACCCTGACTGGCACGCCGTCGTCTGGCTGCGCACCCAGCATATCTGGGAACGAGCCTTGAGTGCGTTACCCAAGATTCACCCCGCCGCCCGTCGCTAAACACAGCGCCTGACACCCTTGTACAAAGCGACGCTCTACGTAGCGTCGCTTTGGTTTGCCTGCAAAAAACGATTTAGTTTTTCTAAATCAATAAACAGTTTTAAGTATCTATTCTGAGCTTATCAGTGCCTCGTATTCTGGCTTCGCCGAAAGCCTCGCCCTGCCGCACAGGGTGAAAACCAGAACAATAAGGAGAGACCCCATGTTTTTGCGCAACGCTTGGTACGTAGCCGCCAGTGAAGCCGAGTTGGGCGAAGCACTGTACCCCGTCACCCTGCTCAGTGAGCCTGTGCTGCTTTACCGCAAGACCGACGGCACCCCGGTGGCCCTTGAAGACGCCTGCCCCCACCGCAAGCTGCCGTTGTCCATGGGGCGTCGCCAGGGCGATGACATCGAGTGCGGCTACCACGGCCTGACCTTCGACTGTTCCGGCAGCTGTGTCCGTGCCCCCGGCAGCCGACACATCCCTCAGGGTGCCAAGGTTCGCAGCTACCCCCTTGCCATGCGCTACGGCCTGATCTGGATCTGGATGGGCGATCCCGAACTGGCCGACGAAGCGAAGATCTGTGAAGTCCCGGAATGGGGTGATCCGGCATGGGGGCTCAACCGTGGCGACAGTATGGTCGTGCCGTGCAACTACCTGTACGTGACCGATAACCTGCTCGACCCTTCCCATGTCGCCTGGGTACATCAGTCGTCCTTTGGCAATGCAGCGTGCGCCCAAGAGCCCCTGCAAACGCGGGTAACCGATACCGGCGTGATCGTTTCGCGTTGGATGCGCGATGTGGAAGTGGCGCCTTTCTACGCCAAGTTCGTCAAGTTCACTGGCAACTGCGACCGCAAACAGCACTACGAAGTGCACTACCCCGCCCAGGCCGTTATCAAGGCGATATTCACCCCGGCCGGCACGGGCAGCGACGAGGGCGAACTGCACGAGCAGGTGTTCCTGATGAACTCCTACAACTTCATGACCCCCATCGACGAGGAGAACACCCGTTACTACTGGTTCCAGGTACGCAATTTCGACCCCGAGAACCAGGACGTCTCCCGACAGTTCGATGAAGACGTGCGTCACGCCTTCGCCGAAGACCGTGTCGTGCTCAGCGCCGTCCATCAAGGCATGGCCAACAAGCGCAGCCCCAACATCGACCTGGCCTCCGACTCAGGCCCGCTGCGCTTTCGCCGCAACCTGGAGCAGTTGATCGCCATCGAACAACGTAATGGCCTGATCGCCCGCAGCCAAGCGCAGGCCGAGCACGACAAGACGGAGGCGTGAGATGAGCACTCAACCGAAGACGACACTCAGCGCGCAAGGCTTCAGGGCCTTGCGGGTGATCGAAAAGAAACAGGAAAGTGCGGTCATTACCTCGTTCGTGCTGGCGGCAGATCATGGCGCGTGCCCGCCCTTCGTGCCGGGGCAATTCCTGGTGGTTCGCCTGCCCACGGGCAACGGCGCCACACTGCTGCGCAACTACAGCCTCTCAGGCGACCGTAACGACCTGTCGCACCTGCGCATATCCGTCAAGCGCGAGCCCGCACCCGCAGACCAACCACAACTGCCACCCGGGCAAGGCTCCAACTACCTGCACGATCAGGTGCAGGTCGGCGATCTGCTCGAGGTCGCCGGGCCTGCCGGCGAGTTCGTCCTCGACGAAAAAAGCACACGCCCCGTCGTGCTGTTAAGCGGTGGCGTGGGCCTGACCCCCATGCTGAGCATGCTCCATCAGCTAAGCCGCCATTCAACCCGCACCGTGCACTTTATCCATGCCTGCGAGAACGGTGCCGTACATGCGTTCCGTGATGAAGTACGCCAGTTGGCCGATCGGCGCCCCGGGATCAATGTGCATTTCTGCTACCGCAGCCCGAGCGTCGACGATCAGGCCAACCCGGCGTACCACAGCCAGGGCCTGATCAACCGGGAAACCCTGCAAGCGCTACTGCCATTGGACGACTACGAGGTCTACCTGTGCGGTCCACCACCGTTCATGCAGGCGAACTGGCGCCTGCTGCGCGACCTGGGAATCGACCGCCAGCGTATTCACTATGAGTTTTTCGGCCCGGCAACGGTTCTTGAGAACGATCAGGAGCGAGCCCCAGCGTCCGTGACGCCAGCCATCAGCAGCCCACCCACAGCGACAGACAACGCCTTGACTGTGCATTTTTTGCCATCTGGCACCCGCGTGGACTGGCAACAGGGCTGTCACTCACTGCTTGACCTCGCCGAGCAGGCCGGCCTGACGCCCTCGTTCAACTGCCGGGCAGGCCTGTGCAACAGCTGCCAGGTCGGCCTCAGGGAAGGTACTGTCGAGTACTTCGAAGAACCGCTGGATGCCCCCATCAACGGCAACATCCTGCTCTGCTGCACACGCCCAACGAGTGCACTGACCATAGAACTGCGCGCGTAGGATCAACACCCACCACTGGTTGGCGGAGAATCGCGTGGGCTACGCTTTCGAGTGCATCGGCGATATCACGCGTGCATGATGGAGCGCGAACCAGCAAGCTTGGCGACAACCCCTTGGGGAAGCACTCCCCTGGCCCCGCACGCCCCTGACCCTATTGTACAAACCCAAGAGAACCCAAAGATGAGCATCTTCACACACGTCACCGTTGGCACGAACGACCTGAACAAAGCCCGCGGCTTTTACGACAAGGCACTGGGTGAACTAGGCCTCAAGCGTATCGCCGACCTGGGCGACAATGGCTCGATCTGGGGCGAAAATTCCCCGGCCTTTTTCGTCCTGAAACCCGCCGACGGCAAGCCAGCCACCGTCGGCAACGGCGTCACCATCAGCTTTGAAGCACCGAGTCGTGCAGCGATCGACGCCTTCCATGCGGCCGCCCTGGCATCCGGCGGTCAAGACGAAGGCAAGCCGGGCCCGCGCAATTGGGCACCCAATGCCTACGCCGCCTATGTCCGTGATCTCGATGGCAACAAACTAGCCGTTTACTGCTTCAAACCGGCTTGATCAACAGCCGTATCAAATGCCCGAAGCACTGCTTCGGGCATTTTTCGTTATGGGCCATGACGATTGATGTGACGGCAAAAAACAAAGCCATTGTAACGCCGCATTTTTCGACCTATCTTATACAAAACCTATACAAGGCTATTAGTCGTGTACAAGATAGAGCAATGGCCCCTGACGCTTTACTTCGACGGTGACTGCCCGCTCTGCGCTCGGGAAATCAAGCTCCTGCGCCGACGTGCTACAGACGCCCGGCTGCTACTGGTTGATATCAGCAGCGACGACTTCGATGCGCCTGCACTGGGTTTCACCCTTGAGCGCATGCAATCAGTCCTGCATGCGCGCTTTGCCAATGGTCAATGGGTTACGGGCCTGGACGCCACCCTCTGGAGCTGGCGAGCAGCAGGCCTGGGTGCGTGGGCCGCACCACTGACTTGGCGCCCCCTGCGGCCACTGTTTGCCATCGGCTATCGCCTGTTCTGCCACTTACGCCCCCATTTGGCCTGGTTACCTCATCCCGATGGCAGCCGTCGCTGTCGTGACAACCACTGTACGCTGCCGAAGTCGGCATCCGCGCCAGGCAACCCGCATACCCTTCAAACAACACATGGCTGCAAGGAGTCAAAATGAACCTGTCATTAGCCGAGCACTACCGTGAAATTCTCTCCGGCGTCGGCGAGAATCCTGAACGTGAAGGGTTACTGGACACCCCCAAACGCGCCGCCAAAGCAATGCAGTACCTGTGCAATGGCTACACCCTGAACCTGGAGGAAGTGGTTAATGGTGCCCTGTTCGAGTCGGACAACGATGAGATGGTCGTCGTACGTGACATCGAACTGTACTCATTGTGCGAGCACCACATGCTGCCCTTCATCGGCAAGGCGCATGTGGCCTACATCCCTACCGGGCGAGTGTTAGGGCTGTCGAAGGTTGCCCGCGTGGTCGATATGTTCGCCCGTCGCCTGCAGATACAGGAAAACCTCACAAAACAAATTGCCGACGCCATCCAGCGCGTCACCGATGCCGCGGGTGTGGCCGTGGTCATCGAAGCCAAGCACATGTGCATGATGATGCGCGGTGTGGAGAAGCAAAACTCGGTAATGACCTCATCCGTGATGCTGGGAGCCTTCCGCGAGTCGTGCACCACGCGTCACGAGTTCCTGCAACTGATTGGGCGGCGCAGCTGATGCCAGGACCGGTGCAAGACGGCGTTACACCGACGTCACCTGCACCGCCCCTACCGCTCGACCGTGCAGCGCCTATGCCGCCGACAACGCTCTGAGCAGTAGCGCACCTCATCCCAACAGCGCGCCCACTTTTTACGCCAGACAAACGGCAGCCCGCAGACCACGCAGGTTTTGGCTGGAAGGTCGCTCTTTTTCACAACGCCTCACCGGCATCCAGCATGGCCAGTAACGCCTCGCCACGCTGCCAGAGCGCCTGCTGCTTGTCCTCCGACATGCGTGCGAGGTTTTTATACACCATGGCAAGGCGTTGATTGCGCTGCAGCAGGTCACGGTGACGCATCAGAAAGTGCCAATAGAGCGCATTGAAAGGGCAGGCAGTGTCCGTTGTACTTTCACTGACGTTGTACACACAGCCACTGCAGTAGTCCGACATGCGCTTGATGTACTGTCCGCTGGCACAGTAAGGCTTCGAGCCCAGATAGCCACCATCGGCATGCATGACCATGCCCAGGGTATTGGGCAGCTCGACCCAGTCGAAGGCGTCCATATAGACGGACAAATACCAGTCGCACACCTGGCTCGGCACGATGCCCGCTAACAGGGCAAAGTTGCCGGTCACCATCAGCCGCTGAATATGATGGGCGTAGGCGTGCTCCAATGTCTGGCCGATGACCTGGCGCATACAGTTCATCCGCGTGTCGCCCGTCCAGTAGAACACTGGCAGTTGCCTGCTGTTGCCGAAAAAATCAAGGCTGGCATAGGTGGGCATCTGCAGCCAGTAGATACCGCGCACATACTCACGCCAACCAATCAATTGGCGGATAAACCCTTCGGCAGCATTCAACGGGATCCTGCCAGACCAGTAGGCCGCCTCTACATCCGCGCACACCTGACGCACATCCAGCAGGCCGATGTTGAGCGCAGCGCTGATACGGGCATGAAACAGAAACGGCTCATCCTGGGCCATGGCATCTTGATAATCGCCAAAGGCCGCCAGGCCAAAATCCAGAAAGTAGTCCCACAATGCCTGCGCATCGGCATGTGTCACGGGATAGTCAAAGGCTTCCAGCGAACCGTAGTGGTCAGTGAAGTGCTCGGCCACCAGCGCAATCACCTCACGGGTCATTGCATCCACGGTAAAGCGCGCGGGCAATGGAGCCCGCTGGTGCTTGGGCAGCGCCTTGCGGTTGTCTGCATCAAAGTTCCAGGCCCCTCCGACCGGGCTGCCATCGCCATTGATGAGCAGCCCGCTCTTGCGCCGCATCTCGCGATAGAAAAACTCCATGCGCACCTGCTTTTTGCCTTTGGCCCAGGAAGCGAATTCGGCGCGACTACACAGGAAACGGCTATCAACATGCCAGTGGATAGGCAGGCCACTGCACGTGAGCGAATGCTCAAGACGCCAGTCGCCACACTCGGTCAGGTGCAGCGCTTCTGGCTGCAATAGCCCATGCCAGCGGCGCAATTCCCCCGGCAGTGAGCCCGTATTATCCGGATCATCCAGAGCGACGTACTGCACACGGAAACCACGTTGGCGCAGCGCCTCGGCAAAGTGGCGCATGGCGCTGAAAACCAGCACGATTTTTTGCGGATGATGAGGCACGTGGCGGGCCTCCTCCATCACCTCGGCAAACAGCACCGTATCGCGTTCGGTATCCAGCCCTTGCAGTGAAGGCAGGTCGAAGGACAATTGATCGCCCAGAACCAGGCACAGCCGTCGAGTACCGTTCATACTGCAGCGTCCGCTATAAAACGGTTGCGCGCGTTTTTTGCGTTTACCAGGTGCATCCACCCATTCAGCATGCTTCCTGCCTCAAGATCACACGTTTGACTGGCCCAGCAAGTGCTCATGACGCCTTGCACGCCGCCTCAGCCGGTAAAAACCTGTACAATTTTAACTTCTTGTACAAATTCTACATAGCGCTATTGATGACAGGTCAGATCTGTTGCCTGCCTGTAAACACTCATGGAGCCATTAATGTTCAACAGCCGCCTGAAAAAAGCACTCCAAGACCAGAGCGCAGAGCTGTACATGCTGCGCCAACTCATTGAGCAGATGAATCGCGGCATGCTATCGATACGGCTTGATGCGCAAACCCGTATCTGCGATTTCAACCCGCATTTCGCGCAAACGCTGGGCTACAGAGACGAGCATCTAAGAGGCCGCCCGCTATCCGAAATTGTGCCGCCTTACGTCAGTAAACTGCCCTGCTTCCACGCGTTCAGATCTGCCGTGGAAAAGTTCGAACCGATCAGCGACGACTACCGCTATCTGCGTGCAGATGGCAGCCTTGCTTGGTTGAAATTGCATTGGTTTCCCATTCGCGGCGAAAACGGCGAGCTTTCCCACATTCAGGGCTACGGCAGCGAAGTCAGCCGGACCATTGAGCAGATAAAAGAGAATGAGTCGTTCATCGATGCGCTTATCCGCTCTACTGCGGTAATCCAGTTCAAACTGGATGGCACCGTTGTAACCGCCAACCAGCAGTTCCTCAAGGCCATGGGCTACTCGCTCGAGCAGATCAAAGGCAAACATCACCGCATGTTCTGCAGTGCAGAGGACGCTGCATCACCTCAGTACTCGGCGTTCTGGAAGACACTCAACAACGGAGAATACGTCGCTGACCGTTTCAAGCGGATTGACAGCCGCGGTCGTGAGGTTTGGCTGGAGGCCACCTACAACCCCGTTTACGACACGGAAGGCAATCTGTGCAAAGTGGTGAAATTCGCCAGCGTCGTCACCGATCAGGTCGCACGGGAAACTGAGGTGAGAGAAGCAGCAGCGGTCGCCTATGACGTCTCATTACAGACCGATGTGAGCGCAGAACGGGGTGCGGCAGTTGTCCAGGAAACAGTGCAAACCATGCAGCAGATCGCCGGACAGATGCAATCGGCCACCCATCGGATTGAGGCACTCGACAAGCAGTCACTGTTAATCAGTTCCATCGTGCAGACCATTGGCGGTATTGCCTCGCAGACCAACTTGCTGGCGCTCAACGCAGCCATTGAAGCCGCCCGAGCAGGTGAGCAGGGTCGCGGCTTCGCAGTGGTTGCGGATGAAGTCCGTCAGCTTGCTGGCCGCACAAGCGCGGCAACGGAAGAAATCGTGAGTGTCGTACTGCAGAACCAGGCGCTCGCCAGCGAGGCCGTTCAAGAGATGTTCAGCAGTCGAGAACAGGCCGAACAAGGGCTTGCATTAGCCAGCCAGGCCGGCGCCGTGATTGTGGAAATCCAAAACGGCGCCAAGCAGGTCGTTGGCGCGGTTGGACGTTTTGCCAATGAGCTACAGTGATCCGCACCGCCACAAAAGCCTGTTACGATCTGCGGCAGATCAGTTTTCAGGGGGCGCACCATGCGAACATCAGTACCACGGAGGGACTCGCAATCGCCTGAACATCCGGTAACGCCCCCATCGTTGTCTGCAACCGATAGGTAGAAGAAGGAACCTGTGCCTAGCGTGGTTATGAACACTGTACATTAGCGGGTTAAAAATCCGAGGAGCCCGCGAAAGCCCATGAGCACTAAAGGCCAGGTCCTAAATGATTGACGAAACACCTTCGACGCTCCCTTGCCAAGCCTGTAAAGAGGGCAAGAAACTGAATTTCGACTTCAGCATGGCATTCCAGCCGATTATCGATCTTCGCGACAACAGTGTTTTTGCTTATGAGGCCTTGGTACGCGGTACCGATGGCAGTGGCGCAGCCACCATTCTTGGCAATGTCACCGAAGAAAACCGTTATGCCTTTGACCAGGCGTGCCGGGTAAAAGCGGTTGAGCTTGCGTCCAGGTTACAGATCCCCTGTTTTGTCAGCATCAACTTCTTGCCTAACGCCGTATACAAGGCGGAAACCTGCATTCGTGCCACGCTTAACGCGGCGCGGCGCTTTGGTTTCCCTACTGAGCGCTTGATTTTCGAAATTACCGAAAATGAAGAGCTGGTGGACAAGGAACACCTGAAAAGCATTATTCGAGAATACAAGCTACAGGGTTTCAAGACCGCCATCGATGATTTTGGTGCAGGTTATTCTGGCTTGAATCTACTGGCAGAGTTTCAGCCGGATATTATAAAACTCGACATGAGCCTTGTACGGCGCATCTGCACCGACCCGGTACGGCAAGCGATTGTCAAAGGCATTCTAGGCGTCTGCGAGGCATTGAATATCAATGTGATCGCAGAGGGTGTAGAAACAACTGCCGAGCTTCAACAACTGCTGGCCTTGGGTATCAACCTCTATCAAGGCTACCTGTTTGCAAGACCAGAATTTGAAACCTTGCCGACAGTGAACTGGCCTGACCACAGCGTGTTGTAACGCTGGACACCGGGTTGATCCACCCTGCACGAATGCAGTTTTCTCGGCGCGCGGCTGATTCAGGCCGCCATCCCAAGGCGCATACGCCGCAATGGGGCAGTCATCACAGGCTGCCCAGATAATCCGCCTTGCCGATGTCCACCCCATTGTGACGCAAGATGCCGTACGCAGTGGTCAGGTGGAAATAGAAATTGGGTATGGCAAAGCACAGCAGATAGTCCTGCCCGGCAAAGTGGATTTCCTTGTCGTGTACCTTGAGGGTAATCGGGCGTGCCTCACTGCCGTCCAGTTGCTGCGTGGTAATGCTCTGCAGAAACGTGACGGTTCTGGCAATGCGCGCCTGCAATTCGGGAAAACTGCTTTCAGTGTCGGCAAAACTCGGTACCTCTACCCCTGCCAGACGAGCAGCACACCCCTTGGCAGTATCGGACACTATCTGTACCTGGCGCACCAGCGCAAACATATCGGGGGCAAGTCGGGCGTTGAGGAAGAACGCCGGCATGATGTCCTTGGCATGAGCGTGGGCGGCGGCCTTGCGCAGAATGGCTGCCAGATTATCCAGCCCGCGGACGAATACAGGGATAGAGGCTTGGTACATGGAGACAGACATACGCTTTCTCCGGAGAGAACGTGGTCTAACAGGCGTCCGACCCTTGCAGATGAACATGCCGTCCTGTTTGGCGTCTTCTGTTAACGATAGCTGAAGGCGCTCACTTGTGTGGGGGCCGTCGGCAAGCAGCAGAGGCTGACTATACTTTCAGCTGCCCCGCGGTTTGAGCTTGGAGTTACCATCATGAAAAGCATGATACTTGGCAAGCTTTCAAAGCCCATCAGAGGTCGTAAAATTTCATGGATGTGCGCCCTACTCATTATCTCCGGATGCGCACACAACCCTGATATACGCGTTGGTCACGATACGGTTGATGGCGTTACGTCCAGGGACAATAACGCCTACATAGCGTGCGTAAAAAACGAGGTCAAGAATGGCGTCCCAACGTTTACCGTGGAAGATAACGGTAAAACCGATCTGTTTTTCGGCAGTACAGACCCCACTACAACAGAAGGGCTAGTTGTACTTTCCAGCGCTAACGGCCACAGCACCTACTCTGCCTACCAGAGAGACGCATGGTATGACAGAGGGCGGTTGCTCGATGCCGCACAAGCCTGCTCCAGAATCTAAGACCAGGCGTTGTATCGTTCGACAGTGGCTTGTGGCGCCGTTGAAGGTGCCATGGCCTGCTCGAGACCAGGGACGACTTGTCAGGGGCAACCAAGTCGTCTCGGTTTCATCTTCATTCGCGAGGCGCTTGGCTGTTTTTGCAGCGGCTCGCTGACCCACACTGCACGATCATTCGCTTTTTCCCATCTATCATTGATTCAGACAAAGAACCTGCCTGACCAACAGGCCTGGCTTACGTCAGGCCTCAGTGCGACTGCTGAACGCTAAGCATTCGCTCAAACGTCACGGGAAAGGGAGTCATTCGGCGTTCCAAGCGGCTGAACCGACCAGGAGAGGCAGTGTGAAAACGCACCTGAAGGCTGAGAAAACCGCTCACTCCAACACCGCCTCACTTCGCCTCGATATCGTATCGGGCCTCACTGCAGCAGCGGTTGTGCTGCCCAAAGCCATGGCCTACGCCACCGTCGCAGGCTTGCCTGTTGCTGTCGGCCTGTATACCGCCTTCGTGCCGATGCTGATCTACGCATTTCTGGGTACTTCACGCGTACTCAGCGTCAGTTCCTCAGCCACACTGGCGATCCTGGCCGGAGCACAGATCAGCTTGGCCGTCCCCGATGGCGACCCCGGAAAGTTGATCACGGCAACGGCGACGCTAACCGCACTGGTTGGCGTGATGCTGCTCGTGGCACGCCTGATACGCCTTGGGTTTCTCGCGAACTTCATTTCCACCCCGGTGTTAAGCGGCTTCAAAGCCGGGGTCGGCCTGGTGATCGTGCTGGACCAGGTGCCAAAACTGCTGGGCATCCACATCACCAAACACGGTTTTTTTGTCGACATCCTCAACATCATCCATCACCTGCCAGAAAGCTCGCTGATCACCCTCGCAGTGGCGGCAGCAGCATTCCTGATACTCATCCTGATGGAGCGTCTATGGGCGCACTCGCCTGCCCCGCTGGTGGTGGTCGGCGGCAGTATTGCCGCGTCCTGGTACTTCGGCCTGCAAGCACTTGGTGCCTCGACGGTCGGCGTGATTCCACAAGGGTTACCCTCACTGACCCTGCCCGACCTGACCCTGGTCGAGCAGATGGTGCCTGGTGCACTCGGGATCGCCCTGATGAGCTTTACCGAGACGATTGCCGCAGGTCGTGCCTTTGTCCGGCCCGGCGACCCACCTATCAACGCCAACCGTGAGCTGGTTGCCACCGGGCTCGGCAACCTTGGCGGCGCATTGTTCGGCGCAATGCCGGCCGGTGGCGGCACGTCTCAAACGGCGGTTGTACGCGCCACAGGAGGGCAATCCCAAAAAGTGTCCATCGTCACGGCCGCAGCGGCACTGGCCACCATGCTGCTGCTCTCGGGGCTCCTCGGGTTCCTCCCACACGCTACCCTTGCTGCCATCGTCATCTACTACTCCGTGGGCCTGATTCAGCCGCAGGAGTTCATGGCAATCCGCAAAGTAAGGCCAATGGAGTTCTATTGGGCGCTCGTTGCCACGGTCGGTGTACTGTTGTTCGGCACACTGCAAGGGATTACCGTAGCCATCGTCGTATCGTTGGTCAGCCTGGCCTACCAGACCGCACGCCCGCACCTCTACGTTCTTGGCCGCAAGCCCGGCACCGACGTACTGCGCCCTCTTTCAGAAGAGCACCCCAATGACGAGACGTTCAAGGGGCTATTGATCGTACGACCAGAAGGCCGCCTGTTTTTCCTCAATGCCGACTACGTGAAAGAACAAATCATCGCACTGGAAGCGCAGTACCAACCACACGTGATTGTCTGGGACATGAGCGCGGTGCCCGATATCGAATACTCGGCACTGCAGGCCCTTATAGAAGGCGAGAAAAACCTGACCGAACTGGGCGCCAGCCTCTGGCTCGCAGGCTTGAACCCCGGGGTACTGGATATGGTGCGACGTGCCAAATTCGATGAAAAACTGGGTTCTGAACGCATGCTGTTCAATGCCAATGCGGCAATAGAAAAGTATCAAGCTCAGGAAGGCGCGTCGGCAGGTGGCATCACTTGAGATTGACACGTCGCCCCCCAAGCTCGGTGAGGCGCTGAGGTGACGCAATGAAAAAGAGCCGCAATTGCGGCTCCTTCACTGTTCACGCTTGTCCTGGCGTGGCGTGCCTTGGCTTGGCTTGGTGCAACCCTCACTGCCCCGACAAATAGCTCACCAACTGCCTCCCATGGGAACTCAACGTATCCCACCCGCGAAAGCACAGTCGCATTTCCAACGTCGCCCACCGTTCTTCCAGCGGCACCCAGCGGACAGACAGCTCCTGCGCGGCACGATGGGCTGCGGTTTCGGGCAGCATGGCAATGCCGGCGCGCTGGGCTACGAGCTGCGCGATCGCCTCGAAACTGGGTGCGCGCACTCGAATCTTGAGCGGCATGCCAAGGTTCAGGGCCAGTTCTTCAATGAAGCGCTGCATCGCCCGCTCTGCAGGAAGGCAGACGAACGCGTAACCAAGTGCATCGCGCAAGTGCAACTGCTCACGCGCAGCCAAAGGATGATCCGCCGGCACCAACAGTACCAAGCGTTCGGTGCTGAACGGCAAGGACACAACCCCCTCATTGATGAGGCTGCCGTCATATACGCCAATCTCGCACTCACCGGCCCGAACCACCCTCAGGACATCAACACTCCTATGTTCCACCAATTGCAGATCAACTTCTGGGTAGTTGGAAAGAAACGGCCCAAGCACTGCTGGCAGCAAGGTGTTGTTGGTCACGGTGGAGACAGCCAAATGCAGGGTAATACGTCGTTCCCCGGCCAGATCTTTTAGCGTGTCCTGCAGCTTCTGAGCCTCTCCGAGCACACTGCGAGCAGCCTCCAGGACCAAGTGACCGCCAGGGGTAAGCTGCATACCGCCAGACTTGCGGGTGAACAGGGTCAGGCCGCAGCGCTCCTCAAACAAACGCAACCTGGTGCTGGCGGCAGACACGGCCACCGGAAAGGTTGCTGCGGCCTTGCTCAGGCTCCCCGTGGCGGCAACGGCAGCAAGCAGGCGCAGGTCCTGAAGATCGAAGTGCATGAGGGTTTCTCCATTTCAGAAAGGCACCTTCACTAAAAAGCGATATCTAGTGAACGACCATTCTGCTCAGAATAACGCCTTGCAAATCCTATCGCGTACTTCCTATGAAACCTTTGCACGCACATTTCCAGCGTTATCTCCAGAACGGCAGCGTGTTCGCGGTGCTGGCGGCCTTGGGGTTCAGCTTCAAGGCAATCTTCGTCAAGCTCTCCTACGCGGCCAGCCATGTGGATGCGATCACCCTCCTCGCCTTGCGCATGGGGCTGTCGTTGCCCCTGTTCATCTGGCTGGTGTGGTTAAGCCGCCAGCAAGCTAGCGCGCCGTTAACCTTGGGCAGCGTCGTGCGCGTGCTACTGCTGGGGTTGTTCGGTTACTACCTGGCGAGCCTTTTCGACTTCTACGGCCTGCAGTACATCAGCGCCGGGCTTGAGCGCTTGATCCTGTTCATCTACCCCACGCTGGTGCTGATCTTTCAGGCGATCGCCCTGCGCGAAAAGCCAACACTGCGCACCTTGGCGGCCATGGGCATCTGCTACGCCGGCCTGGGCGTCGCCTTCGTCCACGACCTGAGCGTTTCGGGCCTGGGCAGCCAGGTGATCCTCGGCTCACTGTGGGTATTCGCCAGCGCCGTGGTCTATGCCCTGTACTACTCTGGCACCGGCATGATGCTCAAACACATGAGCTCCATGCGCCTGGCAGGCTTGGCAGGTGCTGCGTCGTCGATCATGGTCTTGGCCCATTACCTGATGGTGGCGGACACTTCGCAACTGCGCGATTTACCTACGGCGGTTTGGATCAACGCGGGGTTGATGGCGGTGTTTTCCACCGTGCTGCCGATCTACTGGGCGGCGCTGGCAATCCAGCGCATGGGCGCCACACAAACCGCAGCCGTGGGTAACCTGGGGCCGGTGCTGACGATGCTGGCTTCCTGGGCCTTGCTCAACGAAACGATCTCGACCTACCAAATCGCCGGCCTGGCACTGGTGCTGTTTGGCGTGTCACGGTTGAAGCCGGGTAAACCCAAGGCCGCACCACAAGCAGCTATGGCGGACGAGGCAGCATGAGCTCTGGTGTCGACACCAGAAAGGCAGAAGTTCGCGCACCTGCCCAACTCGCCAACTTGCCTTTCTACGCGCAGGTTACGTCTTGGGAACGGCGCTATGTGCGTTGCCGAACGGAATTGCGGGCAGAGGTGCCGTATCGTCTAAACAAGACACCGTGTGTGTCGCAATTCTGCTCAGATCAAGAGGTGGCGTTCATGAACAACATTGTCTATATCGTCGGGGCCGTCGTGATCGTCCTGGTTATCCTGTCATTCGTTGGGCTTGTGTAAGTTCGAAGAGCGTTTTTGCTCATCGTTCGGATTCGATTTCTGCGGATGCGCCATCAGGTAACTGGGAGCCTGCCCCCTGACAAGGGACGCCAAGAAGCTGGTTATGCAGCCAATGCCCATAAATAAAACCGATACCCGCTTCGCTATTTCACGAGCGACGCTCGGGAGGCGCTTGCTTTAAGGTTGTGGCATGGCCGGACTCTCATTCAGATGCGTTCCTCCAAAGCGCCTTAGCGCTATTCCTCCACAGTGATAACCGCCTCGCAGCTCACCGGACAATTCACCGAGTTGGCTATAAAGCACTCATGGTGTGCATCCTCATGCAGACGCATCGCCAAATCCGTGTCTGAACCGGCGCTCACCTTAACTCGCGGGCGTAGCGTGATCTCGGTGAAATGTCCTTTTCGATGTGCGTCACCTTCGACCATGTTCCCTTGGGCCTGGTCAACGTACTCCAGTACTTTCACCTTGTTGACCGCGCAAAGGTGCAAATACCATAGCTTATGGCAGGCAGATAAAGATGCGACCAGCATATCCTCGGGATTCCATCGCTTGGGATCACCTCGAAATGCCGGATCAGCAGATCCAAGAAGGGCCGGTTTGCTTGGCACATCAACAACGAAGTCTCGTGAGTAGGCGGTATAGCTGGAGGTGCCTTCACCCACGTTACCCGTCCAGGTCACCATAGCCTCATAGGTATGCGTCTTCATCCTTGCCCTCGATAATGTAACGATTGACCGTAACAGGTATGAGAAGACCTGTTTGAGAATGTACAGATATCAATTGATCAGAGCCTGAAATACCATCAAACAAGCATGGCTGTTTTCGATTGCAAACCACTACATGTTGGTGGGGGATGACATCGACCACCAAGGTTCGGCAATACATACTTCATGATAGGCATCGAGACGCACTTTTCGCACCTCCACCAGCCACTCGCGCCGCAAGCTCGGCAACACCGTCTGAATCGGTGCGTCATCCAATGCCGTGTAGTTGATCTCGAACAACCCATGCACCGCTTCAGGCAATAGCTTGAGCGCTGCATTTGAAGATAGCGGGAAATACACCTGATCACACCAAACGTTGTAGTCCGAGTTCAGCACCTGATCACCTGGGCACTCGAACGTCAACAGCACTATGGGCGTCTCGATCAGTTGATGGTCACTCAGTAACTGGCGCGCCAGCTCGGCGTCTGGTGCTCGCTGGTAACCGCCACAGGAATGCCAACCCCACACCGGCGGGCGCCCCTCGCAGGACAAGCCACGGGCAGCCATTTCGCGGCACATGAGGCGGTACACCGCCTCGTTCTCGGGGCAGACGTATGACCAGTCACCCTGTAACAAGCCATCATGCAGCAATGCCTGTAACTGGGCCTCGGGTTGGAACGTCCAAACCGTTGTTAACCTGCTGGGTGGTCTCAAACCCACTGACCTTCCGATGTGATGTCCCCGCACTGTAAACAGTTACTCTTATTTGAAGAATCTCGGGCCTCAACCAATACTCTGTTTTTATCTGCAGCCAACGTTGCGCCAGCAGCCGTTGAGTTAAATTCACGTAGATTACAGGCGTAGCCCTACGTCCGTCGCGTATGATGCGCGACCTGAATTTGAAAACACTGTCTCATGAAAAAACTGTTTTATGTCCTAACGCTAACCCTCTCTGTTATCACTCCCGCCTTCTCAAACCCTCCGTCGACTTTTTCCGAAGCCAAGGTCGTAGCAAAGCAGAAGATCTACCTCGACCAAGCGAACAGTGCTATGGGCGAGCTGTATTGCGGCTGCAAGTGGACATGGGTCGGTAAGTCGGGTGGCCGGGTTGATGCTAAGTCTTGCGGCTATAAAACCAGGGAACAACAGAGCCGCGCGCAACGGACTGAATGGGAACACATCGTTCCTGCCTGGACATTCGGTCACCAGCGCCAATGCTGGCAGAACGGTGGGCGCGAGCACTGTGTGGACGATGATCCCGTGTTTCGAGCGATGGAAGCTGACCTGTTCAACCTCTATCCATCAGTTGGGGAGGTGAACGGCGACCGTAGTAATTTCAACTACGGCATGGCTAACGGGGTAGCGCCGCAGTATGGACAGTGCAAGACGCGGGTTGATTTCGATCAACGAACTGCCGAACCACGTGACGAGGTCAAAGGGCTGGTCGCAAGGACAACCTTTTACATGTTCGACAGATACAAACTGAGTATGTCTCGTCAGCAGCAACAGCTACTGATGGCCTGGGACAAGCAGTTCCCGGTTTCGTCTTGGGAGAAAGAGCGAGATAGGCGCATCGCTGCAATCATGGGTCATTCCAATCCTTTCGTAACGGGTGAACGTCGCTGGACGCAAGGATACAAGACGGTTGGTGATGGGCTAGTCAGCACCCTTCCTGTGAAAGCTCAGCAAGCAGCAGTCCAGCCAACCCTGGCAAGCGCAATCGGGGGAAGTTTGATCATTGGTAATCGGAAGAGTCAGGTGTATCACCTCTCACAGGGATGCCCTGGTTATGAGCAGGTGTCGGCGAAAAACCAAATAACGTTTGACTCTGAGTCTGACGCTAAGGCGGCGGGGTATCGTAAAGCAGGCAACTGCAAGTAGCTGAGGAGTGCTTCTGTCTCTATTCTCGTGCCCAGCATGTCAAAGGGATCTGAGCAATTTTTTCCAATAGGCGCAGAGGACTAACTGGTGTGATGGGCTCCTTTTTCAAGGAGTATCACCATGAACGGAATCTTCTGGCCTCAGCGCCCACAGCATGTGATTCGTACTGTCCAGCTACCTTCCCCTTTGCTCCATCCCGAGCTCATCGAATCGATCCGTCAAATTTTGCAGAGGGTCGACGCGATGCGTTGCGTGCAAGCGTTCAGCGATCCCGACTTGCGCATGGCCAATGAGTTGAAGAAGAGCGTTGCAAATCACCTGGCAGTAATCTCGGCGCACTTGCAAGACGCAGATTCTCGCACCGCTATCGGTTGCATCGCTGAAGGTTTGATGGGGGATACACAATTTGCCGAGATGAGCCAAGCCGTGGCCGGGCTGGATGAACGTGAACTGGTGGCCCATGTGGGTGATCTATCGACGTGGCTGGGTAAGTCTCGTCAGACATTCAGCTCGGCATTTTTCGGTATCCCTAATGCCCGCCTGCAGCAGGTATCGGATTGTGTAGATAAGCATTTCCCCGAAGCATTGCAGCGACTGGCGAGTGACCTGTGTGCACCGCTGAAGGTGTTGCCCCACTGCACTTACAAAATCATCGACCTCTTCGGCATCGCTGGAGAGGCAAACTACTTCCCAAAGCATTTTGCTTACTTCATGCCTGAAGATCAGGGAGTGAAATACTCCCCGGTGAAACGAACAATCGTCTTTGCCAACACCTATCGCAGCCTTTTCGAAAGGATTGCAGTGCAGCAAGCCCCACTCTTCAATTGGCAGGCCGCTGATTTGCCCGCTGGCTACGAGCTTGATCGCTATTTGATTATCTGGTTCAGGGGGCACGACCTTGGCCACTCAATCGTCCTTGATAGCACCTGTTTTGGTCAGCTGAGCAAGCATGATCGCTGGGGGTCGATGGTAATCCAGGAAGCGCTGGCCGATGTGTTCGGCTTCCTGCTAAGCGTTGATCAAGCTATTGCGAACACGGTACAGCTGCAACCCGCTCAGATGGTACGTGTGTATACGCTTGAGCTTCTACGCTACCTGCGACGAGGAGCCCGTCAGTTCCCTGATGCCGGCTCTGCCTACATTCAGCTCCGCCTTTTGCAGGATTTGGGGGTGATTGATTGCACAAACCCCATGGCATGGTCAGTTGATACCGAGCGTTTCATTGGGGCTATGCGTTCAATTGCTCAAGACCTGATCAATGCTGGGCTCACTGGCGATCTATCTCGGTTTGAGGCCTTCATCTCGCAATATTGCCCACATCGACTGGGTGGCGAGGAGGGAGACTTAATGTTCGGCTTGACTGGCTGCGACGTCACTCTAGGGTATGCGCAGGAAATTTTAGAAGGGATCTCTTGAATGCAATTTAGTAATGGTTTTCTGCTCAGCCTCTCGCTTTGCCTGGAGATTGGGCTGGCGAACATGGCGATGATCACACTGGCGATGCAGCGGGGCTTTGCTCAAGGGGTATGGCTGGGGGTTGGCACCTGCGTAGGGGATCTGATCTATGCCATCTTGGCCATGGCCGGTATGAGTGTGCTGCTGCAAATCGAATGGGTACGCTGGGTGCTATGGATCGGTGGATCAGCTGTGCTCTGCTACCTCTGCGTAAAAATGCTCATGAGCGCCTTGAAGGTGAAAAGCAATGAGGCGGGCGGCGAGGCTAGTCAATGGGGTGATAGCAACCGCGCGCTTTTTACTAGAGGCGTGATGTTGGCCATGTCGTCGCCCAGTGCCATCCTGTGGTTTGCCGCAGTGGGTGGGGCCATCATTGCCCGGCAGGGTTCAGATGCAGCAGGTGCCGGCTTGTTCCTAAGTGGCTTCTTCGTCGCTGGGATATTCTGGGCTCTGGTGCTGTGCACGCTGGCAGCGCAGGGAGGCCGGTTAATGGGGCAACAGTTGGTGAGGTACACCTACATCGCCTCGGCATTGATCTTTGCCTACTTTGCAGCCTATGTCGTCGTTACCGGTTACGCCGAGTTCATTGGTAACCCGACGCCCCCAAGCATTGAGCTGTAACTACCAGGTGAAGCTCCCATGACCTTGCGGAACGCGTTGCTCAAATGAGCCTGGTCAAAAAAGCCCAGGTCTACGGCGATACGGGTGGGAGAATCACCAAGGCGCAGGCGCCTTCTCGCTTCGATTAGGCGCAACTGTCTCAGGTACTGCATCGGCGGGAGGTGCTTTTGGGACTTGAAGCTTCGTACAAGGTGAAACTTGGACAGGTTGGCCTCGATACACAGGTCTTCGAGGTCAATTGGCTCGTACAGATTCGCTTTCATGAAGCTGATCAAGTGTGTAACCCGCAGAGGTTCGTCAGGAGCACTGGGTGTTGTACGAAAGCGGAGGAGCTCACTAAACAGCTCTAACTGGGCTTCTTCGCAGCTGTAAATATCCGGGGGAGAGAGCAGATTGACAATGCTGCGGAACAGATCGCCATCCAGTATGACGCCTTCAGTAAATACGGGAAGGCCACTGCTGCTAGACGTTTCACCCAGGATGCTTCGCACGTGCTCCACATCCAGGTGCAAGCTGATGAACTGAGTGTTTCCTTCGAAGAACTGAGAAGCCTGGACGGTCATGGGGTTGTAGAGCGTCACCTCGCCGTTGCTGACGTCCTGTTGTTTGCCGTCGTACCAGATACGTTCTCGCCCGCACAGGTTGGCACTAATCACATACTCTTCGTGGGTGTGCTTTGGGTAAAAACCACCGCTCGCGGTGACCCTTGAGCATTCAATTCGCTCATGCCTATTCAGGCTTTCCATGACCAAGGACATCTTCCCGTTTCTCTCTGATATCGCTGCCATCCAGGCAAGCCAGCCCTTGATGGGCTAAAGAATAGAGACAAACGATGCTCTCAGAAAGCCATAGTTTTTTTTACAGTTTTTTTCTCGGCAACCTCACTTCCTCATTCAGGGCGGGGCAGTAGCAACGAACCTCTATCGGCGGCCCCACGTGACGCGCCTGTCACAGCGGTGACCTGTTTGTTGTGGTCGTTACCCCTCTGCGGACTCCTCTACCGCGGATTGAGGGGCCTGTGCCCCGCCCGGCAAAGCGCACACCAGGCGCATTGTCCTCGAGTCGTGCCGGTCCGTGTGCTTGAGCACCATGGTGCAAGCGCGGCCTCGCCGATCAGTAATCCAAATAGACGATGGCTTTTCAAACTGCCCTCCCCTCGTCACCAAAACCAGCACCACCTTCGGCTCCTGCAGTGGCAGCTACTGTTCGCTGGCCATTTCAGGCCCACTCGGCCCGCGTGGCTAGCCCGAACAATTCACGCAAGCCATTGATGCCCAGTTTGCGGTACAGGCGTTTTACGTAGGTCGCAGCGCTAACGGGCCGAACGCCCAGCTGCTCGGCGATGTCTTCCACCGTCAGGCCGCTCAGCATCAGGCGCAACAGTTCCTGTTCGCGCAAGGTCAGCTCCACGTGCTGCTGCCTGATCACCCGCTCGGCCAGCAATAGAGGCATCTCGTTGGCATGCAGGTATGCGTGATAGTGCAGGCGCACGGCCTGGATCAGCAGCGGTGCGAGGGTTTCAAGGTAGTTCATTTCCCGTTCCGAGAAACGTCCATGCTCACGACCACGGTAGAAGTTCACTGACAGCCAGCGGTTGCTTTCGCAGTGGGTCAGCAAGGCCACGCGCTCGGAAATCTGTGGTTGCTCGTAGCAGATGCGCCGGTACTCGCTGTGCGCGATGTCATCGATGGACTGGCGTTGCACGATGGTGTTGTGCACTGCGCTGCTCTGGTTCATCGCCTGCTGGTTGCCATCCAGGCCAAAGAAGCGCTGGACATACTTGTTGGAAATCACCGGCAGCGACACTTCACGCGCCCGGTCCGCAAAGGAGAACACTTCTGGGTTACGGCGCTTCGGATAGGCAAAGATCGTGCACTGGGCCAGCGGTACACCGGGGCCGATGACCTGCAGCAGATCAGCGGCCAAAAACCGGCTGCGGTTCACACCGACCCTGGCGAGCAGGTTGGCGGTGTGGCCGAGATTGAGGCTGTGTTCACTGCTGCCGGGACGCAAGGGCCAGTAGTGCATGACGGGTTCTCTCCGCGTGTCGGGCACAGGTGGTGTGGTGATTGCCAACCGCACGTGCCCGCTACTCTATCATCGTTTAGCGCGAGGTCTCTGGCATCGCTGGCGCGGCAATGGGCAGGCGCAGGGCCAACAGCGCACCGAGGATCATCAGAACGGCCGCATAGACAAAGCCTGAACCGAAATTCAAGGTCAGGTCTTTCAGCCAGCCGACCACCAACGGATTGACGGCCGAGCCAATATTCCCCACCGCATTGATTAGCGCAATGCCCACGGCACGCGCGCGGAAACTCAAGGCCTGGTCCGGCGTAGTCCAGAAGATCGACATGGCGCTGTAGGAGCCGCTGGCAGCCAAGCACACACCCACCAGTTGTACCGTTGGAACGCTCGAGAGCGCCGTGAGCAGCCAGCCTGCCGCGGCCAGCAGCATGGGCAGCACCAGGTGCCAGCGGCGCTCACGGGTACGGTCCGAATGCAGCCCCCAGACGATCATCAGGATGATGGTGCAAATCTGTGGAATCGCTGCCAGAAGACCGATCGAGGCGTTACTGCTGGCTGTGTTGAAGCTTTTTACGATCAACGGCGTCCATACCGCAATCATTGCCAGAGTGTTGACCAGGCAAAAATACACCAGGCAGAACAGCAGGATGTGCGGCGAAGTCAGTTCGGCCAACACGCTGCGCGCATTCTGCGCAGCCGCGGGTGTCGACGCCTGCCGATCGGCATCCAGCGCCTTCTGCACCAGCATCTTTTCTTCGTTATCCAACCACTTGGCCTGCTGCGGGCGGTCATCCAGGTAACCGAACACCACGCAGCCCATCAGCACCGAGGGCAAGCCTTCGAGCAGGAACAGCCATTGCCAGCCTTTCAACCCCCACACGCCGTCCAACCCCAGAATCAGGCCCGACAGTGCCGCACTGAAGCCAGCAGTGAACGGCATGGCGATCATGAACAGCGCATTGGCTCGGGCCCTGTAGGCTGCGGGAAACCAGAAGGTCAGGTACAGCAGCACGCCGGGCAGAAAACCCGCTTCGGTCACCCCGACCAGGATACGCAGCAGGTAGAGCGAGGTGGCATCAGTGGCGAACAGTGTGCACGTGGAGGCCACGCCCCAGGCAATCATAAGGCTGCCGATCCAGCGACGGGCGCCGATGCGCGCCAGGGCCATGTTGCTGGGAATGCCACAGGCGATATAGGCAATGTAGAAAAAGGTGCTGGCCAGACCGAACTGGGTGCCACTCAAGCCCAGGTCGCCCATCATGGTCAGGCCGGCAAAACCGATGTTGATGCGATCCAGAAACGACAAGACAAAGCAGACAAACAAAAAGCCAATCAGTCTTTTCGAGACCTTTTTACACACCTGCTGGTAGCGGTCTTGAGCACCGGCCACCGCCGAAGTGGCCACACTGACAATGGGGCTGCGAGTCATTGAGGACTTCCTGATTATTGTTATAGGAAGGCGCACCGGCTTGATCATTCAAGCCGGTGGCAATTGCACGATTGGCAGGGTGCTGGTTACAGGTCCAGCAACGCGGTGCGGGTCAACGCCATAAACTGCTCGGCATCGCCGAGAGCGTGAGCACTGAGCAGCGCCAGTTTCACCAGGAACAGTTCGCGCTTGCCCTGGGCTGCTTGATCCAGAGCGTCGGCGAGCTGGTCGTAGATCGTTTCAATGTCGATAAGGGTCAGTTGTTTATGTTCCATGCTGTTGTCCTCACTCATTGCCCAAGGCTGTTTCGATGGCGGCGCGCAGCGCCTGGCCGCTGAGTTGATGCCAGCGTGCACACACGTGCTGGTCCGGGCGCACCAGATAAGCACTGCCCGTCTTCGCCCCGTATTTACTGCGCAGGTGCCCGCTGTGGTCATCAACCTGCCCGTCCGCGCCGCTGACTGCGGTTTGCCGATTGCCGATAACAGCCAGTAGCTGCAGCGGCACACCCTGCTCACGCAGTGCTTGCACCTGAGCCTGGATATCACCCGGCACCTCGGTGGCGTCGGTGAAATACAGCAGGTAGAACGACGCGCCCAGCCTGTCGAAAAGGAACTGGTCATCACCGAGCCGAATGTTCAACAGCGGTGCACCCTGGTGAGGGCCGCTGCTGTAGAGACTGTTGTCATCGCCCTTGAAATTGAGCGACGAATCAACGTAGTCATGGGGCCGGGAGGTACGCCAGTGATACAGCGGACGCACGAACGCCTGAGTCAGTGACAGCGACAGCACCGCATCGCGGACCAGGCAATGGCCCGGCGTTGGCGGGGTCATGAAGCGCGTGCTTTTGCCGGCTTCGGCAATGATCTCGCGCGCGGCCCCTACCCGCTCCGCGCTGTAGGAGGCCAGCAGGCCCGGGCCGGCCACGCCCTTGATGGTCAGGGCCAGTTTCCAGCTCAGGTCATGGCAGTCCTGAAAGCCGGTGTTGGCACCACGAACACCGAAGATTGGAAGCAAGTGTGCGGCATCTCCAGTAAAAATCACGCGATCATGAATATAGTTCGGCAGGGTCAGCGCCCGCGCCGAATACACCGAGCACCAGTCGAGCTCCCACTGCGGATTCTGCACCCCAACGATGGCCAGTTGTGCATTGATTCGCTCGCGCAGGGAATCGGCGGACAAGGCGTGTTCCGGCGTCTCATCGCGCGGCAGCTGATAGTCGATGCGCCAGATATTGCCGGGCTCCCGGTGCATGAGCACCGTATTGCCCGGGTTCCAGTGCGGGTCAAAGTAAGCCAGGCGCTCGGTGGGCAGGTCGAGGTCGATTTTGATGTCGGCAATCACAAAGCGCCCTTCATAGGCGGCGCCTTCCAGTTGCAGGCCAAGCAGACTGCGAATGGCCGAGCGCGCGCCATCGGCGGCGATAACCCAATTGGCTTCCAGCGTGTAGTCACCGGCCGGCGTATCAATGTCCAGCGTCGCATAATCCCCGGCCTGCACGAGCGCAGTGACCTTGTTGCCCCAACGCAACTCGATCAACGGGTTGGCCTGACAGGTCTCGACCAGAAACTGCTCCAGGCAAGGCTGTTGAAGGTTGGTCATCGGCGGGAAGCGATCGTCCGGGTCATGAGGCGCCTCCATGCGGAACACCCGCTGGTTGCGGTAAAAGGAATTACCGAAACGCCAGCTAAGTCCCGCTGCCATCACCCGTTCGGCGACACCGACTTGCTGGAGAATCTCCAGGGAGCGGCGGGTGAACACGATGGCGCGGCTGCCTTCGCTGACCTGACGTTCAGCCTCCAGCACAATCGACGGAATGCCGTAGCGGGCCAGATCCAGTGCTGTAGTCAGCCCGATGGGCCCGGCGCCGACAATGACCACAGGTCGACGCTCGACCTGTGCGGCATTCACACTGGCAGTGTGGGCAGGGAAAACCTGGTAATCGAAGTAAATTGAGCGACGAGGCTCGGCGAGCGGTGTGTGCATCGCAGTGCATCTCCGGTTTTTATGTTTATTGGCCTGAGCCGTTCGGAATTGCAGAGGACTTTAAGCGGTGCGCGAAAAATCAATGTCCCCTTGAGGAGACAACTTTGTGCAAGCGCCAACTGTAGGCAGGCGTCGCATCGGCGATGATCGCAGCCGTTGCACCGCCCCGAAGACACATTCGATGCCCCTGACCGTAGATCAATGAATCGCCCCTCGGCACTGACCTAGACATCGCCAAGATGGAATGGGCCAAGCTTGATCGCAAAACGGTGCCCAAAATGGTTCGCCTGCTGGGGGATGTCTTCAATCGATATGAGCGTGACGTCATACCAGGCAAGATGCCACGCACACAGAAGGATAACCTGCTCTCGCTGAAGCAACTCAGAGCAGCATTCAGCGAGGCACCGATCGATGCTATCACGCAGCAGATCATTGCCCAGTACCGGGACAAACGATCGGGTAAGGTCCGGGCCAACCGGGAGATATCCCTTCTATCGCACATCTACAACATCGCGCGGAAGTGGGGCATCACGGAGAAGGAAAATCCTGCGGCTGGTGTGCGGAAGAACAAAGAACGACCGCGCGACTTTTATGCTGGGCCAGAAATTTGGGATGCGGTCTATAGATGGGCGGCATCTGAGTTGCAAGACGCTATGGACCTGGCATATCTGACGGGACAACGCCCTGCCGATGTGCTCTCGATGCGGGCAACTGATTGCGTAGATGGCCACATTCAAGTGGCTCAAGATAAGGCATCTAAACAATTGCGGATACAATTAGAAAAAATAGCCAGATAAACGAGTTAGGGCTTCTTTTAGAGCGTCTATTGCAAAAACGTAAAGAACGCGGTGTCTGCAACCCCTACCTGATAACCACAGAAGACGGGAGGAACGTAACCGCATCAATGTTACGCCTCCGATTCGACAGTGCCAGATAGTCAGCTATTAAACACGCGCTTGAATGACCGGATGTAGTGCTGGCAACGCAGATCCGACAGTTCCAGTTCCGAGACATTCGCCCTAAAGCAGCAAGCGAAATTGTTGACCTAGGCCACGCTAGCCGCCTATTGGGACACACCGACAAACGGATCACCCAGACCGTATACCGGCGGGTTGGTGAAATAGTCAGTCCAACCCGCTAGAAAATACGTAGTGGTGCTCATAAGTTAGCACCACTTGTCGTAGTTACACCGGCCTTGCCATCGACGCAGGTAAAGCACCGTAGTTCCTTTCTGCAGACTCCAATGCACTACGCATATTTAGCTCTAGAGCCGGATAAATTTCTTTTAATACGTTTACGTGCCATTCTTTAGGCAGCGCCCGCTTGACAGCCTCCTCACACAATTGCGAGTAGAGCTGCGACATGTAAGCATGGAATTCCTTAACACGCTGAATCCTATAACAGACCCGAACAGCCCTATTATCGTAACTATTATTTATATCCCGAGCCAAGGTATTCAACCTTGCCCAAACCTTTTCGTCGGCGACGAACGTATCCATCATTATATTTTCAACAAACATAAAGTTGGATAGCAAGTCCCTAATTATATAACCCCCAAGCCGACTTGGGTAATAGCTAGACTTGAAGTCAGCCTCTCCGTGCGCACCAGTATAGATAAACCTGAATCTACACAAGTCATTTAAAACCTTAAGGGCCGCCTCATCACCTATTCCAACACTCCTCAGGCATTGATTAATTTCGATACCATCCAAGTACTGAAAAGAAGCATCTGACGAGCACTGGACTAGCGCCGAAAGAACAAATAGCCGAGTCAACTGAAGGCCCGTCCTCCCCAGATGAGAATCGTAAGGGTTACCTATAGGAGAAAAGGCTTCGTCATATACGGACTGATTACCTAACAAAATTGCCCTCAAGGCTTCATGCTTAGGCAGCGTATACCTACGACCGCTGCGATGAGCACTGTAAGCGCTACCAGGATTTGAATAACCGTGCTCTATAAACTCCCTTGTCATGCGCAGTGCATTACGGACATCCCCGGAAGCTAAGACTTCTAGCAACCCGCCGACGTCTGTACCCAGTACAGAGCCTTGAATCAGTTCAATCAACAGTGAAAGATCAGAGACATTGACCTTCATACCGTTCTCTGAAACGAAATCCCCCGACTCACCACTAAGCAAATTCCAAGCCAGGAAAAATCTTTTAGAAAGAACAGCCTCTATCTTCGGCGGTTCAATTAGAATCGGATCAAAGTCAAAGGCGTTGAATGCTGGAGAGTTCCTATGCTCTACATAAGTCGAACTTCTCAAAGAAATAACAAGATTCAACCTCAGACGCAAAGAAAAAGCAACCGCCTCCGTAAATATACTTGACTGTAATTTTTCATCCAACTGGTCAATATTGTCAATCACCAGAAACACTGGGGCCTGGGATGCACCATAAGCCAGGAGTTTGTCTGCGTAAGGTTTAATTTTGTCGAAATCTTCGGTAAGCCTTTTTGTTACAAGCTTGTCAAATTCCTTTGGGTCTTGAGCTATTCGAAAGGCGGGCCCCTTCCTGATCGCCTCAAACTCTTTACCGTATGCTTTATCCACGCAAAGCTCATGATCCGAAAAAAAAGGATCATCAATGAAGTACTCTTTTATAACCTCATAAATAAAATCAACCGGAAGCTTATCGTTCGTATAATTCAAAAAATCCACACGTATCCAGTGCGGATATGACTGGCCTTCCTTTTTTTCAAAAATCTCAGCCGCAGTGACATTTCTGGTGTAATGCAAAAACGTAGTTTTACCCGCACCCACAGTACCCAGAATCACAATAGCAAGCGGCTTACTTTTACCTTGCAACCTCTGAATCTTATCCCTAAGAAAATTAGCATCCTTTCTCTGCATTGGCCTCACAGGCTGAGAACTGAACAAATGCTGACTCTTAGAGATATGCATATTTATTCGTCGATCAAATTTAATCTTTTCAGGCGAGTTAACATAACACCGCTTAAAAAGATCGGGATCCATCTCGATTATCGTATCCGAAAACGAAGTAGTAATTGCATTCTCAATGAGCGGATAAATAGAGTTGCTACTCTCCGTCCTAGGGCTCTTGAAGAAATTTCTTAAACGCCTTCCCTCTACCTGATCCTCAGTATACCCCAGCAGATTATTTTCCAAGCTGGAGTTGACCACCGAGTTCCTAGAAAGCAAATCGTGAAACTCAGAGTAATCTGTATTTAAAATAGACTCAAGAGAGTTAAAAACTAGCGCATACGAATTGTGAAATGTAACCTGATCAGTTCGATTTGCAGGAAAAATAATCCACTGATTACCGTTCGTAACCACCGCGAATTGGATGCTTAATTTCCTACAGTAATCTCTGGCCTGCAAAATAGCCTCTTCAAGATCACCTTGTATATTTGCCTTTGAAAGCTTTAGGCGCCTATCTTTAACTTGCGTCTTAAAGACGACCCCAACTTTTTTTGCTTCTACAACAAACGCAGTACTTGCAGTTCTGAGAACATAGTCTGCGAACGTGGTAGAACCATCTTCAGACACACGCTCTTCGACCTGAACATCATTGTGAGTCCAGCCCAAAACATCAAAAATGATCTTATCAATCAGCTTGAGGCGTGTCTCAGCTTCGTTAGCTCCTTCAAAGTCGATTTTTTTTGCCGCCGCAAGCAATTCCCTTATTGCGTTTTGCATTCGAACCTCTAGTATGGAGCTTCCATTACAAGCGTTTTAACCTAAAGAAGGATGCTAGGATGGCACGAATCTGACACTACGCTGAAACCATAAGATCCCTCTCGCAACGGGAGGGATCTTAGAATTACCCTACAGCGACTGCTCTACTCGGCTACCTAAGCAAAGGCTTTCGACTCCCTTCCTAGCACACGCCTTCGATACGGCTAGTATCCATATTGGCTACTGGATGGCAATAAGCCATACAAAATGCCTGGGCTTCACTTTTCACTCCCATTGCTGAACCGAACGGTACATGAACGAAGGGAAGCCGCTACGCAATGGAGAAGTGTGTCGATTCGGAAATCAGCAGGCTGGATGCGGAAAGGAATGTAGGGTATCGAGGTGGTGTAGAGCCCACCCCTGAATGCAAAAAGCCCTGAATAATCAGGGCTTTGAATTTGGCGGAAGCGTAGAGATTCGAACTCAACGCAAAGCGCTTGGCCGAGCTGGAGGCCTTGATTTACGTGGGCTGCAGCGTGCGATCGTGAGCGTTTTTGTTCCCAGAGTGTTCCCAGTGCGGGCGTGTACGTCACTGCGCAAGACGGCTCCCATAGGGGTGATCGCCGTTTCATGTTGACCCATCAAAAAAAGGTAATTTTGGTAATTTTATTTTTTGAACGCCTTAAAAGCCTTTTAGATCAACGAGTTAAAAGATTTTGTAAAAGGTAATTTTAGGGTAATTGAAAGGTAATCGAATTACCCTTCAGTACGGTTGGAAGGGAGAAAATAAAAACCCTTTAAAATCAGCCGCTTACAAAAAAATTACCTTTCCCATTACCTCAACTTACCTTTTTGGGTAATCGCTGAAACCCTTGCAGCACAAGGCCTAGAGCATGGTCGGGATACCCCCCTAACCGAAATTACCTTTTTTTGAGGGGTGCCCCCAGAAATGGCACAGACGAAGCGGTACTAGCGAGAAATACCCCCTCACCGCAGGGATTCGCAGGGAATGCAAAACACCGTCAGCACCCTACTCGCCCACTGACTGCACTTCTTTGAGGTCGATGCAGGGATGCAGAAAAAACGACACATTTAGACCGCCGGCGTGGCGGGGGGACGAGTGCGCGCGCCAGGTGCTGTCTGACGGTCCTGGCTAGCCGGCGCCCGGGCGTAGCGCATCAGACGCTGAGGAATAGAGGGGCGTTGATGCTGGTGCGAATGGGAGCCACTCCGGTTGGTTTTGTACAGACGAAATTCGTACGCACAAATTTGGCGACGTTGATTGGATTTTGTGCGTCCGCAGCATGGCTGCCTGGAATGGGCGGGCCGTGTGTGGGTGCCTTCGGGCAGGCTGGCCCTGTGACCGGTACGCCAACCCACAAGGTTCCGCTCACCCAAATTGGCGTTTGGGCAGCGGAGAAAGCAACTCTTCACAGCGATCAATGTCATGTCAAAGCGCACCACTCGTAGTCCGCTCAATAATCTTTCCCCGTTCACCTTGCTGCATACCGCTGATGAAGAGGCGTTGTTGCAGTACTATCGCCAGCTCAGCCAGACCGACCAGGGCTTTATCCGCCTTGCAGCGCAGGCGCTTGTGCTGTGTTTAGCCATGGAGCAGGGAGCAAAGTCATGACTTCAGCAATCAGACAAGTGATCAGCATCGCCGACAGCGATCTGACGATTGTCGAGCACCAGGGCGAGCGCGTGGTCACGTTGGCCATGGTTGATCAGGTGCATCAGCGGCCCGAGGGAACTGCGGGCAGGAACCTGCGAGCCAACAAAGAAAGGTTTGTTGAGGGCAAGCATTTCTTCAAAGTTTGTGCCGACGAATTTCGTCGTCACAGACCAGGTGCAATTTCGAATAAGGCTCATGAAGACGTCATTCTTCTGACCCAACGCGGCTACCTGCTGCTGGTGAAGTCTTTCACCGATGACCTGTCCTGGCAGGTCCAGGACATGCTTGTGGATGGCTACTTCGAGGGAGAGCGCCTTGCAGCTCCGCCCGTCACTCAGCGCATCGCCCAATCCCGCCACCGTCTGGCCCTGGCCAAAGAGTTGCACCGCACCCGCGATGCGGGTCTACGTGAAGTCATCCATCAGCAGCTCGACGAGATGTCCCGTGCAATGGGTCTGCCCACGCCAGAGCTTGAAAGCCTTGGGCGCTCTACCCCAAAGGCTCCGGATGTATTGAAGGTCTTCTGGGAAGCGCTGGCTTTCCTCGACGGCAAGGGTGTTGCGTACAACCATGCAACGGCCAGCAACCTGCTCGCACTCAACCTACGGGAGTTAGCCACTCAACTGATCGAGAATGGCCAGCCTCTATGCTTCGATAGCGCACTTCGCCAGGCCCTCTGGCAGAGCCACTCCCCACGCTGTTTACACAAAAACCGTGCGATTCACAGTAAATTGTCCGGCAAGAGCATTAAATGTTGGGTATTTGAAAAATAGGGAGAGATTACGCAAGCGTCGCAAATAAAATCCCGCACACCCTAACAAAGACCATCTTCAAACTAAAAGGATGTAATGATGAAAATAGTTTTACAGCCCACACCAATAGAAAACAATGACTTTGGCCATGACATCTTTGGCCGTAAAAATTTCGGCATCGCTCTTGCCAATATTGTTAAAAACTCAAAAGACCCGTTGGTCATAGGTCTTGACGGCAACTGGGGCGAGGGCAAGTCAACGTTTGTAAAAACATGGCAAAAAACGTTAGACAAAGAAGAAGTTCCTAACATCTATATTGATGCCTTCGCCTCTGACTACCTAGATGATGCATTCATGGTTGTCGCAGGGGCGATAACTGATTACGTGTCAGCAAAAGCACCACCAAAGAAATCCAAGGAGTTTATTGACAAAGCTAAAAACGTTGGCGCGCACGTACTGTCCTTGAGTGCAAAAATTGGAATTCGCGCCATATCCGCAGGGGCAATCAAGGAAGCGGATTTAGATGAACTTAAAAACATAGGCGAAGATATTTCCAAAGATATAAGCGACAGCGCCGAAAAATACATTAAAGATCGACTAACAAATCATAAAGCGGAGCGCGAATCCGTAGAGCATTTCAAGTCTTTTCTCTCGACCATTCCGGGTGGCCTGAAAACCCCATCAGAATACCCTTTGACCATTATTATCGATGAACTAGATCGATGCCGCCCATCCTTTGCAATAGAGATGCTGGAGAAGATCAAACACCTATTTTCTGTGCCCAATGTCAATTTCATTTTAGTAATGAATAAAGCTCAGCTACAAGAATCAATAAAGTCGACATATGGGACAAATATTGACGCACACACTTATTTGCAGAAATTTATCTCGATTGAGGCTACGCTACCCAAGAAAAAAGGAAGGGATAGCGATATAGAAAAATACTGCAAATACCTAGCACATCAATATGGCTTTGTAAAAGGTGAGTGGACAGAGTATTTCACTGCTCTTGGCACACAATTGAATTGCTCGCTTCGTGAACTTGAACGGATTTACTCGAACTTAGCGATCATGCTACTGACTGAGAAACCAGATGCCGACCTGCATGAACCGTTAATCTCTGCAGTGTGTACCCTGAAAGTTATGCGCCCAGGCTTATTTTCTCGATTGGCGGGTGGAAGCATTCCTTTGGTAGACATTCATGACGCGCTGAAATATTACCCAGACCCAAAGAGCGACAACTATGTAATGGAAAACATCCTGTCATGGTTACATGCCTGCTTGATGCCTGACGAAGAATTTAATTCTCTTGATAATGATCAAGATGCTAAAAGGAAGTCTAGACACATCCCAACCCGACATAGAAGTATGTTTCTTGGACAGCTAGTGCAAAAACTAGATAGCTTTTCTGCTGGATAGTTTTCGAGGGCCTGACCTAAACTTTTTGGTTATCTCGTGTGTTTCGACGTCGGGTTGATGTTTACGATCAGCCCGTCGCCTCGTTTACTGCACAGGAAATCTCACCCCTGCCCCGGTATCTCATACGGCCGAAACTTGACGACCTCTTCTCCCAGCCATTCGTTGATCTGCAACAACCTGGCCTGTTCCGGCTCCAACTCGTTGACGGCCCATACTTGGGCAGCGTCGCGGATCGATCCGAAGCCGCCAGCATTCTGCGGCACTACCCCCATCAATTGCGGTGGAATGCGCAACATGGCCAACTGGTCGTCGCGGCTAATATTCTTGATCGCCCCAAAGTCATCCTTCGCCGCCACCTCGCTGATCGGGATCAGTTGCAGGCCGTCCTTCTTGCCACCAGGTGCGTACATGAACAGGTTGCGGAAGTTGCCCGGCCCCTTGCTGTTCTTCATCGCCGTGCGCAGGTCGTTGACGAAGTCCTCATTCTGGGCGGCGTCGGTCATGTACATGATGAAGCCGGCATGACTGCCGTTCTGGTAGTACTTGCGACGGAACAGGGTGGCACTCTCATTGAGCAGAGCACTCTGTAAAGCCGGGAGCCATTCAGGTAGGCCGTAGATCTCCTGGTTGATATCCGCAACCCGCAGGTGACAGACGCTTCCCACCTTGAACTCATGTTCATCCTTCCAGCCGCGTACCTGGTAGTAGGTGGCCAGGTCATTACCACGACGCATGTACTTGGCCAGGCAGGGCTGCAGGCCGATCGCCTGGCGCAGCATGTTGTCGCGCTTTTCCAGGTAAAGATTGCCCGACCAGCCCCAGTCCATAACGATTTGCTCGAAAGACTGCCGGCTCAACAACCGGTGCGGTATGAATGTGCGGGCCAGTGCATTGCGCTTGAAGATCAGGCCAGACTGCAGGTAGACGCTGGCCTTCGACGACTTCGCCAGGCCATCCAGCGAAACCGGCGGCTCATACCATCTGCCGTTGGACCAGCACTCTAGGTAGTCGAGAATCTCCCGACCATCGAGCACTGGTACCGGGTCGCCAAAGGTGAACGCCATCGACTGCCCGCCCCCGGTTTGTTGCAGAAGTTCACCATCGGTGGATTGCGGCACAGAGGCCAGTTCCTGGGGGCTGTTCATCAGTAGATCTCCATGATGCCGGTGTTGGCCACGGTCTGGCCCTCCAGCGGCTCGTTGTGCAATGCGTGAAAGAGTGCCCACGCCAGATCGGCGTGACCGGTGTTGTCAGTGCGCCCGGCGGTATAGGTGAACTGTCGACCGCCCGGGGTGACCGTCTTGCGGATGGCCATCAGGGACTGGGCAAGGTCTGTCCACCCGGCGTCGAACTCCAGGCGCCCCTTGCTGATCACGTCCCAGGCCTTCATCACTAGGCGCGTCTTGACCTCTGGGCTGTAGGAGAACGTGCGCAGGGCGGGGAAGAACTGGCGTACCAGCTGCGCAACAGCGCTGCCAAGTCCGGTGGTGTCGATGCCGATGTAGGTCACCCAGTAGCGACGTGTCACTTGGCGAATGGTCTCGGCCTGGGCAGTGAAGTCCATTCCCCGGAACTGATGGCGCTCCAGAACCCGGAATTTGCCACCCGGGACCAACGGCGGCGCCACCACGATCAAGCCAGCGGTATCGCCGGACTCGGCTGGGTCATATCCGACCCATACCTGCCGATCGGCAAATGGCCTGGCGGCGAATGGCTGGTAGTCCTCCCAGATCGACCAGCTGTCCACCATGCAGGGCTGCAGCATATTCAGGGGGAAGATGCTCGCGCCGTCGTCGACGAACTGGCACATCAACAGGTTCTGGAATGCCGCCGCATCGTATTCAAGCCGCAGCTCATCGATGTCGAACAGATCGCAGCCCCGCTCCTCCGCGTCTAGGATGGTGACAATCTGGCGCCAAATCCGGTCGTCGCAGAGCTTTCCTTGCTGCAGAGCATCGTGACTGACGTCCAGTTTCAACTGCTGAGAGGTTGGCTTGCCCTTGTTGAAGCGCTCGCCAGTCCAGAAGGTGTAAGCCTCATGCGCCATCGAGCTTGGGGTCGAGAAGTAGGTCCGGCGGTACTGCTTCTGCATCGCCATACCGGAGGCGACCTTGTTCAGCTCGTTGAACTTGAAGGTCCAGAAGAATTCGTCGAAGTAGAAATTGCCGTGGTAGCCCTGGGCAGTCCTGGCGTTGGTACCGAGGAAGTGCATCTCGGCCCCGTTGGGCAATATGATCGGGTCGCCGGTGAGCTCTACCCCAACCGTTTCGCGGGCGAATGCCTGAATGTAGGCCTTGAAAATATGGGCCTGCGCCTTGCTGGCCGACAGGAAAATCTGGTTGCGCCCGGTGGTCAGTGCGTCGATCAGCGCTTCCCGAGCGAAGTAGTAGGTCGCACCGATCTGCCGGCTCTTCAGGATGGCGCGGGTGCGCTGATTGCCTGCGCGGTACCAGTCTTTCTGGTAGTCGAAGCAACCATCGAGAAACGCCTCGATCAACTTCTCGACGTGTTCCTCTGGGATATCGTTCCGCTTGGGTTTACGCTTTTCTCCAGCGTTGCGCTTAGCCAGTTCGGGGTTGAGGTCCGTCTCGGTACCGCCGTCCTGGTAGCGTTGGATTCGGGCCTGCCGCTCCATTTGCCGGTGGAGTAGGTCAATTTCCTTGTAGTCCGCGCCGGACTTAGGGTCCTTGAGGATCAACTGTACCAGGCGGGCCTCGGTGGCTGCCTGGATACGCTCCAGAGGCGTGGCCCGGTCCCATTCGTCGCGAGCCTTCCAGCTGTGAAGGGTTTTCTCCTTCTCGCCGAGCAGCTCGGCGATCTCGCACACACGGTAGCCCTGCCAATACAGGTGCTTGGCATGCCGGCGGTGATCGGTGGGTAGGTCGACGATAGCGTTCATGCAGCAGATGCTGCCGTTCGCGCGTGCGTGGCCCTATCTCCGCGCGCTGTAACCCTCCCCGCTACAACTCCCCCACATTGCCGCGCCATCGCGCGATGCCGACCATGCCCTCATCGCCAGGCACAACGCCACCGCAATGAGGACAGCCCGCATGGCCGCAAACATCGCACCCGCCAAAAAATTCCGTTCCAACTGGTTTCGCGTGGCCGTCGAAGGCGCCACCACCGACAAACGCAAAATCGAACGCTCCTGGCTAGAACAAGCCGCCAAAAACTTTAGCCAGAACACCTACGGTGCCCGCGTCTGGCTGGAGCACTTCCGTAGCTTGCTGCCGGACAGCCCCTTCAAGGCTTATGGCGACATAACCGCCGTCAAAGCCGAAGAGGTTGAGATCGCCGGGCAGAAGAAGCTCGCCCTCTTTGCCCAGATCGAACCAACCCCCGATCTGGTGGCTATGAACAAGGCCAAGCAGAAAATCTACACGTCCATCGAAATCGACGAGAGCTTCGCCGACAGCGGTGAGGCCTACATCGTTGGCTTGGCGGTTACCGACTCCCCCGCCAGCCTGGGTACCGATGTGCTCGCCTTCTCTGCACAGAAGCCGGATGCAAGCCCGTTCAAGGACCGCCACTACTCCGCGACCTCCATGTTCACCGAAGCCCTTGAGGCAGAACTTGAATTCGAAGAGCTGGCTGACAGCGAGAACAAGGTCGCCGGCCTGTTCAAGCGCGTCACCGACCTCCTCGGCAAGAACAAGGACAAAACCGTCAGGGACGACGCCCAATTCTCCGAACTGAGCGAGGCCGTCGAAGCCCTAGCCTCGCACGCCAAGGAGCAAGGCGGTGCCTTCACCGCCGAGCAAACCAAGCTCGCGACCCTGAAATCCGCCCACGAAAAACTGGCCGGCGATGTCGCCGACCTTATCAAACGCCTGGGTGATACCGAAGACCACAGCCAGAAGCGCCCAGTCGCCACCGGTGGTGCTGGCCAAGCACTGACTGACTTCTGACACAACACCGTCGCCCACTCGGAGCACACCATGCGTAAAGAAACTCGAATTGCCTTCAACGGTTACCTGGCCCAACAGGCCAAAATCAACGACGTCGCCTCGGCCACTGAAAAATTCACCGTCGCGGCAACCCCGCACCAAAAGCTGGAAAGCGCCATCCAGGAGTCCAATGACTTCCTGAAAAAGGTCAACATCATTTCAGTGGATGAGCAAACTGGCGAGGCCATCTTGCTCGGCGTCAACGGCCCGACCGCCAGCCGCACCAACACCTCGCAGAACGCCCGCAATCCTCGCGACGTAAGCGCAATGAAGAAGTGCCCTTACGCTTGCAAGAAAACCGACTTCGACACTGCATTCCCCTACGCCCTGTTAGATGCCTGGGCCAAGTTCCCGGACTTCCAGGTCAAACTGTCCGGCTCCATCGCTGAACGCCAGGGTCTGGACCGCATCATGATCGGTTTCAACGGCACCAGCGCTGCCGTGACCACTGATTTGGCGACTAATCCCCTGCTGCAGGACGTCAACAAGGGTTGGTTGCAGAAAATCCGTGAAGTGGCCCCTGAGCGCGTTCTGGACGAAGGCGCCACCCCTGGAAAAGTCACCATCGGCGCCACCGGCGACTACAAGACCCTCGACGGCCTGGTCTTCGACGCAATCCAGATGCTTGACCCATGGCACCGCAAACGGCCAGACCTTGTCGTGGTTGTTGATCGCGCCCTGCTGCATGAGAAGCAGTTGGCCGCAGTCGAAAAAGGTGCCGCCTCCAACCAGGAAGAAAACGCCGCCGACGAGGTCATCAAGAAGGGTCGCTTGGGCAACCTGCCGATCGAGGATGCACCGTTCTTCATCGAAGGCGGCGTACTGATCACCACCCTGTCCAACCTTTCGATCTACGTCCAGACCGGCGCCCGCCGCCGTCACCTGAAAGATGAGCCGGAGCGTGACCGCGTAGCGGACTACCAGTCCTCCAACGAGGACTACGTCATCGAAGACCTCGGCCTCGTCGCCCTGGTCGAAAACATCGAGCGGGTGTAAGTCATGGCTCTGACCCTTGCCCAACGCAACCAGCTGCGCAAGCGCGCAGCTCAGGAGGCGGCAGCCGTCGCCCCTGCCGCCCTGATGGATGGCGCCACCGGTTACGAGGTGATGCTGGCCAAGCTGCAGCAGGACCAATTCCGTCTGAAGCAAGTGCAGTCGCAGGAGGGCAAGGCGAAGCTCAAGGCCGAGATGCTGCCGGAATACGTGCCCTACGTTGATGGCGTGCTCTCGGCTGGCCAGGGCGCTCAGGACGATGTGCTCACCACCCTGATGGTCTGGCGTTTCGACGCAGGCGACTTCACCGGTGGTCTGCAGGTCGCCGAATACGTCCTGCGCCACAGCCTGCTGATGCCGGACCGCTTCAACCGCACCACCGGCTGCCTAGTGGCCGAGGAAGTTGCTACCGCGGCGCTTAAAGCGCAAAAGGCCGGCGGCACCTTCCCACTGGAAGTACTCACCGCCACTGCCGTGCTGACCGAAGACCAGGATATGCCCGACGAGGCCCGCGCCAAGCTGGTCCTGGCCCTTGGTCGCGCCACCTTGGAGGGCATCACCGACGAGCAGCCCGGGCAACCGGGTCAGCTGCAAGCCGGCATCGACCTGCTCAAACGGGCGATCGAACTGAACAGCAGCTGCGGTGGCAAGAAAGACCTGGAGCGCGCCGAGCGCCTCCTCAAGAAACACGCTGGCCCCGCCAGCTAACCGAGCGTCCCCACGCACCCGGCGGCTCGGGGCGGATCAGCGGGTTTACTCCTTGACCCAGCTGTGAAGTCCCGACCACCGCCGACCTATTCGAGCGACCAGCATGAGCGGATTCATTGCCGGCGGTATTCCAACTACCGCCTTCCCGATCAGCAATGGTGATTTCTGGCCAGAGATCAACGGCCAGCACCTGCGCGCTGCCATGCGGATTACCAACTCCGTCACCGACGACCGCCTGGAGGTCGCCGCCGTCAATGCCATGATCGAGGCCAACCGGGAGCTTGCCGGCTTCCGTGATGCCCATATCGCCCAAGGCTTCAGCAGTCTGGCTGAAGTACCGGCGGAACAGATCAAGGACGAAAGCCAGAAGCTGCACCTCTATCGTCGAGTCATTTACTGCAACGCCCTGGCCGAGCTGGTGGAACGCTACAGCAGCTTCGACGCCACCAACAGCGGCGAGAAGAAAGTCACCGAGGAAGAAACCAGCGCCGACCAGTTGCGTCGAGATGCCCGCAAGGCCCTGCGCTCACTGCTCGGTATCAGCCACACCACTGTGGAACTGCTGTGATGGCCACCGTGATCGCCAATCAAGGCGACACCGTCGACGCCATCTGCTGGCGCTACTACGGTCGCACCGCTGGCGTCACCGAGACCGTCCTCGACGCCAACCCCGGCCTGGCCGACCACGGCCCCATTATTCCGCACGGCACACAGGTCACCCTGCCCGATGCCGCGCCGCAAGTTGAACAACGCCAGGTGGTGAACCTATGGGACTGACCGCCGCCAATCAAAGGACCCCGAGCCATGGCTGACCCGACTTCCAGCTCTATTACCGGCCTGCTGATGGGCCTTGGCCTGGCCACCGCTGTGCCGCTGATCGATGGGGAAGCGCTGTTCGGCGCCATCCTCGGTGCCTGGCTGGTGACCAGTATCAAGCGCGATCTCAAGGCCTGGCAACGGCTGGGCTCGCTGTTGCTTTCGGCTGGCGTGGGCTATCTGTTCGCGCCGGTGGCGTTGAAGCTCGCGCCGATCATCAACAGTGGAGGTGCCGCTTTTGCCTGTGCCCTGATCGTTATCCCGATCAGCATCAAGGCCATGCTCTGGGTCGAGCAGGCAGACCTGTTCGAGATCCTGCGCCGCATCAGAGGGGGGAGCTGAAATGTCCATCATCACGCTGATCATTCCGCTGATCACTGCCAGCGCCTACCTGCTCGGTGCTCTGCGGCTGGCCTGTTACAGCCGAGGCAGTGCCCGGTACCGGCGCGGAATTTCGCTACTGGCCAGCCTGTTCGGCGCCGCGCTGTGCATGTGCGGGCTTGAGCTGTTGCTGTACCGCCCACCAGTCAGCCTGTGGCAAGCCGTTACCGCCGTGCTGCTCTGCACACTGATTTATCGATCGCGCGGCAACGTTGCCGCCCTGTTGAGGCCAAGCGTATGACTCCTACCCTACGTCACGGTGACCGTGGCCAAGCTGTTAGCCAACTGCAAAAACAGCTCAATCAGGCCGGCGCCAAGCCAACCTTGGCCGTCGATGGTGACTTCGGCGACGCCACCGAAAAGACCGTGCGTGCCTTCCAGGCCCGCGTTGGCCTGGTCGGCGATGGTATTGCCGGGGAGAAAACTCAATCTGCGCTGCTCGGCGGTGACTGTCGGTTGCTCCTGGGCAATGCCTCCTTGCTGGCCGGTGCCAAGCGTTTGGACGTTGAGCTCGCTTCGATCTATGCCGTCAACGAGGTGGAGAGTCAGGGCAAGGGCTTCCTGGCCAATGGCAAACCGAAGATCCTCTTCGAGCGGCACGTCATGTACGAGCGCCTGGCGCTGCCTCGGCATGAGGACGACAACGTGGCCGAGCTGCAGCGTCACGCCGATGAACTGGCCGCCTTGTATCCGCACCTGGTCAACCCTCGATATGGCGGCTACATCGGCGGACCTGGCGAGCACCAGCGCTTGGCGCAAGCCCGCATGCTCGATACCCAATGCGCCGACGAGTCAGCCAGCTGGGGCGCCTTCCAGATCATGGGTTACCACTGGGAGCGTCTGGGGTATCCGAGTCTGGTGGACTTTGTGAGCCGAATGTCCCAGGACGAAAACGAGCAGTTCGATGCCTTCATCCGCTTCATTGAAGCCGATCCTGCGCTGCACAAAGCCCTCAAGGGCAAGAAGTGGGCCCAGTTCGCCAAGCTCTACAACGGCCCCGCGTATGCCCGAAATCTCTATGACGTGAAGCTCGAACGGGCTTACGAACGGCACGCCGCGTGCGGTTGCAGCGAGGTGGCAGCATGACCGGCGGATACCAACCGCGCGAAGTAGCGGGGGCAATAGCCCAACCACCACAGAACCCTGGTGGGTCGGTTCCTTACAGCGAGCTGCTGCAAAAAATGGTGCTGCTTCGTGCACATCGCGGAGATGTCCTGGTACTCCCAGCAGAAACTAGCGTCGAGCAGGCAGAAGAACTTTTCAAAGCTCTGTGCACCATATTGGCCGGGCCTCCAATGGTGGTTATAGGACCGGTGCAACTGCTGGACGAAGCGACCATGAACGTCGCTGGCTGGTACAGGGCATGAACACACTGCGCCAGTTGGGTCTGGCAGTTGCAGCCGCAGCTGTCTTGGCCCTGCTGTTCTGGGGGCAACATCAGCGCCTCCAGGTAGAGAAATCCAAATCCGCCAACGCCGAACAGCGCCTGCAAACGCTCAAGGAACGCAGCGACCGTCAAGCCACCACTATCGTCCGTCTTGGGGGCGAAGTGCAGGCCGAGCGCGCCGCCCAAACCTCCCTGCGGCTCACCCAGAACCAGCTGCGCCAGGACCTAGCCGACAGCCTCAACCAGATCCAGGAGCTCGAACATGAAAACGCTGAACTCGCCGATTGGTCCCGCCAGCCTCTGCCTGTTGCTGCTCGCCGGTTGCGCGAACGCCCCGCCATCACCGGAACCGCAAGTTATCGTCAGTGGCTGTCCAGTCGTCGTGCCCTGCAGCCTGCCAGCAGCGAAACCGACCGGTAATGGCGCGCTGCTCCGTGACGTGGAAGCGGTAGAGGCGGCATGGGCCGATTGCGCGGCCCAGGTCGATACGGTTTATCAGGTCCAGCAGGAAGCCAAGCAACCATGAACAAGCCCGATTCCCTGCGCAATCATCTGCTCGCCGCCGTGCCCGAGCTGCGCAATGACCCCGACCGCCTACTGGTGTTCATAGACAACGGTACCGTCCGAAGCACCGCAGCGGTGGGTCTTTCATTCGAGTACGCGTACACCCTGAACGTGATGCTGACCGACTTTGCTGGGCACCCGGACGCCCTGATGATCCCGCTACTGGCCTGGCTGATGGTCAACCAGCATGAGCTGCTCGCCAACCTGGAAAAGGGCAAGGAAGCCATCAAGTTTGAGGCCGACATCCTGGACAACAGCAAGGTCGATCTTTCGATCGAGATCCCGCTCACGGAACGGGTTATCGTCAAGAAAAAGGACAACGGCACCCTGCAAGTCAGCCACCCAGACGAGCCTCAACTTGAACCGTACCTGCCGGCCGGTGACTGGCAGTTGTACGCCGGTGACTCCCTGATCGCCGCATGGCAGAGCACGAACCAGGACGGCGGCGATATGACCAGCCCGCACCCACACCGTCATGGCTGACAACCTCCACGCCCTGGAAGATTGGGCCGGCGTCCTGCTCGCCAAGTTGGAGCCTGGCGCCCGCCGCAAGCTCAACCAGGAGATTGCCCGGGACCTGCGCCGCAACCAGCAACAGCGCATCGGGGCGCAACGCAATCCAGACGGAACGCCCTACGCCAAGCGCAAGCCGCGCCAACTGCGGGGCAAGGCCGGGCGGATCAAGCGGCAGATGTTCACCAAACTGCGCCAGGCCAAACACCTGAAACTACAGAGCACACCGAACTCGATCGCTATCGGCTTCCTGGCGCGCACGGCACGGATTGCCCGCGTCCATCAGGAGGGTCTGCGCGATCGCCCGGGCAAGGGTGTGGCCGATGTCCAATACGAACGCCGCGAGCTGCTGGGCTTTAGCGATCAGGACCTCGAACTGATCCGTGACCGCCTGCTCGATCACCTCACCCGCTAAGCCTGTCGCTGTATCGAAGCCCCCTACAAGCCGCGCACCGTGCGCTTCACGCGCGCGCATCGCAGCATCACCGGCATGAACATCGCCGAACTCGCTCGCCTCATCGAAAACCTCGTCCGCCTCGGTACTGTCGAAGCGGTCCAGATGAAGCCGCCCCGCGTAAAGGTGAAAAGCGGCAATATCGTCACCGCCTGGCGCCCGTGGCTGAGCCTGCGCGCCGGTGCCGATCGCGAATGGGACCCACCCACTGTGGGCGAACAGGTTGTGTTGCTGAGCCCATCGGGGCTACTCGCACAGGGCATAGCGATCACCGGCCTGTTCAGTGACCTGATCCCCGCCAACGGCGACCGTGAAGGCCTACACCGCCGCACGTACCGCGATGGCGCGGTGATCGAGTACGACAGCATCGCCCACCACCTGCGCGCCATCCTGCCAGAGGGCGGCGTCACCGATCTGACCAGCACTGGCGGCATCAACATCGTCGGCCCTATCCATCACACCGGTGACTACACCCAGCAGGGCAACCAGACCGTAACCGGCAAGGTCACCGTGTCCGAGGACGTAGTCGCCGGAGCCAATGGCATCAGCCTGGTCAAGCACCGCACCTCTGGCGTTATGTCCGGGCCGGGCACCTCTGGAGCGCCTGTCCCATGATCGGCATGAACGCCAACACCGGCCGCACCATCGCCGATCGCCAGCATCTGGCGCAGTCGATTGCCGACATCCTGACCACACCGCTCGGCAGCCGCGTCATGCGCAGGGAGTACGGCAGCCAATTGGTCGACCTGATTGATTGGCCGCTGAACAGCGCCACGCGCCTGCAGGCCTACGCCGCCACCGCAACCGCGCTGATGCGGTGGGAGCCGCGTATTCGGCTGAGCCGCGTCCAGCTCAGCCTGGGCGAGATCCAAGGCCAAGCAATCCTTGACGTGGAAGGCGCTCTCACCGATTCAAACGAGCCATTCAGTCTCCGCGTTCCACTCACCCTTGGGGCTGCCGCATGACCACTATATTCACGCCCATTGATCTGTCTCAGTTGCCGCAGCCCGACGTGGTCGAGCAAATCGACTATGAGCAGCTTCTCGCCGAGCGCAAGGCCTATGCGGTAACCCTCTGGCCAGAAGAGCAACAGGCAGCGATTGCCGCCACCCTGGAGCTGGAATCCGAACCGTTAACCAAGCTGCTGCAAGAAAGCGCTTACCGCGAGACAGTTTGGCGCCAGCGGGTCAACGAGGCATCGCTCGCTGTCATGCTCAGTTCGGCCCGTCGCAATGACCTTGACCAAATAGCAGCCAACTTCAACGTTAAACGCCTGGTGATTCGCCAAGCCAATCCAAAGGCTGTGCCGCCGATCCCTGAAGAAAAGGAAATTGACGATGCCCTGCGCGAGCGCGCACAGATGGCATTCGAGGGCTTGAGTACCGCTGGACCGCGAAACGCCTATATCTTCCATGCCCGCGGCGCTGATGGTCGTGTCGCCGACGCTTCCGCCGATAGCCCATCACCGGCTGTCGTAGTGGTCACAATTCAATCCATTATTGGCGACGGAACCGCCAGCCCTGCCCTACTCGACGTGGTCCGTACCTATCTCAATGATGAGGACCGCCGACCGGTTGCCGATCGTCTGACCGTCCAGGGCGCCGAAATCTTGCCGTACCAGGTCAAAGCCAGCTTGTTCCTGAAGACTCAGGGCCCGGAAGCCGAACCGATTCTCGCCGCAGCGGAGCAGAAGTTACTGGCCTACGTTCATCAACGGCGCCGCCTTGGCATGCAGGTCTCAGAGTCGGCCATCCATGCGGCGCTGCACGTAGAAGGCGTGCGCAAGGTCGAGCTCGAAGACTGGGTAGACCTAAATGCTACCAGCGCCCAGGCGCCCTACTGCACAGGCATCATGCTTACCCAGGGTGTGGAGCAATGACCCTACTGCCCAGCAATGCCAACCCACTGGAGCGGCAAGCGGCCCTGGCCCTAGCACAACTCCAACGGGTACCGATCCCGCTACGGGACTTGGTCAACCCGGACCGCTGCCCAGTGGCCCTGCTGCCGTACCTAGCCTGGGCATTTTCAGTCGATCGCTGGGACAGCCGCTGGCCCGAGGCGGTGAAACGCTCGGCGATCCGCTCTTCGTTTTTTATCCATTCACGCAAAGGAACCATCGGTGCACTGCGCCGAGTCGTAGAGCCCCTCGGCTACTTGATCGAAGTCCTTGAGTGGTTTCAGACCGTACCCGAAGGCGTGCCTGGGACTTTTGCCCTGAAGATCGGCGTGCTGGATACCGGTATCACCGAAGAGATGTACCAGGAGCTCACCTGGTTGATTGATGACGCTCGGCCGCTGACACGGCACCTGACCGGGCTCGCTATCAGCCTGGAGTCGACTGGTCGTTCTTACCTATGCACATCGCTTTATGAGGGCGACGAAATCGACGTTTACCCGCCAGTGCTGCAAGACATTGAAGTCAGCGGCAGCATCGGTCGTGGCGGGCGTGACCATACCATCGACACTCTGGACGTATTCTCATGATTGACCAGACCTCTCAATTCTTCGCCATCTTGACCAACGTGGGGGCAGCCAAGCAGGCCAATGCCGACGCTTTAGGCATCCCCTGGACAATCACGCACATGGGGGTTGGCGACGCCAATGGCACAGACCCAATTCCTGCTGCCACACAAACCGCGCTGATCAATGAACGTCGGCGCGCACCGCTAAATCAGTTGAAGGTGGATCCGAGCAATACCGCCATCATCATTGCCGAGCAGGTTATCCCCGAGGACGTGGGTGGCTGGTGGATTCGAGAGATCGGCCTGTACGACCTCGATGGCGACCTGGTAGCCATTGCCAACTGCGCTCCATCGTTCAAACCGTTGCTCACACAGGGCTCTGGCCGCACGCAGGTTGTGCGCATGAACTTGATTGTGAGCAGCTCCAGCAACGTTCAGCTCAAAATCGATCCCAGTGTGGTCCTTGCCACCCGCGCTTATGTGGATGGTCTTACAGTCAGGGCCAGTCAAGCTGAAGCCGAGGCTGGCACTGAAAACAGCAAGATCATGACACCGCTGCGAGTTTTCCAATCCATTGCCAAGGTGGTCAAGCAGGCTACAGAAAGTGCATTTGGCTGGGCAAAGGTGGCGACCCAAGCGCAGGTCACAACCGGTACGGATGACGCGACCATCATCACGCCAAAGAAACTGCGTGCCGCGCAGGCAACCCAGGTCGAAGCTGAAGCAGGCACTGACAACACCAAGGCGATGACGCCACTACGGGTGTTCCAAGCGATTGCTAAGGTGGTCACACAGGCTACAGAAAGTGCATTTGGCTGGGCGAAGGTGGCGACCCAGGCGCAGGTCACAACCGGCACGGATGACACGACGATCATCACGCCTAAGAAGCTGCGAGCAGCACAGGCAACCCAGGCCGAAGCCGAAGCAGGCATCGACAATACGAAGATCATGCCCCCGCTAAGGGTCGCTCAGCTCGCATTGAAGATGCTCAATAGCTGGGGGATTGGCACCGACAACCCGCCAGGCCTACCAACGTTTAACGGAAATACCAAGACGGGTTTCTATGTGGGTTACGGCGCGACGGCGAATAACGCAACGCCTGGGGGGCCGCCTGAAAGTGCTACAAACGTGCTGGGCATTGTTGCTATTAATGCCCGTAACGACATCACGTATTACTACGTGTTTGAGAATGGTGTATCTGCGAGCACCCGGCGTTTTTGGGTCGGTCAATGGAACGATAATATCGGCACTATTTACTGGTCGCGTCTGATGACCTTTGACCAGATTGCAACTCAGGCACAGGTTGACGCAGGTGTTGACGACGCGACAATCGTTACCCCTAAGAAAATGCGCTGGGGCTGGGCGGCTTCCTTCACCCAAAACGGCTACATTCTATTTCCCACCTGGCTGGGCAGCTTCCTGATTCAGTGGGTATCGGTCAGCACAACCACAACAGCAACGGCGGCATTTACCTGGCCACTGGCGTTCTCGTCGTTTGTGCGGACGGTGGGCATTGCTCATTCATCTGCACCGACCATTGGCAATCTGAATGGCGTTACGCCTAACGGTGGAAATGCTGACACTTACAACTCATCAGCTGCCCGTGTAGTTGCAAACATTCAGGTAATTGGAGTAGGTAAATGACACGTCTCTACAGCCAAACAACGGGGAACTGCTATCTGGTCGATGGGCCGGTGGCCCCCCCACCGGACGCGGTACCAATCAGTGATGAGCGTTTTCTGGCGGTAATTGGCGAGCCCGCTCCAGGCAAGGTGCGTGGCCATGATGCTGAGGGATTGCCCATCCTCATCGATCCCCCGGTTCATGTTCTGACGGTTGATGAATTGGCTGCCGCTGAGCGCCTGTGGCGTGATGGCCAGGTCAGGCTGGTTACGCGCCACCGTGACGAGCTGGACATGCAGCAGGCTACCACCTTAACTGCCGAGCAGTTCACAGCGTTGCTGACCTACCGCCAGGACCTGCGCGACTGGCCGCAGTCTGAGGCATTCCCCGATACTCAGCAGCGACCGATAGCACCAGCCTGGATCGCTGAGCAGAACCGATAGCTCACCACCAGGACGCGCCGGTGGGTTTGTGGATACGCCGTATACAAACCCACCACCTCGCGCAACCGACGCGCGCGCGGCAGCCTGTGCAGTGTCAATCAACTGCACAGGCACACTTCCATGGCCACCGATTATCATCACGGTGTACGCGTCCTCGAAATCAACGAGGGCACACGCCCCATTCGCACCGTCGCCACTGCCGTGGTGGGCATGGTCTGCACTGCGCAGGATGCCGACGCCACCGTCTTCCCGCTCAACAAACCCGTTCTGCTGACCGATGTGCTCACTGCTTCCGGCAAGGCCGGTGAAGCGGGCACCCTGGCCAAGAGCCTGGACGCGATCGCCGACCAGGCCAGCCCTGTCACTGTCGTGGTACGGGTTGCCGAAGGTGAAACCGAAGCGGAAACCACCACCAACATCGTCGGCGGCGTCACCCCAACCGGTCAGTACACCGGTCTCAAGGCGCTGCTGGCTGCTGAGGCGCAGCTTGGCGTCAAGCCACGCATTCTCGGTGTACCAGGTCTCGACAACCTGGCCGTGACCACTGAACTGGTGGCCATTGCTCAGAAGCTGCGGGGCTTCGCCTACGCCAACTGCTTCGGCTGCGAAACCGTCTCGGAGGCCCTGGCCTACCGCGCAGGCTTTGGCGCCCGTGAACTGATGCTGATCTGGCCCGACTTCATCAACTGGGACACCGTCACCAGCAGCGCGCAGCCTGCCACTGCCGTAGCCCGCGCCCTGGGCCTGCGCGCCAAGCTCGATGAGCAGGTGGGCTGGCACAAGACCCTGTCCAACGTGCCGGTCAACGGCGTGTCGGGCCTGTCAAAAGACATCTTCTTCGACCTGCAGAACCCCGCTACTGACGCCGGCCTGCTGAACGCCGACGAGGTCACCACCCTGATCCGCCGCGAAGGCTTCCGTTTCTGGGGTTCTCGTACCTGTTCAGACGACCCGCTGTTCGCGTTCGAGAACTACACCCGCTCGGCACAGGTACTGGCCGACACCATGGCTGAGGCGCACTTCTGGGCAGTCGACAAGCCGATGCACCCGAGCCTGGTCCGCGACATCGTCGAGGGCATCAACGCCAAGATGCGCGAACTGGTGCGCAACGGCTATCTGCTGGGCGGCGAGTGCTGGTACGACGAGGCTGCCAACGACAAGGACACCCTCAAGGCCGGCAAGCTGTACCTGGACTACGACTACACACCGGTACCGCCCCTGGAAAACCTGCTGCTGCGCCAGCGCATCACCGACCGCCACTTGGTGCAGTTCGCTGCCTCCGTCAACGCCTGACCCCATTTGCCCGCGCGGCCCCAGCCGCGCCGTAGGAGAGCCCGACCATGGCCCTGCCCAAGAAACTCAAGCACCTCAACCTGTTCAACGACGGCAACAGCTACCTGGGCGTAGCCAAATCGCTCACCCTGCCAACTCTCGGCCGCAAGCTCGAAGCCTACCGTGGCGGCGGCATGGAAGGCCCAGTCAAGGTCGACCTCGGCCACAGCGACGACGGCCTACAGCTGGAATGGACCCTCGGCGGCTGGGACCTGATCGCACTGCGCCAATTCGGCACTGTACGTGTGGATGGCGTGCAACTGCGATTCGCTGCTTCGGTGCAGCGTGACGACACCGGCGAAGTCAGCGCGGTCGAGATCGTCATGCGTGGGCGCCATGAAGAAGTGGACTTCGGCGACGCCGAACCCGGTGAAGACACCGAACACAAGATCACCTCCGCCCTCACCTACTACAAACTCACCGTCGACAGCGAAGAGATCATCGAGATCGACTTGCTCAACTTCATCTACGTGGTTGACGGAAAGGACAGGCTCGAAGAACACCGCAAGGCCCTGGGCATCTAAAACCAACTGTCGCCGACGCCACCGCCAGCGGCCACTTCGTCACCAAGGAGCAACCCCATGAAAACCACCGAACAGGCCCAACCGGCCAAGAACTTCAACGAAGAGACCATCACCCTCGACACCCCGATCATTCGTGGCGAGACGTCGATCACCTCCATCACCCTACGCAAGCCCGTCAGCGGCGAGTTGCGCGGGGTCAGCCTGATCGATCTGGCCCAAATGGACGTGCTGTCACTGCGCAAGGTCCTGCCGCGCATCACCACCCCGACCCTGACTGACATCGAGATCGGCCGCATGGACCCTGCAGACCTACTGCAGTGCGGTGTGGCGGTAGGCAGTTTTTTGCTGAAGAAGTCGGACAGGGAAGCTGCCCTCGTTGCGTAGACGATGCGATGGCTGACTTGGCCATCGTCTTTCACTGGGGGCCTGCGGACATGGATCTGCTGCCCCTTTCTGAGCTGATGGATTGGCGCGAACGGGCCATCACACGTTGGGAGCAAACCCATGGCAAATAGCCTGAAGATGGAGGTTGTTCTCCAGGCCATCGACCGCGTCACCCGCCCCATTCGAGCCATCACCCAAGGCAGCATCGGGCTTGGCCGAGCGCTCAAGGACTCCCGCGACCAGCTAAAAGTGCTGCAGGATCAACAACGAGATGTCAGCAGCTGGCGCACCCTGCGCGCAGCCAGCGAGCAAACCGGTACCGCTTTGCAAGCTGCCCGCGACCGTGTGAAGTCGCTCGGCCAAGACTTGGCAAGCACCAGCGTACCGACCCGGCAAATGACCCGTGACCTCAAGGCCGCGATTCGCGAAGCAACACGACTCAAGCAACAGCACCAGGAGCAGCAAGTACAGCTCCAGGGCATGCGTAACAAACTGAACAATGCAGGGATCAGCACCCGCAACCTCGGACAACATGAGCGGGATTTGCGGCAACGCATCGTTCAGACCAACCAGGCAATCAGCGCCCAGACCAGCCGCATGGAGGCGTTGAGTCGCCAAACACGGCAGGCGGCAGCCGCCAAAGCCAAGTTCGAGAAAGCCCAGCATGTTGCAGGCAGCATGGCTGCAGGCGGTGCTGCAGGGCTCGCGAGTGGCTACGCCATGGCCCAACCGTTACGAGGGATGGTCGATGCTTTTGCACCCGCAGAAGACGCTGCCACGCAGTTAAAAGTTTCGATGATGAACGGACTAGGCCAAGTCCCTGACGACTTCAAGAAGATCAGCGACCTGGCCACAAGCCTGGGCGATCGCCTGCCGGGTACCACGGCTGACTTCCAGAACATGATGACCATGCTGCGCCGTCAGGGCCTGAGTGCGCAGAGCATTCTCGGTGGTACCGGTGAAGCGGCTGCGTATTTGGGCGTCCAGCTGAAAATGCCCGTGGAAGAAGCCGCCGAGTTCGCGGCCAAGATGCAGGATGCGACTCGCACGTCTGAAAAAGACATGATGGCGCTGATGGATACCATCCAACGTGGGTTCTACAGCGGCGTTGACCCGACCAACATGCTCCAGGGCTTCAGCAAAATCGCACCTGTCATGAGCGTGATCAAGAAGTCAGGTATCGAAGCGGCCAAAGAGCTAGGGCCTTTGCTGGTGATGATGGACCAGGCCGGTATGGAAGGCGGCGCAGCTGGCAACGCCTACCGCAAGATCTTCCAGGCTGGCCTGGACAAAGATGGCGTCGATGATGTCAACAAGAACGCCGCATTAAGCAAACGCGGAATCCAGCTCAGCTTTACCAACAAAGACGGCAACTTCGCCGGGCTTGAAAACCTCTATGCCCAAATCGAGAAGCTCAAGGTCCTGAACGATGAGGACCGAACAACCGTAATCAAAGACTTGTTCGGTGACGACTCCGAGACCATGACAGTGCTCAACACCATGATGAACAAGGGTTTGGCAGGCTACCAGGAGGTGCAACAAAAGCTGCAGGATCAGGCCGACCTACGAACTCGAGTCAACGAGCAACTTGGCACCCTGACCAATACCCTAGAAGCCGCTCAGGGTAGCTGGACGAACGCCATGGCCGAGATAGGTGCCACAATCGCCCCTCAGCTCAAGGAGCTCATCAACGGCATCGGCGGGGTCGCAGTCAAGGTCAAAGAATGGGTGAGTGCCAACCCTGGATTGACTGCTGCCATTTTCAAGACAGCGGCTGGTCTGGCCATACTGCTGACTGCAGGTGGTGGAATTTCCATAATGCTGGCCAGCATGCTCGGCCCGTTCGCCATGGTGCGCTACGCCATGACCCTACTCGGCATCAAGAGCCTAGGTGCCGTGACAGCGTTCAAAGGCCTCGGCACAGCCTTGCTCTGGGTGGGCAAAGCCGTTCTGTTCATTGGTCGCGCCCTTCTGATGAACCCAATCGGTATAGCCGTCGCAGCGATAGCTGGTGCGGCTTTCCTTATCTACAAGTACTGGGAGCCAATCAAGGCGTTCTTCCTCGGCCTATGGACCCAGATCCAGGCAGGGTTCAGCTCAGGACTGACGGGCATTCTCGGTTTGATCAACAACTTCAGCCCGATCGGCATGTTCTACAGTGCCTTCGCCGCAGTGATGAACTACTTCAGCGTCGAGTTGCCGACCCAGTTCACAGGCTTCGGCGGCATGCTTATCGACGGGCTGATCTCGGGTATTACTGGCAAGCTAGGCGCAGTCAAGGAAGCCATCAGCGGGGTCGGTGAGTCCACCATTGGCTGGTTCAAGGAAAAGCTCGGTATTCACTCCCCCTCTCGGGTGTTCGCCGAACTGGGTGGTTTCACCATGGCCGGTCTTGAACAGGGTTTGACTGGTAACCAGGGCGGTCCGCTGGGTGCTGTAACAAGCCTGAGCAAGCAGCTCACCGATGCCGGCGCGTTCGCCATTGGCGCCAACGCCCAAGGCATCACCGTTGATAACCGTCCGCCACTGTCTGCGGCTCCAACTGCCCGACAGGGCGCCGGGGCAAGCGGTCAACTACCGCCGATGGTCTTCAGCATCCACCCATCAGCCGGTATGGATGAGCAGGCCCTAGCCAAACTTGTCGCCGCTGAAGTGGCAAAAATCCACCGCACTAGCCAAGCGCGCAGCCGCAGCGCGCTGTCCGATGGGGAGTAACCCGCCATGATGATGGCCCTCGGCATGTTCGTGTTCAGCCTGGAGACGCTCGCCTATCAGGAGTTTCAACGTCAGACAGATTGGCGCCACGGCAGCACGTCGCGTATTGGCACCAACCCGGCACGACAGTTTCTGGGGCGTGGTGATGACAGCATCACCTTGCCAGGCGTACTACTGCCCACTTTAGCCGGGAGCCCGCTAAGCCTCGACACGCTGCGAATGATGGCCGACACGGGCAAAGCATGGCCGTTGGTAGAGGGCACCGGGAAGATTTACGGCCTATGGGTAATTGAGTCCCTCAGTGACAACCGCACCGTGTTGTTTCAGGATGGCGCCGCTCGCCGGATTGAGTTCACTCTCAAGCTGACACGCATCGACGACGGACGCATTGACATGCTGGGCAGCCTGATAGGCAGTGTTGGCGGCTTGCTGCGAGGTGTGCTGTGAGCATCCTCGACCAGGCCACGAGCCTGCTCAAGGACGCGAAAGACAAGTACCAAAAGGCAACGGCCTATCCACGTCCGATGTGCCGTGTGTTGGTCAATGGCCAGGACATCACAGGTGCAATCGAGCAGCGCTTGATCAGCATCGAACTGACCGACAATCGCGGCATGGAAGCGGACCAGCTGGATATCAACCTCAGTGACCACGACGGCCTGCTGGCCATCCCACCACGCGGGGCCACCGTCCGGCTTTGGCTGGGCTGGAGCGATACTGGCCTGGTCGACAAGGGGAGTTTCACCGTTGACGAAACCGAGCACAGCGGCGCCCCGGACACCCTCAGCATTCGCGCCCGCAGTGCGGATCTGCGGGGAGGACTCAAGATCAAACGGGAACGCAGTTGGAACAGCACCGCCTTGGGCACCGTAATCGGTGCCATTGCCGCCGCCCATGGCCTGGCGCCGGTGATCAGCCCATTGCTCGCCGCCATCGAGCTGGTGCACCTGGACCAGGCCAACGAAAGCGATGCCAACTTGCTAACCCGCTTGGGCAAGGAGTACGACGCCATTTCAGCAGTGAAAGCTGGTCGACTGCTGTTCATGCCAGCGGGCAAGAGCACTACCGCCAGCGGAGCCGCCCTACCCCATGTAATGCTGACGCGAGCAGACGGCGACCAGCACCGTTTTCTGCAGGCAGACCGCGACAGCTACACCGGCGTCAAGGCGTACTACTACGAGATCAACAGCGCCGAAAAGAAGGAAGCAATCGCCGGCGCCGGCGACAATCTAAAGGAGTTGCGACACAGCTACACCGATCAAGCCAGCGCACTGCAGGCCGCCCGAGCCGAGTGGAAACGCCTAAAGCGCGGCACTGCGACGCTGAGTTACAGCCTAGCCAAAGGCCGACCGGAGCTAACCCCCGATCAGACCTATAGCCTCTTTGGGGTCAAGGCAGAAATCGACGCCATCATCTGGCTGGGCGGCAATCTGCGTCACAGCTTTACACCTGACAGCTTCACCACCAGCCTGGATCTTGAATCCAAGCTGCCCGACCAGGACGACATCGAAGACCTGGTCGAGAAGAGTGTCGAGTACACGGGCGTTACCGCGACCTACCGAAATGAAAAAGACGGCAAGCAGAAAACGGTCACGGCTGGAGACCAGACCAATCCACTGCGGCTCACCCATCTGTACGCCAGCAAAGGCAGCGCGAAGCGTGCGGTGGATCGGGAGTGGAAACGTCTGCAAACCAAGAAAATCTGAACACAAAAAACCCGGCGCCTAGCCGGGTTCTTATTACTGCCTTACTCCATCGACTTCTGAAGCGCCTCCAATATCCTCATCACATCCTCTCGCTGCTGATCGTTCAGGCTTCGCAGCAGTTCCAGAAAGAGATGCTCCAACTGGGTAAGGTTTTCCATCGTGGGTACTCCGTTTCCATGTGACGGGCACTGGTATCAATACCCATTGCACCCGGGAGTTCCCTATTCTCAGCACATCACTGTGTAGAATCAGCCAAACGTGATGCTTTTACTAACTCAGATGTAATGAGGGAGGTTTCCGACGCGTCATCCTCTAACCTACGCACCACCTACTTCCAAGGGCAAGTTATTGCTTTCAAATGCGCGGAGTAAAATTTTCGCCAAACGAGATTCCGGACTAGACTTAACTATATTCCCACAGGCCAACTTAAAGTTCTCTAGCCCATGAAGAAACTCCCCACCAAGCCCTGACACCCGCATTAAAGAAAAATTCCCAGAAACAAACCCCTCCAATTTATGCCCCCGAAGCCTTTTTATTACTTCCTCATACTGCGCAGGCGTAGATTGCTGAAAGCAAATTGTTTCTCTTTCACCCCAACCATTATTACACCTAACCCTATCAATAGCCTCTTCCAATTCAAGCAAAGGATATTGCCTATCTCTTATACGGGAATTCAGCGCCGCGATCTCTGGATGAAGATCCTGCAACATGCCAAAACGCTCAGGTTTACTAGAAACACTGCCAGATTCATTTTCTGCAACCCACACCTCAATCAGTTGCGCAGACTCACTAGCGCATCCGAGTTCACTAAGAGCCCTAGCGATCCCGCTTGCATCGGTTCCACTGAACAGCTTTACATTCCCAATAAAAAACTCGCCAAACCCCTTAGCTGCTTCAGTATCGAACTGCGAATCCCAAAAATACGACTCATAAAAATTCCCCGATCTTTTCCTGCACCTGACGCTTTTCCAGATTCGCTTGGTACTTAGACATAAGTCCGTCCAGTTTACTCCTGTCCGCAATCCCAGTTTGCAGATAATCCTGGACTACAAGCTCATACTCACCACAAGATGAAATCCCAAGACCTTTGATGACATCATCCCATGCAGGGTTATTATCAGAACCCTGTGCGCCCGGCATTGCCCTCCTGAAATAGTTATACTTCAAAACATAATCACTGGTTATGTCTGACGCTACTCCTCGGTAGTGAATAGCCGTCAACAACACAGCACTGGGAATTGTTTTTTTTTGCACATAATCATCAAGCTCTCCATAGCATTCTATCAGCTCCGACAAAACCCTTAATATTCTTCTAATCACCCGAATATTCGTGACACCTAGAACGACAATCGCTTCAAGCACACATGACAAATACCGGAACTGAGACCCCGCACTTGCTATGTTAAACGTTTCAGCGGGTGTAGGCTGAAGTTGCAATTCGATATCAACAACCTTTTCGTGAAGTTTTTTCCAAATACTTTCATCTTCCAGCTTGTCCGTATTCAAGAGCAACAAGAATCGCGTCTTATGGCTTTCCGAGTACTCATTTATAAATCCAAGGACCTCATCAATATCTAAGCCCTTGTGCTTTCGCTCAACATCGTCGATAACTACTAGCCGCCCACCTAGCAGCTTAGGCAAACCCAGAAGCACCAACTCATCTACAGCTAAGCCTGGAATAAATTTTCCTGCCATACCTTTTATCAAAGACGCTCCAGCACCAACAAACTCCTTATACTTTCCATCATTTGCAATTGATCCAGCCTGAAGGAGCCTTAACTTAAAGTCATTTGAAGTTTTAGCCCCGAAAATTGATATAAAAATTGGCTCAGGAGTGCTGCCCGCTGGCTTAGGAAGCTCTTTATTTACAATATTCCACAGGTGGGTTTTTCCCGCCCCCCACTTCCCTGAGAGAGCGACAACCTTATAAGAATTATCACTTAGAATTTTAACTAACGTTTCCTTGGATTTTGTATATGAATCCACCATATCTTCCACTTACCTCGAGCTGAGATTTAGCGACACCGTCAAGAGCGCCATAACACCCTTGCAAAATACTTAACCACGACTGAATACTACAGCACCAGCCTACAGCAAAGCCCTATCAACATTAACAACGGACGACTTGATCATAGTTTCTAAAATCTGCTTCAGACCGGTTATCGCCTATCGCAACCGGTAGCTTTTAGTCGTCTCCTGAAATTCACAACCACAAAGTTTATCGGTCAAATTCGATGAATATAATGCGGTATTTCAAGTACAACCAACGAGCAAGTCCGAGCAACAGCCCAATACGCGTTTATTTGCTATCGGACTCAGCCCGCCGCTCATTACAATGCGTTTTCTTTTGCCCATTGTTGAGGGCTCATTATTTCGCCTGTCTCACAGTCGATGAGATCACCAATGATCCGATCAAGACGGAAAGTGCGTTCAGCCTGGCGACCATGACATTCACCTTTGAGATAGGTCTTGGTTATGGAGTGGACCGTAACGGTTCGGTAGGTGATATCACCTGCCGAATCCTCATAGCTAAACTCCACCTGCCCCATGCTCCAGCCCGTGCGGATGGCTCGAGTAGTTTTTTTGGCGGGTGTTGGCTCAAGGGGAACTGGTGCGGGACTACTTTTCCTGTTTCGTGGCGGCCGCTCTGTTGGATTGGCCGCCTTGCGCTGCTCCTTCGTGAGCAGCTCTGGGCGAGCGGAAAGCCAGGGTTTGTTATCCTTTTGGCGTTCCAATTCACGCCCTTTGGCGTTAGTGCGTCGCACCATCGCTACAAACGCTGCGACAGCCGCAACTAAGACCAACAGCCCTATCAGTGTATCCATACCTTCTTTGTCTTCCTTTTCGTTCCGCCAATACTGATCTGGCGCGACTCAACGTGGCAGGTTATCCCCGACAATTCGAAGGCCAAAAGCCCGGCTAACGATCAAGCCCCTACCTACTTATCTGAGCGCGCCTTGGCAAATGCCTGTGCCGTTCGGAGCAACACCTCTCGGTCCGATTCACTGACTTGCTGATACACCTCCAAGAACTCGGCCACCTCAGCTGAAACGCTGTCAGTCGACGGAGGTATGCGCACACCTGTGAGCACATAAAGAACGTCAACCCCTGCGGCGGCCACTGCCGAGAGATATGCCGAATCAGGGTTTCTCTCACCCTTCTCATATTTTCCTTGGGTGTTCCGATTCACTCCGCCGAGTTGGCCGAGATCCTCCTGATTCCACCCAAAACGTTCCCGCTCTTCGCGCAGACGCTCACCAATTGCACACGATTGCACACAAATTCCTTTGACATGCACGCAATGGCGTGCATAATCGTAAGTACATGAACACGTTTGAACACAGAAGAACACTATGCCCGCCCCCCTAACACCGGATCAAGCACGCGAAAAGCTCGATCGAGTCGGAATGTCGATCGCCGAGTTCTGCCGCAAACACGACCTCAACAAGAACCTGGTGAGCGATCTGCTCAACGGACGCAAAAAAGGACGCCGTGGTGAAGCCCATAGAGCGGCAGTTCTACTCGGCATCAAGGTCGGCGAAACCGAAAACTAACCCCCCTGGCTCATGGAGGAAAACCAGAACATGAAGCGTCCAGTTCTAGAAACCCTACGCCAGGTGGTCAGTGCAGTGGTCTGCGCTTTTCCAGGTGGACGTGAATGCGCCGCCGCCCGCCTCGGCTACGAGCTGAAGCGGTTCGACAATCACGTTTACGAGAACGCTGGTAGCCGCCCACTGAGCTACGACCAGATCCATCTGCTGGAGCGTGATGCCGGCACGACGTTTCTTCCGGAGTTCATTGCCAGCGTCTACGGCGGTATGTACGTGCCGTTGGTTGCGCCTGAAGCCCTGGATAACGTCGAGCTGTACACCCGCACGGTGAACACCGCAGCCAAACGTGGCGTTGTCGACCAGATCATCGAAAAGGCCCTTGCCGATGGCGTCATAGAAGCGGGTGAGGCCAAGGCCATCCTGCAAGCGCTCAGCCGCTACCAAGCTGCTCGTCACGCAGAAGTGATGGCCACCATCCAGCTGCACAGCAAACGGGGGCTTCAGTGATGGCAGCTACGGAGAGGGCAATTCAATCCTTGCCCAAGCGGGATTTGATCCGTTTTAGAGCCGTGGCCAAGTCATCCACAGCGAAGTGGATCTCTTCTGACCTGATTACTCGCTTGGATTCTGTCGCACCGGGCACTAGACGCTCAACCTCTCTTGCTCCCTGCAACACGCTCAGCAGCTTTTCGTATCGAGTAGTGAGCTGCTGCGCCAACTCTTCTACATCCCTTTTTGAGTGAACGCCCATGAATGATCTCCTTGAAAACAAACGTGCCTATCTACTTGAAATGGTGGCAAAGGCTCAACTTCGAATAGACACCCTAAAGGAAACCGTGGAAACAGCCAACGCTGCAGACTCGAGCATTGATCTCTGCTTTGCCATCGCAGACACCATCACCCCTCTCAACATTGCTTTAGAAATCGCTGAGCAGCTCTAACCATGAGCACCTACAAGCTCGTTTGTCCTCACTGCAGCCAGCGCATGCGTATCCGCACCAGCGAAGGCACGCACATCTTCCTTCGGGTGGCCTACCTGCAATGCACCAACGAGGCCTGCGGCTGGTCGGTACGCGCTCAGTTTGAAATGACCCACGAAATGAGCCCGAGTGGCATGGCCAACCCGGCTGTGCGGTTGCCGGTCGCCCCTGTGGTGATGCGTCGTCAGGCAATGAAGTCCACCGACGACCATCCCGATTTGCTGGACCAACTGGACATGGAGGAAGCCATCGCATGAACGCCATAGCCCTGACCTTGAATCCTGAAACCGACTACCGCGCTGCGATGCAGCAGGCGGCTGTGGCCTTCCTGTTCCGCAGTGAAGGCCTGCATCTCGCCGGCGACTATCAGGTGCTGGAGAACTGCACTCAGTACCTGTGCCAGTCGCTTGAGGTTCCTGATCACCTGGTGCAGCGCATCGCCGAGTTGGCAGTCGCCGAGTTCGAGAGCAAGACCACAGGCCGCTTGCGGCTCCTGGGCGTGTGCCCCACCAGCGGGATCTTCCGGGCACGGCTGATTCTGCTGGATACCACTACCCAAGAACGGTACCAGGTGCCAGCGCGCTACCTACCTCGGCGCCTGCAGCAACACCGCCACACCTCGAAGTAACTCCGAACCAACCCCTTCCCGATGCCCCGTTCCGCGTGGGTAAGGGGAAACTGCATTCCATTGGTGGCCGAAATGAGCAACATCACCATTCAACTCAAGCTCGATGAGCAGCAGGCGAAGCAATACCTGCAGTGGCTCAACAGCCAATACGACACCACCATGGCCGAGGTCTGGTACTCCGACCGCTACCGGCATGTACCCAGCGGCCAGCGCGGGCCCAAGGTGCTGCTGGACCTGCCCCACCTTGCCGGCATCTGCCGTACCCGCAGCGAGCTGAAGAAACAGCTCGACGCCTGTGCAACGGAGCGTGCGAAGTGAGTATCAAGCCAATGGAGCAGCAGTTGCGCAGCGAAGTTCTGCGGCGCCTGCAGGACCAGTACGGGCTGAAGCCCAGGGCCGGTACGCAGTACCTGCGCCAAGGAACCTGCCCGAGCTGCGGCAAGAAAGAACTGTACTCACGGCAGGATGAGCCCTGGTTCATCAAGTGCGGCCGAGAGAGCAAGTGCGGCGAGCAGTGGCACGTCAAAGAGCTGTTCGACGACCTGTTCGACGATTACAGCAAGCGCTACCCGACCACGCAGGATGCACCCCGCGCTTCTGCTGACGCCTACCTGCAGTTCGCCCGCGGCTTCGATCTTGGGTTGGTGAAGGGTTGGTACACCCAAGAAAACTACTGGGACCGTGACCTGAACATCGGTAGCGCGACAGTTCGGTTTGCCCTGGAGAAAGGTGGGTTCTGGGAACGACTGATTGACCAGCCGCACCGGTTCGGCAAGAAGAAAGCCCGATTCGCTCCGGGCCAATCCCCTAAAGGCTACTGGTGGTGCCCGCCGTCCATTGACCTGCAGGAGGTCCAGGAGCTGTGGATCGTTGAGGGCATCTTCGACGCCATTGCACTGCTGCACAACGGCCTTGATGCGGTAGCGGCCATGAGCTCAGGGGCATTCCCTTTTGAATCGCTCAAGGCGCTGGCCAAGCAACGCACCGACGAGGGGAAAAAGCTGCCCACGCTGGTGTGGGGGCTGGATAACGAGCCCGGCGCCCATCGCTTCACCCGCAAACATGCGGCCATGGCACGCGAGCTCGGCTACAGCTGTGAAGCTGCACAGATTCCGCAGCGTGGCCGCAAGGTCGACTGGAACGATCTGCATCAACGCTGGGCGTTCATCGACGACTCCGCCAAGCGACTGGACCAGGTCGAGCGCGATATCCGAGAAGCGCGCTACCACGGTAGCCTGCTGTTGGCAGAATCCGCAGCGGAGAAAGGGGCGCTGATGTACGAATGGCGCGAGCGCCATGAGTTCCACTTCACGTTCGAGAACCGGCTGTACTGGTTCAAGATGGACCTGGACAAGTTCAACAAGTCCATGCTGCACCTGGAGGAATCCGAACGCCACGAAGACCAACTACTCAACGACAAGCAACGCCGTGACAAGGCCCTGCGCCAGTGTGGCGCCGTGGTGGAAATCGCCAACTGCAACCCGCAGGCGTTGTACTTCCAGCGCAATGAAGTGACGGACGAGTCCTGGTACTACTTTCGCGTCGACTTCCCCCATGACGAGCCCAGCGTCCTGAACACCTTCACCGGTGGCCAGGTAGCCGCGGCCAGCGAGTTCAAGAAGCGTCTGCTCGGCATGGCGGCGGGCGCGGTGTTCACCGGCACCGGATCCCAGCTCGATCGCATCATGCAAAACCAGCTGTTCGGCCTGAAAACCGTGAAGACCATCGATTACATCGGCTACAGCAAAGAGCACGGTTGCTACGTGTTCGGTGATCTGGCCGTGCGCGGTGGCATTCTGGAAAAGGCCAACGCGGAGGATTACTTCGAGTTCAAGGGCCTACGTCTGAAGACCCTGCAGAAGTCCATCAAGATGGAGATCAACCCAGATGCCTCGGGGTACCGAGACGAATGGTTCAAGTGGCTGTGGACGTGCTTCAACACCCAAGGCGTGATCGCCCTCGCATTCTGGTTCGGCTCGCTGTTCGCCGAGCAGATCCGTGCCGAGTTCCAGTCATTCCCGTTCCTGGAGGTTACAGGCGAAGCCGGCGCCGGAAAGTCCACGCTGCTGATGTTCTTGTGGAAACTTCTTGGTCGTCCAGACGAGGAAGGTGACGACCCGGTAAAGATGACCAAGGCGGGATTGCGCCGCTGGCTGAGCCAGACCTCGAACATGCCGAACGTGATGCTTGAGGCTGACCGCAGCGATACCGAGACAGGGGCAGCGAAGTCCTTCGACTTTGACCAGTTCAAACCGCTGTACAACGGTCGTGGCCTGGGTCTGACCGGCGTGAAGAACGGCGGTAACGACACCAACGCCCCACCCTTCCGGGCAAGCTTGGTGTTCAGTCAGAACGCCACGGTCACGGCATCCGAGGCGATCCTCACCCGCATCGTCAAACTTCACTTTGTAAGACCTGACGTCACCAGCGACAGTCGAGCCGCAGCCGACAACCTGAACCACCTGCAGGCCAGCGACGTAAGCCACTTCCTGCTGATGGCTGCCAAAGCCGAGCAGAAAATCATGGAGACGTTCCGCGTCCAGGTGAAGGTCCATGAACAGGCCCTACGCGAAATGCGGGAGATCCGCATCGAACGGATCATCAAAAACCACGCACAGATGATGGCCCTGGTCGACGCGCTGCAAGTCATCGTGCCGATGTCCGACCGCCAGCACGCCAGTGTGCTGCGCGAGCTGACCTGCATGGCCATCGCTCGACAGCACGATGTGAACGCAGATCCGAAGGAAGTAGCCGAGTTCTGGGAGGTGTACGAGTACCTGGAATCGCTCAGTGATGACGCCGTGGTTAACCACAGCAAGAAAGACGACCTAATCGCCATCAACCTCAACGACTTCTGCGAGCGCGCAGCCGAGCACAAGCAAAAGCTGGCCGACGCCGCCACCTTGCGCACGCTGCTACGCAACAGCCGGTCGCGGCCATTCATCGACGCCAATCGTGCTGTCGACAGCGCCGTGCGTGCGGCCTTTAACAGCCGGAACAACGCTGCGAATCAGCGCAGCACCACAGTGAAATGCTGGACCTTCAAGGCCAGCTAACCCACCAGGGCGCGGCAACGCCCAGGTATCGACCTCAAGGAGAAGCACCATGCGCAACGAAGACCACGACGAGCTCTATCACCCCAGCCGACGCGAAGCGGTAGCCACGCTGGTGGCCAGCGGTTTGACCCTGGCTCTGTTGGTGGCAGTCGGCTACGCCGTCCCTGACCTGCTGACAACACTGGTTCATTAATCAACTCGCACAGGCGCGGCAACGCCTGGGGCTCACCCAAGGAGAAGCACCATGCAACTCACCTGCACCACCACCGGACGAGGCTTCCCATTCATTAGCTTCGAGGATCACTACGGCGAAACCTGTTCACTGCAGATCAGTAGCCTTGCGGAACAGAACTGTTGCTGGTTCGGCATCGACGCGCCGAGTGCCCAACTGCTGGTTGAGGGTAAGGGCTGGCAGCCAGTACCGCTGCCGAAAGGCGCTGTGATCAAGGGACGCATGCACCTCACCCAGGATCAGGTGCGCACCCTGCTACCACACCTACAGGCCTTCGCCGACTCAGGCGAGTTCGCCTTCGACCCGATCAGCGCGTAACTCAGAAACAAGAAGGCCTCGGAGGGCGGCAACCCTCCGAGGCCTGACCAACCCCAAGGAGAAGCACCATGCAAGTACAAACCCAAGAAGTCGGCGGCGAGAAGGCTACCACACCGCGCGGCACCACCTATGACTCACGTATCGCGGATAAATTTGTCGTGCGAATGCCCAATATGGCATACGCCAGCAGGTCGATGGACACGCGACCGCAGCACATATCAGCATGAACAGCTTCATTGTCCAGGCTATCGAGGAAAAGCTCGACGTCGAGAACCGCCAGCAGCTAATGCTCGATGCGCTCGTTCTGGCGACGCAGACAAAGCAGCCCACCGGCCTGGACGAACTGGAAGCTGTCAGGCATTGGCGCAAAAAGCATGATGAGGTTCAACGCGAAAAGTCTCAGCTCCGCACAAAGGCTGAGTTGTACGACGAGGTTTGGGCGCTCGCCGCGAGTCTGGGCCATATGAACGTTACGACAGCAATCGAAACTCTACGGGGACAACTTGCGGAGGCAAGGCGACTACTCCACACCTCCAGCACCGTCATGTCTCGCATGATCGAGCAGCACGAATCGCCACGGATGGAAATTATTGCTTTCCTTGAAGACACCCACACACCGCACGCCGAGCAGCACAGCGGGCTATTGAAAGAAGGGGCGAAAGCATGACCCAGAAAATCCGCCCTCGGCTGGCAAGCCATGCCCTTGATCTCCCCAATTACTGCGATGTCTGCGGTCAGTCCCGTTCCACCCGTAAGCACCAGAGCTGCAGCAAAATCCGCCAGCAGCGTAAATCGGTTGAGTGGGAAGCCTATATGGCTAACGTAGAGGCCAAGCGCGAACAAAGAGGGAACTATCGTGGCCGTTGAGATCCGCTGCCGCTATACCACTGGCACGTACGTGGCCACCGTCAAGGGACAGAAGAAGACCGCTAGTAACACCATCAGCGCACGCCAGGCCGCAGAAGCCATGGCCACAAAACTGGGACTCAACCCGCATCTATTGGTGGAGCACCAGCGCGACTTGATCGACCCGAAAGAGCTGGTGATTTTCAGCCACCCCGTTGATGCGGGTGACCGAAGGCAGTCCAAGAACTAACGCCGCGATCTTCTAGGCCTGGCAACAGGCCAACCTCTCACAACGGCCCATACACTGGGCCGTTTCTTTGTTTCGAGTGAAATTCAATGGCAGATGGAGTCGAAGTACGCGGCAACCATGTCCGCGTGTACTTCCGTTACCAAGGCGAGTTATGCCGGGAAACCATCCCGGGCGACGCCTCCCCCGCCAACTTGGCCAACGCCGAGCGCCTGGTGGGGATCATCAACTATGAGATCCAGGCAGGGACGTTCAGCTACGCCCGCCACTTCCCTGACTCGCCTAGGGTCAAGACCAACACCCTCGGCCACTACATCGATCTGTGGCTGGAGATAAAGGCTAACCAAATGGCCGCGAGCGGATTCGCCATGTATCGCAGCCGCACTGAGAAGCACATCCGGCCACGCTGGGGAGAATTGCAGGCTGATCAGATTGATCACCTGGACATCCAGCACTGGGTCCAGAGCGTCCTGATGCCCAAACTGCACAACAAAACCGTGCGGGAAATCGTCAGCCATCTGCGCCAAGTCTTCAGGCTGTACCGCACTCGCAACCGTAGCGCCTTCGATCCAACCGATGGCATCACTATTTCGCTACCGGACGCGGAAGACCCAGACCCATTCACCCGGGAAGAGATCGAGGCCATTCTGGGCCAACCAACCGACCGAGAGCAGGAGATCAATCTCACCCAGTACATGATCTGGTCAGGCCCAAGAGTGAGTGAAGCGATGGCGCTGGCCTGGGAGGACGTCGATCTGGAAGCTGGCACGGTCGAAATCCGCCGCGCCCGTGTCAGTGGCCAGTACAAGGTGACAAAGACCAGGCGATCGACACGCAAGGTCAAGTTGCTTGCCCCTGCTCTGCGCGCACTCCAGGCACAGGCACGCTTCACTAAGAATCTCCCGGCTGAGCTGATCGAGGTCGTCGATCGCGACAACCGGACGGTTCGCGAACAGCGCGTGCGGTTTGTCTTCCACAATACCGCCACGGGTGAGCCTTACCGTTCTTCGGACGTGCTGCGTCACGGTTGGTGGATCACCCACCTGGAGAAGGCCGGTGTACGTCAACGCGGGCCGAACACTTGCCGACATACGTTCGCCAGCCAGATGCTGAGCAGCGGGATTGCCACACCAGAGTGGATTGCTGACCAGATGGGGCACACGTCGACAGCGATGATCTTCAAGCACTACGCGAAGTGGATCAGCGAGGACGGACCGGATGTGGTGGGATTGTTGAATCAGGCGCTCAGGTTGAGCTAAACGAAAAAAAGGAGCCTCAAGGGCTCCTTCTTTTTGCCTGCTATTCCCAAAGTGTTCCCAAAATGCTCCCTTTTGCAGGGTAGAGCGGGATAAACATCAATGAAATCAGGCACTTATATGGCGGAAGCGTAGAGATTCGAACTCTAGGATAGTTGCCCATCGACGGTTTTCAAGACCGTTGCCTTAAACCACTCGGCCACGCTTCCTCGGCTTTGCGGGCGCCATAATACCGAAATGAAACAAGCTGTCAAACTCTCTGTGTAGCCGCTTTGCATGCCTCTGTTATGATCTTTGCATCTGAACGTTTCAAAACCACAGGAGTGTCGCCATGCGCGAACAGGATTACGCCGTCAATCACGGCCTGCAGGTCGAGCAGCAAGAAGTCAGCCGCGTCCTGCGTAACACGTACGGCCTTCTGGCTTTAACCCTTGTTTTCAGCGGCATCATGGCCTACGTGGCCCAGCAGATGCGCGTCGGCTACCCGAACGTGTTCGTGGTACTGATCGGCTTTTATGGCCTGTTCTTCCTGACCAACAAGCTGCGCGATTCGGTCTGGGGCCTGGTCTCCACGTTCGCCCTCACCGGTTTCATGGGTTTCATCCTCGGCCCTATCCTCAACCGTTACCTGGGCATGCAGGGCGGCGCTGAAGTCGTCAGCTCGGCATTTGCCATGACCGCGCTGGTGTTCGGCGGCCTGTCGGCCTATGTGCTGATCACCCGCAAGGACATGAGCTTCCTGGGTGGCTTCATCACTGCCGGTTTCTTCGTGCTGATGGGCGCAGTACTGGCCAGCCTGTTCTTCCAGATCAGCGGCCTGCAACTGGCGATCAGCGCTGGCTTCGTGCTGTTCTCGTCGGTCTGCATTCTGTTCCAGACCAGCGCGATCATCCACGGTGGTGAGCGTAACTACATCATGGCAACCATCAGCCTGTATGTATCGATCTACAACCTGTTCGTCAGCCTGCTGCAACTGTTCGGCCTGATGAGTCGCGACGACTGATAGCCCGGTAGTGTACGAAAGCCCACTTCGGTGGGCTTTTTCATGGGTGGCGTTTGGGCTTTGCCAAATGGGTGTGCCACCGTAGAATGCGCTCCTTTTTTCTCCCGGGGCAGCACACTACCCATGAGCGCAATCGAACACCGGCCCGACGCACCTGCGCAGGCCAATGAACTGGTCCTGGGTCTGGAAGACCGCCCTCGCCCGCTGATCGGCCTGCTGGCCGCTCTGCAACACTTGCTGGCGATCATCGTGCCGATCGTGACCCCCGGCCTGCTTATTTGCCAGGCACTGGGGGTTTCAGCCCGCGATACCAACCTGATCGTGTCAATGTCGCTGGTCATCTCCGGGATTGCCACCTTTGTGCAGTGCCGCCGCTTCGGGCCGTTTGGCGCCGGGTTGCTGATTGTTCAGGGCACCAGCTTCAACTTTGTCGGCCCGCTGATCGCCGGCGGTGCGTTGATGGTCAAGCAAGGCACGCCGGTAGAAGGCGTGATGGCGGCCATCTTTGGTGTGGTCATTGCCGGCTCGTTCGTGGAGATGGGTATTTCCCGGATCCTGCCGTTCGTCAAGCGCCTGATCACCCCGCTGGTGACCGGTATCGTGGTGCTGATGATCGGCCTGACCCTGATCAAGGTCGGCCTGATCAGCATGGGTGGCGGCTTCGCGGCCATGGCCAACGGCACCTTCGCCAACGGCGAGAACCTGCGGCTGTCAGGTGTGGTGCTGGCGATTATCGTGGTGCTCAACCGTATTCCTGTGGTCTGGATGCGCAGTTGCGCCATCGTCATTGCCCTGGCCGTGGGCTATGCGCTGGCCGGTTATATGGGCCGCTTGGACTTTACCGGCATGCACCAGGCCGAGCTGTTCCAGGTGCCGATGCCGCTGCACTTTGGTTTGAGCTTCTCCTGGGCACTGTTTATCCCGATGCTGGTGATCTACCTGGTGACCTCGCTGGAAGCCATCGGTGACGTAACCGCCACCAGTAAGGTGTCGCGCCAGCCGGTAGAAGGCCCGGTGTGGATGCAACGGATCAGGGGCGGCGTGCTGGTGAACGGCGCCAACTCGCTGTTGGCCGGCGTGTTCAACACCTTCCCGAGCTCGATCTTTGCCCAGAACAATGGGGTAATTCAGTTGACCGGTATCGCCAGCCGCCATATCGGTGTGTGGATCGCCGCAATGCTGGTGCTGCTGGGCCTGTTCCCGGCAGTGGCTGGTGTGATTCAGGCAGTACCTGAGCCGGTATTGGGTGGCGCAGCGATGGTGATGTTCGGGGCCGTGGCGGCGTCGGGTATCAATATCCTCGCCAGCATCAGCCTGGACCGTCGCGCACTGCTGATTATCTCGGTGTCGCTGGCGCTGGGGCTGGGTGTGGCGCAAGTACCGGAGTTCCTCGCCCATATGCCGTCGGCACTGCGCAATGTGCTGGAGTCGGGCGTCGCCACCGGCGGGATCTGTGCACTGTTGTTGAACTGGTTCCTGCCAGAAAGCAGCACGCACAAGGCCTGATTGGCGGCGCCTCGCGCCTGGCAACCGATAGAACAGGAAGCCCGCAGCCCGCTGCGGGCTTTTTGCTTTATTATTCCCACAGATTTGCTGACAGAGCCTCCCATGAAGTTCGCGATTGCGGTTTTTTCCCCGGCCCATGCGCCCTCCTCGCGCCGCGCCTTGCTGTTCGCCCAGGCCGTACTGGCAGGCGGGCACGAGATCGTCCGGTTGTTTTTCTACCAGGATGGCGTTCACAGCGCTTCAAGCACTGTGGTCACGCCCCAGGATGAGCTGGATGTTCCAGCCCAGTGGCGCACCTTCGTCAGCGAGCAACAGCTCGATGGCGTGGTGTGCATTGCCGCCGCCTTGCGCCGTGGCGTGCTGAACGCAGAAGAAGCCCAACGCTATCAGCGCCAGGCAGCAAACCTGTCGGCGCCTTGGGAGCTGTCAGGCCTTGGCCAGTTGCATGAGGCCGCACAAACCGCCGACCGTCTGGTCTGCTTTGGAGGCGATTGAGATGGCCAAGTCCCTGTTGATCATCAGCCGTCAAGCGCCGTGGGCAGGCCCGTCGGCCCGCGAAGCGCTGGACATCGCCCTGGCTGGCGGCGCCTTTGACCTGCCATTGGGCATGCTGTTTCTCGATGATGGTGTGTTTCAGCTCGCACCCGGCCAGCAGCCCGCACATTTGCAGCAGAAGAACCTTGCAGCCAATCTGCAGGCGCTGCCCATGTTCGGCGTAGAAGAATTGTTTGCCGCCCACACCAGCCTGCTCGAGCGCGGCCTTTGTGCCGAGCAGTTGAGTTTGCCGGTAGAAGTGTTGGACGACGCTGCGCTGGCAGCGCTGATTGACCGTTTTGACCAGGTGGTAACCCTCTGATGAGCACCCTGCACGTCATTTCCCACTCACCCTTTGGCGACGACCGCCTGAGCAGCTGCCTGCGCCTGCTCGGCCCCGCCGATGGCCTGTTGCTCTGCGGCGATGCGGTGTATGCCCTGCAACCCGGCAGCGCGCCGCTGAGCACCCTGCTCGCCCACAACCTTGGCGAGCGCCTGTTTGCCCTTGAAGAAGACCTGCAGGCACGCGCCATTGCGGCAGATACCTTGGCCCGCAGCGTCGATTACCCGGCTTTCGTGGCCCTGTCCCTGCAATACGACAAGGTCAACAGCTGGTTATGAGTACTCTGACTGTCGGCACCCGCGACATTGCGCTGGATAAAGAGGGCTACCTGCTGGAACTGAGTGACTGGTCCAGCGAGGTCGCCGCCGCGTTGGCTGAGCGTGAAGCACTGGAACTGACCCCCGAGCACTGGGAAGTCCTGGAACTGCTGCGTCAGTTCTACCAGGAGTTCCAGCTGTCGCCAGCCACCCGCCCGCTGATCAAATACACAGCCTTGAAGCTGGGCCCGGAAAAAGGCAACAGCCTGCACCTGAATCGCCTGTTCAAGGGCACCCCTGCCAAACTCGCCGCCAAGCTGGCGGGCCTGCCGAAGCCAACCAATTGCATATGAACGATCCTCGCCCGTTGACCCTCGAAACCCCGGCTGAGCACCCTTTCGCCCAATTTGTGCGCATCCTTGGCAAAGGCAAACGCGGCGCTCGCGGCCTGACCCGCGAAGAAGCCCGTGAGGCCATGGGCATGTTACTCGACGAGAAGGTCGAGGAAACCCAACTGGGTGCGTTCCTGATGCTGTTGCGGCACAAGGAAGAGAGCCCCGAGGAACTGGCAGGCTTCACCGAAGCCCTGCGCCAGCGCCTGCAAGCACCGCCAATGCAGGTCGACCTCGACTGGCCAAGCTACGCGGGCAAGAAACGTCACCTGCCCTGGTTCCTGCTGGCGGCCAAGTGCCTGGCAGCAAACGGTGTGCGTATCCTGATGCATGGCGGCGGTGCGCATACCGCGGGGCGCCTGTACACCGAGCAATTGCTCGACCTGCTGCAGATTCCGCTGTGCCGCGACTGGAATGCCGTGTCCAAGGCGCTGGATAACCAGCACCTGGCGTTTGCTCCATTGCAGGACTGGGCGCCCCCGTTGCAGCGGATGATCGACCTGCGCAACACCCTGGGCCTGCGTTCACCCATCCATTCCCTGGCCCGCGTACTCAACCCGTTGGGCGCGCGCTGCGGCCTGCAGAGCATCTTCCACCCCGGCTATCAGGCGGTGCATCGCGAGGCCAGCCGACTGCTCGGTGACACGGCCATTGTGGTCAAGGGCGACGGGGGTGAGATAGAGGTCAACCCGGACAGCGCCAGCCATTTGTATGGCACGGCAGGCGGGCTTGATTGGGATGAGGAATGGCCAGCGCTCGCCGCACAGCGCCATGTCAAACCGGCCAGCCTGGAACCGGAGCATTTACTGGCGGTCTGGCGCGGTGAGGCCCGCGACAGCTACGGTGAAATGGCTTTGATTTCGACCATGGCCCTGGCCCTGCGCGGGCTGGGCGATGACCGTGAAAACGCGTTCGCCAAGGCACGGGCGTACTGGGACGCACGCCCGCTCGGTTAATGACCTGGCAGCCCTGACAATGAAGGCGCCGCACAGGCGGCGCCCATCGCTGCAATCGACAACAAGGGCCAGTTTTTACTGGGCGCCTTCGAACCAGGCGAGCTTGTCACGCAGTTGCACCACCTCACCGACGATGACCAGCGTTGGCGCATGGACTTCATGCTCCGCCACCAGTGTCGGCAGGTCAGCCAACGTGCCGGTAAAGACTCGCTGGTTGGGCGTGGTGCCCTGCTGAACCAGCGCCGCCGGGGTATCGGCGGCACGACCATGACGGATCAGCTCGGCACAGATGGTCGGCAGCCCCACCAGCCCCATGTAGAACACCAGGGTTTGCGCAGGCGCCACCAGATCGTTCCACGGCAAGTTGCTGGTGCCATCCTTGAGATGACCGGTCACGAAACGCACTGACTGCGCATGGTCACGGTGGGTCAGCGGGATACCGGCATACGCCGAGCAACCACTGGCCGCCGTGATACCGGGCACTACCTGGAATGGAATACCCTGCTCCGCCAGCTCCTCGATTTCCTCGCCGCCACGTCCAAAGATGAACGGATCGCCCCCTTTGAGCCGCAGCACGCGCTTGCCTTGCTTGGCCAGGTCAACCAAAAGCTGATTGATCTGATCTTGAGGCACGGCGTGATCGGCGCGACGCTTGCCGACGTAAATACGCTCGGCATCACGACGGCACAGCTCAATGATTGCCGGTGCCACCAGGCGGTCATAGAGCACCACATCCGCTTGCTGCATCAGGCGCAAGGCGCGGAACGTCAACAGATCAGGGTCGCCAGGACCAGCGCCAACCAGGTACACCTCACCTGACGTCTGCGCGGGTACGCCGTCTACCTTGGCTTGCAACAAGCGCTCGGCTTCAGCACCCTGCCCGGCCAGTTGGCGCTCGGCAATCGGCCCCTGAAAGACATCTTCCCAGAAGCCACGGCGCTGGTTGACGTCTGGGTAGAGGGCTTTCACCTTGTGGCGAAAACGCGCGGCCAGGCCGGCCAGCTCGCCATAAGCCGCAGGGATCCAGGTTTCCAACTTGGCCCGGATCAACCGAGCCAGGACCGGCGCATCGCCGCCGCTGGACACCGCTACAACCAGTGGCGAACGGTCGACAATGGCCGGGAAAATCACCGAGCACAACGCTGGAGCATCGACCACATTGACCGGCACACAACGCTTGCGGGCATCTGCAGACACCTGAGCATTGAGTTCCTGGTCATCAGTAGCGGCGATGATCAACTGACAACCGTCCAGATCGCTTTCCTGATACCCGCGGGACAGGAGTTCACCACCGCTGTGCCGGGCAAGCTCGGCCAATTGCCCTTCGATCTCGGGCGCAACCACACGAAGTACGGCGCCGGCATCTGCCAGCAAGCGAGATTTGCGCAAGGCAATCTCGCCGCCACCTACGACCAGCACACGGCTGCCACGCAGGTTGTGGAACAGCGGTAGAAATTCCATTTAGCCGATGACCTCCAGGCCGCCCATGTAAGGCTTGAGGACTTCAGGCACGCGGATCGAGCCATCGGCTTGCTGGTAGTTCTCCAGCACTGCCACCAGCGTACGCCCCACCGCCAGGCCCGAACCGTTGAGGGTGTGCACCAGTTCCGGCTTGCCGGTTTCCGGGTTGCGCCAGCGGGCCTGCATGCGACGGGCCTGGAAGTCACCACAGTTGGAGCACGAGGAAATTTCGCGGTACTTGTCCTGGCTCGGCACCCAAACTTCCAGGTCGTAGGTCTTGGTGGCGCTGAAACCCATGTCGCCAGTGCAAAGTGCCAGCACGCGGTATGGCAGCTCGAGGGCTTGCAGTACGCGCTCGGCGTTCGCCGTCAGGCCTTCCAGGGCTTCCATGGACTTGCTCGGCTCAACGATCTGAACCATCTCGACCTTGTCGAACTGGTGCTGGCGGATCATGCCACGGGTATCACGGCCCGACGCACCGGCTTCACTGCGGAAGCATGGGGTGTGGGCAACGAACTTGATCGGCAGTTGCTTGGCGTCGAGGATCTCGCCAGCGACGATGTTGGTCAGCGACACTTCAGCGGTCGGGATCAGGTAGAAGTCAGCCTCGCCTTCACGGCTGATCTTGAACAGGTCTTCCTCGAACTTCGGCAGCTGGCCAGTGCCTTGCAGCGCAGGTGCTTGAACCAGGTACGGGGTGTAGGCCTCTTCGTAACCGTGCTCGTTGATGTGCAGGTTGATCATGAACTGGGCCAGGGCACGGTGCAGGCGCGCAATCGGGCCACGCAGCAGGGCAAAACGTGCGCCCGACAGCTTGGCTGCGGTCTCGAAGTCCAGCCAGCCGTTCTTCTCGCCCAGGGCGACGTGATCCTGGACCGGGAAATCAAAGGCTTTCGGGGTGCCCCAGCGGCGCACTTCGACGTTGCCTTCTTCGTCTTCACCGACCGGCACGGAAGCGTCCGGCAGGTTCGGAATGCCCATCAGAATGCCATCCAGCTCGGACTGGATGCTGTCCAGCTCGACCTTGCCGCTGGCCAGTTCGGCCGCCATGCGCTCGACGTCAGCCATCAGCGGAGCGATGTCTTCGCCCTTGGCCTTGGCCTGGCCGATGGACTTGGAACGGGCGTTACGCTCGGCCTGCAGCTGCTCGGTGCGGGTTTGCACCACCTTGCGGCGCTCTTCCAGTGCTTCGATGCGCGCGACATCCAGGCTGAAGCCACGGGAGGCCAGGCGGTCCGCCACTTCCTGAAGTTGGCCGCGTAACAGTTTGGAATCGAGCATATCGTTCTCTCGTTGGTTCAGAATTTGGTCAAAGACAGGCCAGCCCAGGTTGCGAGCAGGCCGCCAAGTACGCTGAGCGCGGCATAGCCGAACGCCAGCGGCGCCTGCCCGCTTTCGAGCAGGCGCACGGTATCCAGTGAAAAGGATGAAAAGGTAGTCAAGCCGCCAAGAAAACCGACAATCAGGCCGGCCCTCAACTCGACCGGTACCAGCGGGCGATGCAAAAACAAACCGTACAACAGCCCGATCAACAAGCATCCAATCAGATTGACTGCCAGCGTACCGAGATAGAAGTGGCGTGGCCAGTGCGCGTTCACCCAATTGGCTGTGGCAAAGCGCAGCAAGGTACCGGCAATGCCGCCTGCACTCACCGCCGCAACAACCGCAATCATGGTTTTCTCCGTTGCCGGGGGCTTTGCCGGTCCAGCTCGGCCAGGTGCTTGAGCTTTTCGCCGATCTTCAGCTCCAGGCCGCGCGGTACCGGTTGATAGTACTGGCGCGGTTCCAGGTTGTCGGGGAAGTAATCTTCGCCAGCGGCATAGGCATCCGGCTCGTCATGGGCATAACGGTATTCGTCACCGTAGCCCAACTGCTTCATCAGCTTGGTCGGCGCGTTGCGCAAATGCAGCGGCACCTCAAGCGAACCGTGCTCGGCGGCTTCGCGCATGGCAGCCTTGAAGCCCATGTACACCGCGTTACTCTTCGGCGCACAGGCCAGGTAGGTAATCGCTTGCGCCACCGCCAGCTCGCCTTCCGGGCTGCCCAGGCGCTCCTGCACGTCCCAGGCGGCCAGGCACAGGCTTAACGCGCGAGGATCGGCGTTGCCGATGTCTTCACTGGCCATGCGCACCACGCGCCGGGCAATGTAGAGCGGGTCGCACCCGCCGTCGAGCATCCGCGCAAACCAGTACAACGCACCGTCGGGGTTGGAGCCACGCACCGATTTGTGCAGTGCCGAAATCTGGTCGTAGAACGCCTCTCCGCCCTTGTCGAAACGGCGACGGGTATCGCCCAGCAGGCTTTGCAGCAAATCGACGCCGATCTCACTGCCGTCTTCGGCCAAGTCCGAGGCGTTTTCCAGCAGGTTGAGCAAACGCCGGCCATCGCCATCCGCCGCCGCCAAGAGCATCTTGAAGCCTTCATCGCCCAGGCTGAGCTGGCGCTTGCCCAGGCCACGTTCTTCGCTCAGTGCACGCTGCACCAGCTTGCGCAACGCCGCTTCGTCGAGGCTTTTCAGCACATAGACCCGCGCCCGAGAGAGCAAGGCGTTGTTCAATTCAAACGAAGGGTTCTCGGTGGTCGCGCCAATGAAGATCAGCGTGCCGTCTTCGACGTAGGGCAGGAAAGCATCCTGCTGCGACTTGTTGAAACGGTGCACTTCATCGACGAACAGGATGGTCCGGCGACCATACTGGCCGGCCTGTTGCTTGGCAATTTCTACCGCGTGACGGATCTCCTTGACCCCAGCCAGCACGGCCGACACCGTTTCGAAGTGGGCATCGCAAAACTGCGCCAGCAGCCGCGCCAGGGTGGTCTTGCCCACCCCTGGCGGCCCCCAGAAGATCATCGAGTGCAGCGCGCCCTGTTCCAGTGCTTCACGCAGTGGCTTGCCACGCGCCAGCAGGTGCTCCTGACCGACGTACTCGTCCAGGTTGGCCGGGCGCAGACGCGCGGCCAAGGGCTGGGCAACAGGCTCACTACGAAACAGGTCCATCAACGGCTGCCTTACCTCTTATTCCTGAATGACGTCAGCGCCTTTCGGGATGTCGAACTTGAATCTGCCCGCTGGAATCGCCTCGTTGGCCTTGACCCCAGTGAACAGGATATTGGTGCGCTGACCGACGCTGTCGATCAGTTGCATATCATTGATCAGGCCACGGCGAAACGACAGGCGCAGGGAGTCGAACAAGGTGTCCTTGGTCTTCGGCTTGAGGGTGAAATCCACCACCTCGCCTTGCTCCTTGGAAGAGATCTCGAAGCTCTGGCTGATCTTCGACACATCGCCGGACAGCAGCAGTGCTGGTGTCTGGGTCAGACGCTCGTCGAGCTTCTTGATGGTCGCCTGTTCCAGGTCCGGGTCCCACAGGGTGACTTTCTGCCCGTCCGACACCACGACCTGCTCCTGTGGCGCATCGGTGTGCCAGTAGAACAGGCCAGGGCGTTTCACCGACATTTCACCGTTGGTTTCCTGCAACTGGGTACCGCTGCCATCGAGGGTCAACTGAGAGAAACGGGCAGTGATTGTCTGCGATTTTTCCAGCAACTGGGTCAGACGCGCCACGTCTTGCTCACCGGCATAGGCCGGAATGGCGGACACCGTCAGGGCAGAAACCAACAACATGCGAATCAGGCGCATGAGAATCCTCGTAGAACAGTGAATGGGCCGGGCACCGTCATTGGCACCCGGCAAAATCGATCATCAGTCGCGCATTGGCCCAGGCGCAATGACCTCGCGCGAGCCGTTGGTGTTCATGGCCGTGACCACGCCAGCCATTTCCATCGCTTCGATCATCCGCGCAGCGCGGTTGTAGCCGATCTTCAGCTTGCGCTGAACCGCGGAGATGGACGCACGACGACTTTCCAGAACGAACTGAACCGCTTCATCGTACAACGCATCGGTCTCAGCGTCGTCGCCACCCTCGCCGCCGCTACCGCCGTCGAAGCCACTGCCGGCCTCTTCGACACCGTTGAGGATGTCGTCGTTGTAGTCCGGGGCGCCACGCTGCTTCCACGCTTCAACCACGCGGTGCACTTCTTCGTCGGAAACGAACGCACCGTGTACGCGGATCGGCAGGCTGGTGCCTGGCGGCATGTAGAGCATGTCACCATGGCCGAGCAACTGCTCGGCACCACCTTGGTCAATGATGGTGCGCGAGTCGATCTTGCTCGATACCTGGAAGGCCATTCGGGTTGGAATGTTGGCCTTGATCAGGCCGGTAATCACGTCCACCGAGGGCCGCTGAGTCGCGAGGATCAAGTGGATACCGGCCGCACGCGCTTTCTGGGCGATACGGGCGATCAGCTCTTCGACCTTCTTGCCAACGATCATCATCATGTCGGCAAATTCGTCTACCACCACCACGATGGTCGGCAGGGTTTTCAGCAGCGGCGGCTGGTCGTCCATGCTCTCACGGCGGAACAGCGGGTCATAAACCGGCTCGCCGGCTTCCTCGCCATCCTTGATCTTGCGGTTGAAGCCGGCCAGGTTACGCACGCCCATGGCCGCCATCAGCTTGTAGCGACGCTCCATCTCGGCCACGCTCCAGCGCAGGGCGTTGGCCGCGTCCTTCATGTCGGTAACGACAGGGCAAAGCAGGTGCGGAATGCCCTCATAGATCGACAACTCGAGCATTTTCGGGTCGATCATGATCAGCTTGGCGTCTTCCGGGCTCGACTTGAACAGGATCGACAGGATCATCGCGTTGACACCCACCGACTTACCGGAACCGGTAGTACCGGCCACCAACAGGTGCGGCATCTTGGCCAGGTCGGTAATCACCGGCTTGCCGCCAATGTCATGGCCCAGCGCCAGGGTAACCGGCGACTTGGCTTCATCGTACTGCGGCGACGACAGCACTTCGGAGAAGCGCACGATCTGCCGGTCTTCGTTCGGGATTTCGATACCCACGGTAGTCTTGCCGGGGATGACCTCGACCACGCGCACGCTGGTCACGGCCAGCGAACGCGCCAGGTCCTTGGCCAGGTTGGCAATACGGCTGACCTTGACCCCGGCAGCGGGCTGGATTTCGTAACGGGTAATCACAGGGCCAGGGTGGATCGAGTCCACCGACACTTCGACACCGAACTCCTTGAGTTTGATTTCCAGCAACTGCCCGACACCGGCCAGCGACTCAGGCGAATAGTTGACCTGCTTCTTCTCGGCAGGATCGAGGATAGAGATCGGCGGCAAGGTGCCCTCGACGGCGCTATCGACGAACACCTGCGCGGGTTTTTCCGCCTGCACACGCTTGATCGGCTCTGCCGCCTTGACCTGCGCTGGAGCTGGAGCTGGAGCTGGAGCTGGAGCTGGCATGATGATCGGCGCAGGCGACTGAGGACGCTCGACCACCGGCTTGCTCGGCGCCGGCTCACGCTCGACGACGCGCTCACGAGCCTTGGCCGGCTCGCGGCGCTCGGCAACCACCGGCGCCATGATCTCGTGCTCCTGCTCGTCGACCGCACGCAGCTGGGCAACCAGTTGCTTGCGCTCGTTACGCGCTGACCACCAACGACTGGCCGCCCCCTGGAACACCTCGAACAGGTCAAGGGTGATTTTGCCGGTAAGGTCCATCACCTTGAACCACGACAGGTCGGTGAACACGGTAAGGCCAAACAGAAACAGGGCAATGAACATCAGGGTACTGCCCTGCACGTTCAAGGCATTCTTGGCCAGGTCACCCAGGCTTTCGCCCAGCGCGCCGCCTGCAGACGCCGGCAGGCTTGGGGCCGAATGAAAATGGATATGCGCCAGCGCGGCACCGGACAGCACCAGGAACACCAAGCCGATCAGGCGCCAGGAAAACAGCCAGCCGCTCCACTGCCAGGGCTGGTGACGCTCACGAAAGATCTGCCAGGTCTTGATCGCCAGCAACAGCGGGAAGATGTAGGCGAAATAACCCAGCACCATGAACAACACGTCCGCAAAGAAGGCGCCGGCGCGGCCCGCAGCGTTCTGCACCTGATCGACGTTGCTGGTGTGGCTGAAGCCAGGGTCTGCCTGGTCGTAGGTAAGCAGAGCCATCCACAGATACAGGCACAGGGCGCCCATGGCAATCAGGGCACCCTCCTTGAGCCGGTAGTGCAGTTGCTGGCGCCAAAGCGGTACCGGCAAGGGGTTTGGGGTAGCGGTGGATTTCTTCAAAACGCGTCTATTCCTGCGCTGCTTGCGCGTCCAACAGGTGGCTGGCTGACGAAGGCAGCCAACAAACCATTACTTTTAACATTACTACCCGTATGCCGCCATGGCGGTGCGCCAGAATACGTCGCACACGGGATTAATTGCATAATGTTCAATTTGAGCACGCATTCTCTTTTGTGACAAAGGCTTATACGGGCTTTTTGCGTAGTAGGGACAACAAATCAGCCGGCAAGTTGCGGTTGACCCGCATCGCCCTGGCAGGCGATCCTGACCACCCTCCCCTCTTCTGCCGTTGAAACGACGATGCTGACCTGGCTGAGCCGCGATTCTCTTGACTTCCCTCCTCTGGAAAAGGCGCTGCGCGACCCCAACGGCCTGCTCGCCGCTGGCGGTGACCTGAGCGCGGAACGGCTGGTCCAGGCATATCGGCATGGCTGCTTCCCCTGGTACCAGGATGGCCAGCCGATCCTGTGGTGGTCACCGGACCCGCGCACCGTGTTGTTTCCCGACGAGTTGCATGTCTCGCGTTCGTTGCGCAAGGTCATACGCCAAGGGCGCTATCAGGTCAGCTTCGACCAGGACTTCGCCGGTGTCATCCGTGCCTGCGCGGCGCCACGCGCCTATGCCGACGGCACCTGGATCACCGACAGCATGCAGAAGGCGTACCTGAAACTGCACCAGCAGGGTTTTGCCCACTCCGTGGAAGTCCGCGAGCACGGCGAACTGGTCGGCGGGCTATACGGTTTGGCAATGGGTCGCCTGTTCTTCGGCGAGTCGATGTTCAGCCGGGCCGACAACGCCTCCAAAGTCGGCTTTGCAACGCTGGTCGAACACCTGAAAAACGCCGGCTTTGTCCTGATCGACTGCCAGATGCCCACCGAGCACCTGCACAGCCTCGGCGCCCGGGCAATTGCCCGCGCCACGTTCGCCGACTACCTGCGTCGCTACCTCGATCAAGCCAACTCGGCGACATGGGTTTGCTAGGCGAGTTTTTCCAGCTGGCTTACACTTAAAACAAACGTCACTCCCGAGGGGTTGATCATGACAGAGCTGGCGCGGTTGAAGTTTTATGCCACTCAACCCCATTCCTGCAGCTACCTGCCAAACGAGCAAGCCACGACGCTGTTTCTCGACCCGAGCCAGCCAATGGACGTGCATGTCTACGCAGATCTGTCGGAAATGGGCTTCCGGCGCAGCGGTGACCACCTGTACCGGCCACACTGCCAGAACTGCAATGCCTGCGTACCGGCACGCATTCCGGCTGCACGGTTTTTGCCCAACCGCCAGCAGAAGCGCATCCTCAAGCGCAACGCCGACCTGGTCGTGACCGCTGCGCGCCCGGCCTTCAACGAAGAGTACTTCGACCTGTATCGGCGCTATATCGAACAGCGCCATGCCGATGGCGACATGTACCCACCGAGCCGCGATCAGTTCGCCACCTTCCTGGTCCGCGACCTGCCATTCTCACGGTTCTATGAGTTTCGCCTGGACGGTCGCCTGCTCGCCGTGGCGGTCACCGACCTGCTGCCCAATGGCCTGTCGGCCGTCTACACCTTCTACGAGCCCGATGAGGAGCGTCGCAGCCTGGGGCGCTATGCCATCCTCTGGCAGATCACCGAAGCGCTGCGCCTGAACCTGGAGGCGGTCTACTTGGGCTACTGGATCAAGAACTGTAAAAAGATGAATTACAAGACCCAGTACCGCCCCATCGAGCTGCTGATCAATCAGCGCTGGGTGACGCTAAATTGAAATCCTTGGCTTGAACCCCATTTTTCGGGCACAATGCACGCCACTTTTTTTGCCTGGCGCAGCCGCACCGGGCCATTAACTGGATACCGAGGGCTTTACTGCATGTCGAAAGAAGACAGCTTCGAAATGGAAGGCACTGTCGTCGACACCCTGCCCAACACCATGTTCCGCGTGGAGTTGGAAAACGGGCACGTCGTTACCGCGCATATCTCCGGAAAAATGCGCAAGAACTACATTCGAATTCTGACTGGTGACAAGGTCCGCGTCGAACTGACGCCTTATGACCTGAGCAAAGGGCGCATCACCTACCGCGCCCGTTAAGCGTCATCAACGAAAACGCCCGGCATGAGCCGGGCGTTTTCGTTTGTCTCAATGAAACCATGGAGAACCCACCCGCACCATCGCCGGCAAGGCCGACTCCCGCAGGAGCCGGGCTGCCGATGACGGCTATCAGGCCATTTCAGCCGTCGTCTCGAACTCGAACACCAACTCGCCATCACGCATGTCGACGTGCACCACGCCACCATGCTCGGCCAGCTCACCAAACAGGATCTCTTCAGCCAATGGCCGCTTGATCTTGTCCTGAATCAGCCGCGCCATTGGCCGCGCACCCATCTGCGCATCATAGCCACCCGCTGCCAGCCAGCTACGCGCCGCATCGGAAACCTCCAACAGCACGCGCTTGTCTTCGAGTTGCGCCTGCAGTTCGGTGAGGAACTTGTCGACCACACTCTTGATGGTTTCGTGGCTCAGACGACCAAATTGAATGATGGTGTCCAGGCGGTTACGGAACTCCGGCGTGAAGCTCTTCTTGATGACTTCCATCGCATCGGAGGAGTGATCCTGCTGCGTAAAGCCAATCGAGGCTCGCGCAGCCGTCTCGGCACCCGCGTTGGTGGTCATGATGACAATCACGTTGCGGAAGTCCGCCTTGCGCCCGTTGTTGTCGGTCAGCGTGCCATGGTCCATCACCTGCAGCAGCAGGTTGAAGACTTCCGGATGCGCCTTCTCGATTTCATCAAGCAGCAACACGCAGTGCGGCTGCTTGGTGATTGCCTCGGTCAGCAAACCACCCTGATCGAAACCGACGTAACCGGGTGGCGCACCAATCAGGCGCGACACGGTATGCCGCTCCATGTACTCGGACATGTCAAAGCGCACCAGTTCGACACCCAACGCCTTGGCCAGTTGTCGCGCCGCCTCGGTCTTGCCGACACCTGTAGGGCCGGCAAAGAGGAACGAGCCGACCGGCTTGTCCGGCGACTTCAGACCTGCCCGCGACAACTTGATTGCGGTGGCCAGCGAATCGATGGCAGCGTCCTGGCCGAACACGGTCAGCTTCAGGTCACGCTCCAGGTTACGCAGCAGTTCCTTGTCGGAGCTAGTGACGTGTTTTGGTGGGATCCGCGCGATCTTGGCAACAATATCCTCGACCTGAGGTACATCGATACGCTTGACTCGCGACTCTACCGGCTGCAGACGCTGGTAGGCGCCCGCCTCGTCAATGACGTCGATGGCCTTGTCAGGCATATGCCGGTCATTGATGTAGCGCGCTGCCAGCTCGGCAGCAGCACGCAGGGCTTCATCGCTGTACTCGATATTGTGATGCGACTCGAAACGCCCTTTGAGCCCACGCAGGATACCAACGGTGTCTTCCACCGATGGCTCACTGACATCGACCTTCTGGAAGCGCCGCGCCAAGGCACGGTCTTTCTCGAAGATGCCACGAAACTCCTGGAACGTGGTCGAGCCAATGCAGCGGATATCACCCGAGGACAGCAACGGCTTGAGCAGATTGGACGCATCCATCACGCCGCCCGATGCCGCACCGGCACCGATAATGGTGTGGATCTCGTCGATGAACAGAATCGCCTGCGGCCGTTTACGCAGCTCATTGAGCAACGCCTTGAAGCGCTTCTCGAAATCACCACGGTACTTGGTACCGGCCAACAGCGCACCCAGGTCCAGCGAGTAGACCACGCTGTGCGACAGCAGATCCGGCACCTGGCCATCAACGATACGCTTGGCCAGGCCTTCGGCAATGGCCGTCTTGCCCACACCCGCCTCACCGACCAGCAGCGGATTGTTCTTGCGCCGACGGGCAAGGATCTGCGCCACGCGCTCAACCTCGGCCTCACGCCCTACCAATGGGTCGATACGGCCCTGGCGTGCCTGCTCGTTGAGGTTGCTGGCATAGGCGTCCAGCGGGTTGCTCGAGGAAGAGGTTTCGCCGCCCTCCTCATCCTGCATGTCCTGATCGTTTTCGGAATGCTCGCCGTGCCCTGGCACCTTGGAGATGCCATGGGCGATGTAGTTGACCACGTCGATACGGGCCACACTTTGCTGCTTCAGCAGAAACACCGCCTGGCTTTCCTGCTCGCTAAAGATCGCCACCAGCACATTGGCACCGGTCACTTCACGCTTGCCCGAGCTCTGTACATGGAATACTGCACGCTGCAACACGCGCTGGAAGCCCAGGGTTGGCTGGGTTTCGCGATCCTCATCGTGCACCGGGATCAATGGCGTGGTGGAGTCGATGAACTCCTGCAGGTCGTGTTTGAGTTTATCGAGGTTCGCACCACAGGCCCGCAGAACGGTGGCGGCTGCCTCATTATCCAATAGTGCCAGCAGAAGGTGCTCGACGGTCATGAACTCATGACGCTTCGAACGGGCCTCCTTGAAGGCCAGATTGAGGGTGACTTCGAGCTCGCGGTTTAACATAGCTTCACCTCATACCCAAGTGGTCGGCGATTAACCGTCCTTCTCGATTTCACAGAGTAGCGGATGCTGGCTTTCCCTGGCGTATTGGTTGACCTGCATGGCCTTGGTTTCGGCGATGTCACGGGTAAACAATCCGCACACTGCCCGTCCTTCTGTATGGACGGCCAGCATGACCTTGGTCGCCAACTCGCGGTTCAGGTTAAAGAACATTTCGAGCACTTCGACGACAAAATCCATCGGGGTGTAGTCATCATTGAACAAAACCACCTTGTACATCGGCGGTGCCTGCAGCGCTGGCTTGGCTTCCTGCACCGCCAGCCCGGACCCATCGTCCTCATGCGATTGCGGGTGATCCTGATTGAATGTTAGTCGAATCTGGCTATGTGCATGCATGGAAAGAATTTCATCATTTCGACACGTTAAGGTTGTGAGTTGACCGCCGGGTCGACGCCTGGACGACCGTCGCACCGCCTTGACTATCAGCAAAACGGTGTTACAACCAATAAGAACCCACCGTGGTCAACAAGGTCCGCGCAGTCAACCAGAGTTCGCAGGTTAATCAGCGGATTGAGTGGATGATACTCCAGTGATGGAGTCCTTTGCAGAGGGATATGAGGATGGCAAGCGGTAAAGTCAAGTGGTTCAACAATGCCAAGGGCTATGGCTTCATCAACGAGGAGGGCAAGACCGAAGACCTGTTCGCCCACTACTCGGCCATTGAGATGGACGGCTACAAGACGCTGAAAGCCGGACAAACCGTTGCCTTCGACATCATCCAGGGTCCCAAGGGCTTGCACGCCGTGAAAATCAGGGCAGCCGCAAAGACGGAAACCGCAGCCCCCACCCCCGCCTCGACCACCACACTCGCCTGACACACCTTGTTTTTGAATCGCCCATAAAAAACCGGCCAATCCGCGAGGACTGGCCGGTTTTTTTGTACCGCCCTTACATGTGCTTGATCAGTGCTTCACCGAAACCGGAACTCGACACCAGCGTAGCGCCGTCCATCAGGCGCTCGAAGTCGTAGGTCACCGTCTTGGCGGCAATAGCACCGTTGGTGCCCTTGATGATCAGGTCAGCCGCCTCGGTCCAGCCCAGGTGACGGAGCATCATTTCAGCGGAGAGGATCACCGAACCCGGGTTGACCTGGTTCTTGCCGGCGTATTTCGGCGCAGTACCGTGGGTAGCTTCGAACATGGCTACGGTGTCGGACAGGTTGGCGCCCGGCGCAATACCGATACCGCCCACCTCGGCCGCCAGCGCGTCGGACAGGTAGTCACCGTTGAGGTTAAGGGTGGCGATGACATCGTACTCGGCTGGACGCAGCAGGATCTGCTGGAGCATGGCGTCGGCAATGGCATCCTTGACCACGACCTTGCGGCCGGTTTTCGGGTTTGTGAACTGCATCCACGGGCCACCATCGAGCAGTTCGGCGCCAAACTCGTTCTTGGCGACTTCGTAGCCCCAGTCCTTGAAGGCACCTTCGGTGAACTTCATGATGTTGCCCTTGTGCACCAGGGTCAGCGACTCGCGGTCGTTATCCACGACGTACTGCAGGGCCTTGCGCACCAGGCGCTGGGTGCCTTGTTTGGAAACCGGCTTGATACCAATACCGCAATCCTGGTCGAAACGGATCTTGGTAACGCCCATTTCTTCCTTCAGGAACTTGATGACCTTGTTCGCCTCAGGCGAACCCGCCTTCCACTCGATACCGGCATAGATGTCTTCGGAGTTCTCACGGAAGATCACCATATCGACATCGCCGGGCTTCTTGACCGGGCTTGGAACGCCTTCGAACCACACCACCGGACGCAGGCAGACATACAGGTCCAGTTGCTGACGCAGGGCCACGTTCAGGGAACGGATACCACCACCGACCGGAGTGGTCAGCGGGCCCTTGATGGAGACGACGTAATCCCTGACCGCATCCAGGGTTTCCTGAGGCAGCCAGGTATCCTGGTCATACACCTGGGTAGCTTTCTCGCCGGCATAGACTTCCATCCAGGAGATCTTGCGCTTGCCACCATAGGCTTTCTCTACGGCAGCATCGACAACCTTGATCATGACCGGGCTGACGTCGACGCCAATGCCGTCACCTTCAATGAACGGGATGATCGGGTTGTCTGGAACATTGAGAGAATGGTCTGCGTTGACGGTGATTTTGTCGCCGACTGCCGGAACCTTGATTTTCTGGTATCCCATGCTGCACTCCGTTTTTTTGGTGTGGTTCGTCATCATGCATTACCCAGAGCCTAACCCAGTTGACGGATAACGGAAACCTCGTACACCAATCCGTCACAAAGCGCCAAAATCTCTACATCTTTCGTCTATAAGTGACCAACCGACCACTACGTCTTGGTGATTAAGACCAAGGGTTTGGTATACTCCGCCGGTGACCAAAGGGTCACTGGGGGTAACCGGCCTGAAATGAGACCCGCGCCCCGACAAGACTGAGCTGTTACCGCAGCCCAGCCGTTTGACACTCGACTGATGCATCACCATCAACGCCCAGAACCCTCGACCTTCTGCTTATGGATGTGTCCAGGCGAAGCGCATTACCCTGCGCACCTCGAGATTCTGTGCACGCTCAGCAAAACAGAGAGTTAACCCGAATATGCCCACCCGATCCAAGATCATCTACACCTTCACCGACGAAGCCCCCGCCCTCGCCACCTACTCACTGCTGCCCATCGTCGAAGCTTTCACTGCTACCGCCGACATCGCGGTAGAAACCCGGGACATCTCTCTCGCCGGCCGCATCCTTTCTGCCTTCCCTGAACAGCTCGGCGCCGACAAGCAAGTGGCCGACCACCTGGCAGAACTGGGCAAACTGGCGACGACGCCAGAAGCCAACATCATCAAGTTGCCGAACATCAGCGCCTCGGTTCCACAACTGAAAGCCGCGATCAAGGAACTGCAAGCCAAAGGTTTCAACATTCCGGACTACCCGGAAACCCCGGCCACTGACGCCGAGAAAGAAACCCGTGCACGCTACGACCGCATCAAGGGCAGCGCCGTAAACCCGGTACTGCGCGAAGGCAACTCCGACCGCCGCGCACCGCTGTCGGTCAAGAACTATGCCCGCAAGCACCCGCACAAAATGGGCGCCTGGGCTGCAGACTCCAAGTCCCACGTTGCCCACATGAGCAACGGCGACTTCTACGGCAGCGAAAAAGCCGCGCTGATCGAAGCCGATGACAGCCTGCGCATCGAACTGCTGGACAAGAACGGCAACACCACCGTTCTGAAAGAGAAAACCTCGGTCAAGGCCGGCGAAATCATCGACTGCTCGGTCATGAGCCGCAAGGCACTGCGCAGCTTCATCGCCGCTGAAATCGAAGACGCCAAGGCCAAGGGCGTACTGCTGTCGGTTCACCTGAAGGCGACCATGATGAAGGTCTCCGACCCGATCATGTTCGGCCAGATCGTTGCCGAGTACTATCAGGACGCGCTGAACAAGCACGCTGACGTACTGGAACAGATCGGCTTCAACCTGAACAACGGTATCGGCGACCTGTACGCCCGTATCAAGGCCCTGCCTACTGACAAGCAAGCCGAGATCGAAGCCGACATCCAGGCCGTCTACGCCGTTCGCCCGGCGCTGGCCATGGTCAACTCCGACAAGGGCATCACCAACCTGCACGTGCCAAGCGACGTGATCGTCGACGCTTCGATGCCGGCCATGATCCGTGACTCGGGCAAGATGTGGAACGCCGAAGGCCAGCTACAAGACACCAAGGCCGTCATCCCGGATCGTTGCTACGCCACCATCTACCAGGCCGTTATCGAAGACTGCAAGAAACACGGCGCCTTCGACCCAACGACCATGGGCAGCGTACCGAACGTTGGCCTGATGGCACAGAAAGCCGAAGAGTACGGCTCTCACGACAAGACCTTCCAGCTCGCTGCCGACGGTGTTGTTCGCGTTGTAGACAGCAAAGGCAACCTGGTGCTGCAGCAGGACGTCGAAGCTGGCGATATCTTCCGCATGTGCCAAGCCAAAGACGCCCCGATCCAGGACTGGGTCAAACTGGCCGTCAACCGTGCTCGCGCCAGCAACACCCCAGCCATTTTCTGGCTCGACCCACAACGCGCCCATGACGGCGTGATGATCGAGAAAGTCCAGAAGTACCTGAAAGACCACGACACCACCGGCCTGGACATTCGTGTCCTGTCGCCAGTCGAGGCCATGAAGGTATCCCTGGAGCGTATCCGTGCAGGCAAGGACACCATCTCGGTGACCGGCAACGTACTGCGCGACTACCTGACCGACCTGTTCCCGATCATGGAGCTGGGCACCAGCGCCAAGATGCTGTCGATCGTTCCGCTGATGAACAACGGCGGCCTGTTCGAAACCGGCGCCGGCGGTTCGGCACCGAAGCACGTACAGCAGCTGGTCGAAGAGAACTTCCTGCGCTGGGACTCGCTGGGTGAATTCCTGGCCCTGGCCGCTTCTCTGGAACACCTGAGCAACGCCTACGCCAACCCGAAAGCCAAGGTCCTGGCCAACACCCTGGACCAGGCAACCGGCAAGTTCCTGGACGACAACAAGTCGCCAGCGCGCAAGGTTGGTGGCATCGACAACCGCGGCAGCCACTTCTACCTGACCCTGTTCTGGGCCCAGGCACTGGCTGCACAAAACGACGACGCCGCACTGCAAGCGCGCTTTGCCCCACTGGCCAAGGTACTGACCGAGAACGAAGCGACCATCGTCGCCGAGCTCAACGCTGTCCAGGGCAAGCCAGCCGAAATCGGTGGTTACTACTACCCTGATGCCGAGCTGACCAGCAAAGTGATGCGCCCAAGCCAAACCTTCAACAGCGCGATTTCTGCCCTGTAAGGTTCGCTTGATGTAACACCAGAAACCCCGGCCACGCACCGGGGTTTCTGCTTTTCTGCAGAGGCGTGGCACCCGCGTCGCCGAGAACACCGGCCATGCGATCCACCTGCACAACACAGGACCTTGCACATGACCTGGCAACCCCACATCACCGTCGCCACCATTGTCGAAGACCAGGGCCGTTTCCTGCTGGTCGAAGAGTTCAAAGCCGGCAAGCACGTATTCAACCAGCCGGCAGGCCACCTGGAGGCCAACGAGTCGCTGGCCGAGGCCGCCCTGCGCGAAACGCTTGAGGAGACCGCCTGGGACGTAGAACTGACCGGCGTGGTCGGCATCTACCTCTACACCGCCCCCAGCAATGGCGTGACCTACCAGCGCGTCTGCTTTGCCGCCAAACCGCTACGGCACAATGCCGACCGCGCACTGGACAGCGACATCGTCCGCGCCGTGTGGCTGACCCGCGAGGAACTGCTCGCCGACCCCGAGCGCTGGCGCAGCGAACTGGTACCTCGTTGCATTGACGACTTCCTCGCCGGCCCCCTGCACAGCCTGGCGGTGATCCGCGATTGAGCATGGTTTTCGCCTTGCCGCGCACAGCCTGTTAGAATCTTGTCCTTTTACCCGGATACGCAGCGATTCCTATGTCCACTCCAGCTCTCAAAGAACCCGAAAAGACGCGCGTGATCGTCGGCATGTCCGGCGGCGTGGACTCTTCCGTTTCCGCCCTTCTGCTGATGGAGCAGGGTTATCAGGTCGAAGGCCTGTTCATGAAGAACTGGGAAGAGGACGACGGTACCGAGTACTGCACCGCCCGCGAAGACCTGGCCGACGCACAAGCCGTGTGCGACCGCATCGGCATCAAACTACACACCGCCAACTTCGCCGCCGAATACTGGGACAACGTGTTTGAGCACTTCCTGGCGGAATACAAGGCCGGACGCACGCCAAACCCGGACATCCTCTGCAACCGCGAAATCAAGTTCAAGGCGTTCCTCGACTACGCCCTGATGCTCGGTGCCGACCTGATCGCCACCGGCCACTACGTGCGCCGCCGCGACATTGACGGCCGCACCGAACTGCTCAAAGGCCTGGACCCGAACAAGGACCAGAGCTACTTCCTCCACGCCGTCGGCGGCGAGCAGATTGCCCGCACGCTGTTCCCGGTCGGCGAACTGGAAAAACCGGAAGTACGCGCCATCGCCGAAAAACACGGCCTGGCTACCGCAAAGAAAAAAGACTCCACCGGCATCTGCTTTATCGGTGAACGTCGCTTCAGCGATTTCCTCAAGCAGTACCTGCCCGCTCAGCCTGGCGAAATCCAGACCACTGAAGGCGACGTCATCGGCCGCCACCATGGCCTGATGTACCACACCATCGGGCAACGCCAGGGGCTGGGTATCGGCGGCCTGAAAGACGCAGGCGACGAGCCGTGGTACGTGCTCGAGAAAGACCTCGCCCGCAACGTGCTGGTAGTTGGCCAGGGCAACGAACACCCATGGCTGTTCTCCCGCGCCCTGCTCGCCTCGGAGATCTTCTGGGTGAACCCGATCGACCTGTCCAGCCCACGCCGCCTGACCGCGAAAGTGCGCTACCGCCAGAGCGACCAGGCCTGCACCCTGGAGCGCACCAACGACGGTTATCGGGCAGTATTTGAAGAACCTCAACGGGCGGTAACGCCCGGCCAGTCCGTGGTCTTCTATGATGGTGAGATCTGCTTGGGCGGCGGCGTGATCGAAGTAGCCGAGCCTTGGAGCCAGCGTTGATGAATACCACGCAAGAACAGCTGGTTGCACTGGGCGGCGTTTTTCAGGCTGCCGTACTGGTCGATCGAATTGCCCGTACCGGCCAGGTCAGCGAAGCCAACCTGAGCTGCATGCTCGGCAGCCTGTTGGTGCGCGACCCCAAGGACACCCTGGAAGTGTTCGGCGGCGATGACCTCAACCTGCGAGACGGCTACCGCGCCCTGGTCAGCGCCCTGGAGCGCGACCCCGCCAGCCTGCAGCGCGAACCACTGCGCTACGCGCTGTCGATGCTGGGCCTTGAGCGCCAACTGGCCAAACGTGGCGATATGCTTGAAGTCATCGGCAACCGCCTGCCACAAATCCAGTCCCAGGCAGATCATTTCGGCCTCGCGCACGAGAACGTCATAGCCTCCAGTGGCGCCCTGTATCAGGACACCCTGAGCACCCTGCGCCAACGCATTCAGGTACACGGTGACATGCGTCACCTGCAACAACCCAACAACGCCTCGAAGATCCGCGCCCTGCTGCTCGCCGGCATCCGCGCGGCGCGCCTCTGGCGCCAGCTCGGCGGCCATCGCTGGCAACTGGTGTTCAGCCGGCGCAAACTGCTCAAAGAGCTCTACCCGATGATGCGCGGCTAAACACCGCACAGGAGCCAGCCTTGCTGGCGATTCAAGCAACGCGAAACAGCGGATGGCTCGACCACACCATCGCTGGCAACGCCGGCTCCTGCAGACACCACGCGCTTTACCTTTTGTCAGACCCCCGACCCGGGTGCATTTTTCATGTATGATATGCGCCCTTTTCGTTGCCCGACTGTCCGAGAACACCCCATGCAGCTCTCCTCGCTCACTGCGGTTTCCCCTGTTGACGGCCGCTACGCCGGCAAAACCCAGGCCCTGCGCCCTATTTTCAGCGAATACGGCCTGATCCGTTTCCGCGCCCTGGTTGAAGTTCGCTGGCTCCAGCGCCTGGCCGCTCACCCGCAAATCAGCGAAGTTCCGGCCTTCTCCGCCGAAGCCAACGCCCTGCTCAACGGCCTGGCCGATGAGTTCGCCCTCGAGCACGCCGAACGCGTGAAAGAGATCGAGCGCACCACCAACCACGACGTCAAAGCCATCGAATACCTGCTCAAGGAGCAGGCAGCCAAGCTGCCAGAGCTGGCCAAGGTCAGTGAGTTCATTCACTTCGCCTGCACCAGCGAGGACATCAACAACCTGTCGCACGGCCTGATGCTGCGCGCCGGCCGTGATGACGTGCTGCTGCCACTGATGCGCCAGATCGCCAACGCCATCCGTGAACTGGCCCACCGTTTCGCCGACGTACCAATGCTGTCGCGCACCCACGGTCAACCGGCTTCGCCGACCACCCTGGGCAAGGAACTGGCCAACGTCGTCTACCGCCTCGAGCGCCAGATCGCACAGGTTGCCGCTGTCCCGCTGCTGGGCAAGATCAACGGCGCCGTGGGCAACTACAACGCCCACCTGTCGGCTTACCCGCAAATCGACTGGGAAGCCAATGCCCGCGCCTTCATCGAAGACGAACTGGGCCTGGTGTTCAACCCGTACACCACCCAGATCGAACCGCACGACTACATTGCCGAACTGTTCGACGCGATTGCCCGCTTCAACACCATCCTGATCGACTTCGATCGCGATATCTGGGGCTACATCTCGCTGGGCTACTTCAAGCAGCGCACCATCGCGGGTGAAATCGGTTCTTCGACCATGCCGCACAAGGTCAACCCGATCGACTTCGAAAACTCCGAAGGCAACCTCGGTATCGCCAACGCACTGTTCCAGCACCTGGCCAGCAAGTTGCCGATCTCGCGCTGGCAGCGCGACCTGACCGACTCCACCGTGCTGCGCAACCTGGGCGTTGGTTTCGCCCACAGCGTGATCGCCTACGAGGCCAGCCTGAAGGGCATCAGCAAGCTGGAAATCAACACCCAGCGCATCGCCGACGACCTGGACGCCTGCTGGGAAGTATTGGCCGAGCCAATTCAGACCGTGATGCGTCGCTACAACATCGAAAACCCTTACGAGAAGCTCAAGGAGCTGACTCGCGGCAAGGGCATCAGCCCGGAAGCACTCCTGACCTTCATCGACGGTCTGGACATGCCTGCCGAAGCACGCGAAGAACTGAAGAAGCTGACTCCAGCGTCCTACATCGGTAACGCTGCAGCTCAAGCCAAACGCGTCTGATTATTGCCTTGCGCGTTAACGCCCGGCCAAGCCGGGCGTTTTTATTACCGAAAGAAAATTACTTTTTTTCAATAGGTTACACATGAATCCTGATACACCACTGCAGCTTCTGGGCGGCCTCACAGCCCGCGAATTCATGCGCGACTACTGGCAGAAAAAACCCCTGCTCGTCCGCCAGGCCTTCCCGGACTTTGAAAGCCCGATCGACGCCGACGAACTGGCCGGCCTCGCCCTGGAAGAGGAAGTCGAATCGCGCCTGATCCTCGAACATGGCGAACGCCCATGGGAAATGCGTCGCGGCCCATTCGAGGAAGACGCCTTCAGCCAGCTGCCAGCGCGTGACTGGACCCTGCTGGTGCAAGCGGTCGACCAGTTCGTCCCTGAAGTGGGCGAGCTGCTGGAGCACTTCCGCTTCCTGCCAAGCTGGCGTATCGACGACGTGATGATCAGCTTCGCCGCCCCCGGTGGCAGCGTTGGTCCGCACTTCGACAACTACGACGTGTTCCTGCTGCAAGGCCAAGGCAAGCGCAACTGGAAAATCGGCCAGGTCTGCGACAGCGACAGCCCGCTGATCGAGCACAGCGACCTGCGTATCCTGGCGGACTTCGAGCAGAGCGACGAGTGGACCCTGGAACCCGGCGACATGCTCTACCTGCCGCCGCGCCTGGCCCACTACGGCATCGCCGAAGACGACTGCATGACCTACTCGGTCGGCTTCCGCGCCCCAAGCGCTGCAGAAGTGCTCACCCACTTCACCGACTTCCTCAGCCAGTTCCTGCCTGATGAAGACCGCTACAGCGACGCCGACGCCAAGCCGGTCAGCGATCCGCACCAGATCCAGCACGACGCCCTCGACCGCCTGAAGAACCTGCTGACCGAGCACATGGGCGACGAGCGCCTGCTGCTGACCTGGTTCGGCCAGTTCATGACCGAGCCACGCTACCCCGAGCTGGTCAGTGGCGAGCCGCTGAGCGAGGAAGAGCTGATCGACAGCCTCGAACAAGGCGCCATCCTGATCCGCAATCCAAGCGCCCGTCTGGCCTGGTCCGAAGTCGACGACAACCTGCTGCTGTTCGCCAGCGGCCAGAGTCGCCTGCTGCCGGGCGACCTGCGCGAAATGCTCAAGCTGATCTGTGCCGCCGACGCATTGCATGTTGAAAACCTTGGCGAGTGGCTAAGCCATGAAGATGGCCTTACCCTGCTCTGCGAACTGATCAAGCAAGGAAGCCTGGGGTTTGCCAATGAATAAGATCACGGTACGGGTTGCCGACTGGCAGAAAGACAACGCTGACATCCGTCGCATTCGTGAAGCCGTGTTCATCGCCGAACAGGCCGTACCGCCTGAGCTGGAATGGGACACTGACGATACCAGCGCAGTGCATTTCCTGGCCTACGAAGGTGATTTTGCCATCGGTACGGCACGCCTGCTGCCCAGCGGCCATATTGGCCGAGTGTCGGTCCTCAAGGACTGGCGCGGGCTGAAGGTCGGCGATGCCCTGATGCAAGCGGTGATCGTCGAAGCCCAGAACCGCGACCTGAAGCAGCAGATGCTCAGCGCCCAGGTTCACGCCACGCCGTTCTACGAGCGCCTGGGCTTCAAAGTGGTCAGCGAAGAGTTCCTCGAAGCCGGTATCCCGCACGTCGACATGGTGCGCGAGTCCAAAGAGCTGGCTTGACGGCCAATCCCCGGCAGGGCCAACGCCTCAAGAGCGGCGGCCTTGCCGGAGATGCTTTTCCACCACACAACTCCCACATCTGCCGCAAATTTGCCATCATGTCCTCTCCACCCGCGGAGATCATGGACATGCCGCTACGCCCCCTTCTCGCCTCACTACTGCTGTCCTTCAGCCTCAGCACCCTGGCCGCCACTGAAGTGTTGCCACTGAGCCACCGGACCAGCGCCGAAATCCTCCCCGCCGCACAGTCCTTTCTCGGCAAGGACGGCAGCGTCAGCGCCTTTGAAAACAAACTCATCGTCAAAGCCGCCCCCGACAAGATCGACGAGCTTCGCACCCTCCTTGAACAGCTCGATACCGCGCCACGGCGCCTGCTGATCAGCGTTGACAACAACGACAGCAACTTTCAGGACAATCGCGGCAACGCACGCGTCATTCGCTACGGCACAGCCAACCGCGAAGGCGGCCTGCAACAAGTTCAGGCCAGCGAAGGCGTACCGGCACTGATTCAGGTGGGCCAGAGCGTCCCGCTGACCACCACCCAGACCGACACCTATGGCCGCCTGCAAAGCCAGACGGAGTACCGCAATGTCACGCAAGGTTTCTACGTGACCGCAAGCGTCACCGGCCAGACCGTGCACCTGAACATCAGCACCAACAACGACCGGATGAGCCAGGAACGCCCCGATGTAGTGAACGTTCAAAGTACCGACACAAAAGTCACAGGAAAACTAGGGGAATGGATCACACTGGCTGGCAACAACCAGCAAAGCCAGTCGGAACGCAACACTCAGGCCTTCACTTACTCGACTCAACGCGGTGAAAACATGACGTTGCGGGTAAAAGTCGATGCATTGGACTGATCCCAGGGAAATCAAGGCCTCGACCAACGGCCTCGGAACTGACTGACGAGTCTTATTAGACCAAAGATGTAGTAACCACAAAAAAGCACTACAAAACATTTGACGGCCTCAAATCGCAGAGGCATGATGGCCCCGCTCCCGCTAATCAGAGGCCCTGGCAAGGGCCTTCGAGTCGCGCTCTAAACCTACCCAACTGAGCCGATTCGTGTCTGTACAGCCCACAAGGCGTTTGACGAGATTGCGACTGGAACGAAGTTGTCCCGAGGGACGGAAGCGCATCAAACGGTACACGGCCCATCAGGGATCGCAGCACGGCAACCACGAGCCAACCTGCAGTCACCAGAAGCGCCAACTACCTGCTCACTTCCCCCTTGAGCCTCACTCGTTCAACCGTCGCACATTTCGCCAAACACGACTGATCGCCAATGCTTCTGATCTGCGAGCAATCGGTGCTGCCCCTGTAAATGAACAGCGCAGCCGACAGAGCGAACATTTTTACCAAGACCTATGCGACGAGGTTTATTTTCATGGCACTGACACGCGAACAGCAAATTGCAGCCCTCGAAAAAGACTGGGCCGAAAACCCGCGCTGGAAAGGCGTGACCCGTACCTACACCGCTGCTGATGTTGTCCGTCTGCGTGGCTCGGTCCAGCCAGAGCACACCCTGGCCCGCATGGGTGCCGAGAAGCTGTGGAACCTGGTTACCCAAGGTGCCCACCCATCCTTCCGCCCCGAAAAAGATTTCGTCAACTGCATGGGCGCCCTGACCGGCGGCCAGGCAGTACAACAGGTCAAGGCCGGCATCCAGGCTATCTACCTGTCCGGCTGGCAAGTGGCTGCCGATAACAACTCGGCCGAGTCCATGTACCCAGACCAGTCGCTGTACCCAGTGGACTCGGTTCCAACTGTGGTCAAGCGCATCAACAACTCGTTCCGTCGTGCCGACCAGATCCAGTGGAAAGCCGGCAAGAACCCAGGCGATGACGGCTACATCGACTACTTCGCTCCGATCGTAGCGGACGCCGAAGCCGGTTTCGGTGGCGTACTGAACGCCTACGAACTGATGAAGAACATGATCGAAGCAGGCGCTGCTGGCGTTCACTTCGAAGACCAACTGGCCTCCGTGAAGAAATGCGGCCACATGGGCGGTAAAGTACTGGTTCCAACCCAGGAAGCCGTTCAGAAGCTGACCGCTGCCCGTCTGGCTGCCGACGTTGCTGGCGTACCGACCATCATTCTGGCCCGTACCGACGCTAACGCCGCCGACCTGCTGACCAGCGACTGCGACCCGTACGATCAGCCATTCGTGATCGGCGAACGCACCCAGGAAGGCTTCTACAAAGTACGCGCCGGCCTGGATCAAGCCATCGCTCGCGGCCTGGCCTACGCGCCGTACGCCGACCTGATCTGGTGTGAAACCGCCAAGCCAGACCTAGACGAAGCTCGTCGCTTCGCCGAAGCGATCAAGAAGGAATACCCGGACCAGATCCTGTCCTACAACTGCTCGCCTTCCTTCAACTGGAAGAAAAACCTGGACGACGCGACCATCGCCAAGTTCCAGCGCGAACTGTCGGCCATGGGTTACAAGCACCAGTTCATCACCCTGGCGGGTATCCACAACATGTGGCACAGCATGTTCAACCTGGCGCACGACTACGCCCGCAACGACATGACTGCCTACGTGAAGCTGCAGGAGCAGGAGTTCGCCGACGCGTCCAAAGGCTACACCTTCGTTGCTCACCAACAGGAAGTTGGCACCGGCTACTTCGACGACATGACCACCGTGATTCAGGGCGGCTCGTCTTCGGTAACCGCACTGACCGGCTCCACCGAAGAAGAGCAGTTCCACTGATCAATGATCAGTAGCTGATATTCGGGTAGCACTGAAAACCCGGGGCCTGTGATGGGGCTCCGGGTTTTTTTACACCTGCCATGAGCGAGAGCCAGCTAGACCCATCAGCGCTCCCTACAGGTTCGCCTGGGATGGCTTCGGCGGAGTGCCCATGAGTGCGCGGTGACTGCATCGCGGGCAAGCCCTGCTCATACAGGGTGGGCTGCCTCATGAGCCACCAACCAACGCACCGAAGCATTGATCCAAGGCGGCACAACCCAGGAAAAAAGCTGCTAAATAGGTAAACGCAAAAAATTATGGACACTGCACTATGAGCAGGAACTTCCAGGCAACAGAAGGCGCTAAAAAACAGTCGCGCCAAATGATATCAATTATCATTAACAATCTTGTCGTTCATTACACCAAGCAAGAAACATAATTAACAAAAGGTGAGGCAATGCCCAGCCTATGCGGCCTGCAGCGTGTTACGAAAGATTTTTGTTCTTAATCTAACGAATTAATTTGCTGCAGAAATTTTACTTGCACCCGCTTTACCCATAAAATCAGCCCGATAGATCCCGCTGCGACATATCGTCACTGCTCTACTTCTTTCAAGCTCAGAGACCCAAGCGCTCTGTTAAGGATTTTCAGCATGCCCGATTCGACAGGACTCATCGCCCACAACTGGGGCTTTGCCATTTTCCTTTTGGGTGTCGTCGGCCTGTGCGCCTTCATGCTCGGTCTGTCCAGCCTGCTCGGCAGCAAGGCCTGGGGCCGCAGCAAGAACGAACCCTTTGAATCCGGCATGCTGCCTACCGGCAGCGCACGTCTGCGCCTCTCGGCAAAATTCTATCTGGTCGCGATGCTGTTCGTGATCTTCGATATCGAAGCCCTCTTTCTCTTTGCATGGTCTGTGTCTGTTCGCGAAAGCGGCTGGACCGGATTCGTCGAAGCACTCGTTTTCATAGCAATTCTGTTGGCAGGTCTTGTCTACCTTTGGCGAGTGGGGGCGCTCGATTGGGCTCCCGTAGGTCGTCGCAAGCGGCAAGCGAAGCTGAAACAATGAGGCTTTGGCAATGCAATACAATCTCACCAGAATCGATCCGGATGCGCCTAACGAGCAGTACCCCATCGGAGAACGGGAAACCGTCTCCGATTCGCTGCTAGAGGACCAGGTCCACAAGAACATCTTCATGGGCAAACTTGAAGATGTGCTCAGTGGCGCGGTGAACTGGGGGCGTAAAAACTCCCTGTGGCCTTATAACTTCGGCCTCTCCTGCTGCTACGTGGAAATGACCACGGCCTTCACGGCGCCCCACGACATCGCCCGCTTCGGCGCCGAAGTCATCCGGGCATCACCGCGTCAGGCCGACTTCATGGTCGTCGCTGGCACCTGCTTCATCAAAATGGCGCCGATCATTCAGCGCCTGTACGAGCAGATGCTCGAACCCAAGTGGGTCATCTCCATGGGTTCGTGCGCGAACTCTGGCGGCATGTACGACATTTACTCGGTCGTTCAGGGGGTCGACAAGTTCCTCCCCGTGGATGTCTATGTGCCTGGCTGCCCGCCTCGCCCTGAAGCATTCCTGCAAGGCCTGATGTTGCTGCAGGAGTCGATTGGCCAGGAGCGTCGCCCTCTTTCCTGGGTTGTCGGTGATCAAGGCGTATACCGCGCCGAGATGCCGTCACAGAAAGAGCAGCGTCGTGAACAGCGCATCCAGGTCACCAACCTGCGCAGCCCCGACGAAGTCTGATCCAGCGACCTGCTGCCTGCTCTGCGGAACAGGCGGCCTGGCTTCATTCTCTACGTTGACCGAAAGCGACCGAGACCATGACAGCGGACACCGCTATTTACATCCCGCCTTACAAGGCTGACGACCAGGATGTGGTCGTCGAACTGAACAATCGTTTTGGCCCAGAGGCGTTCACCGCCCAGGAAACCCGCACCGGCATGCCAGTGCTGTGGGTGACCCGCGCCAAGCTGATCGAAGTACTGACGTTCCTGCGCAACCTGCCCAAACCGTATGTCATGCTCTATGACCTGCACGGTGTGGACGAGCGTCTGCGCACCCAGCGCCGTGGCTTGCCGGGCGCCGATTTCAGTGTGTTCTACCACCTGCTCTCGATCGAACGTAATAGTGACGTAATGATCAAGGTCGCCCTGTCTGAGAGCGACCTGAGCCTGCCAACCGTCACCGGTATCTGGCCGAACGCCAACTGGTACGAGCGTGAAGTCTGGGACATGTTCGGCATCAACTTTGCCGGCCACCCGCACCTGACCCGCATCATGATGCCACCGACCTGGGAAGGTCACCCGCTGCGCAAGGACTTCCCTGCCCGCGCCACCGAGTTCGATCCGTACAGCCTGAACCTGGCCAAGCAACAGCTCGAGGAAGAAGCCGCGCGCTTCAACCCTGAAGCCTGGGGCATGAAGCGTTCCGGTGCCAACGAGGACTACATGTTCCTCAACCTGGGCCCGAACCACCCTTCGGCTCACGGTGCCTTCCGTATCGTCCTGCAGCTGGACGGCGAAGAGATCGTCGACTGCGTTCCGGACATCGGTTACCACCACCGTGGTGCCGAGAAGATGGCCGAGCGTCAGTCCTGGCACAGTTTCATTCCTTACACCGACCGTATCGACTACCTCGGCGGTGTGATGAACAACCTGCCGTATGTACTGGCCGTCGAGAAGCTGGCCGGTATCAAGGTGCCACAGAAGGTCGACGTCATCCGCATCATGATGGCCGAGTTCTTCCGGATCACCAGCCACCTGCTGTTCCTGGGTACCTACATCCAGGACGTCGGCGCCATGACCCCGGTGTTCTTCACCTTCACCGACCGCCAGCGTGCCTACACCGTGATCGAAGCGATCACCGGCTTCCGTCTGCACCCGGCCTGGTACCGCATCGGTGGCGTCGCCCACGATCTGCCACGTGGCTGGGACCGCTTGGTCAAGGACTTCGTCGAATGGCTGCCCAAGCGCCTGGACGAGTACGAAAAAGCCGCCCTGCAGAACAGTATCCTGCGCGGCCGTACCATCGGCGTTGCCCAGTACAACACCAAGGAAGCCCTGGAGTGGGGTGTCACCGGTGCTGGCCTGCGTTCCACCGGCCTGGACTTCGACCTGCGTAAAGCCCGCCCTTACTCGGGCTACGAGAACTTCGAGTTCGAAGTGCCGCTGGCTCACAATGGCGATGCCTACGACCGTTGCATGGTCCGCGTTGAAGAGATGCGCCAGAGTATCCGCATCATCGACCAGTGCATGCGCAACATGCCGGAAGGCCCGTACAAGGCGGATCACCCGCTGACCACGCCGCCACCGAAAGAGCGCACCCTGCAGCACATCGAAACCCTGATCACGCACTTCCTGCAAGTTTCGTGGGGCCCGGTCATGCCGGCCAACGAATCCTTCCAGATGATCGAAGCGACCAAGGGTATCAACAGTTACTACCTGACGAGCGATGGCGGCACCATGAGCTACCGCACCCGGATTCGTACCCCGAGCTACCCGCACCTGCAGCAGATCCCTTCGGTGATCCGCGGCAGCATGGTCGCGGACCTCATTGCGTACCTGGGCAGTATCGACTTCGTTATGGCTGACGTGGACCGCTAAGCATGAATAGCACGCTTATCCAAACCGACCGTTTCGCCCTGAGCGAAACCGAGCGCTCGGCCATCGAGCACGAGATGCATCACTACGAGGACCCGCGCGCGGCGTCCATCGAAGCCCTGAAGATCGTTCAGAAAGAACGTGGCTGGGTGCCTGACGGTGCGGTCTACGCCATCGGCGAGATCCTGGGCATTCCGGCCAGCGATGTCGAAGGCGTCGCAACCTTCTACAGCCAGATCTTCCGTCAGCCTGTCGGCCGGCACATCATCCGCGTCTGCGACAGCATGGTCTGCTACATCGGCGGCCACGAGTCGGTGGTCAGCCAGATCCAGAGCGAGCTGGGCATCGGCCTCGGCCAGACCACCCCGGACGGTCGCTTCACCCTGCTGCCGGTGTGTTGCCTGGGTAACTGCGACAAGGCCCCGGCGCTGATGATCGACGACGACACCTTCGGTGACGTACAGCCGGCTGGCGTCTCCAAACTGCTGGAGGGCTACGTATGACCCTTACCTCCTTCGGGCCTGCCAACCGCATTGCCCGCACCGCCGAAACCCACCCGCTGACCTGGCGTCTGCGCGATGACGGCCAGCCGGTGTGGCTCGACGAGTACCAGGCCAAGGACGGCTACGCTGCCGCCCGCAAGGCGCTGGGGCAAATGTCCCAGGACGACATCGTCCAGACCGTCAAGGACTCCGGCCTCAAGGGCCGTGGTGGTGCGGGCTTCCCGACCGGCGTCAAATGGGGCCTGATGCCCAAAGACGAATCCATGAACATCCGCTACCTGCTGTGCAACGCGGATGAAATGGAACCCAACACCTGGAAAGACCGCATGCTGATGGAGCAACTGCCCCATCTGCTGATCGAAGGCATGCTGATCAGCGCCCGCGCGCTGAAAGCCTACCGTGGCTACATCTTCCTGCGTGGCGAATACGTCACCGCAGCCGCGCACCTGAACCGTGCGGTCGAAGAAGCCAAGGCCGCCGGCCTGCTGGGCAAGAACATCCTCGGCAGCGGCTTCGACTTCGAGCTGTTCGTCCACACCGGTGCCGGTCGCTACATCTGCGGTGAAGAAACCGCGCTTATCAACTCCCTCGAAGGTCGCCGCGCCAACCCGCGCTCCAAGCCGCCCTTCCCTGCCGCCGTTGGCGTGTGGGGCAAGCCGACCTGCGTTAACAACGTCGAGACGCTGTGCAACGTGCCGGCGATCGTTGGCAACGGCATCGACTGGTACAAATCGCTGGCCCGCGAAGGCAGCGAAGACCATGGCACCAAGCTGATGGGCTTCTCCGGCAAGGTGAAGAACCCTGGCCTGTGGGAACTGCCCTTCGGCGTCAGCGCTCGCGAACTGTTCGAAGACTATGCCGGTGGCATGCGCGACGGCTTCAAGCTCAAGTGCTGGCAGCCTGGTGGTGCCGGTACCGGTTTCCTGCTGCCAGAGCACCTGGACGCACAAATGTACGCCGGTGGCATCGCCAAGGTTGGCACCCGTATGGGGTACCGGCCTGGCCATGGCCGTGGACGACAGCGTCAACATGGTCTCGCTGCTGCGCAACATGGAAGAGTTTTTTGCCCGTGAATCCTGTGGTTTCTGCACCCCGTGCCGCGATGGCCTGCCATGGAGCGTCAAGCTCCTGCGCGCCCTCGAGAAAGGCCAGGGCCAGCAGGGCGACATCGAGACCCTGCTGGGTCTGGTCGGTTTCCTCGGCCCAGGCAAGACCTTCTGTGCGCACGCACCGGGTGCCGTGGAGCCATTGGGCAGCGCGATCAAATATTTCCGCCCGGAATTCGAGGCTGGCATTGCTGCGAACGCAGGCGTGCGCCCGGACCTGGCGAAGCCGATTGTCGTCGGCGCATAACGAATAGAACGCGGGTGGTCCGTGCCACCCGCTGCTTGCACAGCTCGCCCGGGTCCGCCTGTCGCGGGCTGCAAGCACACAGTTTTCCATTAGCCACGCCCGCAGACGCGGGCCAACGAAGAACTTTGAACCATGGCCACTATCCACGTAGACGGCAAAGAGCTCGAAGTCAACGGCGCAGACAACCTGTTACAGGCGTGTCTGTCGCTCGGCCTCGACATTCCTTATTTCTGCTGGCACCCGGCGCTCGGTAGCGTCGGTGCTTGCCGCCAGTGCGCGGTCAAGCAGTACACCGACGAAAACGACAAGCGTGGTCGTATCGTCATGTCCTGCATGACCCCCGCCACCGATGGCAGCTGGATCTCCATTGACGACGAAGAAGCCAAGGTGTTCCGCGCCAGCGTCGTCGAATGGCTGATGACCAACCACCCACACGACTGCCCGGTCTGTGAGGAAGGCGGTCACTGCCACCTGCAAGACATGACGGTAATGACCGGCCACAACGAGCGCCGCTACCGTTTCACCAAGCGTACCCACCAGAACCAGGAACTCGGCCCGTTCATCGCTCACGAGATGAACCGCTGCATCGCCTGCTACCGTTGCGTGCGTTACTACAAGGACTACGCAGGCGGTACTGACCTGGGCGTTTTCGGTGCCCACGACAACGTCTACTTCGGCCGCGTCGAAGACGGTGCCCTGGAGAGCGAATTCTCCGGCAACCTGACCGAGGTCTGCCCGACCGGCGTGTTCACCGACAAGACGCACTCCGAGCGCTACAACCGCAAATGGGACATGCAGTTCGCCCCGAGCATCTGCCATGGCTGCTCCAGCGGTTGCAACATCAGCCCGGGTGAGCGTTATGGCGAACTGCGCCGTATCGAGAACCGTTTCAACGGTTCCGTTAACCAGTACTTCCTGTGCGACCGTGGCCGCTTCGGCTATGGCTACGTCAACCGTGAAGACCGCCCACGCCAGCCGCTGCTCGCCAATGGCCAGAAACTGAGCCTGGACGCCGCCCTCGATCAAGCGGCCGATATGCTGCGTGGTCGCAACATCGTCGGTATCGGCTCGCCACGCGCCAGCCTGGAAAGCAACTACGGCCTGCGCGAACTGGTCGGTGCCGAACACTTCTACTCGGGTATGGAAGCCGCTGAACTTGAGCAGGTGCGTCTGGTTCTGCGGGTGCTGAACGACAGCCCGCTGCCGGTGCCAACCCTGCGCGAGATGGAAGACCACGATGCCGTGTTCGTCCTCGGTGAAGACCTGACCCAAACAGCTGCCCGCGTTGCCCTGGCCCTGCGCCAGTCGGTCAAGGGCAAGGCCGAGGCCATGGCCGACGCCATGCGTGTTCAGCCTTGGCTCGACGCTGCCGTGAAAAACATCGGCCAACACGCCATGTACCCGCTGTTCATCGCCAGCCTGGCCGAAACCAAGCTCGATGACGTCGCCGAAGAATGCGTACACGCATCCCCGGATGACCTAGCTCGCCTCGGTTTCGCCGTCGCCCACGCCATCGACCCAAGCGCCCCTGCCGTTGAAGGCCTGGACGCCGAAGCCCTGGCCCTGGCCAAGCGCATCGCCGATGCCTTGGTCGCTGCCAACCGCCCACTGGTCGTTGCCGGTACTTCGCTGGGCTCCAAGGCCCTGATCGAAGCCGCCGCCAACATCGCCAAGGCGCTGAAGCTGCGCGAGAAGAACGGCTCCCTGAGCCTGGTCGTCCCTGAAGCCAACAGCCTCGGGCTTGCCATGCTCGGCGGTGACTCGGCCGATGCCGCGCTGGATGCCGTGATTTCCGGCAAAGCCGACGCCATCGTCGTACTGGAAAACGACCTGTACAGCCGCCTGCCAGCGGCCAAGGTCGATGCTGCGCTGGCGGCCGCCAAGGTTGTCATCGTTGCGGACCACCAGAAGACTCCGACCACTGACCGCGCCCACCTGGTGCTGCCTGCGGCTACCTTCGCTGAAGGCGACGGTACCCTGGTCAGCCTCGAAGGCCGCGCCCAGCGTTTCTTCCAGGTGTTCGATCCGACCTACATGAATGCTTCGATCCTGGTTCACGAAGGCTGGCGCTGGATGCACGCCCTGCGCTCGACCCTGCTGAACAAGCCGGTGGACTGGACCCAACTGGACCATGTCACCAGCGCCTGCGCAACAGCGGCCCCGCAACTGGCGGGCATCGTCAACGCGGCACCGTCGGCGGCATTCCGTATCAAAGGCCTGAAACTGGCCCGCGAGCCGCTGCGCTACTCCGGTCGTACCGCCATGCGCGCCAACATCAGCGTACACGAGCCGCGTACTCCACAAGACCAGGACACCGCATTCGCCTTCTCCATGGAAGGTTATTCGGGTTCGGTTGAACCGCGTCAGCAAGTGCCATTTGCCTGGTCGCCGGGCTGGAACTCGCCACAAGCCTGGAACAAGTTCCAGGACGAAGTCGGTGGTCACCTGCGCGCTGGCGATCCGGGCACCCGCCTGATCGAAAGCCAAGGCGACAAGCTGAACTGGTTCGCCAACATTCCTGGCGCCTTCGCACCGGCTCGTGGTACCTGGCAAGCGGTGCCGTTCTATCACCTGTTCGGCAGTGAAGAGAACTCTTCGCGCGCAGCACCGGTGCAAGAGCGTATCCCGCAAGCCTACGTCGCCCTGGCCAAGTCCGAAGCCGACCGCCTGGGTGTCAACGACGGCGCCATGCTCAGCCTGAACGTCGCCGGCCAGACCCTGCGTCTGCCGCTGCGTATCAATGAGGAACTGGGCGCTGGCCTGGTTGCCCTGCCGAAAGGCCTGGCCGGTATCCCGCCAGCCATCTTCGGTCACACCGTCGAAGGCCTGCAGGAGGCAGCACAATGACCTGGTTCACCCCTGAAGTGATCGATGTGATCATCACCGTCGTCAAGGCCATCGTAGTCTTGCTGGCCGTGGTGGTCTGCGGCGCGCTGCTCAGCTTCGTCGAGCGGCGCCTGCTGGGCTGGTGGCAGGACCGTTACGGTCCGAACCGCGTCGGCCCATTCGGCATGTTCCAGATCGCTGCCGACATGCTGAAGATGTTCTTCAAGGAGGACTGGAACCCACCCTTCGTCGACAAGGTGATCTTCACCCTGGCGCCGGTCGTGGCCATGAGTGCTCTGCTGATTGCCTTCGCGATCATCCCGATCACCCCGACCTGGGGTGTCGCGGACCTGAACATCGGCCTGCTGTTCTTCTTCGCCATGGCCGGCCTGTCGGTCTACGCCGTACTGTTCGCCGGTTGGTCGTCGAACAACAAGTACGCACTGCTCGGCAGCCTGCGGGCTTCGGCCCAGACCGTGTCGTACGAAGTGTTCATGGGCCTGGCGCTGATGGGCATCGTGGCGCAGGTTGGCTCGTTCAACATGCGCGATATCGTCGACTACCAGGCGCAGAACCTGTGGTTCATCATTCCGCAGTTCTTTGGCTTCTGCACCTTCTTCATCGCCGGCGTTGCCGTGACTCACCGTCACCCCTTCGACCAGCCGGAAGCGGAACAGGAACTGGCCGACGGTTACCACATTGAATATGCCGGTATGAAATGGGGCATGTTCTTCGTCGGTGAGTACATCGGCATCATCCTGATCTCGGCACTGCTGGTAACGCTGTTCTTCGGTGGCTGGCACGGCCCGTTCGGCATCCTGCCGCAACTGCCGTTCCTCTGGTTTGCCCTGAAGACCGCGTTCTTCATCATGCTGTTCATCCTGCTGCGCGCCTCGATCCCGCGCCCGCGCTATGACCAGGTGATGGACTTCAGCTGGAAGTTCTGCCTGCCGCTGACCCTGATCAACCTGCTGGTGACCGCCGCGCTCGTGTTGTTGAACACGCCGGCCGGCGCGGTTCAGTGAGGATATAGAGCATGAAGTACATTTTTGACATCATCAAAGGCACCTACACCCAGCTGCGCAGCCTGGTGATGGTGTTCTCCCACGGGTTCCGCAAACGCGACACCCTGCAGTACCCGGAAGAGCCGGTCTACCTGCCACCGCGCTACCGTGGTCGCATCGTCCTGACCCGCGATCCCGATGGTGAAGAGCGCTGTGTAGCGTGCAACCTGTGTGCCGTGGCCTGCCCGGTCGGTTGCATCTCGCTGCAGAAAGCCGAAACCGACGACGGTCGCTGGTACCCCGAGTTCTTCCGCATCAACTTCTCGCGCTGCATTTTCTGCGGCCTCTGCGAGGAAGCCTGCCCGACCACCGCGATCCAGCTGACGCCGGATTTCGAAATGGCCGAGTTCAAACGTCAGGACCTGGTGTACGAGAAAGAAGATCTGCTGATCTCCGGCCCCGGCAAGAACCCTGATTACAACTTCTACCGTGTTGCAGGTATGGCGGTTGCCGGCAAGCCGAAAGGCGCTGCGCAGAACGAAGCCGAGCCGATCAACGTGAAGAGCTTGCTCCCTTAAGGAAGAAAGATGGAATTCGCTTTCTATTTCGCATCCGGTGTCGCTGTGGTGTCCACCCTTCGGGTGATCACCAACACCAACCCGGTACACGCCCTGCTCTACCTGATCATTTCGCTGATCTCCGTGGCGATGACCTTCTTCGCCCTCGGCGCGCCGTTTGCCGGCGTACTGGAAGTGATCGCCTACGCTGGCGCCATCATGGTGCTGTTCGTCTTCGTGGTGATGATGCTCAACCTGGGGCCGGCTTCGGTTCGCCAGGAGCGCGACTGGCTCAAGCCCGGTATCTGGGCGGGGCCGGTGTTCCTCGGCGCCCTGCTGCTGCTGGAACTGCTCTATGTGCTGTTCGGCAATCAAAGTGGTGTTGGCATCGGCCACACCACTGTCGATGCCAAGGCCGTCGGCATCAGCCTGTTCGGCCCTTACCTGCTGGTGGTGGAACTGGCCTCGATGCTGCTGCTCGCTGCAGCGGTAACGGCATTCCACCTCGGCCGCAACGAGGCGAAGGAGTAACGACATGCCTGCAATTCCTCTCGAACATGGCCTGGCCGTCGCCGGCATCCTGTTCTGCCTCGGTCTGGTCGGGCTGATGGTGCGCCGCAACATTCTTTTCGTGCTGATGAGCCTGGAAATCATGATGAACGCCTCGGCACTGGCGTTCATTGTCGCGGGCAGCCGTTGGGCGCAGCCGGATGGACAGATCATGTTCATCCTGGTGATCAGCCTGGCAGCGGCCGAGGCCAGTATTGGCCTGGCGATCCTGTTGCAGCTGTATCGCCGCTTCCACACTCTCGATATCGATGTAGCCAGTGAGATGCGCGGATGAACCTTCTCTTTCTGACTTTCGTATTTCCCCTGATCGGCTTCCTGCTGCTGTCGTTCTCGCGCGGACGGTTCTCGGAGAACCTCTCGGCGCTGATCGGCGTCGGCTCGGTAGGCCTCTCGGCCATCGTCGCGGCCTACGTGATCTGGCAGTTCAACGTTGCACCGCCTGCAGGCGGTGCGTACAGCCAGCTGCTGTGGCAGTGGATGTCGGTAGACGGCTTCGCACCCAACTTCACCCTGTACCTGGATGGCCTGTCGGTCACCATGCTGGGTGTGGTGGTCGGCGTCGGCTTCCTGATCCACCTGTTCGCCTCCTGGTACATGCGCGGTGAAGCGGGCTACTCGCGCTTCTTCGCCTACACCAACCTGTTCATTGCCAGCATGTTGTTCCTGATCCTGGGCGACAACCTGCTGTTCATCTACTTCGGTTGGGAAGGCGTGGGCCTGTGCTCCTACCTGTTGATCGGTTTCTACTACAGCAACCGCAACAACGGTAATGCCGCACTCAAAGCCTTCATCGTGACCCGTATCGGCGACGTGTTCATGGCCATCGGCCTGTTCATCCTGTTCCAGCAACTGGGTACCCTGAACGTCCAGGAACTGCTGGTACGCGCACCGGAGCACTTCAAGGCCGGTGACTTCTGGATCGTCATGGCCACCCTGATGCTGCTGGGCGGCGCGGTCGGTAAATCCGCCCAACTGCCACTGCAGACCTGGCTGGCTGACGCGATGGCGGGCCCAACCCCGGTTTCGGCACTGATCCACGCCGCGACCATGGTGACCGCCGGTGTCTACCTGATCGCCCGTACCCACGGCCTGTTCGCCCTTGCGCCGGACGTGCTGCACCTGGTCGGCGTGGTCGGCGGTGTCACTCTGGTACTGGCTGGCTTCGCCGCGCTGGTTCAAACCGACATCAAGCGTATCCTCGCCTACTCGACCATGAGCCAGATCGGCTACATGTTCCTGGCCCTGGGCGTTGGCGCCTGGGAAGGCGCGATCTTCCACCTGATGACCCACGCCTTCTTCAAGGCCCTGCTGTTCCTTGCCTCCGGTGCGGTCATCGTTGCCTGCCACCACGAGCAGAACATCTTCAAGATGGGTGGCCTGTGGAAGAAGCTGCCGCTGGCCTACGCCAGCTTCATCGTCGGTGGTGCCGCCCTGGCTGCCCTGCCGCTGCTGACCGCCGGTTTCTACTCCAAGGACGAAATCCTCTGGGAAGCCTTCGCCAGTGGTAACAACGGTCTGCTGTACGCCGGCCTGGTCGGTGCTTTCATGACCTCGCTGTACACCTTCCGCCTGATCTTCATCGCCTTCCACGGCGAAGCCAAGACCGAAGCCCATGCTGGCCACGGGATTTCCCACTGGCTGCCGCTGGGCGTGCTGATCGTACTGTCCACCTTCGTCGGTGCCTGGATTCATCCACCACTGGCCGGTGTACTGCCGCAGAGCGCCGGCCATGCCGGTGGCGAAGCCAAGCACAGCCTGGAAATCGCCTCGGGCGCCATTGCCATCGCCGGTATCCTGCTGGCAGCCGTGCTGTTCCTGGGCAAACGTCGCCTGGTAACGGCCATCGCCAACAGCGGCATCGGTCGCGTGTTGTCGGCCTGGTGGTTCGCTGCCTGGGGCTTCGACTGGATCTACGACAAGCTGTTCGTCAAACCTTACCTGCTGATCAGCCATGTGCTGCGCAAGGACCCGGTTGACCGCAGCATTGGTCTGGTGCCGCGTCTGGCACGTGGTGGCCACGCTGCCATGAGCCGTACCGAAACCGGTCAGCTGCGCTGGTACACCGCCTCGATCGCCGCAGGTGCCGTGATTGTTCTCGGCGCTGTGTTGTTGGCTGCGGTCTGATATGAACCTTGCGACTTTGCGAAAGGAATTGAGCCCGTCATGATTTTGCCTTGGCTGATCCTGATCCCCTTCATCGGCGGCCTGCTGTGCTGGCTGGGTGAGCGCTTCGGCGCCACCCTGCCACGCTGGATTGCGCTGCTGACCATGTCCCTGTTGCTCGGTATCGGCCTCTGGCTGTGGGCACACGGTGACTACACCCTCGCCCCGGCACCGGGTACCGAGCCTGCCTGGACTGTCGAATACAAAGTGCTCTGGATCGAGCGCTTCGGCATCAGCCTGCACCTGGGCCTGGACGGCCTGTCGCTGCTGATGATCTTGCTCACCGGCCTGCTCGGTGTGCTTTCGGTCCTCTGCTCGTGGAAAGAGATCCAGCGCCACGTCGGCTTCTTCCACCTCAACCTGATGTGGATCCTGGGCGGCGTGGTCGGGGTGTTCCTGGCCCTGGACCTGTTCCTGTTCTTCTTCTTCTGGGAAATGATGCTGGTGCCGATGTATTTCCTCATCGCGCTCTGGGGTCACAGCTCGGCAGACGGCAAGAAGACCCGGATCTACGCAGCAACCAAGTTCTTCATCTACACCCAGGCCAGCGGCCTGATCATGTTGGTGGCGATCCTGGGCCTGGTACTGGTGAACTACAACACCACCGGCGTACTGACCTTCGACTACAGCACACTGCTCAAGGCCGAACTGCCAGCCGGTACCGAGTACCTGCTGATGCTGGGCTTCTTCATCGCCTTCGCGGTGAAACTGCCGGTTGTACCGTTCCACTCCTGGCTGCCTGACGCTCACGCCCAGGCACCTACCGCAGGTTCCGTGGACCTGGCGGGTATTTTGCTGAAAACCGCTGCCTACGGTCTGCTGCGTTTCGCCCTGCCGCTGTTCCCGAATGCCTCGGCGGAATTCGCGCCAATCGCCATGACCCTCGGTCTGATCGGGATTTTCTACGGCGCATTCCTGGCCTTCGCCCAAACCGACATCAAGCGCCTGATCGCGTTCTCCAGCGTCTCGCACATGGGCTTCGTGCTGATCGGTATCTACTCCGGCAGCCAGCAAGCACTGCAAGGTGCTGTGATCCAGATGCTCGCACACGGTCTGTCGGCTGCGGCACTCTTTATCCTGAGTGGCCAACTGTACGAACGCCTGCACACCCGTGACATGCGTCAGATGGGCGGCCTGTGGCACCGTATCGCTTACCTGCCAGCCATCAGCCTGTTCTTCGCCGCCGCGTCGCTGGGCCTGCCAGGTACCGGTAACTTCGTTGGTGAATTCCTGATCCTGATCGGCAGCTTCGTCAGCTCGCCATGGGTGACTGTGATCGCTACCAGCGGCCTGGTCTTCGGTTCGGTCTACTCGCTGATCATGATCCACCGTGCCTACTTCGGTCCGGCGAAATCCGATGAAGTCCTGGCTGGTATGGACACTCGCGAAATGATCATGGTGCTGGGCCTGGCTGGCCTGCTGATCCTGCTGGGCGTTTACCCGCAGCCGTTCCTCGACACCTCTGCCGCTACCATGAGTGGTGTGCAGCAGTGGCTCGGCACCGCTTTCACTCAACTCGCTTCGGCCCGGTAAGAGCGCTATGGACCTGACGATTCAACACTTTATCGCGCTTGCGCCGCTGCTGATTACCAGTATCACCATTGTTGTGGTGATGCTGGCCATCGCCTGGCGCCGCAATCACTCGCAAACCTTCCTGCTGTCGACCGTGGGCCTGAACCTGGCCCTGCTGTCGATTATTCCAACCCTGAAAGTCACACCCCTGGCGGTCACCCCGCTGCTGACCGTCGACAACTTCGCCTGCCTGTACATGGCGCTGATCCTGGTCGCCACCCTGGCTTGCGTTACCCTCGCCCACGCCTACCTGGGTGAAGGTAAAAGCGGTAAAGGCTACCCGGGCAACCGTGAAGAACTGTACCTGCTGATCCTGATGGCTGCCCTCGGTGGCCTGGTACTGGTCTGTGCACAGCACCTGGCCGGCCTGTTCATCGGCCTGGAGCTGCTCTCGGTACCGGTCTATGGCCTGGTGGCTTACGCGTTCTTCAACAAGCGTTCGCTGGAAGGCGGCATCAAGTACATGGTGCTGTCGGCCGCAGGCTCGGCCTTCCTGCTGTTCGGTATGGCCCTGCTGTACGCTGACGCTGGCAGCCTGACCTTCACCGGTATTGGCAAGGCACTGGCAGCCACTGGCATGCCAAGCCTGCTGGCTCAACTGGGCCTGGGCATGATGCTGGTTGGCCTGGCATTCAAACTGTCGCTGGTACCGTTCCACCTGTGGACCCCGGACGTTTACGAAGGTGCGCCAGCACCGGTCGCAGCGTTCCTGGCCACCGCCAGCAAGGTTGCAGTGTTCGCCGTCGTCGTACGCCTGTTCCTGATCTCGCCGGCGGCCAGCAGCGGCGTACTGACCACCGTGCTGTCGGTGATCGCCGTCGCCTCGATCCTGATCGGTAACCTCTTGGCGCTGACCCAGAGCAACCTCAAGCGTCTGCTCGGTTACTCGTCCATCGCCCACTTCGGTTACCTGCTGATTGCCCTGGTGGCCAGCAAGGGCCTGGCGATGGAAGCCATCGGCGTGTACCTGGTCACCTACGTGATCACCAGCCTCGGTGCCTTCGGTGTGATCACCCTGATGTCGTCGCCGTACAACGGCCGTGACGCTGACGCCCTGTACGAGTATCGCGGCCTGTTCTGGCGCCGTCCGTACCTGACCGCCGTACTGACCGTGATGATGCTGTCGCTTGCAGGTATCCCGCTGACCGCAGGCTTCATCGGCAAGTTCTACATCATTGCGACCGGTGTCGAATCGCAGCTGTGGTGGCTGGTCGGCGCCCTGGTACTGGGCAGCGCCATCGGCGTGTTCTACTACCTGCGTGTCATGGTTACCCTGTACCTGATCGAACCAAACCTGCGTCGTCACGATGCCCCGCTGAACTGGGAACAGCGCACTGGCGGCGTCATGCTGCTGGCCATCGCGATCCTGGCCTTCGTGCTGGGCGTGTACCCGCAGCCGCTGCTGGACATGGTCCAACACGCCGGGTTTCAGCTGATCGGTTGATCGCCCAGGTAACAATCGCTTTAGTAACAACAGACACCCCGCCTCGGCGGGGTGTTTTGTTTTCCGGGCAACGACTGTGCTTCGTCTTGTAGTTGCGGCGTCAGATAGCCGCCTCATAACCTGGAATTCTTGATAATGCGATCCACCCTCCCCCGCTCTCCACTGGCGCTGCTGTTCGTCTGCGCCACCACGGTACAGGCCGACGACGCTGTCGAACTGGGTCAGGTGCTGATTCAGGAGCAGGAACAGAGCGAACTGGCCTCGGCCAAAGAGCGCCTGCAGCGGGTGCCGGGCGGGACCAATCTGGTGGATATGCAGCAGGTCGAGCAAGGCCGGGTTGCCAGCAACCAGGATGTGCTGGCCTACCAGCCCGGTGTATTTGCGCAATCCGCCGGTAATGATGGGGTCAAGTTGTCGATTCGAGGCTCGGGCATCAACCGCGCACCGGGCAGCCACGGTTCGGGGGTGTACACCCTGCTCGACGGTCTGCCACTGACTGGCCCCCGGTGGTACCCCCTACGAACTGTTCGAACCGCTGTGGCTGAGCCGCGCCGAAGTGCTGCGCGGCGCCAATGGCTTCGACAAGGGCGCGCTGGCATTGGGCGGAGCCATCGACTACATCACCCACACCGGGTATGACGCTGCGCCCCTGCAAGTTCGTTATGAAGCCGGCAGCCGTGGCTACATGAAGCGCCAGATCAGTTCCGGCCAGGTGCTGGGCGACCTGGATTACTACGTGGCGGCTACTGACTCGGCATACGACGGTTATCAGGATCACAGCAGCGGCAGCAGCAAAGGCATCGCCGCCAACGTCGGCTACCGCTTCAACCCGAACCTGGAAACCCGCTTCTACCTGCGTTATCGGGAAACCGAGAACGACCTGGCCGGGCGCCTGACCAAAGCACAGATCAAGCATGATCCACGGGCTGCAAACCCGACCTACCTCTCCCGTGACGCCAGCCGCCCACAGCCGGGCAGCACCTGGCTGGCGAACAAGACTACCTTCTTTCTGGATGACGATTCACGCCTGGAGGCCGGGTTGGTGTATCACGACTACCCGATGGACCTGCGTGAAGGCCTGAACCGCCTGAAGGTGGCCTACACCGATGTCAGTGGTACGTTGAACTACTTCCGTCGAGACACCCTGTTCGACCGCGAGAGCAACACCTCGATCGGCTGGCGGTCGACCAAGCATCTGCCCAATAGCGGCGCATCCGAGTATGTACGGGTGCAACAGGGTACTAACCTCAACACCCCAATCGGTACCAAAACCCGCGACTTCAGCTATCAGGGCTCTGACAACGTATTGCACGCCAGCAACGAGCTGGAGCTGGTGCCGGATCTGTGGCTGACCACCGGCCTGGCGCTGATCTACACCCGCCGGGAAAGCGATGTCAGCTATCCCGCCGATGGCGGCAAGGTCAGCCAGCACGACTGGGACTATGCCCCGCGCGTCGGTCTGCGTTATGCCTTCAACCCGCAGTTGGAGGTCTACGGCAACCTCAGCCGCTCGGTCGAGCCGCCACACCCATGGGCGTTGATCTGGAGTGCCAACGAACGCTTCACCAGCGGCCCGGCCGCCAAACTTCAGAAAACCCCCGTCGAACTGCAGAATCAGACCGCCACCACCCTTGAACTCGGCGCTCGTGGCGACTCGGCACTGGGGCGCTGGGATCTGGCCTGGTACTACGCTGCGGTACGCCATGAACTACTGGCAGTCGAAACGGTGCCTGGCAATCCACCCACCGAAATCAACGCCAGCCCTACGGTTCATCAGGGCATCGAAGCCGGCCTGGACAGCCTGCTCTGGGAGCGTGCTGCCGTGGGCAAGGTGTCGTTGCGTCAGGCCTACACCTTCAGCGATTTCCACTACCGTGATGACGACGTCTTCGGTGACAACCGCTTGCCCGGCATTCCGATGCATTTCTACCAGGCCGAAGTGCGCTTCGATCACCCGACGGGCTTCTATGCCGGGCTCAATACGCAGATGGCCTCCAAGGTACAGGTCGACTACGCCAACTCTTACCCCGCCGACGCCTATGCACTGCTGGGGGCGACATTTGGCTTCAACGCGCCGAAAAACGACTGGCAAACCTGGCTGGACCTGCGCAACCTGACCAACAAGCGGTATGCCGCCACCGTGACACCGGGCTACAACGACCACGGCAATGACATCGCCCGCTCGACACCCGGCGAGGGCTTCGGGGCCTACGTTGGCGTGTCCTACAGCCTGCGCTGAACCATTACCCATAGTGGGGCCACCTGATCCTGTGGCCCCGCACCCGGGCATTGCTGTAGATCAATAAAAGCAGCGGCGCAGTGAGGTAGCCTCTGCGCCTTTTTCAGCTGCGACCCGATCTCCCATGACCAGCCTCGCCAAACCCGAATTACTTGCCCCTGCCGGCACCCTAAAGAACATGCGCTATGCCTTCGCCTATGGCGCCGACGCGGTCTATGCCGGGCAACCGCGCTATAGCCTGCGGGTGCGCAACAACGAATTCGACCATGAGAATCTGGCCATCGGCATAAAGGAAGCCCAGGCCCAGGGCAAGCAATTCTATGTGGTGGTCAACATCGCACCGCATAACGCCAAGCTGAAAACCTTCCTCAAGGACCTGGAGCCGGTGATCGCCATGGGCCCGGATGCACTGATCATGTCCGACCCCGGCCTGATCATGCTGGTTCGTCGGCATTTCCCCGAGATGCCGATTCATCTTTCCGTACAGGCCAACACGGTGAACTGGGCCAGCGTGGAGTTCTGGCGCGGGCTGGGCCTGACCCGGGTCATCCTGTCCCGCGAGTTGTCGCTGGAGGAGATCGAGGAAATTCGCCAGCAGGTTCCCGAAATGGAACTGGAGGTGTTCGTTCACGGCGCGCTGTGCATGGCGTATTCCGGGCGCTGCCTGTTGTCAGGCTACCTAAACAAGCGTGACGCCAACCAGGGCTCATGCACCAATGCCTGCCGCTGGAAGTACAGCGCCACACCGGCCACGGAAAATGTAACCGGTGAGATCGTCCGCGAAGTCGAGCCGACACTGGGCCTGGGCGCGCCGACCGATGAAGTCTTCCTGCTGGAAGAAAGCAACCGTCCTGGCGAAGAGATGCCGGCATTCGAAGACGAGCACGGCACCTACATCATGAACGCCAAGGACCTGCGGGCGGTACAGCACGTCGGGCGCTTGACCAAGATGGGCGTTCACTCGCTGAAAATCGAGGGCCGCACCAAATCGCACTTCTATTGCGCACGCACCACTCAGGCCTACCGCCAGGCAATTGATGATGCCGTAGCAGGCCGCGAGTTCGACCGCTCGTTGATGCTCAATCTGGAGTCACTGGCGCAACGGGGTTACACCGAGGGGTTTCTGCGCCGCCATGTGCATGACGAGTATCAGAACTACCAACGTGGCAACTCGCAGTCTGAGCGCCAGCAGTTCGTTGGCGAGCTGACCGGTGAGCGGGTCGATGGGCTGGCCGAAGTGCAGGTGAAAAACCGCTTTGGCCTTGGCGATCACCTTGAACTGATGACGCCACGTGGCAACTACCATTTCGACCTGCATCAGTTGCGCAATCGCCAGGGCCAACCGATCGAGGTTGCCCCTGGCGATGGCCATACCGTCTACCTGCCGATTCCTGAGCAGGTCAACCTGGAGTACGGCCTCCTGCTGCGTGACCTGACCCTGTAACGGCCGGTGTCGGCCAGCCTTAGCGCTGGCCGACCTGGAGTCAGAGTTTGACCTTGCGGCGCATGATGCCGTTGACGATGACCACGACGACCGCCACACCGATGGCGATGTACTGGAACACCTTTTCGCTGATCACACCGTCTTTCTGCAGGTAGGACAGCCCCAGCATGGTTGCCAGCACCAGCAGGGACAACAGGATGGAGTATTTAAGGCGTTGGCCTTGAGTCATGTGGGTTTCCTTGACGCGTGGAAGACAAAAATCAAACGCGAATAATACAACGTCCAATCCTCTCACAAGGATATTTTCCCGGTTCTGCCCTACCGACCAACTTGCAAACATGAGCGCTCAAGCACTAACGTCCCTCGCGGAGCATCCTCATGCGCATACCCCACCTGCTCAGTACAGTCGGCCTGCTGGTCTGTATTGAGGCTCAAGCACTGCAAACCATAGACCTCGACCCCTCGCACCTGAAAGCACTCGGAACCAGCCTGGCGAACAGCGCAGGCAACAGCCAATGGCAGCAATTGTGGCAACGTTCTCGACAGGCCGGGCACCTGGGTAGCCCGGAAACACGCGAAGCCTTCACCATCTCCATGCAGGAAATACCGTCACTGGTAAAAGCCACGCTGGCCTCGGCTGAACGTGTTCAAGGGTTGAAAAAAACCCAGGCGTTGTACCGACGCGACTTCGCACCTCAGGTCGTCGGCGCACGCGGCGGCACCCCACTCACCGCTGTCTGCCTGTGGGTTGATTGGCGTTCCTTCCCCGACAATGCGCTGCCTCGCCAAACCGCATTGATGGCTCAGGTCAGCCTGTTGGTCACCCACCCTTGCGACTGACGCTGGTAGCGCCAAGCAGCGGCTATGCCGTTGTGGTGGCAGGCCGAAAACCGGGGCTTTGCGCCTGTTACGCCGCGGAATACCCACACCCCTTCGCCATTTTTCCCACCGAACATAAGCAGGAACAGCTACTGGTACAGACCCGCTTGCTACCTAGATCTTTTGTCGCGCAGTGCCCGAGAATCAACCCATGACGCCGACCAACGCAGCCAGCCGGTACGGCACTGCTGATCACGCTGATTGCTGACGGCTAACACCTACCGCAGGCCCAAATGGCTTGCTCATTGACAAGGAAGTGATCATGGAACTCTGCGACCTGAACCGCATCGACATCACCCAACTGCCTCATTCCCTGCAAGCCTTGATCGCGTGTGTCGGGCTGGAAAGCGCGTATCGCCTGACCTGCATCTACGGCGGCAGGCCCAAGTACATTCCCAAGCACCCAGGCCGCACGACGCTGGCCGACGTACTGCCCAATGAACAGCTTGAGGCCTTGATCAAACGCTATGCCGGTACGGCCCTGGAGATTCCCAAACCCGACCACTTCAACCGGCAACTGCGCAACCAACAGATTCAACAGGAAAGCTCGCACGGCCTGTCCCGTAGCGTGCTGGCCGACAAATACGGCCTGAGCCTGCGCCAGATCGGCAATATCCGGCGTCAAGAAGCTCACGCCCGCCACACCGCGTAACGGTAACCGCGCACTCACGCGCACTTCACGATAAGGAAATCTCAACATGGCAACTATCGATAACAGCCTCATCGGCTCGGTCATGAACGCACTGCCACTGGACCGGATGATCTCCGGGCCACTGCAGGCCATGATTCAGGCGCAGGTTAGCGCCAGTAAATCCTACGCAGACTTCCTCATGGGCGTCTGTATCCAGGATGGCAAGGCTGTCGCCATCCAATTCGACTATGAAGAAACCCTCACAGACGAACAGGGTGTCTATCAGGGTACCGTCGCCAAGAAAATGCAGATCCCTCTGCTGGCGGCCATCACCCACCCGAACATCGCCATTGAAGAAGGTAACATCGAGTTCGAGCTGACCATCAGCCAGCAGGCCGAAAGCAGCTCTGAAACCGGTGGCAGCGCTGAGTTTGGCGCCTCCATTGGCTGGGGCCCGTTCAAGATGAGCGTCAAAGGCCAGGTCAGCCACAAGTCAACACAAACCCGCAAGACCGACACCCGCGCGCGTTACGCGTTCAACACCCGCGTCAAACGCCAGGATCCGCCAGAAGCCTTGATGCGCGTCATCGACTTCCTGACCGATGCCGCCACCAAGCCGGTCATGCTTCCCAACACCGAGGCGCAGAACAAGGACGCCTTGCCTGAATCCAAACTGCCAATGCCAGACCAGGTACAACAAACCACTAACTGACACGCGACAACAGGTTCCGCTCTGATGAGCGGAGCCTCCCCGTCCCTCGCCAAAGGAGCCCAGCCTCTTGGAACGCAGTCCTAACGACAAAGAGCCCCTTGCCACCTGCGACCTGGCTGACATTACCCGAGGTCTGCAGGACGCCGCAGCGGCGGCGAACAACCTGATCGCACAACAGTACATCAAGCTGTTTGACCAGTTTTTTGACTATGACGCCGAAGCCTTGGGCGCCCCGATGAAAGCCAAGATGGTTGATGTCGCCATGGATGACCGACATACCTTGAGCATCCCCCTGATCACGCTGGTGTCACCACGCGGCCTGGCCCTGGAGCGGATGCAAGTCGACCTCTCGGTAAAGATCCAGAACACCGAACTGGCCGATGCAAGCCATGTACTGGAAAACAGCGCACTCAAGCACGAACGGTTCATGGTCACCGTAGGCGCTCAGAACAAGCGCCAAGGCGATCATCGTGACCCGGACGAAGTACAGATTCGCATGCAGTTTCAGGCCTGCGAACCGCCCGAGGCATTGAATCGTCTGATCGAAGAGTACACCCAACTGATTACCCCCTGCCGCCAGCCCGATCCTGCACCGCCATCCGCGGACAACGAGTTCATCGCCGCTGCAACCGTTCGCTGACTCAGAAGTCGCGTTTGTAAAACAGATCAAGCGAACTGGCGATCCCACTGGCGGCTTCCAGGTAGAGCTTTTTACTCAACAGGTAGCGCAAGGCAATGGTGTTGGCCGGTTCGAATACGCCCACGCCATAACGCAAGCTCAGGCGTTCCGTCAGGTTGCCGCTGGCGACCACGCTGGTGCTGGCGCCGCTCCCCTGAGTGTCGAGCTGGAAGTCGTCGATACCGAGGCTTTTCGCCAGGCTACCGGTCAGGTCCGAACTGCCCGCCAGCCCCAAGCCCAGCGCCGCTTGTGCAAGCATGTTGTTGTCCTCACCGGTACTGCCCAATGGCCGCCCCAATACCAGATACGACAAGGCCTGCTCCTGGCTCATGGCCGGCTCGGAAAACACCTGGGTGGTCGGCTGTTCAGCACTGCCACTGAGGCGAATACCCGCGATCACGTCATCGGTTTTGCGTACGGCCTCGATGTCCAGATACGGCTGATCGATAGGGCCTGCAAACAGCAATCTTGCGCGGCGGATGGTCAAGCGCTGGCCATAGGCGCGATAACGGCCATCAACCAGGCTCAGCTCACCACGGGTATCGAGGTTGTCGCCGATATGCACGGCACCCCGCAGGTTGGCACTCAAACCAAACCCTCTGAACGACAGCTTGTCCTGCCCTACCTCGACGTCGACGTTCATGGCCATCGCCAAGGGGGCCTGACCCGCTTCGGTCTGGTGGCCGACGATCACCGTATCATCGGATACCTTGACGGTGGATGGCGGCAACTCGCGGATGCTGATCTTGCCCTTGGGCACCAGCACTTTGCCTGTGATTGCCAACTTGTCGCCTTGCAGGCCGATGTTCAGGTCCGGGGCTACCTCCAGCACGGCGTAGGGCTCGACGTTGACTGGCAAGCGCTGACCATGAACACGCAGGTCGACCGCCAACGCGCGCGCCCAGCCGATCTGACCACTCAACTGTCCCTGGCCAGTCTCGCCACTTTTCCAGTCACCCTGCAACTGAACCTGCTCACCGGCGATCACGGCACGCAAGGTCAGCTCACGCAGGCTGATGGGCAGTTCTGCACCGCTGGCCTCGCCCTGCGAAAGGGTCAGGCTACCGTTGACCTGTGGCGCCAGCAACGTGCCGGACAACCTGCCGCTGCCATTCAACTGGCCGGCCAAGCGCTCGACCATCGGAACAAAAGGCCGGGCGATGGAAAGGTCCAGGCCATTCAAACTGAACGTACCACTGACAGGTTTGTTTTTCGCCAGCGGATCAAGACGCGTGTCCAAGGTCAGCTCACCCAGTCGCTCGGCACGAAACGCCAAACGGGAATCTACCCGCCGTGGGCCCAAGGTGCTGTCCAGGCGCAGGGTCTGGTAAGGGAAATCCAGCCACTGGCCTTTCTCGCGCAGCCTCAGGGTGCCACCACTGGCATCAACCTGAACCCGTCCTTTGGGCCCGCTGGCCGGCAGGTCAAGGTTGATATCGGCATTGAGTTGGCCGTTCCAGGCAAAGTCTTTCGGCAACCATTGGGCCAGGCTCTGCAACGGGAACTGCTTGAGGTGATAACGCAGCTTGGGCTCGGGGGCCAGGCGCTGGTCTTCGCCGCACAGGCTGGCATCACCCGAACGCCAGCAATGAGCAAAGAAGTCAATCTGGCCATTCGCCAGGCGCTGTAGCCGGGCCGGGGCCTGCAACTGCCAATCCTGGCCTCCGGCCTGGATACGCCCACTGGCCAGGCGCCCCCGCCAGTTGTCTTTGTCCAGCTGACCGTCCAATTCGAGGTCAAGCACCAGTTGCGGCCCCTTCAGGCCCAGGCGCAATTGCTGTTGACGCCTGTCGCCCTGCCCCTTGGCAGTAAGCGTACCCATTCCCGTTTCACCCAACTGGATCGCACCGGCCTCCAACTCAATCCGTACACGTTGTGCCGAGTCCATCTGCGCGCTGAGATCCAGGCGTTGCAGATGGTTCTGGGCCTGGGCCAACTGCTGCCCTTGCAGGGTCAATTGCCCTTGTGGGGCCTTGAGTGTGCCCGCAACGTCCAGGCGCCCTTTCAAACGCCCCTGCAGTTGCGGCCAGAGCTGCCCTAAACGGGGCATGTCGAGGTCGAGCTGGCCGGCCAGACGCTGCTGAAGGCTGCCGCTACCGTTGATACGGTTGTCCCCCAGCCGAACCTCCAGGGTGCCCAAGGTCCACTGTTCACCTGCACCGCCAGCCTTGGCCTGAAGCAGCGCCGGCTGGCCACGCAGGCGGCCCTTGAGGTTTACGTCGGCATCCAGACGCAGGTGGCCATCCTTGAACTCGCCCGTGCTGCGCAACGGCCCAGCCAATGTACCGGGCAACTCGGCCAGCCAATACGCAGGATTGAGCGCGGACAACTCCAGTGCCGTATCCCAGGCAATGCCTTGAGCGAACTGCACCCGCAGGTTACCGGCGGCCTTACCCTGACCCGCACTCAGAACAAGCTGCGGCAAGTCGATAGCCTTGAGATCGCCCTTGAACGGGCTGCTGATCTTGAACGCACCGGCCGGGCCGTCCAGGTCACCGGCAAAATCCCCTTCGTAACGCCCTTCCTGGTAACGGACCTGGCCATTGAAACGACGCAGGGTGACCTGCGGCGCGTCATCCAGCGGGTAAAGGCGCAACCAGGGGAAGTCCAGCCACTCAAGCTGAGCGCTGGCCTTGATGCTCTGTTGCCAGTCGGCAGTGGCCTTGAGCCTGAGGTACTGTTCTGCGGCGGCGTTCAGGTCGAGCGCTGACAGTTCGGCACCACGGGCATCGACCCGGCCTTGCAGGGCCAAGGCGATCGGGCCCTGCGAGGCCGGCAGGCTGGCATTGCCCGCGAGCCGGTAACCCGCGCTCAGGTCGCCTTCACCGGTCAGCAACACCTGATTGAGCTGCAGGGTATCCGGCAGGTCGGCGCTCGCCTTGAAGGCGTCGGCGCTGATACGCACCTTGGCCGGCAGGTTCGCCGCCAGCGGCTGCAACTGCCCATCGAGTCGTCCCTGCAAATAGCCCGTACTGTCCGCGCTCACCCGCAACGTCTGCTGCAGGTCACCGTCCACCGTCACAGCCAATTGCCACGGCTGCCCATCCACTGCAGGTAATTGCAGTTGGCCGCTGGCCTGCATGGGCCAGTCGCCTTCAGGCTTAAGCATCCCCTGCAGCGCCAGGTGCAAATCCTCGCGCTGAACCTGCAGGCGATCAATACGCAGGCCCTCGACGCTCCAACGCGCCGCCAGTTGCAACTCACTCAACTGTTCATTGCCATCCAACGTCAGTCGACCAACCTGTAGCTCACCCAGTTCGATGTTCAGCGGCAATACCAGGGCCGGCAACTGCAGCGGGCCGCTGTCTGTCGAGGGCTCACCGGGGGCAAACGCCAGGTCCACCCGCTCGGCGCGTAGCTGGGTTACGCATAACGTCATCCGCAACAGGCAGGCGGGCGACCACGCCAGCAACGGCTGCGTCAACTCGACCCGGTTACCCGACTGCTCCCACAACAGGCGCTTGGCCTGCCACTGCCCTGCCAGCCGCCCTTGGAAGTCGTCCAGTTGCAACCCTGGCACCCGGTTCAGTACCCAACGGCTGCCCGCCTGCGTACCCAATACAGCGGCCACACCGAAGACCACAATCAGCAGTACGCCGACCAGGCCGATGGCAATCCCTTTAAACACACGACTCACAGTTCCGGCCCCATGGAAAAGTGCAAACGAATACCGCCCTCGTCATCCAGCGCGTGGGCGAGGTCCAGGCGCAGTGGGCCCACCGGAGATACCCAGCGCACACCAAGACCGACGCCGGTCTTGAGGCTGGGCAGTTCCAGACTGTTGAATGAGTTGCCTTGATCGACGAAGGTCGCCACGCGCCACTTCTCGGCAATCGAGTATTGGTACTCAACACTGCCGGCCACCAGGTAGCGGCCACCGATACGGTCACCGTCCGAGTTCTTCGGCGACAGCGTCTGGTAGTCGTAACCGCGCACGCTCTGATCGCCACCGGCGAAAAAACGCAACGACGGCGGCATTGATTTGTAGCCGTTGGTGGCGCTGCCGCCAAACTGTACCCGGCCCAGGAAACGGTGGTTCTGCCCAAGGGTGGTCAAGCCCTTGAGCAGGACATTGCCATGCACCAGGTTGGTGTCCGAGAGCAGGCCTTCCTTCGCGACCTGCGTGTCGAACTGCAGGCGGTAGCCATTGTGCGGATCAATGCGGTTGTCGCTGCGCAGGTAGGCATAACTGACACCGGGCATCAGCAGGTTGCTCAACCCGGAGTCGTCACCCAGGCGATACTCTTCACGCTGCCATTTCAGCGAGATCACCCGCTGCCAACCACTGGGCAACTTGCTGTGCCATTCCGGGCCTACCGTCAGCAGTTTACTGAGGCTGTCGGTATTGGCGATCTCTTCGTTCTGGTAGCCACCGGCAAAACGAAATTTGTCGGTCAGCGGCGGGTCCAGAGGCACGTCGTACCACAGCCCGACGTTCTGCCGTGGGGCCGATACCTCGGTCTCGATACCGTAGCTATGACCTTCAGGGTTAACCCAATGGCGCGTCCAGTTAGCCTTGGCACGAGGCCCGACGTCCGTCGAAAAACCCAGGCCCAAGCCCATGGTACGGGGCTTGCGGGTCTGCAACTGAACCGCCACCGGGATTGTCTGGCCGACGGCTGCCGTCGGTGCCGCATCGACACGCACCCCCTCGAAGTAGCCACTGGACTGCAGCGCATTGTTGAGCTCGGCGATCAGCTCAGCATCATAGGGCGCACCTTCCTGGAACGGCACCATCCTGCGCAGCAGGTCCTCATCGAAAGGGCTGTCACCGGTAAACTGGACCTTGCCCAGGGCGTAGCGCGGGCCACTGTCGTAGACCAGCTCGATGTCAGCGACCCCAGCCAGTGGATCGACCGTCAGACGTTGCCGGAGAAACCGGCCACTGAAGAAGCCATAGCGGGAAGCCTGGTTCTGAATCAGCCGCTTGGCGTCCTCATAATGCCCATGGTTGAGCACTTCGCCCGAGCGCAAGTAACGGCTATTGGGAATCCGAAAGGCTTTCAGTTCACTGGCCGGCCCTTGAATACGTACCGTGATGTCACGAATCCGGATTGGCTCGCCCGGCTCAACGGTCATCACCAGGCGTGGTCCCTTGTTCGCCTTGGCCGGGGGTTTGACCTCGGTTTCGATATGAGGCTGGTAGTAGCCCAAGGCCTGGGCCGCTTTTCTGGCCTGCTCGATGGCACCGCGACTGAAGCGCATCAGAGCCTCTTCGTCACGGTCACCCAGGCTACCAATGTAACCTTCGATATTGTCCTTGAGCTCGCTGTTGGCAGGCTTTATCCGAACGACCAGTTCACTTTGTGCACAGACGGCGAAGCTGGCGATGCATAGAATCAAACCACAGGTAAAAGGTGCTGAATACGTCATAAGCACCGATGCTACCAGAGCTTTACGGCAGTCGGGCGACCGCGGCCATCGCTCATTGCTCGATTACGCCCCGATTTGCCGGGAATGCTGGGGGTTCGGGTGAAAAAAAACGTGCTCACGAACAGGCCCTACCGCAATTTCACCAATCTCCTGATAGCCCTGCCGCGCATAAAACGCCAGGTAATGCTCATTGCCGGTGTCCAGAACAACCCCTTGAGAATGCTCATCTTCAGCACACCAGTCGTGCAACGCCTGCAGTAACTGTTCACCAAAGTGCTGGCCCTGAAACTGCGGATGGATACCCAGCAGCGGCAGCACGTGAACCGCGTCAGTGGGTAGGCAGGCCATCAGTGCCGCTTGGTAATCCAGGTAGCGGCGCGTGCAGTTGAACCCGGTGCTCAGCAACATGCGTATACGCCAGGCCCAGCTTTCCGTGACGCTGAGCCGACGTTGTGGTGGTGCAATCAGTGCAACGCCAATCAAGCGCTCCCCGATCAGCAACCCCAACGCGGGCAGTTCTTGATAAAAATGCTGCTGCACCAGCTCTCGCACCGTGGCGCGGATGCGGTGGTCGTAACCAGGGCGCGCCGCTTCGAACAGGTAGGCGAAGGTCGGCTCGCGGCGGTAGGCATGGTAAAGCAACGAGCGGGTCTCATGACTGTAGCCCCCATCGAGCAAGCGGACTTCAGCCGTAACAGCAGTCGATTCGGACATCGTGAAAACCTCCAGGCCTGGGCATTCATTGCCAGCGAGGTGCTCGCTACGCTGGCGCGCCCTCGTGAAGCACGTTAGCAGGCGATCGACTGGGCCGCCACGCTGGTCGTGGCCGACGATGTCAGCTAGCATCCTGACTTTTACCAGGATTGTTGCTTCCATGAAGATCGTCTCGTTCAACATCAACGGCCTGCGCGCCCGGCCCCATCAGTTGGCCGCGTTGATCGAAAAGCACCAACCGGACGTGATCGGCCTGCAAGAAACCAAAGTGGCTGACGAGCAATTCCCACTGGCTGAAGTTCAAGCACTGGGCTACCACGTGAACTTCCATGGTCAAAAGGGCCACTACGGCGTCGCCCTGCTCTCGCGCCAAGCGCCATTGAGCCTGTTCAAGGGCTTCAGTACCGACGAGGAAGACGCCCAGCGCCGTTTCATCTGGGGCACCTTCGCCGACGCCGATGGCACACCGATCACCATCATGAACGGCTACTTCCCCCAGGGTGAAAGTCGCGACCACCCCACCAAATTCCCGGCCAAACAGCGTTTCTACAACGACCTGCAAACCCTGCTTGAAAGCCAGTTCCAGAACCAGCAGCCCTTGGTGGTGATGGGCGACGTGAACATCTCCCCGGAAGACTGCGACATTGGTATCGGCCCGGACAACGCCAAGCGCTGGCTCAAGACCGGTAAATGCAGCTTCTTGCCGGAAGAACGCGAGTGGATGGCACGGCTGAAAAACTGGGGCCTGGTCGACAGCTTCCGCCACCTGAACCCTGACGTTTGCGACCGTTTCAGCTGGTTTGACTACCGCAGCCGTGGTTTCGAGGATGAACCCAAGCGTGGCCTGCGCATTGACCTGATCATGACCTCTCAAGGGCTGCTGCCACGGCTCAAGGATGCGGGCGTCGATTACGAACTGCGCGGCATGGAAAAACCCTCGGACCACGCACCGATCTGGCTGGAATTGAGCTAAGCCCCGCCCCTGGCTAGCCTGCATCCCACATGTGGGAGCGGGCTTGCCCGCGATGCAAACACCGCGAACGCCAAGGCACCCCACCGACACCCGGTGGCAGACAACGCCGATGTTCAGTCCAGCTTGAGCTGGCTGATCGTGTCTTTATCAGCGTCCTTGTACTGCTGCGCCGTCATCTCTTCAAGATTGTCGACCGTGCGTTCATAGCTGTCTGCGGACGCACACACGTGTGCCTCAAAACGACTGGGGCCGCGGCTGTCCGGATCCTCGGCCAGGCGCTTGGCTTCAAGCGCCTCACAGTGTTCCGTGTACTGCGCAAGGTTCGCCTTCGATGACTCAAGATGAGCAGCCTGATCCTTTTCGGCTTGCGCCAGGGCCGCCTCATCCTGTTTTTCACGGATATCCGCAGCAAGGTCCAGGACATCCTCGGCGTCCTTGCCATCCAGTGCCTTGGCCATTCGCGCCCGGTCAAGCCCGTATGCTTCCCTGACCACTGTCAGCGCCCGATCAAACGCCGCTTTCTGCTCCAGGTCCATACCCTGACTCATGGCCAACATCGACGCAGAAAATGATGCTTCACTGGTACTGTCGACGTGCGTCGCACACGCCGCAAGCAGTGCAAAGGAAGACACCAGTAACCTCACGCTTAGCCGTTGCAGCATCGGTCGATCCTCACGTCAGGCGTTTGGCCACAGCGAACCACGCAAAATGCGTGTTTCTCAGAGGGTAGTACCAATGTTGCCGGCGTACCATTCAGCCAAAATCCTCTGAGCCTTCGTCATCTTGCGGTCATCGTACTGTCTTAATCTCCCGGCACGACCTCTAGCCGCGAGCACCCACTGGCATGTTCCCCCTTGTTTTTCGGCTGCTCCTCAGCCTGTTAGCCGCCCTCCCCATCGCCGCGCACGCCGGGCAAACGGTACTGCGCCTGCAGGGCTCCAACACCATCGGCAGCGTGCTGGCGCCAGCCTTGGTGCGCGGCATGCTGCAAGCGCAAGGCGTGCAGGACATCCAGATCCTGCCCGGCACGGTTGCCAACGAAGTCCAGGTACAAGGCCACACTGCTCAGGGCGAGTTGATCCAGGTGAATATTGCGGCCCACGGGTCGAGCACCGGTTTTACCGCGCTTAAAAACGGTGACGCCGACCTCGCGGCGGCCTCGCGCCCGATAAAAGACAGCGAACTGGTCGACCTGGAAGCGCTTGGCGATCTGAAAAGTGCCGAGGCCGAGCAGGTGATCGCCCTTGATGGCATGGCGGTCATCGTCCACCCGGACAATCCCTTGCCACAATTGACGACCGAACAGTTGGCAAAAATTTTCGCAGGCCGCATTACGACCTGGGACGCGCTCGGTCTCGGCAGCGGGCCGATCCGCTTGTACGCTCGCGACGATCGCTCCGGTACGTTCGAGACGTTCAAGAGCCTGGTACTCGACCCCCATGACCTGACGCTGGCAACCAGTACCACACGGTTTGAGTCGGGTGAGCAGTTGGCCGCCGAAGTTCGTCGTGATCGTCAGGCAATCGGTTTCAGCAGCCTGAGCTCAGTGCACGGCGCCAAAGTCCTGGCCATCGCCGACGGCGCGGCGAGTGCGATGTTGCCGACACCCGGGCTGATCGCCAGCGAAGATTATCCGCTGGCCCGTCGGCTGTATTTCTACCTGCCACCCGGCCAGCACAACCCCTGGGCCCAGGCGCTGATTCGCTTTGCACAAAGCGAACCCGGCCAGGCCATCGTCACCGCCAGCGGATTCATTGCCCAGACCGTCCAGGCGATGCCGGTACGGGCCAATGCCGAGATGCCTGCGGCTTATCGAGGTCTGCTTGAACAGGCACAACGGCTCTCGGTGAACTTTCGTTTCGCCGAAGGCAGCGCCACGCTGGACAACAAGGCGCAAGCCGATCTGCAACGGGTGGTCGCGTACCTCAAGCGCACCGGCAAGCTCGACCAGAAAATCAGCCTGGTGGGGTTCGGCGATGCCAAGAACGACCCGGCGCGCGCCACCTTGCTGTCCAAGTTGCGCGCCATGGCCGTGCGCCGCGAGCTGGCCCGGCAAGGCGTGACCGCTCGGGAGATCCTTGGCCTGGGCGCCGAACTGCCGGTGGCGGCGAACGACCAGGACGAAGGCCGAATCCGCAACCGCCGGGTCGAGGTCTGGGTTTACTGAGGCTCGCTGCGAAGTGGCTCGCGCGGTACGTACTTGCCGATCTCGTACTTACCGATCGCGGCGCGGTGGACCTCATCCGGGCCATCGGCCAATCGTAACGTGCGCTGCATGGCGTACATGTAGGCCAGCGGGAAGTCACCGGAAACGCCAGCCCCGCCATGTATTTGAATGGCCCGATCGATCACCTTCAACGCAACGTTTGGTGCCACCACCTTGATCTGGGCGATCTCGCTGCGGGCCACCTTGTTACCCACCGTGTCCATCATGTAGGCCGCCTTGAGCGTCAACAGTCGGGCCATGTCGATCTCCATCCGCGAATCAGCGATCTTGTCGATGTTACCGCCCAGCCGCGCCAGCGGTTTGCCAAAGGCGTTGCGCGCCACTGAACGCTTGCACATCAGTTCCAGGGCGCGCTCGGCCATCCCGATCGAACGCATGCAGTGGTGAATGCGGCCTGGGCCGAGACGGCCCTGGGCAATCTCAAACCCCCGGCCCTCGCCCAGCAATACGTTGTCGTAGGGTACGCGGACATTCTCGAAGAGCACTTCAGCATGACCATGGGGCGCATCGTCATAACCGAACACCGGCAACGGCCTGACAATGTTCACCCCGGGGGTATCGGTAGGCACCAAAATCATCGAGTGCTGTTGATGACGTGGCCCTTCGGGGTTGCTCAAACCCATGAAGATCATGACCTTGCAACGTGGATCGCAGGCGCCGGAGGTCCACCATTTGCGCCCATTGATCACCCACGCGTCGCCATCGCGCACCGCCGTGGCCTGCATATTGGTGGCGTCAGAAGATGCCACGTCCGGCTCGGTCATGGCGAACGCAGAACGAATCTCGCCACGCAACAAGGGCGCCAGCCACTGCTGCTTCTGCGCCTCACTGCCATAGCGCACCAGTACTTCCATGTTGCCGGTGTCCGGCGCAGAGCAGTTGAATGGCTCCGGCCCCAGCAATGAGCGGCCCATGATTTCGGCCAACGGCGCATATTCCAGGTTGGTCAGCCCCGCCCCCAGTTCCGACTCAGGCAAGAACAGGTTCCACAGGCCTTCAGCCTGAGCCCTGCGCTTGAGTTCCTCCATGATTGCAGTCGGCTGCCAGCGATCACCCTCGGCGACCTGACGCTCGAAGACCGCTTCGGCCGGGTAAACATAGGCATCCATGAACGCCGTGACGCGCTCGCGCAATGCCTGGACCTTGGGTGAATAGGCGAAATCCATCGGCAGTACCTTCTGCGTAAAAAAGGGGGCTGAGCAGACTGTAGTTCACCGGCCAAAATCCACCTAGCCTATTCTCACCGCGTATAAACATTCATAAGCGATATATGATCAGCAGATAACACCTACAAGAGCAGCGCCCATGAACCTGAACAAGGTCGATCTCAATCTGTTTATCGTCTTCGATGCGATCTACACCGAAGCCAACCTGACCCGCGCCGGGCAGATCGTCGGCATTACCCAGCCAGCGGTCTCCAACGCCCTGGCACGGCTGCGTGATACCTTCAACGATCCCTTGTTCGTGCGTACCGCTCAGGGCATGGTGCCTACCCCCATGGCCCAGAACATTATCGGCCCGGTGCGTAACGCCCTGTCGTTGCTGCGTGTGTCTGTACAGGAGAGCCGGATCTTCACCCCCCTGCAGGCGAACAAGACCTTCCGTATCAGCATGACGGACCTGACCGAAGCGGTGATTCTGCCCCCCTTGTTCCAGCGCCTGCGGCGTCTGGCCCCGGCCGTGGCCATCGAAAGTTTCCTCTGCAAACGCCGTGAGACCACCAAGGAGCTGGCGGCCGGGCGCCTTGACTTCGCCGTCGACGCGCCGCTCAACACCGACCCGCAAGTGCGTCATGTAAAACTGATGCAAGACCAGTACGTCTGCGCCATGCGCGAGGGCCACCCGCTGGCCAAAGACACACTCAGCCTGGATGAATACATGGGCCTGACCCACATCCACATTTCCAGCCGCCGCAACGGGCTGGGCTATGTCGACCTGGCACTGGGCAAGATGGGCTTGCAACGCAAGATCGCCCTGCGTTCACAACATTACCTGATGGCCTCGCAGGTGTTGCAGCAGACCGACATGGTGATGACCGTGCCAGAACGCTTTGCTCGGCTCCATCATCTGAATTTCACACCACTGCCGGTCAACGATGTTCCGCCGCTGGAAACCCACCTGTACTGGCATGAGAGCACAGACCAGGACCCCGCCAACCGCTGGATGCGCGAGCAGATCATCGAGTTGTGCCAACGGGTCGTTGCGCAAGAAACGCAGCCCGTACACGCCTGAACTCAAACCCTGTCGCGCGCACAATCACGATCCAGCTTGACGTATACGTAAAGCTGCCTTTAGGTTTAGCGCATGCACCTAGCCGAGCCTTGCCATGAGTAGCCAGACCTACAGTATTTCCGACCTTTCCCGCGAACTGGACATTACCACCCGTGCCATTCGCTTTTATGAGGAGCAAGGACTGCTCAGCCCCGAACGCCGGGGCCTGGAGCGTATCTACACGGCCCGCGACAAAGTCAGCCTGAAGCTGATCCTGCGTGGCAAGCGAATCGGCTTTTCGCTGGCAGAGTGCCGCGAGCTGATCGAGCTCTACGACCCCAGCAGCGGTAACCAGAAGCAGCTCAACAGCATGTTGGCAAAGATTGCCGAGCGGCGCGCCCAGCTTGAGCAGCAGTTACTCGACATCCAACAGATGCAACTGGAACTGGACACCGCCGAAGAGCGCTGCATACAGGCGCTGGCAACCACCCTGAACAATCAGAAAAGCGCCGTTGAGGCCTCACAGGAACCTTCCCAATGACAATGCCCGAGAATGTCCGCCTGGTCGAAGTCGGCCCACGCGACGGCCTGCAGAACGAAGCCCAGCCGATCAGCGTGGCAGACAAGGTACAGCTGGTCGATGACCTGACTGCTGCGGGGCTTGGTTACATTGAAGTCGGCAGCTTTGTCTCACCGAAGTGGGTACCGCAGATGGCGGGCTCCGCCGATGTGTTCGCGCACATCAAACAAAAAGCCGGCGTGACCTACGCCGCCCTGGCACCGAACCTGCGCGGTTTCGAGGACGCACTGGCCGCCGGAGTCAAGGAGGTCGCGGTATTCGCGGCGGCCTCTGAAGCCTTCTCGCAGCGCAACATCAACTGCTCGATCAGCGAGAGCCTGCAACGCTTCGTACCGATCATGGAAGCCGCACGACAGCACGGCGTGCGTGTACGTGGCTATGTGTCGTGTGTACTGGGCTGCCCCTATGAAGGTGCGGTAAGCGCCGAGCAAGTGGCCCCGGTGGCCCGCGAGCTTTACGACATGGGCTGCTATGAAGTCTCGCTGGGTGACACCATCGGTACCGGCACCCCAGGCGCAACCCGCCGGATGTTCGAGGTGGTTGGTGCGCAGGTACCACGGGCACAACTGGCCGGGCACTTCCATGACACCTATGGCCAGGCACTGGCCAACGTCTATGCCAGCCTGCTGGAAGGGATTGCCGTGTTCGACAGCTCGGTCGCAGGGCTGGGTGGCTGCCCTTATGCCAAGGGCGCCAGCGGTAACGTGGCCAGTGAGGATGTGCTGTACATGCTTCAGGGCCTGGGCATCAAGACCGGTATCGACCTGGATGCACTGATTGCAGCCGGCCAGCGGATCAGCAACGTTCTGGGCCGCGCCAGCGGTTCACGTGTTGCGCGTGCACGTAACGCCCAGTAATCCCGTGGCGGTAACAGCCGGCCTCGTAGCCAGTGTTACCGCCCCCACATTTTTCAGGGAAAAAACGGGTAACACAGAAACAAATCGACAAATTCTCCCGGCCAACCTTTTCGACAAAATCTCTAAACCATTGATTTTATTGAGTTTTAAAAAGTTGGCACGCCACCTGCTATATGTTCGGTACAACAACAATAAAAAATGCGACAACCCAATAAAAACAAGACGTAACGACTCTGGCATAACAAGAACAACCACGGCAGAGACGCAGCTAACAGATTTTTTTGGAGATGATGTGCTTTTCGGGGGCGTGCCCCACGACCAGGCAGAGAACAATAAAACTACCCCAAGGTAGCGCCCGTCAGGTTGTATCAGCAATGATGAAAGCAGATCAGCGCTCAAAAAAATACGTTTGCTCTTGATCCCGGATGGGGATCGCCCGCAACACAGAGGTCGTGGCCGACAAAAACAACAAAAGGCCACCCTCACAATAATAAAAAGAGCACGCAACAATCTTTGAGGGGAGCCTAGGCTCCCCTCAGTGCTTCCTGCCTCCTCAAAAATCGCCCACAGATCCACGCCTCTGCAACGGGTGCGGTGGATAGTCGCAGGCACGTCGCGCACAACGGCCCGAGCCAGGCAATCAGCGGCCTGCGCGCCCACTCGACTGAATCTGATACGGTTTTTATCGCAATACCTGAGCCTGTTATGCAAACAGAACGCTCGCCATAGTGCTCTGGCCTGATCGAGGCCTGATGAGCGACGAACCATGAGCGATAGAATCCCCGTCCAGATCGTTGAGATTGCCGAGCCCTCCCCCGTCAAGAAGAAGGCCGCCAGCAGCGACGGACACATCCACACCCGCAGCTTCACCGGCCTGTTCCGCAACCTGCGCATCGGTGGTGCCGGCTTTCTTTTCCTGCTGTTTTTCGGCACGGTCTGGTTGAACTGGGGCGGTCGTCAGGCCGTGCTCTGGGACCTGGCTGAAAGCAAGTTCCATATTTTCGGTGCGACGTTCTGGCCGCAGGATTTCATCCTGCTTTCGGCATTGCTGATCATCTGCGCTTTTGGCCTGTTCGCCATTACCGTGTTTGCCGGGCGCATCTGGTGCGGCTATACCTGCCCGCAAAGCTCATGGACGTGGATCTTCATGTGGTGCGAGAAGATCACCGAAGGCGAGCGCAACCAGCGAATCAAACTGGATGCTGCGCCCTGGAGCCTGAACAAGCTGGCCCGCCGTTCAGCCAAGCACACCCTGTGGCTGGCCATAAGCGTGCTGACCGGGCTGACCTTTGTTGGCTACTTCACGCCGGTCCGGCCATTGGCTGAAGAGCTCTTCAGCTTGCAACTGGGCGGCGTCAGCCTGTTCTGGGTGCTGTTTTTCACCGGGGCAACCTACATCAATGCTGGCTGGCTACGTGAAGCCGTCTGCATGCACATGTGCCCCTACGCCCGCTTCCAGAGCGTGATGTTCGATAAAGACACCCTGACCGTCGCCTATGACCCGCGTCGCGGCGAGTCACGCGGCCCACGCAAGAAAGACGTCGACCACAAGGCCAAGGGCCTGGGCGACTGCATCGACTGCCATATGTGCGTACAGGTTTGCCCCACCGGCATCGACATCCGCGATGGCCTGCAAATGGAGTGCATCGGTTGTGCGGCCTGCATCGACGCCTGCGACTCGATCATGGACAAGATGGGCTATGACCGTGGCCTGATCGGCTACAAGTCCGAACACACCCTGCAAGGGGGCAAAACCCATTGGCTGCGCCCACGCTTGCTCGGCTACTGCACCGTGCTGGTGGTGATGATCGGTGCCCTGGTGATTGCCTTGAACCAGCGCCCAATGGTCTCGCTCGATGTCAGCAAGGACCGCGGCCTGTTCCGGGAAAACAACCTGGGGCAGATCGAGAACATCTACACCCTCAAGGTCATCAACAAAACCCAACAGCGCCAGCATTACCACCTGCGCCTGGTCGACAGCGAAGGCTTCGTGCTCCACGGCCAGAGCGAGTTCAACCTGGCACCGGGCGAGATCAGCGACTTGCCGGTCTCGGTGGCCATGCTCGCCGACCGTCCGGACAGCAGCGCCCAGGAGATCAGTTTCGAGGTTGTCGACAGCGATGAACCCAGCGTACGCAGCGTGGCCCGCAGCCGCTTTGTTGCGCCTTTGAACCGCTGATCACATACACTCCGTGTACCCAGAACCTGCCGAGCCATGATGAAACGCTACGAGAAATTCGCCGACGATATTGCCGAACTGATCCGTTCCGGGGTGCTCGGCCCTGGCCAGCGGGTACCGTCGGTGCGCTATGCCAGCCAGACCCACGGCGTCAGTCCGTCCACGGTGTTCCAGGCGTACTACCTGCTGGAGCGTCGCGGGCTGATCCGCGCCCGGCCACGTTCCGGCTATTTCGTTAACGCCCACGCACCACGCCAGTTCAATGAGCCGCAGATCATCGAGCAGGCCACCGAGTCCACCGAAGTTGACGTCAGCGAACTGGTGTTCTCCATCCTCGACTCGATCAAAGACCCGCAAACCGTCGCCTTCGGCTCGGCCTTCCCGAGCCCGAACCTGTTCCCACTGCCGCGCCTGGCCCGCTCGCTGGCCAGCGCCAGCCGGGAAATGGACCCACGCATGGTGGTCACCGACCTGTCGCCAGGCAACCCGCAACTGCGGCGGCAGATAGCCCTGCGCTATATGGTCGGCGGCTTGATGCTGCCGATGGAGGAGCTGCTGATCACCAACGGCGCCCTGGAGGCGCTGAACCTGTGCCTGCAAGCCGTCACCGAACCCGGCGATCTGGTAGCGATCGAGGCGCCGGCGTTCTACGCCTGCCTGCAGATTCTTGAACGGTTGAAACTCAAGGCCGTGGAAATTCCCGTTCACCCACGCGAAGGCATCGACCTTGGCGTCCTCGCCCAGACACTGGAGCGGCATCCGGTAAAAGCCTGCTGGTGCATGACCAATTTCCAGAACCCGGTGGGCGCCAGCATGCCGGAGGAGAAGAAGAAACAGTTGGTGGAACTGCTGCGTCAGCATCAGGTGCCACTGATTGAAGATGACGTCTACGCCGAACTCTACTATGCCCAACAGGCACCGAAACCGGCCAAGGCGTTCGACACCGATGGCCTGGTGATGCACTGCGGTTCCTTCTCCAAAAGCCTGGCACCGGGGTATCGCATCGGCTGGGTGGCCGCCGGACGCTACGCCCAGAAGATCGAACGGCTCAAGCTGATGACCTCGCTGTGCGCCTCAATGCCGGCGCAGGCGGCCATTGCCGACTACCTGCAGCACGGCGGCTATGACCGCCACCTGCGCAAACTGCGCTATGCCCTGGAAGAACAGCAGAGCGCCATGCTCGCGGCCATTGCCCGGCATTTCCCGGCACAAACGCGGGTCAGCCACCCGGAAGGAGGCTACTTCCTGTGGCTGGAATTGCCGGAGCAGATGGACTCCCTGAAGCTCTTTCAGATGGCCTTGGCACAAGGTATCAGCATTGCACCGGGGCCGATTTTCTCAGCCACTCAGCGCTTTCGTAACTGCATACGATTGAACTACGGCAGCCCTTGGACCGAGCAATCGGAAAAGGCCATGGAGACACTGGGGCGAATCGTCCGCTCGTTCTGATCTGCAGGCGCGTCAGCGCCCACCCCCCAACTCGATAAAACTGCCGGTGGAATAGGACGCCTTGTCCGACAGCAACCAGATAATGGCCTCGGCCACTTCTTCAGCCCGCCCGCCGCGCCCCATGGGGAGGCTGGCCTCCAGCGTACTGACCCGGTCCGGGTCGCCACTGAGCGCGTGGAAATCGGTGTGAATGTAGCCAGGACGCACGGCGTTGACCCGCACACCTTCACTCGCGACCTCCTTGGCCAGCCCCACGGTAAACGTGTCCAGCGCACCTTTGGAGGCGGCATAATCGACATATTCGTTGGGCGAACCAAGCCGGGCAGCCACCGAAGAGACGTTCACGATACTGCCTCCCAGCCCGCCATGGCGGGTCGACATACGCTGCAGCGCGTGTTTGGCGCAGAGCATCGGCCCCACCACATTGGTCTTCATCAGCTTGAGCAGACGGAACTCGGACATGTCCTCAAGCCGGCTGGTGTGCCCGATGGTCCCGGCGTTGTTGACCAGCGCCGTCACCCGCCCCAACTCACTGTCGACCCGATGAAACAACTGGATGACTTCATCTTCGACACTGACATCGGCGCGAACGGCAATCGCCTCGGCACCCAACTCACGGACCTCAGCCAACACACGCTCGGCGGCCTCATCGTCGGCGTGATAGTTGATGCAAACCCGATAGCCCTGAAGCGCCGCAAGACGTGCGGTAGCGGCACCGATGCCACGGCTTGCGCCGGTTATGACGATGACTTGCTGCATGAAAACCCCTTGCCCAAATAACCTTTGCTTAATTAAGGCTAACGCCCCGATCAGGCCGCTGACAACACCTTACAAACCTGTAATCCAACGCTCAGCTTTCTGACAGGCCAAACGGGCTAGAATCGAGCCCTCAGCGTGATCGCTGTCTCCCGCTTCGCCACACCGGGGGATGAGCCAGCGGCAACAGGCCACGCTGCACCTGAACGCCAATTCCGCTATTCTGCCGGCTAACCGCTGGGCACTCGAACACACGTGACACACCAGCGTCTGGATCTGGAGATTAACCATGCTGACCAAGAAAATCGCCCTGTTTGGCCTGCTGGCCTTCAGCACCCTGACTCAAGCCGGCCAGACCATTGATGTCTACCGCGACCCCAACTGCGGTTGCTGCAAGGAATGGATCAGCCACCTGCGTGACAACGGTTTCACAGTCAATGACCATGTCGAGCCGAACATGAGCGCGGTCAAGGAACGCCTGGGCGTTGCCCCCCGCCTGGCCTCATGCCACACCGGTGTGATCGACGGCAAGTTCGTCGAGGGCCACGTACCCGCCGAACAGGTCAAACTGCTGGCCAAGCGCTCCGACCTGAAAGGCCTGGCCGTCCCAGGCATGCCAATGGGGTCACCCGGCATGGAAATGGGAGACCACAAAGACGCCTACCAGGTCATCGGCCTGACCAAGGACGGCACTGACGAAGTGGTCGCTACGTACTGATCGCGTGTTCATGCTCAGCCACTGGGGGCTGTTTCTCAGTGCTTTTGCGGCAGCGACGCTGCTGCCCATGCAGTCCGAAGCCGTATTGGTGGGTTTGCTGATTGGCGAGCCCGATGCGGTGCTCAGCCTGCTACTGATTGCCACACTCGGTAATGTGCTGGGTTCGATCGTCAACTGGTTGCTGGGCCGCGGTATCGAACAGCTACGCGACAAACGCTGGTTTCCGTTCAAGCCCGAGCAACTGGACAAGGCCCAGCAGCGCTACCAACGTTACGGTCAATGGTCGCTGTTGCTGAGCTGGATGCCGGTGATCGGCGACCCGCTAACCCTGATTGCCGGGGTAATGCGCGAGCCGTTCTGGCGCTTCCTGTTACTCGTCAGTGTGGCCAAGGGTGGTCGCTACCTGATACTTGCGCTGCTCACCCTTGGCTGGATACACCGTTGATACTGGCACCGCACTAGCCCCAGATCTGCTCCTCTGTCCAGCCCAGTTCGGCAAAGTCCTGAGCCCTTAGCTCAGACTCCTGCGCACAGAAAAACTCATCGAGTTGCGGCGGCGGCACTTCGGTTTCGGCAAGCATGGCGTGCACCTGGCCACGGTGGTGGATCTGGTGCTGAAACAGGTGCGCCAGCAGACGCAAGCGCTGCTCACACTGCACACGATCAGGCCGCACGATACTGACTTCACGCTGCAATTGATGATCGTGCAACTGGCTGCAGTAGGCGATCAGCCGATGATCGACCTGCGCCTGCTCGCGCTGCAACTGGTCACAGCTCTCAAACGCCTCCAGTGGTTCGAAGAGCCCTTCTGCCTCGATGTCCGGCGGCTCGCCACGGTGCTCACGCTCCAAGGCCTGAAGGTAGAACGAGTCGACCTGCAGAATGTGCTCAAGCGTTGCCTTGATCGATGGAAAAAAACCGCAGCGTGGCGCGACGAAATCATCCTGAGTCAATTGCTGACAGGCTTTGTACAAGCGGTGATTGGCCCAGGCATTGTTGTAGGCCATGGTCAGCAGGTGGTGCGACAGTGGCTCGGCCATGATCGGCTCCTCAACAGAAGCGTTGCAGTTGCATCTCCCGCAAGCGACTCAACGTACGCCGGAACGGGAACTCGAGATACCCTTGAGTGTAGAGCGCTTCCAGCGGTACCTGCGCCTCCAGGTACAACGCCACCCGACGGTCGTAACATTCATCGACCAATGCAATGAAACGCCGCACACCATCATCCTGCACCGATAACTGTGGCAACTCGCGGTCACCTGCAGCAACCCGCTCAACCCCGTCCTCAGTGCCCCGGGCAATTTTTGCCGGGCGCTGAGCCGCGCCGAGGGCAGGCACCTCGCCAAGCAGAATCGCCTGGAAGCGGTCGCACAAGGCCATGAATTCCGGCGCGGCCATCGGCTGCTCGCACAGGTCGGCGTAGCGACACCAGAGCACCTGGTCGCTGCGCTGCACTACCTGCACGCTACGGTGCTCTACGCGCAGGGGTTCGGCTGACCATTGGGCATCACCACAAAGGCTCGCAAACACCGCCCCCAGCACACTGCTCTCGCCAGGCTGGCGCACCCAATAGCGCTGTTTGGCCACCCCAGGGTGCAGGCGGTGATCCTGGCCGCCATCCACAGCGACGACCTGCATATGCTGCTCAATCGCCGCGATGGCCGGCAGAAAGCGCTCACGGTTGAAGCCATCATGGTAGAGCTGCTGCGGTGGCTGGTTAGAGGTGGCAACGATAACCACCCCCTCATCGAACAGCACCTGGAACAGTCCGCCCAGAATGATCGCATCACCAATATCGTTGACGAACAACTCGTCGAAACAGAGCACCCGGATCTCGTCAGCCAAAGCGCGCGCCAAGGCCCGTAGCGGATCAGCCGTACCGTTGAGCTGGAACAGACGCTGGTGCACCCAACGCATGAAGTGGTGAAAATGCTGGCGCCGCGCCGGCTGCTTCAGGCTGCGATGAAACTGGTCCATCAGCCAGGTTTTGCCACGCCCCACCGGGCCCCACAGGTAGACGCCACGTGCTGACGCACCCTGCTCTACAGCGTCGAAACAAGCTTGCAGGGCTGTCGCCGCCTGCAGTTGGGCTGCATCGGCGACAAAGCCGTTACAGGCGACCGCCTGTTGGTAGAACTGCAACGGTGAAGCTTCGCTGAAGCCAGACATCAGGAGCGTCTCAGGCAAAACGCCAAGCCTACCGCCGGGCAGTGCCTGAGCGCCAGCCTTCCCCTGCCCTCAGTGCAGTTACGGTGCACGAATGGAGTCGCGCGGCGGACGCGAAGGCTCCAGATTCGGCACCTGCTGTTCCCGGCGCAGGTTATCGCCATTACCGATACCCCGGTTTTCCAGGGTCGGCGGGCGCGGATTGGGCTGGGTAGACGGTGCAGGGACCGGCGGCGTGGCCGGCACGCTACCTTGTCGGCTGTTCGGGTTGGCTCTGCGGATCGGGCTGTTATAAGGATTATCGGGTTGCGCAGCCAGGTACAACGGAGCAGCCGGTTGCGCCTGCGCGGTTGCCGCCAGCAACAGACTCAAGCCAAGCACCTGCACGCCTAGCCATGATGTGTTCATCGAATCACCTCCACAACGCGTTGCGCCCAATCGTTGGATAGCTCGGAACACTACAGGTTCAGCGACAAACCTGTGGTTTGCTGTTCACATCGACTACCACCACCCCGGTGTATTTGCCACACTGAGCCTGTGCCCTATTACCGAGGACTGCCCATGTTCCGTACCTTGCGTCAAACCTTGAGCGTGCTGCTGATCCTGGCCTTGAGCGCGTGCGCGCTGTTTCAGGGGCGTGACCCGGTAAACATCAGCGTCATCGGTATCGAACCGCTACCAGGACAAGAGCTTGAACTGCGCATGGCCGTCAAGCTGCGTATCCAGAACCCCAACGAAACGCCTATCAACTACAACGGCATCGCCCTGAACCTTGAGGTCAATGGTCAACCACTGGCAGCCGGGGTCAGTAATCAGCGCGGCAGCGTTGCTCGGTACAGCGAGGACATACTGGTGGTACCGGTAAGCATCACCGCCTTTTCCATGCTGCGCCAGGCGTATGGATTAGGTCAGGCGCGCAGCCTCGATGGCCTGCCGTACGAGTTACGCGGCAAACTGGCCAGCGGGCCACAGGGTACCGTGCGCTTTACCAACCGCGGGCGCCTGAACCTGCCAGAACCCACAAGCAGTGTCTGGTAGCCGCAGGCTTTGCAAGGTTGTAGATACGGCTGTCGCCAACGTCAGCGTGACGCAGCCATCAGCTTGTTGACTTCACTGCGCACCATGTTGGCGTATTCGGGCGGCGACATGCCGTCCAGCTCCGTACGCACCCACTCGGCCCACTTGCCCTTGCGGCGTGGCTTTTCGCCGATCAGTCGTGCAGCCTCGCCCTTGGCTTTGCCCAGGCTGGTCTGCCAGAGTTCGAACAGCCGGGACTTCTCGTCTTCGATCTGTGCCCGTTCGGCAAAACTCTTGTTGGCCAGATTGAAACTCATGAGGACTTCCTACCGCTTGAAAATGGGCGTTATCTTACACTGTAGCCGCTGGCGTCGGCCAAACCCCTGCAACTTTACGCGCCGCCAGCATCGATTGATCAATGTTCACCCCTATAGAGGAAGCGTTCATGGCCAGGAAAATCACTGTGCAAGCCGATACCGAGCAGATCAAGGATCAGGCCTTCAGTGAGTTGCAGGCGCTGATTGAAGAATCGGAAAAACTGCTGAGAGACAGCGCCACGCTGGTTGGCGAAGAGGCCGAGACCTTGCGAACCCAGGTCGGCCAGAAACTCAAGCAGGCGCGCCATGCGATGAACGCTGTCGGTGAGCGTGCGAAACCGGTCGTCGAAGCGACTGAAACCTACATCGGTGGCCACCCTTGGCAGACCGTAGCGATTTCGGCCGGGGTCGGCCTGATCGTCGGCCTGCTGCTGGGACGTCGCGGCTAACGCCTGCAAGCAACAACTGCGCGACCGTCAGGGCCCGCGCAGTTGCAGCGGGTCGACCTGTGCACAGGCAATCGCCATGCCCACCAACTCCGGCAGGTGTTCGGCCTGCATGCGCTTCATGACCCGAGAGCGGTACAAGTCGACCGTCTTCACACTGACAGCCAACTGCTCAGCAATTTCCCGGTTGGTAAACCCTTGCACCAACGGCAGGAACACATCACGTTCACGCGGGGTAAGGCTGTCAATGCGTGCCTGCACCGCATCACGCTGGCTGCTGCCAGCCTGCGCACGATGAGAACGCCCCAGAGCATCTTGAACGCTGTCCAGCAACAGCTGATCGTTGTAAGGCTTTTCGATGAAATCACAGGCCCCGGCCTTGAAGGCTCGTACCACAATCGGCACATCGGCATGACCGCTGAGAAAGATGATGGGCAAATCGAGCCCACGCGCCCGCAACGCTTCCTGCACGCTTAGCCCGCCCATACCTGGCATTCGCACATCAAGCAGCACACACGCTGGCAGACACGCGTCACAGGCATCCAGAAAGGCCTGGCCACTGGTGAACGGCAATGCCTGAAGGCCCACCGACTCCAACAGCCAGACCGTGGAATCGAGCATGCCCTGATCGTCATCGACCACGTAAACCTTCGGTTCCTGCATCAAGACCTCTTGTTCAGACAGTAGCTGCCGGCGCCAGCCGACAACACAGAATCAATCCGCCGCCATCGCCCGGACTGGCCTGCAGCGTTCCACCAAAACCCTCGACGATACTGCGGCTCATGCTCAAACCCAAGCCAAGCCCCTCCGGCTTGCTGGTATTGAACGGGGTGAAGATGCCGTCGAGCCGCTCCGCAGCCACACCCGGCCCCTGGTCGCACACCCGGATCGTCAACCACCCTGCCTCTAGTACAGCACTCAGCAGCACACGAGAAGGCCGCCCGGGCTGTTGCTCGCGGTTAGCCTCGAACGCATTGCGCAGCAGATTGAGCAAGACCTGCTCAAGGAGGATGCGGTCGGCGTAAACCGGCGGCAGATTGTGCGCCATACGCTGGTCGATCGTCACCTGTGCTTGATTGGCTTCCCACGCACACAAGCGCACGGCTTCACGGGCAACCTCGGCGATATGCAAGGCTTGCAGGCGGCGCGGCTCCTTGCGCAAAAAGGCACGCAGGCGCTTGATCACTTCAGCCGCATGAGTGGCCTGTTCATTGATCCGCTGCAAGCCCTGGGCTACACGCTGCACAGCCTTGGGGTCGTGCTCCAGTGTCTGCAGATAGCGCTGACTGGCACTGGCGTAATTCACCACGGCGGCCAGCGGCTGGTTGATCTCATGGGCGATCCCCGACGCCAGCTCACCCAGGGTGACCAAGCGCGCAGTATGCGCCAGTTCGTCCTGATGTCGACGCTGCTGAGCTTCGCGCAGTTCGCGCTCCGTCATGTCCCGCGCCACCAGCGAGTAATAGCGCTCACCGCCGTTGGCACGATGAGCCAACAGTACCAGCGACACCGGAAACAGGCTGCCGCCGCCGCAAGGCTTGAAGGTCGCTTCGCACTGCCAGACGCCCTCGCGTTCGGCCTGTTGCCAACCTTCAGCATCCAGGCGCTGCACGGCCTCATCATCGAGCACATCACGAAGGCCCGGTGCCGCCTGCTGTTCAACCAGCCCCAGTGCACGCCGTGCCGAACGATTAAGGTAGGTGAGTTGCCCCGCCGGGTCGGTAAACAACACCAGATCCGTGTTGGCTTCTACCACCTCGGCCAGTCGTCGCAAGTTCTCCTGAGCCTCAACCCGAAGGGTAATCTCACGGGAAACACTGATCACTTCCACCACCGCGCCGGTGTAGGTTTCCCGGATCGCCCGGCTGGCAATCTCAAACCATCGGTAATGGCCATCCCGGTGGCGGACACGACAGGTCATGGTCTGATAACCATCCTGCTCCAGTGCCTCGCCAGCCTGGGGTAGCGACTGCAAGCAGTCATGAGGATGAAACAGGCTCTGCACGGCAACACCACGCAGCTCTTCAGGCCAGTAACCGAGCAAACGGTAGGATGCCGGCGACGCATCAAGGAAACACCCATCGGGCGTGTGCCGAGAAATCAGGTCGGTAGTGTTCTCGGTAATCAGCCGATAGAGCCGTCGAGCCTGGCTGGCATCGCGCACACTCTGGCGCTCGGCGGTCGCGTCACGGCAGCGGGCGATCACCTGACGGCAATCATCTGAAGGGATCAGCGTCCATAGCAGAATACGCTCGCCAACCTGCGCTTCTACCTCGGCAATAGCCCGATCCTGAAACAGGCAGGCCTGGATCAAGGCGGCGTAGTTGGAGGGCAGCACCGTCGCCGGGGAGCGCCCCAGGGCCAGCGCCTCAAACGCCGGATTAGCGCTGAGCAGCCGCGCCGCCGCATCGAGTATGAGCGTAGGCTGCGGGTCCTTGGCAAACAAGGCAGTCGTCGATAGCGTCAAGAATAGGTCCGTTTTTTATAGTATAAGTACCATATTGCTATAGTCTAGCTTCCATATACTATGGCGTTTCGAGTAAAAAATGCGACACCCAGCGGGCCACGATCTCGCTGTAGAAACCTGATCAGAGCTAACAATCAGCCAACGGGGGTTTCAGTTCGCCAAGCGCGGCTGCCTCCTGCACAGGACACTGTCATGTCGATCTACGAACAAGGCCTCGCGCCCGCCTCTGTCAATCACACTGCCCTTACTCCCCTGAGTTTCATCGAGCGCACGGCCGCTGTCTATGGGCAATATCCTGCCGTCATCCATGGCTCGATCCGCCGTAACTGGCAAGACACGTATGCCCGGTGCCGACGCCTTGCCAGCGCCCTGGCCGGCCGTGGCATCGGAAAAGGCGACACCGTTGCCGTCATGCTGCCCAACATTCCGGCAATGCTGGAGGCACACTTCGGCGTGCCAATGATCGGCGCCGTACTGAACACCCTTAACGTGCGCCTGGATCACGAGGCCATCGCGTTCATGCTTGAGCATGGCGAAGCCAAGGTACTGATCACCGACCGCGAGTTCCACTCGGTGATCACTGCAGCACTGGCCCTGTTGAAGAATCCACCACTGGTCATTGACGTTGATGACCCGGAGTATGGCGAAGGCTGTGCGGTCAGTACGCTGGATTACGAGGCCTTCCTCGCTGAAGGCGACCCGGACTACGACTGGACCTGGCCGGAAGACGAATGGCAGGCCATCTCGCTCAACTACACATCCGGTACTACCGGCAACCCCAAGGGCGTGGTTTACCACCATCGGGGCGCCTACCTGAACTCGCTGGGCAACCAGATCACCTGGGCAATGGGCAACCACCCGGTCTACCTCTGGACCCTGCCGATGTTCCACTGCAACGGTTGGTGCTATCCGTGGATCGTCACTGCACTGGCCGGCACCCATGTATTCCTGCGCCGGGTAGACCCACAGAAAATCCTGACCATGATTCGCGAGCATCAGGTCACTCACCTGTGCGGTGCCCCCATTGTGCTCAACGCACTGATCAACATGCCCGACACGGCCAAAGCCGCCATTGACCACCCCGTCAATGCCATGGTTGCCGGCGCAGCGCCACCGGCCAAGGTGATTGGCGCGGTCGAGGAAATGGGCATCAAGGTGACGCACGTCTACGGCCTGACTGAAGTGTATGGCCCGGTCACCGTGTGTGCCTGGCATAGCGAGTGGGACGAAAAGCCACTGTATGAGCGCGCCCGCATCAAGTCACGCCAGGGCGTTCGCTACGTCACGCTTGAAGGCCTGATGGTCGCCGACCCACAAACCCTGGAGCCTGTACCGCGCGATGGCAACACCATCGGCGAGATCTTCATGCGCGGTAACACCGTCATGAAAGGCTACCTGAAAAACCCGACTGCCACTGCAGAAGCGTTCCGTGGCGACTGGTTCCACACCGGCGACCTTGCTGTCTGGCACCCGGACGGCTATGTCGAGATCAAGGACCGGTTGAAAGACATCATTATCTCAGGCGGCGAGAACATCTCGACCATCGAGGTTGAAGACACGCTGTACCGCCACCCATCGGTACTTGAAGCCGCGGTGGTCGCTCGTCCCGATGAAAAATGGGGTGAAACCCCGTGCGCCTACATCACGCTGAAAGGCCACTGCCAGGACACCACCGAAGACGAGATCATCGCCTTCTGCCGCGAGCACCTGGCCGGTTTCAAATTGCCGAAGACGGTGATTTTCAGTGAGCTGCCAAAGACCTCAACCGGCAAGATTCAAAAGTACTTGCTGCGTGACTGGGCAAAAGCGCTCTGATCCCTATCCACCCGATTTCTGCGAGACCCGCGATGCCTGAGTTCAATGCACCACTGCGCGACATGCGCTTCGTCCTTCATGAGGTTTTCCAGGGCCCTGCCCTTTGGGCCCGACTGCCAGCACTGGCCGGCGCGGTCGATGCAGAGACTGCCGATGCGATCCTTGAGGAGGCGGCGAAGATTACCGGCCAGTTGATTGCCCCGCTCAACCGCAGTGGCGATGAAGAGGGTGTCGGCTTCGAGGCAGGCGCTGTGACCACACCGCAAGGCTTCAAGGAAGCCTGGCAGACCTACCGCGACGGCGGCTGGGTAGGCCTGGCCGGGAACCCGGCGTATGGCGGCATGGGCATGCCAAAGATGCTGGCCGTGCAGTTTGAGGAAATGCTGTATGCCGCCAACTGCAGTTTCAGCCTTTACTCGGCCTTGAGTGCCGGTTGCTGCCTGGCCATTGACGCTCACGCCAGCGAAGCCCTGAAAGCCACCTACCTGCCGCCGCTCTACAGCGGCGAATGGGCTGGCACCATGTGCCTGACCGAGCCTCACGCCGGTACTGACCTGGGCATCATCCGCAGCAAGGCTGAACCTCAGGCCGATGGCAGCTACGCCATCAGCGGCACCAAGATCTTCATCACCGGTGGCGATCAGGACCTGACCGAGAATATCGTTCACCTGGTACTGGCCAAGTTGCCCGATGCCCCGGCTGGGCCAAAAGGCATCTCACTGTTCCTGGTGCCCAAACGCCTGGTTAACGCTGATGGCAGCCTGGGTGCAACCAACGCCGTCAGTTGTGGCTCGGTAGAGCACAAGATGGGCATCAAGGCCTCCGCGACCTGCGTCATGAACTTCGACGGCGCGATTGGTTACCTGGTCGGTGAAGAAAACCGTGGCCTGGCCGCCATGTTCACCATGATGAACTACGAGCGTCTGTCCATCGGTATCCAGGGCATCGGCTGCGCCGAAGCCTCATACCAGAATGCCGCCACCTACGCCCGCGACCGCCTGCAAAGCCGCGCCGCCGGGGGCCCGCAGGCGAAAGACAAGATTGCCGACCCGATCATCGTTCACCCGGATGTACGGCGCATGCTGCTGACCATGCGCGCACTGACCGAAGGTGGTCGCGCCTTCGCCACCTACGTCGGCCAGCAACTGGACATCAGCAAATACGGTGAAGACGCCGCCGAGTGTGATTCTGCACAGCGCCTGGTCGCACTGCTGACCCCCGTAGCCAAAGCGTTCTTCACCGACACTGGCCTGGAAAGCTGCGTGCTGGGCCAACAAGTGTTTGGTGGGCACGGCTATATCCGCGAGTGGGGCCAGGAACAGCTGGTACGTGATGTGCGGATCGCACAAATCTACGAGGGTACCAACGGCATCCAGGCACTGGACCTGCTCGGTCGCAAGGTAGTTGCCGATGGCGGCCAGTCGCTGGCGATCTTCGCCCGGGAAATCCGCGCCTTCTGCGAAACCGCAGCACCGTTCAGCGAGCCATTGCTGCAAGCCTTGGCCCAACTGGAAAGTACCAGCCAGTGGCTTTGCCAGCAGGCCGTCAAGGACCCGAATGCGGTGGGTGCTGCTTCGGTTGAATACCTGCATATGTTTGGCTATGTGGCCTACGCCTACATGTGGTCGCGAATGGCAGCCACCGCACACGAGAACCGTGCGCAGGATCCGGCCTTCTATCAGGCCAAGCTCGCCACCGCAGCGTTCTACTTTGAGCGCCTGCTGCCACGCGTGCTCTCGTTGCACGCCAGCATTCGCGCTGGCAGCACGACGCTCTACACGCTGTCCGCCGAGCAGTTCTAAGGCGGGCCACCAACGGGGCCTTGGTGCGCAGGTACCAAGGCCCCGTTGTCTTGTCTGAAAGAGACGTCCATTTGATTGCCCGCTGTATCACGCGCAAGAATGATGGTCCGTCGCGTTCGACCTACAGCACCATGGCCGCCACCCAGCCAAAGGCCAACAGCGGCAAATTGTAGTGAATAAAGGTTGGAACCACCGTGTCCCAGATATGGTGATGCTGCCCATCGACGTTCAACCCGGAGGTTGGCCCCAAGGTCGAATCCGACGCCGGCGAACCGGCATCACCCAGCGCGCCAGCGGTGCCAACGATGCACACGGTAGCCACAGGATCGAAGCCCAACTGCACGCACAGAGGGACGAAGATCGCCGCCAGGATCGGTACGGTCGAAAACGACGAGCCGATGCCCATGGTGACCAGCAGCCCAACCAGCAGCATCAGCAATGCACCGACCCCTTTACTGTGATCGATCCAGACCGCCGATGCCTCGACCAGTGTTTTCACCTCGCCTGTGGCCTTCATTACCTCGGCAAAACCCGACGCCGCAATCATGATGAAACCAATCATGGCCATCATTTTCATGCCTTCGGTAAACAGGCCGTCAGTCTCCTTCCAGCGGACAATGCCCGACAGCGAGAAAATCAGGAAACCGGCCATGGCACCGATGATCATTGAGTCCAGCCATAGCTGGATAATGAACGCGGCAGCGATGGCACAGCCGGCTACCAGCAGTGTCAGCGGGTTGTAACGTACTGCGACCTGCTCGACCTGCTCGATCTTTTCCAGGTCATAGGCGCGTTTTTTTCGATAGCTGAAGAACACCGCCAGCAACAGGCCAAAAAGCATGCCCGCCGCCGGAATGGCCATGGCATGGGTCACGTTGACGCCACTCACATCCACACCGCTGCGGCTGACATTCGCCAACAGAATTTCATTAAGGAAAATGTTGCCGAAACCAACAGGCAGGAACATGTAGGGCGTGATCAAGCCAAAGGTCATGACGCAGGCCACCAACCGACGATCAATCGATAACCGGGTCAGCACATACAACAGTGGCGGCACCAGCAGTGGAATAAACGCGATATGGATCGGCAGAATATTCTGCGAAGAAATGGCCACCACCAGTAGCAGTGAAATCAGCAGCCATTTGACCTTGCCGCCTTCATTGCCACGCTGTTGATCGAACATTGCCAGCGCCCTGTCTGCCAGTGCGTGCGCCAACCCCGACTTGGCAATGGCCACGGCAAAGGCTCCGAGCAATGCATAGGACAGTGCTACCGTTGCACCACCGCCCAGGCCACCGTTGAACGCCTTCAAGGTGCCCTCGATACCAAGACCACCTGCCAGCCCGCCGGCCAAGGCACCGATGATCAGCGCAATCACCACATGCACGCGGGACAGGCTCAATATCAGCATGATGCCGACCGCGGCAATTACTGCATTCATTCCAGAGACCTCTTGAAAACCAGACAAAAAGCGTGCGCTTCGGCAACGGGATGGCCCGGCCGAACGAATTAGTATTTTTATGGAGGGCGCACACTCTGAAGCAGACACCCCGCCTTGTCAAAGCAGGGGCCCCGAACGGGGTCGCCTGAACATCCGAAAATGACGCTTTTCAATTGAGCGTTTAAATAAAGAAACAGTATTGGCGGCCGTTACAGTCGATAGCCTCAATCATTTTTGATTCAAAGGACTTCGCCATGTCGCTCAGACAACTTTCCATTCAATGGAAAATCACCCTGCTGGCCGGACTTTGCCTCGCGAGCATTGTCACCCTGCTGGTAGGACTTTCGTTGTACCGCATGGAACACAACTCCGACCTGGTCAAGGCCAGCAGCATGCAGATGCTGACTGAAGCTGCCCAGGCTCGCATCGAGTCTCAGGGCGAAGTCCAGGCCTCAAGCATCCGTCGTCAATTCATGGACGCCTACCAGTACGGTGCCGGTTTCGCCCGCCAGGTCCTGTTCCTGCGCGAGCAGTCCGAAAAGCGCTTCCTGGATGCGTTCGACCTGCGTGAAGACATGACCCGCCAAGTGCGCTCGGCATTGCAGGCAAACCCCGAACTGCTGGGCCTGTCGCTCGTCTTCGACCCCAATGCACTGGATAACAAAGACGCGCTGTTCATTGGCCAGAAGGACTTGGGCAGTAACGAAACAGGTCGTTTTGCGCTGTACTGGTCACAGCCAACACCAGGCAATCTGGTGTCCATGGCATTGCCCGAACATGACATCAACGACACCAGCGTCGGCCCGAGCGGGGAACCCGCCAACACCTGGTTCGCCTGCCCACGCAGCACTCGCCAACCGTGCGTGGTTGAACCGTACTTTTATGAGATCAACGGTCAACAGGTGCTGATGACCAGCATCGTCTACCCGCTGATCGTGGCCGACAAGGTCGTTGCCTCTCTCTCAGTCGACATCAATCTCAACAGCCTGCAAGGGCTCAGCCAGCAAGCCAGCCGCAGCCTGTATGAAGGCCGTACCCAGGTCGGGATCCTCAGCCCTGTCGGCCTGTTGGCAGGCTACAGCCCTGACGCGAGCAAACTGGCCCAGCGCTTTGAACAGGTCGACAGCGCCAACGGCGCCGAACTGGTTCGCCTGCTGGCCGATACCAGCGCCATGCACAGCATCCACCACAACAACCGCTTGAAGGTACTGGCATCGTTTGCCCCCATCCCAGGCGCCAAGTCATGGGGCGTATTACTGGATGTGCCTGAAAGCGCACTGACAGGCCCGGCCGAAGCACTTAAAGCGGAGCTGGATCAACGCAACACCAGCGGCACCTTGATCGAGCTGGGGCTTGGCCTGCTGGCGGCACTGGTGGGCCTGCTACTCGTCTGGTTGATGGCCCGCAGCGTCACCCGCCCTATCCTCGGTGTTGCAGCGATGCTCAAGGACATTGCCAGTGGCGAAGGCGACCTGACCCGCCGCCTGAACTACGACAAACGTGATGAGCTGGGTGAGTTGGCCGGCTGGTTCAACCGTTTCCTGGACAAGTTGCAGCCGACCATTGCAGAGGTCAAACAGTCGGTTCAGGCAGCCCGTAATACTGCCGACCAGTCTTCGGCGATTGCCAGCCAGACCAGTGCCGGCATGGAACAGCAGTACCGCCAGGTCGACCAGGTGGCTACCGCCTCCCACGAGATGAGTGCCACCGCGCAGGACGTCGCTCGCAGCGCAGCACAAGCCGCTCAAGCGGCCCGCGAGGCGGATCAGGCCACCCGCCAGGGCCTGGCAGTTATCGACCTGACAACCAGCAGCATCGACACCCTGGCGGCCGATATGAGCTCTGCCATGCGCCAAGTCGAAGGCCTGGCCGAAAACAGTGAAAAGATTGGCTCGGTGCTGGAAGTGATTCGCTCGATCGCCGAGCAGACCAACCTGCTGGCCCTGAACGCGGCCATCGAGGCGGCCCGGGCGGGTGAAGCCGGTCGTGGCTTCGCCGTTGTCGCTGATGAAGTGCGCAACCTGGCGCGACGTACTCAGGAGTCGGTCGAAGAAACCCGTCAGGTCATCGAACAGCTCCAGGCCGGTACGCACGACGTGGTGGGCGCGATGGACAGCAGCCACCGCCAGGCCCAGGGCAGCGTCGAACACGTCAGCCAAGCCGTCATCGCCCTGCGCCAGATCGGTGATGCCGTCACGGTCATCACCGACATGAACCTGCAGATTGCCAGCGCGGCCGAGGAGCAAAGTGCGGTAGCCGAAGAGATCAACAACAACGTCGCAACCATTCGCGACGTTACCGAATCGTTGGCCGGTCAGGCCAATGAGTCGGCACGGGTCAGCCAGTCACTCAACAGCCTGGCCAACCAGCAGCAAGGCCTGATGGATCAGTTCCGGGTGTGACAACCTACCCCGTAGCGGCTGCCCAGCCGCTACGGGGCGACCTGCCGCTTGCCTTGGCGTGGCAACTCAATACTGACACGCAATCCTCCCATGGGACTGTCCTGCAAGCTCATGCGCCCGCCCCAGGCGTCGACGATATCGCGCACAATGCCCAACCCCAGGCCATGACCATCGACCTGCTCGTCCAACCGAGCACCGCGGTTTAACACCTCATCACGCAAATGTTCCGCGATACCCGGGCCATCGTCGTCGACCCACAGCACATAACCCTCGGCACACTCCTGAATAGTGACGCACACCTCTGCGAAAGCCCACTTGCAGGCGTTATCCAGAAGGTTGCCGAGGAGCTCCAACAAGTCTTCACGGTCCCAGGGCAAGAGCAGGCCCGGCGCCGAGACATGGTTGAGGATAAGCGCCTGGCCATGAATCATGTTCAAGGTTGAAAGCAGCCCTGGCAGTTCGGCATCACAATCGAACTGAGCCCCTGGCAAGGCATCACCTGCCAACCTCGCACGGTTCAGTTCCCGCCCCAACCGTTGCTGAATCTGCTCAAGTTGCTCACGCAACTGTTCACGGATTTCGGGGTGATCGTTGAGCTTCTCGCTGGAGGCCAGGCTGAGCAACACCGCGAGGGGCGTCTTGAGTGCATGCCCAAGGTTTCCCAAGGCATTTCGTGAACGCCTGAGGCTGTCTTCAGTGTGGGCCAGCAGGTGGTTGATCTGCGCAACCAGAGGCTCCAGCTCTGTCGGCACTTGCGTATCGAGCTGAGAGCGCTTGCCCTGCTGGAGCTGGGCAATCTGTTCACGCGTACGCTCCAGAGGCCGCAGGGATCGGGTAACGGTTATTCGCTGAAGTATCAGGACCAGCAACAGGGCTATCAGCCCCATTCCCAATCCGATCTGCTGCATGCGCCGAAAGCCATCGCGTACGGGGGTGTAGTCTTGCGCCACGCTGATGGAAATCAGTTGGCCCAGGCGTCGATAGTCTGCCCGCAGTACCAGCAGCTGCTGCCCCTCAGGGCCAAGCTGAAGCCCCGCGTGCAAGCCTGGGGTTTTCGGCATGGGCATGTCCATGTCCCACAGGGACCGGGACCGCCAACTGCCGCCCTCGAAATCAACGCGGAAGTAATAGCCGGAAAATGGCCGTTTGTATGCAGAGGATACCCGTCGCTCATCCAGCTCCAGGCCGGACTGGCCGCGCCCCAATGCAACCAGAAGGTTCTCACTCTCTTTGCGCAATCCGGTTTCCAGGTAGCGTTGCAGCCCGACCTCGAACAACCACAAACTCAACTGAGCCAGCACCAACCCCACGACGACCAATACGCCAACCAGGCCGAGGCTCAAACGCGCCTGAATCGACTTCACTGCCCCACTCCACCGAAGCGGTAGCCTTGACCACGGCGGGTTTCGATCACACTGCGACCGAGCTTGCGACGCAGGTGATTGACATGAACCTCCAGAACATTGGAGTCGCGCTCGGTTTCACCATCGTAGAGGTGCTCAGCCAGGTGGCTCTTCGAAAGGATCTGCTGAGGGTGCAGCATAAAGTAGCGTAACAACCGAAACTCAGCCGCCGTCAGTTGCACGTCTTCACCATTGCGCGTCACGCACTGGCGACCTTCATCCAGGTGCAAACCCGCCGACTCCAGCTTTGGCTGGTTGGCCAGGCCACGCGCACGACGCAACAACGACTGAATGCGCAGTTGCAGTTCTTCGGGGTGAAAAGGCTTGGTCAGGTAATCATCGGCTCCAGCCTTGAGCCCTTCAATACGCTCAGCCCAGGAATCGCGGGCCGTCAGGATCAGAACAGGCGTAGCCAGCCCGCCGGAACGCCACTGTGCCAGAACCTCAAGCCCAGGCAGCCCGGGCAGGCCAAGGTCCAGAATGATCGCGTCATAGGGCTCGCTCGCGCCTTGATACACCGCATCACGCCCGTCAGCCAGCCAATCGACTGCGTAGCCCTGACGCTGTAGACCCGCGGTCAGCTCATCGACCAGTGGAACATTGTCCTCGACCAGTAGCAAACGCATCAGTCGTCTTCCTCATCTTTGAGCAGCGCACCGGTGGCCGCATCGAGTTTGATTTCACGCACGACACCTTCGGTGGTCAGCAATTCCACTTCATAGACATACTGGTTGTGTTTCTCCTCCAACTCGGCCTCCAACAGCCTCGCCCCGGGATGTCGGCCCAGGGCTTGTTGCATCAACTGCTCGAGCGGCAGGATGACGCCCTGCTGACGTAAATGCAGAGCTTCATCCTGATCAAGGTCACGGGCCAGCACTTGCGCACAGTACGCTGACAGTATGAGCAGCAGCGCCAAGCCCGTTCGAGAAACGTGTTTCATCACTTGTCCTGATGGTCCTTGAGGACTGCACCGGTAGTGGCATCCAGGTCCACATCCCACTCTACGTTCTGGGCATCACGCAGTTCGACCTTATAGATGTAACGGCCGTAGACGTCTTCCAGTTCAGTGTCCGTCACCGTTGCACCTGGGTGCTTGGCCAAGGCGGCAGCGTTGAGCTTCTCGAAGGACTGAATCTTGTTCTCCTGAACCAGCTTCATCGCTTGGTCCGGCCCCAGGTCTTTCGCCATGGCAATGTTGGCGGTCAGGGCAAGGGCAGCGGTGGCGAACAGGGCAGTCAACGTTTTCATAGTGCATCTCCATAAAGGTTAATCTTGTCCACGGGGAGCAGAATAACGAACTGGACTTAATTCAAACTGAAAATGGCTGGCCCCATGATAGCGCAGCACTACCCCGCTAATGCCTGGCGTTCTCTATAATCAGCGCCTCTGACTGCGAGGTCCGTATGAGTGCGATCCATATCAAGTATCCGGCGCTAACCTTCAAAGCAGGCACGCAAGCCTTTGCCAGGTTACGTCAGCGCCCCTTGCAGGCAGCGGATGTGGGCATCGTGCCCGGCGCTGCGGGTGGCCCAAAAGCACTCGGTATTCAGGGCCTTGATCTGGCATTGTTCGGGCAATGGCTACCTTCAGCCCCGCGTGAACGGTCATTGATCGGCGCCTCTATTGGCTCCTGGCGCTTCGCCAGTGCCTGCCTCCCCCAGCCTGCGCAAGCGCTACGCCGTCTAGGGGCGCTGTACACAGCCCTGGACTTTCCAAAAGGTGTAACCCAGGAGGACGTCAGCCTGAGTTGTCATCGAATGCTTGATGCGCTGCTTGAAGGACGCGATGCACAGATCCTCGACAATCCGCTCTATCGACTGAATATCATGCTGGTCAAGAGCCATGGCTTGCTCGCGCACGATCAGCGCGCTCGATTGGGCGCAGGGCTATCCGCTGTGATTGCCGACAATCTACTCGGGCGCTCGCGCTTGGCTCGGCATTTTGAACGGATCATCCTCCATGATGCCCGCCTTACTCCGCCTCTACAGCCACTGAACGACTTTCCGTCACGGTTGCTGCCGCTGAGTACCACCAATCTACGCCAAGCCCTGCTGGCTTCTGGCTCGATTCCAATGGTGATGGAAGGCGTACGCGACATACCAGGTGTCGGCCGCGGGACCTTTCGCGATGGTGGCCTACTCGATTACCACCTCGACTTACCCTACAACGGTGACGACATAGTCCTGTACCCGCACTTCACTGATAAGGTTGTACCTGGCTGGTTCGACAAAGCCCTGCCTTGGCGGCGAGGCAATGCCGAGCATCTGAAAAATGTGCTGTTAGTGGCACCTTCAGCGCAGTACCTGGCCAGCCTGCCATACGGCAAATTACCCGATCGCAGCGATTTCAAACGTTTCATCGGTGATGCGACTGCGCGACAACGCTACTGGCACAAGGCAATGGCTGAAAGCCAACGTCTGGGTGACGAGTTTCTTGAATGGGTAGAAACCGGCAAGCTACATGAGCGTCTGCAACCACTGCACTAGCCTTGCTGTTAAACTGCTCGCCAGCATCGCTTCTAAGAGTTATAGACACCGTGGAAATTTTCAAAGAATTCACGTTCGAATCCGCCCACCGCCTGCCGCACGTACCAGACGGGCATAAGTGCGGGCGCCTGCATGGCCACTCGTTCAAGGTCGCACTGCACCTGACCGGCCCTCTCGATCCTCATACAGGCTGGATCCGCGACTTTTCCGAGATCAAGGCGATCTTCAAGCCGCTCTATGAACAACTCGACCACAATTACCTGAACGACATCCCTGGCCTGGAGAATCCTACCAGCGAGGTGATTGCCAAGTGGATCTGGGACCAGGTCAAGCCGTTGCTGCCGGAGCTTTCCAAGGTCCGCATTCATGAAACCTGCACCAGCGGCTGCGAGTATTACGGCGACTAAATCGCACGTAGCGAACAGCAAACCACCCGTGATGGGTGGTTTTTTTTGCCCGCAAAAACCGGCAACTTTTCAAAGCCACAAAGACAAAACCCCTACCTGCATGTGCAGATAGGGGTTTCGGAATTTAATCTTGACGATGACCTACTCTCACATGGGGAAACCCCACACTACCATCGGCGATGCATCGTTTCACTGCTGAGTTCGGGATGGGATCAGGTGGTTCCAATGCTCTATGGTCGTCAAGAAATTCTGTGTACCAGACCGTCTTTCGACGCTCCAGCAAATCGGGTATGTGATAGTTGTGAGTCGCAAACTTTCGGTTCGTTTCGTCTTCACAACACCGCAATCTGGTCATTTCGACGCAAATTGCTTGGGTGTTATATGGTCAAGCCTCACGGGCAATTAGTATTGGTTAGCTCAATGCCTCACAGCACTTACACACCCAACCTATCAACGTCGTAGTCTTCGACGGCCCTTCAGGGAGCTCAAGGCTCCAGTGAGATCTCATCTTGAGGCAAGTTTCCCGCTTAGATGCTTTCAGCGGTTATCTCTTCCGAACATAGCTACCCGGCAATGCCACTGGCGTGACAACCGGAACACCAGAGGTTCGTCCACTCCGGTCCTCTCGTACTAGGAGCAGCCCCTCTCAAATCTCAAACGTCCACGGCAGATAGGGACCGAACTGTCTCACGACGTTCTAAACCCAGCTCGCGTACCACTTTAAATGGCGAACAGCCATACCCTTGGGACCGGCTTCAGCCCCAGGATGTGATGAGCCGACATCGAGGTGCCAAACACCGCCGTCGATATGAACTCTTGGGCGGTATCAGCCTGTTATCCCCGGAGTACCTTTTATCCGTTGAGCGATGGCCCTTCCATACAGAACCACCGGATCACTAAGACCTACTTTCGTACCTGCTCGACGTGTCTGTCTCGCAGTCAAGCGCGCTTTTGCCTTTATACTCTACGACCGATTTCCGACCGGTCTGAGCGCACCTTCGTACTCCTCCGTTACTCTTTAGGAGGAGACCGCCCCAGTCAAACTACCCACCATACACTGTCCTCGATCCGGATGACGGACCTGAGTTAGAACCTCAAAGTTGCCAGGGTGGTATTTCAAGGATGGCTCCACGCGAACTGGCGTCCACGCTTCAAAGCCTCCCACCTATCCTACACAAGCAAATTCAAAGTCCAGTGCAAAGCTATAGTAAAGGTTCACGGGGTCTTTCCGTCTAGCCGCGGATACACTGCATCTTCACAGCGATTTCAATTTCACTGAGTCTCGGGTGGAGACAGCGCCGCCATCGTTACGCCATTCGTGCAGGTCGGAACTTACCCGACAAGGAATTTCGCTACCTTAGGACCGTTATAGTTACGGCCGCCGTTTACCGGGGCTTCGATCAAGAGCTTCGCGTTAGCTAACCCCATCAATTAACCTTCCGGCACCGGGCAGGCGTCACACCCTATACGTCCACTTTCGTGTTTGCAGAGTGCTGTGTTTTTAATAAACAGTCGCAGCGGCCTGGTATCTTCGACCGGCATGGGCTTACGGAGCAAGTCCTTCACCCTCACCGGCGCACCTTCTCCCGAAGTTACGGTGCCATTTTGCCTAGTTCCTTCACCCGAGTTCTCTCAAGCGCCTTGGTATTCTCTACCCAACCACCTGTGTCGGTTTGGGGTACGGTTCCTGGTTATCTGAAGCTTAGAAGCTTTTCTTGGAAGCATGGCATCAACCACTTCGCGCTCTAAAGAGCACTCGTCATCAGCTCTCGGCCTTAAGATCCCGGATTTACCTAAGATCTCAGCCTACCACCTTAAACTTGGACAACCAACGCCAAGCTGGCCTAGCCTTCTCCGTCCCTCCATCGCAATAACCAGAAGTACAGGAATATTAACCTGTTTTCCATCGACTACGCTTTTCAGCCTCGCCTTAGGGACCGACTAACCCTGCGTCGATTAACGTTGCGCAGGAAACCTTGGTCTTTCGGCGTGGGAGTTTTTCACTCCCATTGTCGTTACTCATGTCAGCATTCGCACTTCTGATACCTCCAGCAAGCTTCTCAACTCACCTTCACAGGCTTACAGAACGCTCCTCTACCGCGTCACCTAAGTGACACCCGTAGCTTCGGTGCATGGTTTGAGCCCCGTTACATCTTCCGCGCAGGCCGACTCGACTAGTGAGCTATTACGCTTTCTTTAAAGGGTGGCTGCTTCTAAGCCAACCTCCTAGCTGTCTAAGCCTTCCCACATCGTTTCCCACTTAACCATGACTTTGGGACCTTAGCTGACGGTCTGGGTTGTTTCCCTTTTCACGACGGACGTTAGCACCCGCCGTGTGTCTCCCATGCTCGGCACTTGTAGGTATTCGGAGTTTGCATCGGTTTGGTAAGTCGGGATGACCCCCTAGCCGAAACAGTGCTCTACCCCCTACAGTGATACATGAGGCGCTACCTAAATAGCTTTCGAGGAGAACCAGCTATCTCCGAGCTTGATTAGCCTTTCACTCCGATCCACAGGTCATCCGCTAACTTTTCAACGGTAGTCGGTTCGGTCCTCCAGTCAGTGTTACCTAACCTTCAACCTGCCCATGGATAGATCGCCCGGTTTCGGGTCTATACCCAGCGACTAAACGCCCTATTAAGACTCGCTTTCGCTACGCCTCCCCTATTCGGTTAAGCTCGCCACTGAATATAAGTCGCTGACCCATTATACAAAAGGTACGCAGTCACCTAACAAAGTAGGCTCCCACTGCTTGTACGCATACGGTTTCAGGATCTATTTCACTCCCCTCTCCGGGGTTCTTTTCGCCTTTCCCTCACGGTACTAGTTCACTATCGGTCAGTCAGTAGTATTTAGCCTTGGAGGATGGTCCCCCCATATTCAGACAAAGTTTCTCGTGCTCCGTCCTACTCGATTTCATTGATAAGAGATTTTCGCGTACAGGGCTATCACCCACTATGGCCGCACTTTCCAGAGCGTTCCGCTAATCTCAAATCAACTTAAGGGCTAGTCCCCGTTCGCTCGCCACTACTAAGGGAATCTCGGTTGATTTCTTTTCCTCAGGGTACTTAGATGTTTCAGTTCCCCTGGTTCGCCTCTTGCACCTATGTATTCAGTACAAGATACCTAGGTTATCCTAGGTGGGTTCCCCCATTCAGAGATCTCCGGATCAAAGTCTGTTTGCCGACTCCCCGAAGCTTATCGCAGG